>MEPO01000025.1 GCA_001769805.1 Bdellovibrionales bacterium GWA1_52_35
CTCAATAACCACCCCGACGCATTCGTCATAAAGTGCGTCCATCCGGGTGGCAATATCGTGAGCTTTCTTCTCCATCTCTTCCTTCGCGGGGGTCATCTGGCACCTGCCTGACTAATCTGATTCACGAGCATTTGAGTAATCGCCGCTACCAATACCTTCCCGTCATCATACGAAATACCAAGGGCCTTCATTCCTTCCTCGGTGAAAATGAAAGTTTTCACTCCGTTCACGCTAATGCAGCAATCCTTACGACCGTCATCAATCTCTTTTGGTTCGCCCATTTTTGCTTTCATAAAATCCTTCTGCGGGGGTTACTTCACTTCAATAGCGGCAATGAGTTTAATTTTTCCGGTGTCGTCTGAAATCTCCACCCAGCCCCACTCTCTGACTGCTGCGGGAATGTTTGCAATTTCCTTTCTCACTCTCTCAAGCTTGTCCTGTAAAACTTCTTTCTCGAACCTCAGTTGATGAACCTCGTCTTGCAGCCGCTCTTCCCGTGAGGTTCCGTCGTTAATGTAAACGTTTGTATATGAAGCCATTGTACTTCTCTCTTTCTGCCCGTGGGGGCTTGGTTATTTGGTTTTCTGATAGCGCGACAAATCCACTTTTCCGGCTATCCGTATTTCTCTCCGCAGCCAATCCTTTAGCCGATCAAGCCATATGGTCCACATCTGCTCATCAAGCATATAGTCGTGGGCGTGTTTTCTAGACCGACCCTTGCCGTTTGTTTCTAGCGGGAAGCTACATGCCCTAGAGTAATAGGAACTGCCCTGACAATATTCACAGCACAGTTGTCCTAGAAATCGGGACATCGGGCTTCGATAAGATCTCTTTGCTTCCCTTAGACTCATCTTGCGCCGACAGGTCCAACACATGAACCTGAGCGGTGGATGCTTACGTCTGGTCAGAACCAAGTTGTAGGGGCTTTTCATTTTTGGCCTGCATTACCATTCTTCCGTATTGGATTTGTACGCGCATTGAATCAATCGCTTGAGCCGACAACTGAGCCACGGCCCGCGCCTGCTGAAGATTTCCCTTACCTGATCGTAGTTGGTTTATTTCGTCGAAAATTGCATCACGAAGCCCCTCAATGGTCTTCGGAACGGTCATCATTTTTTTCATTTTTATTCCCATAATTATCTCCGTTGGTTAAAATCTAAAATTCCATCCCGCGCTCACCGCCAGAAACACGCCCAAGAAAATTCCGAAGTAAACCCCGATGGAGAGGTAGGTTAGGTGGGTCATTTTTTGGCCTTCTTTCTTTTCTTTGTGAGTAGCGACTTAATTTCTTTAAGCATCTTCTTGATTTCCATCAGCTCAACGCCGTAATCAATTCTCTCTGTGGCCTTAATTCCCAACTCTTTTGCGCGTTCTTGCGAGCGCTTGATGTTTCGCTCTTTGATTAATAGGTTAATTTCTGGGAGTTTCTTTTGAATCATTGTCTTGCGAACCGCAAGCGGAGCGCGTTCAATTTGAAACTTCTTTTTCCCTTCCTTGCCCAGCGGCCAGCACTGCTGCCGAAGATCCATTATTACGTCGTCGAGGTTCTTAATCTCGTGAACAAGAATGCTGCGCCAGTTGTCTGGATCTGCCTCTAGTTGCTGGATCTCTGAATCGTTCGCCTCAAAGCGAAGATCTTTGCGAACCAAGTCTAAAAACGTTGGTGTCTCGGTGGTCACGTCATGCTCCTTGGGTAACGAATGTCCCGGTAATGTGTCACCGCGTTGTTCTTGCGGGTCAGGTACGCTTCCTTGTCCACGATCCCACGGTGGGGACCGCAGCGGGTTTGGTCCACCCTCTGATAAATGAACTGAACGTCACAAATCGCGCACCGCCTGGTCCTGCACTCCGGGCACTTGCCGGTCCTGTGTTCTGAACTAAATTTTCCGCAATCCATGCAGATCATTCTCCCTGCTCTCATACCCATAACCCCACCTTTCTTGACTGAATTAGTACACTAACGCTATAGAATAAATAGAGGTTCATACCTAAACACCCTCTAGGACTTGCGAGGATTGACTAGGTTGATTCGGCGTCACGTTTTTGACCCAAGGTGCGAGAGACGCCTTTGCGTCGTCCACGGACCTCGCCATGAACGCCAACCCACCGCGCCGGTTGATCGACCCTATGAATTCTTTTTGCTCCGGTGTCAGCCTTCCGGTTTCCGACTTCACTTCAATCGCAAGCAGCCTTCCGTCTGGGAGGATTCCAAGAATGTCAGACGTGCCCTTGATCTTGTATTTGTCCTTGTTGGATCTGAACACCTTGCGAGTCGGGTCAAACGTCCCGGTGCTTGCGTTGGTCCAAGAGAAAATCCCAACAGCCCACAGGTAAGCCATGATCGCTTTTTGAATGCGTCTTTCAGGTGTCACTTTCGCGCCCTCCAAAGTTTCGAGCGCGGTTCGATCTCGAGCGCGGCTGTAAATTGCAGCTCGTTCCAGTGTTCAAGATTCGGGCTTGCATGTCCGGTATGACAGTGGCCGCATACCATTGTGATATTTCTAGGGTCGTCAATCAGAGCGCCGTAAAGTTTCCTTGCCCATTTCGTCTGTGAATATTTGTGATGGCGTTGAACGAGAAAGGTATCTCCGCATAGTTCGCATTTGAGGCTCATTGCTTCACCGAGTATTTCAGCGGAGAGCACTCATCGCACGCGAGAATTAATCTTCCCATTCCATCAAGCGGATGCTTACAGCAGGTAATTAGCGACTTAAATTCTTCAGGAGTCATTGCGTATACATGGCCTCGATTACAAACCGTGCAGTAGCATTTATAGTTATTCATTCTGTGATCTCCGGCATCGGTAACTGTTTCATCAGTTTGCCAAATCCCAACCGCTTGAGCCCACCCGATCCACTGCTTTGGTGTTCAAGTTCTGGAACCTGCTGTTTTGCGAACTCGATTGATATTCTGTTTTTGGCTACCGCATCCAACAGCGCGGCAACTCTGCCTTGCTTTTCAAATCCAAGGCTAGGCGACCAGTTAACTGGCTTTTTAACTGCTCGAGCATCGGCAACGAGGCGGGAATAGGTTTCTTTGAACGCCATCCTTGCGGCTACCGGATCTTCATCGATCATGAACCGGACCACGTTGAACGCACCCTGCATTTCCTCATTCCAAACGACTGAGCTATATTCGTCTTTCGGTATCATCGCCCACGCTTCCTCTGGCCCGGGGCGGCCGTCGTCAATTCTGGCAATGATCTCGGCGAGGGTTGGGAAGGTTCTCAATTCCCTTCGGCAACGGGACAGGGCAGCGAGTACTTTTTCCTCTGGGTAGTCTGACAAATCACCAGCCAACATCCTTGCCGCGTCTTGATCAAACTCCTTGCCGTAAATTTGAGCAGTGACCGCTATGGTTTTAATCAGTATGCTACTAGCCATTTGCTTGCTCCTTCGCTTCTGCTTCGGCGATCAGGCCCGCAAATGCGTTCAGGTTGGTTTGCTTGCGGTCGATTTGCCGGATCTCGCCCTGCGTAAGCGCCTTGCCCGTCTTCAGGCTGACTTCTACTTGATTTAGTTTGTTAATCAGCACCGGGAGGCAGTGCTTGTTCGTCAAAAACCATGAATCATTCATTCGGAGGTATTCCCGGATCAGGTCAAGAATGTGATCTAAGCCAAGGCTCGTTTTGGCCAAACTTTTGGCGGTGCCCGCATTAGGTCCCTGCATGATTGGATACGTTTGGTACCTAGCTTTGAACGTTTCGCAGTAAACCTCGATGATTGCCGTTACCCTCGCCGACTGTTCTGGGTCTTTGGCTGGTTTTGATTTCTTTGGTTTGGTTGCGACAACTCCAGTTTCGACAAAAAGTTCCAAGTCGCTTGCGACGCAGGAACTATTCTTTTCTTCTGTATTTATTTTAGTAAGAACGGGAACAGGAGAAGGAGCAAGAACAGGAACAGGAGCAAGAGAAAGAGGGCTGACCTCTGGCTTCGTTTTGGCTTCGCTTTGGCTTCCTTTTGGCTTCGCTTTGGCCTGTCTCGCAAGCCCGCCTTTTCGTGAATTCTTTCGCAGCTTTGACAACCATTCGATGCGTCCCTTAGTGCCCTTGATGCGAATCAGTCCACTATCTTGACCCGTTTCAGCCAGAGAAATTTCTGGATCGATCAAGTATTTTGCAAAATTTTCTATCTCTGCAAGTGTGTCGATAACTAAAGCACTCAAGAATCTAGTTTGCTTCTCTGTGCAGTACGCCCAAATGTCGATCATTCTACCAAGAGCATCCTGCCTGGACGTGCCCAATCTTTTCCCTAATAGAACAAAGCGCGGATCTTTCCTTGCTTCGTCTTCAACCCTTACGCTGCTCATCCCATCCCCCTACTGCGCGGCCCCGCCGCTGTTGACTGTGCCCCGGAGGGCGTTAAACTTCCGATACTAGTTTTCCGTCTTTGAAAATTTCCGTCATATTGATTTCTCTGCTTGTGCGTGGTGCTTGATGTGACAAATCTGGCAAAGCCAAACAACCTCAAGCGGTTTTGAATAATCTTCGTGATGCGCGTGAATGCGCTCGATGGCTCCGCACTTTTCACAGGGTAGCTTTCTTAGCCCACCAGACAGGACAGCCCTACGGACAAGTCTATGGGCCAGAACCTTCTCCGGGTTCCTTGTGACGAAACGCCTGGTGTAGCGGTAGTTATCTGTTGAGACTCCGCCCTTCCAGTTGGGGTTGTTCTCGCCAGAAATGTTACGGTTAATCGGCCTACCCTTTCGCGCCCGGTTTTTAACCACAGCATGGCAAGATCTGGAGCAGAATATTCCCCTGCCCGGCCTCTTTGTGTAGACGGTTCGGACTGTAAATTCCTTCTTGCACTCAATGCAAAAGCGCTTGGTGTATCTCATAGCGCCCGCCCGAGTTCGTCCGAACCCCGACCGAATCGCAGACCGGTATCAATCAAAAATGTGCGACATTTCCCGGTATTTTGAATAGAGCGGAATTCCCTAATAAATTGGCAGGAATTTGCTAAATTGCTCGGGTTTTTGGCTTGTTTTTGTGTGTCTTTGGAGGGGTATATGGTGGTCCCACCAAGAATCGAACTTGGAACAAAGCTTTAGGAAAGCTCCGTTATATCCATTTAACTATGGGACCCCAGATCTCTTGTAGTATTTCAACCCGGTCCAAAAAGCAAATTTCAACGCAACCGGGTCGACGAATGCGAACGCACAGAGGCCAGCTTTCTGTTTGTTGGTTTTTCTCTCTTGCTCACCCGTTTTTTAGTCCTCGTACGAGTCGCCACCGTCTTTTTCATACGCGGCTGGGTCGCTTTATCGGCGGCGGCATAGGCCGTTCCGAGCTGGATCACCCGACTCGGGTCCAGTGGCGTCACCCCTTTGCGTACTTCAAAATGCAGATGAGGACCGCTCGATCGCCCCGTGCTTCCGGCGAGCGCGATCTTCTGCCCCTTTTTCACCTTCTGTCCGCGCCGGACCAGCAATTTGGAGCTGTGTGCATAGATCGTCGCGAATCCGTTAGAATGCCGGAGAACCACCATTTTACCGTAACCACTCACCCGCTTGTCCGCATAAAGCACCGTACCGGCCTCGACTGCATGAATCGGGGTTCCTGTCGGCGCCCGCAGATCGATTCCCTCATGAAAATCCGAGCCACGTTTTCCATAAGGCGACGTCACACTCACACTGTTCAGCGGCCATTTGAACTGCAAGCCCTTGAAGTCCGCCTTCGTCAACTCCGGTTCATCAATCGCACGAGCCGTGAGAGTCGGCTCCTCTTTCACCTCACGAGCCGAACGGCTCGCGTACTGTCGATCGCGGTCCAGAAACCCCACGCGCCCGCTCTTGTAAGGGCGGATAGTCGAGCAGCCAGCTAAAAGCGCAAAACCGGTCGCCAACGAAATCAATTTGACACTCGACTTCATAGCGCCACCCTCCGTTTGATTTTCTTCGAAGAGAACGGCGCCGTATTCTGCGGCGAGAGCAAGACTTCAAGATCTGTTGAGTCCAGTTTCATGGGAGTCAATGATGCGTACCCGGCCGCAACAGCTGCACAATCTGATCCATCCTCCTCGCGATAACCCCGGTACTTGCCTCCCACCCAGTAGTAATCACGACCGCGATGATCTTTGCGTCGAAGAATACTTCCCGTGTAGTACCGGAACCCCTGACGAGTCATCTCCAGGCCCTTGACCTTGCTCAAAGAAACATCCGGCACGTTCAAATTCAAAAAACTGTAGGGAGGAACACGCAAATGATAACCGGCGCGCAGAACCTTCATTGCGTATTTCGCCGCTGTTTCATAGTGCAGCAACTCTTCAGTGCGAGAACGTGTAAAGCTCACATCCAAGCTGACCGCTAAAGAAGGAAAGCCAAAGATGCTTGCCTCGCGAGCAGCCGAGACGGTTCCCGAATAATAGACATCCTGCCCCAGGTTTGCGCCGCGATTAATTCCAGAAACCACCACATCCGGTTTCAACTTCATGACTTCGCGGATTCCGAGGTAAACACAATCAGCCGGAGAACCACTCACCCCGAAACAACGCGGCTGATCCATTTTAAGTATACGCAGGGGTTTGTGGATCGTCAGAGAATGTCCCGTGGCACTTTGCTCCTCAAGCGGAGCCACCACCCAGACTTCTCCCAGCTTCTTCAGCTCACGGTAGAGCGCCTTGAGCCCCGGAGCGTGTATGCCGTCATCATTTGAGAGCAGAATGCGCATACTGAAATTGTACGCGCGCAAGCACGCACGCGCAAAGTTCAATCAGCCATAGCTTTTGATTTGAAACTTTTAGGCGGTTTCAAGTCAGCACGTTGACACCCACCCGGCAACTTCTGCCGGGATTGAAAGTTCAGCGCAAAAGAATATCGCGAATCGCAGCGACGCGTTCAAGATCCTTGTTCCTCGACTCACCTTCAGGCGTATTGACACTCGTGTAAACGCAACGAGTTCCCGAGGCTTCAAGCTGCGCGGCAGCCGCAATCACGATCGAGTGTCCGAGGATCACCGTCCCCAATGTCGAAAGGGGTCCAGCGGCCACCGTTTCGGTCAGTTGCACGGCCGCATCGCCGACGTGCCCACCGAGATCCACCGTCTCGTCACAGATCTCAAATAATCTCTTGCCCGAGGGATGACGCGATTTTACCGCACTGCTGTGAGCAATACTGGTGAACGCGACGGTGAACAACCCGCGCTTTTTGGCTTCAATCGCGAGATCCACTCCCGCACCATTGATCCCGGACTGAGAGGCAAGCCAAAGCATTTCGCCCGTCTTGGGTTGAATTCGATCCAGCAAAGTATTTGCGGAACCCGGCGTTCTTTCGAAGAGACGGACTACCGGCGGTCCGGCAGTCGGAAGCAGATAATCCGCGACCAGGGGAATGACGAACGAAGCGCCTCCTGCCCGATGATAAAGCTCCATCGGGAAAATCGAGGAATGACCACTGCCGAAGACAAGCAGGGAGCGCCCCGCCCGGACATCTTCCACAATCCGCGCAACCAGACGGTTCATCACCGCCTCATTCGCTTGCAGAATCCTCTCGATATGAGGCAATGCAACTTTGCCATAACTCGAAACCGATATATTTGAACTCATTCAGCCCCCTTCTTTGTAAACGCCCGCTTGTGTTGCGTAATCCGTAAAGCCCCCGAAGCCCGTTCCCGTCAGATTTAACGAGAAATCCGTGGCACGTGCAAAGCCTGTACTCAGATATTCTGTTATTCCGAAAGAAAACCGCCAGCAATGGGAAGGACTTTGAAAACTGATGTTCAGTGATTTGTTCTGAAACTGGTGATTTCTGAAATCGTACGAAAGTGAAAGGGACGGCAGAATATAATCAGAAAGCGAGTAACTCAAACTCCCGGTCGCATTGGAAGTGTTGACCTGAGGATTATAACCGTACGCCACACTGAAGCTGCGGTCAAAACTCAGAATTTTCTCACGCATCCCGCGCTCGATGACATAAGTGGCAGAGGTATTGAACGTCTGCGGGAAACTGGTGTAAGGCGTATATGTATATTCCGTAACCGAACTGATGTGATCAAAGTTAAAGGCCAGATTGGAATTGAACCTGGACAGAGGCTCCTGCTTTTCAAGAAAATTGATCGAATGGTTCGCCGACAATTCAATTGATCGCTGATAGCTTGGATCAACGCCCTGTTTGCCTCTTCTGCGCACGAGTTGCGAAGTAAACCCATAGGCCAAAGAATTTCCGAGTGGCACGAAATAATTCACGTTGTCCTTGGTTCGGGTGATCGGAACAATATCGTAATTATCAAATCGGTAGGCGGGACGATAATTGATCTGTCGCAGAAATGGATGATTCGGATCTTCACGAGTATACGGAATATACGAATAGGTCAGGGTCGGACGGATAAGGTGCTTCACGCGCGGGATCTCGGGATCCGACATCTCAAAGATGCGCTCGAATTGCATGCTTAAATCTGTCTGGAAGAGCAGATACCCCCGGTAAAGATTATCAATCGTGTTGTGGAAGGAATAAAAATACGAATAATACCTCAACGAAGGAATCACCGAAACCGAATCCAGCGGCCGCAAAGTCGTGTACAAAGAGGGCGTGACTGACGCCCGAGTGGCTTTTCTCACCGGGTCCACACCGGGAACAATACCCGGACCGGCGTCACCGGTCGCAAAAGGATTGGTGCCAAACGGAACGTGAGAATCGTCATAATCAAAAGCGCCGGAAGTTCGGGTGAAGTTCGTCACACCTAAGGTGATACCCGCGGCAATCGGCGTCCCGAAGAGAAACTGGTCGTTGGTCGTTACCACCGCGCTGGGCAGCGGCTGCACTGTTTTGGGATCAAATTCCGTCAAACGCTTGTCAGGATCCGGATCGACATTCGTATTTAGTAAATTTCGGTAACGCTTGCCCGCAACATAGCCACTGATCTCAGAGGACCCGTAGGAGAAAATCAGATCCGAGGAGATCGTGGCCTCCCCCCGACCGGGGACGTCACCAATAAAAATCGGATACTGATTGTCACTGACTTCGATAATTCGGAGCTTCTGCTCAATGCCAAAAGGCAACTCTTGCGTTTGAGCAATATCCAGCGCCCAGCGATGAGGCAGGATTTCAGTCGTTTCCCCAGGCCTGATCGTATGGTCCCTCAGATAATAGAAATTGGATCTTCCAAAGCTCCTGTCCGAGAGTGCATAGCGGCTCTCCCATTCAAGACGCCGCCCTCTCTGGCTGTAATCGCCCAGACCAAAGGTCATGTCCGCACTCCGGTTGATCGCCCAAAAGAACGGCAGAACGAACTTTACTCCCAAACCGTCCGCAGACCCGATATTCGGAAACAAAAAACCTGTTTGCCGACGGGTTTTCATCGGAACAACCAGATATGGCACCCAGGCGAAGGGCGCATCTTTTATTTTCGCAGTGACATTAGACATGAATGCGTAGCCATCGATCTGCATATCGACGTCTTCCGCCGTAAGCGTCCAGCTTTGCGGACAATCGCGACAGGTGCTGTACTCGCCCCAATGAGTCTGGAACCGCTGCGCCCCCAATTTATTTATGCGTTCACCGGCGAGCGAAAAGCGTTCATTGGAGACCCGGCCCTTGATGATGGTGCCGGTTCTGCTGTCCAGGTTGAACTGCATTTCCTCGCCCCGGATCACCGTGTCAGCAGCGATATAAACACAATTCCCGCGAGCATCAATCGTTCGCGAGGCCAGATCGAGAATCATGTAATCAGCAGTCAGGATTTCTCCGGGCTGCTTGATCCGGGCATTCGAAAAAAGCTCGATTTTATTTTCACGCCGGTTCCAGACCTGCCGGTCCGCCGAATAATGCAGGGGCTTCTCGTCCACTGCGCCGGCCGTGGACGAAATGCAAGTCACGCAGACAAAGGCGAGAAGTAATCTTAAAATCAGGCTGTCGGAAACCGGCACGTCTGTCGCCCCAGAAACCACATCAACCGGCGCAGCTCCTGCGCCAAATCTTTGCGGGCTACAATCCGATCCACAAAACCGTGCTTCAGAAGAAACTCACTCCGCTGAAATCCCGGAGGCAGGGATTGCCGGATGGTCTGCTCAATCACGCGGGGTCCGGCAAATCCGATCAAAGCGCCTGGCTCCGCCAGAATCACATCACCGAGCATGGCGAATGAAGCCGTGACTCCACCGGTTGTGGGATCGGTCAGAATTGAAATATACGGAATCCCTTCAGCCCGAAGCTGGCTGATTGCCGCCGTTGTCCTGGCCATCTGCATGAGAGACAAAATCCCCTCCTGCATGCGAGCCCCCCCTGAAGCCGATACGACAACCGCAGGCAGGCGATCCTGCAGAGCACTTTCAAAAAGGCGGGTCACCTTCTCGCCAACGACCACCCCCATACTGCCGCCCATGAATTTGAATTCGAAAACTCCCAGATGATAAGGCAGGCCGCCGAGTTTTGCCTTGCCGACAACACAGGCGTCCCGCAGCCCCGTGGTTCCTGCTGCCGAGCGAAGCCGGTCCTTGTAGGGCTTTGTATCGTCAAATTCCAAAGGATCAGTTGAAACGAGATCCTCTGCATATTCTTCAAAAGCACCTTCGTCCGTCAGGACCGAAATGCGATCAGTCACGATCATCCTGAAATGTAAGGAACATTCCGGACAAACCTGAAGATTGTCTTTGAGAATTTTGGATTGAAGTATTTCTCCGCATTGCGTGCACTTGACCCAAAGGCCTTCCGGGACCTTGGAGGTGCGCTGCGAGGAAACCTGGGTACGAATACGCGGTGTTTTAAGATCATCAAACCAGGGCATAATTTGTACCCGGGAACTTAACAGGCAATCGCAGCTGAAGCAATCTTAGTTCTTGATTATGAAATGGTGCATCAAATTATTTATGAACGTCAGTTTCAGGAACTCTTTCGGAGCCTGCCATCTTTGAACGCCTTGACGAAAGCCTCGACCACTAGCGGATCGAACTGCGCCCCACTGCACCGGATAATTTCATCGTAAGCAAGTTCCGGGGCGAGCCCCTGGCGGTAGGGCCGCGTGCTGACCATGGCATCGAAAGTATCAGCTACCGAGATGATCCTTGCGATCAGCGGAATCTCCTCGCCTTTGAGCAGTTGCGGGTACCCATTGCCATCCCAGCGCTCATGATGAAAGCGCATTCCCCCGATGACATCCTTGAGGCCCTCTACCCGGCGCATGATCTCGTAACCGAACTTGGTATGGCTCTGCATGATCTTCCACTCTTCGGGATCGAGCTGGGATTCCTTCTTGAGAATTTTATCTTCAATTCCAATCTTCCCCACGTCGTGGAGAATGGCGCTAAGCCTGAGTTTTTCCATATCCTCGCTGGAGAGGTTCAAATGCTCGGCAATCGACATTGAGTAGTAGACGACCCGCTTGGTGTGACCACCGGTGTAACGATCTTTCTTTTCAATCGCCTCGGCCAGGGACTCGCAGGTTTCAAAGAAATTCTTTTTGATATCGGTGTAAAGCCGGGAATTTTCGATGGCAATGGCCACCTGATGGCTCAGCGTTTCGGCCAGCTTCTTGTCTTCTTCGTAGAAGTCGGGCCACGCGTGACGGGAGGGCCGCTTGGGCAACGAGACGTGTTTGTTGAGCGCCTGCAAAACTCCGATGGTCTTGTTTTTCGCACGAAGCGGCACGCAAATCATATTACGCGTGACAAATTCCCCACCCAGAATGGGATCATTTGCGGCCCTGTAATTTTTAAAAGAACGTGGGTCATTTTGCGCATCATTGACGATCACACTTTCCCCAGTCATCGCGACGTAGCCGGCGATGGAACGGTTATCAATGGGAAGTCTGACGTTCTGCTGGAGATTGCGACCGGTTTCGCCCAGCGCGGTTTCCCAGTAGAGATCTGCTTTTTTTTCATCAACCAGGAGAAGCGAAGCGGTTTCGCAGCGGAGAAGCTTGCAAGTGGCCTCCAGCGCCTTCTCTTTCACGATTGCAGGTTCTAGGGTTGAGTTCAGAAGCGCGGAGAATTCGTTGAGATATTCCAGCTGCTGGACTTTCTCCTGCATCTCACGAATGACCGAAGCCATTTCGGATTCCAGCCCGCGAATTCGCCCGAGGACATCCGTTATGCCCGCTGATTTATCTGGAGTTTCGGTTATTTGCAGCTCACTTTGAACGAGCTTAGCTTGAGAGGAGTTGCGAGAAGATTTTCTCGGTGCCATGGGCCTCCTGCCCTGTTGAAAGAGGGAAACATCCTGTTTCCCTTGTGGTCAAAAAAATAGCCTCAGTGTTTGGTCATCCTAACCTCACCGAGGCCCGCGAGAGTAATCTAGTCTCCCTGAATCCTTCCTTGGATTCTTCCACAACCACACTTCCAAGTGTACGGGGGTTCCGAAATGGGTCAAGCCCCTGAGTCACTTTTTTTTAGATTTATCTTATTTTTTTTTGCCGAGAAGACGAAGAGCACTCTCGTACACTTCGTTCCGAGAGACATCAAAATGACGGCTCACCTGTTTGGCCGCATCTGAAGCAGATGTCCCGACTTCCACAAGACAATGTAAAGCCTTAACCCATTCTGAACTTTGTTTTTGCTGCACCCCGACTTTGGAGTCAGCTCCACCCAGAGTGACCAGAAAACACCATTCACCGCGAGCCCCCTCGCGTTCCACTTCAGCACTGATCGCGGCGAATGCTTCGGTGGCGCTTCCAACAAAGAAGCGCTCGTATACTTTGCTGAGTTCTTTGGCTGCGACGACCTGGCAGTCCGGCAGCTGTCCGGCAAGGGCTTGCATCGTCTGCACAATTCTTTCGGGACTCTCAAACCAGACGAAAACCCGAGAAATACAGCATTCCTGAGTGCACTTGCTGATGGAGTCGAGTTCCCGGATCCGATCATTTTTACTTCGAGGAAAGAACCCCCGAAAAGTGAAACCCGTCTCCTGCACACCCGCGACACTCAAGAAGGCCGTCAAAGAAGATGGCCCCGGAACAGGCGTGACCTGCACACCGGCTGCTCTCGCCTGAGTCACCAGAACGGCTCCCGGATCACTGATTCCCGGAGTTCCAGCATCGGTGACGAGCGCGAACGACTCCCCCGCTACGAGCCGCTCGACAATGGCCCCTATCCGACCGGGAGAGGCATGCGCATCCAGTCTTTCCAATTTCTGCCGGGGCGGGGTGCCCGCTGGAGCGTCGTGCGCAGGCGAGCGCACCGTGAGTGCAGCCAAAAGATTGGCTGTACGCCGGGTATCCTCGCAAAGGATCGCGTCAGCCTGCTCCAAAGCAGCCCGCGCCCGCTCACTGATATCCCCTAGATTGCCGATCGGCGTGGCAACCACCCAAAGTCCGATCGGCAAATCTTGCCTCTTTATCGTCGTCATTCCGTCCTCGATAATAAAGGAATCAGCCGGTGAAGAAAAGCTTGCTGAACCCATTTGCTGCAAATCTGTAACGAATTTCCCAGAGGGCCTCAAAATGAAAACTCAGATTAAAAAAATTGGCGACACGATCGTGGTATCGATGGACGGCAAGCTCAGTTTCGAAACCACCATCCCCCTTCGCGACGATCTGAATAAGCTCATGCGCAACACGAAGACCGACAGCGTGCCCAAGAAAATCATTTTTGACCTCGAAAAACTTGATTTCGTCGGCTCCAGCGGAATATCGAATTTCGTGCAGACGATGAAGGATTTCAACACCAGCTCCATCACCAAACCCCGGTACTGCAACGTGAAGAACGAATTCAAAAGAGTGATCAAAGCCTTTGATGAAGAGGAGATTTTCGAATTTTTTGATAATCAGGACCGTGCCCGCAAAAGCTTCGATCAATAAGCGCTTATTCAGATCACAATATTTCTGACCTGGGTCCATTCCTCACCGTCACGGGCAAGGATATCGATTCTAAGACTGGTGGCTCGCCCGCGATATCGGAGCAGATAAGCCTGGATCGCGCGCGAAAGCCGCAGTCGTTTGCCGTAAGTCACACTCTCCAGGGCACTGACCCAGCCGTCCAGACTCCGCGTCCGGACTTCAGCAAAAACAAGTTCAATGCTCCCCTCGGGCAACTCTTCTTCGAAAATCAGATCGAGTTCCCCCTGCTTTACCCGGAAGTTCCTGGCCAGAAGAAGCGCGCGATTCCGACTCAAAAACCAGTCTGCCGCCTCCAGTTCTGATTTTTTCCAAAGAGCTTCCCGATTCTGCATCACCCGCCGAATGCAGGGCCCGCGCCAATCAGAACAATCGGTCTTGCAGGGTCGCCGCCACCGGCGCGAAGCTCTTGCGGTGAATCTCACAGGCACCGAGCTTCTTCAGCGCGGCCGAATGCGCGGGTGTCGAATAACCTTTATGAGTCCCGAAATCATACCCGGGATAAGCCGTATCCAGCTCCGCCATCCGCTGATCGCGCCAGACTTTGGCGACGATGGAAGCCGCGGCAATGCTCAGGCAGAGAAGATCCCCTTTGATGATCGCTGTCGATTCACAGAGGGTTCTGGCACCTGCAACCGCTTCTCCGTGAAAAAATTTCGGCTTGAATTTACCATCGACCAGAACGTGGGCCGGGGCGATTTTCAAGCCCTCGATTGCCCGCTGCATGGCGAGATGGGAGGCATGAAAGATATTGATCCGGTCGATTTCTTCGACTGTTGCGTAACCCACGGCGCTTGAAGCAGCCCAGCCCGTGATGAGGGGTGCCAGGCGCTCGCGATCTTCCGGGCTCAGCATTTTGCTGTCGGTGACTTTCTCGAGCCAGGGACAGACCGATACGTCCACAATCTCCGGGAGAAGGACGGCAGCGGCAACAACAGGGCCGGCAAGGCAGCCCCGACCGACTTCATCCACGCCAGCAACGCCTGCACGAGGAAATCCGACTTTGATTTCCCAGTCCAGACTGGGCATGGATGCTGCTGTTGAAACTTTTTTAGACATAATTCATTTTCAGGAAAAAGGAGCCCGATATGAAAATGGGCCCCCCGATAAAAACCGAGGAGCCCAAACAACTGTCAGCTTGAGCAGATGCGGATTACTTCTTGGCCGCAACTGCTTTTGCTTTGGCTTTTTCAGAAGCCAGCACCGAAGCAACGGTTTCGACTTCACGTTCGATACGTGCGGCCTTGCCTTCGAGCTCACGGATATAATAGAGTTTTGCGCGGCGGACTTTACCCACCTGGGCAACTTCCACTTTCGCGATCTTCGGGGAAGAATCCATGAAAATACGCTCAACGCCCACACCGTGGGAAATTTTGCGGACGGTGAAGGATCTGTTGGCGCCCTTGTTGTTGCGGCCGATCACAACGCCTTCATAAATCTGAATACGTTCTTTTTCGCCTTCCTTGATCTTCACGTGAACCTTGACGGTATCGCCTGGTTTGAATTGAACCAGGTCCGTGCGCATCACGGACTTCTCAACAGCGGCCACTTTTCCAGCCAGGCCTTTGGGCTCAAACTGGGTACCGCGGGAAGTTCTTCTGTATTTTGTTTTAGTCGTTGCCATCTTTTACTCCAAAAAAAGGCCTGCTCGCTTCGTAGGCCTGAATAGTTCATATACCTGACTCGGTGACATTCTTCAAAAATTTGACCCTGGGACTTGACCCTTGGGCACGATCTCTGGAGAACCGGTTATTGTCCGAACAGCCGATCGAGAATAATCGCGACAGCGGCTCGAACAGAGAGGTGGTTGTACCCCTCAGCGCCTTCAGGCCCGTACACCGGAGCCAGGATCCGGTGTACCTCGGGATAGAAGACGTCCGAAATGCCCCAGCCTGTCCCGAAGACGAGGCAGACAGGGCGACTTTTCAGTCCCACCTGTCTTTTGGGTTCCGCCAGCTCCTGCCGATACTCGGCGTAACTGACGGTGTTCGGAAGTGGCCTTGCATCCGTCAGAACCACTTCAGGATCCTGACCGTGCTCGGCACGAATTGCGGCTTTCACTTCAGCAAAATCGCGAGACAACCGGACCAGTGAAACCGCCTCAAAGCGATCCGGATGATACTTGAGAGAGCGCTCTGTCCGCCAATGGTCCAGAATTCTCCCGACAAGCACGTGCTGGTCTTCAAGCGGAGTGACGATGAAAAACTTCTTCGCTCCGTAAGTTCTCGCCGATCGCGATATGTCATGAATGTCCATATTCGTGACCGACGTGACGACGACCTCTCCTTTCCGGTTGACGATCGGCGCATGAAGCAGAACAACGTAAACCGGTGCGGAAATCATTGAAGACACAGGGCTAAATTGAATAGCATTCCCGGGCGGGTTCGTCTAGAGGTTTGCAATAACCAAGAAGCAGATCAGCTGAACTACGTCCCCGGAGCCCCACTCAATCACCCCAGTAAGATATCCGATCAATTCGATCAGGACTCCACTTTGCCGACAATTCACTTCCCGCCTTTCGCTTTCCATGCCCTCCAAAGGTCAGGGCGTTTGCGCTGCGTGCGCTCAAGCATCTGCTGGCTCCGCCATTCCGCGATTTGTTTGTGATCCCCCCCGAGCAGCACTCCCGGGGCTTCGCGGCCCTGGAACTCACGAGGCCGCGTGTATTGCGGATATTTCAGCAAGCCTCGCTCCAGACTGTCTTCTGTCAACGAGCGGTCGTTTCCGACTACGCCCGGAAGCAACCTGACAATCGTGTCGGCCATGACCATAGCCGGCAGCTCACCGCCAGTCAGGACATAATCTCCGATCGAAACCTCCCGGTCGACACAAAGCTCGATGAACCGCTCATCCACGCCTTCGTAATGCCCGCAGACAAAAATCAGATCCGTGTAAGTTTTGAATTCGTGCGCCATGGGCTGGTTAAACAGAGGTCCCTGAGGCGAAAGAAAGATCGTGAGTACCTTTGCGGAATCACCCCTCTGCTGCGCAATTGAAGCCTGAGCCTCGCTCCAGGCGGCATGCAGCACATCGACCTTCATCAACATACCTTCACCGCCACCATAGGGCGTGTCGTCCACGGTGCGATGCTTGTCTTTGGCGAAGTCCCGGATCTGAATAAGATCGAATGAAACAAGCCCCTTTTCGCGAGCCTTGCCAAGCAGGCTCGAGCCGAAAATGGGTTCAAAAACACCTGGAAACAGCGTTAAAAAATAGAGCCCAAGCAAAGGTTCTTGGAATAGCGGGCTCCCGCTATTCAACGATTTCGAGGACAGTGCGTTTTCTGAGCTTGGTGGAGGCACCATTGAGCACCGTACGAATTGCCCGAGCAGTCCGGCCTTGCTTGCCGATGATCTTGCCGAGGTCTTCTTTGGCAACTTTGATTTCGATGACGGTCGTGTTTTCACCCACGATCTCATTCACAAAAACCTGATCCGGGAGATCCACAAGCATCTTGCCCATGTACTCGATCAATTTTGCTAGTTCGCTTAAAGGCTTCCCTGCATTTTCTGACATCGCCGTTCTCCTCTGCATGAACTGACGCCCGCTTGGGCGTTAAATACCGCTTTACAGCAACGGAACCACTACTGCGATTCCTCTGTCGGTCCTCAGGTCAAGCGACCAAAGGCCATGACAAAGGGCACGATGTCTTTATTTTGCTAGGGTTTTTACCAATTGTCCAACCGTTTGTGAGACCTGGGCGCCCTTCAAAGTCCAAGCATTGAATTTATCCATATTGATCTGGATTTTTTCCTTTGCAGTCTTTGCTTTCGGATAATAGTGACCGAGCTTTTCCAGGTAGGCGCCGTCGCGCTTCTTCATGGGATCAACTGCGATGATCAAATATTGTGGATTTTTCTTGGCGCCTTGACGCGAAAGACGAATAGTAACAGCCATTTGAACCGATTCCTTTCAAACCTTAATTAAGTGATCTACGTGATTAACAATGAAAAACTTCTCAGTCAACAAGGAATTCACTGTAAGTGCCGGCCCAGCATTTTGAGAATCTGCTCCTGCAACTGAGGCCGATACTGATCGATTGAGTTCCAGGATGGCTTCTGCACCCGCCCTTTGGCCAAAGCAGGAAGAACATGGCTCGGCTGCGCAACGCTGGTCAAAAGAATCACAGGAATTCCTTCCTGAGCAAACTGTTGAAGAAGGTCTTCTGCGGATTCACCCGGAAGGATTTCATCGAGCAGAATCAAATCCGGGCGACGCCTGGATAATTCTATACGGGCCTCCCAGCCGTTTCCTGCAGTTCCTGAAACCGCAAAACCGCGCATGCCTTCGAAGGTATGCACCAACAGCTCCCGCATTGAAGCAATATCCTCAACAATGAGGATCTGAAGGACATCCGCAACCATTCAATCGTTCCAGGCTGGAATGGGCAAAGACCTCGAAGGAATTGTGCCGGGGAGACCCAGCTTTTCGTAGTGGCAGACGGCACAGCGTTGCCCTTTATAAGGAGTGTTCTCCCCATAGGAGTAGCGGAAAAGTTCACGCGTGTTGGAGCTGTGCGGATTATGGCAGGAGACGCACGTCAGCTTCTTTTCTGGGTACAGAATATCGCGCCCACCGAGAACCGGATGACCACTCACGGGATGCCCCGCCCCATTCACAAGGATTTTATTCTCCTCATGACACTGAAAGCAGAGACCATTGCCCTTGTCTTTGAGTCGTTTTGCGAAACTTGTTTTCACGCCATGAGGCTCATGGCAGGAGCCGCAACCCATCATGACGGCTTCGTGGACGAACGGTTTGCTGAGTACGTCATGACAACCCAGACAATCCTCGTCTGCCTGGCACTGGGGCGTTTGGGCGAAGATGAGGAAAGCACCTGAAAAAATAATGAGTGCGAATTTGGTAAACTTTTTCAATATCAACATAGACGCTTCACTCCCGTAAGCGGTCCCTTATAATTCAAATTGACACGAACGGTCAACTTCTTTAAATACCCCGCCACACTTCGCTTCCTCGAGTGTCATATTGTTGGTCACTTCTCGAGTATTTGGCAAGGGCCACAACGGCCTCACCCGTGTGAAATCGGCTACTTACGAGGTCACAAAAGCTGGCACTCGTCTTGCTCAAGGGGGCCGCATGAACAACGTGGTTTCGATCAATGTGGGACGTGAGTTGAAAAAAATCGAAAACGAAGATTTGGCTTATCAGGCACAGATCCTCGGCATGGACAAAGTCCAGCTCCTCGAAGAGATGGTGCGCTTTCAAGAGGACCGGGCCTCCAAAGGCGAGCTGACTTTAGCCATGATGAAAAGAGGTCGCTTTCTTTTCAAAGCACTTGAAGAGAGCGCCGAGACCGCAGAGCTCTACGAACTCACACGGTCCTACCGGAGACATCTCGAGCACGAGCTGCTCGCCCATAAACAAAAGCAATCCATTACAGGATAGCGCTATCAAAGCAGATTGCTTGCGAGTTCGGAAAGCTTTGAACGCTCACCGCGCGTCAATGTGATATGCGCCGAAATCGCCTCTTCCTTGAATCGATCCACCAGATAGACCAATCCGTTGTTGGCGGAGTCAACGTAAGGATTATCGATCTGGAAGCTGTCACCGGTCAGAACGACCTTCGTATTGTCGCCGGCACGCGTGACAATCGTCTTGATTTCGTGTGGAGTCAAATTCTGGGCTTCGTCAACGATCAGATATTGTGAAGGGATCGAACGTCCGCGGATATAGGTCAGCGGTTCAATCTGCAAGAGTCCCTGATTCATCAGCTCCTGACAACCCTTACCCGCGCCTCGTCGCCCTTTGGCACCGGTGGCTCCGAAAAGAAAATCAATATTATCGTAAATGGGCTGCATCCAGGGATTCAGCTTTTCTTCAATGTCTCCAGGCAAAAAACCGATATCTTTTCCCAAAGGAAAGATGGGACGGGAGACGAGCAGACGATGGTAAACACCCTCGTCAACGGTCTTCGCGAGTCCCGCAGCGATCGCGAGCAACGTTTTACCCGTTCCGGCCTTGCCTACGAGACTGACCAGCTTGATTTCGTCGTTCAAGAGCGCATCAATCGCAAATGCCTGCTCTGCATTCTTCGGGAAAATCCCCCAAAGGCCCTCAACGGGCTTGAAGATCGGCACGATGCAATCGAGTTCCTTGGAGTAGCGACCCATCGCCGTGTGATTCGGGTTCACTGCGTCTTTGAGAATAATGTACTGATTGGCCTTGAGCTTTTCGGTTTCGGGAAGCAGAGCAAGACGTTTGTTCTGATAAAATTCGTCCACTCGATGGGCGTCCACATTCAAGCTCACCGTGCCGGCATAGAGCTGATCGGGTTCGACACTCGATGGCTCGTAATCTTCGGCCGTAATGCCCAGTGCATCAGCCTTGATACGAAGGTTGGTGTCTTTGGTCACGAAGATGACCGGGCGCTTCGGATTGTCTTTTTTCAGCGAAATCGCCAAAGCCAAGATGCGGTTATCCGCTTTGTCCATCGCGAGTTCTTCGGGCAGAGGAGCGTGCCCGCCGAGTTCAACCGTCAGCAGCCCTCCGGCGGGAAGCTTCACACCTTTGGAAAGCTCGCCGCCTTTCCGCATATCATCGATCAAACGGGAGAACAGACGGGCATGCCGACCGTTTTCACTCATGTCGCGTTTAAAACGATCGATTTCCTCAATGACAACGATCGGGATCATCACATCGTTGTTGGCGAACTTGTAAATTGCCTGAGGGTCGAAAAGCAGGACATTGGTATCAATGACGAACGCTTTGCGCATGAAGCCTCCCACGTGTTGCAGATGATCTTCCGTTGAAGAAAATCCTTTGTTCTTAAAAATTTATCTATTTACAGTCGATGCTGCAAGCAGATTAAATTCCCACCTTGAGCGCAATCTGAAGAAGGTAGCGTCTCTCGGGATCCATGGTGGCATAACTCCCCTGCTCTTCGGTGTAATGCACGGCCATGACCTTCATCAGCCAGGCATCGAAACCTAAGCCGTAGGTGAGAAATGCCTGATTGTAGCCGGCATAGACCCGGATCATCGGCATCCCAAGCTCCACCCCGACATGATTCTTCATCTTCCAGTCAACCGGCTCATTCAGATGGCGGAGATCATAGCTGAAAGTACCCGAAAAATTCGCAAACCGATAAACCGCCGCCACCCCCGTGGTCATGGTGCTGGGCTGCGGGTCCGGACCATCTCCGAAATCGGTGCTGCCGATATCGGTCCAGGCACCTCCCCAGCGGAGTTCCAGCCTGGAATTGACCTTGCGAACATATTGCAAGCCCATATCAAATCCGTAGCCCTGTTTGTAGTTGCCAGCGATCTCATGCAAGGTGTTCCTGCTCACGCTGATCAGCTGGGCAAGGTCAAGCAGACGATAACCACCTCGGCGCCACATCAGCTTGGCTCCCAACCCAACCCTGAACTCGCCATTGCTTGCCCTGCGACCTCCTCCCAGCGCCGTACCCCAGCCCACCTGGAAGCCGTTGGTCTGCTGATAGCCCAGAACGACCTGGGGCATTGCCTTGTTCTCCGCGCGAACCGAGAGCTGCTCATCCACCAGAATAGCGGCGCCAAAGTTCGACATAGTGAGGCTCGGCGCAAATTGCGCATGACCGAAAATATTTTTCCCCATCATGATATTCAGGCTGTCACCGCTCATGTTCCTTAGAGCCGAGCCCTCGCTGAACATGGACATGATATCGGTGGAACCCTCCAGGTTCAGCGCCATGTAATTAATCGAATACTTCTTCTGTCCCGCCAGTCCGGCGGGGTTGTAGAAAATCGCTTCGTCATCATCGGAGACCGCTACGTAGGCATTACCCAGGGCCTGCGCCCGTGCCCCGCGATAAAGCTCCTTGAGTTCTTTGGCAAACCCGGTTGCCGGAAGAACGGAGGCGCAGAGAGTGAGCAGGAGCAGATTTTTGAAACTCATGGCACTGGCACCACCCAGGCGTTATTCACCATGACTGTCAAAGCTGCCGCCACCTCCGAAGGCATATCATCCGCTACCCCGGAGCATTGGCTGCGATCCCGCAATTTAATGGGACAGATCGGACAACTCGAATCTTTGGCAACACAAACTGCATTGCAGCCATCATAAATCAGGTTCTGGACGAATGTTTTCAGATCTGTCAGACCTTCCTTCATGCTGCCGTCAAGGTTATCAACGACCGCCCCCAGATTATCGGCCAACTGCACAATGGACGAAGCAAAGGCACAGCCGTTGGTCGGCATATCGGGATGATCAGCGACAATCCAGGGGAGCGGCACCTGCTTGGCGTGGGTCGTGGGATCCGGGTCGCCGTAACGGTTTTCGAATGATCCGATCGTAGCCATGTTGACGAAAAGCAGATAAATGTTAGCGCTATCCATGCGATCCGAGGCAATCGCGGCTCCCGGGTTATATGTCCCCTCATTGATGTAATTTCCGGGAAGGATCACTCCTCCAGGTTTCAGAACGGAGAGAAGAGCATCCGTGGCAAGCAGCGAACCCTCGACCACCCGGTCATCCGGATCCAATGTCGATGGAAATAATTTTGCCATCAGCGACCAAAACCCTGGCCCGCCCATGAAGGCAGAGTTGCCCACCAGATCACCGATCAATTTGAAAAAATTGATATTCGCTTTGCAGGCATAAGCCGAGGCAGCAATCATCCGCACCTCGTTGTCGGAGTGTGCTGATTTATAGAGGTCCTCGATTTCGGTGATTGCAGCCGCGCAGTTTCCCACAGTCAAATGCTGGTTTGTCAACTCGATGATGGCGCGCTTGCCCTCAGGAGTTGCACCATTGAATTCCGGACGATCACAGCTGCTACAAACCAGCGCCAGCAAAATGAGTGAAATTAATCGAGCTTCCATGCATTCAGCCACTCAACCTTGAATGGCCTCCTCTATTCTATTTTCCATGATTTCCTGCAGATCAGGAAGAACTTCCTTTGAAATAGAAAAGTTGGACCCGGCAAATTCTGCCCAAGGCTACTTCTTGATCTGTCTCAACGGGATCTTTTCCTTCAACCGCTGTGTCACCAATTCCGGCACGTAGGCGGAGATATCCCCCCCGTAATGGAAGAGTTCCTTGATCATGCTGGAACTGACGAAATAAAGGTTCTGGGCGGTCATCATGAACAGCGTCTCCGTTTTCGGATTCAGTTGCTTGTTCATGCTCGCCATCATGAATTCATATTCAAAGTCGCTGGCTGCCCTCAGACCGCGGATCACCGCCGAATACCCGTGATTACGAGCGTAGTCCATGATCAGGCCGGGCCAGTGATCAACGGTCACGCCTTTGCGGTCGGCAGTGACCTCCCGAATCAGCTTCACGCGCTCTTCAACGGTGAAAAGCGGATTTTTATGGCCTGTACCGGCAACGACGATCATCACTTCCGAAAATATCGAAAGACTGCGATCCAGAATATCCAGATGTCCATTCGTGATCGGATCAAACGATCCCGGGTAAATCGCCTTGGGCTTCGGACTCATTGGATTCAGTGGACTCATTCATCAGTCCTTTCGTAAGTAGTCAGTACACTGTCACCATAAGTTTTCTCACGAACTTTGACAAGGAATGGAAAACGCTCCGGAAGCTCGCCTTCGCGGAAGTTCTGCGATTTTAGCTTACCCCATTCAAGGCAAAACCGCCCTCCCCTGGCCAGAAGCTCAGCCCAGGGCAACTCTTTCAGGAGCTTTTCCTCCCAGCCTTCCGCATAAGGGGGATCGGCGAGCACGAGATCAAAAGGCATGGAAATTCTGTGAATGCTGCGCTCCACTGACTCGTTGACCAACTGGACGCGTTCCAGAACCTTTAATTCAAGCGCGTTTTTTTCAGCCAGTTTGATCGCCGTACGATCAAGCTCCACAAAGGTGACCTGCGCGGCCCCTCTCGAAAGAGCCTCAAAGCCAAGAGTGCCGGAGCCGCTGAACAGATCCAGAACCCTGGAATCCACGACCAGGGTTTGCAATGAATTGAACAAAGCCTGCCGCAGTCGGGCCTGCGTCGGCCGCGTGCGGAGATGCGGGGGGCAATGGATCATGCGTCCACGGAACTCCCCACCCGTAAGTCGGAGCATTCCCACTGAGGCGCAAGTCCCTAAGCTACGCGCCGAAGGGCTGGACGCCGGCGTACCGGAATTTTAAACTCCGTCCCATCCGAAAGTTGAACCATCAAAGCCTGATCCACAAAACTGATCGAGACCTGCTCGCCTTCGTATTCGTAGGCGAGCTTGAGCGTCATTTTGCCGGTCAAAGTCATGGATAAACCAGCTTCAACACTGCCCGATTCTGAATTCACGTCGGTCTCCTGCACTGCCATGATTGCTCCTTTATGATCTGCTTCAGCCATTGCTGGCTGTTCTGGTGCCGGGACTGCGGCGGTCTCCTCATTGACAACACCATCTAAAATACTCGGGCCCTGAGCAGGAATCTGCTCAAGATCGCTCAAAGTTTCCTCAAGTCCCGCGTCTCCGCCGGTTCCCCGGAACTCCGCCATATCGTCTACTTCGACGACTTTGGGTTCCTCGGTGATGACCGACTCTGAAACAGCCTCGGCGACCACTGGCTCGGGCTCGGTGACCGCTGGCTCGGAATATTCCGGCTCTGAAACTGCCGGTTCGGTGATCGCCTCCGCAGATTCCACAACTGTCGCTTCCGGGACCCTGGGTCCGGCGGCTTCGCCAGCGACAACGGCCTCTGCTGTGGTCTCGACTGCTCCGAGCTCCTTCTGCAGAGACTCAATCTCGTTCATAATTTTATCGATCTCGTCTTGCGTATCGTTCTGAATATCTTTGCCGACAGTACTTCCGATATTTGTCATGCGGCACCTGATCCCTTCTACATATTACCCGGGCACGGCTAAAATAGAGCACCGGTCATTCTTTGATCGGTCAATTCCCGTGCAAATCTGAGGAGATTCGATCAACCCACCGCTTCCAAATGCAACCCCGTAGTGCAATAACGCGGTAAATCAATCAAAAACAGTAGTTATCTCCCTGATTTTAGTGAATATATTCCTAAAAAATTGAAAGTGGCCACTTATGAACGCAAAGAGCAAAGTCCCGACGGGTGCAAGTGTTTCAGGAACTGAAAATTATTTCCGGCGCTTCTCTCCAGTCCAAGCCCAGGAACCCCGGAAATTCGGTCGCACCGGCTGGCTCGCTTCTTTCATCGGCTTTGGGTCTTATCGTGTGGATCAACAGACACCTGAACACCGGGAGGCATTAACGCTCGCCCTGCGGTCAGGCTGCAATCTCATCGACACAAGCCCCAATTATCGCGAAGGCGCAGCCGAGGCGCTGATTGGAGACACATTATCCGCCGCGTTTTCAGAAAAATCTTTGCAGCGCGAGGAACTGATCATTATCAGCAAAGTGGGCTACGTCCAGGGCAGTGAACTTGAACTCGCACGGATGAGAATTGAGCAGGACAGGCCCATTCCGGAGATGACTCAATTCGCTCCTGATTGCTGGCACTGCTTTTCACCCGAGTTCATCTCCTTGCAGCTGACTCAGTCACTGGCACGTCTGAAGCTTGAGACGCTTGACGCTGTTTTATTGCATAATCCCGAGCAATTTCTGCAGACTGGCGGTTCTCACGCGGAATATTATGAGAGAATCAAACGCGCTTTCCTCCACCTGGAAGAAGAAGTCGCGCGCGGCCGGATTCAATTCTATGGAGTTTCATCCAATACCTTCCCGGAGCCCAAGACATCGTCGGATTTCACCTCTCTTGAAATTTTGCTCGAAATCGCTAGTAAAATTTCTCCCAATCACCACTTTGCTGTCATCCAATGTCCTTTCAATCTCCTCGAAAGCGGCGCGGCTCTGGAGCCCAACAACGCGGGGAAGACCGTTTTTGAAACCGCGGCCCAGGCGAAGCTGGCGGTTCTGACCAACCGCCCTTTCAATGCCTATCCGCAAAATGAACCGAATGCGCAGATGCTCCGCTTGACGGATCCTCCGGGCAGGGGGGAAGTCACTGAAGGTTTTCTGGAAATTTTTCGAGAAAAATTTCAAACGGCCTTAAGTGACCTGATGCAACTTGAAGCGGCGTACACGGGGCAGGAGTTTGTCCCCGCAGGCAGTCTGTCCTGGGGGCATCTCCTTCGAAAGAAGCTTCCGGAACTCACATCTTTGGAATCGTGGCAGCGAGTGCTTTGCACTCAGATCCGGCCTCAGCTGGAGCGAGCTTTGGGAGTCCTGTCCCAATCACCGGAGTATCATCCCTGGATTGATGAATATCGCTTCCGCTCGGAAGAGTTCTTTGAGCTGGTCCCGGACTTTCTGGTTGCGCAGCAGTCATTGGTCAAAAAACGACTCACCGAAGAGCTGCTCGAACTCTGTCCCGAGCTCGGATCCACCTCGACACTTTCACGCAAAGTCCTCCGGCTGTATCATTCCATCCCCGGAATCCAGACCGTTCTGGCGGGGGTCAGAACTCCAGCTTACGTTCAAGACGCACTGAGTCCAATGGAAAGACTTGACCCCGAGAAAGCCTTCGAGGTTCTCCGCTCGTTTCAGCACGGCGATGAAGCCGGCGCGAGGATTCGGTTTACCTGACCGACAATCCAGTTGGAGCTTTGGGTTTGGGCTGAGCGGTTGGGGCGCCAACGTACCCAATCAGCGGATATTTGTTCGCGTCTACCTTTGAGGGCCGTTCCGTGGTGATGATGACTTCATCCACATACATCGTTTGAGCCTGCGCTGTGCCGTTATTCCAATTGGACATGACGTAAGCGATACCGTCACTGACTGCCCCTGCGAACGGCATGGTTCGGGATGCGATGTCTTCCACGATGAGTTGTTCGTTTTTCCAAATCCTAAATATTCCTTGCGTAGCGGAAAGCTTGACGTACATATCGATGCATTGCCATTTATCGATATCAAAGCCGACGGACGCGCGAGGTTGGGCGTCCCCGGCTTCGTTGGAGAGCATAATCTGGTTATACGAATTACCGAATACGGACAGGTACCAGGACTGGTCCGGAGGAACCTCGAAATGTATGGGTCTGAATACCTTAATTGCCGAGTCCGGAGCATTTATTGCATTTCCCCAGCTCCAAGGCGAAGCGAAGTAATAGTAAGCACGAGCCCAAACTTCCGCGCCGGTTGTTACCAGTGGGTGAGTCAGTGAGCCGTAGGTTCCGCCATCTCCCTTGCTCATATACATCTTGGCGGATTTGGTTCCATACGCCGCCCGATCCGTCGAAACCGTCACATACGATCCGTTATTTCCAGAAAACGAGCCCGATCCGCTGAATCCGGTGTTGTCAAAATCAGCCGTCACTGTCCACGCCAGCGCAAGCGCGGGAAAACAGAGAACAGCGAGAGCAGCAATAAAAAATAGATTATTTTTCAGAGTCGGTCGCATATGGCACCCCTTTGTTTAGCTATATGTCTGTCACTCTATGTTACTGTGCGGAGGCCATTAAAGACAATGGCAACTGTAGTATGCAGTTGTTTGCTCGAACGCCCTAACACCTCTCGGCAATTTTTACCGGGCAATTTTCGCCTATTTACGAAGCGCTTCGAATCCTTAAAATAGAAGAATGGGCGTAAACCCCGAAATTTTCGAAAATTATTCCATTGCCTCCACTTCCGCCCTTTCTGCCGCCAGTAGCAGCACCCTCAAAATAGAACCCCAGGTCGAGCAGGAAAATCTTTTTGAAGCCGTCCAGGAACTCGGAACTGCTTTGAGAAAAGAGCGCGCCTACGCCGGCAAGCTTTCAGAAGAACTCGAGAACCTGCGGGCACAGCGGCAAAGTGAAATCAGAGCGCAACGGCTCAAGCTCCGCGAAGCGTCCGAACAGGAAAACACAGCCCAGGCCGCCTTGGCCCAAGCCCGCGCAGACCGAAAAGCGCTCGAAAACCAGGTGGCTTCCCTGCAAAATCACCTTCGCAGTCTGCAAACCGAATTGCGGCAATCCACACTTCGGGAAACTGAGGAAAAAGATAAAATCCGCTTTGAGCAGGAACTGCAGCGGACTTCCCAGACCTACCATCATCAGAAACACAAGCAGCTCCAGATTGAAAACGAAGAACTCAAAGGGCACCTCGCTCCCCTGCGTGAGGAAAACAAACGCCTCAGCGATGCCCTGCAAAAAACCCAGGATCATGCTGCTGCTGAAAGCAGGTCCTCCGAAGTGAATCAACTTTCGCTTCTGAAAAAGATCGCCGAACTCAACACCGAGCTCGCCCAGTACCGAGCCGAGTGGTCCCAGCAGGTCCAGATGCAGACGCGCTTGCGGGCTGCCGCTCATCAACTGCAGGAGATTTCGCAGGCTCACCGCAGCCTCTCAGAGCAGCATCAACGGTTGAAGCAGCAAATGACGGGCTCCTCTTCAGAAACGAACCAATTCAAACAGAGAATTTCAGATCTGGAGCAGCAAATCGACAATGAGCGTAGCGAAAAGCACATGGTACTCGCCTCCCTGCGCACAAGCGAAATCAAACTTTCCCGCCTGGAATCCCGAAACTCGGAGCTGGAACTCGATCTGGAGCGCCTGCGCGAGCGCCCCACGGTGCAGACACCGCAGCTGGATTGCGGGACGGGAGCACGCTTTGCCAAAACCTTTGACAACGTGGAAGATTTCTCGCCGGAAATATCGGCGGGAGCCAAATTCTTCACAGCCTATGCGGATCAAAAAGGAGAAGCCTGAGATGAAAACCCTGCTCTGCTTCTGCCTCCCTGCGACCCTGACGCTTTCAGTGCTGCTGCTGATCGTACAGCTCTAAGCTATTTGACCCGCTTCAGATGATGAGTTTGCTC
The DNA here is from genome assembly GCA_001769805.1 of Bdellovibrionales bacterium GWA1_52_35. GTDB lineage: Bacteria > Bdellovibrionota > UBA1018 > UBA1018 > UBA1018 > GWA1-52-35. The sequence continues at coordinate 28,486 of MEPO01000025.1, forward strand.
GCCTGCACCGCAGCCGATCTGGAAATTTTTACGAACAGGGTCCAGCAGAATGGTCCCAGCCTGGCAATGAACAAGGTCAAAAGCATTCAACTTGTCTTCAGTTTCTTTCTGAAAAAGAGAGTACATGATTTCGCTCTCAAACCAGATCAGGCCGCCGACGTCCTGCCGGGTAGCGGCGTTCGGAATCAGCCAGAACACCTCCAGAAGATTCAAATCGGATGGATGGTCATGAATGAAAAAACCGTTGCGGCCAAGCAGAAGGTTTTCATACGTGAAATCAATCGACTTGACTTCCAATTTCCGGCCACTCGCATCGGAGAACGTTGCCTTGGAGCCCTTGAGGACCACGGTTGCACCCGTACTCGAATCCGAAAACGTTCCCTTGTACCCGCTCGGAACTTTCCCGCAGGCAGTCAAGCCGAGAGAACCCAGGATCATTGCGACAAATAGAGTTTTGGATAACTTCATATTCATTTCCTTTTTAAAATTGCGCCTGATGGACCACCACTGTCTGTCCACTCTCTCGAACTTCGAACTCCAGAATTCCCCCTGAATTCTGCTCTTTCACCAAGACCGGAATCACAAACCGGGTGCTTTGACCGTTCAGCAGCGGCGTCAGATACTGAGGATTTGGCCCGAGTACCGCAAACTGTTCGGTGCCCGCCGCTTTGATCCGCACGTGAAGCTGCAAGCTCTTCATGACTTTGCGGGAACTGACGTTCTTCAGTTCATACTCAGCCCGGAACACACCCGCCGAACGAAGGGCGCTCAAGTCGCTTATCGCCCTCACGGCATAGTCGTTCAGAACCGGAATTTGCTGTTCCCGGTCCAAGAGCCCCACGCGACGCCCGGAAGCTTCATTCACCTCAATGGCCAGACGAATTTCTGGAGTGCCACTCGCGCGACCAATTGCCGCAAAGGTCACTTCCTGTGTTTCGCCCGGACTTAAAACCCCAAGCTGGGCTTTGTCTTGAGTGATCTCAAGCGCCGTGGAACTTGAACTCAGCTGAACACGGAGCGCGGAAGCCGTAGGCGCCTCCGAGATATTTCTGATTCTGGCCTTCAGCTCACCTTCCATCCCCTCGTGCAGGACCGGAGCCTCCGCAAACGTCACTTCCAGCATGTATTTTGCGATCAGCTCAAACTGCTTGCTTCCGATTGCGCGGTTCTGGAAGGACGTCTTCAGCTGAATCCGGCTCCGCTCACCGACATGGCTTTCGGTTAAACGAAATTCAAGCACCTGCGTTATCGTTGTCAGACTCCTGGGCTTGAGATCGCGGGCAAGAAGCACGTCTTTGACGGGAATCACGGCTACATCACTATCCGCGTCCAGACTGACCTTTATGTCCTTCGCGGAGATCATCTGGTCGGAGAAATTCCTGAGTTCGACTTTCACCCGGATGACTTCCCCCGGCTCAAAGACACCGTTTGGAATCGTTTCCACCACGGATGCTTCCAGGAGCCGAACTGGCCGGAGACGGAAGTCCTCGGTTTCGTCTGCCCGACCACGACGATATTCCTGCACGGCATATTTCGGGTACATCTCCTGGAATTTGGCATCATGCGCAGCAGAGAAGGCGGCATCGTACAGATCGGCAACCCGCTCACGATAAGCGGCGGCCCGGGCTGCCTGATAATGCTGTTCGTAGAAATTATCATAATTCTGCTGATACGCCCGCTCAGACGCAGCCCGGAAGCTGCGGTCGTAGGTCTGTCGAAAAGCGGAATTGTAAGCACTCTCGTAAGCCCGAGCATACCCTTCTGATTGTCCGCTCTGGTAACCCCTCTGGTAATCCAGCCGGTAATCAACTGATCGCGCAGCACGACAGCCGTCGCCTTCACCGAAGCGATACGCCTGGTTATAGTTGTTGCGATACTGAAGGTTGTAGTTGGAATGAAATCCGGCGCTGTAGCCATCGTTGTAACCGGAGAGACACGCTGAGCGTTCCTCCGAATTCGAGTAGTTGCAGTTTGGACTGTAGAAACGCCGGTCGGGCGAAGCACTTGCCGAGTAATCCTGTTTTTCAACTCTTCCCAGGGAGCTGACCGAATTCTTCAGCTTATTCCACATATTCGAAAAAATTCCCTGCTCCGTGAGCGACTGCTTTTGGGAATACTCATCTTGCGACTGCACCGCCTCGGCAAATCTCTCTTTGCGGTATTCAGCGCGGCCCCGCGTATAGTCTTCTGCTTGAGCCTGCGCCAAAGCGTCACGATCGCCTTCCACCAGACCATCGGCTTGACCCCGGGCAGAGGCATCCGAATGGTTCGCTTCGTCTATTCCCTTTGCCCGCCCCGGAGGAGTTGCTGCGGCGAGTGCATCACGGCTGGAACGAGCAATGCCGTCGGCCTCCCCTTCGTTCGAACCCCGGATCTCACCATCCCTCTGCCCTTGCATGGAACCGTTGGAAGCGCCCTCTCGCTCTCCATACATGAAGCCCTCCCGGTACCCGAGATCAAAACTGCGCTGGCGTTCATCACGCTCACAACTCGCATAGCCGCTGCGGTAACCTTGCTCGCGCCCCTCAGACCGGCCTTCCACCGGGCCGCGGACATTTCCCTCGCGCTCACCATCCCGATTACCTTCTTGATAGCCTGAGCGTCTCGCTGTGCCCGTATCGACGGGTGTCGGAGCAGGAACATAAGTCGGCCTAGGCGTGGGAGTATGGCCCGGAGGGATATGAGTCGGCCTTGCCTTGGGTTCGGCGAAGCTTGAATTGCTAAGGATCAATATGGCCAGAAAAGCCAAATCAAAGCGCCTGAGTATTTGTCTGAATTGCATGATTCCCCCGATTTCCTGCTGCGTTTAAGCAATGGTAATGCCAAGAGTTTTCGAAAATTGTTCCGACAAGTACCTGTTATCGTAGAATAAAATTTTAAGTCCTCAATTACATGGACGAATTTTGAGCACCAAGAGCCAGACTGACACCGGAAGCCTGTGAAAAATGACACCAACTCAGACCTTCCGAACGTTTGCAACAAGCCCAACCAGTGGAGCTTCCCCTTCGCGACCCAAGACACCTTCCAGGCAGTCACCAGACTCAAGTGGCCCCACTCCCGCTGGTGTGCCGGTGAAAACCAGATCCCCTGCATTCAAAGTAAAGACACTCGAAAGAAAAACAATCAGCGCGGGAATATCGAAAATCATTTCTGATGCGCGCCCACTCTGTTTTGGGATTCCATTCACCGTGAGCTGAAACGTCAGACGCGAGGGATCCGGACACTTTTCGGCCGGAAAGAATTCCCCGAGAAAAGCAAAAGTATCCAGGCCCTTCGCAAGGGTCCAGGGAAGAGCTTTGGCTTTCGCCTTTTCCTGCAGCTCGCGCGCGGTCACATCAATTCCCAAACCGTAGCCTGCGATGCAACTGAGCGCTGCTTCACGCGTGACATTCCTCGAATTTCGACCGATGGCAAGCACCAGCTCCAGCTCATGATCCACGCGCCCGACCTGAGTCGGGATAAGGATTTCCTCTCCCGAATACGAAATAGACGAGGTGGGCTTGAGGAAGACCACCGGTTGAGCGGGCACCGGATTATTCAGTTCCTTGGCGTGCTCCGAATAATTCCGGCCGATACAGAAGATATTCCGAACCGCAAAGCCCAAAGTTGGAACAACCGGAAACTCACTCACGGTTCACCTTCTGACTCAGGACAGCACCGACGCGATTCTGCGCGGCTCTCGCCTCGTCTTTGAATTCCCAGCTCGTTCTACTCAGCATGACAAAAGGGACATACTCTTGAATTATCCCGCTTCTGCTGTATCTCGGAACATATCCGGAGAGATTATAAACTCCGCTGAGCGTCCCGGTCTTGGCGCGCAGCACGCCGGCAGCAGCAGTGCCTTTCATCCTGTCCTTCAAAGTTCCATCCACGCCGGCAATGGGCAGGGCCTCCCAGAGCACCGGAAAATCCGCACGCGCCTGCAAGGTGTCAAGAAGAGCCATGAGCGCACCGGTCGTCGTGCTGCTCGAGCGTGACACGCCGGAACCGTCGTAAAGGACAACTTCTTTTGCAAAACGACCCTCGGCCATCTGCTCCACGTATTGCCGCAGCACCCCTTGTCCTGCCGCGATCAAACCCTGAGAGGAGTCCCCGAAATTCTGACCGAGAACTTTCAGGAAAACATCGCCCATGTGATTCAGGCTGAGCTTCAGAAAGGGCTTCAGCATTTCGCTCAGAGTCGGCGACTGAAAAGTCAGGCTCTGGATATCCGATAAATTCTGGCCAATATTGACTTCTTTTTCCACCTCCAGGCCAAGACGTTCGAGCGCCGCGACAAAATGCCTTTGAACCCGACCTCGCGAGTGATGGATCGGTAAGATCAGGGAAACGGGTCCAGAGCTGGGATGAAAAGATCCGCGAATCTCAAAACCAGCCGCAACAATTCCGGGAAGATCAAAGGCTTTGGCATAAACCTCAGTGGAACTGCCGGAGGAAATTTTGAATTTAACCGGAATCTGAAGCGCAGGATCAGCCCAATGCCCCGCCTTCGCGCCAGTGACAATGTACTCGGCGCAGTTGATATCGAGATTGAAAGACTGGCCCAGAGCCCCGTAGCAGGCTGTGCGATCAGCAGGACTCCAGCCCTCAGGATAGGTCAACAGATCCCATCTGGGATCTGCCGACAAAGCTTTGATCGAACCCTGAATTTTGCGAACACCCCGCGCGTAAAGCGCTGCTGCAAGCTGATCAACCCGCGTTGTGAGGTCTTCACCGAATTCCACCATGCCCCAGGTCGGGTCCCCGCTTCCAATGAGCTTGAGTTCTGTAATCGTGTCGCTCGATGATTTGAGTGTTTTCCACTCCAGGCGCGTGTCGATCGTGAAATCGGCTCCGAGATAATGAAGGGCAGCGGCAGCGGTGAAAAGTTTTGAATTCGAAGCCGGCGCAAACCGGCTTACAGGATTTCTCAGATAAGGCAGCGGACCCGCGATGCGAACGCCAAAGAAAATGGGAGTCTGCGCGCCCTGATCAATAATCGAATCCCATTCGGAATGATCCCGGCTCCGGGACTGGACTGGTTCTGCTTTGAGCTCCGGAAGTAAAACGCGCTCATTGTCGGGGCTGCCCATTTCAACGAATTCTGAAGAGCCCAGGCGCGAATCAAGGGGGCGTGGAAGCTGTCTTTCCAGGGCAGCAAAAGCCTCAGTTGAAAAAGCGCAAAAGAGCGTTAAGGCGAAAATCCACTTGCAAGCCATAAGTCCCAAACCCGTAACACTCCACGTCAATTTAGGCAAGTTTGCGGAACCGCTGAGGTCATGCTCTAATTGAAGGAAGGGGTCTCCTTATGAAATCACCAATTCTTAAGTTATTCTGCTTAGTTCCTTTGCTTCTCCTGAGCTTCAATGCACTCGGCGCAGATTGCTCCGAAACAGGGCTCCCCAAGTTGCGGGAAAAGGCGAAGTCGCAATCTTTCATGGCTGGGGTCAATTTATCGCTGGCCCAGAACGTGATCAGCAAGTTTTCAACAGCAAGAAAGAACAAGGCTCAGGCGAAACTCGTTATCAACCCACAACTCCGCCCAGCCGAAGGTTCAATCGACCGGAAATCAGCGGGGCTGATCATCACCATCTCCCAAGCCAAGGCACTCCAGGCCTTTTTGAGTGATACTTCCAAAAAACAAAATGCCGCTCTCACCGAAGAACTCGAGCGATTCAAGATTCACCACGAATATCTCGGAAGCTGGGATGAAAAAAACAAAGTCGCCAAAAAGCAAAACGCACTCATGATCGCCGCTGCCCAAAAGGCTCTGCTCAAGCAGGAACTTGCTGAGCTCGATTCTTTGATGAAAGCCATCGACCGGGCCTGTCCTCCTCAAAAAGCGCCCAGTATCAGCTCGGGTAAGATCAAAATGCTTCCCTCTCATGGCAGCGGTCCGCAGCCACAACCCACCGAGGGTGGCCCTGTATCACTGGGAGGGAACGCAGGTTCCGCGAAAGATCCTCGCGATGTTCATCAGCCCGACTGGTCCAATAAGCCGCAGATGACCCAGTAAAGGCGAGATCTGCTCATCCCCTGTAGTGCTGCCGATATTCAATGAAAAGAACGTCCCGTTCTTTTTGAGGAACCGGATAGCCCGTATAAGATGCAACCTGACGTGCCCGCTTCAGGCGCTGGGCTTCATGCCGCCAGAAGCGCTTGAGCCAGTTGAGGTCTTCCTGGATTGACTCCGCGCGCGCCCGTGCCGCTGCATTTTCGACAAGATTTAAAGAAAGTTCCTCGAGCGCCTCAAAGGACTCCCCTTTTAAAAAAAGGTCCCATAAACCACTCCAGCTTTCGGGGAGCTGCCTGAAGCCGTAGACATAAGAATATTTCTTGCCCGACCAGACGGAGAGTTCCCTTTTCGAAACCGGATGCCCGATGTAGCCCAGAAGCCGCATCCAGGCAAAGAACGCTTCTTTGGTCATGCCTCGTGAACGATAGGCACCATGCAGGCTGAAATCAGGAAATTCTTCCGGAAGAGTCGTAAAACAAAAGTAAGTATGGGACTCGCGGCGCGTCGTTCCGATCAAGGGATAAAGAAACGAAAACGCACCTTCAATATTCCACTTGGGCCTTTGCTCCTGAATCAGCCGCGTTTCGAGAACGAACGCCTCAAGTTCGGTTTCGCAGATCTCCCATTCAATTTTATCCGCCTCTTTGATGATCGCCTTCATCTTGCGATGACTGCGGACTCTTTTGGCATTCTTATATTGGCCGAGCCGCCGGCGCAGGTTCTTGGCCTTGCCGATATAGATGAGACTCCCCTCGGCATTGAAAACCCGGTAAACACCGGGGCTCGTCGGCAGAAAGCTCAGGAAATCCTCTCCGAACTTCCGATCAAAGACTTTCAGTCGATCCTCTCATAACCGTAGGGCTGAATTCCATGACAGGCGGTCGTGCAATTTCCGCCTTTTTCAGTAGCCTGGAAGATCAACTTCAAGTTGGCGGACCCGGTTGAGGGCTTGATCATCTTATTCTGAGTCGTGCCATGAACATCATGGCAAACGGAACAGGAGCGGCCGCGAGCAGCCCCTGTGGTCCCGCCGGTATTTGCGACATGGACCGCATGAAGATTGCGCCGCTGAATCTGTTCTCCGTTTTTGATGTCTTTGCGGAACCCCGTTCCGGAGCCGGTGATTTCGGATTTCAACATCGAAGTTTCATGGCAATTGAAACACAGGGCGTAGGTATTGGTCTTGGCATCCCCTTCAATGTACTCACCATAGGGACCCAGGGAATACTTGGCATTGAGGAGCCGGACAAACTCGCTGGCGTGCGGCTTGTGGCATTCATTGCATTCCAGACCCATCCCCGGATGAGAACTGGAGCTGGTATCGATCTTGTTTTTGATACTTGGGATATTGCGGGCAGCACCTTTGATGTCGCGATCATGGCAATCGAGGCAGCTCACGTCAGGCTTGAGCAGGTGCTTATTATCAGCTGCATGAGGCGTGTGGCAACTCCAGCAACTTTCCTGACTATTGATCGGACCATGAATCGAGGTCGCATCAGCAGGCATGGGATTCGAAGCGATTTCATTATTGTGACAACTGGTGCAAAGAGCCTGACTCGTGTCTTTCAAAAGCTTGGCTTTTCCATCATGCGGGTTATGGCAATTGATGCAGCCCTTTTCCATTTCCATGGCTTCATGGACCCGCGAGCGATTGGCTGTGAGATCTGAATGACAACTGGAGCAGGTTGCTTTGAGCAGTTTTGCGTTATCGGCCGAATGCGGCTGATGACAGGTGATGCAGCTTCCTGCCGCGCTGTCTTCACCGTGAAAAGTGGCGGGATTGCCCGGCAACTGCTCGTGGCAGCCCGTACAAAGCGCGGCCGGCTTGCCTTTGAGGAGGAAACGTTCTTTGCCATCATGCGGATCATGACACTGGATACAGCCGGGGGCACTCGTGAGAGCCCCGTGAACATGGGCCTGTGAAGCCACTCCGTCATGGCAGTCATTGCAACTCTCCGGACGAGACGTCACCGCGCCATCGCCGAAATTCGGAATATGTTCTGCGCTGACTTCATGACAACTGCTGCACATTCCCGCTGCAGTCGGATAGTGAGCGAGATTGGAAGTCCCTTGCTCATGGCACTCACTGCACGCGGTCACTTTGGCTACGGGCTTCATTGGGGGCAGACCACTGGACTTCCCGACATGGCAGCTTCCGCCGCAAGAAATATTCAGAGTTTGAGCCTGTCTCGTTCCGGCGTGGCAGGCGGTGCACTGACGGAGCGAAGACGGCATTGCAGAATGAGCAGTCCCGGGCCTGGTCAGCTTGCCTGCGCCTGCTTTAAGCGCAAAACCCATATGATCCGCCGTCCAGGTCTGCTGATGCGGATACATGAACAAGGAAGATCCCTCAGTCTTCGCTGAAGGAACTCCCGAATCCTGAAGCTTCGCGCACGACGAAGTACAAAGCGTCACGCTCAGGAGAGCCAGGGTCACCCAAAATTGCCGGTTTTGAATTTTCATATTCTGAATTCGTATATACCAACGTCACCCGGTTCGCATTAAAACAATTTAATGCAAATTGGCCGAAATACGCCTGCAATTCAAATCACTTACACCGGAGACCCTGGTTTTAACCGTCAACGATCTGAGTCGTTCTTACGGGCGTAGTAATTCAAGGTACCGGTATCGATCAATGATCCATCCTTGAACTCGCAAAAAGAGCGCTCATTCCTTTGCGAATCGATCCCGATCACGACTGAACCTGAGGCGCTTTTGGAACAGGCGATGGATCCAGGATTCATGCCGCCGTAGGACTCCCCCTCAAATCGTTTCAAAGATACTTTTGAAACCGCCGAGTAGGCAAGACAACTCAGCTTACCGGACTTGAAGCAGTCTTGACTGATCAGGATCCTTTGCTCGGGAAGGTTCCTGAATTGAATCGAACGCATTCCGATGCGGAAACTCATCGTTTCGACAGCCTGGACCACAATTGCGAATAAGAAAAACACGCATGAAAGTATGACCAATCGAGTTCTCATCAAGGAGCATCTCCGATTACTGAACGCGTAAGCATTGAACCCGCAACTTTATCCGCGTCCACCCAAATATTGCCTGCTTCACAGGACCAATCGCCTGAATAATTATAACAACTCGTGCCCCAAGAGTTGCGGATGAGAAACTGACAGGTGGACTTGCCATCGGCCCTTTGTAATTTCCGTCTACCAATGATCAAGACGCCATGCCCTCCACAGTTGGTTCCACCAAACATGTCGGAGAGAGCAGCTCCCCACCGCCCCCGATATTTCCGTCCTTGATGAAACAACTGAGAACAGATTCCAATACCCATCGGCTGGGGGTCCTTGCTGTTGAGCCATTGATGTACGCTTTTAAGTGCATTTTTTTTGGAAAATACCGCCCGCTCAGTGCATGCCGGAATATCAAAAAATTCGCGATTTTCGGGCTTGGAACAGGCCGCAAGACCCGTTTTGAGGAGGAACTCCATCGAATTATTTTTATCCAGAAACTCTTCAAGCGCATCAAGCGACGAGGAGAGGCCTTCTGGCAGAAGGCCTTGAGCCTTGAAATTCCTGCAAATAGGCGCGGTTAATTCTTCCAGAATTTTGCGCCTTTTTGCAATATCCGCAGCATGGATAAACGGATTTTCTGTATCCCGGTTTTCCAGTTCCCGGGTTTCAGAACTGAGCCGGTGGAAACGTTCATAAAAATCCAGATAAAGGCTCAGTTCCCAGTAAGAGGTTACAGGATAAGCATATCCCGAATCTGAATTCTCCTTCAGTGCCTGCTGTGTGCACGTTCCTTTTTTACGCGAGTAATTCACTGCATCGCAAATTATTCCCCCTCCTTTGAAAGGATTTGTAATATTCCGATAATAAAATTTCCCGCTTGCGAGTTCGAAAGCTGTCGCAACGGGCGAGGATTGCCAGGACTTGATATCAGCAGGCAATGGCTTGGGAAGCTTTGAAAATCGATACGCGTCGATCATCTGGGTTGCGACATAAGCATAGCAGAGGCCGGTCCCGTCCTGGTCCAGAACTGAAATATTCTCCATGGATCCGCCCGGCTGGCGCATATCAACCGGACCACATGCGTCGTCTTCGGCGACGACTGAAGGGGCAGTGAAAAGCACAGCGCCAAGCAATGCCACTCTGAAGAGTGCAGAATTACACATGCGTTGATATCGGTACCCGGTTCTCATCAATCGAAAGCATATCATAAAATATTAAAATCCTTTAATTAGCCGCATGTTTTTCAAGCTTGGCTTTTTGAAAAAATCCGGCATAAACTCCAGCCCATGCGCATCCTCGTGGTTGAAGACGAAAAGAAAATGGCTGATTTCATCCGTCGCGGGCTCAGTGAAGCTGGCTACAGCATTGACCTCGCCGAAACCGGACCTGCAGCCGAAACTCAGGTTGCTGAGAACGCCTACAAGCTGATCGTCCTGGATGTCATGCTCCCCGGCCAAAGTGGGCTCGATACGGCTCGACATCTGCGAGATGCTGGTTTTAGCGGACCCATTCTCATGCTCACTGCGCTTTCAGGAACCCAGGACAAAGTCCAGGGCCTGGATGCCGGAGCCGATGACTACCTCACCAAACCGTTCGCCTTTGAAGAGCTCTTGGCCCGTATCCGCGCTTTGCTCCGGAGGCATACGCCCCAGGCCCAAGCCACCCTGCGCTTTGCCGATCTCGAAATGGATTTGATCACCCGGAAAATCAAACGAGGCTCTCTCGAGATTGTTTTGACCAACAAAGAATTCGCCCTTCTGGAATATTTCCTGCGGAACCCCGAAAGCCCGCTCTCCCGCGCGACCATCAGCAAAGAGGTCTGGGATGTTCATTTTGACCCCGAAAGCAATGTCATCGACGTTTACATCAACCTGCTGCGCAAGAAAATGGAAGCAGACGGGTGCAAAAGGCTGGTTCAGACCGTCGTTGGCGTGGGCTATATCTTGAAAGAACCGTCAGCTTGAAACATGGGTACAGCGCTTGGGCGCACGGCCGCAGTAGAAGCATCCGCTTCCGTCTGACGACCCTGTTTCTGGTCATCTTCGGTACTACCCTGATTGTCCTGAGTACAATCGGTTACCGGTTTTTTTCGCATACCCAGCAGAGGGACTTCGACGCTGCCCTATTCAATCACGTAGTGGACGTGGGCTCCACCGTGGACATCAATTTTTTTGGCGAAGTATCCATCCCGCAATCATCAGAGGCGTTCGAAGAAAACAAGATTTTCCCATTTTCACTTCGCCGCTCGTACATGCAGCTTCTGGACATTCAGGGCCACGTCATTGCCAAATCCGGAAACCTGCAAGGAGAGCAACTCCCGCTTTCACCTCAGGACTACGAGGATGCTGTTCGACGCGGGATCAGTCTGAGGACGATTTCCGAGCCACTGCCTGAAAGTCTGGTTCCTAAAAAAGAACGTCAAAGCTACCGGCTTTTGAGTTACCGACTCAACAAGCCCTCCCTGCCCCCGATGATCCTTCAGCTGGCCGCCCCGATGACGTTTCTGAACCGGGTGCAAGAGGATATACGAAGTTTTTTGTATATCGCTATCCCACATATTTTGGGTTTTGCCAGTATTGGCGGATTTCTACTCTCGCGAAGAGCGCTCAGACCCGTCCACCTGATGACCCGAAAGGCGGCAAGTATTCAAGTTGGGAATCTTTCGGAGCGAGTGCCGGTCCCGCCTTCTTTTGATGAAATTTCTGAACTCGCAGTCACTTTCAATCGCCTGCTGGATCGGATTGAAACCACCGTGTCCACGAACCAGCGCTTCGTTGCCGATGCCTCCCACCAGTTGAAGACTCCCCTGTCGATTCTGCGCGGCGAACTTGATCTGATGCTGAGCAAAGAACGCTCTCCGGCGGAGATCCGCGCGTTTCTCACTTCAGCTTCGCAGGAAATCGATTCCCTGACCCAGCTTGCGGAAAGTCTGCTCATTCTGGCCCGCGTGGAAGCGGGCTCTGCCTGCATTGCCCATACAGAGGTCCGACTGGACGAAATCGCTCTTGAAGCAGTGTCGCACCTCGATCCGATCGCAAAGCAGAAACAAATCCGGATCAAACCTAATCTGAGGGCGCCCTTGCGTGCAGAATCGAGTTTCGAATTCCGGGGAGATGTGGAGCTGCTTCGCATCATGATCGTCAATCTCGTCGAGAACGCGATTAAATATTCGCCGCCGGAATCTATGGTCGGAATTGATCTGGATGATCAGGGAGACTTCCTGACCTTGAGCATTGCTGATCAGGGTCCGGGAATTCCCCCTGAAAAAGTCAGCAAGATTTTTGAAAGATTTTATCGCGATCCGAGCACGCAGAGTTCAGCCCGCGGCTTCGGTCTTGGGCTGCCGATCGCACAAACCATCGCCCGGGCGCACGGCGCAGAGATTCTGGTTACAGCAGCTCCGGGGGGCGGCTCCGTATTTTCAGTGCGAATGAAAAAATAAAAAAAAGCCCGGCACTTGCGTGCCGGGCTTTTCATCTTTAACAGCTGTCCAACTGGGATCAAACCACGCCTTGATCCATCATGGCATCGGCAACCTTCAGGAAGCCTGCGATGTTGGCCCCATTGACGTAGTTTCCAGGCACACCAAAGCGCTCAGCCGTGGTCACGCAATTTTCGTGAATACGGGTCATAATGCGATGGAGGTGCTGATCCACTTCTTCACGGCTCCAGGACATGCGCATGGAGTTCTGCGACATTTCCAAACCGGAAGTTGCCACACCGCCGGCATTGGAAGCCTTGCCGGGAGCATAGAGAATCTTGGATTCGCGGAACACTTTGTAACCGTTCAAAGTGGTCGGCATGTTCGCGCCTTCGGCGACACACTGACAACCATTGGCCACGAGTTCCTTCGCATCGTTTTCGTCCAGTTCGTTCTGGGTGGCGCAAGGAAGGGCGATATCGACCTTGGTGCTCCAGGGGCGTTTCCCGGCGTAAAACGGAACTTTGAATTCCTTCGCATACGGCTCCACGATGTCACGGTTGGAGGAACGAAGTTTCAACATGTAGTTGATCTTTTCGCCTTTGATCCCGTCTTTATCATAAACAAAACCGTCCGGACCGGAGATTGTGACGACTTTCGCGCCGAGCTCCGTTGCTTTCAATGCCGCGCCCCAGGCTACGTTGCCGAAGCCGGAGATTGCCACTGATTTGCCATCAAAACTCTGCTTGCGGGTCTTCAGCATTTCTTCCGCGAAGTACACACAACCGAAGCCGGTTGCTTCCGGTCGGATGAGCGAGCCACCCCAGTTGAGGCCTTTTCCCGTCAGAACGCCCGTGAACTCATTGCGAAGACGCTTGTATTGACCGAAGAGATATCCGATTTCGCGACCGCCCACACCGATATCACCGGCGGGAACGTCCGTGTCGGCTCCAATGTGCCGGGACAGTTCCGACATGAAGCTCTGACAGAACCGCATCACTTCGTTGTCACTCTTGCCTTTCGGATCGAAATCCGATCCACCTTTGCCGCCGCCCATGGGGAGCGTGGTCAGGCTGTTCTTGTACACCTGTTCGAAAGCCAGGAATTTCAGAATGCCGAGATTGACTGAAGGATGGAAGCGCAGGCCGCCTTTATAGGGACCGATCGCGCTGGACATCTCAATGCGATAACCGCGGTTAACCTGGACTTTACCCTGATCGTCGATCCACGGTACGCGGAACAGGATCACGCGCTCGGGCTCAACCATCCGCTCCATGATTTTCGCTTCTTTGTATTCCGGGTGCTTGTCGAAAACTGGCGCGAGTGAATCGGCCACTTCCTCGACCGCCTGATGGAATTCCGGTTCAGCGGGGTTTTTGGCTTTTACATCTGCAATGATTCTTCGGACATATTCGTTGGACATTCACTCATTCCTTCTGTAGGTCCCACCGATGATTGGTGAGCCTGACGGTTGGTTGAACTCGTTTAAATGTTCTTTTGAATTACCATACGACGCACCATATAAATAAAGTTTTTTCGTGCAAATCCTGTGAAAAACTCATCAAGACGGTAATATGAATCCATGGGACCTTCCAAGAATTCAAAGCCGAATCGCCCCGTTCAACCGGTTCAAAACGATAAGTACCTGCAGGCATTCCGAAAACTCATGCCTCACCGAATCCGGGAGATCCTGCTCGTCGCCAGCCCCTACGATTCCTACCTGATCGAAGAAGATGGCCTGATCTATGAGCAGATCCGCCGCGAATACCATGGAATGAATCTCATTCAGACTCCTGAGGTCACCCATGTCGCGACTGCCACTGAAGCCCTGGAGCTGCTCAAAACCACCCGATTTGACCTGGTAATCACCACGCTTCATATCAAGGACCTGCACGCGGTGAAATTTGCCAAAGCCCTGCGCAGCTCCGGCTATAAGCTGCCGATTATCCTGCTGGCCTATGACAACAACGAACGCAAGAGTCTGGTTTCCCGGCATGATGCCTCGGTCTTTAACCGGGTCTTCATCTGGCAGGGAGACTACCGTCTGCTAGTGGCGATCATAAAGAGTGTGGAAGACGCGCTGAATGTTGAAAATGATTCGAAGGTCGCCGATGTCCAGTCGATCATCCTGATCGAAAACAATGTGCGTTTTTATTCGCTCTATTTACCGATCATTTACACGGAAATATTCAAGCAGTCGCAGCGCCTGATCGGTGAAGGCGTCAACCTCACCCACCGCTCACTCAGGATGCGCACTCGTCCGAAGATTCTCCTATGCACGACCTATGATGAAGCCTGGGCTTATTTTGAAAAATATTCCCAAAACATTCTGGGGGTGATTTCGGATATCAATTTTCGACGCGCCGGCATTCGGGACCCGGAGGCGGGAATCAATTTTGTGCAGGCGGTGAAAAAACGTTTCCGCGACATCCCCGCGCTCCTGCAATCCAGCAGCCCCGATCTGCGCGACCGGGCACATGCAATCAATGCGGATTTCGTCATGAAAGATTCGCCACGGCTGCTGCATGAAGTCCGGGAATTCATCGTTAAAAACTTTGGCTTTGGCGATTTCATCTTCCGCATGCCGGATGGCAAGGTCGTCGGGCGCGCTGACAATCTCAAGTCTCTTGAAGAAAAGATCCGTTCCGTACCGATCGAAAGCATCATGTACCATGCCGAACGGAATCACTTTTCAAACTGGCTGAAGGCCCGCACGGAATTCAGCCTGGCCCATGCCTTTCGCCCGAAGCAGATCAAAGACTTCGGTGGTCCGCAGGAACTCCGGCTTTTTCTGGCCGACTCGCTGGTGGACTATCTCAAAACCCGGACGCTCGGCACGATCGTGGACTTCCAGAAAGAATCTTTCGATCCCAACCATTCCTTTGGCCGAATCGGCGGAGGCTCCCTGGGAGGCAAAGCGCGCGGCCTCGGATTCGTAAACAACCTTCTGAGCAAATACCGTCTGGCCGAACAGTTCCCGGGGGTCAGAATTTCAGTTCCGACGACAGTGGTTCTGGGCACCGAAGTTTTCGATCAATTTCTGGCTCAAAATGAGCTTTTCGCCTACGCGCTTGCCTGTGAGGATGATGCCGAAATTCTTGAGCGCTTTTTAAATGCGCGGCTCTTCCCGGCCCAGGTCTCCCGCAGACTGGCTGAAGTTCTTGACATCATCCGGGAGCCACTGGCTGTCCGCTCTTCAAGTCTCCTGGAGGATTCCCAGTACCAGCCCTTCGCCGGTGTTTACGAAACGTACATGCTGCCGAACAATGACCCGGACCCGGAGGTTCGCCTGCAGGAGCTCTTGAGCGCCGTCCGCAAGGTCTACGCTTCGATGTTCTACCGCAAAGCGAAGGATTACATCCACGCCACGGACTACCGGCTGGAAGAAGAAAAAATGGCCGTGATCATCCAGAAGGTCGTGGGCTCCGAGCGCAACCAGAAGTTTTATCCGGATTTTTCGGGCGTCGCGAAATCGCATAATTTTTATCCGGTGGCTCCGCAGAAAGCTTCCGATGGAATCGCCCAGGTGGCACTGGGCTTAGGTAAAATGGTGGTGGACGGCGGCGCCTGCGTGCGCTTTTGCCAGAAGTACCCGCGCCACATCCTTCAATTTTTCTCTTCCACGGAGACGCTGAAATCCGCACAGCAGGAATTTTTCGCTCTCAACATGCAGGCCGCCCCCGAGCCTGATCATAGCGATTCCCCTAGCCCGACCCATACTCCGGCAGAAGATCCGCTCATCGGCCTGTATTCCCTTGAGGTGGCTGAAAAAGACGGTTCATTGATCTATACGGGGTCGACCTTTTCCTATGACAATAACGCGGTTTATGACGGAATTTCGCGCGAAGGCCTGCGGCTGGTGACTTTCGCCCCGGTTCTCAAACATGAAGTTTTTCCGCTCCCTGAAATTCTGGATTTCATTCTGGACCTCGGGTCCTGGAGCATGGGTGCGCCGGTGGAAATTGAATTCGCAGTAAACATGAATGTACCGGAGGGCTCCCCTCGCGAATTCGGCCTGCTCCAGATGCGCCCGCTCGTCTTGAATTACGAAATGGAAGAGCTCAATGTCGACCAATACCACCGCGACCATCTTCTCGTCCAAAGCACGCAGGTACTGGGGAACGGTATTCAACGTAATATTCATGATGCGATCGTCATTGATGTTTCCCTTTTTGAACGCGCAGAGAGCCGCAAAGTCGCCGAAGAAGTCGCAGCTTTCAACGCTTTGCTCCGCAAGCAGAAGAAGCCATATGTGCTGATCGGTGTCGGGCGCTGGGGAACACTGGACCCTTGGCTCGGGATTCCCGTCACCTGGGACCAGATCAGTGGAGCGGTGGCGATTGTGGAAGCAAGTTTCAAGGATTTCGAAGTGGCCCCGTCCCAGGGTTCGCATTTTTTTCAAAATCTGACCTCCTTCAATATCGGTTATTTCACGATAAATGCGCAAACAGACGGCTATATCAACTGGGAATGGCTCCGAACGCAGGAACCCCAGAGTCAGCGGCGCTTTACGCGGCATTATCGTTTCGAAAAGCCAATCAAAGTCCTGATCAACGGTCACAAGAACCGCGGTGTCATCACCCTACCTGGCATTGATGAGTCGGAGTAAAACCGGCACCTGACTTGCTTTGCTTCCAGCCAGGGGGCCTTATGCCCGAAAACCAGGCAATTACAGACGTCCAGAAACAGCATGAGAAAATCACAAAGCAAAACGCCAGGCAGATTGCGCGGGCACTGGCACGCTACCCTCTGGTCAAACCCGTGGTCCTGCTGCTCCACCCCGAATCAGCTGCCCTTGGTTCAGCGCTGGCTCAAACGCTGCGGTCACCCTTGGATTTCATAGGGACCTGGGACATCCAGCTTGCGCAGCAGTCCCAATTCATTCTGGCCTCGGTTACAGAAGATGGGACAACGCATTTTGCTCAACAGACCCTGGCACTACTGGGCATTCACATGGATGAAATGCAGGGCAAAGTCACTCATGCGAGCCGACGCGCAGCCGAGCTGGTCCAGCGCATTCGCCAAGGGCGTCCGCTTGCAGACGTGAAAGGAAGGACCGGATTGCTTGTGGCTGGCGCGAACCTCTCTGCAGAATCCGTGGCAGCAGCCGCTCGGTTGCTCCGAAATCGCGGAGTGCATTCGATCATCCTGCTGGCCCCGCAGCTTTCGATCAGTACTACCGAAGAGATGAGAAAATCAGTGGATCACCTCTTCTGTCTGCGAATAATTCCGAAAATTCCAAAAATTCCCAGCGCACCTCCGGGAATTTTGAAGCACCAGGAAGAGACGCTCATGTCACTACTCGAGCAGAGTCATGGCGACTCCAGGGAGGTGGATATCTCCGATGGGGTCAGTCACCTGCCGGGAGTGCTGCGGGTCCCGGACGGAGCCCGCGGTCTCATCGTATTTGCGCAGACCGAAAGTTCGGAACACTCTCAAGCTGCCGATCAGTACTGCGCGAAAGTTTTCAATGATCATGGCTGGGCAACTCTCCGGTTCAAGCTCCTCACGCCTACAGAAGAGCAGAAGATTTCCAACCTGCACGATATTCCATTCCTGGCGGCGCGGATCATTCTTGCGACCCGCCTGATGAGCAGTTGGATTTCCCCGCTGCCGATTGGCTATTTTGGGAACGAAACCGGAGCGGCGGCCGCGCTCTGGGCGGGCGCTCAGCTCGGAGACGAGATCAGGGCAATTGCAGTGCGAAGCTGCCCACTGGATCTTTCACCCCATGCGCTTTCGCTTGTGACCGCTGAGACACTTCTACTGAGTCCAGCAAACGATGCCCGCGTCATCGAAGGGTACAGAGACTACCTGAAATCACTCCGACACGGAGAACTCGTGCTGATCCGGGGGGGAGCAACAGAACAGATCGCGACGCAGGCACAGCTCTTTTTTGAGCAGACGCTCGGCTCTGCAAAAATATCAGAGCGTAAGGCCGCTTGACTGACGAACTACCAAACCCGTAGATGCCGTGATCTGATTTACTTGCTCTTCAAACTTTGTTCAAGACGCTGACCGGCAACTTTCCAGTCAATGGCTGCAAGCAAGGTGTTGGAATAATCAGGCTTGGCAGTGCCGTAATCGATCATGTACGCGTGCTCCCAGCCATCCATCGCTAGAATAATATCCTGGTCAACCAGAAGACCACGATGATGTTCTTCGATCAAAATATTGCGAAGCGCGCCATCCCTGCGTGAACGCACGAGCAGGACCCAGCCCGGTGCCGAGGTCAGCCCCGCTTTCACATCGGCGGTCCACTTTTCCATCGAACCGAAATTCTTTTCGATCATCTGTTTCAAATCTCCCGAAGGCTGAGAGGCTTCACCCGTGAGATTCTCGAAATAGTACTGATGCAGATAGGCACCATTGAAGGCCACCGCGAGACGGCGCATCAGTTCAGAAACTTCGCCGAAGCTGTAGTTGGCTGTCGCGCGATCGGCCGTGGCGAGCTTCTGTTCGATCTCGTTCGCCTTCTTTACATACCCTTGATAGAGGCCGAAATGCGCTTTGAGCTGCTTTTCAGACAGGCCCTTCACTTTTCCGATCAGATGGTCAAAATTTTTCGCTTCATGATTCATACGTTCGCTCCTTAAATTTTTGCCGCTTGCTGTTGCCATTAATGCACTGTTTTGATGAATCTGCAACAGATTTAATCCACCCCTCAGGTCGAGGGTTCCGAAACAAAACACGAAAATTGATCCAGAGAAAAAGGCCCAGACAGCGAGTTTTTTTAAAATGCGCATGGTTCCCTCTAAAACGCTTTCGGATTTGCAAATTTGTCACCAAAGCTGCAGAAATGCTAAGAACGCCCTACCTATGTCATTGATTTTCAAGGCTTCCCGAATTAAAGCTAAAGTTGACCCAATTAGTCAATAACTCTAGACTTATAGTTGGGGGTTGATGTGACTTTCAGATTCTCTCAAAATCCGATCGCTCTGGCTCTTTTGGCCCTTTGCGTAACCAGTGCATCGGCATGCCTTCCCTCCACGAATCGAACTTCTGGCGTTTCGAGAACTGGCTCGAACATAGGAACCGTCTCGTCTATCAGCAGCACTGCGAGTACCGACGGAGCCTTAGGTCAATGCGCCAACATCGATTCAAGCCGTCCAGAGCGTGCTTACTGCATCGAGTGTTATTCCGAAATTCTCTCAACCCGGTGCCCGGGAGTCAGCACGCCAACATCGTGTCTCGACCACACAGTCGCCAACACTTTCACTCAGCTGGTGAACCAATGTATTTCTCAATCCATTCTAGCAGGCTTTGTCTGTTCTAAAACCTGCGCAACGGGTACCACCTTGAACACAAGCACCTGCCAATGCCTCGCCAGCAGCGCGGGAGGGAGCGGAACTGGATCAGGAACAGGAGTGGGCACCACCCCGACTGATTCCGGCCAGACTGATTATGGCCCCCCCCTTGTAACGCTCAGGTGGCCGGGACTCTATGATTCCAGCGACTATCCGGCTTCCTCGCCAAACGTGTCCTGCAAAGCCGATGTGCCCGTACTCTTTGAAATCCAGAATCGCGGAAATTCAATTCCAAAGATGAACGTCAATCGCTGGGCAGAGCGCTATCCCAAAACCGGAACCAGCAATGATGCCAGCAAATGGCTCACTACTCTCACGAACCCCACGTTTGATGCCCTGACCAACTCTGTACGAAGCACCCTCACCATTCAGTCGGGTCCAACAGGTAATTTGGGAGCCTATAAAGACAATATTTTCTTCGATGATTTCCAGGTTGCAGCCGATCGTTCTGGTGATTTTTCAAGTTCAACCGGAGTCATCAGCACCTCAAACACCACCCGCTTGACGAGTTTCATAGGCCCCTACAAACAGGACGAAACCCTGACTCTTATGGTGGCAAATGTTCCAGGCGGCCCTTATCTCTTATTTTACGACCTCTATCTGCTCGAAGACTGGCAGGGCGCAAATCCCGTCACTCCAGCGGGGACGACAGTCAACCCTCATAGCTTCACGGTCAGGATAACCGCACCCACGACTCAGACCTTGTTTGATAAATCACTTTCGAGTTCCTCCTCCTATGGCCAAAGCTACACCGGGCCGGCCACCTTCAAAGACGTACTCGCGTATCCCGCGATAGGCGATGCTCTCAAGGATGCCGCCTTCCCGATAGCCACCCGCCTGAATCTTGTCTGTCCGACGTTTTCCGGCAATGGTCCCTGCTCCTTGCAAGTCACCTTTGCGGGAAAAAACCTGACCTCCGCCACCACCCAGTTTTGGGGAATTGACAATGTGGGAATACTTCCGCTCCGGGAAATGGCTGTGAAATATACTTTCACCGATACAAATCAGCTCACCTCGGCCTACTGCATGTGGTTCGAAGTCTACAATACCTGCAAAAATCCTGGCACTGCGAACCCGGCAGGCGGAAATACCTGCTCCTGCTGGGCAGGCGCCAAAAAGAGTCTGGCTTCAGGGGAAACCTTCACCGCTACCCGCAGCGATGCTGCGGTCGAATGTCCTGTTTCGGCGTTTCCCGACTCGGACAACTATCCATTGCCGGCTCCCATTATCCGCGTGCTCACGCCGTAATAGCTCCCGACTCGTAAATCCTATTTGGACGATAGGCGCGCGATCACCTCACGCACCAGACTGTGAGAACCGATGGAGCGCAAGGCTTGCGCGACATCCTCCAGCAGATCCTTGGAACCTGCATTCGTCGGATCAATCATTTCGATGATTGGCAGGACTGCCGATTTGTCCTTGATCTTCCCCAACGCAATCACCGCCTGCCGACGAACCATGCCATCTTTATCCTTGAGCAGGGAGACCAGCATCGGGACGCATTCCTGAACTTCAGCCAGAAACATCTTCACACCGGAGGGATCCTGCTGCCATTTTTCGGCAAACTGCTGGCGCGCGGCGATCTGGGTCAACTCACCGATCGCGAAACAGGCGCTGCTTCTCATCAGAACATCCGAATGCATGAGCATCGGCTTCAAAGTATCGATCACCTCAAGACGCCCGGAGGCAAAAATCGCCATGGCGGCATTCGCTTTGACCCGGTTATTGCGGCTGTTCAGCAGAGGCAGAATGAGGTCGGTGGCGCGCGGATTGCGGACCTGCCCGATCGCCTCGACCGCGTTGGCAACCACCCTGTCCAATTTGGATTCCAGAAACGGCACCAGGCCGAAGATCCGGTCATTCGCGCAGATTTTTCCGATGGTCGCGATCCCGGCTGAAATGACTTTCTCGCTGTCGCTGTTCTCAATCATGTAAAAGAGCGCGCTGACGGCCTGCTCATCATCGCGCTTGGCAAGCTTGCTGACTGCCACTGTCCCGGCAATCTGAATCGCCTCATCCGGATCTTTGAGAGTCCTGAGGACCGGGGCGAGGGCGTGCTCATTACGGGATTGTCCGAGCAGATCAAGGCTGCGCTTGCGCAATTCCCGGTCTGAACTCTTAAGATTGGCAACCAGGACTTCAATGTCGCGGATACCGATGAGTTCAAAAACATGAACGTCTTCTTCCTTGCCCCGGATCTTCTCCGTAGCCAGCTCATGGTACTCCAGCAGTCCCCGGACTTTTTCTTCAATGTGATTGGAAAAAACAATCTTGGTGTATTTACCGAGTTTCGAAAGCTTTTCAATCCGGCTGGCGAGATTCACAACGTCGCCAATGACCGTGAAGTCCATGCGATCCTTGGAGCCGATTGGCCCGGAAATAATTTCGCCATAACTGATCCCGACTCCGATTTCGATCAGGGCTTTATTCATTGACTTACGCTTTTGATTAAAAATAGCCAGACGTTCCCGCATTTCCATGCCACAGTAGATGGCCGCCAGGGCCGTGGAAGCAGCGGAGGTCTGAACGCGGTAACGCTCCATCCCCGACTCAGCCGGGCGAAAAGTCTTCACTTCGTCTGAAGCATAAAAGACCGCAAGAAAGGCATCCCCGATGAATTTGTCGACTTCTCCCCCGTACTTGTAAACCACTTCAACCATCTCCGAGAAATACTCATTGAGCATCGTCGTGATTTCCTCAGCGCCGAGGTTTTCACAATGGCGAACGAAGTTGCGGATGTCACAGAACAGCACCGTCGCCGAAACGCGTGAGCCCCCGATCTTGATTCCCCCGGGACTATCGGGAGCTTCCATAATTTGCCGATAAGTGGAGTCCGAAAGATATTTGCGGAGTTCTTTCTTCTTCTTCAACTCCGTAGTCATGGTGTTGAAAGCATGCACCAGCTCACCGATTTCGTCGGTCCGCCGGTCCTCCACCGAAATGTCATAGTCTCCGGCCGCGACCCTTTGGAGCGCCTGCACGAGTCTGCGAATCGGGTGAATCAGGACGCGGGCAAAAAGAAAGGCAAGCAGCAGGCCGATGGCGAGCGATGGAATAAAATCCAGCAGGATCTGGCGCCGGATTGTCGCAATCGCCTTATGCAAAGTCGAGTAGGTGAACTGGCACTCCACCCAGAAGAGCGGCTCCTGGTTTTCATTTTTGTACGTGTTGATTACCACCAGGATCTTCTCTCCGTCCCGGTTCAGGTGCGCGGTCACGAGATCACGTGACGCGAGCTGCTCCACAATATCGGCTGAGAAATCGGCTTGGGGTGCTTCCTTGCCGGAGGGTGGCTTGGCACCTTCGGAAATCAAAGCCTGCTCGCTGTCAAAGAGCACCCGGCTGTTGCGATGAGAGATGATCCGGATGCGCAAAAGGTTTTCGTTCGTTGCGGTGATGAGCCGCATTTCGGGCAGGAACCGTTCCTTATAATAAAAATGAAAGAAATGAGTGAAATCGGCAATCACTTCAGCGGTCGAAAACTGTGTAAAAAGCACAGATTCTTTTTGAATCCGTTCCGTCTGCTGCTCCGTCTCGAGCGCCACGAGAGAAAAGAACACCACGGAGGCGGCCACCGCATTAATGACGAAGATCCCGGCAAAAACCTTGAGCTGCAGGCGCCAGTAGCGCGCAATCCACTGCAGAAGCCGTTCGCGAACCTTCCCGATCCAAGCCGGTTGGCGCTGAAAAAGCACCCTGCGGGCCAATGCAATGAGCAGAACTCCCAAGAGCAAAGCACCCCAAACAGTCCACTGCAAAGCGCGCGTATCGAGCGAATAAAGAACGCCCCCTGCCGCGCCCGGCATAAAGATGTGCAAGGAAAAGCCGCTGGTCAGGAGAACCGGATCCTGAACCTTCACGGATTCGGGAGCAGTCCCAAGCAAACCCTGAACCTGCTTCTGCAAACCCGGATCAATTATTTCGGGCTTTTGGGAGTCAAAAAGAACGGTCCCGTCCTGCCCTGAATAAATAGTGAGACGCTCGATCTTACTGCCTGGCCTTTTGTTCTGAACCGAACGCAAAATTTCCTGAATGCCCGGGGCGAACTGATCATCATAGAAGAAATAGAAGCTGCCCTGAAAGAGGTTCTCCACCTTGGGATGATAGATTCTGACGGTTTCCAGCCCCTCATGTGCGAGGCGTGCGAAGCGCGCTTTTTTGTACAAAGAGACGCCACCGACGTAGCTGAGGATGACCAAACTCCAAATTATGGCCGATTTGAGCGCGTACCGATTTTTTTCGCCCTCAACACGACCTTCCGTTGCCGCATTCATGGATTTTCAGTATAACGCGGCGTGAGGAGCTATGTCCAACCCTGAAGTCACTATTCTTTTTGAAGATACCCAGGTCCTGGTGATTTCCAAACCGGCTGGGTTATTGAGCCAGGGCGAGCATCGGGGCGACCCCAATGTCGTCGACTGGGCACGCGCTTATCTCGGGCGCAATTACGTGGGCCTCATCCATCGCCTGGATCGCAACACCTCCGGAGCCATGATCCTGGCCAAACGCAGCAAAGCGGCGCAAAGGCTCACAGAGCAGCTTCAGGAGGGAACTCTCACCCGCAAATACCTGGCTTGGCTGGAAGGGACTCTGAAAGATGCAGCCACCTGGAAACACCTGCTTTTGAAAGATCCCAGAACCAATCGGGTTCGCGTACTGAAGTCCGGCTCTGAAAGATCTTCCGAAAAACCCAAAGAAGCCGTTCTTTCCCTCCGGCCCTTGAAATCGGGCGTTTGGAAATCACAACCCCTGACTCTTGCGGAATTCAAGCTTGAGACCGGGCGCTCTCATCAGATCCGGGTTCAGGCTGCCGCAGAAGGCTTCCCGCTCCTTGGAGATCCCAAATACGGGAGTGGCAAGACTCTCGATTTCGGGCGCCCCGCCCTGCATTCCATCGAACTCCAGTTCAAGCACCCGATTTCGGGTGAACTGCTGACCTTCGAAGCGCCTCTTGCGCCAGACATGAAACTTTAAGGCTTCTGGTTTTTCAGCCGGAGAATCCAGCCTTTTAAATAGCGCTCTTCCGGTTTTTCGAAGGCGGTCGGGAACGTATCGGGTAGATCGATTCGTTTCAGAAGTTCAAAACTCATGCCTCGCTCTCTTGCGGCCGCAAGGACTTCAGCTTCGAAACGAGCCCAGGGCACATTCGCCGAATTGATGGAGGAAATCAGAATCCCCTCACCGCCGAGAACGTCGAGAGCCAATAAATGAAGTTTCTTGAGGTCTTTGGAAGTCGAAAAATTCCCTTTCGCTCCTCTGGAAAAAGAGGGCGGATCGAGAATCACGCAGTCAAATTTCCGTCCTTCGCGCTTGAGTCTTGGAAGCCATTCAAAGACATCCCCTGCAATGAACCGGGCCCGATCCGCAGCCAGTTCATTGAGTTTCCAGTTCTGCTCGGCCCAGACCACCGACGGTTTGGACAAATCCAAAGTGGTCACGTGCGAAGCCCCCCCAATCCCAGCAGCAACCGAAAGACTACCCGTGTAGGCAAACGTATTGAGTACCGTCCAATCGCGAGCATGAGATACCAGCCAGTTGCGAAGAGGCCGATGGTCCAGGAAAAGCCCCGGATGTTTGGCTCCCAGGAGCTGAACCAGATACCGGCCGGTCTCTTCCACTTCAAAGCGGCCCGAGGGTGGCGCGCCGTGAAGAATGTAAGGATCTTCAGGGACGCCCTTCTCGGGGCGATTCAATAAAACAACCGACTGAAGTCCTGCGTCTTCCTCTGATTTCAAAAAATCCACGACCAGGGCGCCGGCTTCCCGTCCCTGATTGCCCTGGATGTCTTCCCAGACGGTGACCCAATAATGAGAAGCAAACCGGTCGACCGCCACGTTTTCGAGAATTCCGGTTCCCTCTCCGGGGCCGTAGAAAACCCTCACGGCTGGCGCTTTGCCGTTCAGGAGTCCGGCTTGCTTGCGCCAGCTCCAGGCTCTCTTCAGTTCCACATACGGTGTTTCCAGATGTTTTTTAACCATGATTTTACCCGCGGGTTCTCCTGGCCGAAGTGACCCAGGTCTGGAAATCTTCCGGCCAGGGTGCCTCGAAGATCTCGGATTTTTTGCCATACTCCGCCGGCAATTCCAGGCGGGCCGCATGAAGTGCCACGCGTGGAATCGAGAGGTCCTGCGCTGGAAGCACGATTTTGGAAGGTCCCAAGTAACGGAGATCACCCCAAAGCGGAAATCCAGCTTGAGCCAGGTGAATTCTGATCTGATGCCTGCGCCCAGTGAGCGGCTTGACCAAAGCCAGAAATCCCGACTCGTCCCCCTGCAAACTATACCGTTCCCGCACTTCGACTTGGGTCACGCAGTGCGCACCTTGAATCGGGTTATTGATTCGGAAAACAGGAGTTGCCGGCCGGCCCTGAGCCAGACAGGAATAAGTCTTCTGAACCTGATGGCTGGAAAACCACCTATTTGCCTGTCGGTGGGCTTCAGCGGAACGAGCAAAAAGAACCACTCCACTCGTGTCCCGATCCAGGCGATGAACGACCCAGATCCGCCCAAACTGCTCTTGAACCTGAAGAGAAAGGACCGGAACTTGCGGACCGGCGGGCTCATTCGAACTCGGATGGGAACTCGGATGCCCCGGAATCGTCAGGCACCCTGCCGGTTTGTTCGCCACAAGCCAGCGGTCAGTTTCCGCGATTATTTGGACGTCCAGCTGAATCATGTGCTCCAGCGTACCATTTTTTCAGGAGTATGGTAGCTTCACATCATATGAGCCGCAGGGTTTTCTACGGAAGTTTCTTCGTTCTGATACTCGGAACTCTGGTGATGTTCATGGGTTCGGTCGTGAACAGTCCGGATCGCATTCTCGTGCTCCAACAGGAAGCGGTCTCCGCCACCGCCCCCGCCACTCTGGATCGCGCGGTCCGGAATGTCATTAATTGGCCCGACTGGTTACATGCGACCTGGGACGCCGCACTCCTGGACGGGACCGGGCGCCCTCTTCCCATGACCGACCAGACGATTGCACCGGGACGGATCGGACGAATCACTGTCTCGACGAAACCCCGTCCACCCCGGACTTTTCCTTATGTCGAGATTCCTCCCTCCGGAAAAGATGATTACCTCATCGGCTTCATCGTGACTGAATATGTTCCCGAGCGGCTCCTGCGGCTGCAAATCACGAAAAACACGGCAATCAAAATCACAAATCTTTTTGATCAGATTGAATGGCGGATCGAACTTTCTCCTGAAGGCCCGGGCGGAACGCGCTTGAAGGGAAAAGTGACGGTCCACACGGCCCATTGGCGTGCCCGCCTCTTTGGCATTCTGATTCCCCGGTATTTTCTCCAGCAGATCTTCCTGCCTTCGGTCGAAAAGCTCGCAAAAATCGACCGGCCGCTGGCTCTCAACCCCCAACTCAGGGATTCCAAATGACGAGAATATTTGAGCCACTCTCATCGCATTTTATCACCCGTGCCCTCGGTCTGCCCACCCGAGAAGACAGAACCCCCTTCAGAAATATCACTTCCGATTCGCGTAAAGTTCAACCCGGCTCACTTTTTGTGGCAGTTCCCGGTGACATTCATGACGGGCATGATTTCATTTCCAAAGCCCTCGAAGCCGGAGCGACGGGGATTTTATGCCGAAGCGAGTTCCCGATCCCCGAACGACCAGGAGTGGAATACTTCAGAGTACCGGAATCCGAAGGCGGCTCCATCGGCGGTTACCGCAAGCTTGCCCGGAGTTGGCGGCAGCAGTTTTCGATCCCTGTCCTCTGCATTGCCGGAAGTGCCGGTAAGACCACGACGAAAGAGCTGCTCAGCGCGATTCTGAAGGGGAAATTCCAGAGGGTTCTCAAAACCCAAGGCAGTCAGAACGGCTTTGTTGGAATTCCGATGACGCTACTTGAACTCGACAGCACGCATGAAGTTGCAGTCGTGGAAGTCGGTATTGATGAAGTGGGCGCCATGCTCCAGCACTTGGAGCTTGTCCAGCCCACCGCCTCGATCGTCACGGCCGTGGGCCCCGAACACCTGGAGAAACTGATCGATCTGCCGACAGTGGCCCATGAAGAGAGACTCGCTTTGAGTGAAATCGCCCAGCAAGGGAGGCAGGTCTTCGTCAATCTGGACGACCCCTGGCTTGCACCGTTTTACGAATCGCTCCGGCAGTATCATCCCATCGGCTTTGGTCTGAGCGCAGACATGCCAGATCTGCCGAACAAAAAAAGCGGACGAGAACTGATCGGTGTTTACTCCGAAAAAGAGCAGCTCCTGCACTGCTCGGGACTGGGCTGGAGTGATGAAGAATTTGCGGTTCCCCTCCCCGGCAACCACAATGCCTTGAATCTGCTCGGGGCACTTTCAATCGCCCGAAATCTGAACCTCAGCGCCGAAGAATGCCGCCGCGGACTGGGAGGCTTCACCGGAGCCCAAGGCCGCTCGGAAGTCCATTTCCTGCCCGGCGGGCTGACGGTTCTGTGCGATTACTACAACGCTCAACCCGCTTCGATGGAGGCCGCTTTTTCAACGCTCGAGCAGCTGGCGCGCCACAAGGAGCGCTTTGTCTGCCTGGGGGACATGCTGGAACTCGGTCCCGCGCAGGAAAGTTATCATCGCGCCCTCGCCACTTCGATTCTCAACCAGGGCATTGAGCATGTTTATCTGTACGGCCCGATCATGAGAGTTCTTCACGCCGAACTCCAAACCCGCGGTTATCCGGGCGATCTGCGGCATTTTCAGACGCAGGCTGAAATGGGTTCAATCCTCGTCACGGAAGCAAAGCCCGATTCCGCCATTCTCATCAAAGGTTCACGCGGAATGAAAATGGAAGAAGTCTGGAAGCTCATTTCCAAGACTCGCAAGACTCGAATGATGCAACCCACCGCAGAAGAAATCCGGCTCGCGGCGAATGCTTTGCGTGCCGATGAGCTGGTCGCGATGCCGACGGAAACAGTGTACGGCCTGGCAGGTAATGCGTTTTCGACAGAGGCCCTGACCCGGATTTTCAGTTCCAAAGAACGCCCCACTTTCGATCCTTTGATCATTCATGTTCCCGAAGCCTGGAATTCGCTCGAAGAGCTCGAGAGTAACGGACTGATTGACCTTGAAACGATGAACCCCCTTGCGCGCGAGCGTGCCTCGAAATTAATCGCGGCCTTCTGGCCGGGTCCGCTGACGCTGGTCCTTCCCAAAACGAGCAAAGTACCGGATCTGGCGACCAGTGGTTTGCAGACGGTTGCGATCCGAATGCCGGCTCATCCCGTTGCGCAGAAGCTTCTTTCTGAAGCCGGCATACCCCTGGCGGCACCCAGCGCTAATCGTTTCGGCCGGATCAGCCCGACCTCCGCACAGGACGTGGCTGCCGAACTCGGCGGCCGGATCTCCTGGATTCTCGATGGCGGACGCTGCGAGATCGGGCTGGAGTCCACGGTTCTCGCGGTATCGAATGAAGGCGAATTGCAGCTTTTGCGTCCGGGGCGGATTACTGCCGCAGACATTCAGAAAGTCACGCAGGCGGTGACAATTCCTGCGGAGCAAATCACTCTGGCTGGGCCGACCGGAACTGCCGCGGCTTCACCCGGATTATTGAAAAGTCATTATGCCCCGAAGAAGCCTCTTTATATTTTAAACAGCTCCGTGAGTTCTCCCGGATTTAAACTCGATCGCAAGGATTTCGGCCTGGCCCCGGATACCCGCATCGGAATCCTGGTCATGTCCGGTGATTCAGCGCAGATCAAGGCGCGTCTCCAACCGCTTTTGGGAGAGGCATTGGAAGTGCGAAGTTTGAGCCGTGACGGGAGCTTTGAAAAAATCGCCCGTAATCTTTTTGCGGAACTGCGCGCTCTGGATGATTCGGCGGCACAGGTCCTGTTCGCTGAACCCTGCGCGAGTGAAGAAGGTCTGGGCTTTGCGATTGCTGATCGGCTGAAAAGAGCGAGTTCGCGCTGAGGCCGCGCGTTTATGCGTCGCAAGCGTCGGCTCAGACGCCCATTTTCAGGATTTTGAGAGCCTTTTCGAGTTTCTGCGGATCAAATTTGCGAAAAAGATTCTGGTCGATTTCGTTAATCGCGGCCTTCTGCCTTTCACGCAAAGTCCCCTTCCCGTTGGAGACAATATTATCAAATACGTTGGCGATGGCGACAATCCGGGTCAGATCGTAAATGGCGCTGCCACGAAGCTTCTTGGGGTAGCCGCTGGCGTCATGGGTTTCATGATGCTGGGCCACGATCATTTTGACCTCATTGGGCACTTTGGACTGCGTATCGAGAATCCTGAGACCCATCGTGGGGTGATCCTTCATTTTTATGGCGATCACTTCCGGAGTCTCACTATCGGAGACTTTAATGCGCGGTTTACCAATATCGTGCAGAAGCCCGCCCATGCCGACATGCTGCAGGATCAAGGCATGGGAATAGCCCATCTGCATGGCGAGATAAGTGCTCAGAATACTGACGTTGACGGAATGGTCCACCGAGCTGCGTGAGAAACTTTGCAGTTGCGAAAGTGTTTTGACGGCATAGGGGAACTTCATGACTTCGACGACGAGCTTTTTACTCGTTTCGAGTGTCTGCTGCACAATTTTATCGGGGTGATCAGACAGGAAAATATCCATCATTTTGCGATGGGCTTCCTCACGAACCTTGGGGAATTCCTTGTTCTGGGGTGCGAGCGGCTCAACCGGTGTTGCGGCTTCGGCTTCCTGGATCTTGCCGTACCAGTTTTGAAATTTGGGTCGGTCCTGCTCGAGGATGAAAACGCTGCGGATCTTCTTGAAGAGCAAGCGGTCAAAAGCAATTCGATCGATCGTATCGCCTTCGGCGCGGAACGTAATAAATCGAAAATCAATGTGAACGTAGACATTGCCTGGAAGCGGTTCACCCACGAGTATCTGTTCCAGATTCCAGGTTACGTATTGGTCACCTAATGCCATAGGAACATCTTAAGGGTAACTGCGCCGTGTGTAAACAACTGCAAGGTGCCGGGGGTCTTTCAATACAAGCAGCAATGTGCAATTCTGGACAGTATGAGAAAGCATCCCCAGCCCCACCACGGTCATGATCACGACGAACACGATGAAAAGGCCGGGCACAAACATCACGAACACCACGGGCACGCCCACAGTCATGCACATATGGAGGGTCAGGCGCCGAAGGCAATCATCGGGGCGATGATCGTGACTTTGATCTTCATGGTGGTTGAGCTGGTGGGGGGCTGGCTCGCCAATAGTTTGGCGCTGATTTCCGACGGTGCCCACATGCTGACGGACGTGGGAGCGATGCTGCTGAGCCTTTTTGCGATCTGGATTGCCCGCAGGCCCTATTCGGGTTCGATGAGCTTTGGTTACCACCGTGCCGAAATTCTTGGCGCGCTGGCTAGTGGTCTACTGATCTGGGCCATTGCGGGCGTTTTGGTTTATGAGGCCTTTGCACGGTTGCAAGCTCCCCCCGAGGTTCACGGCAAAATCGTCTTTGTCGTTGCCACGATCGGCTTGGCTGCGAACTTCCTGAGCATGAAGATGCTCCACAGTTCCAAAGAGCATAACATCAATGTTCGCGCAGCTTACCTTCACCTGATTTCAGACGCGCTCGGGAGTGTCGGCGCGATCATCGCAGGTCTGGTGATCTGGCTGACGGGTTGGCGACTGATCGATCCGATTGTGACTTTCTTTTTTGCCGTCCTGATGGTGATCAGTTCCTGGAGCTTGTTGAAAGAAGCAGTTGCAGTCCTGATGGAATCCGCTCCCAGCTGGATACCCTTGGATCAGGTCAAAAAGCAGCTTCTTACGGTCCCCCATGTCTCGGAAGTTCACGACCTGCATGTCTGGACAGTTTCGACCGGACGACTCGCGCTTTCGGTCCATCTGATTGCCAAGCCAAGTACTAACGTTTTATCGGCTGCCAACACGCTGCTTCGTTCCAAGTACGGGATTTATCATACGACGATTCAGGTGGAGGACCCGGAGCATTTTGACCAGGAAGGCTGCTACGACTGCGACAAGTAGGTGTTGGCGAATAAGTATTGCCGCAATCGGGGGTTTTGAAGTAAGAATTTGGCTACGCACCCGTAGCTCAGTTGGATAGAGTAGCTGGCTTCGAACCAGTTGGTCGGGAGTTCGAATCTCTCCGGGTGCGCCATTTAAAAGCTCGGGTTCTTCTTATGACTGAAAGGTTCTAAATCATTTCTTTGCCGGTCGTCGAGAACTCAAGAAATTTATGAGATCCCACCTTTTCGTACCAACAGTCGGCCGCGTCGGAAGGAACGTAAGCTCCAAGCCGAAAATCTAAGTTCTCGTAGATTTCAATTCTCAATCGATCCTCATCGAACGTGATTTCGGCGATCTTGTTCGAAAGCGAGAAGCCGCAATCACTGAATACCTGGGCCATGCTATTGCTGCAGGTCCGAACGCGCAGAATAAGTTTCCCAAAGAGGGACGAGTACTTCCAAGATACTGCTCGCAAATGCGAGGTTGCCCACGGATTGTCAATGGCGATGAAGCCGTGATTAATAAAAGGCGCGTTTACCAGAGCCTTCTGATTTGAGGAAACCCTTAGGTGGCCGTTGAGTTCGACCTCCTCATGACAGCTTGCCACGTCAACGGTGTGAACATTCGGCTCAAACTGAACTTCAACTTGTTCTGGCAGGGTGCCCAGTTTGCACGTTGATTTTAGCCGATATATTCCTATGTGCTTGGACAGTGCTTGCGCCTTTAATGTACGATTGTCGCAAGACAACCTCGTATTACAGCCAACCCAGCTGCCAGTCACTTTTAGATCCTGAAATTTCGAGAGGCATGAATGTGGATCATCGATTGCTCCTTCTGCCGCGAAAGAAGACAACAACAGCATCCCGAAACACGTTACGAACAGTTTCATATAAATATCTCCTAGGGAAAAACCGCTATTTGGCCCCAAGTTCTCGTAGAAATAGAATCGCCCCACGAATCCGGTTTGGGTCTAGATTTTGCGGTGGCCACTCCTGGTACAGTTCAACAACATTCTCTAAGATTTCGATGATCGAAACTTTGCGATCCTTGAACCAGCGACGGCTACCATCCGTTACCGAAAAGCGCATATTTACATTCAAGTGGCCCCTGACAACCATTTCACTAAGAGTTTCTCGGGATGCGCCAGCAGCAGCAACAAGGAGCAAAAGACTTGGATTCCGTACCGTTAGGCTGCCGCCTATTCTTCTTCCTAAATCTTCGCCAAAATACGGACTAATATCGCTCTGAAAAACAGTTGATAAATTGTATCCGTCCTCATTCAGAATCCGGATGGTATCGGGACTGCTGTTAGCGATCATCCGGGCAATTTCAAGATCCGGAATTAGAGGACGCAATTTCCGCGTAATGATGTAACCGAAGGTATCGGGATACTCCCGAACAAGATCGTGAAGCCGATACGGATAACAGCCGGGACACCCTTGAGAAACATGGCCCCAGCTACTAAAGTCTCCGAGCATATTGGCCGCCAAACCGGGATAAGTCAGAAAGAGCTGGTCTAACATTTCAAAGTGACCAGCGTAAAAAACCTCCGCAAGAGCGCGCGTCAAATGGTCATTAGGCAGAGGACTTATTTCTTGCAGATAGGCAAAGACTCGTGCGCTTCCGAACGCGGCAGCAGCATGATGCGGAGGGATCGCCTCGCCATGCTCGGGATAGTAACCCATACTATTGTAAAGAAACATTTTCACGATCCGTCTGCCCGATTTATTCAGGAGATCAAAACCGATCCAAGAAAAGACCGGCAGACCATTCAACTCGCGCCTCAGTCGAACAATGCTATCGACATCATCAGCTCGAATGAGTTCCGCAAACATATTTTGAAAATAATTCGAATTTGATGATTCGAGATTGAGCCCAAACTCCTTCAATATTGCCTGTACCTGGATCGCAGTCAGCTGTTCAATTTCCGTGCTGTGAAGGAAGTGGTTGACTTGCCGAATGACGGCAGCACTTTTGAAGTGATCCCACAGCCACTCGTGAACCATCAAAAAAGAATACTGAAGTGGGCGTGAGTCAAGCTCTCGCAAAATTGATTCGTCATACTCATAAACTAGCTTTGATGCAAGCTGTTGGCGAATCACAGCTTGAATTGCCTGCGGACGGCCTTGGTCAGTGAATGTTCGACAATTCGCCGGAACATGTCTGACTAACTCCTCGTCAGCCAACTGTACCAGCTCCCCGAAGCCTCCGCGCCAAATGCGCTTACCCAAAAGCCCGTTTGTTTCAACTGAGCTTGCGAACTCTTGAAAAGAGCTGAGCAGCGCTGGCGCCTTCCACTTTAAGACATCCATTAATCGCTGCTTGGATTCTGTCCAAGAATTCACCGGAGCTGGATGTGTGGGCTGCTGCCTAAGGTCCAGTCCAGCGACATAGTCCAGTGCGAAAATTCCGTTCAACCCATTTTCGGCAGAACTACTGCAGCGGACAACATCGCCTCCATGTGCCTCTGTCCCCGCCTGTGCGGTAACATAGGGATTAAAGAATAACATTAAGGTCAAACTGATACCAACTGTCCAATTCATCATGATATTACTCCTGCTCTTTCTGAAGGGGGTAAAGGGCTATACTGAGGTTGTACACACGACCTCGTTTTCCAGATTCCAAAAGACTACAAAGTTTTCGATTAAACTCGCGGATGAGTTGCTTTGCTTCGGGCATCTTCGATTCATTGACAGCCATCGTCATTGAAGTCATGCTTCGCCGCTCAATCGGGGCGTCTTCCAAGGATTCGATCGCTTTTTCGAGAAACTGGCGTTGATTCTTTCTGAGTGCTGGTGTTGTGAGGTGCTTGTCAGCCGTTGAAAGTTGTAGATTCGTTTTAACAAGTCGACCATTGCGGCTTTCCATTAATTCTAAACGAATCAATCGGTCAATAGCGAGACTGGCTTCAAGTTCTGTAATGCCTAGCTCTTGTGCGATAGCCTTTGGAGAAGAATCAAAACCGTTTGTAAAAGTAAGTTCCATGATCGCAGCATGATACCAATCCGCAATCACTCGATAGGTATCAATACTGAGCTCAGTCGTCCGGACCGGTTGTGCTTTCACTCGCTTAAAACCGCGACCTAAGCGTATCGGTGCACGCGCTCGATGAGTCTCAGCTATAGAAGCAAGGAACTGCTCTTGCTCTTCGGGAGTTAAATCAAGAGTATTGAGAAACGTCTGAGTCATCTTAAATGAGGGTATCTGCTTGCCGGAAAGTATCCGAGAAAGCGCTCCCGCATCGATTCCCAGAGTTCGGGCAAAAGAGCGGATCGAGTATCGCGGGTTTCGATCGCATCGCCGCGACAGTTCCTCTTTTAAGCTTATTCTGTAGAAGTCTGTTCCGTTCATGGCGAGGTGTATACAGACAGTGAGTCACTCTGGCAACGATAATTTCAACAAACTGTTGAAATTATAGAAGACTTAATTTTCAACACATCCGGTTCCAATAAACCTACGCAAGAAATCTACACTACGGAAATGGATCGGACCGCGAAACGAGCTTGGAACTAATTTGAACGAAGGCGATCGTTTCGAACAAAATTTGAAGGAAGAGCCGACGCACCTCTAGTGCGTCATCAAGCACTAGCTTGACGGTCGCGCCGTTTCCGGAAAGACAGGGAATTTTAGATAAAGTGGTGGTCAGCTATTAATGAAATGGACCCGCCCTGTTTTCAATTTGCTCATCAGGGGCAGAATGATTATTGAAAAATTTCAATTCATTCAAAAACGAAAACAGGAGGCATGTAATTATGGATATAGCGGTACTGGGCATAGACTTGGCGAAGAATATTTTTCAACTTCACGGCGTGGATGCGCGAGGGAATATTGTCCTGCGAAAGAAGCTCTCACGATCGCAGCTTCTTTCTTTTGTAGTGAACCTCCCGCATTGCCGAATCGGAATGGAAGCCTGTGGCGGTGCGAACTATTGGGCTCGAGAGTTTGCCAAACTGGGGCACAGTATCAGCTTATTTCGCCTCAGTTTGTCCGGCCCTATGTGAAGTCAAACAAGAACGATGCGGCTGATGCCGAGGCGATCTGCGAGGCGATGCTTCGTCCAAATATGCGGTTTGTGTCGCCTAAAAGCGTTGCGCAACAAGACATTCAAAGCCTGCATCGTGTTCGGAGCCGCCTCGTGCGTTCCCGCACCGCTTTGGTTAACGAGATCAGAGGGGTACTGGCCGAGTACGGAGTAGTACTTTCAAAGAGTGTAGGAATAGTTCGTAACAACCTGACTGCGGCCGTAGAAAAGGCGGTTGACCAAGGGCAAATGACAACGATGAGCCAGCAGACGTTTACGGACTTGGGCAGTGAACTCGGTGATCTGGATCTGAGGATTGCGAAACTGGATGACAAAATCCAGGCGATTTATCGATCGCACCCAGTTTGCCGAAAACTTTCGAAGGTGCCGGGTGTCGGTCCGATGACGGCTACCGCCTTGGTCGCTGCAGTTAGCGATCCGTCCAGTTTTACCAATGGGCGCCAGTTTGCTGCATGGCTCGGGTTAGTGCCGAAGCAACACTCAAGTGGGGGTAAGGAACGACTTCTGGGGATAAGTAAGAGAGGAGATGTGTACTTGAGAACACTGCTGATTCATGGGGCACGTGCGGTCATTCGATGGCGGGATGAAGATTCACAGGAAAAAAGAACGCAGTGGCTCAACAGGCTTGTCGAGCGACGAGGGTGCAACCGGGCTGCTGTGGCACTAGCCAATAAAAATGCGCGGCAGATGTGGGTGTTGATGGCAAGAAATGAGGAATACAGTGCCGCGGCGTAATCAAATAGTAGTTTAAAAATATTTCGTCAGAGGATTGCGAGGAAGAATAATCGTGATGGCAAAACAGGTAGGACCAGTACTCTCAAAACCCTGCCCCGTCGAAGGCCCTCGAGGCCGTGCTATTGATTGGGAGAGAGTGCGCACATTCCATCAGGGCCAGAAGCATTGGCTTCGTATAAAGGCCGAATACATGAATGCATCCTATTCACACTCTGCTGTAATGATCTTGTTTTTCCTTGCATCGCAGGGCGGGTCCATACATGACGGGGCAGATCCGTTTAAACTGATTTTATCCATATTTGCAGTAACCGGTTGCGCAAGCATTGGGAAGAACTCTAAGCGCAATCCTGCCTCTGTTGGCGACGAGGAAGCAGTAGAAGTCCATAGTCTAACAAAGTGCGAAGATGGATCAGGAGAGAGCTGGGAAGGCCCTGTTGCGGATTTACTTGAGTCCGCTGGTAATGAAGCCATCTATGGTAACCAAGATGCTCCTCTCCACGACAAAGACGCCGAGGTCTTAAGAGCGTCCCGCCAATGCAGCCAGTAAGAAGAAGCCAATAACTATTCTCATGTTCACTCCGACCCCGTGGGCAAAAGCAGCATGTTTGGACTCCTGATACTTGACCAACCGATTGCGCTTATTACGTCGGAAGTGCACAGTGACACCACTTCTGCTCATCGAAATAGTTTTAATGGTCAGAAAATTAGAACCTAATCCCCAGCGAAGCCGTGCCGTACGCTGCGCCCGTCAGACTGAGGTTCACTTCATAAAATCCATCTCTGTCTTTAGGCTGTCTCCGGAGCGCGATGGCGCCGTAGCCCAGATCCAAAGAAGAGGTACTGCTACTGATGATTCCAACGCGACCACCACAATAAAGATCTGAACCAATTCCGAAGAGATAAGCTGTTGAGAGAGTTGAACGCGTGTTGCCTTCCGTCCAGTCACCGAGAATTCCAAAGCTCAGGTAATTGATGATTGCTTAAACCGTTCCCAACCGGCATTGATTCCGAACGCCGAAACTTCAGCAGGAGCAACCGCTACAGGACTGATCTGGACTGAAATGTCCATGGCTTGGGCCGAGGATGAAAGTGACAATAAAAATACGAAAAAAAATGCCGATAAAAAACTTTTGGACATTGAATCACCTCTTTTTTTTTAAGAGGCTATTTCAATCATTAAATTATGCCAAATTAAATTTCAAACGCTTGAGTCACTTTATTGTCCGCTAAATTCAGCGCGTAGCTTTGCACCCCGACAACGAGTAAAGCATGATCACGCCTTTTTCGTTGCCCGAGTTGAAATTGCCGATGCTGCCCAGATAGTAATCACTCGTGCAAGTGTACTCCTTGCGCGCATCGAGCTTGCCCAATGCGGCGGCAGCTTCCGGGTTGGCGGGAAGAATATTGGCGCTGTAAAGGCGACCCAACTCAACCCCCGTCCAGACGGTATTTTTGTAATCCGTATCGGCAGTGATTTTCAATGAACCTGCAAAGGCAGATGTGGTCGCAAAAAACATGAGAAACATAATGATTTTTTTCATAGCCGCCCTTGTCTACCGAGCTGGACGGGCATCGTCAACCCTCTTCAGAATTTATTTGACATAATGCACCAAGATAGTACTAAGGACTCAAAAGAAAAGCGATTTTTGACCCGAACGCCCCTTGCGAACAAGTAAACAACGAGTGAACTTATGACCCACACGACTTTAACACGCAGCTTTAGTTCGCTTTACCTCAGCAATTTGATTGGTGTTCCCGTACTTCTGCAATCCGGTGAGCGCCTCGGCACCCTCAAAGATCTCGTCATCAACAACGAAGAACGCCCCCGCGTCGTGGCCTGCATTATCAAAAGTCGCTCTGCCCGATACCAGGGCACCATCACTTTGGCCTGGGAAGGCTTTGCCATCACCGTCGAAGAACACCGCTACTCCCTCATCTGCAAGCAGGAGATCCCCTTCACCATCGGCAACACCCATTCCCAACTCTGCCGCAACATTCTCGATCAGCAGATTGTCGATGTGAATGACAAGAAACTCGTGCGCGTGAATGACATCCGCCTCGCCTTCCTGGTCACTGGCGCCTACCCCGTCGCTGTGGACGTCGGTACCAGCGGACTTCTGCGCCGCCTCGGAGTGGTTGAATTCACGACCTCACTTCTGGGCGTCTTCAAACGCTCCGTCCCGAGCCGCCTCATTCTGTGGAGTGATATCGAAGTCCTCTCTCAGCAGAGCCGGAACATCAAATTATCCGTCGCGCGATCCAAACTCCTGACTTTTCATCCCTCCGATCTTTCGGACATCATCGAAGATCTCGATGCCAAGACCCGTAACGCCCTCTTCACCTCGCTTGACCACGAAAAAGCCGCAGACGTTCTGGAAGAAATGGAAGACGATGCCAAAGTCAGCATTGTTGAAGACCTTCCGGTCGAAAAAGCGGCAGACGTGCTTGAGAAAATGCCTTCCGATGAAGTCGCCGACATCCTGAGCGACCTGCATGAGGACAAAGCCGAGCAGCTCCTCGAAGAAATGGATCGCGCCACCTCCATCGAAGTGCGGGAACTCATGGAGTACCCGGAAGACACCGCAGGAAGTCTCATGTCCACTGACTTCCTGACTTTCTCGCCTGAGACCACCATCGCAATGGTCCTCAGTGAACTCAAACGGCTCAAACCCGATGCCGATGTCCTGTATGCGATTTACATTCTGGACAAAGCCCAGCATCTGCTTGGCGAAGTCTCGCTCAGAGACCTCGTCATCAATGATCCCGCCCTTCCTCTTTCTGCGATCATGGAAACAAAACCCATCGCCATCGGTGACACCGAACACGTCGGCTCACTGACCCGTTTGATTTCCAAATACACCCTGCTTTCAGTGCCTGTTATTGCCGACGACCGCACCGTTCTCGGTACAATCGTGATCGATGACATCATCCATGAAATTTTCAAAAACAAACGAGTCACCCTATGAGAGACAGCACGATTGTGGCGCCGATCAAATCCACTTTTCGGAAGAACTGGGCCCGAGTGGCGATTTTTCTCAGTATCCTCGGTCCCGGCATCATCACCGGGAGCGTCGATAATGACGCCGGCGGAATCACGACCTATTCCGTCGCTGGCGCCCTCTATGGCTACAATCTCATCTGGACTCTCATTCCCTCTTTCTTTGTTTTGATCGTCATTCAGGAAATGAATGCCCGAATGGGAATCGTGACGGGCAAAGGCCTGGCGGATCTGATTCGGGAGAACTTTGGTGTAAAAATCACTTTCTTAATTTTCATGGGACTCCTCATCGCCGATATCGGCAACACCACCACGGAATTTGCCGGCGTCGCCGGCAGCATGGCCATCTTCGGAATCAGTAAATACATCTCAGTCCCGATTTCCGCGCTGCTCGTCTGGTTACTCGTGGTCAAAAGCAATTATCAAATGGCTGAAAAAATCTTTCTGATCTTCAGCGTCTTCCTTCTCTCGTATGTATTTTCGGCGATCATGGCCAAACCCGACTGGGCCCAGATCGGCCAGGCCGTCATCCGGCCCGAAATCAAATTTGACGCTCCTTACGTGGAGATCGTCATCGGCATGATCGGCACGACCATTGCGCCCTGGATGCAGTTTTACATGCAATCGGCGGTGATCGAAAAAGGCCTCAGCATCGACAAGTACCGATATACCGTACTTGATGTCGTGATTGGCTGCATTGCAACGGTGGTAGTCGCGTTTTTTATCATTGTCGCCTGCGCGTCGACCCTGCATCCCCTCGGCATCCGGATCGAAGAAGCAGCCGATGCCGCCATTGCCCTCAAGCCTTTGGCCGGGGCTTTCTCTTCCCAGCTCTTTGCGTTCGGACTTTTCATTGCGTCGATCTTTTCGGCGACCATTCTGCCACTTGCAACCGCTTTTTACGTCTGTGAAGCCTTCGGATATGAAGCCGGAATCGATAAAACCTGGGAAGAGGCCCCACAATTCTACAAACTCTACACGACCATTCTGATTGTTTCAGTGGGCATCATTCTGATTCCGAACGCGCCGCTCATCAAGATCACGCTCTGGACGCAGATCATCAACGGAATCCTTTTGCCGGTCGTGCTCGTATCCATGATCTACCTCGTCAATAACAAGGAAATCATGGGCCAATACACGAACCGGAAAGGGACCAACCTCATCGGCTGGAGCACCGTCAGTGTCCTGGTCGTGCTTTCGTTCGTACTCCTGTTGTTTAAACTTTTTCCTGGCTTGAGTTTTTAGCAGTCCAGGTTGAAGAGAAAATCTCTCAAGCCAAAACCACTCGTGATCCAGCTCGTATTGTTGAAATACGCAGCGTGACCATCCCCGTAGCCACCAGCCCCGTCATGAGCCACCCATTTCACATGGTTGGTGGCAGAGCTCGTGTAGGTTCCACTCACCCGGATCCAGTACGTCCCTGGTTGCAGGGTCATTCCTCCAGTGAAAGTGAACTTATAAAAATTGTAATCAGTGCCAATCTGAGAAATCGCAAGTTCCCCTTCAGCATGGGTGCCCGCCAGAATACCACTCGGTTGATTCTGACCGGAAGGGTTCGTCTCAATCCGAAGATTCACCGTCTGAACCTCTGGGTCCGTGATAGTCCCGACTTTATACAAGGGAATCTCAACTCCCGTAATGATGGTTGGAGTCGCTATTTGGAAAGATTGGGCCAGAATCTGTGCGCCTGACCCAAACGATGGATCTCCAATGCCGATATCCGCTCCGATTGTCGGCGAACCGGCTTGAATCACATAGCAGGAGCCCGTACCCCCACGCCCCGCGCAGCCCGACAACCCCAGCCCAACCATTATGACCAAAAGGTTCATTTTGAAATTCATATTCGACAATACAGCATAGCGAGCCCGAGAAAACAAGCAGACCGGCAGCTTCTGACTGAGGGAACGCCTGACGGAACGCCCGACCCGTGCTAGGATGAGCTTAAAAGACATGCACAACACCTCTCATATCCTTCAGCAGCTCCCGCCCCTGATCAGAGATCTCGCGCTTATTCTGGCGGTTGCGGGAATAGTCACCCTGATTTTCCAAAAACTCCGGCAACCCGTCGTACTGGGCTATATCGTTGCCGGAACGCTCGTCGGACAATCACTTCTGCCTTATGCCCAAATAGTGGATCGCCCAAGCATTGCCACCTGGGCTCAGCTTGGGGTCATCTTCCTGATGTTCTCGCTCGGACTCGAGTTCAGCTTTCGCAAGCTTGCTCGCGTCGGTGTTTCAGCAGCACTGACTGCCATTATTGAAGTCTCAGTCATGAATCTTCTCGGATTTGGCGCAGGCCGGCTTCTGGGCTGGTCGACGATGGAATGCTTTTTCCTTGGCGCCATGATCTCCATTTCCTCCACCACTATTCTGGTCCGGGCCCTGGATGAGATGAATCTAAAGACCCGGCGCTTTGCCGAAATGATTTTCGCGATTCTGATCGTAGAGGACTTGATTGCCATCCTGATCCTGGTCGCTCTTTCGACATTTTCGTCGACCCAGGGCAGCCTGGCCAGCTTGGCCAGCTCGGCCAGCTCGGGAGGAGCCTCACTCTTGGTCGCTTTCGGAAAACTGATCCTCGTCATCGGTGCCTGGTTTGCCACCGGGTACTTCCTGGTTCCGAGATTTGTGAAGTACGTGGGGCGCGTCGGAACGAATGAAATGCTGACGATTGTTTCCGTCGCCCTCTGCCTGGGGCTCGTTGTTTTCTCGGGTTATTTTGAATATTCGGTCGCACTCGGAGCTTTCATCATGGGCTCTATTCTGGCAGAGAGCACCGAGTCCTTCCGGATCCAGGAGCGGATCGAGCCTCTTCGCGACCTCTTCGCCGCTGTCTTCTTCGTTTCAGTCGGGATGATGATCGACCCGGTGACCCTTTGGAATTACAAGGGAACCATTCTCGCGCTGACACTTCTGACGGTGGGTGGCAAAGTCATGGGTGCCACTCTGGGCGGGCTGCTCACGGGACAAACCCTGCGTACCGCCGTCCAAGTCGGCTTCGGGATCGCACAAATCGGTGAGTTCTCCTTCATCATTGCCGGACTGGCGCTCACGCTCAACGCGAGTGAGTTCATTTATCCGGTCGCAGTCGCCATTTCTGTCCTGACCACCTTCACAACGCCCTACATGATCCGAGTCTCCCATAAATTTGCAGTGAAACTCGAGAATCGCCTGCCCGTAGGGGTACGCACCGTCCTGGTTCAGTATGTGAACTGGGTCCAGGAGCGGGCTGCGGATACCGCCACCAAAAAAGTTTTTTACCGTCTGCTTTTCAAATGGGCGCTCAATGGTCTGCTGGTGACCGCTATGTTTTTCACCATCGGTGCCTTGAGCGGCGGAATACCCACGGGCGCATCAACCTACGAACTGGGCCGCGGCCTTGGAGCCTGGTTACTCGCCATGCTGGTATCCTCACCTTTTGTCTGGGCGATGCTGAACAGCTTCCAGACTTATCACTCCACACTGCCCCCAGGGGCGGTCCTGCTACTCATGCGTTTCCTGACGCTCATCTGGATTGGATTTCTGAGCCCCAGATTTCTGCCGCTGAAATATGTTTTTCTTCTGAGCGCCACTTTCACCTTAATGCTTTTCTTTTTCTTCCGCTCCCATCTGGAGCGCTCATATGAGTGGTTCGAAAAACGTTTTCTGGCGACTTTCGACACGATTCAGAAAACTCCGGCACCCCGGGATCTCATCCGTCATCTCGCGCCCTGGGATGCCCATCTTGTCCGCCTGAAGGTGCATCCGAACTCGACTTTTGTCCTGAAGACCATTGCGCAAGCCAATCTGCGCAGTCGCGCGGGGATCAATGTCGTTGTACTTCAGCGGGGGCTCAAATCCATTGTTGCCCCCAAACCAGACGAGTTGATCCTGCCCAAGGACGAACTGCTGGTCCTGGGAACCGATGAGCAGCTCGAGTCGGTACGTGCAGCGATTGAAAAACCACCCGGCCTCGCTAATCGGTTCTCAGCGACTCACCAATACGAGCAGACCCCCGTGCGTGTCACCGACGGAAGCCCTTTGATCGGCAAATCCATTCGTGAATCGGGAATTCGGGAGACTTTCGGAGCCATGGTCGTAGGACTGGAGCGGGCTGAAGCCCGGCTCATCAATCCCAATTCCGACATGAAAATCCAGCTGGGCGATACCTTGTGGCTGGTGGGAGAAAAAGACGAACTGGGCAAACTGTCGAACTGGATTTCGACCGTCAGTTAACGTATACCTGACGCACCCAAAAGCAAGGAGCAACTCATGTTCGGACTGATTCCCAAAGAAGAGAAATTTTTTGAGCTTTTTCACGAGATGACTCAGACCATTGTCGAAGGGGCCGTTCTTCTGAAAGAGATGATGGATGACTTCCACAATCCGGAAGAAAGCCGCCGCAAGATCAAGGACGTCGAGCATCGCGCTGATCACATCACTCACGAGGTGATTGATAAACTGAACAAGAGCTTCGTGACTCCCTTCGACCGGGAGGATATTTATGCGCTCTCCTCGAAACTCGATGACATGATCGATTTCATTGATGCCGCCGCGGTTCGCGTCGTCATGTATAACGTGGAGAAACCCACACCCGCCGCCAAGGAACTCGCTTTCCTGATCCTTAAGGGCGCCCACGCAATCGACAAGGCCGTCAAGGCGCTCGGCTCCGGCGAAGCGAATATTTCGCAGTACTGGGTTGAAGCCAATGAGCTCGAGAACGAAGCCGACCGCGTCTGCCGGGACGCCATCAGCAGGCTCTTTGACGAGGAGAAAGATCCGATCCAGCTCATCAAATGGAAAGAAATTTACGAAACCCTCGAGCGCGCCACTGACAAGGTGGAAGATGCGGCAAATATTATCGAAAGCGTCGTGGTGAAGAATGCCTGATCACGCGCTGCTGCTGCTCGTCCTTGTCGTCGCGGTAGCCCTGATTTTCGATTATGTGAACGGCTTTCATGATACAGCCAACGCGATTGCGACCTGTGTGTCCACGCGGGCCATGTCGATCAAATGGGCGATCATCATGGCAGCAGGCCTCAATTTCTTGGGAGCCGTGATCTCCACCAAAGTTGCAGCAACAATCGGCAAGGGCATTGTCGATCCGGCTTCCGTCACGCAGATGGTGATTCTGGCCGGGGTTGTCGGCGCGATTATCTGGAATCTGATCACCTGGTACTACGGTCTACCGTCTTCCTCTTCGCATGCGATCATTGGCGGAATCATGGGTTCTTCAATTGCTCATGCCGGCGTTTCAGTCCTTCATTGGGAGGGACTCAAGAAGATCGTGCTCGCTCTGATTCTTTCGCCCATTCTTGGCATTGTGATCGGTTTCATTTTCATGATCGCGATGTTCTGGAGTTTTCGCAAATCTCATCCCGCGCTCCTCAATAAACGGTTTCGCAAGCTGCAAATTGTTTCAGCCGCCGTCATGGCCTTTTCACACGGTACGGCCGATGCGCAGAAATCCATGGGTATCATCGTCATGGCCCTGATGAGCTACGGCGCGCTCCAGGAGTTCTCCGTTCCGACCTGGGTCAAGCTTTCCTGCGCAACC
The DNA here is from genome assembly GCA_001769805.1 of Bdellovibrionales bacterium GWA1_52_35. Taxonomy (GTDB): domain Bacteria; phylum Bdellovibrionota; class UBA1018; order UBA1018; family UBA1018; genus GWA1-52-35. Next base: position 73,428 of record MEPO01000025.1, read on the forward strand.
ATGATGGCCCTGGGTACGGCAGCCGGTGGCTGGCGCATCATCAAAACCGTAGGCAGGGATTTCGTGAAGCTGCAGCCGGTGCATGGATTCTGCGTCGAAACGGCATCCGCTGCCGTTATCTTGGGGGCGTCTGCCATGGGAATGCCGACCAGCACCACGCACGTTATCACTTCCTCGATCTTGGGTGTGGGGCTTTCAAAGCGGCTGAGTGCCGTGAACTGGGGCATTGCCCAACGGATCATCTGGGCCTGGATCCTGACCATCCCGGCGTCTTTAACCGTCGCTTTCGTCACCTACATGGTCCTGAGCCCGTTTTTGGGCAAGTAAACTGCTTCGTCTTTCACGCAACCGCATCGTGACGTCTGCCTACGACCTCTCGACGGTACCTTCCCAGAAGCGAGCCTTCAGCAACGATGTGATTTGAAATCTGCTCGAGCAGTTCCCCTTTTGTCGCGCCCGGCGGCAGCGCGATTTCAGCATCCAGTGCGTAAAGTCTGAAATAATACCGGTGAAAGCCGTGGCTCTTCGGAGGCAGGGGGCCCTGATAGCCAATCAGGCCTGAGCTGTTTTTGCCCTGGCGGAGCCTGACGGGGTATTCGATTTCCGGTTGAGTGGGAATTCCTTCCGGAATCTGAGATGTGTTCGCGGAAATTCCGTAAACCACCCAGTGAACCCAGGGTTGCTGCGCCGGTGCATCCGGATCTTCGCAGATCAGCGCGAATTCCTGAGTCCCGGCGGGAATCCCAGACCAGACCAGTGACGGGTTTCGATCGGCGCCATCCCCGGTGTAATCCCGGGGTATGGTCTGGCCGCTTTCGAAAGAACGCGATTGCAATTCCAGCCTACCCACCTGCCTGCGCGAACGTTCTTCACCGGGCTTCGGAATCGCGGGTTGCTCCGGTGGCTGCTCAAAGAGATCCTGCAGATCAGCGGGAAGTTCTGCCTTCAGATGCTCCGTCAGATGTGGCCCCATGACTTCGGCCAGCGCGAGGTAAAACTTCCGCAAGACAGACCACGCGTGAGCCTCCGTAAAATGGAACCGGAAGATCATTTCATCCAGTATCGCATGTGCGGTGATATCGCGGTCCGGTCCGGCCGGAAGTTCAAACAAAGCCTCCTGCAACTGTTTGGGCAGCTGTGCCGTGAAATGGCTCGCGGCCGAGTAACTGATTCTCCGGAAGAGTGCTCCCAACAGAAAATACGATAGCTCTGGCATGAGATCCGGCGTGATGTCCGCAAGATCGCCGACCCGTCGATAAAAATTCCTGAGCGTCTGTTGGACATGAGCTTCCGAGCGCGCCCGCCAGAGTCCGGCAATGCGCCGCCTGACTTTACCCCGGACGATCCGGGTCAGCCGCTGGATCGAAACCGCTCCCCCCGCAATGAGATCGTCCAGTGTCACCAGCCCCCAGCGCGGGCCAGCTATTCCTGGTTGAAGCCGGATCCGGACCGGGATTCTGCGAATTCCATGGGCTTCCATCAACTGCAGAATATCGTCCAGTGAAGAGTCTTCATCAGCGGTAATAGGATCAGCAGTCATGATCTTGGAAACGGGCTCATCGGTGGAATCGGAATTCGCGACCAGTCGGATGGTGAAATCCCGGTCCGTGAGCAAACCTGCAAGATGGCCCTCAGCTCCGGCGACCAGCACTGTCGAGGCGTGATGATCCCGCATCGCACGGGCCGCCTCCTGGGTCGAGTCGTCTTCGTGCAGCACGATTATTTTTTTCTGAATGTAAGAATTGAGCGAAGCCATAATAGCGCACCCCTCCAACTTTCTGATGGATGCGAAATACGGGCCCGGCGCGAGACCGACGGGGCACAGCTATTGCTCGTCTCTTGGTCGTGAGATTTTACAAATGAAATTCAAGAACAGGACTGAAGCTGCAACCCTCCTGGCCCGTGAACTGAAACAATACCGAAGTAAATCGGCTTCCCGACGGCCGCTCGTTTTAGCAATCCCACGAGGTTCGGTCACCATGGCGCGCATTGTAGCCGAGCAGCTGGATGCCGACCTCGATATCCTGCTGGTTCACAAGCTGGGTGCTCCCGGAAATCCGGAATACGCAATTGGGGCAGTTGCTGAAACCGGCGCGGTTCTGCGTTCGGAGGCGGTTTCAGCATTGGGCATCAGCGAAGATTACATCGAGCAGGAAATCAGGGCACAGCTGCAAGTACTTCAGGAAAGGCGCAAGCGGTATTCAGCCAGTCGACCGCGAACGGCTTTAACGGGACGGACGGTCATCATAGTCGACGACGGACTTGCGACGGGTTACACGATGCTTGCGGCAGCACGCACGATTCGAGCAGAAAAGCCCGGCCAATTGATCATTGCCTCCCCTGTCGCCTCCCCTTCTGCAGCCGAGCTGCTTTCTGCGGAATGCGACGAAGCGATCTATCTGCATGTCCCGGAAGATCTTTATGCGATCAGCCAGTTTTACGAAGAATTCCCCCAGGTTTCCGACAAAGAGGTCGAAGATATGCTTCGCCCCCCGATGCCCTTCACGCAGAGCGTGGTACGTGAATTGGTCATTGTGGACGGTCATGCACGAATGGCCGGTGAACTTGTTTTACCCGCACGCCCCAGAGGGCTTGTGATTTTCGCGCATGGGAGTGGCAGCAGCCGTTTTAGCCCCCGGAATATTCATGTTGCCGCGCGCCTTCAGGCCCAGGGTTTGGGAACTTTCCTCTTTGACCTGCTTTCCGAATACGAGGCAAGCTCACGCTCTCCGGTCTTTGACATCGAACTTCTGAGTCAACGCCTGATTCTGGCAACCCGCACAATTGAGCAGGAACTGAAACGCGAACCCGGTGATGGCCGGGGAATCGCCATAGGGTATTTTGGGGCAAGCACCGGTGCGGCTGCCGCGCTTTATGCTGCTGCTGAGCTTGGAGAAACCATCAGCGCCGTGGTCTCGCGCGGCGGGCGTCCCGATCTGGCGCTGGACCGGCTATCCTCGGTGAAAGCCCCCACCCTGCTTCTGGTGGGAAATCTCGACAAGCAGGTTCTGGAACTGAATCGCCATGCCCTCCTGCAGCTACGTAAAGGACAGCTCACGGTCATCGAGGGAGCCACCCATTTATTCGAGGAACCGGGGACGCTTGATTCAGTTGCCGACTACGCGATCACCTGGTTCAAACATCATTTTGTTTCCGATTGGAGGATCTCTCATGAAGAGTTCGGCAAAAAATCCCGTGGCAAGAAAGTCGCGTAAAATCGTCTGGGCTCTGGATGCTTTCGAAAGAGCAGGTGCCCTGCAGCGCAATGCAATCCGGACCCTGCAGCTCATGTCCAAAAGCTTCAGCTTGGAAATTCTGCCGGTTTTTATTCTCCAGGAGCAACTCGCCGGTCCCTCCCTGGAGTTCTCACCCGTATGGATCGGACATTATCGCTCAGCAGCCGAACAAGGACTCCGCCGGATTCTGCAAAACGTTAAAATTCCAGGACTACTGCCCCCCCGGATCCTTCCGCATACCTCCACCTCGACTACGGCCGGAGCCACCAGTCTGATCCAGTTCGCACTCAAACAGAAAGCCGAACTGATCCTGACCAATACCCATAGCAAAAGCGGCCTGAAACGTATGTTCCTGGGAAGCTTTGCCGAAAGTCTTTTACTCCGCTCTCCGATTCCGGTTCTGACTGTTGGACCTCATTATCGGTCAGTTCCGGACTTCCGCCGGATTCTTTTTCCAACCGAATTCGGGACTGAGTCTTTCCAGGTATTCAAGCGCCTGGTTGCCGAGGCCGCCCAACTCAAATCCGAGGTGATTTTACTTCATGTTATCCCCTATCCGGTTCGCCCCTACTTGTCGGCCAATGTGATCTTCCCCAGTTCGTATTGGAACATGCTGCAGGATTACCTCCGAAATGAACGCGAGCGGACCGAGAGCACCTCGCAAACCTGGTCTGAATTTGCGAAAAGATACGGTGTAAAAATCACCACAATTGTGGACGAGCAACCTGGCAGCCTTTGGGAAGCCGTCCTGCGAGCTGCGGACGAAAACAAAGTTGGGCTGATTGCGATGGAAGCCGAAAGCGGTCCGGTATCGGCAACCCTTGCTGGCAGTGCCGTCCGGCAGACGGTCCGTCATGCACCCTGCCCTGTCTGGATCATCGGTTCACGCTATGCGCAGGCCCATTTGAAAGCCTTCGCAGGGGGCGGCCGCAAAGCTGCCTAGAGCTGAACAAGTACCGCGTAAGTACATAAAAAAGGTTATGAAAAACTGACCAGCCGGGTTAAAACTCCCAAAAGTTATTTATTTTTGGGGGCCCCATGGCGAACGGCACTTTAGTATTGAACGTACCCAGTCAGAGAACATTCTTGGGGCATCCCATCGGGCTCTTTGTACTGTTCTTCACCGAAATGTGGGAGCGCTTCTCGTATTACGGCATGCGCGGCCTGCTGAAGCTCTACATGGTGAATTACCTTTTCGTCGCTTCCCGCCAGATTCTCCAAGGAGGAGCGGAACGCGGTGAGGGAAATCCCGCCCTGGTTCTCGGTTGGGCGACGATTCGCAATCTGATCAGCTCCGATCCCAATACGGTACCAGGGGCTTACGCTTCGGTTATTTATGGCTGGTACACAGGTCTGGTCTATTTGACTCCGCTTCTGGGGGGGTTCCTCGCGGACCGTTACTGGGGTCAGCGCAAAACCGTCTTTATCGGTGGAGCTCTGATGGCCATCGGCCATTTCACGATGGCTTTCGAAAACTGGTTTTTCGTGGCACTTTTCTTCCTGATCATCGGCAACGGGGCTTTCAAACCCAATATCTCTACTCAGGTCGGAAACCTTTACGCCGCCGATGACCCGCGCCGTGATGGTGCCTTCACTATTTTTTACATGGGTATCAATCTCGGAGCGTTCATCTGCAATCTCGTCTGCGGAACACTTGCCGCCACAATGGGATGGCACTGGGGCTTCGGCGCAGCGGGTGTTGGAATGTGCCTGGGGCTTGTGATCTATGCCTTGGGCCAGAAATACCTCGCCAAGGACAACCTGTCGGTGACCAAAGCCGTACCGAAGGAAGAACAAAAAAAATCCCTCGATGAAGGCGAAAAGAAACGCATCTGGGCTCTGGTCGCGCTCTGTTGCCTGAACGTCGTTTTCTGGGCCGTCTACGAACAGCAAGGAAATACGATGCAGACATGGGCGGACGAGAAAACCGTCTGGCCGGTCGTGCTGGGTTTCCAGATTCCGTCCACCTGGTTCCAGTCCTTCAATCCACTTTTCATTTTCATGCTCGCGCCGCTTTTTGACATGTTCTGGATGTGGCAGGCGAAGAGAAAGAAAGAACCCTCGAGTGTCTCCAAAATGGCAATCGGCGCACTGATTCTGGGCTTGTCTTTCATCGTCATGGTCATCGGTGCCAAGCAAGTGGGCATGGACAAGGGAAGCTGGTTCTGGCCGGTCTTCTGTACACTTCTTCTCACCGTGGGCGAACTCTACCTCTCCCCGATCGGTCTATCGCTCGTCACGAAGGTTTCTCCCGCACGCATCGTCTCTCTCATGATGGGAATGTGGTTCCTCTCCAGTTTCTTCGGCAATATTCTATCAGGATACATTGGGCTGCTCTACGAACAGAAGCTTGTCACCGCTGAAGGGTTCTTCTGGATCCTGACCGCTCTGGGCGTGACCACAGCTCTTGCCATGTGGGCTTTTTCGAAACCACTGAAGCGCGCAATGGGAACGCATTCCGCTTAGCTGAGCATGGGTAATACTACGGAGCAAAATGCTGCCGGTTTTTTCCGGCTGGAGCACGATTTTTTAGGCGAAAGGCCGATTCCTGCCGATGCCTATTACGGCGTGCAGACGCTGCGGGCAAAAGAGAACTTCGATATTACGGGAGTTCCGATTTCGCATGCTCCGGAAATGATCAGGGCGCTGGCTTACGTGAAAAAAGCCGCGGCGCTGGCGAACCTGGAATTAAATATCATTCCTGAGAACGTCGGCAAAGCGATTGCGCAGGCCTGTGATGAAATTCTGGCGGGCAAGCTCCACGATCACTTCATTGTGGATATGATCCAGGGGGGCGCCGGTACCTCGACCAATATGAATGCCAACGAAGTCATTGCCAACCGGGCCAATGAACTATTGGGTTCTGCCAAAGGCCTGTACGCCCCTGTTCATCCGAACAACCACGTGAACTGCTCCCAATCCACCAATGACGCCTATCCCACGGCATTCCGTCTGGCACTCAACCCCCTGCTTTCCGACCTGACTGAAAAAATGGTAATTCTCCAGAGCGCCTTTCAAAAGAAAGCGGAAGAATTCAGTGACGTCGTGAAAATGGGCCGGACCCAGTTGCAGGATGCCGTCCCGATGACCCTCGGTCAGGAATTCGGAGCTTACGCCACCACCATCGGGGAAGACGTCCAGCGCGTACGGGAAGCCCGATCCCTGGTGCTCGAAATCAACATGGGCGCCACGGCAATCGGCACCGGTATCAACGCACCTCCCGAGTATACAAGACAGGTCACGGAACATTTGCGCAAGCTCACGGGAATCCCCGTAATCACTTCACCAAACCTCATCGAAGCGACTTGGGACACGGGTGCCTACGTTCAGATCTCGGGCATTCTCAAGCGGGTCGCCACAAAATTATCCAAAATATGTAATGACCTTCGCCTGCTTTCTTCGGGCCCCCGCTGTGGCCTGAACGAAATTAATCTTCCGAAAATGCAACCGGGTTCCTCGATCATGCCCGGCAAAGTGAACCCGGTAATTCCGGAAGTCGTCAATCAGGTCGCCTTCCAGGTTATCGGCAACGACCTGACCATCACGTTTGCAGCCGAACATGGGCAGCTCGAGCTCAATGTCATGGAGCCGGTGATTGCCTACAATCTTTTCCAATCCATTGAAATTCTCAAACGCGCCTGCCAGGTTCTAGCCTCCAAGTGCGTAGATGGAATCACGGCCAACCGGGAACATTGCCGGAGTCTGGTCGAAAACAGTGTGGGGATCGTGACCGCGCTGGTGCCGGCCTTGGGTTATGAAACCTCCGCCGCGATCGCGAAAGAAGCCCTCAGCTGCGGCCGCTCGATCAAGGAACTCGTTCTTGACAAAAAACTACTTACTCCCGAAAAACTGGATGAGCTGCTCTCCATCGAGAATATGGTGCAGCCCCGTTTTGTACGCTAGATTATCAGAGACTGGAGACACATCGTGAGCACGACGACTTTTATTGAAACCTATTTGAGACATGAAGCCGAGCGCAAAGCGCAGGGAATTCCTCCTCGCGCCCTGGACCCGGCGCAGACTAAAGACGTCTGCGATCTCCTCCTCACCCCCCCTGCGGGCCAGGAGCAGTTTCTGCTGCAGCTTCTCAAAGATCGCGTATCGCCGGGAGTGGATCCTGCAGCGGAAGTGAAAGCGGTCTTTCTGGCCAAGATCTCTCAAGGCGAGCTCAAATCGCCTTGGGTCAGCAAGACCGATGCGATCCGGATTCTGGGCACGATGCTCGGCGGGTATAACGTTCACCCTCTCATTACGGCGCTGAAAAATGCTGAGCTTGCCGCCGAAGCAGGTCTTGCACTCTCGCATACGATTCTCGTCTATGACGCTTTCGATGAAGTTGCCGCACTGGCCAAGACCAACGCTGTAGCAAAATCTGTCATGCAAGCCTGGGCCGATGCAGTCTGGTTTACGTCCAAACCGGGCATTCCCGAACAGCTCACGTTGAAGGTCTTTAAAGTCGATGGCGAAATCAATACTGACGATTTCTCGCCAGCAGGCGATGCCTGGAGCCGGCCGGATATCCCGCTGCATGCCCTCGCGATGGGCAAAACCAAATTCCCCACCGGACTTGCAACGATTTCCAAATATCGCGCCGAAGGCCATGCCGTTGCTTTTGTGGGTGATGTCGTGGGCACCGGCTCTTCCCGCAAGTCCGCGATCAACAGTGTACTCTGGGCCATTGGCCAGGATATCGCGTGCATCCCCAACAAACGCCGCAATGGCGTCATCATTGGAAACGTGATTGCTCCGATCTTTTTCAATACGGCCCAGGACTCGGGTGCTCTTCCCATCAAAGCTGATGTCACGAAAATCAAAACCGGCGATACCCTGATTGTCAATACCGTCAAAGGTGAAATCACCAATTCCGCAGGCGAAGTGCTTTCGAAATTCACCCTTTCACCGAACACCCTGACCGATGAATTCCGCGCCGGCGGTCGCATCAACCTGATCATAGGTCGCGCCCTGACGGACCGGGCCCGCGCAGCCTTAGGCCTCAATCCCACTGAATTATTCACTCAACCCATCAATCCCAGGCCCAAGCCTGGACAGGGCTATTCGCTCGCCCAGAAAATGGTCGGGAAAGCCTGTGGTTTAACCGGTGGCGTGCTTCCCGGAATGGCTTGTGAACCCCGGATGACCACCGTCGGCTCCCAGGACACCACCGGTCCGATGACGGCAGATGAACTCAAAGAACTCGCCTGTCTTAAATTCCAGGCTCCACTCTTCATGCAATCCTTCTGTCACACCGCCGCTTACCCCAAAGCTGCAGATGTGGCGATGCACAAGAGCCTCCCCACTTTCATGCACGAAAGAGCCGGTGTGGCGCTGAAGCCCGGCGATGGCGTCGTTCACTCCTGGCTAAACAGGCTACTGGTGCCTGATACGGTCGGCACGGGCGGTGATTCTCATACCCGTTTCCCGATCGGCATCTCGTTCCCTGCGGGATCAGGCCTGGTCGCATTTGCGGGAGCCCTGGGCTTCATGCCTCTGGATATGCCCGAATCCGTTCTCGTGCGTTTCAAAGGGAAACTCAATCCCGGCATCACCCTTCGCGATGTCGTGAATGCCATTCCTTATTGGGCGATCCAGCAAGGGCTACTCACCGTTCCGAAGAAGAACAAGAAGAACGTTTTCAATGGCCGCATTCTGGAAATGGAAGGTCTTCCGGAGCTTTCTGTCGAGCAGGCTTTTGAGCTGACCGATGCCGCAGCCGAAAGAAGCGCTGCCGCCGCCTGCATCAAATTGTCCGAAAGAACGGTTGCAGAGTACCTGCGCTCCAATGCCGCTTTGATGAAACAGATGATCAAGGAAGGTTATCGCGACGCAGGCACTTTGCAGAAACGAATTGAAGCCGTGAATGCCTGGCTTGCCAACCCCGACCTTCTTTCGGCGGATCCCAATGCCGAGTATGCAGCCGTGATCGAAATCGATCTGGCAGAACTCACCCAACCCCTTCTGGCCTGCCCGAATGATCCCGATGATGTCAGATTGCTTTCGGAAGTAACGGGCACTCCAGTGACCGATGTATTTCTGGGTTCCTGCATGACCAATATCGGCCACTTTCGTTCGGCGGGCACTATCTGGAAAGGCCAGAAATTCAACGCCGCGGTTCGGACCTGGATCTGTCCCCCGACCCGCATGGACCAGGAGCAACTGAAGGACGAAGCAATGTTCTCGGTCTTCAGTTCAATCGGCGCGCGAATCGAAGTGGCTGGTTGTTCGCTTTGCATGGGAAACCAGGCCCGCGTTCCGGACGGGGCAACAGTTTACTCCACCTCGACGCGTAATTTTGACGACCGAATGGGGAACGGGGCCAAGGTATTCCTGGGCTCTGCGGAACTCGGAGCCATAGTTGCCTTACTGGGCAGGATTCCGACCCAAGAGGAATACTTTGCGATTTATCGCGAAAAAATCCAGTCCAACGAAGCAAATATTTACAAGTACCTGCAATTTGATCAGATGCCGGGTTATCGCGGAAATTAAGTCAGCGGTTAAAAAGTCAAACAAAGTAGCATCCCGGCAGCCACTCCCCCAAGGTCAATGTCGCCCTTGATGGAGGCAGTCATTCCAGCCAATGCGGCCCCACCCAAGACCTTGCGCTGGTACGATAGATTGAACTCGAGCCCCAAAGAGGAGTAGAAAGGGATCATGAGGGTGAATCTCGGAATTTCCCAACTAAGGCCGAAGACTATGGGATTCTCCGTTATAGAGCCGACGCTTTCTGCGGAAACGGAGTAAAGAAAAGGCGCCAGTCCCGCGCCCAAGGCGGCGGTCAGATACTTTCGTTTGAGCACGACATACTGGGCACCGGCTCCTACTGAATATCCAGTTCCCTTGATCATCGTGGATGAAAAGGGAGTGTGATTAAAGCTCTCCATTCCCATCAGGAAATAACCAAGAAGATTACCCGATGTAGACAGGGGCACTTGGAGCTTCGCTTCATACTTTGAAATGGTAATCGTGTCTTCCGGAGCCCCCATCGTGATCAGGGCAGTTCTCGGAACAGCGGCAGTCCATTCAAGTCCCAAACTCATCCAGTAAGGGGTCGCCCCCGAATAGGCGGTTTCCTCACGCGAGATCGCATTTTTTTTAAGATGTTGATTCGTTCTTTGCGCCAAAGCCTGCGGCGCACTGGCGCCAGCTACATTGCTGGCGAGGGCATAACCAGAACGGGTCCCTTTCAGATCCCGTGAAAAAAAAATTCTGACCCACTGCGGATTATTTGTGAATTCATAGGCAACACCTGCTCCCGCCGGGTAGGTCCCCAGGAGTTCCGACGAAGTGCTTTGGGACCGATAAATGGGTGTTTTCGCCTGAGTCGTGCTTCTTTGTGCCTGCGCGAAACTCTCCGGAATTCCGATGGTCAGGGCCAGCACAATGGCGCCAATCGCAAAAGAAGGTTTATTCATACCATCAATAATAAGCGCCCCGGATGATAAAGCAAACGTCATTAACGTTCGTAAATGCGCCAGCGCCGATAAAGGGGGCAACCCAGATCACGCCAGGGTTTGTTCATTGCTTCATTATCCTCCAGAATCCAGGAAGCTTCCCCGGCTAGGACTCCCCGCTTTTTGGCACGAAGGAAGGATTCATAAGTGAACAATGCGAAGATCCCGCTGCCACGGAACTCGGGTTTCACACCCAAGGTCAGGATACGGACCGTCTTCAACATTTTTTTACCGAGCAGAAGTTTGAGAAATCCCGTCGGAAAAAGTTTGCCGTTCGGAATGCGTTTGAAAATATGATTGTAGTCAGGGAGGGCCAGCATAAAGCCCGCTGGTTTACCGTGCTTCTCGGCGATGAACGCAAACTCTGGGTCCAGGACCATTTTCATGTCTTTCGCCATATGCACGAATTCATCGCGCGTCATTGGGAAGAACCCCCAGTTCTTCTCCCAGGCTGAGTTGTAAATCTCGAAACAGGATTCCACTTCCCGATCGAAATTCTTCAAATCAAAATCGCGAAAGGTGATGCTCGACTGCCTCTTTACTCGTTCGGCATAAGCCACCACCTTCGAGGGAAGCGCATCGATCTTGCCCGTAGGAACCAGATAGGCCACCGTATCTTTGACTCCTTTGAATCCCGCTTTTTCGTGGAGTTCGACGTAGTATTTGGGATTCCAGGTCGTCATGATCGTGGGGTGCTGTCTCTGCCCTTTGACGAGCAAACCACATTCGTGATTGGTCGAAGGATTCATCGGGCCGCGCATGCTCTCAACTCCGCGTGCCTTCAGCCAGTCTGCAGCCGCAGCGAAGAGGGCATCGGCAACTTCCTGGTCATCGATGCATTCAAAAAATCCGTAAAAACCGATATTTTCGTTATTGAACTCCATGTGAGCCCGGTTTTCGATTGCCGCAATCCGCCCGACGGCCCTGTTCCCTCGCATTGCCAGGAAGAGTTGGATCGAGGCGCGCTTGTAAAAAGGATTCTTCTCCGTATCGAGATTATCCTGAACAGAAAGGCGCAGAGGAGGAACCCAGGTGGGGTGCTCTTTCTTGTTATAGATCTGCCAGGGGACATCGATGAAACGATCTGTTCCGCTTTTGTCCGAAACCGCAAGAATCTCCAACGCCATGGAATTCGCCATATGTGACAAGCTAGAAAAGATGGCCCGCGCCGTCAAGCAATTCTAAAGCTTCTCAAATACGGTCGCAATTCCCTGTCCCATTCCAATACACATCGTGGCAACGCCCAAGCGGGAATTGCGGGCTTTCATCAGATGCAGAAGAGTGGCTGAAATTCTGGCCCCGGAACACCCGAGCGGATGACCGAGTGCGATTGCCCCGCCGTTCAGATTGACCTTGGCTTCCATCTGTTCCAGAAGCCCCAAGTCCTTGATCACCGGAAGTGACTGGGCAGCAAAAGCTTCGTTCAGTTCGAAAAGATCAATGTCCTTGATATCAACATTCGCACGTTTCAGAGCCTTTTTGACCGCAGGCACTGGCCCGTACCCCATGATCGAAGGGTCCACGCCGGCAGTTGCCATGCCCAGGACTCGCGCCATGGGAGTGAGTCCGAGAGCTTTGGCCCGATCTGCAGACATGACGAGCAGAGCGGAAGCTCCGTCTGAAATCGCCGATGAATTCCCAGCCGTCACCATTCCGGATTTGGGATTGAACGCGGGCTTCAGCTTGGAGAGGGTCTCGAGATTCGTATCACCCCGGATCACTTCATCGAAATCATAAGTCCGGAGATTTCCGTTTTCGTCATGGCCTTCGGTCGTGACGATTTCGCCTTTGAAGCGCCCTTCTGTCATAGCGGCATAGGCCTTCTGGTGTGAACGCAGCGCAAACTGGTCCTGGGAAGCGCGATCAATTTTATGCATGGTCGCCAGATATTCCGCAGTGAGCCCCATCATTCCGGAGGCTTTGGCGAAATACTTCGAGGCATGCGGATTCGGATCCAGACCGTGCATCATCGGAACGTGGCCCATGTGCTCGACACCGCCGACGACAAAAACTTCACCATTGCCCGTCTGGATGGCCATGGTCGCGGCATGAAGCGCCTGCATGGAAGAACCGCAAAGCCGGTTCACGGTTTGCGCACTCGCGGTATGTGGAATGGGCGTCATCAGGGAAGCAAAACGCCCGATATTGTAAGCCTGCTCCAGCGTCTGCTGCACGCAGCCCCAGATCACATCTTCCACTTCCTTCGGATCGGCTTTGGGATTCCTTTTAAAAAGCGCCCGAATCAAATGCGCGGAAAGATCCTCTGCCCGCATATTCCGGAACACGCCGCCTTTGGAGCGACCCATTGGAGTCCTGACTGCATCTATAACGACGACGTCTTTCATTTTCCGTTCTCCGTTCAGTAAAAGGTTTTTCCGGCAGCGGCCATCTGCTTCATCTGCGCCGTGGGTTCGTACAACTTGCCCAACGAGCTGTATTTGGCAGCCGTATCACAAAAGCCCCTCAAGCCGCCTGCGAACGCGTCGGTGTAGCGCATCGCCCCGCCTCGGAACGGAGGGAAGCCCAGACCGAAGATCAGGCCCATGTCGACTTCAGCCGGAGTCGGGACGATTTTGTCCTCGAGACAGCGCGAGCACTCGATAATCATCGGCAGCATCATGCGGTCAATGATCTCCTGATCTGTGATCGTCGCATTGAGGTTGCCCGTAATCACCGGTTTCAGAAGGGCCGCGACATCCGGATCGGCTTCCTTCTTGGGCTTGCCTCTCTTGTCGATCGTGTATTTGTAGAAGCCTTTTTCGTTTTTCTGGCCATAACGCCTGTTCTCGTACATCACGTCCATGGCCGTTTTGTAGGTCTGCTTCATGCGATCCGGGAACCCTTCGGCCATGACCGCATTCGCATGATGACCAGTATCAATACCCACGACATCCAGCAGATAAGCCGGACCCATCGGCCAACCAAATTTTTCCATCACTTTGTCGACACGCTGGAAATCCACTCCATCGTGGACCAGCGCAAGGAATCCCGAGAAGTACGGGAAAAGCACTCGATTCACGAGAAACCCCGGGCAATCGTTCACCACGATCGGTGTCTTGCCCATGGCCAGAGCGTAATTCACGGTGGTCGCGACCGCTTTCTCACTCGACTTCGCGCCCCGGATCACTTCCACCAGCGGCATCCGGTGAACCGGATTGAAAAAATGCATCCCGCAGAAGTTTTCAGGATTCTTCATCGCCTCAGCCAGTCGCGTGATGGAAATCGTCGACGTATTACTCGCGATCACCGCCCCGGGTTTGCAGGCGGCCTCCACTTCCGTGATCACGGATTTTTTGATCTTCTCGTTTTCGACAACGGCCTCGACCACCAGATCCACAGCTTTGAAATCGCCGTACGAGAGGGTGGCCGAAATCTTGTTCAACGTTGAAGCCATCTGCAAGGAAGTGATCTTCTTTTTCTCAACCTGCTTGTCGAGAAGCTTGGTGGCTTCGGTCAGCCCGATTTCCAGAGCTTTGGGCGCAATGTCTTTCATCAGGATGGGAGTGCCCTTCGAGGCAGACTGGTAAGCGACACCGCCGCCCATGATACCAGCCCCCAGGACGGCGGCCATTTTGACAGGATCGCCGTTTTTGGAGAGTTTTTTATTCACCTTCTTGAGGTACTGGTCGGCGAGAAAAAGGCTGACGAGCGAATGCGCAACCGGAGTTTTGGCAATTCGCGCAAAGGTCTCGGCCTCGATTGCAAGCGCCTCATCACGTTTTTTACCGGCCCCCTTCTGCATGACTTCAATTGCCGCGATCGGTGCGGGATAATTCGGTCCGGCAGCGGCAGCGACGAAAGCTTTTGATCCTTCGAAAACCATTCCGGCTTCCACCGGGTTGAGCCGAAGCGGTGATAATTTTTCCTCGCGACGGGCTTTCCAGTCCATTTCACCGGCGACGGCGCGCTTCAAAAGGTCCAAAGCCATGTCACGCACTTTATCCGGAGCGACAACTGCATCGACCGCTCCGATCTTCAGAGCCGCTTCGGCGCTCCACTGTTCGCCACCACAAATCCATTCAATCGCACTATCAGCGCCGCAAATTCTGGAGAGCCTGACGGTTCCACCCCAGCCCGGGAAAATCCCGAGCTTCACTTCCGGAAGGCCGACTTTTGCCGCAGAAGAAGCCACGCGATAACTCGCGGCCAGGGCTACCTCAAATCCACCACCAAGTGCGATTCCGTTGATGGCTGCCACCACCGGGCAATCGAGATCTTCCAGATCCGAAAAAGTCTGATCGACATCTTTGAGCCAGGTGGCTAGCTCGGCTTCGGATTTTTTAAAATGGTCGAGAAATTCCATCACATCGGCGCCGACGATAAATACTTCTTTGCCGCTCGTCAGCAGCACGCCTTTGAGGGATTTATCCGCCTTCAACGCGGTGACTGCCTCTCTCAATTCCCTGAGAGTCTCGGCATTGAATTTGTTTACGGAATCGTTTCTGAGATCGAATTTGAGCTCGACAATACCACCTTCGAGCACTGAGCATTGAATAGCCTGGCCATCGTATTTCATGTCGAATCACCCCTGGTTTGTGTTCTTAAAAGTTAAACGAACTTTCAGGGCAAAGCGACAGCGATTATTTAACGCTCAGCAGCATTCTTAATGTCGTCGAGCACTTGAGTAGCATGCTTTTCAGGATCCACCTTGTCATAGACGCAGACGAGCCGGCCGTTCGGGCTAATGAGAAGGCTTTGACGTTTATGCACGCCAATCAAAGGAACTGAAGCAATACCAAGAGCTCGCGCGACCTCCCCTTTTTCATCGACCAGCAGATCAAACGGGAGGTGATATTTGGTTCGAAAGGCCTGATGGCTCATCTCATCCTGCCGGGAGATTCCGAGAATCACTGCACCGAGCCGTTGAAATTTTGAGTACTCGTCGCGGAATTCACAGGCTTCCCGGGTACAGCCTGGGGTGTCATCCTTGGGGTAAAAGTAGATTAAAACGGGTTTGCCCCGGAAGTCCGAAAGCCGCACGGTCTTGCCGTCCTGGTTTCTGGCTTCAAAATCTGGCACTGGGTCTCCGATCGAAATTTTTTGATCCATGAACGTGTTTTGCCTCCTTTTTGCTAACTAGAACTCAAAAGAACCTTATGCAAGTCCATGCCGAGCAGCCAACCATAGGAGTATCATTATGTCAGAATTATCGAATTGCCGGGTGGCAATTTTAGCCAGCGACGGCTTCGAAGAATCTGAACTGACAGAACCGTTGCGCGCGCTGCGCGGAGCCGGCGCCCGGGTCGAGATCATCAGTGCGAACGAAAAAGGAGATACGATCCAGGGCTTCCGTCACCATGACAAAAGCATCCGGCTCGAGCGGGACAGGTCTCTCCCGGATTCCGATCCCGCCGATTATGACGCCTTGATGTTGCCCGGTGGGGCATTGAACGCGGACTCCTTAAGAGCCAATCCGGAAGTCCTGAAGTTCGTCACGGCTTTCGAAGCCGAAGGTAAACCGATTGCTTTCATCTGCCACGCTCCATGGGTCCTGGTTTCTGCTGGCCTGGTCAAAGACCGCACTCTCACCGGTTATGAAACCATCCAGGATGACATCCGCAATGCCGGAGGAAATTACGTGGATCAGCCGGTGGTCGTGGATAATAACTGGGTCTCCAGCCGCAAGCCTGCAGACCTTCCCGAGTTTGCAAAAGAGATGATCCAGACCTTCACGCAGTTTCTGGGTCAACACGAAAGAACCTCAGAAAAAAAGCAGGTGGCCTGAAATGTTCTTCAGAGCTGAACACGACCAGATTGATGAGCTGCTCGAGAAACTGGAATTGGCAAATCCGGATCAGAAGCCCCGGATCCTGAGAACGCTTGGTGCTGCAGTGATTTCGCATTTTCGGGTCGAGGAAACGGTGCTCTTCCAGCAGCTCGAATTCACACCGCAGTACCGCAAGCTGATCAGGGAAATCAGTCGGGCACATAGTGAAGCCAAAAGCCTGCTCTCAGCCCTGCTCGACGAGAAGGACCTCGGAAGATTGAGTGCGCAGTCAGAGAATCTGATCGACCTGCTTCTGGACATCATGGACATGGAAGAGACGATTTTGTTCCCGAAGCTCGAAGCGCATCTGAGCAGCGACGAACTGAGAATGCTCGCGCGGCAACTTCATTATGAGCCGGAGATCGAAGAGGCGGCATAGTACGTAAAAAGACAGCCCACAAAGCCCTTGCAAGCGAAACAGTAGCAAAATCGCAAACGATCCCCGACTATTTAACACTGGAATTACTCCTCCCGGCGTTGTAATACCTGCCCGATATTGAAACACCCGCGGAGGTTTGAAATGCGCTTTGTTTTAGGGCTTATGGTCATGATGGTTTCTGTTCAGAGTTTCGGATCAGAGTTTGAATGCACGAATACTCACCGGGATATCAGCACCCGGAGCAAGCTCTATTCAATGATCAACAGAGCTACGGAGAACGCCAATTTCGGCGCACGCGATCTCCACAAAGTCTCCTCTGTCCGCGATATCACTGCTCGCAAATTCTGTGTTTCAAAAGCAGAGGGAATCGAATGGCTTGGCTTGCGTTATTTGGTTCGGGTCAAAGCTTCTGAAGAACGTTATGAGTCCCTTTTCTTCTGCCGGGCTCAGGCTCAAAGGCAACTTGTCAGTGCTCGCCGTTTCGGCAACTGGCAGGTATCCCGCCCCCTCTGCCGCGATCATGTGCCAGCCGGGCCTTCTGGACCCAGTGACAACTCAAGTGATACCGGCAGCCCCAGCCCTGATGAAATTGATGACGGCTCTGGCAATGACCGCGGTTCAGGCGGTGGACCGGATGATGTTGATGATGGCACTGGTTATGGTGGTGGCTCGGGCGGCAGCCCCAGCCCAGACGACAGGGGCGGTGGAGACTCTTCACCGTAATACAGACGATCTTCACCCGTTTTTTGAGGGCAGGCGATTAAAGCGTGAAAGAAACCGCTGCGTATAACTCAGCCAAGTGTTGATAATAAAATTGGCAGCTCGCAGAGGACCCTAGCTTGAAACCCGCACCGGCCGAGAAGCCCTCATGCAATTGGCCACTGCCGTGACCAGACTTTCCGTCCGCTTCGAAGCCGTAACTCAGGGTGAGAGATGCCCGATTTGAACCGATCAGAATTCCCGGTTGAACGGCGATATAATTAAAATCTGAATCCACGGCAGAGTCCAGAACGAGATAGGTTGCCGGTGAAGCCTGGTACTTCAAGCCAGCGCCCCACTCATCTACACCCTTGTCGATCGAACGCGCGAGCAGTCCGAGAGTAAGAGCATTGCCCACTCCGATCAACGCTCCCACATTGAAGCTCGGATCAGAAACAGCGGAACTCAACGGTGCGAAAGCCGCGACACCCAAAGCGATCAGGTTGGAAGGGACCCGGACTCCTAAACCCACGAACCCATCCGTCTGGCCGTTCTTATCGGTCGCCTTGCTGATTCCCAAAGCTCCACCGACCGAGCCGTTTCCTCCCAGAATGCCGCCCTTCAGAACGGTCGGGCTGTCGAACTGACCTTGTACCGTCAACCGGAAACGCGAGTTGAACGCAAGGCCCGCCGGGTTTTCGAAAACTCCGGTTGCACTGGAAGGCAGGGCGATCCCCGCTGATGCTGCCAGAGAATGCGCGTCTTCCACGGCAGCAAGAACGGTTGAACCGGAGAAAGCTGAAATCAACAGAAGAGCAAACTCGATCTTCGGAAGACTGAAGTTTTTCATAGAACTCTATTGTGCACCTGAACTAACGATGGATCACGAATTATCGCAACAGATGGTTTGAGTATGGTATTTCTCAGAATCATGAGCTTCAGAAACAATGGTGAACGCGGGAGAACTATGGGCTTCGGTACTTTTCTGGGTATATTTTTACTACTGGTCGGCGTTTCAATTCTTCTCCGGATTTTCACCGGAATCAATATACCGCTCGGGCGCATTGCTTTGGGCGTTTTCCTGATCTATTTCGGCGTCCGGGTGATTCTCGGCTCGAGCTGGAATATCGGCTGGAAACATGAGCGCCAGGATCGGGAAGATGCGCATACAGCTCTTTTCAGAGAAGGAAATTTCAAACCCAATCACACCGATTCCAGCACCCAGGACTATCAGATTGTTTTTGGTCGTGGGACGATTGATTTGACGGGATTGGCGAAATTTCAGGGCGAGAAGCCAGACACCGTGGAAGTGAACGTCGTATTCGGCGAGGCCGTTGTCCTGCTGGATCCAACGATCCAAACCCAGATTCATGCGAGTTCAGTTTTCGGTGAGGCGCGGATGCCCAATGGCGACCTGGTCGCGTTCGGCAGCATGAGACATTATTTTCCCAATGCAGCCCAGGCCCCCGAAGCAATCTCAGTTCTCAAGGTTCAGGGGAACGTGGTATTTGGTTCGCTGCGCTTTGAAACAAAGCCGGGTGCCAATTAATTCCCACAGGGGGTTTTACCACTGCTGTAAGTTTCACGAAACCACGTCTGGATGTCCACTGCTTCTGTTTCGTTGCCCACGTCATCCTCTGGATCAACATTCTGATATTTCACCTGTATGAAATGAACCAGCTCATGAGCCAGTGAATCATCCAGAGTCCTGCCGCGCGGGAGATACAGCCAGGCCTGATCCGTCAGGAAGATTTCGTTTCGAGCAGCGACATAAGCATTCAGAACAGCACTCGGGCGAAAGGCCCACTGCGGCTCAATCGAGTTCTGAAATTTTTCCAGAGTGATCTGACTTTCAAGATAGATCGCGGGAGGGGAAATCGACTTTTGCAGCAGCACCCCCATTTTTTTTGCAACCGCTTCTAAAGTACATCTTTCCGAGAAACGAAGAGAGAGAACTGAAGTGTTTGATTCAGCTCCACACGACAGAATATCCAAAGCGACCAGTAACTGATAATCGGCAGCCAGGACGCCCGCACCGCCTTTTTCAAAACTTCGACGTCCTATGCCTTTCTTTTCCACGCAGGAATAAATTCCTGATACCTGCTCAGGCCTGGCTTGCACCCAGACCTTCCCCAGTGCCGGAAGCGCATTCGCGTATTGTTCAGATTCACGTAGCGCGAATCGTTCCTCCTCAGTGGCATCGGGCTTCAGTGGAATTTCAAAATCAGGATGAATCCCCACAATCTGATTAGTCCTTCCAGAAGGCTGGTAAAACCGCTGAGTCGTCGCAAACAACATGAGATTAAAGACCGTCTCGGCACCTGTTTGAACCGTTCCCTTTCCGAAGGAGCGCTCGCCGACGATCCATCCGCGCGAATAGTCCTGCAGGGCACCTGCCACAATTTCAGCGGCGCTCGCCGATCCCGCATCAATGAGAACAACCAGCGGAAGAGCGGTGACGGCCATACGTTCGGCCTCTAACGGTACTAATTCGTCTCTCTCAAGATCCTTTACCTGCACGATGATTTTATTACCGACAAAAAGCCCTCCGACACAGACGGCTTCCTGCAACGAACCACCGGGATTTCCCCGTAGATCCAGAATCAAACGCTTGACACCCTTTTTTTCAAATGTTGCGAGATGGTCCTCGATCTGCTGGCAGACGCCTTCTTCCACGAAGCTATGCAACTTGATCCAACCCACTTTCGTGCCTCGGTCCTGAAGTATTTTGGCCTGCACGTTCTGGATCAAAATGGAGCCGCGGGTGATCTGGATTTTCAGAGGATTGCCGGAACGCAGAATTTCAAGAGTCACCACGCTCCCAATCGGACCTCTGATCCGGGTAGCTGCGGAAGCAGCGCTGGCATTTTCGACCGTCGTTCCATCCACGCTCACCAATACGTCATTATTTCTGATACCCGCATCCTGAGCCGGACCTCCTTGCATCGGAAACAAAATGATCTTTTGGCCGAGCTTTTGCAGCATACAACCGATGCCAGCGAAGCGCTCACCTGCGGAACGCGTCTGAGCCTCGAATTCCGCGACAGGCATTACATACGTATGAGGATCGATCGCCGCGGCCAGGTAGGCATTGATCATTGCACCACTTGCCTGGCCTTGAGCTTCAATCGGAACTCCCTTCGCCAGATACCGGAAGAGCTCATCAAAAGCCAAGGCCTTTGGTCCCGCCTGGAAGATCTTGCGGGCCAGAGAGATCCAGTTCAGGCGGCGCTTTTGCTCGAGGCGGTACATCTCCAAAGTGGAACTTGCGCGATCCCCTGCGTGATCCGAAGCACCAACGGAGAGCACTCCGAAGCGGCCCTTGGAATAAATCAGATCCAGAGGAGGATTATGAAAACCTGCCAGGCTTTTCAGGGCATCCATACAGCCCAGGAACTGATTTTCATTTCCGGCGTAGCACTCGCTTTGCGAAAGTCCAAAGCCGCGCCCATGCAATGATTCGAAGGTCAGTTTCGTATTTTGCCAATAAGTAAGACTCGAGGAAGAAGCAAAAGCGGTCTGAGCCAAAAAGCTCAAAGCAAAAAACCCGACCCATACTCCACTCCAGCGGCGACGAAGCATACCCATTGATTACCTCGCCACTTCAGTACCTTAATTGATTAATCTAGTCAACTATTAGAATATATAACACCTACCGGAACAAAAACCAAAATACCCTGTATTTACAATAATTTGAACAAATACTCAATCATACCTCGCTCGGTTCTTGACGCGGTGAGTCAATACATGTAAGTTCCCTCCCGTCCTTCTTTGAGGACTCAATCAGCGATCTCAGGAGATTTCCGTATGGCACGTTTCGGCTTCGTTTTTCTGTCGCTTGCTCTGATGCTTAATTTCGCCGGATGTAAAAAAGAGGTAGGCGGCACTCCGACCGCGGACCCTTCAGCAGGAGAAGTCGTGCTGATGGTCTCTGAACGACAGATGTCAGAGTCTCCTGAAGCGGACTGGCGCGATGCAGGCGGAGTTCTGAACGTCAAATATGAGTCGGGCGATCCGCAGCCAAAGGCTCACCAGAAGTCACTCGCATTCACTGGAATGCTCCGCATTCCACTGGCTCTGACCAGCAGCAAGAGCCTTTACCGCCTGACCGAGTTCATCGTGCTCTCAGCCAGCGGTGACCAAGCCAAACCCTTGACTTCTCTTTCCAGTAAAGATGTCGATAATCTGATCGGCGATACCCGTTACGGCGTAAACGTCCACATCGTGGTGACCCGAGAAGGAAACATCGAACCGGATCTTCGCATTTCAAAAAACTATGCAGCCCCACCTTCCTTCCCCATCCAGAAGGAATTCCGTTCTATCAAAATCGGTTTCACCGATCCGTCCGTAATCATCACGACCCAGGACCTCGAAGGAACGCTTCGTAAACTGAAGACAATCGCCAGCGCCACTGATAAGTACCACGAGGAACTGGTCAGCCTGATTTCAAAAGCGGAGGCAATTGATACCGCACATTTAAACCTTCTGCTGGACGCGGTCTATTTCACCGCAGCCGATCTCAAACGGCTTATTCAGACAGACGAAGAACTTCAGAAGCTCCCGTACTCCGACGAAACCAACCAGCTTCGAAATCTGGTGCGGGAGAAAATTTATATTGGACGCAGCCTTTCAAGATTTGCTGACTCCATCGCAAGCGCGGGAATTGCAAAACTCAAGGATCTCAGCGCTGAAGGCCTCGTGTCGATTCTCAATCGAATTCTGGATGAGAGAGAGTACATCTCTTCAGCTTTTGATCGGGCCTTGAAAGTGGCCGTTCAAAAGACACTCCCCATGGCAGCCGATACCAAGCTTGCGCTCCTGGCGATTACAGGCAAGCGTGGTTTTTCTGAAACTTCAGCGCTTCTGGCCTTGAGCTGGTTTACTGAGGATTCGGATCGCTCTTTTGCCACGTTAATCGGAGTCCTCAAGCAATTGGAAAGCTCTGATGCCAGCGGAGCCGTTGCGATAGGCGGTTTGAAACTGCTTGATACGATCACGCTTGAGCAAGCCAAGGTTCTGATCCCCCTTTCCGGCAGCAGTCAGGTGGAAGTCACCAACGCGGTTGTCGAAATGCTCGGTTCGGGCTTTAGTCTGGCAGCATTTCTCACGCTTTCTGAAATGCTTTCTTTTTCGGACAAAGATACTTTCATTATCCAACATATCCTTTCTTTCCCCTTGAGCGCTGCCCAAGCGTCCAAGCTGATCCGAATTGGTTACGAAAAGAAGCTTGAGATCGCAAAGCTTGCGATTGGTCAGGTTCGCTCAATCAGCGGCACCGATCTGGTTGCGATTGCAAGCCAGCTCAGCTTTTCTGACAAGGATACGTTGATCCTTTTTACCTTTCCGAATATCGCATCACTGAATTCGAGCGAAGTGATCCTCCTCATCAATCTCAGTTATGAGCAGAAACTGAAGGTCGGCTTGACTGGTCTTCCTAAAACGAGCGATCTCGATGGATCGTCACTCGCGAAGATTGCCGCCAGCCTTTCTTTTGGTGATAAAGACAGTCTGATACTGGCGGGCCTTGCACGACTGAAATCTATCACCGCAGATCAGGCAACGACACTGATCGATTTGGGCTATGAGAGCAAGCTTCAGATCGCGACTGACTGCTCACGACGGATCAGCAAAATCACCGCAGCGGATCTTTCCGCTTTGCTCCGCCACTTAGACTGGGGCAGCAAGGACTTGCTTGCCTTATCAGGACTTGACCTCATCAGCAGTCTTCAGATTGAGGAAATCAAGATTCTGGTACCACTCTGTTATGAACAGAAGCTGGCTGTGATGAAGAAGGCACTTCCGAAAGTGAAACCCCTCTCGGGTGCCCAGCTCGCCGAAGTGGCGGCGCTCCTGTCCTGGGGCGATAAAGATGCAGTGCTTGCGTTCGGCTCAGCCCAGGTGAAAACTCTGACAGTTGCCGAAGCGAAACAGCTCATTGCGGTCTCTTATGAGGCCAAAATGAATACCGTGCTCACGTCATTGTCGAAGATCCCAAATTTAACGGGAAGCCAGCTCCTGGAACTGGTTCAGCTCTTCAACTGGGGTGACAAAGATCTCGTGATATTGGCGGGTCTCAAGGTCGTCCCCACACTCTCGGTCAATGAAGCCAAAAACCTGCTTGCCGCATCTTATGAACAGAAGACCGCGATTGCTAAAATTCTGATGACTAAACTTGGGAACCTGAGTTCGGCAGATGTGATCGCGATTATCGGTTCGGCCGGGGACCACAAGCTTGCGGTCGCGCAGATGGGCCTAGCCAAGGTCCTGACGATTCACGCCAGTGATGCGATTGCTCTTGCAGGCGCCCTCTCCTGGAGTGACAAGGATACGATCATTGCCAATGCACTGACTCGAATCCAGCCCATGAGCATGGCTGAGCTGATCGCAGTTTCTAAGGTGGGCTATAATGATGACCGGAAGCTCCGCATTCTGATGGATCGGTATCTCGCTGTGAACGACCTGTCGGTTTCGACTGTCTTGGTCCTGATGCAGAACGTCTCCTGGTCCAGCAAGGACACTGTTGCTGTCGGATTCCTGAATACCTGGTCTTCGCTCACAACGGGTGAACTGATCCAGATCTCCCAGGCTTCCTATGAACAGAAAGTTCCGATTCTGATGAACTATTTTATCAAGACGTCGGACCGCACGGTCGCGAGCGCACTGCAAGTCGTGGCCCTCATGAGTTGGAGTGATAAAGACACCTTCCTCCTGAAGGCAGTGAGACTGGTCACCGACCTCACAACAGCTAATCTTCCCGCACTGGCCAAATCCGCTTACGAAAAAGAAGCGGAAATCCTAAGGGCCGGTTTGGCTCGCCTGGGACGATAATTCAAAAAAAATTACGCCAGCCGTCCCGTTCCGGAACAGGTCAGTGGAATGTCATTTGCTGAGCATTATGGGTCCATAAGAAAGGGGCACCCATGACAACGAATGACAACATCACGATCGTCCGCAAGCTTTACGACTGCATCAACGAACATGACCTTGAATGCACACTCCCTCTGGCCCATGAGAAAGTGGAGTGGTGCGACATGTCCACGGGAATCCGGCTGCGCGGCAAAGATGGATTCAAGCAGTCCAATCAAAACTGGCTTTCCGCATTTCCGGACGTCAAAATTGTAATCACGAATATCTTTGCGACTGACGAATTCGTGGTCGCCGAGTACCTGGCAAAAGGAACCCATTCAGGAACCCTGAAGACCTCAGTCGGTCAGTTTGAAAGCACACGGCGCCAGATGGAAATGAATTTTTGCGATGTGATTCACTTGGAAAACGGGAAAATCACCAGTGGCCACAGCTACTACGACTTCATGACTCTTCTGAACCAGATCGGTGTTTCGGTGGGATCAGAAATGCAGAAAAAGCGGGTCGCGTGAGCTCACCTGATCAGCTCCTCTGAAATTTCCGTCGACCCGCGTCACGCACAGAATGTGCGCAATTTCTTTAAAATACGTGCGCTTTTCATTGCTCGATAGCCGCTTCAATGATTTCCTAAAAGTATGCAAGAGCCGTCGATCAATATTTACGATTTCAACAGCTATCGCGATTTTGTTGCGGCAGCGGCGAAGCGTTACGAAGGACGGAAGAATCGACCCTTCTCGCTGATGACCTGGTCCAAGCGCCTGGGCTACCGCTCCCCGCGAAGCATCGCCATGGTCATCAAAGGCCAGCGCTTCCCAAGCCAGGAAATGATCCGAGCTCTGGCTCGGGATCTCAAACTCACCGAACGCGAAGAGCGTTATGGTGATCTCCTGGTCCAACTGGAGAAGGCTCATAAGAGAAATCGAGATCCAAGACCCATTCTCGAAGCCCTGCAACGGCTCCAGCCCAAAGCCAACGCCCCCTCCATCGACGTCCAGACCTTTGCCTATATTTCCTCCTGGTACTTTCTAGTCATCAAACAACTGGTGGAAACTCCCAACTTCAAGGAAAGCCCCGCCTGGATTCGCCGCAAGCTGCTCAATAAAGTCACCGAAGCCGAAGTTCGGCAGGCGATCCAGACGATGCTGAATCTGGGTATTCTGAAACGCGACCCAGACAAACGCCTCAGAATCCAAAAAGCTGTCGTGTCTTCGACTGATATTCCCTCTTCAGCGATTCGCCTTCATCACCAGCAAATGCTCGAGCGCGCCAAAGAAGCCCTTGAGCAGCAGGAAGTGTTGACACGGGAATTCGGTTCATTGGTTTTTAAAATGGCCCCTTCCCGGATACACGAAGCCAAAGAGCGCGTCCGCGCCTTCAGGGATGCCTTTGAGCAGGAGTTTGGCGCGAGCGGCTCAGGCGAAGTTTATCAATTTAATTTTCAGATTTTTTCTCACACAGACAGGGGCGAAGCATGACAAAGACAAATGGGTTCATCATTGCGATCTTGGGAATTTGGGTGGTCAGTTGCACCGTCCTTCCGGCAGCACAGGCGGGCGGAGGAGACATTGTGGGCAACGGCGGGAACCTTTACATATGTGAAATCGAATATGAGAACGGTGCAAGACGTACCGTAGAGCTTCTGGATTTCTACGAAGGCCGTGAGATGCGAGGACTCACGATTGATCTCGGGCCCGCAGTTCTCGATCCAATTGCAAAAATTCAGCTCGCCCTGACCCGCCTCCACCGTCTTGATCCTGAAAGGGCTGAACGATTTCTGAAGCGAGCAGAGGGATTTTTTGACGATTTGCTTTTTGTGAAAGGCAGTCTCACTCAGATTCCTGATTACGGGTACATCGTCGTTGAATATGGCTGCAGCATCGAACAAATCGCAAGACAGCGACAGCGTCAGTATTCTGAAGACCGTACCTTCTGGATCAGAAAAGAACTCTGGGACTCACTGGACAACAACAGTAAAGCCGGACTCATCCTGCACGAAATCATTTACGAAGAGCTGATTAAGGGTGGCGCAGAAAATTCCATAGACGCGCGGTATTTGACTGCCCTAGTTTCGTCAAAAGAACTCGAAAGCCGTTCTTTTCCGGATTACGTGGAAAACACTCTGAACAAATTACGAGTCGATGAAGAATATCAGCAGATACGGATCGGTGACGCGAGGTACTACTCCAAGTCTCTGGATTTTTATTCCAACGGAAAACTGGCCAGAGCCACGGCTTCTGGTTCGGGATGGATTGAATCCCATGGCCAGGTATTTGGAGTCGGTGCTAACGATGTGCTCTCTTTTTACAAAGATGGAGCGATTCGACGATGGTCGCCCGTGAATGCAATGCATGTTCAGGTCAATGGAAGACAAATTTCAGCTCAGGACGTTTTATTTTATGAAAATGGCACCGTCAACGAGATCTTCACCTTCGCTATTGAACAAACTTTTTCGACTTTTGACGGCGAAATTCAATTCAGCTGGAATTCGTTCAGCTTCTGGCCCAATGGCATGATCCAATCCGGACGGTTACTCTGGAAATCGGAACTCACCCAAGCCGATGGTTCTAGAATTTCGGTTCCGACTTTGAAGGGCCTCCTATTCGACGAAAGCGGAAAAATCGTAAAAACAGGTCCCTTCAATGTTGCAGGAAAGTGGGTTTGCTTTGATCATACCGATGAATCTTCGGCTAAGACGGGAGTCAGAGTAATCACCATTCACAATGTGGCTTATAATGGCGAATTAATTGAAGTTGAAAGAAATAGTCTTCAGCTCTTCGCAATTGACAGCGGAACCTGCCGTACGACCCGCGAATTCACTTTGTTAAATGTGAATGGCGGACTCTTCAGTGCAAAAGATGCAAAGCTCGAAATTTCCGATAATTTAATCCGTGGCGCAGACCTCGAAGAGGATTATTATCCTGGGAATTTTGCATACTGGACCGATGGAAAGAAAACTGAAGTCCAGCTGGTTTGCAGAGCCACTTACGCCCAAGAGAAAATTTACAGCCCGTTGAATTGACGCGGAACTGAGATGACGCGGCAAGCATCAAAAAGGAGGCGGATACCACTTAAAGCCCGAGTAGCCAGGGGACGCGCAGCTCAGCGCGTCGCCCCAGCCCTCACCGAACCGGACTTGCCCATTTCGGGCATCC
>MEPO01000026.1 GCA_001769805.1 Bdellovibrionales bacterium GWA1_52_35
TGGTCCGTCGATCCGTAATCAATCAAATCCTAAACGCCAGCACCTTTTCAGCGGAGGTCAGCGTTCGGGTACGGATAAATGGTACCTTATTGTAGATTCATCGAGGAGTTTCAGTCCGTCGTTCGACCGTCCCCGCCGGAAACCCTGTGCGGTTTTTGTTTGGACTGGTTCCAGCTCTGATGCGAAGTTTGGACACAATCACATCAGAAGTGAGGTTGATGATCGCGGCGCTTTCAAGATCGCTTATTTTTCGGCCAGCGCGGAAACGCACGTAGACAATGAACCCGAAATTTCAGGATCACGAGCTTTGATTTTCAGAAATTGGAAAAATCCGCTTGGCCCAGGGATACTGGAGGAATCCATCCTCCGCAGAGGCCTGTCTCTAATCAACATATTTCATCAGCTTGTAAGTGGATTTGCCTTTCTTTTCTTTTCGCGACATATTCGAATTTTCGACGGCAAAGCCAAACCCTATTTCGCCGCTGCGGCTATCGCTGCTTCAACGACGTTGGGATCAATGGGTTGAGGAATAATTTGGATAACGTCGGGTAGAATCTTGCTGACGGTTTGATCATTGACCGACCGAATTCCCTCAGTAATTGTTTCGACCCGTCTTTGCTTCTTGCATTCCGTCTGAAGCCCAAGGTCTTTCAAACTCACGGTTCGTGCGGGTTTCTGGTCCTGCTTGTTAAGATCAAGCAACTGAAATGTGACGGAATCATCGTCCTTCGCGGATTTTTCAGCGATGAATTTGATAGCCAGCTTTTCCCCGGCGGTGTCCTCCGACACAATGGAGCCAAGCTTTAATGTCAGGTTTCCTGCTCCGGTACCATGAACGATCCCGGATATTTGGTCAGAAGTCTTTGCATTCTTCACCTGGCAAACGATTTCCTCAATGATTTTTTGTTTTACATCGGCGAGATCGCCCTTAACCGTTGATTCGACTTTTCCAGCAACGGTTCGCGCATTTTCGATGGCTTCAGCCGCAGCCTTTTCCAGTGCGACTTTATCTTCCTTGGCCTTCTTTTCAATTTCTGCCTTACGAGCTATGGCCCTTTGCATTGCGTTTTTTATCACGGCTAACGTCGGGTCGGCGTGCGCAACCCCGGCTGAGAAAAGAACCGCAATGACTGACAATGCAATAATATTTTTCATGATTGACACTCCTATTCCCCAGCTCTTCAGAGCATCTAATTGCAATGCGTAAGCCACTGAAAGCATTACCTATCTTATTGAAATAGTGGGGCTTTTATTAATGACAATGCCGCATTCAGTGTCTATCCTTTAGGCATGTGGAAATACATGTGCCTTTTCCTACTACTGCCAGCCCTGGGCGGGCCATTGTTAATGAGCGCAAAGGCATCGGCGCAGAATACAGATATTCGATCCCCACAGCGTCGAAGTGGTTTGCAAGCTCAACGCGCAAAAGCTGCGCAGTCGCTGTCTTCAAGATATTTGGGCGGACACTATTTTTTGAAAAGTGCGCTCGTTGATATTCCTTTCATTGCACCCTATGTCAGCTCGTCATTAGAGGGCGCTTTTGCCACCCTTCATATTGCAGACGCAGAGTCCGATATAAAAGCCGCCGGACTCACGCCTTCGTTTTCCGGTCAGTTCCATATAGCCAACGCCGTGGGTATAGAGCTTGGAGCAGGTTTCTCTGAAATCATTGGGGCCGATGATTATTCAGCACTGGTCTTGGGGGCCAATTTCTCTTATGCGATTTCAGCAACCCTGCGGGTTCCTATCATTAGGGAAGAGCAGTGGATGCTTACAACCATGCTGAAGTTTGCCCCCAAGCATGGAACGAGCTTTTCTCCTCTTGTTGCAGTTGCCAATGAAATTACGACAAAGGCCCAATCATCTAATTTTTTGATTTCAACGTCTACTTCGCATATCGAACCTGGCCTAT
This sequence comes from Bdellovibrionales bacterium GWA1_52_35, assembly GCA_001769805.1. Lineage (GTDB taxonomy): Bacteria > Bdellovibrionota > UBA1018 > UBA1018 > UBA1018 > GWA1-52-35. Next base: position 1,913 of record MEPO01000026.1, read on the forward strand.
TAGCGGCGGTAACATTAAGCCCGGTCTTCGGGCTGAGCGCGGAACTTAGCCGAATTTTCGCCACAACAACGACTACACCTGGCGGGGATCAAACTGACGATGGCACCGTTCGCACAGGCCTCGCCCTTAGCTCTAACCTTCGCCCGCTACTTGCCATCCCCATTGGCTTGACGGCTGCGTATCGCAATGATTGGCCCACGCGTTCCGGTGTGGAAGCAACACCCATGTATGAATTTGGAATTTTTGAAATGCTTCGGCCTAATTTCAACTTCGGGGCTGAAATGACCCGACTGATGACATCTACGCCTACAATTTCTGTGTTGCTCTCGTTGACATACTATTACTGATGGCCTTCGAACGCGACAGGCACGAAGAAAGGTCGGCGTACCCTTGGTGGTATTTGGAACCCAGCCACATTGGGTTTCATCTTTTAAGCATTGCCACTTATCCTCGGTTTGAGTGACAGACGTAGATATTTTTCCAAAATTCTTTTGATCAGATGAACAAAATCTATCAAATACGCGGAGTGTGGGTCTTGTTTCAACTAACATTTCTTCAGGATTCGCTCCGGTTGATTGTGCGCGAATTTATTTCAAGGAAGTAAAAAAAGCAGTGCTCACCTGCGAGCTGAGAGGTCATCCGTCGAATAGAAACAAGAAAACAAATATTCACCAGCAAGAGCCCGTTCGTTCTTCAGGGGGCATGAAACAGAACTCTAAGAATTTGCTCCTTGCAGCGCGTTTTGGACTTAATTGACTGAGAACCACGATAGCGTGCAGGAATAAGATCCAAGTACAGGTCCGGGTCAAGCCCGGCGCCCCTGACATAGGACCTGTATTGTTTCAAAACTTCAGCATCGTCCGTCGGCGGGAGAAGTGTTCCCACGAGGACCCGATCTGGTAAATTCTTGAGATAGTTAATCCGTCCCTCGAAAAGGTCGGCAATTTTTTTGAGATCGTCCGCATTTCGCTGAGCTCTGAGTGCCCGCAGTTCCACGGTGCGGAAGGATTCTGCCACATTTTCCTTGGTAACCCGGGTCAGATTCACCGCCATGTATTTCTGGGACGGATCGCCATAGACGGGGGAATGAAAGTAAACGCGCCTTTCAATTTCTTTCGCAAGCTGATTTCGCCCTCTGATTAATCCGTAATCAAAATCCGATATCACTTTGCGAAAGGCAATTTTTTGATCGGAGCGGAGCTTTGCCACAGGTGTGGCATTGCCCTGGTCTAGGCTGAGAGCGCCAAAAGCAAGTCCCGGATGGTTCGAATAATCGACCAGGAAGTCCCGTAACAGCCGTCCGTCTTCCGGAAAGGCTGAAGTCAGGTCAATGTGAATATGTCCGCCCCCAACTCCCGGTTTGGGTTTCAACCCGAGTTCCTCACAGGCATCAAAGATATCTTGCTGGATTCTCGCATGGAACGCATCAAGATCCTTAAGTGTCATCTCCTTGGATTGAAATTCGAGGACCGACGTATCGAGGCCAGCAATAAACCACCAACCGTCAGGATAAGTCACCCTGAGCTCGGGTGTTCGCCATCCGTCAGACCAGACATGGAACTGCTCTTCAATTTTACAGCCCTTGCGCAAACACAACTCCTGAATCTTGATCTTATAGCGTTCCAGCGCTTCCTTGTTTTCCGCCCGAACTGCCGTGACATCGCCATTGGGCATGGACCAGTTCGCATTCAGCATGTTCTCATTGGTAAAGGTCAATTCAGGCCCGACCTTGATCGACACCGCTCGGCTTCGAGTGGAAGGGGGTATTTCCGGGACCGCTTCGGGAGCGAGGGAGAAAACCTTCGGAAATTCATGGAGGTCCAGCACGGCAACGGTATAATTGCCGGATTTCGCCCGCCCCCAAGGGGCGCGATAGGATTTATCCGTGATTCCACCAGGATTCATGAGATCTTTAAGTAAACGCCCGGAATAGTCGAGTTCATACGAATCCACCGTGATGAGTTGGCCTTTGTCTTTGATTACAGTGAAAGCATGGTCTTCTATTAACCCGCCCGTATTCACCTTGGCATAGACGTATTGGTTGGGCACTCCGGCCTCCTTGAGTGCGAGGTGAGTCAACAAAGCGTATTCCCGGCAGACTCCCGCTTTAGCGACAGCATATTCTCCAAGCGGAATTTCTCGCTTCAGTTCACGAAATTGTTTCAGGGTCCTCAGATAGTCTTTGTCTTCATAATTTCGGTTTGGCAGGAGTACCGTTCGGATAAACTGGACAATTGAACGGATTTTATCCTCCTGCGGAAGAGACTTGACGTTCCGTGCGTGATCCCAAAGAGGAGCTAGAGCGGGATGATTTTTGTCGATGATGTAATCCGGCTGAAAGCCACCGTGTCCGAGGGAGCCTTCCATCACTGAGCCGTCTGGAATATCGCGAAAGGCAGTCGATTTTAACCCACTATAGGCCAGACTCGCCCCTGAAATTACAAATACAAATTGCAGGAGGATCAAAGCCGTTCGCATTGACCTGAAAAATGGACCGTACTTCATCGATATCTTTTCGGAATTCTTGAATTTGGTCTTGAGAATAACCGGCGAAAGAAATTACTTGTCGCTTATAACGTGGCGCATCGGGCCATTAACTGTCAATAATGCCCTCTCATTTAGAAGGACATTATCCTGCACCTTCAGTCGACCAAAGATCTCAATTCAATATTCGCAAGCGGCTGCCGTGGAGTCATCACCGCCGTCACGCGTAGACGAAATTATTTTTCCGTCGATAGTTGCTACGACTCGGAAAACAATTTGATCGATAACTGACCTCTGAGTGGGGCATGTATCAACCTGCGCTTTGACCAGCATCGAGCATGCGACACGACTTCCACTTGTTCCGGGAAATGGTTCACAGGTCGCGCTGTTTGGAATGTAACAAGCCCAGCGGTAAAGGTTATTTGGACGAAGCGTCCAGGAATACCGGTCAAAGTTACGCAGGGTGCTTTCTAGGGCTTCTGGGGCTGCAGACGCGTACAAGTTGATCGAGAACAGGAACGTAATGACGGATAAAGTTATTAAACGGAACATGTGGCCCTCTCTATAATGCAAACGATGAATAGTTGAGAAGCAAGGCGGGAATAGGTGAACCTGCAATCCTGCTATGCAGCCCGCCTCTCTTCAGAAAACACCGTCATTGCTGGGGAGAGAGAGGTAAGGAACCCCAGCTGAGTATTTCCTTCATTGATTTGGCTTGATACCTTGATTTTTAACAGCTGTAAAGATGGCTGATTCATTTCGCTTCTCGAACCCGTCAAAGAGAATGAGTATTTCTGATCACGTCGTCAGCGGGACGGTCGTGATGTCAGCGCAAAAATTTCCGATTTCTCCGGTGTCTTCAAAGTGTTTTAATGCCCCTCGCAACTGAAGGACATTATTGCGAACCCTACATATGAGAGTCAAGGTGATGAGATACAATACCGCTCCCGATACGGCCCAAAATGAGTTTCGCATTTCTCCTTGGCAATTAAAAAGAAATTCAAGAGAAAATGCACATCTACCTGATTGCTCGCAATGAACACTCCGATTTGGCACTAAAGACCATGGATAATGCCCGGCTCCGTCGATTGAAGCTTGTGCCGGCCGAAATTGGAAGGAGCCCGGAGGGTTGATCTTTGAACTGAGTTTTATTTCCAAGAAGCTGGCATGACTGATGACAAAACTTTATTAATGGCATGCAGTAGACATAAGCTGGCTCCGTTGCGGATATAGAACTGCCGTTTCGTGGATTGAAGCTGAGGCAGAACTCGTTTTAAATCGTGATTCTTTGATTTTTCTATAACGTCTATGTACTCATTCAATTTTTCAACGACGGAGAGCTTCATGGTTGGGCTCAGTCGTGATCTGATTTTATTCAATGCGACAATTTGAGATTCCAATAAGCGTGGTTCGACCAAGTCTTTAGATGGAAGATAAGCATATACAATCGATCCCAAGGCATTGGGATTGCGAGATCCTGTCATTTCCAAATAGTTCAATAGGGAATCAATGGCATTAACCTGCTGGGACTGAGAAATCTTAAATCCAAGCTTATTTCTAAAAATATTCTGTGCCGCACTAATTAAGTCTGCAAATATTTGCGTGGATTCTGCGGCTTCAAGACCTTGTTGCTTTGCCAATTGGATTAACCGTCAGGAATGCACTGAATTCCTATACAGATCGCCATACTGGCCGAAAAGACGAGGACTTTCGCCCCCCCTTTCCGGGCTCTAGCTTTTTACGAGAGACGAAAGAAAAGGGTGCGGCACCGGATGACATCGCCCCGGGGGGCACTGGTTTTAGGCTGGTGCCGATGGCTCAGCCCCTTCGACGATGCAAATTCGGATTTGGCAAACTGGTTTTGAGTTTCCATTTTTTTTGTGAGAACCAGCTGCCGAAACCCGCCGACGATGTTCGCTGGCCATCGAGCCGGGCCGTCTGGATTTAGAATCGCGGCTCTGGTTTTGGTGCTGCAGTACTTTGATCAGGCCGCGTCGTCTTCGGGTACTTCCTTCACCACAGTCATATCCACTCGATACCCGAGAACTGCCAGCAGGCGCATCATCTCGTCCACCGATTTCTTGTAGTTGGCGGGATCAAGCAGGCGATAAAGCTGGCTGGGGGAGGTCTTGAGCCTTCGGACGATTTCGTGCTTACTGATGCCGGATCGCTTGATCTGCGTAATCGCATCAACAGTTAGTTTGTGCAAGGTGATCTCCCTGTGATAGTCAGGGTCGCGGTTATAGTGCAGGAATACATCCAAATGAATGGAATCCTCCTTGCCTGAACTCATAATGTAAGTGATGGCCTCGTTTCCCAGTTCCGAGTCCACGTATGCGGCCTTGATCTTGTCCTTCAGGCTTGGCTTGAGGTCGAGACGGGCAAAAGGCAGGGTCAGGATTCCCCTTGCTGTCTCAATTTCGAAACATCTCTTCCGTGAATTGATTATAACTTTCTTGATCTTCATAGCTTGCCCTCCTTTACTAAATCACTGAGCAGGCATCCAAGTTCCATTTCACAATGAGTTTGCCGTCACGATAGACATGGACATGCCGTGGGCGGTGGTCGCCCTTGTAGGTTATAAAAACATATCCGCCTCTTCTGATCTTACCCATAGCTCCATCAACTATTACCACTGAAGGTAATACTTCGTCAATGGAGCATTTGCAACCGTTACAACCAGCAAATGTGGATGCTGTGAAAAGCAAGTTGTTGATATTTATTATTTCAGTAGCTTGATGGAGTTTTTCGCGCGCTATGTGTCAAACTGTTTTTTAATTTTCTGCTGGGGGTTGAAACTTAGAGCGACGGAAATCGTTCAGTCCTGAGCAGCCTTTTTGTTTTTTTTACTCAAAGCCGCAGACAGATGCCGGCTCTGGTCCTCTAAAACTCTGATCTGCTCGTCCTTCTCAGATAATTCCGCCTTGAGTCGCGCAATTTCCGATTGCGCAGCTTTCAGCTCACTTTGAAGTTTATTCAAACCCAGAGGTTTGTCGGTGAGATGTGCCATAATTCAATGAGTATACGGGATATTCTTTCATTGAGAAAGCCATGACGCGCGTTTGACCAATGGTTGTTGAAATCCGCAGTCCCATAGGCTGTGTTGATTCTGCGCATCTATTGTATATTGATCGTCAAGATGGCCAGAAAACGCATAGATCTGAAGTCAGCCATTCAAGCGATTGAAAAACGGGGAATACTCCTGGTTTTCCCGGTCAACAATTCCAAGGAGCCGCCTTCGCTCTGGAGCGAATATTATCCTCGCACCAAGATGCGCTGGGAATGGGACGATACGGGTCAAGCCGGAGTAGCCCGCCTTTGGGCACTTCGAGCCGAGCTGGCCGAATCCCGTCGTGTTTTATACACCAAATGGTACCGCGGACGTGCGACCCTGATTGCGCGAGACCTCTTCGTACCGATGCTTTCAACTCTCGGCACCTCGATTAATCCCAAGCTGCAGCTCTCAGCCGAAGCCCGCCGTGTCCTGGAAATCCTGGAAATGGACTCCCCACTTTCCACGCGTCAGCTCAAAAGAGCAGCAGATCTCCAAGGCCGATTTCAGGAAGCAACTTATAACCGTTGCCTGAAGGAACTCTGGTCTCAGCTTTTGATAGTAGGCGTGGGTGAAGTGGACGAAGGGAGCTTTCCATCACTGGCGATCGGTTCCACCCGGCTTATTTTTGAAGAACTTTGGGCGCAGGCCGAACAGCTTTTGGCTCAAAAAGCGGCCACACTTGAATTGATCCGCGCGAAGCTCGGCGAGAGTTCACAGTGGATGCGATTTTTCAGTTCCCAGCTCCAAACCGGCAGATAACAGGGCACTTCATCGGTATTAGCAATACTAAATCTGTTCACTTGACCCTTCTGAAAACTCCCTCATAATAAGAAAAAGTGTTTAACCAACTCAGGAGATTTAAAAATGAGGAAGTTTTTTAAGCTTGCGTCGCTGACAGTGTTGCTCAGCCTCGTGACGGCAACATTACCGGCAGCATCTTTTGGAATGGATCATTCATTGCGTCTCGCGCAGATTTCTGTTTTTCAGAAAGATGGCGACACCTTCTCCGGAATGCTCACCTATAATCCCGGTTTTCACCTTCTGATTCCCATGCGCGGCGATTTCGGAGCATCCCTGTTCAAATCTGCGGCAGGAACCAAGAGCAAATTCGTTGTCCTGAACGCGAAACTCATGGCGGACCTCAAATTTTCCGACTCCCTCTCCTGGGAAGTCGGACCTGGCGTACAGCACTGGATTGACAACGGAGACCTGAAGCTTATTGTCGGCACCAACCTCGTTCACCATACGAAGAGCAGGTTTCTCGGAATCGCTGATCAGCTTTTCGTCGGTTACAACGCAGTCATCATCAAAAATCTTTTAACCCACGAAATCCTTGTTGGATTCGGAATTTAAGAAGGAGTTCATCGTGAAAACGTCATTACTCTATAAAACATTCATTGCTCTCGGCTTGATTGCCGGAGTCACCACCACCACGCTCATGATCTCTTCCTGCGGCAAAGGCGTTTTGGGAGGAACAACCGCCCAGCTAAGCTTCAACGATGCAACAATTACCGCATCCATGTTTGATCTGCTCAAAACCTTCAAACTGTTCCCCGAAGCACTCGCCGCTCCAGCCACTCCCGTATACTTCGGCATAAAATTCCTGGCTGCCTATCTGGCTGAAGATGTGGATCCCATCACCCAGAACAACGCCGGACAGGTCGCAAAAATTTACGTCAATCCTGAATGCCCGGACAATCCTGGCTGTAGCAGCTCTGAAGCCGTAACTACCTTCTTTGATTTCGCGCGCACCTCCACGGAAGTGAACGCGGAACTCAACGGACAGAAGCGGATCATCAAACCCGGCACTTACAAATATGTACGCCTGGACTTCTGTATCGGCGGCGGCACTCGCAACGTCGCCTTCCGGGAAACGGCTGGAAGCGAACTGGTTTACGCGAACTCAAACAACTGTGGAAGGACCAGCCAACCCATGACCCCTCCCCTGGCGATCACTGAAGGAGATCAGGTGATCATCAACCTGAATTACACCCTGACCGACCTCGTGGTCGACTCCCCCGGAGGCGACGTCTCTCCGATCAGTGGTACGCGTTCAGTCAGCTTCCCTGATTTTATTCCCACTGCAAAGAAGCTCTGAGTACCGCCTGCGTCAGGGGAGAGCGATCGGACTACTGCAAATTACAGTTGGCAGCTACTTTCCCCTCAAACAGTGCTAACATTGAAGTATCTGCGTATCTGCAATTTGAATTATCGGTTTCGAGGGGCAAAGTGGACATAGAGAATTATCATCGCAACTCTATTAACAACTCAGGCATGAGCCTGATCGAAGTCATGATTGCCGCCGTCATCGGCATGATTGTCCTTTATGGCATTTCAGTGATGATGACTTTCAATATGAGAACCAGCAAAAGCATCCAACTCTCAATGGACTTCAATCAACTCAGCTCAACTATTCAACAGATCATCAACAATCCGACTGCTTGCAAAGACGTCTTCTCGAAATTCAACTTCACTGCCCCTACCGGGGGTTCCCTGCCCAGACCCATCACAGGGGCAGTCCTTTCTCCTCTTGAATTAAATGGTGCAATTATCGCAAAAATTAACGCAGATGACGGCGGTTTGAAAGTGACGAAACTCGAGTTTGACAATTTGAAAGATGTCCTTCCTTCCCTGGGCAACAACAATCGTTATCTTGTGAACCTTCACCTGGAAGCGACCAAGAGTATCGGCGGCAAAGCCGCGGTCGGCGCTCAAAATTCCTGGCAGGATTTCATGATGACCCTGGTTGTGAACCCCGGTAATCAAATCGTCGAGTGCTATAGCACCAGCACCGCAGAGCAAAACTGCATTGACATGGGAGGGACTTACAGCGCGAGCTCGATTCCCAAATGTCGGATGCCGGCGGTGTACCAGCCATGAAAACCACCACTCTTGTGATCTTTGCCCTGAGTCTGCTGAAACCCGTCCATGCGCTCGCGTGGACAGACGACCCATTGCCTGCCGATGCAGCGATGCGGGTAACCCATGTTCAAGAACTCCGAACAGCAATCAATGCCAAAAGAAGCGCTTGCCCGCTTCCCCATTTCAATTGGACGGACAATAATCTCGGAGCCCCGGGAACACTCATTCGGGCGATACATATTTCTGAGCTCAGAACGGCCATTTCGGACGTTTACCCGAAAGGCGGAGCAGCAGCACCCAGCTTTTTGGATCCAACGCTCATCCCCTTGCAAACAACCATCAAAGCAGCGCACCTGACCGAACTCCGCAGCACAGTCGATAATGCCCCTCCCTGCCAGCCTGCCGTCGACTGTGTAGGGGCATGGGGAACCTGTTCGGCAGCCTGTGGCCCCGGAATTATGACTTACACAATAACGACTCCGGCAGCCTTTGGTGGCGCTGCTTGCCCGTTTGCCAATGGAGCAACTCAGCCCTGTTCTTCAGTCGCCTGCTGTGTTGACTCGGCTTGGAATCCCAGCCCCGCATCAACTTGCAGCGGCGTGCTTTTCCTGCAAACCAGCAATTGCGGGAATACCCGCAATGGGATCGGAACCCTGTCGACCGGCGCCTGCTGCGTTGACTCGGTTTGGAATCCCAGCCCCGCATCAACTTGCAGCGGCGTGCCTTTTCTGCAAACCAGCAATTGCGGGAATACCCGCAATGGGACCGGCACCCTGTCGACCGGCGCCTGCTGCATGGATTCCAGCTGGACCCCCGCAACCAATGGAACCTGCACGACGTCGACACTTGTTCAGACCAGCAATTGTGGCAGAACCCGGACTGTTCCCGGTACCAAGGTTTGCCCGAACTTCACCTGCTCCTATGGTGGAACCTACCCTGATCTGGCAAGCTGCCAGAATGCCTGCTACCGACTTTCCCATACTTGCCTCTCGGGGACCACAACTCAGAATTGCGTCTGCAGAAGAGGCCGGGATTCCATGAACTACATTGGTGGCGTACTTTATTGTTTATACGATGCCGGCACTTGCAGATAAGCAGGGGTGGCTTGATTTGAATCAAGGCATACCGGAACCCGTTCTGCTACCTTGGCTGCATGGTGCGCAAAATTATTCAGATTGATGATCAGAAATGTGATGGCTGCGGCCTTTGCATTCCCAATTGCCCTGAAGGGGCCATTCAAATCCTGGACGGCAAAGCCCGACTGGTCAGCGACCGGTTTTGTGACGGCTTGGGTGCCTGTCTCGGGTATTGCCCGCAAGGAGCCATTACCGTTCTCAGGCGAGAAGCGGAAGCTTACGATGAGTCACTCGTCATGGAGCAGATTGTCCAGCACGGACCAGCGACCATTCACGCGCATTTAAAGCACCTTAAAGAGCACGGCGAAACCGAACTCTTTAATGAAGCAATACTTTTTTTGAAAAAACGCGGAATCTCCCTGGAACCAAAAGCGCCCGCAGATGCTTGCGCCTGTCCGGGTGCCGAGAGCAAGCAATTCCGAAAGGCCGCGGCTCTCAATTCTTCTTCAGAAGAGACTCCCTCTGCGCTGACCCATTGGCCTGTGCAAATGCACCTCATCTCGCCTGCGGCGCCCCAGTATTGCGGCAAAGACGTTCTGCTTGCCGCCGATTGCGTGGCGTTCTCAGTCGGAGATTTCCACACCCGTCATTTACCAGGCAAAGCCCTCGCCATCGCCTGCCCCAAACTCGACAGCAACCAGGATATTTACGTTGATAAACTGGTCGCCCTGATCGATCAGGCCCAGATTCGATCACTTCACGTCATGATCATGCAGGTGCCCTGCTGCCGCAGTCTGCTGCAGCTGGCCCTGGCAGCGGCTGAAAAAGCAAAACGTCGTGTCCCGATCAAGTACAGCGTCGTGAGCCTGCAAGGTGAAATTTTGAAAGCAGAATCGGTTCAGTAGAGAGGAAAGTTCCCGTCGGCCGCAGAACGCAGACGCTCCAGGTCCGGTACCCGCAGGCTGTTTTCACCTTCCTCTTGAATCAGTCCGGCCTCTTTGAGCTGCTTTAACGTGCGCGAAAGAGTCTCACTCGTGAGGTTCAGATGACTCGCCACATGTTTCTTCAGACTGGGAAGAACGATTTTATTCCCCTTTTGTCTGGCAGTCTGTTCCAGTAGGTACGCCGCAATCCGACTAATAGAATCCTTCAGGACGATTCCTTCCATCAAATCGAGGAAAGACCGCACCCACAATCCCATGCCTGTAAGCAGCTGCAGGCAAAGCCCATGATCACTGCGCAGCGCCGCCAGGAAACCATCCGTCGGCAAGAAAATACACCGGGTGTCTTCCGTCGCCTCAGCAAATGCCGGACAGGGAAACCCGGCGATCACCGCGATCTCAGCGAAAGTTCTGCCGGGTCCGGCCAGATGGAGAACATGCTCCTTGCCGCTCGAACTCATTTTAAAAACCCGCACCAATCCTTCGGAAACAATGAAAATCCCCGGGACCGGGTCTCCTTGCCTGAAGATCGTTGTGCCGCGAACAAAGATTCGCTCTTCGGCGATCTTCAGCAACGGGCGAAGACTGCGATCCTCAAGGCCTGTGAAAAAAGCACAATTTCTTATTTCTGAAAGAAATCTTGACTGATCCAAACAATCACAGAATCCGTGCGAGTTGCTGACAGGCCCGTTTAATGCCGCGGGTTTCGTAAAAAATCGTGGTGATAATGCCGGCTTCTTTCACGACGTACACGCTCATGCTTTCGTCAACTTCCTGTCCGTTTTCCGAGGGGTACGAGACTCTTGCCCAAAAGCTGTTCTCGTCAGTATTGAATTCTTCGACCCGGCTCAGACTAACATCGGAACTCAACATGAAAACAATGGGGAAGCCGGTCGCTGCCCCGTCCTTGGCCTGAAAGGCTCCCTCGAGCCAGACCTTTGAATTGCGCTCATCTGTTTGGGAATAAACCAGAAGTCTGCAATTTCCGAGATCATCAGAGCCCTGATACAGTTTCGGAGATTCAGCACTCATGAACTTCTTCAGCTCGTCAACTGCAGTCGAGGGTTCGTTTGCCGCAGACGCGATTCCAGCGAACAGCAGGCCTAAAATCAAAAAAGAAGTTCTCATGTCAACATCTCCTTATGTCCACCTCAGTTGAACCCCTTCGCCTGTTTTTTGTAAACCTAATTCATAAATATTAAGGGGAGATGCCTTGCGACACCTCCCCTTCTAAAATCGACTGTTCCGATTCGCGTCAGTTCCGGAAGAAACTTTCGCAGCGAACTGGCTTTTCACAATACATCGGATGAACAGCCTTTTGACAGGAGATCCGGACATTTCCCTCTGCCTGGACCGGGGTCATGCCTTCCGCGCGATAATTTGCGCCCCTCAGACTGTCAGTCAGCATGCAAACAAATTGTTGATTCGGCGCAAACTCCCGGGTGTCATCACATTTCAGACCGAAACCCGGCGTGCAATAAGTCGGGTGAACCATAGCCTCACAGGATTTTCGCACATTGAATTCCGCGTCCATGCGCGTGCGTCCTGTTGCAAGATAGTTCGCGTGAGTGAGGCCATCCGTCAACATGCAATGATTGACGATTGGCTGTGGCGGAAGCGGCGCAGGTCCGGGCTGATAACCACCGCGCTCAAGAAATTCCACGCGTTCATTCAGCCGAAACATTTCCCGCTGCATCCGGTCCATTTTCTGCTCCACCTGAATCATACGGCGGTCCAAATCGCGATTGTCATTACCTGGATTGGGCCTTCCATCACCAGGCCGTCCATCCCGAGGATCCGCGAGAACCGCAAGAGGGAGCGCAACCAGCAAAGTGATCAGTGAAACTTTCGAAAAAAGATTTTTCATAAAATACCCTTTCAAGGCGCAAGCATTGAGCTGCCGCGCTTGGGCCAACGTTTAGCAGCCCTCTCTGGCATAATCAACACATTGCGTTATGATTATTCATAAAAAACGGTTTGAAAATATTTATAATCGGCTAAGCTCGCGTACGAAGAGGGAAATATCATGCTTCACGAGCTCATCACAATCTGGTTTGGCTGGGTAGAAAACTGGGGATATACGGGAGTATTCTTTCTCATGGCCATGGAAAGCTCAATCATTCCTGTGCCATCAGAAGTGGTCATTCCCCCCGCTGCGTTCTGGGCCGCCCAGGGCAAAATGGATTTCACGGGTGTGATCCTGGCGGGCACGCTCGGCAGCTATTTTGGATCGGCGGTGAGTTACTGGGTTTCGCAGTGGGTAGGCCTCCCCATTCTGCGACGGTACGGCAAATACGTACTTCTCCCTCCTGACAAGCTTGAACTCGCAGAACGCTGGGTTCAGCGTTTTGGCGTCACCGGCATTTTCATCGCTCGCCTTCTCCCTGTCGTACGCCACCTGATTTCGATTCCTGCTGGAATTCTCAAGATGCCCTTCTGGAGTTTCAGTTTGGCGACCACCATCGGTGCTGGATTGTGGTGCTGGGTCTTGGCGATCTTCGGACGCGAAGTCATCGGGGGAAATCCTGAACTCATGCAGTCGCCCGAGGCAATGGTTGCCGTACTCAAGGCAAAACTCCATTGGTTTGTGCTGGCGGTTGTTGCGCTGGGCTTGCTCTACGGTTTCATCATCTGGTTCAAGAACCAGAATCAATCTCGTGTGAATGCCGGAAAATTGCTGGCGCTCTTCTTCTTCACGTCTCTTTTGGGCACGACATTCGTTTCCACCGGCTGCGGTACCGCGACGAAAAAACCAGTTTCCGAAAATCGAGTCATATTGATCTCGATCGATGGTTTAACTCCTGCGGATTACCTTTCACCTTCCAGTCCGGCCCTGAATCTTCGCGCTCTGGCTCAAAAAGGAGCCCATGCCGAAGCGGTACTGCCGGCCTACCCCTCAGTCACGTTTCCAAATCATGCGTCCTTGGCAACCGGAGTACGCCCCGCAAAGCATGGAATCCTTTCAAACACGATCTTCAACCCTGAAAAGGGACCGACGCAGGACTGGTATTTTGACAGCCGGGCACTTCAGGTGCCGACTCTATGGGAGGGAGCAACCCGACAAGGCTTGACCACTGCTTTGATTGCCTGGCCTGTGAGCCTGAATGCGAAGGTGAACTGGTTGGTGCCGGAGGTATTTTCTCCCGACGGCATCGATCACGATAAGAACTGGCAACATACACTGAAGAATACGGATCCAGCCCTGATGAACGAACTGATCCTCCATTCCTCAGTCAAACATATCAAAAACAACGCAGACTACGACCAGTGGATGACCGAAGCTGCTCTTCATATTTTGGAAACACATCAGCCTTCGCTCACGCTTCTTCACTACCGCTCATTGGATGCCGCTCAGCATGAGCACGGACGGGTCGCGCCCGAAGTCAAAGAAGCACTCCGCTTCGTGGATACGCAAATTGGCCGCCTGATCGCAGCGAACGACCTCGAACACACAGCCATTCTCGTCGTTGGAGATCATGGTTTCGTGGATGTCACCCAGGAACTCAGACTGAATGCACTCTTCCGCTCCAAAGGATGGTTGACTGCCCGGGGCAAAACCATTTCAGCCTGGAAAGTCATCGCGCACTCCAACGGCGGACAAGCCACTGTTTACTTGCACGGGAGCATGATGAAGAACCTTGAGTTCCGAACGAAAGTCGAGAACCTCTTGAAGAAAAATGCAGGCGGCCGCTACCGCATCATTGACCGCGCGGAACTGAACGAAAAAGAAGCATTGCCCGAAGCCTTTTGCGCGCTGGACTCATTGAATGGCTACGGATTCAGTCAGTCTTCGGAAGGTAAGTTCATTACCCAACTGAAAGGCACGAAAGGGGAACACGGTGCACTAGCAGACAATCCTCTCCTTTGGACGGGCTTTCTGGCGGCAGGAGCGGGGATTTCATCCGGGGTTAATCTGGGCAAAATCAGCATTCTCGACATTGCACCCACCGCAGCAAAACTTCTGAATGCTGCGTTGCCAACGGCAGAGGGAAATGCTTTGAATTTGACGCCCTAGCTTCAAGGGGGCTACACTTGAACGGGAACTATTTCAATTTCGGAGGACTTAATAATGTCTATTTATGCTGATTTGCGCGTCCTGGTTGTGGATGACATGCTCACCATGCGCAAAATCATTGGCCAGCAACTGAAAACCCTCGGCGCCACCAACATCCTGGAGGCCAATGATGGGACCACTGCCTGGGAAGTCCTCGAGAGAGAATCCACCGTCAAACCGATTCAATTTATCATCAGTGACTGGAACATGCCGCAAATGAAAGGCATTGACCTCCTCAAAAAATGCCGGGCCCATCCTGTTTACAAAGACGTCGCTTTCCTGATGGTCACTGCCGAAGCGGAAGTCACGCAAGTCAAGGAGGCGGTTGGCGCAGGCGTGGACAACTATGTTGTCAAACCGTTTACACCCGCGGCTTTTGAAGAAAAGATGAAAGCAGTTTACACAAAACGATTCGGTGCAAAATGAGCCTGTTTGAGGTCAGTGATCCTCAGGATGGCCCTGTGGTGATCACCTGCCCTCCCTTAATCGACGCCAAAGCGACAGATGAATTTGTGAAGCTCATCCAACCCTGGATGAAGAAATCTGAAAAACTTTATATTCTGGATTTCGCAAGAGTGACGCATCTGGACTCTTCATTTTTTCGGCCCTTGGTTCTTTTTTACCAGCACCTCAAAAACCGGAGTTCATTCCTCTGCTCCATCAATATCACCGGACCCTTGGCGCTCATCATCAAATCCAACGGCATGGAAAACGCCTTATCGATTAAATCCTCCAAAGAAGAAGCCATGGAGACAGCTGGGATCAAGACACCGGCCAAAGCCAAATTTGATGTGAAGTTCATCAATCCGTTCATCACGGCCACCAAGGCCACCTTTGAAATGCAGGCGAATACGCCCATCCGGATCGGCAAACCCTTTTTAAAAAAAGAGGACGACAAGGTTGCCATCGATATTGCCGGCGTGATCAGCCTCACGAGCCCCGCGTTCCACGGCTCGATCGCACTTTGCTTTCCAGCGAAGGTATTTCTGGCGATTTATTCGAATATGCTCGGGGAAAAACACGAGACCATCACCCGTGAGATCGAGGATGCAGCTGGCGAGATGCTCAATATTATTTTCGGACAGGCCAAAGCTGAACTCAATGATAAAGCCGGCTATCAGATTCAAAAAGCGATCCCAACGATTGTGCGCGGTAATCAACTCGAAGTTCATCACCTTGTGCGCAACATTGCGGTGGTCTTACCTTTCGAAACGGATGCCGGCTCTTTTCACCTGGAAGTCAGCACGGAAGCCTCTTAAAAGGCTGCTTATTTCATCTGCTGAAAGAAGCCGTCACCGCGCATGAAGAAGTTCTCGGCTCCTTCAGTATGCTTGACAATTGTGTCAATGCTCCAGTGGACGTCCATCTGGATGCCCGCAACAGGAGCTCGGGTTGTACCTGTATTCAAGATCGTGGAAGCGGCTGCTTTCGCATTGAACGTGTAACCCCAAGCAACGTCAAGATTCGCAGGAGCAATAGCGGCATTGGCGATGTACAAGCCCTTGCCATCCAGCTTTCCGCCGTAAGTGAAGATCACCCGAAAGCTGAAATCGACAACGCTCATTCCATAGAGATTCTGGTAATTCACCCGATAAGTTTTGGAAAACGGCGTCTGCCAGTTTGAAAGTCCGGTCCAATACCGAACCCCTTGCGGCAGTCCGTTTGCATTGTCGAGGGTCAAATTAACCACCGGCTTATTGTTCAGGATAACCTGCCAGATCTGCTTGCCGTAATTGACGATTTCATCAATCGTAATCGAACCCGCAATAATAGACTGATCAGAGTACTGCGGTCCAACCACCACTGGCTCAGACCCATCCGTGACCTCTTCAATCGTTACAGCACCGATCGTAAAATAGGCTTCATCCTGAATGTCGACCGGTGTGCGATTCACAGTTTCAGCAGCAAAAGCTGAGAAGGAAAATGCGAACGCCAATAAACTCATCATTACATATTTTTTCATAGCGACCCCTTTATGGTCGTCTATCTATAACGTAATGCGTTATGTGTCTATTATTTTATAAAACGTCACATTTTCCGGAAAATGCAGGAATTTCTAGGCGGCGCGATCGATCCTGTCCCGGGTCTGGGTACCCGTAGCTGACCGGCGCCGCCTGCCCGCAATCCAGTAATAAATGGCAAGCACAGCGACGGCACCAATCGTTGCCGCAATGAATCCTGCCCCCTCACCCGGATTGTACCACCCGAGGGCTTGGCCGATCCAGCCGGCGAGTACGGCACCCACAACGCCCAAAGCAGTCGTCCCAATCAAGCCTAGCGGATCGCGGCCGGGCATAATCGCGCGAGCAAGAAGACCAATCACGAAACCAAAAATGATCCATCCCAAAATACCCATGAGAAGGTTCCTCCTACTGCGGCAAAGTTGCAAGTTGGGGACCGAGATCCACTTCTTCGAGCCATTTTTGGGTCAGCTGCATAATGGAATGAATCAGCTCGCCGGCTCCAGGCTGCAGATGATCGCCCGGCATGAAAATCTCACGATAGGCACCCTGGTTTTTGAAGGCCTGCCGCAGACTTTGGGTGGCATTGCTTGGAATGAAAGAATCCTGTTCGGCGGCAACAATCAGTGATTTCTGGTGGGCTCTCAGATTTCGAACGGCTTGTTCAGGTGATTCCAGCTGAAGATATTTCCAGGCGCTCTGCCCCAGTGCCCAGGCGAGCGGATAAGTCCAGCGGCCATACCTAGGTCCCCAGACACGCATCAGCTGATGCGTGATCACGCCGGGTATATCACCAAAGCCATGGATCAAAACAAGTCCGGCGATCTCCGGCGATCTGCCCACAGAAAGCGCGGCGAAAGGAGCACCGAGACTTGCGCCGACAATTGAAATCCTGTCCGGATCAACATCGGGCCGCTTCCTGAGTTCGCGAACAAGGCGATCAATTCCGTCCAGAGTATCATGAACCATGCGCTTGGCCTGACCCGCGAGACGCAAACTCCCAGGGAACTCAAAGCGACGGGGCGGATCAAAAGGATAGTCAAAACTGGCCAAAATATACGATTTTTGTGGGTAAAGAAGCTCCAGCACTTCAGCGGCATGCTGAAATCCACCAAAGACGAGCAAGACCGGGTGCTGAAGAGCACTCTGGGTTTTGACCCCCGACGGAATTTTCAGCTGGGCGGTGATTCTTCGGCCGGATTCCAAAACAAGAGGAAGCTGCTCAGAATATTCAGCAGCGCGAAGTTCAGAAGCGAAAAAAATACAAAGGACTAGGAATACAAATTTAAACACGGGTCGAGTCTAGCGATTTTGTTTGTAATAGGAAATCGGTTTAAAAAAGATTAAAACAGAAGCCGAAGGAAACGCTGTTCGCAATGAAGAAATCTCCACTGTTCGTTATCTTTACGACTGTACTGATCGATTTGGTCGGCTTCGGGATGATCATCCCGCTTGTTTCGATTTACGGACGGCACTACGGAGCGAGTGGCTGGGAGCTTGCCCTGCTGGGCGCGATTTTTTCACTGATGCAATTTCTCTTTGCACCGTTCTGGGGGAACCTTTCAGATCGTTTCGGAAGGCGTCCGATTCTCTTGGTTTCTCTTGCCGGCTCCACGGTCTCGTATTTTACGTTCGGTCTGGCTCCAAGCTTCGCGTGGCTTTTTGCGTCTCGCGCCTTCGCGGGCGGTTTTGCCGCGAATATCTCGGCCGCTCAGGCTTATATTGCCGACATCACGACACCGCAGGATCGCGCGAAAGGCATGGGCCTGATCGGCGCGGCTTTTGGAATCGGATTCACGCTCGGACCGCCGCTTGGGGGAATCGCCTCACATTGGCTGGGGCTTGGGGCACCAGGGATCATTGCGGGAACTCTTTGCGGTCTGAATCTGATTCTTGCTTACTTCCGCCTGCCGGAATCTCTTTCGCTGGAAATCCGGCAGTCCATTACTGGGAGACGTTCGCTTTGTCCAGTAGCGCCGCGGACAATGAAGGCGGCGTTTGCGCATCCAGTGCTCTGGCTTCTGCTGTTGGTCTATGCGCTCTGGACTTTTGCTTTCTCTACGGTAGAGCAGACGATCTCGCTGCTCTTGCAGGCGAAGTTCGTGCTGTCGACGGAAGAGGCGGGATTGAAAACCGGGCTGGTGCTGATGTGGGCGGGAATACTGAGCGCGGTGATCCAGGGTGGACTGATCCGCAAGCTGGTCCCGGAGTACGGCGAGCGGAAGTTATTACTCGCAGGTTTGCTGATGAACGCGCTGGGGTTTGGGCTTTTCCCGTTCGGGCCGACGTACGGAAGTTATTACGCGCTGATCATTCTGGTCTCGGGTGGCTCGGCACTTTTAAGCCCGAGTTTAAGCGCGATGATTTCGAGGAGTGCCGAGGCGTCAGAGCAGGGCGCGGTGATGGGCCTGTCTCAAGGACTGGCCAGCCTTGCGCGCGCGCTGGGCCCGTTTTGCGGGCTGCTCGTTTTTGCCGTGGATATGCGTTACCCGTTTTTGATTGCGGGGGTGACCTGCTTGGCGCTGCTGTTTTGGAGCATGAACCGAATCACGCTTAGATCTTAATAAGCATATAGTTGTGGCGTGAAGGCACTGGTCCAGATCGCAACCCCCTTCATGATTCGAACCTCATCAAAAGAACTGCCTGCAGGGAACATAGCTCCAGACATTGCCTGATTGGAGCCGATGTAGAGGGAATTCGAAGAGTCAAGAAAACCATTACAATCTGCCTGCGTCGCAACAATTTGCCCGTTTGTAAAGAGTCTGCAGGTCGTACCGGATTTCGTAACTGCCACGTGCTGCCAGTTAATTGTGTAGGCATTCGCAACAGCAGTAGCATCACCCAAACCTTCAGAAAGGCTATCGGTTCCGTTTGTAAAGCCCAGTCCCTGCTGCCAATCGATCATCAAAACCCATCCTGTTGCGGGAGTTGCCGGTGGGCCCGCTGCGCCCGGAGCGTAATTGCCGATCAAAGTCACAGGAGAACCCACAGTCGGTGCGGTGGCTAATTTGACCCACATTTCGACCGTAAAATCTTGAGAACCGAAATTCCAGTCCAGACTGTACGGAAACGTGACATAGCCATAGTCAGTAGCGCTACTGCCAAAATAGCCTTGATTGACATTCACCGGCGTCGAATCACCTGAGCCCATATTTGCAGCCATGTCAGGCATCAGCAATCCCTTTGCATCCCTGAAGCTATCCACTCCACCTATTCCATTCACGTGAACCAGCAGTGCTTGACGGGACTCCAAATAAAACCCGGTTTGCCAGGAAGGGACACTCATTTCAGGCGGTGCACTGATCGCCAGCTGGTGGGTCGTAGAAAAGTTCCGAATTGTTTGTGCGCGATAATAAAACCAGGTACTTGTGCTCGAATCCGCAAGACTCAGTTCGAAACCCGCAAAAACACTGCTACCATTAGCCGTGATTCCTGCTGTTGCACAAGTCGGGTCGTTCGGTGGATAAACCCGACCATAGCTTCCGCCACCCTCGGTAACTGCAATCGGAATAGAAGGATGCGCAAAGCTGCTCAGGGGATTTAAAGCGCTGTCCACAAGTTCAACGATGAACTTCGAACACTCCCCCTGATAAAGGGTGGTGGCGGCGTCTGCCAGTGAAATTTTTAGTTGGGCTCTGTACGGGAGATAATAGGTGCTCACTGCTGCCGAAACACTCGAATCCGTAGTACCAACGCCAATATTTACGCTACCTGCAACTGAATCACCTGCTGGTCTAAAGAATATATTTTGAGTTGAGATGGAATCCGGCACATTGACCTGAATCACCCCATTTGATCCCGCTTCGCAATCAGCAGCGGTCTGGTAAAAGGCTCCGGAAATTCCGGTACTCGAGAGGTTTATTGTCTGGGCAGCTGAAAAGGTCGATTCGAAAGTCAGAGGAACGCTACAGGGATCTGAAATAACTGAAGGTGGCGGACCAATAAAAGCTAAACTGCCGGTAACTGAATTGGACCCAACAACATTGACCTTGAACTGGAATTCCCGATTTTGAAAATCCACCAACTTGGCAGTCCACTCTTCTGTTGTCCCATTTGCTACGACAGGTGCGGCGAACATGGCTCCGCTACAGCTCCCAGGGATGCTGCAATCACCATCAATTGTAGAAGTGCCATTGGTAATCTGCCAAGTATAAGGTGCGACCCCGCCCCACCCGTATACATAGAAATTTTGATTCGAAGGCACATTCACTACCGTCCCCGGAGTGGGCATTGGCCCCGATCCGGTGGAAACTTGTCCTTCGAGCGGCTCGGGCATTGCTGATAGACTGACTGAGACACCTTCCACCGTAACTTCGCTCGTTATCGAAGGCGCAGTCATCGTGTCGGATTCGATATTCATCAGGATAAATGGCTTATTGTCCGTTGGCATTCCATTCGTGAACTTCATGACATGCCGGGAACTCAAAGTATGAAAGGAGGCATGATAAAGACCAATATCGGAATTTCCGAGCGGAGCCCAATTAACCGAGCTATCCGACAGGAAAGCGTAAGCCGATCCACAAACGTTAGCCGTACCAACCGTGTTTGTACAATCAGCTCTCCCTCCTGAGTACCGTAAGCTCACTCGCATATAAGGCAGCTGTTCATAACCCGTGGCATCGAAGGCAAGCCGGATGGCCGCCCTCCCTTGCTTAGGTGTTTCTGCAGAAGGAGCCTGATATTTGTGAATGACCGAATTTGCGGAGGTACCGACAGCTCCCGTCAACAGGTCTGCAAAGTTCAATGCAAGCACCTTTTCAGAGTCACTAAAGTCTACGGGAACGCCCGCAGAAAGATCAACTGGCACTCCGACGAAAGACCCATCACCCTCTGGCCCGGTGGGATAAACAGCAGAAGGCGACGAAGTATTCATTGGTGATGGATACCGCCCCTTCCTCGCAATCACGAGCGGTACGGAATCCTGCTTGTCACCGCATTGAAAAAGTTTCCTGTCACTTACGAAAGCGGCATCCAGATAAATATCTTTATCTTCGAACAAGTCGACCACCTGTTCTGCCAGAAGGTACGGATCACCCAAGCTGTCTTTATAGGAATCATTGTTCAGAACATCTTCCATGTTGGGGCAGCCAAGCCCAGCTATCGCCGAAAAACCAAAGATCCGGACATGCCTAGCCGGACCCGCAGCGATCAGCATTTCCATGCTGCCGCCGTTTACCGCCGAAACCAGTCCTGCAAATTTCCCTACGGCTTCATTCGGGCACTTCTCCACCCGCGGATCATCCGCAATATCCACTGCACTCACCGCCATCCCAAGACAGGCGATTCCTGCCATGCTGGTAGGAATGGGGGCATAAGAACTGTAGGCCGAAAACCCGGGTACCGGGAGTTGTGCGACCCAGTCGGATTTTGAACTCGCATTGATTTCTTGAATCGTGGTATTCCGCGGAATTTCCACACGAATGGACCGCTTTTCCTGAGGAGCCAGGGAACAGCCGGTCATCACGACTCCCACCGTGAGTATTCCCGCCGCTGCCGCCAACCAGGTCAGTAGTTGTGGCGCCAGATGCTCACCACGTTTGATCCTGCTCATCAGAAACTCCTTTGTATTCCCACTTTCAAGGCCTGATATTGACTATGACCTTCAAACGCCTGAGGACCGGCCCCGTATTGACCGGCTGCTGAGTGAAAGTCTGGGTTACACCAAACGTTCCTGCCACTCCCACGTCCCCCATCGAAACTGTCATCGAGGGTGGAGCCACTACGGCCGTGTTCATCACCGCTTTCATCACTTCCGGGGAAGGCGCCTGGCTTCCTGAGGTCGCCGAAGTATCAATCACAACGGCTTTGGAAAACGTGTTGTCGATCACCTTGATATCTTTTGTAATACTCGCCAGCTGCTTCGTATCGAGGGTCACCGACTTCATCGGAGCTAGATCACCCTGCTTGGTCGTGAGCTGCGTGCCGGCAGTCAGGCTGACAACCTTTTCCTCTTTCATCGAACTGGGAGCACGACCGTCAACTTTGGGTAATTCTTTTTTGACGTCGACCTGTCCCTGAATCACTGTAATTTCTGTTTTGGCCAAATCCGGTTGCGCGGGTGCCGCACCGGGTTTTCCATTTACGGAGCCCGCACTCGCGGCGGCGGCAGCCTGCACAGGGAGCGGCTTGTCCGGATTCAGAATGACATGACGGACTTCATCCATATTCTTGATTTCTGATTTCACGATGAATTCTGTACCGCGAACACCCATGGTCGCGGCCGGTGTCTTCACGCGGAAACGGCCTTTGCCATCAATTTTCTGTGTCACCGCTGCGCGCATCGTGCCGTACATCATACTCACATCCGCTTCGCGATCCGATCCACCATTCAACTTGAACCCTTCCACTTTGAAAAGAGCGGAGGGACCCAGATCCACAATGCTTTTGTCTTTCATTAAAATTTTGACCCGGCCATTGCTCGGCGTATTCACGACATCGCCCGCACTGATCGCATCGCCGGGTGCTGCCGGCTTTAATTTCCCTGCGACCCTACCGTCTGGACGGATGAATACGCTCCCGTCCACACTGACGACCTCGCCGGCGATTTCGCCGGCTGAGATGGCGGGCAGAAAAAAACAAAAACCCAATAAAATAGAACAATACACTCCTACGTACCGCATAAAATCCATGATAGGCTTATCGAATGATCCCAACAATCTGTGTCCGGAATGACACCCGCTCAGGTCCCAATAAATTCAGGTTCGCCATAATTTTTTTATTAATGCTCTGCATTAAAACCGACCCAGTTTATGCCGTGGAGTCGCATCCCGGGATCAACCTTGAATCCATGTATTCCGAGGCCGTGATCGCCTACAACAAAAAACAATCCGATCAGGCCTTGAAGCTTTTGAATGAGCTACTTGTGGCCAGCCCCAATCACGTCGAAGGTCTTGAGTTGATGGCGCTCACTCTTAAGGAGAAAGGCGACCCCACCAAAGCCATGGAAGTTTACGCCCGCCTGATCAAGGCCAAACCTGAAGCTGCGCGCGGCCCCTACTACTTCGAAATGGGCATGATGTATCACAAGGCAAACAAACCCGATCTTGCGAAGCCATATTTCGAAAAGGCCCTGAAGCTTGGTTTCAATCGCAGCACGACCCAGTTGTTCCTCGGCTTGATCAGCTTCACCGCAGGCAGACTCAATGAATCTGAAAAAAGCTTCACTGAAGTAAAATCCGGCGGGGCGCCCGAAATGAAGCTCCTCGCCCATTATTATCTGGGACTCATCCACTTCAAAAACGGCTACGGTGCCGGTGGCACCTACGAACTGACCGCAGCCCGGAATCTCGCGCGGGACCTTCCCAACAGCAAAATGACAACAGACATCGCCGCCGGTGCGGACAAGATTCTGGCCCCCTTCAATAAAGATCAATGGTTCGGCAATATGACTTTCCTGACCGAATACGATTCCAACATTGCGACGCTCCCGACCAGCGCTGCCGCAGCGAATGCCTCAAAGAAATCAACTCCGAATCTCATGCTGAACGGCGGCGCAGGATATATGACGAGCCCCACAAACACAGTCCAGTGGGTCGGAAATTACCGTTTCTCCGTTAACAAGACGACCAATGTGCAAACCAAGTCTTACGAGTACTTCAATCATACCCCTGCGCTATTTATGAATATCAGTCCACTTTCGCGCACGACAGGTGGCTTGAAGGTGGAAGGTAATCTCGCATTCAACAATATGCCCAAAGATCCGGAGCAGCCGAACGGGGCCTATATTTTCCGTAAATACAGCACCTACTTTGAAGGCAGCCCGTACTTCCGCTATGAGCTCGCCAAAGGCGTGCAAAGCGAACTGGAAGCGGGTTATCGCAAGATCACCAATGATTCAGACCCGACCCAATCGGGAAATCTGCTCCGCGTGCGGGGTTCAACGCATGCAACAACATCATCGCAATTGCTGAACCCAGGCGCGAGCGTCAGCTACGAGAAGCTGAATACGCTCGGGATCGATACTCGCTCCAATTCCCTGGATTTCGGCCTTTTCAATACAATGAAATTGTCCGGCTCCGATATTCTGAACTTGTCCGTCGATTACACCCTCAGCAGATATCCTCTGAGTACAACTTCCCGCTCAGATAAAACCACCGTTGCAAGATTGAGTGCCGTTCACACGCTGAGCCCGGCGTTTTCCCTTCTGGGAGAGGTCAATTACACCGCCAACAGCTCGAGTCTTGCCGATGCCTACTCCTATAATCGCCTCGCGGTCGGCTTCGGAATGGGCTGGACTCTCTAATTTTAAAAAATTAATTTAGTTGAAAAATTGAAAAAACTGCTTCTTTTGGTCCACTATTTTTGTCGACCAAGTATTTGATTTTTCATTTAATTTAATTCTGTATTTCATTGGTCAGACTTAAGTCTGACTATTTCAATACAGTATAACTATCCGAAATTACACGTTTTTTTTAAAGTCGGCAAATTTTTCACCGATAGGTTCAGTGAGAGTTCGGCAGGGATTGCCGAGTGATCACAGAGTAAGAACAAAAACATCAAGGAGGAATCAAATGACCTATCGAGGAGGATAGTCACATGAGTTTACGTATTGCCACTAACGTCCAAGCCCTTGCCGCTCAGAGAAATCTGAATATCAATAACGAAAAATCCGCTGGATCTCTGGAGCGTTTGTCTTCCGGTTCCAGAATCAATAAAGCCGGTGACGATGCCGCCGGTCTCGCCATCAGTGAAAAATTAAAAGCCAATATCCGCAGCATGAAACAGGCAACCCGCAATGCCAACGACGGGATCAGCCTGGTGCAAACTGCTGAAGGCGCCATGAACGAAATCGGCAGCATCCTGGTCCGTTTGCGCGAACTGTCAATCCAATCCGCTTCCGATACGATCGGACAGACCGAACGCGGATTCGTCGACAAGGAAGTTCAGGCCCTGAAATCTGAAATCAACCGGATTTCGAACGTGACCGAATTCAACGGCACCAAACTCTTAAATGGCACTGCAGCCCCGCTTGACATCCAGGTCGGTCTGACCAACGATCCGGAACTCGATCGCTTTGTTTTCGATACCCCGACCCGCGTGACGACGCTCGATGCTCTCGGCATCAGCGATGTCTCAACTACCGACAAGGTTGCAGCACAGAACAATCTCGTTGCCGTCGACAATGCCATCGTCAGGCTGAACGAAAACCGTTCCAGCCTGGGCGCTTTGCAGAACCGGTTGATGTCCACGATCAATAACATGAGCATCTACCGCGAGAACCTTGAAGGCGCCAATAGCCGTATCCGCGATACGGACATGGCCGAAGAGACCAGCGAACTGGTCAAGAACAACATTCTCACACAGGCCAATATCTCAGTCTTGGGTCAGGCGAACCAGATGCCTAACCTCGTGATGAAACTCCTCGGATAATACCGACCGAGTTAGTGATATTGATCTGAATTAGTGGCAAATATACGTGAGCGGGAAATCCCCCAAGGAAGATTTGGGATTTCCCGCTTGTTTTTTAAGCTCCCGCCCCTTACTTTCCCGCCGACATGTCTCATTCTGAAATAAAATTCCGGCTCCCCATCCACCACCCTGATTTTCAATACGCACCCTGCGGTAATCCCTACGCTGCCAAAATCCGTGAACTCGCGGGCCGTGCATTCACCGATGCCGCTACCGAGCAGCATCGCGGAAACTGGAGAGTGGCTTTTCCGGATACCGCGAATTACCAAAGCCGCCTTCCGGAAACCCAGCGCGAACTTCATGTTGAGCTCGGCTGTAACGCGGGTCACGTCACCCTCGAGTGGGCGGCGCGCAACCCCGACCAGGCCTTTATCGGGCTGGACTGGAAATTTAAACCGATCTTTCGCGCAGCAGAAAAAGCGCTCAAACGGAATCTCGGGAATTTACTGTTCCTCCGCGCTCATGCAGAGCGTCTTCAATTTATCTTTGCCCAGGAGGAAATCGACCGGCTTTACCTGTTTTTCCCGGACCCCTGGCCCAAAAAATCCCATTGGAAAAATCGATTCATCACGACTGAGGAAATTCTCTGTATATTACCGCTCTTGAAACGCGGCGGCATTTTTCACATCAAAACGGATCATCCCGAATACTTCGCCTGGATCGAAGAAGCCCTGGAAAAAGCGCGCCCGCTTTCGAAAATTGAATGGCGAGTCGTCGAGCGAAATACCGATCTTCACGCGGGGCATCCCGCCGCGACGCAGCTGCAAATTCCTGAAGTGACGCTATTTGAGCGACTCTTTATTCAGGACGGCATCCGGATTCACAGCTTGAAACTGCAGCGACTCTGATTTCAAACTGCAGCTGCTCGTGCTATCTCTGCGCGCATGCGGACGGCCGTTTACAGCCTCACATTCGCTTTTTTTCTGCTCCCCTTCAGCACTCCAGCCGCTCCCAAGCCCATCACGGCTATCTACGCCGAATTGAAAAATGAAGTTCTCACCAACTCTCCCGATCTTCGCCTGGCCCAGGCCTCCGCAGCTCAAAGGGACGCCGCCCTGTATACTGCCTGGACGCGCTGGATTCCCCGTCTGGATCTCCAGCTGCGGCAATCCCGCAGCAAGGATTACACACTGGTGACGAGCGGACAGCTCGGAAATTTGCAGAATATATTTCCCGGTGGTTTCACGCCGGAGGAAACACCGCTCGCTTCCTGGCACCTCAATTTAAACATGCCGCTCTTCAGGCGCTCCACCGTGCTGGACATCAGACGCGCGTCCGGCGAACGGGAGCTCGCGCAGCGGCAAACCGAAATTAAGCTCAATGAACTCGACTGGCGTTTACGTGAACAGACGGGCAATTACCTATTTCAACTTTACCGGCTCAGTACTCTCAAAACTTCGATTGAGCTGGCCCGGACCAATCTCCGCGAAGCCAGACTCCGCCTGGAATTGGGTCAGCGGACCCGGGTCGATGTCCTGCGCGCCAGCGCGAATCTGCTTTCGCTCGAATCCAGTGCCCTGGGTTTTGAGCAGGAACGGGGCGCGAGTCTCAGCGCCTTAAGTGCTTACTCCGGACTGACCCGGGCGAAGTTAGCGGAAATCCTCGCTCCGGGACAGCTCACAACCGAAGCCGCCCTGGGTGGCGCGATAGAAGCGTTTACCGAGTCCGGGAAAGTGCTTGAAGTGATCCAACCGTATATGCCCAGCCAGGCTCCCACCACTTTTCCCGAGACCCTGTCCTCACGAATTCCGGTCGCCAATCTCACCTACCTGATTTTACTTGCCGAGCAGAATTCCGCGGATATTCGCGCCCGACTTCTGATGGCGCCTGAATGGCCTGAAATACTGATCCAGGGCAATCTCAACAAACAGGGACCTCACTGGCAGGAGGCCATCTCCGGCGGAAATGTCTCCCATACAATTGCGTTGGTTTTGAATATTCCGCTCTTTTCCGGAGGTAGCCTCTTCAGTTCATATTCCGAGAAAAGAAATGCCGAAAATGCCGCCACCCTCAAACGCGAGCAGGACATCCTCCGCTTGCGTGACGAGGTGGAAAACCAGGCCTTCCAGCTTGAAACCCTTCAAAAAACAATCCGTGCGCAAATGCTGAATCTGAAACAAAACGAGGAACTCGTACGCCTTTCTCAAAGAACTTACGGCCTCGGCAAGACCACGCTCCTGGAGCTTCTTGCAAGTCAGAATGACTGGATTGAGGCAAAGCTCGATCTGGCGCAGAGTCGACTTGCCTATGCCGTGTTGGTCCGGAAATTTGCCGCAAATTTGGGGGTACCTGTTGAATGAAAACTCTGGTCCATCAGCTCAATTCCGCTCTGCTCTGTTTTGGAATCGTTTTCTTTTTCACCGGTTGTCAAAAAGCCGTGCCCGTCAAAGCGGTCAAAGCGACCCTCAGTCACGTTGAGTACACGATCTCGACGACTACCGCAGGAACCGTCGAGGCCGAACAGCAGGCCATTCTTGTGTTTGGAACTTTGGGACGCGTACAAGAAATCCTGGTCGATACCGGTGACGAAGTCCGCAAAGGGGCGCTGCTGGCAAGACAGGAAAATCAGGATATGCGCAGTATTTTCCTGAATGCAGAGAAGGATCTGAATCGAACCACGCGCCTGTTCAAGGAGAAACTGGTCTCCCGCGCCAGTTTGGATGAGGCCAAACGGACCCATGATGTAGCCCGAGCCAACGTGGACAAGACCGAAATTCATGCCCCTTTCGACGGAACCATCATGGAACTAAATCTGGAGATAGGCGAAACCTCGCAGCCTCAGTTCACCCCGGAGAAACCCCCGCTGCGCATCGTTGATCGGAAGCCAAGAACGATCAAAGGGAATGTGGATGAAGTGGATTTATCGAAGATCAAAATCGGAACCCGGGCCCGGGTTAAAGTGCTCGCGGTCCGCCCCAAACCCTATCCAGCGGTGGTGAGTCGCATTGTACCCTTTGTCAGTACGAATAAAGAGCAGGAGCGCACCGCAAGCGTGGAGCTGAAAATGCTTGAAAATGACGAGTTCATTCCGGTCGGCGCTTCTGCCGAAATCGAGATCATCATTGAGGCAAAGGACAGAACGCTAGCTCTCCCTTCGCGGGCAATCCTGGGAGCGGGATCAGCCCGGCACGTTTTCAAAGTTGTGGATAACAGACTGCACAAGACAGCAATCCAAGTGGGGATCGGAAATTACGACCGAATGGAAGTTTTGAGCGGGATTTCGGAGGGTGACCTGATCGCTCAGCCAGGAGATACGGAACTTACGGACGGAATGAAAGTCCAGACCGAGCAGGTACCCTGGCCATGAATGCCCCGTTGATTGAGCTCGAGCAGATCAACAAAACTTTCATGATGGGCAAGGAACCCATTCTGGCGCTTCGAAACATCTCACTCACCATCCAGGAAAACGAATTCATCTCCGTCATTGGACCCTCCGGCAGCGGGAAATCAACGCTGATGAATGTCCTCGGCCTGCTCGATCAGCCGGACTCGGGCGTATACCGGCTGGACGGAGTCCCCGTTCAATCAGTTCCGGATGACGAGCGCGCCAAACTACGTAATCAGAAGATCGGCTTCGTATTCCAGGTATTCAATCTCCTCCCCCGGGCTGATGCGCTCCGGAATGTTGAAATGCCGCTGGTGTATTCGGCGAGCTATGACCGGTCCTTTTCCAAAACTAAAATTCGGGAGCTGGCAGAAGGCGCTCTCCGGCGGGTTTCCCTTCTGGACCGCATGTCCCACAAGCCCAACGAACTTTCAGGAGGGCAGCGCCAGCGCGTTGCGATTGCCCGGGCAATCGTGAACCGCCCGCGCATTCTGCTGGCGGATGAGCCGACCGGAAACCTGGACTCGAAAACCGGCAGCGAAATACTGGCTCTATTTGAAGAACTCCATCACGAAGGAGTCACCGTGATCATGGTGACGCACGATCCGAAAATCGCGGCACGGGCACGTCGAACAATCTCCATGGCCGATGGCTTAATTGCAAAGGACGAATATGCCCATTCGTGAAGTATTCGTCCTGGCCTTCGAGGCCCTCATAGGCAACAAGCTGCGGGCGGCGCTCACGATGCTCGGGATGATCATCGGGGTTGGCGCCGTGGTGCTGCTCGTATCGATCGGCAATGGCGCGCGGAATTACGTGACGAGTGCATTTCAGGGCATGGGCACCAATCTCATCATGGTTCAGCCGGGGCGAACGGAAGCGAAAGGCGGGTTCAGTCATCCCATGGGCCTGGCCCAAAGGGCGATTACCCTCGGAGACGTCGACGCTCTGGAAAAGCAGAGCCTGAATCTGGAAGCCGTCACCGGAATCATGTTCGGCGCCGGCACGATCAAATACGAAGGCCGCTCCAATGACATGAGCATCCTCGGGGCGAGTGAAAAGATCTTCGATATCTTCAATATGAAAATTTCCCAGGGTCAGCCCTTCAACAAGGAGGAATCCGACAGCGGCCGAAGGGTTGTGGTCCTCGGCTACGATATTGCGAAAAACCTTTTCGGAGACGAGAACGCCCTCGGAAAATCCGTTCGCATTAATGAAAGTGATCACCGCGTGGTCGGCATTTTTCAGAAAACCGGCGAAAAGCTCGGATTTAATCTGGATAACATTGTGATCGTTCCGACGAAATCCACGATGCGGATCTTCAATGACGACAAGCTCTTCGGCATCCGGGCCAAAGCCAAATCCATGTCCAACCTTCAGGAAGCCGTCGATGAACTCAAAGCGATCATGCGGCAACGTCACAACGGACAGGAGGACATCACCGTGGTCACGCAGGTTTCGATGCTGGAGACGCTCAATAATCTGCTCGGCATGCTGACCTATGTGCTCGGAGGGATCGCGATGATTTCCATGATTGTCGGAGGAATCGGCATCATGAATATCATGCTGGTCAGTGTCACCGAAAGGACCCGGGAGATCGGAATCCGGCGGGCAGTCGGTGCTAGAAGGAGAGATGTTCTGACGCAGTTTCTGGCTGAAGCCATCGTCTTGTCCATTCTGGGCGGAATGGTGGGACTCGGAGGTTCCGTTGGAATCACCTACTTGATTTACTTCATAGTACCGGCATTTGACATGCGCGCGCCCACCTGGATTTTGCTCCCGGCATTTCTGCTTTCGTTCGGAACCGGAATTATTTTTGGCGTCTGGCCCGCCCGACGTGCCGCACGGATCGAAACCATCGAAGCACTCCGCTACGAATAACCAAAAAGTGGGGACTACCTTTTGGTTAAGGCATGTACCGGAAATTGACGAAAACCTTTTTACCCGCTGTCACCTGAACCGTTTTTTCGGGCAGGGCGTCGGCACCATCCGGCAGAAGCCGGACCGTATAAGTCCCGGGCGTCACCACAAATCTCGCGAGTTGCAGGTCTTTCGGCAAAAGATTCCAGGACCGCAGATCTGCCTGGTCGCTGGCATAAAATGCCACGCGGGCAATGAAGCCCAGAAGCGGACTATTGGTTTTTCTTTCGATCTGATCCGCCAGAACTTCCTTGGCGATCACGCCACTCACTTTTTTTGCAATCAGCCCGCCGTATTTTTCGTCAAGATTTCTGATGGCAGTTGCTTCAATGTTATGGAGTTGAAAAGTCGGGCCCATCCTCTCTCCATTCAACTCCACTTCAGCAAAGAGCACCGGATTATGCCTGGGATAGAACCGGGGCAAGACTCTCCAGTCGGGGTTCGGCCTTTTTTCCGGCGAAATGCCATTCTCATAAAGAACGATGATTTCGGCGTTACCGGCCCGGGGCAAGGTACGCCTGGCCAGCTGGTGATCAGCTTCTGTCAGCGCATACTCCCGATCCCAATTTTCCATCTCGTCGCGCATTCGTAGCTCCGAGGCCATTCTCCAGAGATCCCGACCCAAACCCGGCACCGTCGGATCGAGCGCCCGAACCTGTTTATAATCAATGTAGGCATCGCCAAAATTTCCGTCCGCCTCGTAGAGAACCGCCGACAGATAGCGCGCAAACGCATTCTGCTGATACTTGCGCTGCCCTTCGGTGACCATGAGATACAGCTTGCGATTCACTCTCCGAGCTTCAACCAGCGCGTTCTCGTTATCCCCTATCAGCGCATAATTCATTGCGAGATAGGTATTGATCAGGACGTTTTCGAAGTCCTCTCCCTTGTAATCGCCAATGTTATCTCCCACCAGGAGCGTCGAAGTCTCGGTAGCGAGGCTGGTGTAGTCTTTGATTTCAGCGATCTTGTCGGCCTCGAGCAGGACTTTATTGCTCTCCTCGAGTTGCCCCGCTGAATGCAGCGCGAGCCCGAGATCAAAGAGATAAAGCAACTGGTCCCTGCCGTTCGGAAGCTGGGCACTCAGACCGTCCTTGAGTTTTTCAGCAGCTTCCTCGTATTTGCCATCTCGAAACAGCCGGGTAGACTCAGCATCCGCCATGCGCGCTGACGCGCAGCCGAATAGCGAGACCAGGACAGGAACAAGGGCGAGGAACCTGAGCCTGGAACCGGCCAAGATCAGAATCCAACACTACGCTTGCGGAATTTTTTGCGAATCTCGCGTTCCTCAGTGCAGTCGATCGTGGATTGCTCAAGACTGGTCAAGTTCATCGTCAGCTTGTAGTAAATGAACTTGTCATTACCGACCTGCTGGACGTTCGTAGCCAGGGCGCCGCTCAGGATGTAATCCGCGCCGATCTGACCGCCCTTCTTCTTGGCGGAAGGCCCCGAGACTGCGCCGGAGGCATGATAATCGTATTCGTCAGAAATGGTACCGCGCTCCTCTTTGTTCACGAAGCGCACCTTCCCCGATTTGATCAGGGCCGTGCGGATCTTATCCGTGAGGGAAACTGTATCGATATGTTCTTCGGTGCGATTCAGCACTTTTTCAACGATGACCACGGGAGGTTTTGGCGCCTTCCCGACGTAGTCACAGGCCACCATGGCTTTAATGACGGTATCGGCCATTTGCTGCATATCCGCTTCGTTGTACTTGTCGTCCAATAATTCAACGCGCGTCGGATCATCGTACTCGCCTTTGGTGAAGGCCTTGGGCCCACAGCCAGAAATCATCACCGTTCCAATTGCCAGAAAAGTCAGAACCATAGCTATACGCATTGCGTTATCCTCTTTCTCAAATATTCGAAATCAAAGTCCTCCCAGTTTATGAACTGCACAATGAATTGCAAGCCCAGAGGTTGAAACGGACGCACCATTGTGATTTTCTCAACGGGCATCTGCTGTTACACTCAACAGCCTGGGAGATCTTATGACTTCAACCCGTCTGTTTTTGACCCTTTTTCTCTTCAGTGGAGCTTTATACGGAACCGGAACCGCGGTACAGGCCGGGCAGCTTCACGAAACCTATTACGTCGAGAGTTCTCCGGAACCGAGCATGATTCAAAAATGGTCGCGGCTGCCCGGTACCCGCAATTTTTTATTTCGCGTGAGTGCCCCCTCTCAGACGGAACTCGAAATGATCGGCCGGCTGGAACGCGCTTCACTCCTTCAACTCGAATCCACCACCTATCCCGAACGCACAGAGATCAAGGCCTGGCAGAAGCTCGCAAGCAAAGGCGCACAATTCATCGGCTTGGATCTGCAACTCCCGAATCCGGAGCAGATTCAGATCCTGAATGAAATAGGGTTTTCGAGAATCATATTTTTAATGACTTACATTCCCGATACGGATGAAGGCCGGCGCCTCGGTCAGCTGAATACCCCCGTATCCGTCACTTTCGCCACGACCTCGTTCCCCCGTTATGATGACAGGGAGCTGCTCCTCGCCATTCCAAAGACGGTGCCCCTCACCTTTGTTGGAAGTTATTGGCCCGGCTACACGCACATGGATCTTTTCAATATGCTTCCCAATAGCAAACGCCTGAGAATTTCCGGAGAATTCCCGAATGATGATCAGTTCCCTTATCTCAACAACATCGACAATCTCCAGGAACTGACGATTGAAACTTCATTCGCGCCCCCCAGTCCCACCGTCTGGGAACAGATTGCCAACAGGGCGACACGCTGGATCTGCAGAGACTGGGTGCCCACAGAGGAAGAGCTGCAGGATTTCGCACGCAGTGCCCGGCCGGAAACCGGCGGAACCAGAAATCTCATTATCGATAAGGATGGAGAATTGTTTCCCGAAGAGCGCGCGCGCCTCGAACGGATGCAAACGCCGGTGGAATGGGTGCACTCTTCGGCAATCGGCGTTCAGCGCAGGAGCCGCTCAGTCCAGTGACTAAAAAGCCGAAGCCTACCTCGAAGATCGCGGCAATCCCTCTTCTTTCGGAAGTACTCACAAGACCCGTGATCTTTGTGAGCGGAAAGGGAGGTGTCGGCAAATCCGTAGTGACGCAAGCCATTGCCCTGGCGCTTTCCAGAAAAGGACGGCGCACGCTCTGGGTTGAGCTGGAGGACCCCTTGAAACCTCGGGGTCAGTTATCAAAAATCGCGCCGAAACTCTGGCGCCTCAACTGTGATGCGGAAATGTCGTTCGAAGAGTACGCACTGTTGAAAATAGGCGACTCACCGCTGGCTCGCATGTTCATCGATAACAAGCTCATGCGGTATCTCGCCAAAGCCGCCCCCGGCATTCACGAGCTGGTTCTGCTGGGCAAGATCTGGCACGAGAGCTCACGCTACGAAAGCGTCGTCGTGGACATGCCCTCAACGGGACATGGGCTCGCTCTTTTTCAAAGCACCAAAAATTACGCCACCCTCTTCCGGGGCGGCCCGATTCACGAGGATGCTGAAGAAATGATCCTCACCTTCGCCGATTCAGGGAAAACCGGCCATGTCATTGTCGCCCTTCCAGAGGAAATGCCCTTGCGCGAGTCTCTGGATCTCGATCAGTTCCTTATGGAAATTTTTCCCAAAAACCGTGCGACTTTTGTCGTCAACCGCACTTTTCCGAAAACCGGAGTACCCGCGAACATTCCGGCAGACCCGACAAACTGGCCCTCTCCCCTGGCAGAAAATCCCTTGGATTACCTGAACAGACGAGTCCTGCTTGAGGAGCATAATCTCAGGATCTGGCGCGACCAGGAACTTTCGTTCGCGGAATTCGGGTATGTGTCGCCTGCCGAAGCCCATACCAGCGCCGCGATTGCCGAGGTTCTCTCTGAACAGCTCGTGACCGGAGGGCATCTATGAACGCGAACGTGGACGCCGACATGAAGGCAAATTCGATCGATGAAATCCTGAAGCGGCGACGGATCATCATTACGTGCGGAACAGGAGGAGTCGGCAAAACCACCGTGAGTGCGGCCCTGGCCATGCGCGCCGCCCAGCTCGGAAAGCGGGCTGCCGTGATCACGATTGATCCCGCACGACGACTGGCGACCTCACTTGGCCTGACAGAACTCTCCGAAACGCCCGTGGACCTGACCCGGAATCTCCGGGAAGCGATGCCATCCCATAAAATCGACGGGACCTTTTCAGCACTCATGCCCAATGCAAAAGCAAATTTCGATGATTTCGTGAAAGAACTTTCCGCTTCCAAGACAATTGCGGAACAGATTGCCAGAAATCCACTTTTTCAGATCTTCACGAAAGAATTCTCCGGAACCAATGAATACATGGCGCTCGAGAGGCTGCAGGCTTTGGATCTGACCGGACAGTTTGACTGTATCATTCTGGATACACCGCCCAGCCGCAATGCCCTGGCCTTCCTGAATGCACCCAAACTCGTTGCCGAACTTTTTGAGGAACGCCTGATTCGCTGGCTGGTCCTGCCGGCCAATCGCCTCCTTTCCGCGGGGATGCGCAAGGCACTCGGAATTCTGGAAAAGCTGACAGGGGCGGGGTTCATGACGAATCTCCTGGATTTTGCCTCAACGCTCTTTTCGGTCCGGGTCCAGTTTCTCGCGAATTTTGAAAAGACAACACGACTTCTGCAATCAGAAGCCGTGGGTTTTATCATGGTGACCACTCCCACTCCCGAAGCCGCACCTGATGTTCACCATTTTGTCCGCACACTCCAAGAGCATCGCTTCCATTTTGAAGGCCTGACGATCAATCGAACCATCGGCTATCTTTTCAAGAGCACTTCTAAACCGAATCAGGCGACCAGCCCGGGGCTCCCGGTCCTTGAGGGGATCCGCAAGCGCGAAGAGCAGGCCATGCGGGCCCTCAGTTCCGGAAACATTCGGATCTGCGCAATGCTGCCGGAACTGGCCCGCGACATTCATTCCGTGGAGGACCTGCTTTATGTTGCAAACGCATTCGAGACTCATCATGCGCAGTGAAATACTGTATTCGGCCCTGCTTCTCTTTCTATTTGTTCTGGCCCCCGGACTTTGCTGGAGTTCCGTCGACACCTCTACCGGGCCTGCTCCCGTACAGGATGCCGCAGTACTGCTCGAAGAAGGTCAGAGGCTCCTGGAAGCCGGGAAATACAATGAAGCAATTTACCCGCTGAAAAGGCTCGTCGATCGTCATCCCGGTTCGCCCGATTACCTGAACGCGCACCTTCTTTTGGGCGAAGCGTTCCTCAAAAACAACCAGCCCGCCCAGGCCGTTGAACCTCTGCGCTTCTACAGCTCCACCCTTTTGCGCAAACCGGATGCAGAAGTTTCGGCAGTGAACCGTGCCCGAAGCTCACTGGGGCGCGCCTACCTCGCCTTGAGAAAATACAAAGAAGCTTTTCTCGTGGCCAAAGAAATTGAAAAAAGTCTTGGGACTTCCGAACCCGCCGGAGACCCTGATTTACTGAACGCCCTGTTGATCAAGACCCACGCCCTTTATGAGCAGGGCAAAGATAAAAAAGCGGAAACATCGCTGGCCGCAGCTGCAAAATTACTTTCCGCAAACCCTCCTGCGGCGCTGGCAGGCGAAACGCATTTTCTTCAGCAGCAACTCAAACTCAGATCATGCAGCCTGCTTCCGAGTCGCGGCAAACTGACCGAGGATCAGGTCCGAGCCCAGCTCAGTCGCAAAGGGCTATGCCTCCAGGAAGCGCTGCTGGCGTTCAGGAAAGTGGCAAGTACTGGCGCTGCCGGATGGGCAGAGAAGGCCAAAACAGAAATTCTGGGCGCCTTTCAGGCTTATTCCCGGAACTGCGCCGCCCCCCCCGAACCTCCGGTTACGCGAACCAAAGGCAGGCGCTCTCCACAACAATTGAAGCAGTATCTGCTAGAACTCAAACACGTCTTGAAAGCCGATTGCCAGGAAAAAATGCAGCAAGCTTCGTCTCTCCTCAGTGAATGGGCTGGGCAATCCAGCGCCGAAGCCGCCATTCTTTTCAGTGAAACGGGTTCCGGCATCGGAAAACTTTTATGAAGTCGATCAAGCCATTTCTGGCAAAAAAAATCCTGACACATCTCCAGGAGATCCAGGAATGGAATGCCCGGCAGCTGACCACAGCTCCTCCTCCTTTTTACTGTTCGGTGGACCTCCGGGATTCCGGTTATAAAATTGTGCCCGTTGATTGCAATATCTACCCTGCGGGTTTCAACAATATCTGTCCGCAAGATGTTCGCACAGCCTCTTCGGTGTTTCGCGTTCACCTGGACCGTTTGTTTCCAGCAGGAAGACGCCCCTCACGCATTCTGGTCCTGCCTGAATCTCATACGCAGAACCGGCATTATATAGAGAATCTTTATCATCTTTCAGAGATCATCCGCGAAGCAGGACTCGAGTGCCGGATCGGGTGGTTCGGAACAGAGCCCCAGGAATCCCCGGTTCAACTCATTTCCGAGAGCAACAAACTGCTCAAAGCCTACCCGATTCGGGTGACCGAAGGTGTTCTGAGCGCCGGCGAATTCACCCCTGATCTGATTTTGCTGAACAACGATTTCTCTGGCGGTTATCCGGCACTTTTGGACAAAGTCAGGCAGCCGATCGTGCCCAGCCATGTTCTCGGCTGGCATACCCGGAAGAAAGGCGAACACTTTCACCACTACAACGCGCTTGCAACAGAGTTCGCCCGGATCATCGACGTGGACCCCTGGCTTTTTCAAATCTTGACCCAGGAAGTCGATCACGTTGATTTCAACGAGAACGAAGGTTTGGACCGGGTGATTGATTCCGCGGAGCGCGTGCTTTCTGCCACCCGTAAGGCCTTCGAAACACACGAAATCAATCGAAAGCCTTTCGTTTTCGTCAAAAACAGCAGCGGTACCTACGGAATGGGAATCATGGTTATTCATTCCGTTGATGAGCTGAAAACGATGAACCGTCGTACCCGGAATAAAATGAGCGTTGGCAAGAACAAGCACCCGATTCATAGCGTAGTCATCCAGGAGGGGGTCCCGACCGCCACCCTGGTCAATCGCCTGCCCGCAGAACCCGTGATTTATCTCTTTGGCGATGAGCTGGTCGGCGGATTTCTGAGAACCCATACTCAAAGAGGTGTTGAAGAAAACCTGAACACACCGGGAATGGTGTTCCGGAAATTGTGCATGTCCGACCTGCGCCATCCCCAGGCATTCGAAGGTGCCTTCTCGGAGGAATCCCAGGACAAAGATCCGATTCTGGAACTCGTCTACGGAACAGTGGCGCGAATTTCAGCTTTTGCCGCCGGTCGCGAGCTGGTCCGCCTTCAAGAACTTGCAAAGCAGCATCAAAACTCCGGAGGTCCGGTTCAATGAAATTATTTTTTGCTCGACTGACATCCGCCCCACACCTGATCCGAATGGACCTGCTCCTTCTGCTTTTACCTCTGGTCCTTTGGAGCGGCCTGACCTTACTGCGCCCTTATCTGATCACGCCTCATTGCCTGGTGCCGGCAGGCCAGACTTCCCTTTGTCATTCGGAAAACGTGCTTCCAGTGGACCGGGTGGCTCTTGGCCTGAACTCCTCCGACGCTGATCGCTATTCCTATTACACCCAAAATTTTTCAGGTGTTC
This sequence comes from Bdellovibrionales bacterium GWA1_52_35, assembly GCA_001769805.1. Taxonomy (GTDB): domain Bacteria; phylum Bdellovibrionota; class UBA1018; order UBA1018; family UBA1018; genus GWA1-52-35. Next base: position 40,570 of record MEPO01000026.1, read on the forward strand.
TTGCTTTTTCCGCCCCCGTCCTCTGGCACGGGCTCTGGGCTGTGCTCGGACGCACCTCTCCTCTTATGGCCCTGACCGGCCTGAGCATCGATCTGGCGATCATTACTGAAATCACTCTTTGGAACGGTGCAATTGGCGAAACTGTCCGTATCATCAGTCAACGCCCGAGGCCTTTTGTTTATGCGGACACGGCCTCCGCCGGTGCCAATCCCGCACATTATATTTCCTTCTACTCCGGCCATACGAGTTTTGCCGCAGCGGCTTCTCTGGGTTTCGTTCTTTTCCTGCTCGGTCGAGGTGCGCCCGGCTGGCTCACGGCATTCTCTTTCATTGGTTTCGAGCTTTTGACGTTTTCGACGGGTATTTTCCGGATTTTGGCTGGACGGCATTTTGTCACTGACGTCCTGGCAGCCGCAGTTGCTGGCTCAGTGATTGCTTTTACGATTGCCTGGTTACACCGGGACAAGTCACCCGAGGTGTGAGTAGCAGCCCGGCGCCGTGGCCCTGGTATTGCTTGGAGATCAAGCAAGGAGATCCGGCTTATGCTCAACTTTCTACAGGGTAGATTCATGAGGCACCCGCTCCATCCGCTTATGGTCCATCTTCCAGTGGGGCTGTGGATCGGGAGCCTTGTCTGCGATATTGGTTTTCTGGCGTCCGATAGTGCGAATTTCGCCATCGCATCCTATTATATGATGCTGCTTGGATTGATTGCCGTGCTTTTGGCGGTTCCGACCGGGCTGGCGGAATATGTTTCCATTCCAGCTAACACCCGCCCCAAAAATATTGCCACAACGCACATGTCTCTCAATATTCTGATTGCCGTGCTGTTTCTGGTCAACTTCCTGATGCGCCGGGGTCTTGAGAATGGTGTGCCGAGCATCGTCACCACCGGGCAGTTCATTTTTTCGCTCATAACAGTCGGGATCCTCGGATTCTCCGGTTATCTGGGTGGATTAATGGTGTTCAACTACGGAATCGGACACCGCCGGCCAGAACTCAGTGAGACGGAAAACGTTTCACGTAAAGTCGCTTGATTTTTTAACCAGGAGAATTCGTGCCGCTTCTAGCGCTCCGGGATTACGGGCTCGCCGGAAACGAGTACAGCACAGCGCTGATCAGTCGCTTTGGTTCGGTCGACTGGTTGGCGCTGCCGTTTTTGGACTCGAAGACCCACTTTTCGGCTTACTTCAATGAGCGTACGGGCGGTCGCTTTCAGATCCTGCCCGAGGGCGAGTTCAAATCCGAGCTGCAGACTCATGACATTTTTCCAATCACGCCCATTCTCTTTGAAACTCCACACGGCAAGGGACTCTTGACCCACTGGATGCCAGCAGGGCAGCCGGCACTGCTGCGCAAGATCGAAGTGCTTGAGGGGGCGATCACCTGGATCATCCACTGCTCGCCGCGCTTTGATTCGAACTCCAGGCCACCGCAATGTGAGCGTTTTGCCAGCGGCATTCTGTTCAGAGGTGCCCGTTCTGATCAGATTGGCTATCTCGAGTCGGATCGGGAGCTCGAAATTTCAGCGGACGGGCATTCCGCACGCATGCAATTTAAAATTCCGGCAGGCGGATCAGCGCTCTTTCGTTGGGCGCTGGGAAGAGACGGCCTGCCCAAGGCCGGGGATAAAATTCAGAATGCGACGAATTCCCTGGAGCAGGCTCTTCAATACTGGAAAAGCGACCAGCATCGCTGCCCGCCTCAAGGCTGTCCTTTTGCCGGTCCCTGGCACCATCAGGTGCTGCGCTCGGCATCCCTGCTGCGGCTGATTCAAAATCCCTGGGGCGGCCTGCTCGCCGAAAGCGTCGTTCCTGTCCTGCCTGATTTTCATACGGGTGACCCCAACCACCGTGTGATCCAGACTTGGACGCGGGATCTGTGGCTCGGATTTCAAGCTCTGATCAACCTCGGAATGAAAAAACAGGCTGAATCGTTTTTTTTGCGAATGACCGATCTTTTGTTTCGGGACACCCCGCAGGGTTTTCAACCGTCCTACACTCTGGACGGCGGTCACAGCAGCATGCATCACGGTGAAAGTGAGTCCATGTTCCGCCGTTTTCATTTTGATGTTCAAGGCCAGTTTCTGATCACTGCTGCCGAATTTTACCGCAGTTTCGGGCACCTTCCCGCGAGACTCTGGCCCGTGCTCTGCGAATTAACCGATACGATCTGCCACACCTGGCGTAAACCGGATTGGGGAATCTGGGATGCGAATGAGCCGCGAAGTGACCACTTCGTCACCTCCAAGGTCATTGCCTGGGCCGGAATCCATCGGGCGTGCTGGCTGGCCCGACAGCTTCAGGAAGAGCTGCCAAAGCGCTGGCTGAATGAAGCGCAGATACTCCATCGCACCATTTGTGATCAGGGCTATGACTCCGCCCAACAGAGCTTTATCCGCTCATTCAGTGACCGAGAGCTGGATGCGGCGACATTGCTCCTGCCCATCCTGGGGTTTTTGCCCGCAGATGATCCCAGAATCCTGGGTACCGCTGCGGCAGTCCAGAAGAGTCTGGGTGAAAGCGTTTTCGTTCACCGGTACCGGGAAAGAAGCCGCAAAGCTCAGGATCCCGGCTTGTTCTTCAGCTTCCTTTACGTTTCCGTTCTTGCACTCATGGGCCGCACCGATGAAGCCAGCGACAGACTGGCTGAACTTTGCAGCTACGCGACTCCAAGTGGCTTTTTCGGTCAGAACGTAGATCTGCGAACCGGGTATACAATCGGTCAATTTCCCTCCACAGAAGTTCATCTGGCACTCATTCAGGCCGCTGCCCATGTCGCCGTCGCAAGGGGAAGAGCCATTCCCTTAGCACCGGGTGATTGGGCAGAAGGGCTTCCTGAGCTCAAGGCCGCGTGACCTGATGACAAAAGATTGGCGGTTTTTATACATAGCGTTACAAAATTATGACTATTCCTGCAGCCCTCAGCCATAATTTCATCATGCATTTTATGATTAGATCTATTCACGGGGCAGGTAATTTCCCCCAACATCCCCAAACCTTAGTCTTGTCTGATTAATTGTCTCGACTACCGGTCCAATCGATTGCCTGAGCAAATTAACGCATGAAGGTGGGCGAAATCTCGGCCTTTGCAATTGATTCGTTGTCGAACCTGACTTTCGTGTCTAAATTTATTTCTGAAACGCGGACATGTTGGGTGAATGGAGGGGAACCATGCATCAAGACTTTGTAAGACAACCAGGCAAGTGCTCCATAAAATGTATGTCGTTGCTCGCGCTGCTACTATTAGCAGTACCCTCGACCTCCTTCGCGCTGCCCGTGCAGTTCGGGGTCGGGCCCGACAATAATCAGGCCCTGCTCCTTTCGCATATTCAGTCGGCCCGCGAAAACCTGACGATCAATATTTATCTCTTCGATCACCCAATCATTGCCCAAGCCATTGTTGAGAAGATCAACGCCGGCGTGACCGTCAACCTCCTCGTTGAAGGCCAGCCCTTTGGTGCTGTCAGCGACAACGGCAGGACGATCCTGAACGCCATTGCTTCCGCTATGGCCCGCTCGGGCAACCCGGGTCACCAACTTCTCGTCATGACCAAATCCGCCTCGGGTGAAAAACGGCGGTATCGCTACAACCATGCCAAGTACGTTATTGTCGACCATACGCGCAGCCTGGTCTCTTCCGAGAACTTCACCGAAAGCGGCCATGCGAATGCCGGGAGCGTGGGCAACCGCGGTTGGGAAACCATCGTCGATGATTGCGATCTGGCAGAACAGCTGGAAGATATTTACGCAGTCGACTCAGACCTGTCCTTTGGTGATGTGAGGCGGCTCAAAGTCCCCTCTCAGAACGTAAAAGTTCCGCAAGAAAATGGCGTGAAAAAACGCGCTCTCAAGGCCATCAGCATGGGTCAGGGGGACGCAAGACGGGCAACGCTCATCACCTCCCCCGATGCGCTCGATGAACTGCTGGGCTTGCTCCGGTCGGCCAAAAGCGCCATTTCGATCGAACACATGGGCCTTCCGAGCAATTGGAGGTCAGCACCAAATGCCGGCCAGAACCCCGTAATCACGGAGCTCATTCGTGCCGCACAACGCGGAGTTGATGTCCGGGTCCTTCTGAACGATGAACGCGTCTTCAGCAATACTGTGGGCGAAGAAGAGGACCCCGCTGCCCCGAAGCGCCCGAACCAACTCACGGTCGAGCTCCTCAAGTCAGTCGCTGAATCAGAGAACCTGCCGCTAGCCGCCAGGATCATTGATGTGCGTAAGCTGGGCATCACCTATCTCCATAATAAAGGTATTGTTGTCGACGGAACCAGGGCGCTGATCAGCTCCATTAATGGAAGTCAGAATTCCGTGATGAATAACCGTGAAGTGGCCATCCTGCTCGAAAGCAGCGATGCCGCCCGGTACTACGATAGTGTTTTCAATCTGGACTGGTCTTCTTCCGGTGGTGCACAGCGGGCGACCAACGAGCGCGGGGCTTTTAATTTTTTCGAAGCGTTTTCGCTTTGATTTGAGGTTACCTTGCAGCACCCGCCCGGGTGCGTGAGTTTTAAGGCGGCCAAATTAACAACGATTTCGAAACGTTAGTCCTGAACACACAGGTTCTCTGGCAATTTAAATTAATAATTAACGTTTTATGTAATCAACGGTAATAATTGGAGTTTTTTTGCAAAGTTAAATTTGATTATTTTTGTCAACAATTCTATAGTTAATTAAACAGTCTTTTGCCGTCCGTTTTAAGGGGGCCTTTTTTTGCCAAAGGTGTTCGGTTCGAAAATCACTCGTGTATTCTGCTCATGGGGTTCAATCAAGAATTCCACGCTTCTGTTTTTTCTTTCACTGACTTTTGCCGCCTGCTCGCCCTCGATAGTTGAAGATAATTCCTCTGTCCAGAATCTTGGCAGCACCATCGACGAAGTTTTAAAACTAACTTATCTTTCGATTACACCCGAATCGCCCACCAATATAGACACTCTTCCCAGAGTAATCGGTACAACGTCTGCGGATATCCAGACAATCCGTCTCTATTCAAACAGTAATTGCGCAACCGAGATTGGAGCCGGCACCCGCCAGGATTTTGCAACCTCTGGAATCACTGCGAACATCACGCAAAATGCGACCACCACGATTTATGCGAAAGTCTATGACGCCGTTGGCACCAGCGGTCCATGCACATCGCTTGTGAATTTTAAGCACAAAAACACGAATCCTGCGGACCCGGTATTTGGAAACTTCACCCCAGCACCTCCATCAAACAATGCAAGCCCGACTGTTTCCGGCACCTGCAGCAGCGATACAGTAACACTTAATTTTTACCGTGATGGGGGGTGTGTAAATCTAATTGGAACCGGCACTAAAGCAGGATTCGAATCCGCTGCAGGAATTACCCTATCAGTACCGCTGAACGCAACAACCGGTATTTTTGTGCGCGCTATTGATGAAGTGACGAATCAGTCCAATTGCACCCCGATGGGGAACTACACACACGACAATTTGCCACCGACGCTAAGCTTTACGAGCTTTGATCCAGCTTCACCTTCCAGTATCTCCACCACTCCTCGCATTATCGGAAATTCTTCTGGAGATGTCCTGAATTTCTACAGCGACTCAGGTTGCACCACTGCTCTTGGGAACGGAGATCGAGCGACGTTCGAGAGCGCAGGTATTCAACTCAGCGTATCAGCCAACACGGTTACCTCCGTGTTCGGCAAGGCAACGGATACAGCAGCAAACGCTTCCGCATGCACTGCCCTTGGAAGCTATATTCATGACAGCGTGGCACCGACAGTACCCTCCTTTGTCAGCTTCACCCCCGCTTCTCCGTCGAGGACTTCGACCACCCCTCTGGTCATCGGCTCTTCCAGTGCAGACACGGTTACGCTCAATCTCTACGACAGCGCTACCTGTGCCAATCAAATAGGCACAGGAACAAAAGCCACTTTTGAGGCGGGCGGAATTACTGCAACAGTGAGTGCGAATCTAACAGTACCAGTCCATGCAAAAGCAATTGATGCCGCAGGAAATCTTTCAGCTTGCACCCCCCTCTCATCCTACACCCATGACAGCACCGCTCCTGCGGCACCGGCTTTCACCAGTACCAACCCTGTTTCACCTTCCACGGCTTTGAGTCCGAAGGTGATTGGCACCTCAAGCGTCGACACCGTGAGCCTGAAACTCTATGATGGTGGCACTTGCGCAAACGAAATCGGCACAGGTACCAAAGCGGATTTTGAAGGACTGGGAATTACTGCTACCGTGGGGGCAAACGCCGTCACCGCGATCTTTGCCAAAGCCTTCGACCTCGCAGGAAACGCTTCCGGTTGCACTTCCTTGACGAACTACTCGCACGACAACCAGGGACCTGCAGCCCCGACCTTCTCCAGCACCAATCCTTCTTCGCCCTCAAAGACGTCAACTACTCCAAACGTCATCGGTTCTGCCAGTGCGGATACGGTCACTTTGAAACTCTATGATAGTAATGCGTGCTCCACTGAAATCGGAACCGGAACGAAGGCGTCGCTTGAGGGAGCGGGAATCGTGGCAACTGTCTCTGCAAATGCCACAGCGACAATTTACGCCAAAGCCTTTGATGCGGCGGACAATAGTTCTTCATGCACGCTTCTGACCAGCTATATTCACGACACGATCGCGCCGAATGCGCCGACATTTTCAAGCACAAATCCCCCTTCTCCTTCAAATGCCTCCACCACTCCCCTGGTCATCGGCACTTCAAGCGCAGATACCGCTACCCTTAAGCTCTATGACGGCGCAACGTGTGCAAATGAAATTGGCGCGGGATCAAAAGCGTCTTTCGATGGCACAGGCATAACAGCCACGGTGAGCAGTAACAGTACAACAACGATTTATGCCAGATCCTTCGATCTGGCTGGCAATAACTCAGGTTGCACCGATCTTACTGATTATACCCACAGCATCCTGGCGCCGAATGGGCCGCTATTTACAAGCACAAACCCGGCTTCTCCTTCGAAAATTTCCACAACTCCCGCTGTAATCGGGACTGTTACTGCAAGCATTGTGAACGTAATTCTTTACGACGGCGATACCTGCGGCAACTCTATAGGTTCCGGGACCAAGGCAGAATTCGAAGGAGCGGGTATTACTGCAACAGTATCCGCGAATGCCACAACCTCCATCTATGCCAAAGCTCAAGACAATATCGATAATTATTCCGCCTGTACTCTACTGACCAACTACGTCCACGACACCATCGGTCCTGCGGATCCTGCATTCACGAGCACAAGTCCCGCGTCTCCTGCAAACAACGGCACGCCCGCAGTGAAGGGTTCCTCAAGCGCAGACACGGTCACACTCAAGCTCTATGACGGCGCTACTTGTGCCAATGAGATTGGTACCGGGACCAAAGCAACTTATGAGGGTGCAGGGATCGCGGCAAGTGTCGCAACGAACTCCACAACCACAATTTACGGCAAGGCGTTTGATCCTGCCGGGAACAACTCAAACTGTACTTCGCTCACATCTTTTGAACATGACAGCATTGCGCCCGCGGCTCCGGCTTTTACGAGTAGCAACCCTGCCTCGCCTGCGAGCAATTCCTCACCTGCTATTATAGGAACTTCGAGCGCCGATACCGCCACGCTTAGATTATTTGACGGTGATACCTGCGCTAATGAGATTGGCTCGGGAACCAAGGCGACCTTCGAAGGAGCGGGTATCTCTGCGACAGTCGCAACGAATGCCACAACGACTGTTTATGCCAAAGCTTATGATGAGGCAGGGAACGGATCCGGATGCACTTCGCTAGCGAGTTATGTACATGATTCGCTCGGACCCAATGCCCCAGCCTTCACCAGCGTCAATCCCGCATCACCGGCAAGCGTTTCAACTCCCGCAGTGAAGGGAAGTTCCAGCGCCGATACGATTTCCGTGAAGCTCTACGACAGCAATGCCTGTGATAACGAAATCGGAACCGGCACCAAGGCGACTTTTGAAGATGCCGGGATCGCCGCAACGGTGGCTTTGAATAACCTAACTACGATCTATGCCAAAGCGTTCGACGCCTCGGCCAACAGCTCGGCTTGCACCTCGTTGACCAGCTACACCCACGATAACATCGGTCCGAACGCACCAAGCTTCAGCAGCACCAGTCCCGTATCACCTTCCAACAACGGTACGCCTGCGGTGAAGGGTTCCTCAAGCGCAGACACGGTCACGCTGAAACTCTATGACGGCAATACTTGTGCAAATGAGATAGGTACCGGAACCAAAGCTGCCTTTGAAGACGCGGGAATCGCCGCGAGCATTGCTGCCAATGCAACAACAACTATTTACGCCAAGGCTTTCGATCAGGCAGGCAATGTTTCAGCCTGTACTTCATTGACGAGCTACATGCATAGCAATATAGCGCCAGAGGACCCCATACTTGCACTCAGCGACCCGACAACCGGCTCCACGACGCATGTTCGACAGATCGCGATTGCGATTGAACTTACTGAGGATGTCACAGCGGTTAAGTGGTGCGTAAGCCAAAGCCAGAGCTCGGCACCGTCCTATTCCGGAGCCTGCACAGGAGGAGCCGGACCCAACAGTGGCTGGTATGCGGTTCGCCCGACCACCTTCACGCTGAGCACCGGAGATGCCGCCAAGACGGTTTATGCCTGGGTCGGTGACCAGTACGGAAATGTCAATTCTGCCGCAGGCTCCGATTCAATTACTCTGGACACCGCCCTTCCCGGCACTCCGACCGTCGCACTTTCTGATCCCAATACAAACTCAATTATTCAGACAGATCAGGCCACGGTGGATCTCTCCGTCACCGGAGATACAGATGCGGTTGCCTGGTGTGTATTTGAACAGGACTCAGTCACAGATGCACCGGCAGCACCACTTTATAATAACGCTTGTTGGGGCGCACCTAGGCCCACCACGCAAGCGCTCCAAGATTACGGAAACCGGAAAGTCTACGTTTACACCAAGGACGTGGCTGGGAATATCTCAGCTTCCGCTGCTACGGCCACGATTATGTATTCCGACATCACAGTCTTTTCAATCACCGGAATCACTGGCGGGACGGACGTCACGGCAGACTCCTGGCTTTCAAACGGAAACACCCCGGTTATCAACTGGGGAGACACCACTGGCGAAAGCAGTTATGAAGTAACCATCTACGAAAGCGACGGAACAACCGTCAAGTGCGCAAAAGCAACGAAGGCCACCAATGACACAAGTCACGACTTCTCAAGTTGCACATTGACCGATCATACTTCGTACAAAGTGCGCGTAATTGCCAAGGACGCCAGTGGAAATTCCCGTGAGGCTGCTAATAGCCCGTATCTTTTTACCAGCTCTGCCTATTCGAACTCCATCCTGCAGATATCGAATAATTTAGATGACGGAGGAATTTCTGGTTTATCCAACAGCACCCTGGGTGATCAATTAGCTCAAAGCGGTGACTCAGGAGATGGAGTCGGCTACATGGGAGAATGGACACCCAGCAACCAGTATTACAATTATTTCAGGTTTACGCTGACAAATGCGCTTCCGGCGGGCAGTGTAATCAGTAACGCAAAATTAGAGGTGAATGGGCTGACGCATTTTAACTGGTCCAGTTCATACGCTCTTCGGATTTTTATTCAGGATTCAGCGAATGCTCCCCAGGTTGACAATGCAAACGATTATCCTGGGGATGCGGGAGGAACTGAACTTCTTGGGAGCAATGTGCGGTGGCCTGCCTCAGGCGGGCTGACTTGGAATTATCCTGAAGTGAATAATGGGTCTCCCAATTTGAGTTCACTCGTGCAAGCGCTGGTAGATAAATATAACGGTCTGAGCGCTGGAGCTTCGATTCAATTCTGGATTGGCATTGACCAAACCCAGGCAGGCGGTCATTCGGTTGCTTACGAGGAGTATTCTCATGCGGGTAACACGCCACCCAAACTCACTCTCACTGCGGGACTGCTACAGCCTTCAGAGTTTGCAATTACCGGGATAACGGGCGGCGCTGATTTATCGACCGATGATCTGCTGACAAATGGCTCAACCGCAACCGTGCACTGGACTGACTCGCTTGGAGAAATTTCTTACCGTGCTTCCATTTATGAGGATGATAACACCACCGTGAAGTGCGCAGCTACTGTGCTTGCAGCCAACTCAACTGAATATACTTTCACCGGATGTAATCTGGCCGAGAATACCTATTACCGCGCACGAGTGGTTGCGGAAGACAGTAGTAGTACGAGCACGACAGCGAGCTTGCGGTTTTTCACGGGTTATCATCTGCTTGCGCCGGTCTATGCAAATCACGCGAACTGGAATGAGTATGTGCTCAATAATAATGGCGGGAGCAATGCCTATGACCAACCCGATACCACCTGTACACGGCCAGTGAATTCCCATTACGATGCATGCATTCACGGAGGCGAGAAGCGGAAGCTTGTCCTTACCGGCATAAACTCCTGCAATACGATTACCGCAACAGATACACTAAGCGCATTTAATTGGATTTGTGATGCAAGCAGTGGAACGGCCACCATCCTGATGGGAGGATTAGCTCAAAACAAAGGCCTGCGTGATCTCGTCGATGCCACAGACTGGCTCCCGAACTCGTTGATTGTCAAACAGGGATTAACAACTATTGCCCAAACCCCCTCCTCTGTTTGGTGGCAGAACGCGATTGTCGCTTTACCAGACAATAGTGCCTCGGCGGCTGTTGCTTTGGACAGCTCGTATTATCCGGCAGATTATGATTCATCCAGGGGCGGATTGGTATTTGTATTGGCTTCCAGCAGGACCAGTAATGGCTATTATCTCGCTTTACCCGGCACGAGCCTTGTCACCTTGAGCGGGGCGGTACTGTCTTATGCAGGGAGTGCTGCAAATAATTGCGGCGGTAATGCCACACCAGAAAATCCATATGTAATCTGTCTGATTTTTTCAGATCAACCCCATCTTTGGATGGAGGGAGATTACAGCGGCGGCATTCAGGCCACAAAAAGCGCCCGTGGTCTTTTTCTCAATACTACAAATTTCTCAAGAATCAGAAACGCACGATTCTTTGGACACAGTTCCATCAATATTCAGATGGAAAGCTGCAACAGTCATCTAATTGAAAATACTTCATTGGCAAACAGCGTCTATGGTATCGGAGATTACTGGGGCGGGTACAATACTTACAATAACCTTTCGATTTCCAATATTTCGATCCGCGGGCTTGAAGGGTCGGCAACCGGAGCAGATACAATCGTCCGTGTAATGGGTTCAAATTCCGGATCAATGATCACCGGTGGATTCTACGCTTCCACGATATCTCATCTAACTCTCGCGAATAATTCCGTCTTAGGCTTGGGGCTCTGGAATGCTCCGGATAATCGAATTGTTCAGCTGCTGGGGGTCAATAACGACAACTTTGAGGTCAGCATAAGCACAGATAATGGAACTTCTACTCGCAACAGTTTCTCTTATTCGTTTTTGCTGAACTATAACGACGAAGGTTCTTTGAACACCTGGTCACCCGTCGTTCTTACAGGAAACGCGACTTCCTCATTCATGGGAGCGGTGACAACTACCGATACTGCGAATCATTCAAATACGGACGGCTTGCAGGCGTTCGCCTCCCTTACGGATTGGGTGAACTTCCTGAATCCCTTCCGAGCATGGGGGAAGACCGCTTTCCAGACAGGAGCCTGCGCAAGCGCTGATTGCCGGATTAATGACTTCAGGATTAGAGCCGCCGACACGTTGGTTCGAAACCGCAGCGGAGACGGGACAAACCCGAATGAGGCTTTTGAGGCGGGAGAGATCTGCCCGTCCGCGGTACACGGAAATATTACAGTAACAGACGATCTTGGCCGCGTGTTCCTCGCCAACGCGGTGGAAATCATGGGGAGTGGTTACGGAAATTATAACGGGCTCTGCGAAAGCGGAGAAGCCTGCATCTACTCCCCGAATTTCGGCGTCTATCAGGGTGAGGGCGACTACTACTCAGGCGGAACCTGCACCTTCCAAGATGGTGCGGTGAGTGGCGTGAAAATGTACGCCTATCCAGTTAACGGAAGCTGAAATATCAACTACTTACAGGATTTTTGACTTCTTTGGTCAGCTACTATAATGTACGCGGTCTGGAGCAATCTCTTATGAAATTGAGATCTACGGCCCTGTTTCTTCATCTCATTCCCGCCCTAGCAATCGCCAACTCGCCTGCTGCGAACGATTTCCAAGCGGATCTTCAAGCAGTCATTCAGGCCAATGCGCGCGCAACCTCGCAGGCAGATTGGATGGAGAGCGGAGCAACTCCCGAGAACGTTTTTAATAAATTCAAACAGCTGAAATCGGATGACGCGGCGGCTGAGCAAAAGTTCTGCGCCGCACTTTCTCAACTCAGTTCACACGACTTGGCGCTTTTTGAAGAAGAACTTTCGAAAGAAAAACTCGCGTGCACAGCCCTCTTGCTGGCTCAACTCAAGCAGCACTGGCAGAAAGCGGCCGTCACCTTCAAACTCAACACTCTCGAAGCAGCTCAGACCGAGAGACAATTTCTTGCCGGTTCCGAAACACGACCGCTTCCCTGCATCGAAAAGCACATTGACCCCGTGGCAACCCCGTATCTGATTCGAGGGGAGCTGAAGCCGGGAGAAATCGCCTTCACCTTTGATGACGGCCCCCATGCCTCAAGAACGGCCCGGGTTCTGAAAATTCTGAGGGATTATGGAATTCGCGCAAATTTTTATCAAATCGGGCAGAACGTGAAAGCCATGCCCCACGTGACCAGGCAGGTTGCTGATGCGGGCCATCTCGTCTGCAATCACAGTTGGAGTCACCCGCTGAACATGACCCGTCTCTCGATGAAAGCCGCGGAAGCTGAGTTCGACAAAGGACGCGATATCATCTCCCAGACGACCGGCACGGATATCCCCTTCTGGCGTTTCCCGGGCGGCAACAAGAATGCCGCTTTGCTCGAGATGGTAAAAACCCGCCAGTTTGCTTCATTTTACTGGACGATGGATACTCGCGACTGGCAGATCCGGGACCCTGAAGCCCTGTACCAGAACACGCTCAAGGAGCTGAACCGGGAAAAAGGCGGAATCATTCTGTTCCATGACGTCCACGAACAGACCGTACTCATACTGCCCCGCTTGCTGAATGAACTTCGTGCCCGTAATTTCACAACGTACGTTTTCGTTCCCCATTGAGCCCGCATCCGTTTATATTCTGAGCTGAATGAAGCGAAAGATCCTCATCACCATCCTGGCTGTATTTACAGGTGCAGCCTTACTGGCCGGGATACAGATCAGTCGTTTTCTCAAAGAGAAACAATCGGAGTTGATCACAGCACTCCCGTTTAAAATTGACGAAATCAACACCGCTTACAGACTGAAACAACTCTTCGCCGGTCACCTCGAGCGCCTCGCTTTTACTCTCGTTTTTTCTGATTGGCGCATTTATCTGGACGGTCCTGTACAAATCACCCGACAGACCAATTCAGACATCGAGGTGCATTTTTCGCCACAAGTGGAAATTGAGCCAATAGCAGAGGGCCCCAGAGCGGCATCCGGACCTTTGCAGGCAGATATCAAACTTCAACTTCCTTCAGACTTTTCCGGCTTCAAAACGTTCAGTGCTTCCATAACAACAAAGGATGGGGCATTTTCATGGCCGGCCCGGGGAATTGACTTGAATACCCCCTTGCTCCAATTTGTTTACTCCGCGAGCAGCAAGGCTTTTGAATTTGATTTCACCGCCAAGTCCCTGGACTGGAGCAATCCCGCATCTCCGGATGATCAAATCGTGCACACCGACCGCCTCCACCTGCGTTCACAAGGTATCATCACGGAGTTCACAAGCGATTTTCAGATGGGCAGTACCGAAATACTTTGGAACAAAAGCTACTTTGATCTGCCGGCACAGACGCTGAATTTCAACGCCCAGGTCAACTTCGCTGAAAAGAATGGCGGTTTTCGTTTTTCAAAAGCTCAGGCAACTTTTGGAAACAAGGTTTTTCTTTCACTCGTTCCCGGATACAACGAATCCGGATTCATCAATGAGCTGCAAGCCCGCTGGAAAGCACCTCGCATATCGGCTCCCGGGCTTCATGCCCTGGTCCAATCCATTGCACCCACTGAAACCACTGTCCTGAAAAACTTCGAAGTCACGGCGGGGACGCTTGAGACCCAAGGTAAAGCCTTCGTTCATTTTACCGCCGATCCTTCCGGCAAATACCACGTCCGCTCCGCTGACATTGGCTCAGATTCTCGGCTTCAGATCAGAAACCTGGGGTTCCGATGGCCTGAACAGGGACTCTCCCTGAAGGGACTGAACGGCAAATTCTCCCAATCCGAAAGAGGCACGGCAGAAGGCGTTCTTTCGATCGACCAGGTTGCCTTTCGAAGGCTGCGTGGATCACTGCAAAAAACCGGAATTATCTTTGCCCCAGTAGGTCCCGGCAGGACCGAACTCAGGATCGGACAAGGCAAAGACTTGCCGTTCGAAGTGCAAGGCGTCCCTCTGCGCATCAAAGCAATCGAGGCCGTTTTCGACCAGGAAGAGAACGGGACGGTCTATGCGCTGAACACGGGCCTGAATCTCGGAAAGACCAATGCAAAAGCACTGGCCCGGTTTTTCTGCCTGCCCACGAAGAATCTGCCCAAATCTTCCTTGAGCATGGATCTTCCGGAAATCCGGCTTTCCCCCGAAGTGGTTGAGCCGCTTGGCAAAATCCGTCTTGATCTGCTGGGTGGAACCATCGAACTCTCCGAGATGGGTGCTTTTGATCTGCTCGGGAGGGTTCCGGAACTGGACTTCAACCTGGAAGTCAAAGGCATCCAGCTGGACCAGACAGGGGCCTGGTCCGGGTTGGGCGAAATGGATGGGCTGATCCAAGGGCATGCTCACGACGTGACCTTTCAGTCCTGGCTCCCAACACGCTTTGACATGAAGCTGGAGGTGGAACCGCATCACCGTGGAAAAGTTGTTTTCTCCCCGGAGGCGATGAAGAATGTCGTACGCCTTTTCGCCGGCGGTGACCTCGACTATCTCCCGGATATTGCCGATTGGCTGGCCTTCGGCTGGCCCAGCCGAGTTCTCGGTGGCTATGACGTTTACTATGCCGGCTTCAAGCTGCACTCTTCCCAGGGGAGCATGATCCTGGAGACGCTGGATCCGCCCGAAATTTTTGAGAAAACCGGAAAACATTTTATCCTTTATGGGCGTCGGTTTATGATGCCTCTAAGAACTTCCCATTATCCACTCGTGGCTGATGCAGCGGCGATGAGTAACTTTGTAAGACACATGCTCCTTCAGATCGAGCAAATCCGAAGCGGCAAAACGCAAGAAAGCGATGCGAACGCAAATGAAGAATCCAACCCCTGTTTTCCGAATGATTAAAAATATTTTTTGCACCGGCCTTCTGCTGCTGGCCGGCCTGGGTTGCGTGACCGTGAACGTGACCTTCCCGGAAAGCGCTGTTCAAAAAGCAACGGACGATTATGTTCGGGAACTTTATCGCGCGAAAGAAAAGGGCCATTCCCCCGTTCCGCAACCCTCCCCTTCGCTCACCCCGACAAAGGTCTCGCACGGATTCACCTTTGTGGAAGCCGCCTGGGCCGATGAATTCATTTTCAAGGTGGATTCCGCAACGGCTTTGCAGATTCGCGATCGTCTGAGCAAACGAGTGGAAGAAGTCGTTGTGCAAAAACGCGCGGGAGTGCTGGGGGAATCTCGGGACGGTATGCTGGTACTTAAAGAACCCGGAAAGCTCAAAAAGCTGTTTTCCAAAAAAATCGAAGTACTCGTTTCTGATGAGAACAAAGACCGCACGGAGCTCTATGCCGAAGTGCTCTCGTCCAATGCACTTCCCGCGACCCGCCTGATTGATGTGAAGCGCAGCTTTGCCCGTTCTTTCCAGGCGGAGTCACCCTCCGGGACCTGGCTGCAGGATGCGGATGGAAACTGGGTGCAGAAGTCTTAGCGTCTACTTGTCACAGCGCTTTTTCCTTGCTTTCAGCACAGTAACCGACCTATAAGGTTAGGTATGCGCAAAATCAAAGACCTGATCCGTCGGATACTCAAGAGCCAGTCGCGCCTTGCACTCGCTTAGTTAACTGGAGCCAGCCGAATCAACCTGGCTTCGACATCAAAAACAATTCCGGTACAATCCTGAGCAGGCATATCATCCGGATCCTGGAATTTTTCTTTTACTTTGAACACGAGTTCATTGAGCAGATCCGCCGGTTCCCTTTCGCGGTAATTGTTCAATAGTGCGCCCGTCGCCTCACTGCCGCCAATCACTTCGATAAAGCCATCCGAGAGCAAAACCAAACGACCTTCTGGGTCCAGAACCCGTTCCTGCTGAACCGTGTCTGATACGATTCCCGAAGAGCGCGTGATGGCTGGACCACTCGATGGAAGTATCTCAAAATGCCCTTTGGGATCGGCGTAATATGCACATGAGGCTCCAAGATTGATGTATCTCAGCTTGTAATCCTTGCGCGAGACCACGCCGTAAAAAAGCGAAAGGCGGTCTTTTTCGCCCAGAGTGATGAGGAGCTCTTCCTGGATTTTTTTAACCGTTTCAATGCTCGAACGGGTTTCGTCGGCCGACAACTTCATGGCAACTCGCATGAGGACTGAAAGCACATTGCTCGAAAGGCCATAGCTTGATGAATCCGAGAGGACCATCGAAATCAAACCTTTGTCCTGGGATTCCGCAAGATCCGCATGATCGCCGCCCGAACGCATTCCAGCGAGATATCGACTGAGGACCTTGAAGCCTTTGATTTCCGGAAAACGGACGGGAAGCTTTCCTTTCTGCATCCGCTCGGCAAGCAGGACATCCTCCTGCAGCTTCCCAAGCAGTCCCGCAAACGAGGCATTCAGTTTGTTGACCTCTTCCCACATCGTAATCTGCTGAAGCCGGTAAATTTTCCCGAGAAGCTCCATCGGTCTGAACGGCCAGACCAGAACGTCATCTACTTTTCCTTGGTTCAGGGCTTCAGGCAGGGACATCTTCTCATCCAGGATCAGGAATACAGCCCGCCCTCTGCGATCGATCTTACCGAGCATGGAAGACAGAGCAGTTGAATCCGCTTTCCCATCAATGAAGATCAGTTGTCCGAACTTCTCAGGCTCAATATCTTGCGCGCCTAGCACGTTGATTTCGATCAGTCCTCGCGCGGCAGCACTGATTCGATTTGCCCAAATCTGCTCAACCGCCCTGTCCTCACCCATGACTGTCACACTGAAGCGCATCTCGCTGTTCTTCCTTTTTATGAAATCTCAAAATGTCCGGACTTGATAATGGAGCATGTAGCGTTGATCGCGCACGGAGTGATAACCGCCACCAATTTCCTCGCTATACCAAGTCACCGAAAAATCGCCGCCCTTGCGTCGCAAGCCCACACCAGCAGAGGGATAGCCACCACTCCAGCCGCCACGCAGGAAGAAGGCGTCACGAAGGGAAAGTTCGATTCCGCCCGCCAGGCGTCCATACAAACTCACACCCGAAGTGTCCGTCAAGTCACGGTACTCACCGACAATATTGAAGTAACTTCCGGCGCCTATCTTGGAAACGAATCCAACCGCAGCATCATACGATGTGGGTTCATCAGGTGGAGCCCCTGAACGGTTTCTTGCCAGTGGTAACGCCGAAAAATCCGAAAAATGCAGACCTAATAGATTCCTCGCAACCAGATTAAACGAGGGCAGGTATGCAATTGGAAGAGTCAGGGCAAAGCCGATATTATGCGAGAGACCGGAACCGGAGGCCAAGCCCTGATTGTAACCCATCGGCGTGGTGTCCCGGGGCACAAGCATCTGTCCGGAAGCCTGGTTCACCCATTGAACCACGTAGCCGATCCGGACAATTCCACCTGCGAGCCGAAACCCCGCCCCTGCGGTCGGGACAAACTGATAGACGCTCCGATACTCCACCGACCCATCACTGTGAGCGACCCCCATGACATGACTTTGCAACAAAACACCGAAAGAGAAGCCGCGCATGTAAGCAGTGGGAAGAAGTGAAAAGCCCGCTCCGGCCAGCTGCTCTGGATTTTTTTCCAGAGTGGGAAGAAAGCTGCTCAGGCTTCCGATATTGTAGAAATTCAAACCAAACATGCCGGCGTACTGGTTGTTAAAATAGATGCTAAAATTCAACGGTTCAACTTGCGGAGCACGAAGACGTGCCAAACCGGCAGGATTGTAAAAGAGTGCCGAAGCTCCGTCATCCGCCAAAGGCAGGAAGGCATCCCCCATCGCAGCCGCACGACCGGAGGTGTAGCGCGCTCCGGGGACAATATCCTCACGGGCAGAGCTCAATTCCGCCTGCCCCAGCAAGAAGAGCCCCAAGCCAAATACAAATGCCTTTGGGATCAATGCAACTCTCATAACTGCTTATCGGCTGAACTGGATCAAAATCGAGGAGAATTTCTGATGGGTTCTACCGAGTTATGAATTTTTTCATAAAATTAAGGAACCTGCCGAAAAGCATCTGAGGACACTTTGGATGGTATGGCCAGCTAACGAAATTCCGGACTGGGCACAGGCAGTGGCAAAAACCCTGTTGCGCGCCTTGAAGGAGCGCGACCCCTACACCTACGGCCACTGCCGTCGTGTCGCCCGTAATGCAAAACTTCTGGCTGAAGCAGCCGGCCTAAATGAATTTGAACAATCAGTCGTCGAGTACGCTAGCCTCTTTCATGATTTGGGTAAAATTGGGGTTCCGGACACAGTTCTTCTGAAACCCGGTCGCCTTACTGAAGATGAAGAGGCCGTGATGCGTCTTCATCCTGTGAAGAGCGCCGAAATCATGAATTCACTTATCCATATTCCGTTCTTCCGCGCGACCCTCCCGGGAATTCGCCACCACCATGAACGCATTGACGGGACCGGCTACCCTGACGGATTGAAAGGCACGGAAATTCCATTTGTTTCAAGAATACTGCTTGTTGCCGACACCTTCGATGCGATGACAACCACCCGTCCTTACCGCAAGGGACTGGCCCACGAAATTGCTTACAAGGAACTGGAACGCTACTCGAACCTTCAGTTTGATGCCGCCTTGGTGGAAATGTTCGTCAAGGCGCACCCGGGCTGGCCCGTGCTGAGCGAGGAAGAGACAGGCGAACTTTTTGTTTCCGTGCCGCTCAAAAAGGCAGCCTAAATCTGGATATTTTTTGCAACCGAGTTCACCACGCCGCGCATATCAATGCGAAAATCGCGAAGCTCAGGCCCCCGCCAAAGAGACAGGACTGGATCGTCCATCTTGTCTGTTTTTTTGAAATTATTGGCGATGTTGGTCGCCAGGCAAATCAGACCCGTAATCGGGAAAAGATTTTTTTGCCGCAGCCGAAGCAGATAAGGATCATGATGGAACTGCACAACCTTCTCAATTGGGCGGAACATCCGGTAAAAGTGGCAGGTTAAGGCGCCGATGGCGAGATGATCCACTCCCCATTTTTCTTTTTCCAGATGCTGGCGGATCGGGCGTGAAATTTCTTTCTTTTTTACGTCTTCCAGAAAATTGATGTAGCCCGGGCGTACGATCGCCATACCCACCTTGCCGATATCGTGGATGAGCGCCGCCGAAAACACGTATTTCTGAAAACCAAGATCCGGGACATTTTTTGCGAGTTCCGCGGCAATTGTCGCAGTACGCAGGCCGTGATTGTAAATGCCGTCCAAAAACGCGAGAACCTTCTTTTTGTCATCACATACGGCATTCGTAACAGCCGCTAGAATATCGAAAACCAGGCCGGCGGCATAGGCCGTATCCGAATACTCGTTCTTGCGGTTGACGAGCTGCTCTTCAGTTTTCAGGGAATACTTCAGGAACTCCGAGGACGTCAGCTTGAGCTTGCCGTCTTTGTCCCATTCCGGATGGGTACCGAGAACGGACCTGTAGAGCTGGGCGGCAATCATCAGATTGCGAAAGTTCTGCATTCCGAGGAGCACAATGGCTCCTTCCAGACTCGGCATCTCCTCGCGTTTGGAGAGATTGGCCACGACCCGGTAAAAAAGGGACTCAAAATAGGCGTTTGCTTTCAGGATCTGACTGACTTTTTCTGCCGTGACATCGATATTGGAGAATGCTTCGAGTATGAACCAACTTGTATCCGGAAGGATCAGCTTGGGCGCGACCTTGTCCAGGAAGTGGCTTAAAATCTCAGGCTGTGGCCCTTCTTTGATTTTCAGCGCAGCAAAAACTCTCTGCTCAACCGGAACCTGGGTCTCCAGCTCTTCCCGGGCCTTGCGCTCCTCTTCAGATTTGCGCTCCTGCGCCTTGAAATTGACACCGATCTTCGCATGCCCCTTCGAAAGCGTGACTCTCGACGTCGCTCCTGGCTGCGGACGGCCATAGGGAGCCGGAGCAGCCGGTGCCACAGGCTTTGGAGTAGCACCCAACACGGGCTTTGCGCCTGGCTGGGCTTGGGGACTCGGCTGAACGGGCTGCCCACCCGAAGGAGGCGTTCCTTTGGGGGCGGGCTTATCTATAGCCATGAATAGAGTTTAAGTGAGTTTCTGATAATTACAAGTCAACAGAATGAGACCCTTTTATTGACAGCATGTCTAAAACTCATGCTAAACTTAATATTACTACGGCTTATTCAGAGTTCTGATATTCTGTATCATTCGCAAAAAGGGCGCCCGGTGAAGCTGAAACTGGAACAGAGCAACGACATTACCATTCTCTCAGTCAGCGACGGCATTGAAGCTGCGCAGATTCCTGTCTTGAAGGCTGGCCTGCATAAACTTTTTCAATCGAAAAAAACTCTAGTCGTTCTTGATCTGCTTACAGTGAAGAACGAGCTGCTCATGATTCAACCCATGCTGAGCGAATTGAGCGGTCTTCCTCATTGGGCTCAGGAGCAAGGCGCCCAACTCGCAGTGATTTCAACGGCAACTGGCGTGGGCACAGCGAATACGCGCGAAGAAGGAATCCGGGCAATTCAATCTCCTCTCGCGGGCCTGCAAATGCTCGAAGCAAAGTTGCAGGCGCAACTCAAAATGCTCGAAACCCAGAAAGCGGATTTCACCCAAAAAATAAATTCCGCCGCTGCCGACGATGTGCGGGCACTCCGGCAGGAGAACAGCAAACTCCACAATACAATCAAGAGCCTTGAGGAAATCAATCTGCGATTTCTAAAGAAACGGACGGAGCCGAGCCAGAGCATTGCCGTAAAGGCAAAATGGGATGAACTCCAGAGCATCCTGTCCATCGTGCTTGTGCAAGAGGGTTTGCTCGCGGACAAGGACAGCAAATGAGTCAACCCACCAAGCCCCCCCAGAAGCCCAGCGCCGCAACCCCGGCCGCCGCACCAGCAAAGCCGACCCTTTCTCCGGAAGCCGAATTATCAGGACGCATCAAGGAAATCGAAGCCAGGCTCCTGGTCTTGAACGGCGAAATCAAAGTTTTGAAAGGCAAACTGAGCAACCGCGACCCCCTTCTGGCTCACAAACTCAAGAAAGAAAACGAACTGCTGAAAGGCCGCATAGGCAAATTGGAGCAAGCACTGGCTGCGCTGCTTGCCGATTCCTTCAAACCTCGACAGCCAGACGAATCCAACATCCAACTGGATGTGATGCGTCGGGCTGCTGTCGAATATTTTAAAAAAGCGAATGTCGCACCTGAGTTATGGAAAAACATAGAATCCTGATTATTGAAGACAACCTGGATACGAGAAAGTTCCTCGAAGCCATGCTGAGCAAGGACTTCGAAGTCATAACAGCCGAGAACGGCGTTATAGGAATCGACTATGCCCGGAACCGGGCACCGGATCTGATTCTGCTGGATATCATGCTGCCCATTCTGAGCGGCTACGATGCCTGCAGTCTTCTAAAAAAAGACGAAAAAACTAAAAGAATTCCAATTATCTTTCTTTCGGCCAAAAACAGCATTCCAGATATTACCCAGGGTCTCGGAGTCGGGGCGGATGACTACATCCCCAAACCCTTCGACTACAAGGAACTGCTGGCCCGGATCCAGACGCGACTCCGCAAAACCATGGAAGCAACAGCCCAGCCGATCCAGGTGGGTGACCTGAAGATTGATCCCGCCAATCGCGTTGTTTCGTTTGCAGACAAAGTGGCTCAACTCACCCTGACGGAATTCGATATTCTAAGATGCCTTGCCGCGAAAGCGGGCACCGTGGTTTCACGTGAGGACATTCTGAAAGAAGTTTGGCGTGATGACTCCGGCAAGACGAACGACCGGACAATTGACGTGCATATCCGGGCACTCCGAAAGAAGATCCCACCGCTCACCAAGCATGTCATTTCGATCTACAGCGTCGGTTACAAGTACGAGAAATAATCAGTTTTTCACTTCAAGCGGAACGTCCAGAGATACAACCCGCTGATCTTCAATCGTCACGGTGATTGTCTTTTCCATGCCCAGAACTTCGTGAATCAGATGAACATTGTAAACGCCTACCGGCATTTTCTCGTTTTCAATGGGTGTTTTGCGAATCCAGGGTTTGCTGCCGCTGTTTGAACTTCTGAAAGTTGCGCTGACGATTGCGGGCGTCGTGTGGATGCTCAGGAAGCCGTATGTCACCGGCTCAAGCGCAATTTCCATCGGCCAGTCTTTCTGGTCGCCGACCTGCTGGGACTGCAGAACAAATTCACGCCGGAACTCCCGAAAATCCTTCCGTTGAACAACCAGCTCCAGAGCGGTGTCCAGCGGCTGGACTGAAGTCGGATTTGCCGGGTCAATATTCTGGCCATTGATGAAAATGGAGGAATCCTCGCCTCCTGGACTTATATTCAGATGCAACTGCACAGTCCTGCCGGCGGGCGCCCGAGATCCTGCATTCACCGTATGGTTGGCGACCGCACCGGTCCCTTGGGAGATATTGACCGGGACCACACGGCTTTCGCCGGACTTAAGATTAAATTCCTGATCAAAAGCCCCAGCAGAACTTCGTACCGAGATGAACAAGGGTTTTCCTGCCGGAAGTTTTTTCAGTGTGATGGGAAGCCCTTTACCCCAAGGCTGATTATTCACTGAAATAACTGCCGTCTGATTGTCACCTTCCAGAACCAAGGTGGCAGTCTGGGCTGGTCCCGAAGAAAGAAACGGGATTTTGATTCCAAGTTCCGGTGCCAGCAGCAAAGCGATGAGTCCGGCCGCGATAGTACCGAGGAGGCGGCTTTTAGTGCCCCTCCCTGACTGACCATCCTGCGCCATCCGACTCTGCTTCGGAGCAGTCCGCTCCTGGTTGCGCCCCCCCTCAGACTGGTGCGCCGACCGGGACTGCCCACGAGCAAAGGACTCCATTTTCAAATTCCCGGCTGTCTCAAGATCTTTCTTGCTGAAGAGATCACGCGATCCGGTTGAGGCGACGCCTCGATTGCCGATCACGGTCTTTTCATCGCGGGCTACAGCCCCCCCGCTAACCAGCTCGATTGACAATTCCTGAGACTCCAGATTGAGAAGTTCCTCGGCTTTGGTATTGAGTTCCACCATCCGTTTGCGATCCCGGATGATCTCATCTTTGAAGAGATCCTTGGCGTAATAGGAAAGATCCGAGGGGTTGAACTCGCCAGCGAAGGAATAGAGAAATTTATGCAGGACGCGCTGAAGCTCATCGGCTGTCTGATAACGTTTGTCCCGGTTCTTGGCCAACGTCTTCAAAACGATGTAGTCGAGTTCTTTGGGAATTTTCGGGTTGTAGGTGGAAGGTGCAACCACGTGATTCTGGCAGCTTTCGATCAGCTTGATTGTGGCCAGATCGTTTTCACCGGAAAAAAGCTTTCTCCCTGCGAGCAGTTCCCAGAAAACAATTCCCAGAGCAAAAACGTCACAGCGACCATCGAGCACCTCGCCCGTGATCTGCTCGGGAGAAAGGTAGCTCGGCTTTCCCTTGATTATCCCGACCTTGGTGGACTCACCGTTGACATTCGCCTTGGCAATACCGAAATCGATCACCTTGACTGCTCCGTCGTAGGAAATCAAAACGTTCTGAGGGCTGATGTCCCGATGGACGATCGCCAGTGGATCTCCGGAAATCTTGTCTTTGTAAGTATGGGCGTAATGCAGGCCAGAGGCCGCCTGCTCGATAATGAATGAGGCGAGTTCAATCGGGAAGGTCTGCTTCAACTCCACTGAACGCGAAATAAACTGACGGAGATTTCGTCCGTCCACAAACTCCATCGCGATATAAGGCTGACTCTGCTCCTCACCGTAATCATAAAGTTGTGCAATATTGGGATGATTGAATCCCATCGTCACTTTGATTTCAGATTGGAACATTTTCAGGAATTCGGAATTGCCGCCATAGCCGGCCTGCATCCGTTTTATGACAATGAGGCGTCCTGCACCATCCCGGGCTGCAAGTCGTGCACGATAAATTTCGGCCATCCCCCCCTGGGCGATCTTATCCAGGAGAAAGTAACGTCCGAATTTTTTAAGGACATCCGACATTCAACACAACCTCTGCCAAACTTTTCGGCATAAAGCTGCTGAATCTGAAGGAAATTAACCGATCATCTTCAGGAAATGGACCAGCGGGTACTCAGGTCTTCTTCAATTCATTCAGCAACTTGGGGATGAAGCCACCGAAACCACCATTAGAGAGGACAGCAATGACATCCCCCGGCCTGGCCTCGCGGGCCACAAGCGAGACCCCCTCCTCCACCGTCTGGATGATCCCTGTTTTAACATTATTCTGGTTTAAATCCTCAACGAGCTGTTCACTGGAGAACTGATCGGCTGCCGGAATCTTGCTCTGATCATAAGGCGACGAAATGAATACCGCATCGGCATCCTTGAAAGCCGCCACAAACTCCTTCTGAAAAACCTTGCGCCGGGAGGTGGCACTGCGGGGCTCAAAGACCGCGATCAGTGGCCGCCCCTGGTACCGCCCCTTCAGTGCCCGGAGTGTCTCACGCACCGCCGTCGGATGATGAGCGAAGTCATCGATGACCAATACACCTCGCTCTTCGCCCCGCTCTTCCTGCCGCCGCCGGACGCCTTGAAAAGATTTGAATCCTGTGGAAATCTGTTCGTCTGAAAGACCCAGCTCACGGCACTCAATCCAGACAGCAAGCGCATTCAAGACGTTGTGATGCCCGGGGACCGGAATGGCCAACTCCGTGACAATTTTTCCAGAATCGAGAATTTTGAAGCGCGTCTCGCCCAATCCGATTTTCACATCCGCAGGTGCAAACCGGGCTCCGGCGGCATCGCTGCCATAAGACAGCACGGGTACCCGAGATTGGGTGACCAGTTCGCGAATCACCGGATAATCAAAGCACGCAATCATCCTGCCACCCGCCCGGATCCGACCGACCAAGCCTTCAAAAGCCCGCACCACTGCAGCGAAATCGGGGTAAATATCCGCGTGATCGTATTCCACTGAAGTCAGGATTACATCATCGGGGAGATAATGGTTGAACTTGGGAACCTTGTCCCAGAAAGCGGTATCGTACTCATCTCCTTCGAGTACGAAAAAATTTCCAGGAGCAATGGACGAAAGATGAAAGCTGAACGGAAGGTCTTTCGAAACACCTCCGATGAAATAGTTGGGGTTCTTCCCGGCTTTGACCAGGATATGGGCAAGCATCGTGGAGGTGGTAGTTTTTCCATGAGTGCCACTCACCACAAGATTCCGGGTTTCCGGCAGGAGTATTTTTTCCATCGCTTCCGGCAGCGAAGTATAAGCATAACCGCCGTCAATTGCAGCGCGGGCCTCGGGATTGACTGCGCCGATCACGTTTCCGATCACCACCAGATCCGGCCGCTCGGGCAGAGATAAAAGATTTTCGGCGGCATATCCCGAAAACAGCCGGACGCCGGCATCTTTCAAGACATCACTCATCGGGGGATAGACGTTCTGATCACTCCCGGTCACCGCTATACCGCTTCTTTTCAGATAAGCGGCGAACGCTCCCATGAGAGTTCCACAAACGCCGATGATATGAACTGACTTGATCTCGTTGAATTTCATAGTGCTCTCAGTGTCGCTTACTCGAGGGAAGCGAGTCAATATCCTGTCGAATCGCATCGTGAAAACGAGGACGGAACGCTTTGATTTTCGTATTTTCACGGCTGGGGTGGACACGATTGGTCAACAGTGTGACCGCAAGTTCTGCCTGAGGATCGATCCAAAGCGAGGTACCGGTAAAACCCAAATGCCCCACCGAGCGCTCTGAAAAGAATTTCCCGGCGGATGGCTCCGGACCGGAAGGCGTATCCCAGCCCAAGGTTCGCTCGCAGCCCAGCGGCCGCTCCACCCGTTCCCACACAGCAGCCATGACCTCTTTGGACAGAAAGCCACTCATGAGACCGGCTGCAAAACCTAGCACATCTTTTGCGTTCGCAAAGGCCCCCGCATGGCCAGCATATCCACCCATGGACCAGCAGTTATCATCGTGAACCTGTCCCTGGAGAATACCCCCCCGCCACGGACAATCTTCCGTTGCCGCCACCTCATGCCGAACATCCCGGGAAGGGCTTGTCGTAATCCGATTATAAAATGCAGAGTTCAGGCCCATCGGTTTCCAGAGAAAGTTCGCGACGGCGCGATCCAGCGCAGAACCGGCAATTTCCTCTAGCAGAAACCCGAGAACGATAAAGCCAATATCGGAATACACGGCTCGCTCACCCGCTGGCTTTTCGGGCGAAATGGTGAAAACCAAATTCCGCATCAATCTCTGGCGACTCGAAACGGAAAAACTTTCCACGGGTCTGCGAGAAAAATGAGCTCTGATTTTTTCAAAAAGAGGTACCCAGGCAGGCAACCCGGAGGTGTGGGCCAGAAGATGACGAATACGAATCTCTGGATATTCGAACGACGGAAGAACCGCGCAAACCGGTGTTTCCCAGGATATCCATCCGCGCTCGACAAATAGTGCCGCAAGTGTAGCTGTCGCAAAAACCTTGCTGACGGAGGCAAGGTCGAAAACGGTTTCAACAGTCATGGGGAGTGCGAGAGTGGAATGCGTTCGGCGGACGCCACTGGCTCTCAGTCGTACCCGGTCCGGCTCACGCGCCGTCCAGAACCCTGCCACCATTCCAGGGGCAATCCCCTGCTCGATTCCTTCATTCAGAATAAGGCAGGTTCGCGGAAATTCTTCCGGAGTGAGATGATGAATCGCAAGTTCCCAGCCACGTCGCATAAAGCGATCATATCACTGTCCTGCGGCAGAATGCTTCTCAGCCGATCCCAAAAATAACAATGCAAAGCAGTAAGGTGATTGCGAAGAGAGCACTGACATCGATCATTGACCTATCCTCCATGCTCGAGTTAAGCAATTCACGTGCCCATTATAATGCGATGCGTTAACCTATTTTTTCATGCAATTACGGATATTTGCGTAAAATTAAGAATACTGAACTATTTTAGTATGAAAAAAAGAAAGGACATTTTCCGCGCCACACAGTTTCCTGCCAATCTTCGTCACTCTTTTACGATTTCAATCGGACGCTCTATGATAAAGTCCAAACACATTCATTATTGGCCGGGAGACCTTCATATGTTCAACGAGCTGATCGCTAAGACCCTTCCTCATGTTCCCAAAAAATTGGTTCAGTGGGCCGCAAAAAAATACGTTGCAGGCGAAACTCTCGATGACGCCGTCAAAACGGTGCTCGATCTGACTTCAAAAAATCTCTGGTCGACCGTGGATGTATTGGGAGAGTTTGTAAACGACCGGCAGCAGGCAGCCGCAGCTTCCAAAATGTCGAGCCAGGTGCTCACGGCGATTCACAAAAATGATCTCCAGTCCGGCATATCGGTCAAACTCACATCACTCGGTTTGGATATCGACGATGATTTCTGTTACCAGAATTTGAAAACGCTCGTTCAACAGGCCCGGGACTGCAACCGCTTTGTGCGAATCGACATGGAGAACTCGCCTTACACCACTAGGACATTAAACCAGTATAAACGCCTGCGTGCCGACAATTTTAGCAATACTGGCGCGGTGATCCAGGCCTACATGAAGCGCAGTTCCGATGACATCGATGCTCTTGCTCCGTTCAAAACTCCCATTCGCCTCTGCAAAGGTATTTACCGAGAGGCCGCCTCCATTGCTTTTCAAGGACGAGAGGAAGTGCAAAATAACTACAAGAAGCTGCTCGTTCAGCTTTTTGAAAACAATATGCATGCTGCAATCGCCACCCACGATGATGTCCTGCTCGACTTTGCGCGCGACTACATCCGCAAAAACTCGATCTCCAAAGACCGGTACGAATTCCAGATGCTCCTGGGCGTGCGGGAAAACAAACGCGATGAGCTGGTCAAAGAAGGCCATCGGGTACGCATCTATGTTCCTTTTGGAAAAGACTGGTACGGCTACTCACTCCGCCGGCTGAAGGAGAATCCCGAGATGGCCGGCACAATTATGAAAGCATTCATAGTCGGGGACTGAGAGGGCACTGATCCCGGCTCACCACATGCGATTCGTGTAGGTTTCGGCGATGATTTTGGGCGCTCCTGCCTCTTCGGCAATATAGAGGATCTTTGTCCCCCGCGAACGATACCCCCAATTGCCGTTCTTCAGCTTGGAACGGTAATTCTGCGTGAACGTGATCATCGAATACTTGGGATGACGGTAGTAATGCACGCTTTCCGGCCGCACTTCGATCGAAGCGTAACGTTTGTTCAGACCGCCTTTGTAGTTTTTCCAGGCCGTCTTGGTTTTGCCCTGGGCTGTAAAATCAGAATGGTAATGATCAATGTATCCGTCGAGAGACCTTGCTTCCCAGGCTTTCACCCAGCTCTCAAAAAATCCTCTGAGGGCCAGATCCTTGCCTGGATGCATGAACTCCTCGGTTAACTGCGGAAACACGAGAATCGGCGTCAACCCCAGCCGGACATAAGATTGGACTTCGCTGATTTCCTCGTTCTTTACTACGATGCAGCCTTCGCTATCGTAGTTTTTTTTCAGCCGGTCAGGCTCATTGGTCGCATGCAACATGATGTTTGAACCCGTGCGACCAGCGAGCCGATCAAAAGTATTCGGGAAATTCATGTAAAAAGCCAGCAACCCAAACTTGGCTTTGAGCTGCGGTGGAGTCTGCTTTGAAGCAAAGGTGTAAATGCCTTCCGGGGTTTTCAGATCCCCTTCGTCCTGCTTGTCACCTTTGACTTGTCCGAGAGTCGCATGAAAGGTCTTGATGATCTTGTATTCACCATCCTGATAATGCGTCACATGCAACGAATTGGTGTGCTTATCGACCAGAATCGCGGTGGTCAGTTGCGGCTGGCTCGCCGCCCAGGAAGACGATGCCAAAATGGACACGATGGCGACAAGACAATATTTTGAAATCATTACCAGCAATTCTAAAAAGCAAGTCCGCTTACGTCAAGGAACGTCTCTAAGAACCTGAAGTATGAGCCCGGATCCGGAATTCCCAAACACGCTTGAGAGCTTCAAAAACAATTTTCTTGCTCATTTTCGAGCGACCGACCTTACGGTCCTCAAAGACGATCGGAAATTCGGTGTATTTGAACCCTTTATTGAAGGCCCGGTATTTCAGTTCAATTTGAAAGGAATAGCCATCGGACTTGAGCGTCGGTAAGTCCACGGCCTGGAGTACGTGCTTTTTCCAGCCATTGAATCCTCCCGTGAAATCACGAATCGGCGCTCCGAGAATTATTCTGGAGTAAAAGCTTCCGCCACGACTCAGAACTTTGCGGCCCAGCCCCCAGTTCACGGTGCCACCGCCCTCAACATAACGGGAACCAATCACGAAATCATGGTTTTGGAGCTGTTCCAGCATTATCGGAAGATACCTTGGGTTATGAGAGAAGTCGGCATCCATCTCAATGATCGCTTCGTAATCCCGCTCAAGTGCCCAGCCGAAGCCGGCGACGTAAGCGGTTCCCAATCCCATTTTCTTAGCCCGGTGAAGGACATGAACCCGCGAACTCTCACGAGCCATCGTATCGGCCAACTGTCCAGTTCCGTCTGGAGACCCGTCGTCAACGATCAGGACATCCACCTCTTTGGGTGTGACTTCCTGGATGGCTTCCGTCAGGGCTCTGATGTTTTCAATCTCGTTGTAGGTCGGAACAATGATGAGTGCGCGCATTTTGCCCTTTTTTCAAAACGGAATATCATCTTCAGTGAAATTGCCGGGGCCCTGCTGGCCGCTCGAGCCACTTGATTCGCTTGGACCGCTCTGGTTACCGGGGTTCGGCCCAGAATCCTGAGCGCCCATCTGATCAGCTCCACGCTCGGTCTGCCCAGCGCCCAGGAATTGCACGGTCTGGGCCTGAATCTCAGTTGTGTATTTGGTCTGATTATCTTTGTCCTGCCACTGCCTCGTTTGAAGGCGGCCCTCAACATAGACCTGCCGACCTTTGGCCAGATACTGCTTACAGAGGTCCGCAAGCTTGCCCCAAACCACAACCCGGTGCCACTCCGTGCGTTCCTGCTTTTGACCGGACTTATCCATCCAAGACTCATTCGTTGCAACACTGAAGTTGGCCACTGCCGCGCCTGAAGGCGTGTAGCGGACTTCAGGGTTTTGCCCCAATCGCCCCACCAAAATAACTTTATTTACTGACATATGAGGCAACGATTACGATCGGGTCCGCTACCTGTCAAGGAACAACGCCGGTCTCATCAGAAATTTTAGCGTCGGCCGACACCCCGGAGGGGCTCTCGCCGCCCGTCTCGGACTCTGCTTTCGAGCCCGCAACTGGATGCTTTTCTGGATACGGAATTCCCTTTTCGGTGAAGATCTTGCGCCAGTGAGTCTCGACCTCGGTTCTCGCCCGCTTCACGTCAACCATGTACAAGAAAGGATCAAAGCCGCAATAAGGGCAGGAGACGGAAGCTCGAACTCGTGTGCGATAAAAAGCCTCAAAGCCGATCCAGAGCGGCAGGCCGATCACGACCCCCTTCCAAGTCAACCAGGGCCAAGCCAACAGAGTCAGGAACGCAGTCGTGAGCAGAACCTGCGAAACCTGGCGTAAACCGCCGGGCTTGGGTTGATATGGGATTTTCCTAGGAGACTTGCACAAAGGGCAGTAAAACGACCACGTATTACTGGGTCGTTCGCGCCAGAGAGATTTATTTTTTAGTTCACCCAGTTTATAGGGGTCCATCCGTTGACCTCTTCCACTTAACTGTAGCATAAAAGAAATCAAATGCAGATCAAGTCCCGTCGTTCCCCCCATACCCGCCAGTCCCGTTTTAAAGGCCCCAAAAAGCCGGAGCCCTACAAAATCATGCACGGCAGGGAAAACCCTTTTCCAGCTGCCTGGTTATGGTTAGTTGACCAAACTATTCCAGAATTAGTCAAAGACCGGTACAGCCCTCGCGAGTCCTGGAAAAACAAACCCTTCACCCAGGAAGACGCTCATTTCTTCTTCAAGGGAATAGAAGAACTCTCCGAACGCTTCACAGAAGAGCGGTCCCGGGGGGTTCTGAACTATTTTCTCCACCCGAAATACCGCTCTGCCTACCTGCTTTATTTTCTCCCGCTGCAAGCAGCAAAATTTCTAACGCTTTTTGATCAGAACAAGGGCGCGATGGAAGCAGCGGTGGACCATGGTTTGAAGCAAGGCGTTTTAAGAATTGGTGATCTGGGCGCCGGCCCCGGAACAGCGACTCTCGCTGCCTTGCTCTGGTTCCTGAACTGGGCTGACAAAAACAAAACCGATTTGCCGAAGATTGAGATTCTCTGGCTGGACACAAACACCACTGTGATGGACGACGGTCGCGTGTTGGTCGAAAAATTGGCAGATGGCTTCCCCAGACTCCGGGGCAAAGTCCGCCTGAAAACCGTTGATGCCCCCTGGTGGGAAGTAGGCCGCTATACTGAAAATCAGCCATTCTCGCTCTTGATTTTGGGACACGTCCTGAATGAAGCCTCCGGTCCGATGAGTTCGAACTCGGATGAAGGTCGTCATGAAAAATGGATCAAGCTCTGGTCCACACTAGTTGACTTGAGCGCCGGCGGCGGCATGATGATTGTTGAGCCCGCCTCTCGCCGGACAGCGCAAAATTTATCTCAAATTCGTGACCAGCTCTTTGCCGACACGCTGATCAACAATGAAGAAGTCCGCCTCTGGGGACCCTGTCTCCACGCAGGCCTCTGCCCTCTTTCGGGCGGACGCGATTGGTGCCATTTTTCGTTCCCGACACAGATTCCGGGCCGCTGGTTCCGTGAATTTTCCAAGGGCTTGGGCTCAGAGCGGCTCTGGCTGAAGTTGAGTTATCTCTGGATTGCTTCGGCGGAATATCCTTCCACTGTTTCCGATCCCCGTGCCCGGCGCGTGATCAGTGATCCCATGGGAGAAGACAGATCCACTCTGCTGCTTTGCGAGCCGGAAGAAGCGATTCATCATAAAATTAATCCCAGAGCGAAAATTTTCCGCGGCGATCTGATCAAGATCTGAGTCGGTAGAAAGTTTTAATCCGACGATCGACGTGATCGCAGGGTCAAAAGAAGAGAACCGGCTGGCCCCCCTTGCGGGGAGCCAGCGGTGCAATGGCGGGCTGATAATGGAAGTCTGACAGTACCGTAGCAATTTTAGATGACCCCTGGCGCCCCCTGAACCTACGTACCGCAACACTCTCGCGCAAACAGTTGTCAATGATAGGTACAGTGCACCGGGCGTGCCAGCACCCGGCTAATTTTGCTTCATCGCTTCATTTTTTTATTTGTTGAAATACCCGAAGGATTTTGAATTTTCAGGGATATTCACCCATCTAGAATTGCAGCATCCGCCCCGCGAAATAAAATATAGTGGTGAATTTGACCAATAATAGCGCGATATGTTTTCTTGCAACGCTCAGGGTTGCAAATCGGCAAGTCGGTATCACTTCGCCCCGGGCGTTTTAAACAAAAGTGCCGCCCAGAACCCATCACCAAAGGGTTCTATTTGTGGGGCAAGAAGCCATTGCTTTTGGATCGCCTCAGCCAGTCCGGCCCGCTGAATCGCCTCCGGGCCCTCCTGTTTCAGGACAGAGCAAACTGAATAAACCAGGAATCCCCCGGGTTTCACCGCCTGCCACCCCTGAAGCAAAACCTCCTGCTGGAGCTTCTGCAGTGAAACCAAATCGTTTTCTCGTCTTAACCAGCGGACATCAGGATGCCGTCGGATAATACCTATGCCGGAACAAGGGGCATCCACCCAAACCAGATCCATGGCTCCAAGTTTTTCAACTTCTCCAAAAGAAACAACAGCTATCTCCGGCGCCACGCGCTTGACAGTATCCTGTAAAAGGACCATGCGTCGCTCATTTACGTCCGTTGCGTAAACCTGAAAGCCCTTCCAGCTCAATCCGACAGCCTTACCGCCAGGTGCCGCGCAAAGATCGAGGGCCTGTGGCTTTTCACTGGCAGGAAGAGACAGTCGCGACGAAACGATTTCGCTCACTTCATGAATCAGAAGCTGACTCGAAATATCCTGAACAATGAATTGCCCATCATTGAAGCCTTCACGCCCCTGAACGGCCCCCTTCTGCACACTTTCCCAGGAGCCCGGCACCGGTCCTTTAAGACCCCAGGACGGAGTCCATTCTGAAGATTTCGCGGAAACCCAGAGTTTCGGTCGCTCCAGGCCAGCTTGCGCAAAGGACTCAGCCCACTCTCGCCCATGTTGCATGACCAGCATCGACCAAAGCCATTCGGGCAAACTGGCCCAGGCGGCCGCGTCTTTTGATTTCATCTGTGGTGTGAGCTTCAGATTTCGCCATTCAGTGGCGTGCTCGGAGATTTTCCTCAAAAGGGCATTCGCGAATTTCGAGGGGGCTCGGCCTTCCCTTTTCCTTACTTCCGAAACCGTCTCATTCACCACGGCTGCCGCGGAAGTCCTGTCTTGCGCTATGAGTTGATAGGCTGCAAGCAGGAGAACCTTCCGAAGCCAGCCCGAAGGTTTCTTCTTCAAAGCAGCGGAGTCCAGAATCCAATCGAGACGCCCTTTCCAACGGAGCGTACCGGAGCAAACCTCCTGGAGCCAGCCGCGCTGTTCAGGACTGACCTCAGCGGTAATCGCGGCCAGCGCCTCATCCAACGCTACCTGATCACTTAAAACCCGCGTCAGGATGCGAACGGCGTGCCAACGAGAAACCATTTAGCGAGCACCACTCCAGAGCCAGTAAATTCCGGGAGCCACATCCGTGGCGTTACTTCGAATATTCAGCCCCTCCGATGAGGAACCAAAAAGTAGACGAGCTAATTCCTGAAGCACACCACCGAGCCTCTGGTCCGAGCGGGCGTCGGCGTCTTCGCCGTCATTGAGAAACCGCTCAATCCAGCGGTGCCTGCCCTCATCGGGTTTGATCACCAGGGGCTTGCCCTTAATATTCGCAAGGCGTCCCGCCTCATTGATCGCGTCATGGAGTGTTCCCAGTTCGTCCACCAGCTTGGCTGTCTTTGCCTGTGCTCCGGACATGATCCGCCCATCGGCAATGCGATCCACCTGTGCTGCACTGAGCTTGCGACCATCCATCACGGCTTTCTTGAATTGCCCAAGGACATCATCAATCATGGTCTGAAGCAGCTCGCGCTCTTCAGGCGTCATTTCCCGGTACTCAGCACCGGTGCCTTTGTATTTGCCGGTTTTCAAGGCATAACGGCGAACTTTTGCCCATTCATAAAGTTTTTCAAAATTAACAAATTCCATGATCACACCGATTGAAGCGGTCAGAGATCCTGGATTTGCATAAACTTTCTTGGCCCCACACGAAATATAATAGGCTCCACTCGCGGCGACCGAGCCCATTGAGACGACGACTGGTTTCTTATAAGCTTTGACGGCTTCATAAATTTCCTGGGATGGCGCCACTGCGCCTCCGGGCGAATTTAAGCGCAGAACCACGGCTTTGATTTTCGAATTTTCCTCAAAATCTTCGAGCCTGGCGAGCGTTTTTTTGGAGTCGATAATCACTCCATTGACTTCAATGAGCCCGACCGCGCCTTTCCCCATAAGCAGCGAGCCGTCACGCGTACCTGACCCGGGCATATCCGAAAGGAAGAGAGCTCCCGAAACAACGAGGAAAATCACCAGGAATGCCGATGATAGAATCAGCATCCAAGCCATAGGACTAATTTTTCTTTTGATTTCAGCCATGCGCCAGATCATCCATCATTCCCGGTCAGAGAGCAAAAAAAAACGCCGTACTCCGCAAGGAGCACGGCGTCTCTAGAATTTAAACGCCGCAACGGCTCAGTCCGTCGGCCTCGCTGCGGCGTTTAGAACAATCAGAAAACGGGTTATTCGTTCTCGTCTTCTTTTTTATTGCCCAGCGCGGCCTTGAGCTTATCGCCCAAGAGATCGCCCATGGAGGTCTTCTTGGAGGCATCGCCGACGTACTTCTCGTAATTAGCGCGCTCTTCGGTTTTGCCAAGCTGCTTGATTGACAGACCGATGCGTCGTTCCTTGGGTTCGATCGAGAGAATCTCGGCCCGAACCTTGTCGCCGACCTTCAACGCGTCAGAAGGCTTCTCGATGCGGTGGTCTGCGATTTCGCTGACGTAGATCAGACCCTCGACACCTTCCTCGATTTCAAGGAAAGCACCAAAGTCGGTGAGCTTCGTCACGACGCCGTCAATCGCCTGATTCTGGCGATAGCGGGACTTGATATTTTCCCACGGATCGCGCTCAAGCTGCTTGACACCCAACGAGAATTTCTCGTTGGCCTTGTCGATACCGAGAACCACGGAACGGAGCTTGTCGCCCTTTTTGTACTTTTCTGAAGGATGAGCAAACTTCTTGGTCCAGGCGAGATCGCTAATGTGGACCAGTCCGTCGATTCCAACTCCGATATCGACGAAGATTCCGAAGTCGGTGACAGACTTGACTTCGCCTTCTTCGATGATCGTGCCGACCGGGAATTTGATTTCCAATTCATCCCAAGGATTAGCTTGGAGCTGCTTGAGGCCCAGGCTGATGCGCTTGCCTTTGGCGTCCACTTCAAGAACTTTGCATTCAACTTCGTCGCCGACGTTGATCATCTTGGAGGGGTGCTTCACGCGTTCGGTCCAGGACATTTCGCTGACATGAATGAGGCCTTCGATGCCATCTTCTAGCTCAACGAATGCGCCGTAGTCCTTCACGCTGACCACCTTGCCCTTGACCTTGACGCCAACCGGGAAACGATATTCGGCTTCGTCCCAAGGATTCGGGGAAACCTGTTTCAAGCCGAGAGAGACGCGTTCCTTCTCGCGGTCGTACTTGAGAATCTTGACTTTGATTTCGTCGCCAACCGAGAACAGTTCGCTCGGGTGCTTGATGCGCCCCCAGGACATGTCCGTGATATGGAGCAATCCATCCATTCCGCCCAAGTCGATGAAAGCGCCATATTCCGTGATATTCTTCACGGTTCCGGAAACGATCATGCCTTCCTGCAGAGTGGAGAGGGTTTCGGCACGTTGGAGTTCGCGCTCTTGTGCAACAACCGCACGGCGAGAAAGTACGATGTTGCCGCGTTTCTTGTTGAATTTGATGATCTTGAACTTGAGCTTCTTGCCCAAGAACTTGTCAAGATTTTTTACCGGTTTGGTATCAATCTGACTCCCCGGGAGAAACGCCTTGACGCCGATATCGACTGACAAGCCGCCCTTCACCTTGGCAATGACCGTACCTTCGACGAGCTGATCTTTTTCGCAAGCATGAGAAATTTCGTCCCAGGCGCGAATGATTTCGGCTTTGTCTTTGGAGAGGAGCATAAAGCCGTTTTCGAGCTCCATGCGTTCCAGGTAAACACTGACCACATCGCCGACCGCAATATGCGCGACGCCAGCGGCATCTCTAAATTCCTGCAACGGCACTAGGCCTTCGCATTTGTAGCCGATATCGATCGTGGCGTATTCGCCACTGAGTGCGACAACGGTTCCGTCAACCACTTCGCCTTCGCGAATTTCCTGCTGACGTTGAGATGCTTCAAACAGCTCAGCGAAGTTTTCTTCTTCGTCATTGAGATCTGCGGCATGCTCTTCAGGACCGACGAAAGATGAGAATTCATCCATCCAGCTCTGATTTTTTGGGCGAGACTTCGTCTCGACTTCTGCGGTTTGCTTAACTACCATACTAATAATTTGCCTTTCGAGTACTCGTGAGGCGGCGTTCAGCACCGCAAAGCAGCACAGACGAACGCTCGCTGACGGTAGGTACTACCGACGAGTCAGACAGATATAATGAGATAACCCTTCTTTGTCAAAGCGAAAAACGCACTTTACAAGGCTCAGAACCCCCGTAAGATGGCGAAACCAGAGGAAACCCCAAGGAGAAGCCCATGACGAAATCCCTGCTCATTCTGATTGCCCTGACCCTCCCCATTGTCGCCTCCGCAAAACCGACTTATCTAGCGGAATACAAGAAGGTAAAATCAGACCCAAGTGCCAGCTGCACGGTCTGTCACATGGGTAAACCCATGGACCGGAAATTCAGCGAATACGGTCAAAAATTCAAAGATGCGGGTCACGACTTCAATAAAATGAAATAACTGCAGCCGCACCTGACCTTCAATTCACCCCGCGCTTGCGCAGGCTGCGGTCGTAGATCTCAAGCGAATAGCGGACTCGCATTGTACGGTCATAATTTTTGAGCACATGCTGACGCCCTTTTTTTCCCATCAGCAGGCGAGCTTCAGGACGATCCAGCAACTGGCGCAGCTTGCCCTGCAGGTCAAAAGCGTCATCAGCCCGGACCAGCAATCCGAACGTCTCGTCGCTCACGATTTCTTCCGCACTCCCGCCTCTCGAAATCACAATCGGCCGCTCCATGGCCATGGCCTCGATCGCCACCAAACCGAACGCCTCCTGCCGGGACGGCATGACGAAAACATCCAGTGCCCGCATGATCTCGGGAATGTTTTCCTGATAACCGGCAAAAACCACATGATCATCCAAATGGAACTGAGTGACCATGTGCTTGAGCTCTTCGAGATGTGAGCCAGGCCCCCCCAGAGTCTCTTCGCCCACGAGTACAAATTTCAGCTTTTCCTTGGACCTCTGATTTTTCAGCAATCCCGCAGCAGCTTTAAGAAACGTGCCCTGCCCCTTGGCAGGATCAATTCTCCCGACCAGGCCAATCACGATCGTATCGGGCTCTGCCCCCCAAAGAACTCGCTGCTTCAAGGACTCGACCCGAGTAGGATCGAAACGGGTGAAATCGAGACCGAGATTGATTACCTGTACCCGGTTTTCCGGGATGGAATGGGTTTCAAGAACGTTTTTGCGCAAAGTCTCGCTCATGACGATCAAGGCATCGAGCCGGCTGTAAATCGCCTGGTGGAAAAAATTGCGCTTGTCGTGATTGTTCATAATGTGCCGGGTGGCCAGCATTGCCACACCGGGTTTGTGCCAGACCCAGGGCACCAGGGAAGGCAGTAACGAGGGCTGATGCGTGTGAATCAGGTTCACGCCGTCTGCCATTAATTTGCCGAGCTCAGCCCTAAGATTCAGATCCAGGAAGTTTTTCGGACGAAACGATAAAGGAACGGCTTTGATTTCTTTGCGGTTCGCGAGATTCTCATGAATGGGACTTCCTTCCAGGCAAAGCATTTTCACCTTCAAACCGAGAAGCCCGATATCCATCGCATCGCTCACGGCAACCTGCTCGAGCCCCCCCCAGGAATTCGAAAGGCAAACTACCAGCGCATCGAGCCGATCTTTTAGAACATCGACCAGTACATTTGTCTCGGTAACCTTTTCAGTCATTTTCCGGAGCTCTTCTTGGTCCACGCTGGACATCCTCCCAAACCTGTCCTGGAGCAATTCCAGTCAGGCACTGAATTTCCATCGCTCCCTCGTACGCGCAGACATTCCGCTCACAAGGCCAACAATCCACCGGGTTGAAGGTGATCGTCACCTTGCCCGCACCGATCGGTGCTGTTCTCTTCGGATCACCCGCCCCCCAGATCACATGGGTGCGTTTTCCGCAAATCGCCGCAACATGCGCCAGGCCGGAGTCGTTCGCGATCGTAAACCGGGCATTTTTGAAAAGGGGCCAAGAATTGCTTACCGCACCTTGGGCCGTTCTGTCCAAGACCTTGGGGAGTTCCCCCAGAGTCTTGCCGAGCATTGCTTCGGCTGGCCCCCCCACAACAACTGCAGGCCACCCTGTTTCCCGGATGATCAATTGAGTCAGAGCAATGAACTTCTCCAGCGGCCATTTCCGCGCAGTAGCGGCTGACCCGGGGGCGAGAACCCAGTAATCCCCCGGGGGAATCTCAGCTGAATGAGCAGGCCCCCAGGATTTTTGAGGCTCGAAACCATTCTTCAGGACCCCAGGAATTCCAGGGTCGAGGTCAATTTCTGCTGCTTCGGGCGGCACGCCCCAGAAGAGATCAGCCCCGCGGACTTGCCCCAGGTTTTGTGGCAGTAATCCGTTGAGAAGTTGAAGATAGGCATCGGCGCGATGGAGCGTCGAGGCAGGCGCCCATGGTAACCGATCGTTCAAAAGCCAACCCCGAAAATCCCCGGAGAATCCCCGCGTGCGAACGCAGCCGGCCCAAGAAAGCAGCCAGGCTGCCGACAGCGAATTGGGTAAGGAAATTCCCAGATCCCAAGGGCCTTTCAATTTCAGCCGCTGGCTGTCCAGCCGCAGTGCTTTGAACTTTTCAAGCACATTGCCCGAGCCAGGCTTTGACAAAACGACGACCTCGTCCACGAGATCCTGATACTGAATTGAGGAAACCCAAGGCATGCAGGCTACTGCGATCCGGGCCTGCGGGAAAGATTTTCTGAGGTAATGAAAAAACAGGTACGCGAGCACCTGGTCACCGATCCAATTCGGTGCGCGAACAAGAATGCTTTGAATGGAAGCCGCTCTGTCCATTTACATTTCAGGTGGTGTTCCCGCCTCCACCTTTTTCAAAACTCCAATGACGGTGCCGATTTTGACTTTAGCTTCCAGCCTGACTACGAGCCTGCGGTCATCGTCGGTCAACCAGATGAAACTGTCTCCCTGTTTTTTGAGAATTCCCTGGAACTTCATCTCAGGCTTGACCACAACGGTGGGAACTTTTCCGATCGGAGTATCCAGCATTTCACGACGGACGACCGTGACGACAGCTTCCCAGGATTTGCCTTCTGAAACGATCGGGATCGTGAACACCGCCCCCTCATCGAGCGGACGGGAGCGGAGGAAGAACAAAGCCGAAAGAGTGTCATGCGAAAGCGGGGCAATCGGCGCGAACTCCTTGATCTCCGCAAAACCGTTTTTATAGTGATTCCAGCGATTCCAGTAGAAGGTCTGCTTTTTCACCTGATCATACAATTCTAAAGAGTCGCGGGTCTGCTTGCTCTCATCCAGGACGATGTGAAAACGATGTGAAAAAAGAGAATCGTGATCCAGAAATGTTTCGACCGTATCATTGAGGCGGTAAAACACGCTGAACAGCTGGGAGCTGACCGCAGTACCACGGATGTGATAAACTTTCCGGCCATCAATCACTTTGAACGGGAGCACTTCGAGGGTAAACTCGCCGCCTTGTACGCCGAAATACGTGATGTCGAAGATATGTTTTTCACCCACCCAGATCGGATCTTTTGCCGGGCGCCGGGAGGGAAAAGTGGCAGCCAAAGCTTCAGCCGGAGTGCTGACAACCTCATCGGCTCCCAGTGGAAGATTTTTCCCTTTCTTCTTTTTGTTCTTGAGCTTTTTGGCAATCGTCGGCTTTGAGCTCGTGTCAGGTTTCAGTTCTGCCGGAGAACTGCTCGAAATACTCGTGAGCTGAGCAATTCCCGCATCCCGCACTTCGTAACGCTGCTGCAGATCTTTCGACAGCTCCTGAGGCAGATCACCCGTAGACTCGATTTTTGCTACCGGGCCGCTGGCACAACCCGCTGCCGCAAGCAGGACCAAGCCCTGCAACGTGATTCGCAATACAGTTCTAAAATAAATAAGTGACACTTGGACAGTTTAGGAGATCACTCCGGGAAAGTCGAGAGCTTGCCGTTAAGCTTTTGACTCTATTCTTCGATCTGTTCTGGGCCGCCCCTCGAACCATTCGTTCTCTCTGGCAGGAGACAAATCCCCCTTGAACCGGCGATGGATCCAAAGCCACTGACCCGGGAAACGACGAACGTCCTTCTCCAATTCGGCTACGTAGGCTGCTGTATTGCTAGCCAGTTCAAAATTTGCATCATCGTGGGTCTGCCAGGGAATAGGCGGCTTGATTTCGATAATGAAACGTCCCTCTGGATCCCGATAATTGATCGCCGGCAATAATATTGCGCCGGTCCTTTTGACAAGCATTGCCAAGGCGGTACTCGTACTGACCTGCACGCCCAAAAACGGAACCCGGACCCCGATCGGGGGACCCGCATATTGATCCAGAACAAACCCCACTGTGGACTTTCGCTTGAGCTGACTCAAAATATCCCGCATCGTCTTCGGTTCATACGTCGCTGCCACGCCTGCGGCGAGACGTCCCTTTTCGATGGCCCTGTGAAGCCACTCTGGCTTGAGATGTTTTGTGACGATCATGGAATCAATTCCCGCCCAGTAAGCTCCCGCTGCGCCCATGATTTCCCAGTTCCCGGTGTGGCTGGAAAGAATGATCACGCCCTTGCCCTGTTTTTTTGCAAACTCAAAAAATTCAATTCCGCGAACAACCGTATGTCGCCTGATGAAGGAAGGCATAGGCCCAAGGAGCATCGCTATTTCGAAAGATAGTCGCCCGAGATGCCGATAGGATTCGAGAAAAAGATTTTTTCTCAACATTTCGTTATGAGCCCCGGGATAAGCCAGCAGAAGATTCTGTGCCACTACCGCTGTCCGAATCCGAAGTTTCCTCAGGAGAAAGCCCAATCCCGCCCCCAAATAGAGCTGAAAGGAACGAGGCATACAGGAGTAAGCCCATGCCAGCGACCTCAACAAAAACAGACTTATGAACCCCACAAAACGCGATTCCAGCGTTCTCTCCCTTTGATGAAAGTGACCTCAGGCTCCAAAACAATTAAATCTGCCGAAGAGAACCCGAGACTCTTCCACTTTACCCAATCTTTACCCGTTGTGGCTAGCAATGCCTTCTCCTTTGCGGAGCCCGCGAGAAAACCCTCAAGGTCCTGCAGGGTGTAGGCGGCATGATCATCAAAAATCAGATGCCTGTTTACCTGATAGCCGGCCTCTGTGGCTGAATGCTTGACCGAAAGCGCATCCCCCACTCCCGTGACGAGCCAAATGCGTTGCTTCCCGTCCGCTGGCCTTTTCAGGGTCAAGCGGATTTCGACATCGGGAGCCGGCGTGGGGCAGTGAGTGCCTTTGGTCCAGACAACCAGAGAAGCGAATTTCAATGCAGTTTTACTGTCTCTGAAGAGAACTTCCCGGGGAGTCGAAGAAGTCAAGGCGACCACTTCAACATCTTTGTGGATTCGCCAATGCTGAAAACCATCGTCCAGGATCACGAGGTCCGGCCGCCCGTGCTCCCGCACAACATGATCATAGCTCGAAACCCGGTCAGCGCCGACTCCGATCAAAGCGGCGGGTACCTGCTCATGAAGGAGTGCCGGTTCATCGCCACACTCTTTTGGATCCGCAGCGCCCCCTGGCAGCAGGACTCCGCCGGATTTTTCCCAAAGTCCTTTGTAGCCTCGACTTAAAATGCAGACCTTCAAGCCCTTTTCGACAGCTTCTTTCGCAATCTGGATTACGAGCGGCGTTTTACCGGCGCCTCCGGCCTGAAGATTTCCGACGCTCAGGACGCGAACTCCGAGTTCTTTCGGGAGCAGAATCCCAAGTCGAAGCATCCAGCGGATCACCTGCGTTGCAAATGACCAAAGTGCTGAGCCGAGGCATAATCCAAGAAATCTCAAGGGTGCGTCCTTTCCATAAATTCCAGAATTTCACGCGCGGCCTGCCGGCTTGGGCCCTTCCCGCTGGTCAGCTGGGGAGCTAAAAGAATTTTGCGCAGCTTTTCAAAGCCCGTCAGCAGTTTCAATCGCAATTTTTCGTCACTAAAGAGCTGCAAGGCCTCTGCTCCCAAAGATCGGGCGGTCGCTGCTTCGAGTAGAATTTCCTGGACCAGGTAAGGTTTACCAGGCGTCCAACCATAAACCAGATTTACCAGTCCAACCGGACCCTGATAGCGGATCAGGAATTTGAAAATCCAGGCTGTAATCCAATTTGTTTTGTAGATAATGCAATGCGGGCACCCCAGAAATCCTGCTTCCAGGGTTGAGGTTCCCGATTTGATGAGACCAGCATCCGCTGCCAGCATGCAAACCGCTGAATCATTCTGCGATACCCGGATACTCAGTAATTTTTCCAAATCCTTCTGACTTGCACTCCAAGCAGTGATTCGCGCCGTTACTTCCGGAAGATTCGCGGTACCCGCGAACGGAATCAGAACTTTCAAAGGACCTCGCACTCCGCTCTGGGCCAGGGAATCGGCGCAGTTCAGGGCACCTTCCAGAAATAGCTCCAAATGCCTTTTTAACTCTGAAGCGCGACTCCCCGGCATGAGTAAAAGAACCTTTTCAGAAAGTGAAATATTCAAACGACCCCGCGCATCTTCTCTTGAAAGATCGACAGGGAGCTCGTCGACCAATGGATTTCCGACGTAGGTCGCCGGGACATTCTCTTGCCGGTAAAACTCCTCTTCAAAGGGCAGGATGCAAAGAATTTTGGAGAAGAGCTCCTTCAGTATCCGGATCCGACCTTTGCGCCAGGCCCATACTTTGGGAGGGATAAAATAGATGACGGGAATACCTTGAGCGCGCAAACGACGGGCGAGCCTGAAATGAAAATCGGGATAATCGATCACAATGGCAAGATCCGGTTTTTCCCTCCGGCTGGCCGCATCGACAACCCGAAGAGCTCGCAGAAT
Source organism: Bdellovibrionales bacterium GWA1_52_35 (assembly GCA_001769805.1). Lineage (GTDB taxonomy): Bacteria > Bdellovibrionota > UBA1018 > UBA1018 > UBA1018 > GWA1-52-35. The sequence goes on from MEPO01000026.1 coordinate 84,243, forward strand.
TTTGGGCAGGTGTCCGATAATCTCCAGAAAACCCATTGCGAGCAGGTCCCGTGCATCCACCAGAACCCGCAAACCGGCCTGTCGCAAACGCGGCCCACCGATTCCGAAAGCGTCAATCTCACGAGCCGCCACTTCTTCGGTAACACCTCTCCTGAGGGTCCATTCGCTGCGCAGCGCCTTGAGCAATTCGGCTCCGTGCGCATCCGACGAGGTTTCCGCTGCAGAAATCAGAACTTTCATTCGCTGTCGCCCTGAAAGAGCACTCCTGTTCTAGCGACAGACTCCCGTTTCACTCTGCCGAATGAAAGAGATGAACGTCTGGATTTCAGGCAACTCACCAAATTGTGATTCAATTTCGAGCAGGCACTGCTCTTTTTGAACATCGTGTCTTGCCCAGAGCTTGATGACTTCATTGATCTTGGAAATGACATCAGAATGGAATCCGCGTCGGCGCAAACCAACGATATTCGCGCTTTTGAGCGCGCAGGGACGCGATCCTATGGCAATACAGAACGGCGGAACATCCTTCTCGACGCCTGATTGCCCCCCAACGTAAGCATGGGAGCCAACCCTCACGAATTGAGAAACCCCCGTCATTCCGCCGATCGTGACATAATCCTGCAAGGTGACATGTCCTGCGAGTCCGGCCGAGTTGGCCATAATGCAATTATTTCCGACAATACAGTCGTGGCCTAGATGGGTGTAGGCCATGAACAGGTTTTTATCGCCGACCTGAGTCACACCACCGCCCCCGACCGTTCCAAGATTCATGGTAACGGCCTCGCGAATTGTATTGCCGTTTCCGATCACCAATCGGGTCGGTTCGCCTTTATATTTCAGATCCTGAGGAATCGCGCCCAGCACCGCAAAAGGAAAAATCAGATTGTTCTCACCGATTTCCGTCCAGCCATCGAGCACCACATGGCTGATCAGGCGGGTTGCCTTTCCCACTCGCACGTTTTTGCCTACCGTGCACCAAGGCCCGATCTCACAATCCGGATCGACCTTGGCCTCTGGATGAACCTGTGCACTCGGATGAATCATATTTCACTCCTACTCATAGCTAGTCGTTCTGGACCGTCGTCAAACCAGTGAGCCAGTTCGCCAGAATATCAGCTTCAGCAATTTTATTTCCATCGACCGACACTTCACAATGAAAAGCCCATACCCTGCCCCGGGCTTTCGTGACTAGGCTTTCGATACGAAGTTGATCACCAGGAACGATAGGTCTTCGGAACCGGACGTTGTCAACACCCACGAGCAGACATTGAACCTGCTTGGGTTTGTCGACCGCCATCTGCATTTGTGGATAAATAGAGAAACAGGCCGTTTGAGCCATTGCTTCAATCACAAGCACGCCCGGCATGATGGCATACTCAGGAAAATGCCCTTGAAAATGGGGCTCATTGAAACTGACGTTCTTGAGTGCAACCACTCTCGTTCCGACTTTTTCCCGGTGAGACAAATCGCGAATATCCCCGGAGGGGTGAATTTCCAAAACACGGTCAACGAGCAAAAAAGGCGGGCGATGGGGCAGGTATCCTTTAATCTGCTCGATATTCAGACAATAGGGATTCTCAGTCATGACCTTCCTTTTTTTCTCTCGGCAAGCAATCGACTCAACATCGCGTGCACGCGGAAATATTCTTTGTAATCACGCATCGGGTTCCCGATGACAGTCTCGCCCGGAGTCACGTCTTTGGTTACCAGGGAGAAAGCCCCGACATTGGCCCGATCTCCGATATGCACCTGATTTGCGATACCCGCACCGCCTCCGACGTATGCGAATTTGCCGACGCTGGAGCTCCCGGCGCAGGCGCTACAACCGCAAAGAACCGCACCTTCCTCCAGTTGGACATTATGGCCAATCTGGACGAGATTATCGATCTTCACTTTCGAGGCGATATGGGTTGAACCGAATGTTGCCCGATCCACACAGGAGTTTGCACCGATTTCGACATCATCCCCAATCACCACGTTCCCGACGTGATAAATCTTCTGGTGATTGACCACTTGATCTCCCTCGCGGACCGGAGCATAGCCAAACCCGTCCGCGCCGATGACCACGCCTGCATGGAGCCGTACGCGATTTCCAAGCTCAACGTTTTCGTAAATAGTGACATTTGGAAAGAGAACTGAGTCCTGCCCGATAATGGCGTTCAGGCCCACATAGCAGCCCGGATAAAGAACAGTACGGGCACCAATTCGGACATGGGCTTCAATAACACAATTGGGTCCAATCCGGACACCCTCTCCAACACTGACACTTGCTCCCAAAACAGTACTCGGGTGAACTGCCGGGCCTTGCGGCGATGGAGCACTCTCTCCGGGGATGTGGGCTCCGGTCGAAAGGGCTGTGGCAATCTTGCCACTCACCACCGCCATTGCCAGGTAAGGGTCGGCACAAACAATGACTGCGCTCTTCTTCCAAAGTGGCAAACCTGAGGACTCGAGTGGTTTCACAAAGGCTTCACCCGTGACCAGCACGCCGGGCACGGCAGACGAAAGCTCATCTTTGAAAGACGTCGAAAAGAAAAAAGCTATGTCATGCTCTTTTGAACCGCGCAATCGAGCAGGGCTCGAAACCGCAATTGCACCCGCAGCAGCGCCGAGTTCGGAAGCGTTAGCAAGCCGACCTCCGGTCCAGACCAGAATGTCGTCAACAGAAACCATGCCCGTGACGATCAACCCTTGGGGTTTTTATTGTAAATCGAGATGACCTCGGAGGTCAGCTCATCTTTGTCCTGCGAGAAAAGAACCGTATTTTCATTCTTCTCTAAAATAATGGCATAACCCTTTTGCTTGGCCAGCTCGGAAATAATATTACGGATACGGGTCACGATCGGCTTGGTCAGCTCCTGTTCCTTCTGCTGAATTTCCATCTGGGCGCGTGTCGTGACTTCCTGGAATTTCATGATACGTTCCTGGATTTCGCCCTGCTTCTTGGCCCGGGCTTCATCATTCATGACCAGGGACTGCTTCTTGAATTCATCGCCAAGCTTCTTGATGCTGTTTTCTTCAGCTTGAAGTTCTTTTTTCTTCGAGTTGAATTCTTTTTCAAGCTGGGCCTTCGCTGTTTTACCGGCTTCCACCGTCTGCAGTGCTTTCTGCATATCAACAACACCGATTTTCATGTCGGCAGCCATTGCTCCAAAACTGAAGATTCCCGCAATCACCAGACTCATCAAACCAAACGCTTTTTTCATATTCTCTCCTTTGCTACTGAAACCATATTCAACCATATATTCAAATCAGAAGGGCGGTCCAATAAAGAATTGGAACTGGGAGCCGGATTCACCCGGCTTTTGCTTGATCGGGAATCCCCACTCAAACCGCAACGGTCCGATTGGGGAAAACCAGCGGATCCCAAAGCCCCAGTCAGATCTGAGCGAAAAGTATTCACTCGTCGGGAACGTCTCGAACGAATTACCCACATCATAAAATAGAACCCACTTCAGGCCCGCTTCACGAATCAAAGGATATTCGAGTTCAAAGAGCGAAAGCATTTCAAAGGTACCGCCGATAGGCCGGATAATCCCCTTGCCATCCGTAGTGCTGGGCCCGAGCAGGAACGTGGCATAGCCTTTCAAACTATTCGGACCGCCCAGATAAAAACGCTCAGAGGGAGGAATGGGTCGATCTCCGATACCGGAAACCTGGCCGACTTCAAAATTATTCCTGAAGACCAGATCACCAACGAGGCGCTTATAATACCGGTTGTTCAGAATCCATTTAAAAAACTTCTTGTCGCCACCGAGACCTGCCGTTTCCAGTGAAAAACTCTGGAAATTACCTGCCGTGGTTTCAAAACGATTGTTACGCTTGTCACGCACAACGCTCCAAACAACACTCGAAAGAATGCCTGAATCCAGCCTGCCACGCTCTTCGTCAAAATCGACCGAGGTGGGTTCGATCTGCAGTCCTTCATTTTTGTACGTGATATAGCCGTTCACAAATTCAGCCAGTGGGTAACCAAACCGGAGGTCAAAGCCCAGTTTGCGCGTCAAATACTGGTTGGGAATCGGGAAATTTACATAATATGCGTCAAAACCAGTCGACCAACGGGTGTCAAACGCATATGGATCGGTAAAACCGAAATTGAAACTCTTCGACAAGCGATCGGCCGCATACTGAGCAGAGAGACTCACCGTCTGACCGCGGCCCATGAGATTGATTTCAGCAACCTGGGTTGTGAAGAAAAACTTCTGAATACTTCCGTATCCGGCACCCAGGGTAATAGTTCCGGTCGAACGTTCCTTGACCGTGATTTCGACATCGAGGATGTCAGGCTTGCCTTTTGGAGTCACCGTATTGAAAATCACTTCGCCCGGAGCAAAGTAACCCAATCGTTCCACGTTTTCCTTGGACTGACGAAGCCGGGTACCGCTGTACAAAGAGCCTTCGACGATCTTCAATTCCCGACGGATCACTTTGTCATGGGTCTTGCTGTTGCCTAAAATGTTCACTTCACCGAAATAAACCAGACTGCCTTTTTCAAAGCTGTACTGGATGTCCACGGTCTTCTGATCATCATGAAAGACCCAGTTCGGGATCACATTCACAAACGCATAACCGAGGTCCTGGTATTTTTCCGTGAGACGTTGAATGTCAGCATTTCGCTTGGAAATACTGAAATTCTCCGCCTCTTTCATCGTCAGGTCAGCATGGAGTTCGTTTTTAGGAAAAAGCAAGTCTCCACCGAAATCAAGCGTACCGATGCTGTAGGCGTCACCTTCATCAACATAAATGGAAATAAAGAGCCAACGCTTGTCATCACTGACAGTAACGACCGGGTTCTCATAACGAAACTTGACGTAGCCGTGGTCGAGGTACCAGTAGGTCAGACGCTGCAGGTCCTGCTTAAAGGCGGACTCTTTGAAATTTCCGGAGCTACTCAGAAAAGACATCAACCCGCCTTCACGAGTCTCCATCAGGAGACCCTTAAGCTGCTCATCTGAAAACCGGCGATTATTGAGAAACGTAATTTTTTTTATCTGAACTTTATCGTAATCGCTGACGTGGTAAGTCAGTTCGACCTCACCTGAAGCCGTCTGCTTGATGTCAAAGGTGACCTTGGCCAGGTAAAATCCTTTTTCTTCGTAATGCTTCTGCAAAAGTGCGGCATCATCTTTTACTTTGTTGATATCCAGAATAGCCCATTCTCGGAGCTTGATGACTTCACGCAGGTCAGTGGTCGTGATTTTTTCGTTCCCTTCGAATTCAATTTTTCCAATCACCGGCCGTTCGCGGACAGAGTAGATCAGATTGACGTGTCCGGCATCAGTGCTTTCGGCCACGACCTCGATATCATCGAAATAGCCCATTGCAAAAAGTGACTGAATATCCGCGCGAACCTGCTCGGCAGTCACTGGCTGCCCCGGCTTGGTGACCAACTTCACCAAAACCGCGTCTTTTTCGATCCTTTTCAATCCTCTGAATTCAACTCCAGAAACGACTTTCCCAGCCCAACTCGTAGCAACGGGGGGTGCGGCCTGTAGGGTCACTGTGGCTAATAAAATTGAAACTGCGATTGCCCGAATGAACGGCAAAGAGTTTGACTGGAAAAAATTAAAAATGCGATGAAGCCTACTATCTGAAATCACGACCATAATCTGTAGGTTGGACCAACCCGACTGTCAAACTCTAATTGACGAAAAGGCCATCTTTCATGACTAAGACGCGGTGCATTCTCCCGGCAAGCTCTTGATCATGCGTCACAAGTAGAATGGAAATTCCCGTCGCTTTGTTCAAACGAACCAGCAGATCCATAACAGTATTGCGATTTGTGGAATCCAGGTTGCCCGTTAGCTCATCAGCAAGAAGGATTTTCGGCCTTAAAATCACAGCGCGCGCAATCGCAACCCGCTGCTGCTCACCACCGGACAACTCTGAAGGTCGATGGGTGAGCCGGTGCCCCAGCCCCACGAACTCCAACAACTCCTTGGCCTGGGACTCAGCCAGGGCAGAGGTGTAACCGGCGATCAGTGCAGGCATCATGACGTTCTCGATCGCAGAGAATTCCGGCAAAAGATAGTGGAACTGAAATACAAAACCCAGAGACCGGTTACGGAACACCGAGAGAACCTTGTCACTATAGTTAAAAACATTCTCCCTTTTGGGTCCAAACAGCACTTTACCAGCGGTAGGGGGTTCAAGGGTGCCCAGAATGTGAAGCAAAGTACTTTTGCCCACACCCGAAGCGCCGGTAATCGCAACCAACTCACCGGTATGAATCGTAAAATCAACGCCACGGATGACCTGAATCTCCGTTTTTCCCTTGAAGAAGGATTTCCTGACCCCTTCTGCAACCAGCAAAGGCTCGGTATGTAGCTGACTCGTGTTAATCATAGCGTAAACCCTCCAGAGGCGATCGTCGTGTCACTTTCCAGGCAGGATAAAGCGTCGCCAGGAAAGATATAGAAACAGCGACGGTTGCAATGAGTGCGACTTCCTGCCAGCGAATCACCACCGGCAGAAAGCTGATATAATAAATATCCGGCGGTAAATCGATAAGACGTGTACGTTCCAGAATGAAATTCAACAGCAAGCCCCCGGAAACCCCGACCACCGTCCCAACAACACCCATTCCGAGCCCTATCATACAAAATAGTCCGAAGCTTTGATAAGGCCGCAACCCCATGGCTTTGAGAATGGCTATTTCCTTGGTTTTGTCGTGAATCATCATCATGAGAGTACTCACCACGTTGAATGCGGCGACAATGACGATGATCGTTAAAATAATCGCGATCACCACCTTCTCGAGCTTGATCGCATAAAGAAGGTTTTTGTTGAGCTGCGCCCAGTCTTTTGCGCGAAACGGATAACCGAAAGCCCCGCTCAATTGTTCGGCAGCCTGCGGGCTGTCCGCTCCCGGGCTCAAGCGGATCTTGAAAGTATTGACCCTGTCCTTTTCGTTTAAGAATTCCTGAACAGCAGGCAGAGGGGAAAAGACAAATTTTGAATCGTATTCATACATCCCCATCCGGACGATCCCAACCACTTTCGCCTGCATCACTTTGGGTGTCCCGGACTCCTCACCTCCTGCAAAGGGGGCGATCAGCCGGACTTCGGTTCCCGCCGGTGCACCAATCCGCTCGCTTAACGATGATCCCAGCGCGATTTCTCCTGATTGCTCAGGCAGGCGGCCTTCAATCACCCTGTTTGGAACATCGGTGACCATCCCCATCGTGCCAATATCAAACCCCTCCAGAATCCCGCCCGCCACTCCGTGGGGGCCAGCGATCATCAGCTGAAAAGCAAAGGATGGGGTGATTGCCTGAACTTCCGGTACTGCCTTCCTGATTCTAGCCTGAACCCCCGCAGAATCACCAATTGACTCCCCCCGGCTCAACATCATGACATCACCGTTCATCCCGGTAATGACCCTCATGAGTTCACCCTCAAATCCATTGATCACGCTCGTCACGACCGTGAGCGCCAACACGCCGACAGCCACTCCGCAGATCGAGACCCAAGCGATCATCGATAAAAATCCGTCAGACGCCTTCGAAACCAAAAATCTCCGGGCGAGCATGGGTACTGCTGAAACCCGGCGAGACATCACGTCTCTCCAATCGGCTCGGATCCCGCTCTCTCGGTTTTGATCGGTCGCATTTGTGGGAACAAGATAACATCACGGATACTTGGTGAATCCGTCAACAGCATGATCATGCGGTCAATCCCGATTCCCTCTCCTGCTGTCGGTGGCATTCCGTACTCCAGCGCAACCACGTAATCCTCGTCCATGTCACAGGCTTCTTCATTCCCTGCCTCTTTAGCCTGGACTTGTGCTTCAAATCGCTCTTTCTGGTCAACCGGATCGTTGAGCTCCGAAAAGGCATTCGCCATCTCACGTCCGTAGATGAAGAGTTCAAAGCGATCGACGATAAAAGGGTCTTTTTCGTTTTTCCGTGAAAGCGGAGAGACATCGAGTGGATAGTGAGTGACAAAGGTCGGTTGAATCAGTTTCGATTCAACTTCCTCATCAAAAATCACCATCATCAGCCCACCCACGGAATCCTTGGGATCCATGTGGAAATTTTTCTTTTTGCCATAATCAAGCAATGAAGCGCGATCCCGCAGCTTTTTACGCACGTCCGGCAGCTGACCGAATTCGGCGTATTTGCAGATCGCATCTTCAACACCGATCCGTTCCCAGGTTCCGCCAAGGTCAATTTTAGTCCCCTGATAAGTGATCTCGGTCGTACCGAGGACGCGCGAGGCAACCTGTTGAAAAAGTTTTTCGGTCAGCTGGATTAAATCTTCAAAGGTCGCGTAAGCCTGGTAAAACTCGAGCATCGTGAACTCGGGATTGTGCTTGATCGACATTCCCTCGTTTCGAAAGTTGCGATTGATTTCAAAAACCCGGTCGAATCCGCCGACCACCAGGCGCTTAAGATAAAGCTCCGGAGCAATCCGCATGAACAGCGGCATGTCCAAAGCATTGTGATGAGTCTTGAACGGCCGGGCGGTCGCGCCCCCCGCCACTGAGTGCATCATCGGAGTCTCGACTTCCATGAAATCGTGATCCAGGAAAAAACGTCGCAGTTCCTCGATGATTTTGGAACGCTTGCGGAAAGTTGCCCGGGTCTCCTCACTCATGATGAGATCGAGGTAGCGCTGACGGTATTTGATCTCCACATCCGCGATGCCGTGGAATTTTTCGGGAAGAGGTCTCAGGGATTTGCTGAGCAGAATCAGTTTCTCGGCATTGACCGAAAGTTCGTTCGTTTTAGTTTTAAAAAGCGTTCCTTCCGAAAAAACAATATCACCGATATCGAGATCTTTGTAGCCGGCATACCCCTCAGCCCCCAGCTTGTCGCGCTGGATAAAGAGCTGGATGATTCCGGTGCGATCACGGAGACGGACAAAGGCCGCTTTACCAAAGTCCCGAATCGCCAGGACGCGTCCGGCTACCGAGCAATGCTGCTGAAGCGGTTCGAGCTCTTCTTTGTTTTTAACGTCAAAGTCACTGTGGAGCTGGGCGGCGAGAGAAGAAGGGACGTAACCGTTTTTGTAAGGGTTCTCTTTTTGTTCGCGCAATCTCGCGAGTTTTTCAAAACGTACCCGAACCTGCTCTGAAAGGTCCTGTTCCGGCTTGCTGGTATTGGACGGCTTGGCTTCTGACATGTTGTATGACCTCGGTTCAGCTCTCGTCTTCGAGAAAATGCTCAGCATCAATCGCGGCCATGCAGCCACGCCCGGCAGCCGTAACTGCCTGCCTGTAAACATGATCTGCGACATCGCCTGCGGCAAAAACGCCTGGAATATTTGTGCGCGTGGAATCCGGCTCGGTGATGAGATACCCCGACTCTGTGCTCTTGAGCTGTTCCCGGAAGGGTCCTGTATTGGGTTCATGCCCGATCGCTACAAAGACGCCGTGAAGAGCAAGGTCCTGCGTCTCGTTTGTCTTGAGATTCAGCAGGCGGACTCCGGTGACAGCGTGCTCACCCAGAATCTCCTGCACGGCAGAGTCCCAGACAAAACGAATTTTGGAATTTTTCTGAACCTTCTCCTGCATCGCTTTGCTCGCGCGGAACTTGTCACGACGATGGATGATCGTAACGGTTTTTGCAAAACGGGTTAGAAAATTGGCCTCTTCCAGGGCGGTATCACCGCCGCCGACAACCGCGACATCCAGGTTTCTGAAAAAGAAGCCATCACAGGTGGCACACGCGGATACACCTTTGCCCCGCAAAGTTCTTTCGCTCGGAATCCCGATCCATTTGGCCGAGGCGCCTGTGGCAATGATCAAGCTTCGTGTTTTTATGGATTGTCCATCAGCGAATTCCAGGACAAAGGGACGTTTGGACAGGTCAGCTTTTTTTACGATTCCCTGAATGATTCGCGTTCCAAAACGCTCCGCCTGCCTGCGGAAATTATCCATGAGCACCGGCCCCATGACCGGCTCAGGAAAGCCCGGGAAGTTTTCCACATCGCTGGTGATGGTGAGCTGCCCGCCGGGCTGCTCCCCTTCAATGCAAAGAGGGCGCAAATTGGCGCGAGCAGCGTAAATCGCCGCGGTCAATCCCGCAGGCCCTGTGCCCAGGATTGTAACAAGCTCGATGGAATTGTTTGGTACTGCGGTCATAAAGAAATTCTCCCGGTGCACAGCACCCTGCCAGCCTCGTGCGGCTCCCGGTTCATACTACTTGCACTGGACCGCAGGCTGAAGCTGCTTGAAATCAGTGTTGGATGGGCGTTGATCCCTTGGACGAATCCTGATCTGTCAAGGATTCCAGAGTCACCCAATCTGCGTTTTCCGCATCATCTGGAAGTTTCTGGGTATTTTTATCAACATCGGCTGCGGAAATTGCGCCACGGGCGACATTTCGTTCCACAACACGGACATCGTACTTTTTGGATTCAACATCTTCATGCAAGAGAGTCATAGCCCATCTTCTTAAAACGGTGCAGCGCCTTATGTCAATCCTATTACCTTGGGATCACTTGGGATTAATGCCAAGTCTTCGGAGCGTCATCATCGTCATTACCCGATGACTTGGGCCGTCCTTTGTCCCGATTGACAACGAGCTTGAGGTGGTCTGTTTTTTTTGATTTTCTCTCCCGCCTGATTCCCGGGAGCGGCCAGTCGCCCTTTTTTCGCCAAAAATCGGGGAAGCGCCGCCAGCCCCAAAGATAGAGCCAACCGGCTGCCATTCCACCCAAATGGGCGATTCCTGCCACTCCACCGCGAGGGGAAAAAACCGTGGACATGAATTCAATACCGGCAAGCACCCAAATGAAATGCTTGGCTTTCATCGGGAAGAGCATCATGAAAAGCAGGGTGCGTTCCGCGAACAGCAGCCCATAGGCGATCAGAAGCCCATAGACACCCGCAGAAGCGCCCACCATCGGAATATGAAGCGCCTGACCAGTCGAGAGCAGCTGCAGAAACAAGTACGCGAGTCCGCCCGCTACAACGCAGATGAAATAGAACTTCAGGAACCGGGCGGTACCCCAGACACTTTCCAGTTCCGAGCCAATAAAGACGAGCATCATCATATTTAGGAACAGGTGCATGACATCGCCGTGAAGGAACGAGTAGGTGACGATCTGCCAGAACCGGTATTGAAAGACAAAGCTCGCCGGAACCAGACCGAAGAGGCCGGTTAAGTTGGCACTGAAAAACTGATCGGCCGTTTGCTGAACCAGAAAGGAAGCAAAGCAGACAATCAATAAATATTTAACAGCTGGGGTCAAACGCATCTGCATAGCGACTCTAGTGTATCAGGATGGTTCCATGAGCTCGACTAAAACCCCACCTGCCGAAGCAGGATGGATGAAATTTATTTGCATGCCGTGGGCCCCTTGACGCAAAGCATTGTAAATTAAGCAGTAGCCTTGATTCTTTAACTCTGCACAAAGCGGCTCAAGCTGTCCTTTTTCGACGCAAAACGAGAGATGGTGAATTCCAGGTCCCCTTTTTTGGAGGAACTGGGCAACGGCGCTTGAGGGGTCTGTTGGCTCGAGCAGCTCAATCGTTGCACTAGCCCCTGTCGGCCCAAGGGCAGCTTTTGAGGCAGTCATAGTCAGGGCGGCTGACGATGGGACTGGCGCGGCACCTGGCCCAAGAGGGATGAAGTGTGTGAGCACACGCTGGTCCTGATTTTTTTCAGAGTGGTCAATCTCAAGACCCAGAATACGGAAGAGTCTCCGTAACGCGTCCAGATCTGCAACCGCGATCCCAATATGGTCCAGTCGTATCTTTCTCATGATCTTTGTTTACACTAAATTTTCAGGGGAGTTTTAGAAAAAGGACGAGGACCACTACCTTAGTTGCTGTACCCGATTTCGCCTCCTCAGACGATAATCAGCTAGGATAGCGGTCCTCAGTCAAGTTGCCTAAGCGTCGAGTACCCACCAAAGTTCCTCTAGCCTAGACACTATTCTATTCGGCAGGTGGCGAAGGAACTTAAATTTAAATCTAAGGAATATACATTGAGGCAATTTAGGGACGGATTGGGGTAACCTGGACCTGCTGTATTTCTGAGGCCTGTTGCAGCGCATGACGACGCGGCGAAAGAGACTTCGTTTGCCTCAATCTGAATCGGGACGGCAACAAAAAAGGGCCCAGATTTTAATCTGGGCCCTTTAACCAATTATTTTGCTTCTAATTAAAACTGGCTAGAACTGGGAACCAGATCCCATTCCACCGCCAAAGCCGACGCCAAAGCCGGCGCTATAACCACCATACCCGCCCAACGACTGGGCTTGGGTTGCTGTTTGATAGTAGCGCTGCTGGGCTTGATAAATCTCCTGCTGTGCAATCATGAGATCCTGCTGTGACTGCATTGCACGCTGCTGCTGCAGCATCTGTGAATTGTACATTCCATTTTGACCGTAAATACCGCCACCGCCGCCGATCCCCCCACCAATGCCGCCACCAATTCCGGGGTAACCGCCTGGATAAGGATAGCCGCCGCCGATCCCGCCACCAATTCCCCCGCCGATTCCGGGGTAACCGCCTGGATAAGGATAGCCGCCGCCGATCCCCCCACCAATGCCGCCGCCAATTCCGGGGTAGCCACCGGGATAAGGATAACCGCCGTAGCCGCCACCGATTCCCGGATAACCGCCGTAGCCGCCACCGATTCCCGGATAACCGCCGTAGCCGCCACCGATTCCCGGATAACCTCCGTAGCCGCCACCCATGGGGTATCCGCCTAAACCACCGCCAATGCTAATTCCGCCGCCGATTCCAGGGAAACCACCCATTCCATAACCGGGATAACCCATACCGCCGCCGCCGATTCCTCCGCCGATCACCCCGATCGGATAACCGCCCATGCCACCTGGATATCCACCCATGCCATAGCCGCCGTAAGGTCCATAAGGATACATGCCGCTATTGAAACCCGTTCCCATCGGGTACGCAGGAACACCCCAGCCTGCGGTCATTCCGCCCATGGGCATCCCCATGTATGCTCCAGCACCGGCGCCTGGATAGCCCATTCCATTGCCAATGCCGACGTTCAGACCGACACCCATGCCCATGCCTGGATAGCCCATCATACCGCCCATCATGCCACCGAGAACAGCTCCACCGAAACCGCCGATTCCAGCGTATGGCCCAACTCCGTATCCATATCCGTAACTTCCGTAACCCGTGCCCCAACCTCCGGCACCTCCACCCATTCCAAATCCGCCACCGCCCATTCCAGGAGCCTGGCAAGGAACACCGATCGTCGCGCAGTTGCCCAGGTAGGAATTATAGTTACTCGTGTAATTGTTTAAAGCCTTGTTCTGCATATAAAAGCCGAAGCCCATTCCCAGCGCTTGGGTCAGATACGGCAAAGAACCAATAAGGTAATCGCCTACTCCTGGTTTCGGCTGCTGAATGATCACGCCACCGGGGCCATAGCTATATCCGCCTCCAGCGCCTCCACTGACGTAACCTCCGGCGCTAAATCCGCCCGATATTCCCCGCGGACAGTTTTCGCAGTATTTTTTGGCATTCGCTTTGGCTTGCTTAAGCGCAATTTCGTCATCAGCCATTTCTGTTTTCAGCTTCTTTTTTTCGCTCGTCAAACTCTTGATCTTTTCAAGCCTTGCAACTTCATTGCAACGGAGCATGTTTTGCTTGCAAACGCTGCCCAGCCTGTCCCACTGCGTATCAGCTGTATAGAGCGTCATGCACCCTTGAAGCTTCTTGTCAGTTGCCACGGCAGCGATATCTTCATCACTGACGGACATTTCTTCGTAATCTTTTTTCGTGCAAGGTGATTTGCCTGGCGCGCACGAACATTTATTACTGCGGAAGGGCTGCTCGTCCATCAATCCGTTGTTCAGATCGGTGAGTTCAGCTTCAATGGCCGCAAGCCTGCGTTTATCCTGCTGCTTTTTTTCTGTGAGAATTTCGACCTGTTCTTTCGAATCCTCTTCAGGTGAACTTGAAGGTTCGTCCTTGGCAAACGACGATGTCGCAATTGCACATGAGATAAAAAAAACAGCCAGCTTTTTACCGAAATGAGTTTTCTTTGAAAGGCTCATAAAGTTCCTCTTTCTTGTTGCGCGCGCTGCAGTCGACTTGCGATCCATTCGGTAATGGACATGCCTGCCCACTACGATTGCAAAGTCCTGCGTCTTACAGATCGGCCAAGACTGAGGATAAGTTGAACAAATTAACGAAGCAGCTCATAAACGATGATTCCAACGCCAAAACGGCACGGCCATCCGTCAAAAGATAAACTAATTTGCTTTACCTTTGAGACAAATCATTAAAAAGATTAATTCGAAGTAAGTATTCGAAATTTGAGTGCTTTATGACTGGCGAGATTTTTTTACGGCTTCCCGGACCTTCTTGGCGCGCGTTTTTTTTGCCGCTTGGCCTTTGCGTTGCTTCATTTTAATTGTCTTAGCTTTACGTCCACGTCCCATAAGTTACGGTTCTCTCTATAAAAAAATATTTAATCGAACAACTCAATCTCTTGAATAGCGGCAAACAGCGTCGGCGTCAATTCCGAGAAATAAAAATAGCATAGAATTCCAGGGTGGACTCAAGCTAGACTACCAAAACGGATGCGCACGGATTGCGCGCCAAAGGAGAGAGAGCATGGAAACGCAAAACACTCCGACGACGGAAACCAATTCCCAAGCCCAATTCGAAATGGGTACCACTGTGATTTACGGTGCTCATGGAAAATGTACCGTAACCGGAATTGAAATGAAAAAAATTGGGGCTGAAAATTTAAATTTTTATAAACTGGAGCCGCAGAAATCGCCTTTGTCCCGCTCGCAGAAAAAAGACCCGGCGATCTGGGTCCCAGCGAATACGGCCAAAGAGCGCGGCCTTCGTGCCCCAATTAATGCAGAAACGATCGACCAGGTCAAAGCAGTGCTGACCAGCCGGGAATACTTTTTTTCGGTGGAGGAAAACTGGAACTCTGTGCTTCCCAAGCTTGAAAACACCATCAGGTTGGAAGGTTGCATTGGATTGGCCAAAGTTGTCAGCTATCTTTTCGTGCTTAACTACGTTGCTCATCGAAAAGCTCCGGTCCCAAACGCGGATGCCGTGAAGTATCAGGAAGGGATCAACAAGCTCCTTTACCGTGAACTTGCCGACGTTATGAATGAACATCCAAAGACGATTGAGCAACAAATGCTCAAGCCCATGAGACAGAAACTTCTGCCGAACAACTAGTTGAAATATAAAAAAGCCCTGAACCAAGGAAGTTGGAACAGGGCTTTTGAAGAAAAATGGGGGCA
>MEPO01000027.1 GCA_001769805.1 Bdellovibrionales bacterium GWA1_52_35
GAAGTTGATCTAGACACTCAAAGTCTGACCTGATTGGTCCTGCTATGCCTGTGACTTTATTGCCTACTTTTCCCCACCATCAAGGGACAAGAACCGTTCTTCCCCATTACGTGGGGCAAGTGTGTGCTGCGTAGAATCAAATTCGATTAAATAAACCATCCCACCCACAAAGAGCAATAACTCTAAGTCGATAATTTTCAAAATTCCGGAATCCAAAAGCCCGCCGGGAGATCATTTCCATTTTGTTGTGCAAGCCCTCTGTAATCCCATTATTTTTTGTAAAACGCCACATTCGCGCAATTGGTTCGAGCCAGCGTTTTAGGGTTCGCGCTAGCTGCTGGAATTGTATCAGGGGACTTTTCCTGCATTCTTCGATGTGCCAAAGCAATTGAGGAACAAGCCGCATAGCTTGCTGACGATTTCGATGCTTGATCAGGAGTAATTCGACTAAGCCTGTCTTAAAATCGTAAATAGATTTTAATGCTGGGAACTGCTCGAAGTATTCCTTGAGTCGTTCCTGTTGTTTTTCAGACAAATTCCATTCATGCATACGCATCGATGAGAGTAGACCCCGAGTTTTGCGGGCTACAGGATCTAGGTCGGCCCAAGTTTTTAGAAACTGGTGGTTAATCCAACGGATCACGTGAAATCGGTCAGCTACAATCTTTGCATTCGGGAAATATTTGCGAACCATTCTTCGATAGGTTTCCGATAGATCCATCACGACTACCTGAACCCTCTCTCCCGGGAAGCCGCGCCAGATAAGCTCCTAAAGACGCTTCATCGCGGCCGAGAACGACATCAAAGACCTTGTGGTTCCTTAAATCCACAAGGGTTGTCGCGTAACCTCGCTTGCGCGTGAAGAAATGCTCATCGATGCCCAGGACAAGCGGGCAGCTACGGCCCTCTAGCTCCTTGACTCGATAGACAACAAAGTCGTGATACCACCGTTCCACTGTGGCCGTACCGATACCGTGAGTTCGTGATAGGTGCTTTTGTGTGAGCCCGCCATGGTGAAGATGAAACACCTCCTGGCGAAACTGCTCCGTGGCTCGCCTCTTCGGAAGGACCCCTGCAATCGGAAGCACAAAATGTCGTCCGCATCGACCGCACAAGAGCTTCGGGACTTTCAGATGCAAATAAACGAACTTTCCACCCCATAAGCCATGCTTCAATCGTCGGGTTTGAGTCGATTTAATTCTGAGCACTTGGCTTTCACAGCGCGGACAAGTTGCAGAAGGAGGCCGGGGTAGCCTGCCTTTGATTGTGATCGATGGACCATCAAATATATCGTAGATCTGGACCCCAGGAATCCGGGTGATAAACTCCAGTTCGGGCATGAGTTGTTCCTTTCGTTAAAATCATGTTTCGCAACACAATTCTAACGCAGACGCTCATGCCCCACGTTTTGATGAAGACCCAATATTTCACCAGCCGTAAGCCAGTCCAAGGCTATAGGTGAGATTGGTGGCTTTAGTTTTATTCACGACCAATTGAAAGTCAGCAATCGCCAACTCGAGCGAGAGCGGGTGACCATTTGCTAGAGAGCGGTTCCAAGACAGGCCCCAAGCCAATTCCTTGCTGGTCAGTGCAAGCATGCCGATGCCATTAGTAATGAGCGACAATTTTGCAAATGTTGAGAGAGAGTCTGTCGCGGAAAGCTTTCGCTGGAGCACAGGGTAAAACATTGGCCCTGCAACGTGACGATAGCCGATGGGTTCGCCGGAAGTGAACATGGTCGTGTAGTAACATCCTCCAAGCAGAGAAAGCCTCCATGGCTCACTCAACCAGGGAACTGCGTAACCCGCTCGGGCGCTGATTCCAAAAAACCTTACAGAAGTATCTGAGCGGTTATTTGTGATCGGCAATAAGCTCACAAAGAGGGAACTGCCCCAATTCCAGCGCGAATTCTGGATAGGGGCCTGGTAGGAGGCTTTCAGAGTCAGAATAAGTGAGGAAAGATTTTTTGTTCCGGTACGCGTATAGGATGATGAGGTAATCCCCAGTCCTGCCAGAACACCTTTTAAGGGAGTGCTTGGGTTTTTAACGAACTGCTCCCAGTGATCAAAAATAACAAAGAGCTTTTGATATCTGATTTCGCCTTTTGAATTCACGGCTGTCAGTGTGAATGGAGTATTCCTGCTTTCGAGTGAAAGCAGGAGACTGAATTCTCCGTTGCTGGGATCTAATTTGATTTTTTGACCCTTGAAGATCAGTTCCCAGTCTTCGGATATAAACTGACCAACGAGCGAGACAATAAGGCGTGAACCTGTTTCTTCCTGGTTTGTGACCTGAACGATTTTACTTTTCCACTTCAGCTCAGGAAGGCGGTCATCGGATTGATCGGACTCGACGATGAGCGCCTCGTTCGAAGCAAGGACTGGCGTAGCAGGCGTGGATGCGGCGAGTTTTTGGGCTGCGAGAGTGGCAGGTGTGGCACTGATGACCCAGACCAGAGTGAGAAGAGCTATGATTGTGGGTCTGGCAGATTGGTTAAAATGCATTGTAGAGGCCCAGAGTTCCTTCTTGTAAACTAATATGGTTTCAAAATAAGCCTTAATTTATTTTGTTTAGGAATAGTTTGAGTAATTTACTCAATCAACCGAAAACTAACAAACAGCAGTAGAGATTGTAAGGGTTCATTACGTATATGGACAAAGGTTTTCGTTTAAATAGACGACTTCATCTGCACAGGTATGGTCTAGGCCATACATTGTGGGGATTGGTATTAATTCTTTCAGGTATTCTCTCAGCTTGTAGTCCCAGCTTCGAAACTGTCCCACAAGAAGTTCAAACGGAGAGCGCAAACCAGGATCTCCCCCCTTTAATTGCGGAACCTGCCACAAATCTGAATTGGGTGGAAACATCTCCGGCAACTCGCAGAGGAGTCTCCGCGAGTTGGACTCCCTCTGTAACGGTTCTGGTGCAGAGCCAGTCGGTTTCGTTTTATTCAGATGACCACTGCGGAACCTCTTTTGGTTCCTCCGTGGATCTGCCTTCAGCTCTGACGAGTTCCTATGCTTTAACTCTGGATGACGGGCAGACTTACACCTATCGGATCAGCACCAGAAGCTTGACTGGGCAGGTGACGACTTCTCCTTGTTCTTCGCCGCTGATGATTTCGATTCTTGCACCGAATACTCCGGCAGCTCTCAGCTGCGTCCTGGCGCCCGTGCCGGCGAGCGTGGGGAATGTCTGCACGCTAACGCCTGCGGATCCGGCAGACCCAAATGGTGAAGCCGTGACCTATGCCGATGCTGGCAGCACTTGTATGAGTGTTATCGTTGCGAGCGCGAGTGGAAACGCCACGTTCACAGCTCCGCTTAAGGGCGCCACTTGCGTTGTCAAAGTAAAAGCGAATAACGGTTTTCATGATTCAGCTGCGGTATCCTCTGCGACGATTACCGGAGCGAATCGCGCTCCGAGTACGCCCACAGCGCTTTCTTGCGCGACAAGCCCGGTTGCGGGGAGCACGGGTAATACATGTACCCTGACGGCGGCTGCAATTCCCGATGCGGACGGTGACAGCGTGACGTATTTCCAGGACGCCTCCACTACGTGCCCTTCGACTTCCGTGAGTACGGATGGTGCGACGATCACGTTTACGGCTCCTGCGAAGGGCGCAACTTGCATTGTTACAGTCAAGGCTTATGACAGCACGGCTTACTCAGTCCCGGTGACTTCCGCCACAATCACCGCTGCCAATACTCCACCTGCAGTTCCTCAAAATATTTCGTGCACGGCAAGTCCGCTGGGAGGAAGCACGGGCAATACGTGTACGCTCACTCCGGCGGGGACACCTGATGCGGACGGTGACAGCGTGACGTATTTAAAAGAAGATTCGACAACCTGTCCCTCAACTTCGGTGAGCGCCAACGGCGCGACAATCACGTTCACGGCTCCGGCGCAGGGCGCGACTTGCGTCGTTGCTGTCAAGGCATATGACGGCACGGCTTATTCAAGTCCGGTGACTTCCGCTACGATCACAGGTCAGAACAATGCTCCCAATCAGCCTGCAATTTCATGCGATACAACCCCGCTAGGTGGAAGTACTGGCAATACCTGTGCGCTCACCGCTGCGACTCCGACCGATCCTGATGCGGAATCAGTGAGCTACCTTGATAACGACAGCACGTGCGCAGATACTGTAGTCAGCATCATAACAGGTGCTGTGACGTTTACGGCTCCGGCCAAAGCGGCGACTTGCGTGATCAAAGTCAGAGCCTATGACGGCACGGCGTATTCGACGACGGTAACTTCCTCCACGATCACGGGCCAGAATAATCCACCCAATGCACCGGCTGCGGTTTTGTGCGAAACCAGTCCAGCCGCCGGGAGCGCGGGGAATACGTGCACGCTGACTGCAGCAACGCCGACGGATGCGGATAGTGATTCGGTGACTTATGTGGACGACGGAAGCGATTGTCCCAGTACAGTAGTGAATGAAACGACAGGAGCTGCGACGTTCACGGCTCCTGCAGGCGGCGCAAGCTGCATAGTGAAGGTTAAAGCTTACGACGGAGCCGCCTATTCCAGCATAGTCTCGAGCTCGACGATCACTGCGATTGTTCCGGTGACTTTGGGGGTTTCACCCCTGACGGCAGATTTCGGGAATGTGCCTCGAGGAGGCACCAGCGCCGCTACGGCATTCACGATAAGCAACACAGGTGGAACTGGTGCCTCAACCTGCTCTCCAGCCCTGGCCGGCGCAAATAGTTCTGATTTCCTTATTTCGAGTACCGATTGTACTGCTTCACTCGCCGCTGGTGCGAGTTGTACGGTGAACGTGAAAGCCAAACCTCAGATTGCAGAGGCTTTGACAGCAACTCTGTCTTTCGGTTGTGCAGAGACAACAGGTGTTACTACTGCAAACGCGCTGACCGTGACGGGTACTGAAACGACTTTTGCATCAGACACCACTATCACTGGCGCAAATCTCGCGACTTATGAAAACAAAGCCTGGGTCATTCCTAATGGCGTTACTGTAACGATTGCCTTGAATCAGACGATCACGATTTCCTGGCTTGAAATCCAGGGCACAGGCAAGCTCACACATCAGGTCTGCGACACAACCGATTGTTATAAAGTTGATCTCACGATTGAGGGAAGTGCATCGATCGCCAGCGGAGCTTCGATTGCTGCTAATGGGGTTGGATATCTCGGAGGATTCCAAGGCGCAAATGCGGTGGCAACAGGTAGAACGAATGGGAACACGAATATCGGAGGATCTCCATATCAGGCAGGAGCAAGCCATGGAGGATACGGTGGACGATTCAATTCTTCCTATTTTCCAAATGCGCTTTATGGAGATCCGTTGGCTCCTCAGGCCCACGGATCTGGCGGAGGGGGGCTAAGTGCGCTTAATAATGGAGGGAACGGAGGCGGAGTTATCCGTATAAATGTAGGTGGAGCGCTAATCTTAAATGGAACGATTTCTTCCAATGGTGCTCCCGGTACCAGCTCTAGTTCCTCAGGCGGAGCCGGAGGCTCGGTATACGTGCAAGCGGGAATATTATCTTCGACTGGCGGCTCTCCTAGGCTTCAAGCTATTGGCGGTAATGCGACAAATTACGGCGGCGCTGGCGGTGGACGGGTAGCTCTCTATTACACTGCCTTAGGCGCAGGCTTCACGCCGAGTGCGGCAACGATGCAAGCTTACGGAGGCTCCAACTCGACAACTTTTCACGGTGGCGCGGGTTCAGTGTATTGGAAGCCCGCAGGGTCCAGCGGCACTTTGCTTTTTGACAATAACAATATTGCTTCAAACTATGGTGAGACGGAGCTGCTTCTTCCAAACGCACTGACGGTACAGGATCTCACTGTCGATCGTAGAGCCATCATCAAGCAAGAGACGGTCGCTTATCGCTTGGATGTTGCAGGCGCGCTCACAATTCAGAACAATGGTAAAATGTATATTCCGGATGATGGGAATTCGACTGCAGGCACCTTTGGTGAAGCGATGACTTGGACGGGTCAAAAAACCTGGTTTACCTATATTCCAGGCTCCAGTGTCGGTATAATCGAAGCGTCTACCTTGGTCGAATATGCAGCACCGGTTTCATATTCGTTCACGATCACAGATGCAAATTTCGGAACGTACCAGAACACAGATTGGTTTGTTGGTCCGGGAGACCAGATTATCATGCAGGTCAGTTCGGCAAACTTGCCTCTAGCGATTAATTCACTAACAGTCAACGGAGTCCTTACTCATGTTGGGTGCGACACCGTTACCTGCTACAGCATAGATCTCGCGGTAACCGGTAACGCCATGATCAGTGCTCAGGCTAGAATTTCTGCTGATGGGCTTGGATACCTGGGAGGAAATCAAGGAGCGAATGCCTCTGATTACGGTCGAACTTATGGCAATACAACGACGAATGGATCAGATTATTGGGCAGGCGCCAGTCACGGAGGATACGGCGGACGATTTAGTTCTTCGTATACTCCAAATGCACTGTATGGAAATCCATTAGCTCCGCAAACTCATGGTTCCGGAGCAGGGGGATTGGACGCTAACAACAGAGGTGGCAATGGAGGTGGGGTTATTCATTTAAATGCAGGGGGAACACTGACATTGAACGGAACAGTTTCAGCCAATGGTGGTAATAATATTGGTTCAAATAGCTCGGGAGGTGCTGGTGGCTCGGTCTACATCCAGGCAGGAACGATTGCTTCTACAGCCGGCTCGCCAAAACTACAAGCCAATGGGGGTGCTGCTTCGGTCGTGAGTGGCGGCGGCGGCGGAAGGGTGGCGCTCTATTATGCGACTCTTGGCGAAGGCTTCACGCCAGGTACGACCACGATGCAAGCTTATGGCGGATCCGGAGCTTCGAGCTATCATGGTGGCGCGGGTTCAGTGTACTGGAAGCCTGCTGCGACGAACGGCACGCTTCTTTACGATAACAACAACCTTGTCGGGAATTATGGCCAGACGGATATGCTCCTGCCAAATTCAATCGATCTATTGGATTTCATAATTGATCATAAGGCAAATGTCAGACTTGAAACTGTCAACACGGCAGTCCACATTACTGGGACGCTTTCTATTCTCAATAACGGAACACTGTCGATTCCGGATGATGGCGGGATCGGCAGCGTCGGCATAGCAAGCAGTACATTTTTCCCGATGTCGAATTTCTTCACCTATGCAGCCGGTAACGGCGTAGCACCCGGTACAAACCTCACCGAATATTATTCTCAGCTCAACTTCCTCACCATTGATGATGGAAATTTCGCAAATTATCAGGACACGAACTGGGTCGTAGGGCCAGGTGATGTCATTACTTTCAAAGTGAGTCCCGATAATCTGCCGCTGCGTGCTTCATCATTAACTGTCAATGGAGGGACGCTGACTCACGAAGGATGCGATACGGCGACCTGTTACAAACTGGATCTCTCGGTAACGAATGACGCCACTATCAGCGCGCTTGGCAAGATCTCTGCCGATGGGCGCGGTTTTCTGGGAGCTTATCAGGGAGCAAATGCCGCTGTAGCTCGGACCTTGGGGAATACTACAGTGGGAGGATCATCAAGTTCATCGGGCGGAAGTCACGGTGGGTACGGTGGGCGGAGTACAACCGGTACCCCCAATGCGCTGTATGGAAACCTCTTGCTTCCTGTTTCACATGGTTCTGGGGGAGGTTGTTTCAATAATTCAAAAAAAGGAGGAAATGGGGGCGGAATCATTCATTTGAGCGTGGGAGGAACACTCACCCTAAACGGTACAGTCTCCTCAAATGGCGCTGCTGGCAGCACTGGCGGCCTTAGTGCTGGAGGAGCCGGCGGGTCCGTTTACGTTCAGGCGGGAACGATGGCCTCCGCGGCAGGTACCCCGATGCTTCAGGCGAATGGAGGTGCTTCCACAGGTTACGGAAGCGGCGGCGGTGGCAGAGTAGCACTTTACTACACAAACCTGTGCGCAGGTTTCGCGCCGAGTGTCACGACAATACAAGCTTACGGCGGAGCAAATTCTGCTGCTTTCTACGGTGGCGCGGGCTCAGTCTACTGGATGCAAAGTGGCGTGAGCGACACGCTGCTTTACGATAACAATGCTCTGCTGGGATCTTATCTCATGACCAACATCATCCCAGTCGAAGATCTGACTGTTGAGAACCTGATCATTGATCACAATGCGCGAGTGAAGCAGGACTCAAGTGCTTACACGCTGTCCATACCAGGGACGCTCACAATTCAGAACTCTGGAACACTTTCAGTACCGACCAATACTGACGTGGGCTTTGGTGCATGGTTTAATTACAGTTCAGAAGTAGGCGTAGGCATCGGCACAAATCTTCTCGAATATTGAACGCAACTCAGCTGTCCTTTTTAATTTGCCAAGACTTCAGCGGCTTTCCCCAAAGCGGCGCTTCTGGAATCTCAAACTGCACGTCAATTCCGTCGGCCGAAAGTTTTTCGATTTCGGTTCTGGATTTTACTCTCCGAAGACGGAGTGACAACTTGTGCTGACCGATCGGAATTTCATTGAGTTCCAAATAGGGTAACCACTCGGGAAGCTCTGGCGAGAGAAAGCAGCGTTTCTTTGGCATGTCCGGGACCAATCCCAAAAACAGCTGCACGGCAAGTACCGGCACAGCCGCTGCCCAAGCCTGGGGGCTGTTTGCTTTCTCGTACGGAACCGGAGGGCCGGCCTGACGCTGTAATCCCGCAAAAAGCTCAGGGAGACGGCCACTCTCAAAAGAGCATGCCGCCTCTAAAATTCCTTTTAAGACTAAAGAAGCTTCTTCTTTAAACCCGTACCGCCACATACCGGCCGCAGCAAGTGCGCTGTCGTGTGGCCAAACAGAGCCCCTTTGATAAAGCAAGGGATTGTAGGCGCGGTTGCGATCCGAAAGGGTTCGGATTCCCCAACCCGTGAATAGTTCCGGCGTGAGCAGTCGACGAGTGACTGCGGCGGCGCGCTCCTGAGACGGCACCCCCATCCAGAGCAGATGGGCGGGATTGGAAGAGATGCTGGCAGCAAGCTTCTTGTTGCCATCAATTGCGAGCCCGTAAAACCCCTCTTCTTCGATCCAGAAGCTGGATTCGACTCGCAGGGCGAGGTCTTTCGCTTTCTCTCGAAGCAGCTGGGCTTCGTCCGGAGTTCCGAATTCCTCGAGTAGCTCGGCCATCGCGAGGTAGGCGCCATACCAGTATCCCTGCAGTTCAACAGTCCCGATCGGAAGTGGGGGCTGGCTCCCGTCAGCATGAACAATCGCGTCCTCGGCATCTTTCCACCCTTGGTTCCGATACCCGCGCGTACTTCTCGTCCCATATTCCTGAAATCCATCGCCGTCGCGATCGCCCATCTTCTCGCACCATTCGAGACCTAAAAGAGCGGTCGGTAAATATTTTTGAATCAGATTTCGATTCGCGCTCCAACGCCACAAATTCCACAGGCCCAAACAGTAAAGTGCAGGAATGTCGTGGGCCCCGTAATAACACGAATGCGGAATCTGACCCGTTGAGGCGAGTTCACCCTCACGTGTTTCGTGCGGGAACTTCCCTGTTTCAGCATCATGCCAGTCGTCACGCGCGTGAGCCTGAAGCCGCTGAAGGATTTCAAGGGTTCCTTCCAGCGTATTGCCTGGTATAATTCCGCTCATCAGAGACGTGACCAGACTGTCTCTACCGAAAAGCGTCAAAAACCAGGGTACTCCTGCAGCGAAATAGGTTTCGTGGAAATCGCTCAACACAGTCAAGGCTTTAAGATCCCTTCGTCCTTGATCGAATGGCAGCTTCAGAATTTCCGGCGCCTCAAGTGCTGTTAAACCAATCTGGGAATCCTTCTGAGCATCTTTCGGGGAGGACCCGATTACACTGACCTTCGTTACAGAGGGAATGAATTCGACGGTCCCGCTCCACTCGTCTCCCGGACTTAAATCCAGATCAAAAATCACGAAATTTCCAACGAATTGTGGACTGATTCCCGGAAATCCAAGCCGGATTTCCAGGGAGCGCTCAAAATTCCGATTCCTGAATAGAAGCTTGATAGAGCCTTCCCCGTGAGGCCTGGACTCCAGTCGGAGAATTGAGAATCGAAGATGGTGAGTGCCGTCTTTCACTTCAAAAATATCCGAAAAATCGGAATCCAACTGAAGCGAGAAACGCGCGCGAATTCTTCGCTGCGCGAAAGAGACTATCCGGAATTCATCTACCATTGAGTCCGCGATTGTTCGGACCAGACTGAGCCAAAGAGAGGCTTCCGGAACATGTTCCATCGGCGAATGAATTTCCGTGTTTTGAAATTCCCACTGCAGCTTATTTGAGTGCCAGCGATTTCTTCCGAGGAGCTTCCAGGTGTGGTTTCCGATCAAAATTCGATAGGTCGAGAGCAAGCGGGTGTCTTCTGAAAACAGCCCATTCAACTCTTCGGTGACAATTTGACCATCGAGGCCGCAAGCCAGCGCGAGCCGCCCTGAATGAAGAATTTCGATCGGATATAGAATCTGGGTTTGCGCGTGATTCATGTTGGTGACCGATAGAAGGCACCAATGATGAGCCCCCAAATGACATGTAAAAGAATATTGGTCAGCGCGAACTTGTAATTGCCAGTCCTACGCCCTAGAAAACCAAGTCCTGACATCGGCGAAATCAAGGCACCTGCGAGAACAACCGCAAGGGTGACGCCCCAACCAAGCCCTACCCAAAGCGGTCTGGCCGGAGCGCCTTGAAAGTTCGATTGAAAATTGGGGAGAATTGCCATAGCCCAAAAAACCGTGAAAATAACGCTGTTCACATGGTGAGTAAAAAAACCGAATAACCAGGCGCTCGGTCGATCTGAGGCCATGTACCTGCGCCCAAAGTCAGAGATATCAAAAGCGACTAATCCGGGGACCGCACCAGCCCAAAGACCCGCAAGCGTCATCACATAGCCGGCAATCAGGCCGGCATAGACTGCTCCTTGGAAATCAATTTCGCGCCAGGAGAGGAGTTCTAGCACCATTCGGCTGATACGAGTTGCACCGAGGATGCCATGTATGTTGTACCGAGCAGCTACTAGTAATTTTTAGTCTGCCTTTTTGCGGGTGGGACCTTGATATAGAGCCAGGCGATCAAAAGCCCAAAGCCAATATAGATCATCGTGAAAAGCCAAGGCTCAAATTCATAAAAAAGGAGTCGGCTCACCCAATACTGGATGAAGGATCCCTCATAAGATTCGCGACCTGAGGCAGCTCTGAGTTGCTGCTCCCATTCCGTCAAAGGACAAAACATTCCAACGAGCGTTTCAAAAACAACAATGGAGATCATGGCCAGATGAACTCGGCGGAAAAACCGATTTCTCACCCACCGCCAACCCCGCCAGCCCCCCAGGGCAATCAGAGGAACAGGAAGGACCACGCCCAGGACAAAGAGAAAGTGAAAAACCAAAATGACGTCAGCAAGTAGGACCATTTCAACTCCTGCGATAAGGGAGGGTGACGATCATGCGGGTATTTTTACAGGTGCCGTCAACACGGATCGATCCCTTGTGAAGCTCGATGATTCCTTTGGACACGCTCAAGCCCAGGCCGGTTCCCTCGCCCGTTGGTTTTGTCGTAAAGAAGGGCTGAAAAATCTTATCCTGGACCTCTTTGGAAATTCCCAATCCCGAATCAGTAAAGGAGACGGTCGCCAGCCCACCCTCGGCGGCGACTTCAATTGTGATCCATTTATCGTCCAAGTTGCGAATCGCATCGCGCGCGTTGTTCAGAATGTTCAGAAATACCTGGGAAAGCTGAACAGGCCTGGCAGAAATGAGGATTGAGGTTTGCGGTGGCAAAAAGAGAACACGTATTCCTTCAATTTTGAAACGATCCAGGCAAAAAGGCAGCGTATCGTGAAGAATGGTTGCCAGTTCTATTTCGATAAATGGATCCTGACCAGCGTCGCGCGAAAAATGCCGAAGGCCATGAATGATCGCAGCAATGCGCACCGTAGTATTTTCAATTTGTGCATTGAGACGCTTTGCAAAATCCACCTCTGCTGGATCTGCTTCCAGCGCTTCCCGCAGCTCGGATGAAAGGAGCTGAATGGTTCCCAGCGGAGTATTGATCTCATGCGCGATGCCGCCGGCCATTTCCCCGAGTGCGGCAAATTTACTGCTTTCAAGAAGCATCACTTGCGCCGCTTTGAGTTCCGCGAGGCTCGCCTCCAATTTTCGGTTCGCATCAAAAATTTTGGCATTTTTCTCTTCGTTCTCGACGTCCCGCTCCGCGAGCTTGACTTCAAGCAAGTCTGTCTGCGAGGCCAGAATTGCTTCTCGCTCCGAAAAATAGTCGAGCTTCCTTCGCATCTCCGCGGGAGAAATGTGCATCTCCGACAATAAAGTTCCATAAATATCGGAAACTGCTTTCTGCTCCTCTTGAGTGATAAAGCCCGCGCTGATCAAGACCTGATGAGCCGAAGCTACGCCGATGATACCGGACAGGTACGTTTCGATATCCCGGATGATTTCGATGAGAGCCGCGACCGGAAGAATCACATCCGTTTCCCTGATCCCCCGTTTTTCGAAAATTGAGACAGCCACATCATGCGCCTCCTGTGCTCCGTAGTAGTTCTGCAACAACCGCTCCAAAGCCGCAAGCTTATCGGAGATCAGAATGACCATCCCGGAATCAAATTCCTCGGTGAGCTTCCTGAAGCGCGGAAGATCGGATAAGGCGCCTTCACTTTCGTTTCCTAATCTCTTATCGGGAAAAAGCAACGAACCGAAGATCAGCCCCGAACAGTTGAGTAACAGCGCCACAAAAGTGGTGCGACAAACGGGATCAAGTGTTTCGATTCCCAAAAATTCTGCGGGACGCAAGGCACCGATCCCCCAGGGGCCTATCTCCAGAAAGAGGCTGCCGGCTTCTGTCATCTGCAAAAACGTCGGAAGAAAAAGCAAATATACCCAAGCACCAAAACCGGCCAAAAGCCCGATAAGAGCTCCCTTGCTTGAGGCACGCTCCCAGTAGAGACCCGCTACCACAGGAGGAACGAACAGAAAGAAAGCCGCAAAAGAATTCATCCCCATTTGGGCCAGTGGATAATTATCCCCAACCAGGTGGGTGTATTCATAAGCGGAAAAAATAAAAATGGCGGCAACTGCCCAGCGAACTTTCAGAATATTGCGCGTGAGGTATCTGAGCCAAAGAAACCGGCTTGCTGCGGGGATAATGAGATGATTGCTGGTCATGGTCGAAAGCGCGATAGTCTCAATCATGATCATTCCAGAGGATGCAGAAAAGCCTGCGATAAAGACAAGAAGTGCAAGCGGTGCATTCCCTGCGAGAAGTGGCAGCCGAATCAGGAAAGTATCAGCCTGATCCGTCGAAAGTTGCGCCGAAAGACCGACGATCGTCAGAGGCACGATAGAAAAAGCGATCAAGAACAGATAGACTGGAAAAAGCCAGGCAGCGGTACGGATATGAAGCGGGTTCGTGTTTTCCACCACGGCCACGTGAAATTGCCGGGGCAAAAATATCGCCGCGGATGCCGATAGCGAAATATAGATCATCCAGCTGAAGAAGCCGAACTGATTGTTCTCCGCAAAACTGAAAGGCTTCCATTCGGTTGCAGCGAATATTTCACCGAGACTCGAAAATTTGTCGCTGAAAATATATACGAGAAACAGACTCGCCAGGAAGGCGATCGCGAGTTTAACGATTGATTCAAAGGCAATCGTCAGCATCAAAGCGGGATGACGCTCGGTTGCGTCGAGTTTCCGGATTCCCAAAAAGATCGTCACAAGAATAATGATCACTACGATCGCGAACTCGAAATATTGGGTTGAGGAGTCGCTTAGAATGCGAAATGTAGCTGAAATGGATTTGAATTGAAGTGCGGCGTAAGGAATAGTTCCAACCAGAGCGATCAAAGTCGTGATCACCCCCAGCGCCGTGCAATTTTTATAGCGATGAACCATCAGGTCAGCCAGGTTAGTAATATGATGCAAATCCTTCATAGCAACGAGTTTTGCTACAATCGGAGCTCCAAGCATGGCGGCAAGGGTGGGGCCCAGGTAAACCGGCAGGAAAAGCAAGCCCGAGCGGGTGGCCATACCTATCACACCAAATAGTGACCAGCTTGTGCAATACACGGCAAGAGTCAGCACATAAATCATGGGAGAACTGAGCCACTTGGTCTGAAGGTCTGGCGATCGTTTGATCGCATAGGCGATTGCAATAATCGCAGCCAGGTAAAACGCGATACTTGCAAAAATTACTGAGGGGCTGATTGGGTCACTCCTTACTTTCTTTTGCGATACATAAAAAATATCATTAAAATGCAAACGGCCCAGCTCACCATCGTAAAAACATAGACTTGAACTGCGGAAAAAGCGTGGGAATGACCAAGAAGAGGCCAAGTAACAAGAAAGAACATCAGGACCGAAACCATCCAAAGACTCTCGATGGTCGCAAGTCGGCTCGGTTTGGTTTTCGGCATTGATTCTTTTCCTCAGCTCATTTTTGGCCGCAGATGCTGCCCCGGCTGCAACACCCCGGTGAGCCGCAACAACGCTGACAGGAACTCATGGTCGAATTTTTCAGCATACAATGAGCCCATGCGATTGGCTGCTTCAGCGGGCGCTGTCCGTGTTTCCCCCATCCGTCCCCAGACCAGCGTGCAATACTGATCCGCTACTGCCACGAGTCTCGCCATCGGATCGATGCGGGCTCGCGAAAGTCTCTGAGGATAGCCCATGCCAGTACAATCCTCATGATGCTGATAGGCGACACGTGCAATGTCCTCCGGAATAGATCGAATTTTTGCAAGCAGTTCCAGTCCTCTTGCGGGGTGCGACTCGTAAAGCCTCAGCTCCTCAGGCGTCATGTCTTCCCGGTCTTTGTCTAGAATTTCCTTGTTGATTTCCCTGAGACCGATGTCATGAAAAAGTCCGGCCATCCCGACTTTGGTTAAAGTCAACGGGGACGTCCACCCGCACTCTTTTGCAATGAGCACGCTATAAAGGTTCACGGCGAGCGCGTGGGTAAAGAGCGGATCCCCCTTGCCTCCCATGCTGGAAATCATTTTGAAAATATCATCATCGTCAGTGGCAAGCGAAAGCGTGTTCCCAACAATGATCGTCGCGTCCTGATAGGCTTCGTCAGGAATTTCTTTCAATGAAAACTCAGTCAGAAGGATCTCATTGGCTTGCTTGAAAAATCCAATCTTCTTATCTTTAGGAAGACTGGAGGCGGTCCGGACCAGCGGTGCCAGCCCCACGTTAAAGGTGATGTATTTTTTGAAATCCTCTTTCTTCAGATAAAGAAAGCGTACATTTCTTCGTTTGTAAGTGGCGATGCGGTCCGGCGTAAGGTCCTCGCCCATATGAGCGATTTTGATGTAATTGGCTTCGGAGAGACGGACAAAAATATTGTATTGAATACGACGACCGGAAATGAATTCGTCGAGTGAAATTCTGCAATAATCGAGATCAAAAGATTCCGTGGCCCTGGGAGGCGGCGTGGTATTCAGACATTTTCTGAGGGCTTCAAGCAGATCTTCCCTCTTGAACGGCTTGGGGATAAAAGCATTGGCCCCGAGCTGATAAGCTTCCTCGGTTTCACTGATTTCGGAGAACCCAGTTACCAGAATGACGGGCGTTGTCTTGTTCTGTGCTTTAATGAAATGAGTCAGCTGGATGCCGTTCATCTCAGGCATGCGAATATCAGAAATAACGATATCGAACTCCCCCAAACCAAAAATCTGGGCGGCGAGCTTACCATTATCCGCGGTAGTTACGTTAAACCCATTCTTCTCGAGGACCATTTGAACGACGTTACGAAAATCCAAATCGTCATCGACCAGCAGAAGCCGAAGATCAGAGAATTCTTTCTTTTCTGAGACCATTAACAATTGCCTCCGAGGGCTGACGGGTGGAACTCAACTATTTCAGTCTATGATACAGTTATAATGATTATTCGAAACCGAATTTTTGAATATCAGGGAAAATGACAAAGGCGTTTGCTTTTGGCTATTTCATTTACCGCAACCAGCGCCAAAGCGAAGGGTACGACCAAGAGCCACGTCTGCCAAGGTAGTGCTGTGGTGCCAAAGAGCAGATTTCCAAGGCCGGTATAGGTAATGATCAACAAAAGAATGAGCTCAAAAGCTATGCCCGGCAACAAAAGTGGATTTGAGTTCAGCTTCAAGGGCTTGAGCGGAAGACGCCCTGCGCGACAAACGAAGAGATTCGCTATTTGCATCAATACGATCGCCGTCAGACAAGCCGTCGTGGACTCAAGGTACAACGAATCATTCACCAGACTCTGACCGAAACGCCAGCCGCCCCGATAAAGTGTGTAATACCAGATACTCATCGCCGCAAAAGCTTCAAACATGCCCAAAAACAAATATGCCCGGAGGAACAAAGCAGGACTGGCAAGCCGCTCATTCCGAGGTCGAGGTCCCTCTTTCATCACGTCTTCAGCGGGAGGATCCGCTCCCAATGCAAGTGCCGGCAAAAGATCGGTTCCCAAGTCGACGGCAAGGATTTGAATCACCGTAAGTGGAAGTGGAATTTTAAAAATAATGAATAGAAGATACGGAACGAGCTCCGGAATGTTGGAGGTCAGGATATAAGTCAAAAATTTCCGGATGTTTTTGAATACCGCCCTCCCTTCCTCAACCGCGGTCACGATTGTGGCAAAATTATTGTCCATCAGCACAATATCTGCGGCTTCCCGTGCGACATCAGTTCCGGATGCACCCATGGCGATTCCGATATCCGCATCCTTGAGAGCCGGAGCATCGTTCACCCCATCTCCGGTGACAGCCACGACCTGGCGCTTACGCTTGAATGCCCGGACAATATCAACTTTCTGAGTGCTGTCAACTCGGGCAAAAATCAGATCCGGCAAATCAAGAGTCAGCTGGAGCTGACTTTCAGATAAATGCCTAAGCTGTATACCGGTAATTACATTGGGCATCGCTTGCGTCGGTATCAGGCCAATCTGCCTGGCGACCGCCACTGCGGTGTCGGGATGATCACCTGTGACCATGACAACCCGAATTCCTGCTTCCGCGCACTTTCGGATCGCATCCGGCACTTCCTTTCTCGGCGGGTCCTGAAAGCCGATCAGGCCGACGAACGTCAACTCCCGATCCTCGCTCTTCAGATCTGCTTTCTGTGACATTCCACTCGCGAAAGCCAGAACCCGAAGTCCTTTGCCTGCCATTTCGCGAGCACTCGATTCCACGTGATTTTTATCATCGCCGGTCCAGAACCGTTCAACGTCTTTATCCTGAATACAGGTGCAGACCGGAAGAACTGCCTCCAATGCTCCTTTCGTGAATACCCATCCTGGATGCAAAGTCGTGACCCGCCTCCGGTCCGAATCAAAAGGAATCTCATCCAACTTTGAAAGCTCTTCGGGAGCACCAGAAACCTGAGAGGACCAGGTGACTAGAGAAATATCCAGAGGATCACCTCTCCATTGCTGGGCGCTTGATCCGGGACCATTTATTTTCTCAACTTCGTGGCAATTTCGGGCGATCATCAGCAATTTTTGGCCAGCAACACTCTGGATCGAAGCTTCTCCTGGTATTTCAATCTGGGCGATGCTCATTCTATTCTCAGTCAGTGTGCCGGTTTTATCCGTACAGATCACATTCACCGCTCCCAACGTTTCAACTGAAGGAAGGTGACGAACAATGGCTTTACGCCTGGCCATCCTCTGGGCTGCCATAGCCAAAGAGAGCGTCACGGTCGGAAGGAGTCCCTCCGGAACATTTGCAACCAGCACCCCAATCGCGAAGAGCGCAGTTTCGGTTGCGGGCAAGCCCGCCATTCTCCCGAGCAGGTAAAACACAAGCCCGATAATCACAGAAAGGAGACCGATTCGTTGACTCAGCTGGGCAATTTCGCGCTGCAACGGGGAAGCTTCTCGCTTCACCTCGGCCGTCAATCGCACAACTCTTCCGAATTCAGTCCGGATTCCGGTGGCAAAAACCAGCGCGTCAGCATGACCACTGATGACCAGAGCTCCGGCCAGAATAATATTTGAGCTGCGCCATCCCTCATTTTCAATATGGGTATCGTGATCGGGCTCGGATGATTTTGTTCTGGGCTGGGACTCTCCAGTCAGAATGGATTCATCGGTACGGAGTTCCAGACTCTCAATCACCCTGCAATCGGCGGGAACTTTGTCGCCTGCTGAAATCCGGACCATGTCACCCGGTACCAGATCTTCCGCATTTACCTCCAGAACCTGGGAATCCCGAAGCACTTTGACCGATCTGGGCAGCAGCTGAAGCAGGAGTCCGATTGCGTGTTCCGCCTTGTACTCCTGGATAAACGCAAAAACGCCATTAACCAGAAGGACCAGGAGAATGGCCCCCCCGAGCACGCCCATGCCGCTCCCGGGATTGTAATATTCATGGAGAAAGGCAAATGCAGCAGTCGCCCAGAGTAAAAGTGCAAAAAAATGCGTGAACTGATGCAAAAGGGCAAGAAACGGGGATTCCTTTTGCCGGACCTCAACGCGATTCGGGCCAAACTCAAGCCGTCTTTTATGACTCATCGCTTCAGGCAAACCCGACCGGAAACTGTTCAGGCTCTGCAGAGCCTGATCTGTCGAAAGCTGGTGAATTTTCATTGCGGCTACTTCAGTGTATTCAGCTGGGGCCGATGCAAAGGCGCTGCCGCTCAATAGCTTCCCAGCTAGCCATCCCGCGTTATTCGTGTTAGCTACGAACTCAAATGGGTTTACGTATTTTGCTACTGATTTCTTTCATTTTTCTCATCTTCAGAGACTCTCACGCGGCGCCCCCATTTACCCCCTCGGTCATCTACGGGAATGATGATCGCATCGACTACTTCGAGATCACCGATCCCGCGTTCAAAAAACTCGCTGCCTCGGCCGTGGCTTTGTTCAACTCCGAAGACCTCGTCACCTATGGGAGTAAAGTCCTTTTCCCGGGTGAAACCTACCAGCAATACGCAAACCTCTGCTCCGACCAGCCATTTCTCACTCAACCCACGGCAGCCATGTGCAGTGGCGCTCTCGTCGGCCCGAACCGGGTTCTGACAGCCGGACACTGTGTCAGGACTGATGAGCAATGTTTATCACTGAGCGTCGCTTTTGATTACCAGCTGGACGGCCCCAACCAGAGGCTGGAATACCTTTCTCGTGATAGTGTTTATTCCTGCAAACGCATTATTGCCCGGAAATTTTATCGCGACGGCATTGATTACGCTCTGATTGAGCTCGACCGTATGGTTCCCGATCGGACCCCGATTCCTGTGAATTATAACGACGGACTCGCAATTGGAACCGAACTGACGATTTTGGGATTTCCTGCCGGCCTTCCGCTCAAACTGACCGGGCATGCTGTCGTCCGCAACCTAAAATCGGGATTTTTTGTCACCAACGCCGATACCTTCGTGGGTAATTCCGGGAGCCCGGTGATCAACCCCAAGACATTCGCCGTTGAAGGGGTGCTGGTGCGCGGGGAACTTGATTTCGAGCACGATGCTTCAAGATTGTGCAATATTGAGCGCCACTGTACCGACACCGGCTGTAGGGGCGAAAGCGCCACGCTGGCCAGCGCACTGAAAAAACCCATGCAGTGGAATCGTACGCAGCCGATGCTGGAGGAAGCCACTGGTTTTGCTCACGTCGCCAATGGCGCAGGTCAGTTTCGGGCGTTGGTGCGGATTCCCTTCGAAACCTCCACGCATCAATTTACTCTGCGTCTGGAAGTCTATTCCATGGAGACGCGCTCCTATGAAATAGTTCGGACCGTGAATGTGGCACCCTCCCCCTTCGAAGAGCAAATCAAAATCGAAGGCGAAACTTTTTCGCTTCCGCCTTCCGATCTGGTTTTCGGAGCAATCAAGAGCCGACTCGTCCTTCTGATGGATGGTTCTGAAAAAGACACAGATCCGATGTCGATTGTGGCCATGAATCCATGAAAGCAATTCTCGTGAGCTAGGCAGCTTTTGCCCAAGCTGCTTTGAGATCCATTTTTGCCAAACCTGGTTCCAGATAATTTCCCAATCGCGCGCGACGGTGTATCCTTAGAAGCATGAAAAAATCTCAATTGCTCCCCAGCCTTTCCCTTTTCGCCCTCCTTTGCTCGAGCCCCACCTGGGCAGGCTCACCTCCAGCGCCCTTCCGCTGCGATATCATGAAGCCGGCGCTCACCGCCGGAAAGCTTTCGTCCTGCAACGACAAGGTTTCATGGCAATACGGACTGGACGATATTCGCAAGACCAACCCCGCGCTTTTTGAACGGACGGTCCAGGCACAGATCGCCGCAAACTCCAACGTGGGCAGTGCGATCTTCACCTTGCCCGACGGAAAGAAGAAGACGATCTACCGCTCTTCATTCCTTAATAAAGCTCCGGGTTGCATCAACGAACTGGTCGAAAAAGGCGGCGTGCGCTCGGTCGTGAATCTTTACAACAAAGGCGATCTCGACTCCCATACCCAGCTCTCAATCGAAGAAAAAGAGCATTTCCAGAAAGCCGGCGCTCAGATCTATACCGATGTCCTGAATTACCAGTACAAGTTCAAGGAAGTGAAAAAAGAAAAGATCATCGAGAAGGTGGCAGAAATCATTTCGGTCGTGAAATCTGTTCCCGGAAATGTGCTCATGCATTGTTACGGAGGCATGCACCGGACCGGCCTAGTATTTGCGGTCATGCAGAAATGTTTCAACAAGGTCCCGCTCGAACAGGTTCTCAATGAGTATCACTGCCATGTGGCATATGAGAGTGAAGAAAAAGCGGGTGGCCGTCACAAGGACAATGAAGAACTCATCCGCGATTATCCTTGTGAAAAACTAAGTAAATAGCTGGCCGGCGTCGGCTTGGGTCAGGTCAAAATTTAAAAGTTCTGCAATAAACTTTTCTGGGACTCATCCACCCAGTTGAAAATGCGCTTGCGCTCTTCCTCTGTAACCGCGCTGCCTTGATGCATGACCCGATAAAAGAACGGCGGCATTTCCCCTTCTTCAATTTCAAGACGGATCTTGGGCAGGTCGGTTGAAAAGAGCCCATGGCCGCCGAACGGAAATTCAGAAGAAAGGTCCAGAGCCGCCCGGGCCTCGGTGATATCTGCGTCAATCATGCTACGGACAAAAGGCAGCTTATAATAGAAGGGATAATGCGTACGCCCCGAATGGCAGTCGAAACATTTCTTCTCAAAAATCGGCATGACATCCCGACGGTAGGTCAAATTAATGTTTTGCAATTTTGCATGAATTTTTGCCATTCTGTTGAGAGTACCTTCTGTATTGGGAGGTAATGACGAACGATCTTTGGCAAATACGGCCGAAGTCAGCATGATCCAGAAAAAGCAAAAAAAGATCATAATGAAAGGACGATCCATGCCGAAAACCTCCCTCGCAACCCTCTCTTTCTTCTTAGCGGTTGCCTGTGGTGCTGCGCAACCTGCTTTTGGTGCCGCGGGTCAAGTTCAACAGGAATACTTGAAGACCCAGGAATCACTTGCTGCGGATCAACTCAAGCCCGCGGTTACCTCCGCCAGGAAAGTCGCTTCGCACGCTCAAGCCGAAGTGAAAAATTCGGCCGGCGATGAACGCGCCCTATACGGGAAAATCGCATCCTCAGCAGAACGCCTCTCAAAGACGACCGGAATCGAAACTGCCAGGACCGAGTTCAAAGCTCTTTCGGATCTCATGATTGAGTTGTCGAAAAAGCATCCCAGCGAAGGCGTTAAAATAATGCAATGCACCATGTATCCAGGAAGTTGGATTCAGAAAAAGGGTGAGACCCGCAATCCGTACTACGGAAAGCAGATGCTGACCTGTGGGGAACCCGTAAAATAAGCCAGGGTCTCGTACAGCCTCTTGCCTTGCCGCGGCCCAGACCCCGTGCTAAATGCTCAGGTTCTAAGGAGCTGCCGTATGAGATCCGCCATGCCTGTTTCCAAAATTATTTTTGCCATCGGGTTCGCATCATTGATCATCGGACTCGCGCATGCGATTCGCCCCCTCCTTGCCTTGGAGCAAGCCTCTTGTCCAGACCAGTCGGCAGGCGAAAAACCGGAAGACTGCCCTTGGGCGGGAGCTGCTCGGACCCTCATCGCTGAAGCGGAAGCAGGCCGTACTGTTTCACCCGCGCTTCAGACTTTGCTCCCGAGGCTTTACGCCCAGATCAAAACCGACGGTGAAAAGCCGGAACTCAAAGACCTCTGGGGTCAGAGCATCAATTTTGATGAGAACGCGAAAGGCATCATCGTTCATCCCGGGATCATCCAGAGTCTGGCCGAACTCTTTGGCGTTCCCGCGCCCCAGGGCGAGAGCCGGGTTGTGCATGCCGGAATGGAACACACCTACGGTTACCTGTTCAGCATCCTGAAGACCCCCTATGGCTTCAAACGAGCGCGCTGGGTTCAAGGAGAAATCGAAGAGGGCTTTAACCTCCCTCTCGGAACGCTTGGACCGACACCGGCCGAAGGTTCACTCTTCATGAACGTGACTACCTTTATCGGAACCATTGCTTTCCGTACTGAAGCAAACGAGTTTCAGGTTATCCGAAAAGCTACCCGGAATGCCGCCCGTGAAATCCGCCGGATGAAATTTTCAGAATTAAAGCCGATCCGTCTTGAGGAAAGAGTCGAAGCCGCCAACGCAAACGGCAAAGTCCGCACCGTCAAACTTTTCACGGACTTCGTGCCTTTCCTGAACCAGGCGAACCCGAAGGGCAACACCCACCTCCTGATCTACACAGTCAAAGACCCGTTCCATCATTCGGCCCAACTCATCTCCGCCTTCCCGGTGCAAACCGGTTTTGTCCAGAGGGCAATTCAACCCAGCAACCTGGGCAAAGGGCGTCCGATTATCACCCGATACAATGCGTTTGTAGAAGGCCTTTCAGGTTCCACCAAAACCGGTGAACGCAAAGTGACCTCCGGCATGGAAATTCCCCAGCTCTGATTCCTGTGATCGAAGTTCGCAATGTATCGCGCTCCTTTCGGTCCACCAAAAAAGCTCCTGGCTTTGCCGGGGCTATGCAGCTTCTTTTCAAACCCGAAATTCAAACGCACTTCGCGCTGAAGGACGTGAGCTTTAATGTTGAGCCCGGTTCCTTTGTCGGATTGATCGGAGCCAATGGTGCCGGAAAGACAACACTGCTCAAGATCCTTTCTGGGCTGATCCCTCCAACCGAGGGCAGTACTCGGGTATTAGGTTACAACCCCTTTGAACGACCTCTGGACTTCCGACGCAAGATCGCCCTCGTGATGGGGCAGAAAGCCCAGCTCTGGTGGGACCTCCCCGCGAACGACGCTTTCGACCTGCTTCATGCGATCTACGACATTCCCGACAAACTCTACCGGGAACGCGTTCAGATTCTTTCTGAACTTCTCGATGTGAAGCAGCACCTGCAGACGCAAATCCGCCGCCTCTCCCTGGGCGAACGCATGAAGATGGAATTAATCGGAGCCATCCTGCATTGGCCAAGTGTGATTTTCCTGGACGAACCTACCATCGGCCTGGATGTCATGGCCGCGGCCAAGCTCCGCGAGTTTCTGAAAGTTTTCAACCAGCGTGAAAAATCCACGATCATCCTTACCAGTCATAATATGGACGATATCGAACGCCTCTGCTCGCGGGTGCTTATTTTGCGGGCGGGGGAACTCATTTATGATGGCAAACCTGCTGGCCTCTTGCGCGAAGGAGAGCGCCGGCTGAAAGTTCGGTTTTCCCTCGTACCCGACCTGGAAGAACTGAGTCGGATTACCCGGCTTCCTCTAAATCAAATCTCGGTAGCCATGAGTGAACGGGCGGAAGATCCAGATCTTGCCCCGGAGACCGG
Organism: Bdellovibrionales bacterium GWA1_52_35; assembly: GCA_001769805.1. Taxonomy (GTDB): domain Bacteria; phylum Bdellovibrionota; class UBA1018; order UBA1018; family UBA1018; genus GWA1-52-35. The sequence goes on from MEPO01000027.1 coordinate 23,750, forward strand.
TGGCGTGTATTTCACGCTCAAACAGGACCAGATCGTCCCCGTGCTCCAGATCTTGATGCAGCACGGGACTATTATCGACATGGGGATTGAAGAGCAAAGTCTTGAGTCAGTGATTCAACGCGTTTTTGAAGGTGGGATCAAGCCTTGAACTGGCGTCTGGCTGCTCTAAAGAACGGCTTTAAAGATTATACTGCCTACCGAGTCGAATTCTTGATGGAAATTCTGGGGAACGCAATTGTACCCGCCGCAATCCAATGGGTGCTGTGGTACGCAATCTTCAAGACCGACGGCGCAACCGAACTTGCGGGAATGACCTACGTTCAGATGCTTCATTATACTCTGGTGAGCGTACTCTTTAACCAAGTCCGCGGCGGAGACCAGGACTTTGAACTCGCCGAGATGATCCGGACCGGACAATTAAGCAATTATCTCATCCGCCCCGTGGGCCTGATCCAGTTTATTTATATAAGAGGAGTGGCTTCGAAACTTTTGATTTCTGCATTATCCCTTGCGATCGGTATTGTCCTGAGTGTCTCCGTACTCTCCTCCGAGGCATCCCCTTTGCGCATGATCGGCGCCATGCTCCTTGCGCTTCTCGGGAATGTCATACACTTCCAGATTGGAGCCGTCCTTTCTGCCATGGCATTCCGCTGGGAAGACGCTTACGGTTTACTGATGGTCAAGAACATGGCCGTCAGCATTCTTTCCGGAGAGCTTCTGCCGCTGAATTTATTTCCAGAATCCATGAGCTGGATCTGGAAGAGCACCCCATTTTATCTCTATGTCTTCGGACCCGCGCAGTACGCCCTCGGAGAATGGACTCATTTGGAGTTTGTTCGCCAGCTTGGCGTGGCGTTTCTATGGATTTTTGTTCTTTGGGTGCTGATCCGTTTCACCTGGGGCTTGGGAATCAAAAAATACGTGAGTCTGGGCGGCTAGATCATGATTGAACGGCTCAAACTCTATGCAAGAATTTATGCCATCCAGCTCAAGAATAATTGGGTCAGGGAAACCGTCTATCGAGCGAATTTCGTGACTGCAGTCGGAGTCGATATCGTCTGGATCCTGGTTGAGGTCAGCCTTTTTGCGGTCATCTATTCCAACGTGCCCTCGATTGCGGGCTGGACCAAGTATCAGGTGTATTTCTTCCTGGGGATTTTCTTCACTTCGGACGCTCTTTTCACGGTTTTCTTCCAGCGGAACTTTTTCAACTTCTCGGATCTGGTCAATAAGGGTGAATTGGACATTCTTTTAACCAAACCCGTGCATCCGCTCTTCCTGGCACTCTCCCGCTGGATCAACCTGACTGCCATTTTCACGATTTCGATGGGTTTGATGATCGCTGTCCATTACGCCCCGCAAGCGGGGTTCGCAGGCGGCATGCGTTGGGCTCTGGTTTTGTTCTGGATGTTCATCGGCGTTATTTCGGCGATCCTTCTACGCTTTGCTTTTGCAGTCTGGATCTTCTGGACGGATCGGAACTGGGCTTTGGTGCGCCTCTATTATCAGTTCTTCGCCTTTGCATCCAAACCGGACGCAATTTATCCGAAGGTGATCCGCTATCTCATTCTGACCTTCATTCCTTTTGCCTTCATAGGAAGTGTTCCCGCGCGGGCCTTGCTCCACGGACTCGAACTCTGGGAATATCTGGCACTGGTCCTGGTACTCCTTGGGTTCTTCATTTTGAACACGATCCTTTGGAGACGTGGCTTGCGCCGTTATCAAAGCGCAAGCTCATAATCCCGGATCGGTCGCCACGGCGACCGCGCAAATTCCGCTGATCTTCAATCGGTCGCCGCGGCGACCGAAACAAATCCGGAGAAATCTTTCTGGAACGGACCTTTTTCCTTGCGTGGAAATTTTGACAGCTTAGAATTTTGACATTGCCAACGGAGGGCAATCCAAAATGGCGTCTTTCAAGGATCTCTGCTTTACCCCAGCTGAATTCGCAACCACGGCCAAAATCGATCGCAATCGGATTTCGGCTCTCGAACTCGAGGGTGTTCTCAAAACCATGAAGAAGAAGGTCGGGAACGTCGAACGCAAGATGATCGCGCTCGAAAGCATGCAGGAGTACTTCCGGTCGATGCGTACCACACCGGTCGCCGCGGCGACCGATACAGTGGTGAGCTCTTTCAATCCCGGACTGCCGAAGCATAAAGTTCAGATGTTCTATAACGTGAAAGGTGGAACCGGCAAGTCCACGCTGACCGCCCAATTCGTCATGCGCGCTTCCATGTACGGACTCAAAGTACTCGCGATTGACCTCGATGGTCAGGGGCACCTGACCCTGAATCTTGATGTACTGGATGCGCATGAGCGCCCCTCGATTTACGATATCCTGATCAATGATCTTCCAATTGACCAGGCCATCATGAATGTTGCTCCGGGCCTGGACCTGATCTCGGCCAATCTCGGACTCTGCAACATCGAAATCCCGCTCAACAATAAACCACGCCGCGAGTATCGCCTGGCCGAAGCCATTGCGAAAGTCGCCGATCAGTACGATCTGATCGTAGCCGATACCAACCCCGCCGCCTCGATTCTGAACTGCTCGATGCTAGTCGCCACTCAGCTCGTCAACGTAGTCTGTGCCACGAACCCCCTTTCGTTCCATGGAATGTCCCTGGTCATGGCAACGATTGAAGACATGGAACGCGAGTTCCGCCACGAACTGGACGTCCGGATTATTCCGAACATGTACGACAACCGCGAAGTCATCAGCCAGGAGGTCTTGGGCGAACTCCGGAGCCGTTTCCCGGAACATTGCACCAAGACCGTCGTCAACCGCAGCGCGGATATGAACGAAGCGACCAAGCGGCGCACCTCGGTCTGGGGCGTGAATGCCAAAGGCATGGCCGCGCAAGATATTCATACGCTCACTGAAGAGCTCATCATCAATAATTAATTGAATTTGTATTTGGCCAATACCCGGGAGGGTTCCACGATGGAAAATTCAGGCGAAGAACAGAAAAAAGAAGATACCACCAGCCGGATCAAGACACGCGAAGGCAGCGGTTATCTCAAGCAACTTTACTCAACTGCCCGCAGCTCCGCGGGCACGACTCATACCCATCTGAAGACGCTCACGACATTCATGATCAATTTTGTGCCTGTGGACAAAGTCGATGCTTCAGAACTTCAGGTCCGCGTCCACTTCGATGAAGCGGAGCTGCAGGCCCTGGCTCATTCGATCAAGGAGCATGGCGTGCTTCAGCCGATTCTGGTCGTCCAGGACGGCGATCGCTACAAAGTCATCGCTGGCGAACGCCGCCTGCGCGCTGCGAAGCTGGCGGGACTGGACCGCATTCCTGCTCGCGTGCTTTCGACCAATGACAAAGCCACCCACGAGATCGCCCTTCGCGAAAACCTGGATCGCGCCGACCTCCACCCTCTTGAAGAAGGCGAGGGTTACCTCTCCCTTCTTGAGGCACAGGCCTACACCAGTTACGAAGGTCTGGCCAAAGGGTTTGGGAAGCCCAAATCCCGGATTACCGAATGCATTGGATTTACCCGGCTTCCAGACACGACCAAGGCAGACCTTATGGGCCGCGGTCTCAAGAACCGCGCCCTCCTTCGCAAGCTTCTCATCACCGCCCCTGAAGAACACGCCGCCTTGATTGCCCAAGCCGCCACCCTCGATGATCAGATCCCGGCCGAGCTTGCTGCAGCACCCGTCAAAGACCTACCCGTGAAGACCAAAAAAGAAGCCGAACCGTTCACGTATTTACTGAACGAGAAGCGAATCAATGTGCCCGGGTTCAAGTGGAAAGCTGGAGAGGGTCGTGACCGCCTTCTCTCGTATGCCGAAGGCCTCAAGAAGCTCTTGAATGAAATCGAAGAGCAGCTGACACGATGAAATCATCCCCTTCTTGGATTCCGGCTGAGCGGATACAGGAACTTGTCACTCTCGAGCCCGTCCTGGCGGTCCTAGGTTTGGCAGCCGGGGCTTGGGTGATTTACAGCGTATTCCTCAAAGAACTTTCTGCGATGCGTCATAAAAATCTGCGTGGCCTTTTCAGCAACTTGCTCCTGCACATGGGCGGGGGCTTGGGCGTATTTCTGGTCTATTATGGAGTCAACCACCTGATTCTGGCGCAAACACCGACACTCGAGAGAATCAATTCGTATGTAGGGTTTGCCGCCCTGCTTTGGGGAGTCATTGTTTTTGTAAAGACCTCCCGAATCCTGCTTTTCGAATACCTCTTCATGAGCCACATGAGAGTAGCCGTACCCGTTTTACTGGTGAACCTGTTCACGCTTCTTATTTCGATCATGCTCTGCGGCTGGGTGGCTACCGATATATTCAACGTACGCCTGACGCCGCTTCTAGCCACCTCGGCGATTCTTTCGCTGGTTCTGGGTCTCGCCCTTCAGGATACCCTCGGCAACCTCTTTGCGGGGATTGCCCTGCAGTTCGACAAACCGTACGAGATCGGAGACTGGATTGAAGTCCAAACCGGGGGTCAGAAATGGGTTGGCCAAGTCCAAGAGATCTCGTGGCGAGCCACCGTCCTGCTGGGCTTTGGCGATGAGATTGTCACGATTTCCAACCGCGCCATTGCCCAATCAGAAGTGGCGAATTTCGCAGCCCGCAATAAGCCTTTTTACCGCACTCTCTTATTCAAATTGCCCCATGGCGTACCGATCCCCCGGGCGAAAGAGATCATTCAGACCTCGGCGCTTGCCACCCCAGGCGTTCACAAGGAGGTCGTGCCATTCGTGAACATCAGCGAACTCCATGAGTCCTGGATTCTCTTTAAACTGATCTACACGATCGACAACTACGCCCAGCAGTACATCATTGCCGACCAGATTTTCACGGCAGCACTCGCAAAACTCGATCAGGAGGGATTTAAAGTTGCAAACTCCCGACTGGTTATACTGAACGGATAATTGCGAGCTGCAATTGCATTTCCAAAAAAACACCGCGGAGCTCCACCCTAGAGGTAAAGAACGCTGGCACGCATCGTGCTTATGTCGGAACTCTCTCCGAGGAGGAAAGAACAGATGTCTCATAGAAAGCACGAAAGATTCGAACTGATCCAAAGAGCGACTTGGTCGTACTTTGCAGCGGGTTTCGGTACCCAGTCAGGCTACATTTCGAATATTTCGCTTTCGGGCTGCCTTCTCAAAACCTTTGAAGTGATCGAGCACCGTCGCTGGGTCCGCATCATCATTGATCACGCCCACTCGAATTTAGCCTTCACGATAGTCGGCCTGATCACCCGGCGCGAGAACGTGATTGAAGTCTTCGGGAATTACGAAACGACCCTGTACCGTTACGGGATCAAGTTCACGAGACCCGAACAGCTCAACTATCAGGACTTAGACATGATCCTGGCACTCTCGACCAAAAAAGCCGAACTGCTCCCCTGGAGATCAAAAGTACCCCAGATCGCCTGCATCCCAGGGTCGTCCGCCTAAGGATTACTTGTTCTTGATCTTTGCCTTTTCGATCAGGAACGAAACAGTCTTTTCCTGGCGCATGCGGAAGATAAAGTCCTCTTTGCGGCCCGGATCTTTGGCATAAAACTCTTTCAGTTTTTCCGGTCCGACCTTCATGGATCCCGCTACCTTCTGCAATTCAGCCTCAAAATCCTCGGGCTTGATCTCGACTTTTTCCTGCTTTGCGATGGACTCGAGGATCAGGCTTGCGCGGACCTGGCTTTCAGCCCGTTTCTTTAAATTCTCAAGCTCAGTGGTGACGGCTTGCTTGATCATCTCGTCATTGAACCCCTGACGCTTTAACTCCTGGCTCCAGTCCTGCGCCAGAGCGCGGGTCTGCGCCTCAATCAGGGATCCCGGAACATCAAACTTGTTCTTGTCGATCAGCATCTGCATGAGATCGCTTCTGACTTTACGCTCGGATTCTTCGGTCTTGTCCTTCTGGACGTGCTCGCGGATGTTCTTTTTCAGCTCATCCATGGTGTCATAGCCCATGTTTTTGCTGAATTCCTCGTTCAGCTCCGGTAATTTCTTTTCCTTCACTTCGTTGACGGTCACGGTGAACTCAGCCTGCTTTGAGGCAAAATCCTTTTCCTGATAGTCTTTCGGGAACTTAATTTTGAAAGTTTTCGTCTCGGTTTTTTTCATCCCTTCCAGATTGTCTTCAAAACCCGGGATCATGGAATTGGACCCGAGTTCGATCATGCGGGTACCCTTCATTCCGGGCTTTTCCTCAAGACCGTTATCGGTAATCAGACCACCTGAAAATGTCACATCGGCAAAATCACCCTTTTTGGCTGGGCCATCAATCGGGTTCAGCTCGGCATGGGAGCTGCGGATATTTTCGATCACTTTTTCGATATCGCCATCGTTCACTTCAGATGGCTCTTTGGTGAGCGCCAAGCCGGTGTAACCTTTGGCCTCGATCTCCGGGAGAACTTCAACAGTTGCGGTGTAAGTGAACTCCTTGTCTTCACCCAGGGTCTGGTCCTTCAAGCCTTCGATTTTTGGGCTGCCTACGGTCGCGATTTTATGTTCGCGGACGGCTTCCTGATAAGACTCGTCGATCAGAGAATTGAAAACACGACCTCTGACGTCATCTGCATAATACTGCTTCACAACAGAGATCGGCACATGGCCAGGGCGGAAGCCTTTGATCTTGGCTGTGCGCTGAACTTCAGCCAAGCCCTTTTCAAAGCGATTGGCGATGACCTGAGCCGGTACGCTGATCGTAAATTTGCGGACAATATTGGACGTCTTTTCCATCTCGATCTTAAATTGCATAGGCGCTGGTTTTAAGCGACGATTCCCCGCGATGTCAATGGTTTAGGGAATTTAAAGGCCGAAATGCTCTGGATACCAGACCTGCTCGAGCCAAAGCCCGCGAGCAGGCGCCGTGGGACCAACTTCAGCTCGGACTCCGGAGGCCAGGATTTCGCGGGTACAGGCAGGATGCCTTCTATTTTCGCCTACTTGCAAGAGAGTCCCGGCAATCCCGCGGACCATCTGTTTTAAAAACCCGGTCCCGACGACCCGGACGCGCACCAACCCGATTTCGTGGCGCATACCCAAGGCTCCCCCCGGGAAGGGCAAAGACTCACGCGTCACCTCTGCTTCGAGGATCTGCCTGACAGTGGACCCGGGCCGGGCCCCGGATGCCTGAAAGGGTTTAAAGTCGTGCTCTCCAATCAGAGCGGATACAGCCTCATGCATCAGAGCGATGTTCAGAGGCCTTTTGACCCAGAAGCTATAATGCTTCAGGTGAGGAACGGCTGCAGGTCCCTCCTGGAAATAATAGCTGTACTGCTTCTTAACGGCGCTCCGTTGTGCGTGGAATTCGATCCCAACGGGCCGAACCTCCAGGACCTGTATTCTGGAAGCCAGCAAGGAGTTCAGTGCGCGAAGCAGAATTCCTGTATCCCATTCTTTGGCTCTCAAAACGAAATGAACGACTTGCCCGAGTGCATGTACTCCCGCATCCGTGCGTCCACTTCCGACAACAGTGGGAGCTTCACTTGTAATCCGTGCGAGAGCTTCTTCCATCGTGGCCTGCAGGCTTGCGCCTCCATTGGCTGCGGACCCGCGCTGCTTCTGCCAGCCGCAAAAACCGGTGCCCGCATACGAGACGATTGCGGCGTACTTCCACATCGTCAGTACTCGAAAGTCAACCCGGCATAGATACCGGAATTGGCAAAATCAATCGCGCCGGACAATCTGCTCATCCGGGAATATTCCACAGTAAGGTAATAATGTTTCACGTTGTGCTCAGCATACAGATTCCAGGTTGAACCCGCACTCAGCCAGTCCAGCAGGAGCGCCACGCCTCCCGAGACCCAAAGGCCCGTGGAGTAGCCCCGATGACCCGATTTGGTGTCACTGCGGGTTTCCATATAGCCGATGAGCGAGGGACCGGCAGCGATGAACGGGCGCAGGATTCGAAGCAGGTTAAAACGATAATTCACGGCAAGAGTCACCGGAAGAGTGAAGAAATTCAAAGTGGTTCGCGATTCTGTTGCAAAAGGCCGGTCGGCATCCTGCCTGTTCAGGAGTGTGAATTCGAATTTACCTTTTCCTTTATGGAAACTCCCCCCACCCGTCATCATCAGCCCGAAATTACCGAACCATTCACTGTGGAAGGGTTGATATTCGTAAAAGAAGGTCAGGTCCGGAGCCCAGGCCGTACCGTAAACGTCGGTAAAAGCTCTGAGTGATGAACCCGCCTGCGCAAGGGTATTCCTGGTAACTGAAGTTCCCATCTTCAAACCGAAGGCGTTATGAATTTCCCCTTCACGGCGAGGTTTCAGTTCAGACTCCCCTTTATTGAACTTGGCAATTGCGCCTTCCTCTTCAGCAGGCGTACCCAGCTCTTCTTTCTTCCGTTCCGTATAGGACTTTTCTTCACCAGCATTTTCGGGAAGGTTTCTTCTCAATTTTTTTATGTAATTTTCCGGATCCGAAGAACTCTCGGACTCAGGAGTGACTGGCAAGCCCTTGCGAATACTTTCGGTATAGGATTCCGGAGACTCTGCGGGCTCCGCCGGAGCTTCCATCCCGCTCTTGAGGCGGTCAATATAGGGCTCTACGGATTTCTCCTCCGCAAAGGCGGCAGTTATGAGAAATGCGGCACAAGTCAAGACATGTGAAATTTTCACGTTTGTCTCTCCTGCCGCCGAGCTTGCAGGACCAAAGAGACTGGAATCAATGAAAGGAATGCAGCAACAACCAGAATCACGGAATGCAAACTTATAAACGCGATGATTTGCAGCGGAATCAGGCTCACCAGGACCGGAGCGCGAAAGACGGGGTTGCGTACCAGCCATTCGGCCGATTGGGGCGACCAGGAGTAATACCACTCAACAAAAGAACGCCCCGGGGCAAATTCAAAAAGTACATGATCTCTGAACTCCCGCAATAGCTCCACGGGTCCCGCTTCCACCGAACGAAACGCCGCGGTTGCGATGAAACACTTGCTGCTCGACAGAAATCCCTGAATATTGGAAGTTTGAACGCCCTGGAGCCGGCAAACGCCTGGATAACCGAGCGTACTCGGGCTTGCCAGCATGCCAGCCGCATCCCGGATCAGGAACGATACGGCATACTGATGATCATCACCAGTGGTGGTATTCACGAAACCGGTGACTTGCGCGTTGGCGTCTCCGATCGTGATCAACCGAACATTCTGATTGCTTCGAAAACCAGCAAAGGAGTCATCGATCGTTGCCGGTGTTTTGTTCTCGTCTGCAACTACATAAACAAACTGCGCCGGAGCGGGTGCGGGCGTGCCTCCGGTCGCGTTATAAAAACCCGCAGAATTCAGAATAATTTCCTCGTCACCTGGAAAATAGACCGTCGTTTTATCGGGACAACCGATCGTTGGCTTATCTACCTGCATGCGAATGGCAAAGGTCGAAAGCGAATCCAGCGCGGCACCCGTCGGGGCACCGGTAACTGCGGCGGCTTTAAATTCAATTAGCAGTGGCATGTGCGCTGGAGAGCCCGCAAGCGCCTTGACCTTACCGTCTGCAGTACAACCATTTCCATCACTGAGAACAGTCGCACAGACATCTTTGGGATATATTCCAATCCTTATGATGCTCCCTGGATTGTATTTGGCCGCAAGATAAAATGCCGACCCCAAAGGTCCACCCGTATCCTGGCAATTTAATTCCGAGCAAACACTCTCACCGACGGCGGCAATCGGTACTGCCTTGCCACCTACCGATACCGTTACGACCAGCCCACCGCTTGAGGCGGTAGCACTCGAAGAGCTGACATCAAAATAAAAAGCCCCTGATCGCGTACTTTCGACGGGCTGTCCCGTTCGCACATCCATCAAAGCGTAACCTGAATCTGAATCAAAGACACTGCCGCCATCAGCGGCGCTGACGGTTTCGGTCTGAACTCCATAGTAGGCGATCGTGCCAGAAGTGGAAGTAACCACGTTATTGAGATTATTCCCTCTATAGGCGACCGGCGTGATCGTCACGGTCGCTCCTGCGGGCGAGGGAACAGCAAAAAAGACTGCAAGTAGTACAAAAAGGGCAGACTGACCACGTTTTAGAAGCAAAATTCCCCCTCAGTGTGACTGCTGTGAACCGCCCGGTTTTTCAGAAATTACGAATTTCTCTCCGCGAGCCAGACGCACGACCCACCAAAACAGGCTCAGGATAACATAAGACGAAAGAAGAACGAAGATCACAACCTCGGGCTTGATCGCAACCAAGATCATCACGAGAACGGCGGCAATCAGGTAGGCAAAGCTGGTGCGGGATCGCCAGTTCAACTCTTTGAAGGACGGAAACGGAACTGTACTGATCATGAGTCCTGCCAAAGCAAACGTCAGAACGAGCACGACATATTCCTCAGAAACGGCCTCCCAGCCCATCGCCTGCGAGAAAATATAGAAAGTGGCCGCAATCCCCGCGCCCATCGGAATCGGCAATCCCTGAAAGTAACCTTTGGGAAGAACGGCAGCTGTCACATTGAACCGCGCCAGCCTCAAAGCACCACAGGCCACAAAAAGGAAAGCAGCGGCCCACCCGAGACGTCCAAAGGGCTCCAACGACCAGCGATAAAACAAAATAGAGGGAGCGAGCCCAAAAGAGATCAGGTCAGAAAGGCTGTCATACTCCACGCCAAACTGACTGGTAGCCCGCGCGAGCCGGGCGATACGTCCATCCAGCATGTCAAAGATCGCAGCCGCCAGAATGGCCCAGGCGGCGGGAATGAAATCGCCGTGAATGGAAGCCACCATGGAGTAAAACCCACAGAACATATTGGCGGTCGTCACGAAATTGGGAACCAAGTAAATTTTGCGCATGTCTGACCAAACTATACTAGACGGATCGTCCGGCAGCAAGAAGCAGACACACTCCGATGACGGCAATCAGGATGGCGACGGTGCGTAGAAGAGAGAATTTCTCGATCCCGAGTAACCAGGCGATCGGCACCGACAGCACAGGTGCGAGAGAAGAAAGCGTTGCTGCCGCGGCCAAGGGTGAGTGCGTCAGACCATACATGTAAAAATACGAACCACCGAAAGCCTCCAGGACAAAAATCCAGGCGGAGGCACGAAGGACGGTGCCGGGAAGCAACAACGGCGCTTTACTTTTGACGAGTTTGGCCAAGAGCACGCTGAAAAAAATGGCAAATACCATTCGTATCGAATTTGCCACGGCCGCCGAGATATCCGCTCCGCCCTGTGCACAGGAATAACTGTTCAAAGCCCACATGAACGAAGTGAGAAATGCGAGAATCAGGCCTGTATTCCTGGCCCTTTTGGAATTTTCGGATTTCTCACCCGGCTCTGACTGGTGATCCCTGCTGTGGACAATCACAAGGACAATACCCAGGACTGCCAGGAACAGACCCAACCATTGGAAACCCGCCAGACTTTCGGAACGGAAGAGCCAGGCAGCTGCTGCCGTCCAGATCGGATAACAGGATGCAATCGCAAGTGCAGTCGGAACGCCTAGGGTCCGGGTGCTGGCCAGGAAAAGCACATCACCGAGTCCGTAACTCGCGATCATCGAGACGGCAAACCACCCAATATGCGAAAAATTCAGACTCGTGAACTGCTCCAACCCCTGGTGCCAGCCACCGTTACTGCTGACAAATACCGTGACTAAAAAAAGCGGGAGGGCAAACAGGGCACGCGCCAAGTTGACTGAAAAAGCAGAATGAGCGCGCGATAGCACGGAATAACGGGAAGAGCCAATGGCCCAGGTCACTGAAGAAAGGAGCGCGCAAACCGGCCCAAGCAGGGTCATGCTGGCGTTCATGCCTTGCCACGAGTGGGACCGGGCGGCAGCAGACCTGCCTTGAGCTTAAGCTCTGCATCCGAAGCCCGCAAATACCGGGGATGAACCGCAAGACCTTCTACCGATAAACCTGCCTGCACGGCTTCCCAGGCCAAAAGCCCGAGATAACGACCTTGAACCTGATTTGCGAAAACGGCGGGCACCTTCAATTCACTTTTTGAGGGGAGATCGTCCCAGGCTTCTGCATAACGGTGGCGCCCCTCCCCGATCGCAAGCCAATGCTGTGAATCCCCGGCTTCCGCACCGGCGAGCTTTTTTTTGATCTTCTTCATCAATTCTTCGGGAGCAAGAACCTCTTCATCCACTCCCCTTTTCCAAATACCGCCAGAATCACCTTCGGCCATCATTACACAATCCAGTACTGAACGGGCCGCACCCGAAAGGACGAATAATTCACCCTTGCACGCGTCGGTCGTGGCAATGACCAGAGTTTTCCGCAGTTCAACGTCTTTGGAATTCGCAAGCCAGAGAGCAGGGGGTCTTGCGAGCGCCGCGAGACTTGAAACACGCACCAGCGGCTTTTTTAAGGTATGGGCCAGCGTCCGGGCGGTCGTGACCCCGATCCGCAAGCCGGTGAAACTACCCGGCCCCACGCCGACACCGAAAACATCGATATCGCCGACTTTCCAGTTGGCTGATTCGAGGAGTTCATGAATGCCCCAGAGCAGACGTTCTGAGTGGGTCATGTCCACATTGAGCGTCCACTCACCAATCAGCTTGACGCCCTCCCAGCCCGTTTTAAGCGAAGGATCCCATTCGAGCGCAACAAGTGCTCCAGCTTTTGAAGAGGTATCCCAGGCGAGTAGTTTCATGGCTCAGCTCAGAAGTAGGTCAGTCTTGCCAGATCATTCCGGATCACCACTGCCATGAGCAGCAGAATCAGTGATAGTCCGACGAGCTGGATGATTTCCATCATTCGCATCGTGAGCGGTTTGCCACGAACAATCTCAATCGCGAGCAGAAGCAGGTGTCCGCCGTCCAGTACCGGGACCGGAAGAATGTTCAGAACTCCAAGACCGATGGAAAGAATAGCCATCGTTCCAAGGAATGCACTCAGCCCACGAGTCAGAGACTCTCCGGCAATTTTGCCGATCATGATCGGACCGCCCAAGGTCCCGACCGATACGTCTCCGGTGAGCATTTTCTGGATCGCAACGACATTGCGCCAGGTAAAGGTCACGACGCGCTCGCTCGCCCGGTAAACCAGAACAAAAGGATTCAGAACTCGCTCGAGGTAGGTTTCCGGTTCCGCCATCACCAGCATCGGCAATACGCCGACTGTGTACTGAACCGTCTTTTTCAAAGCGGGATCGCGTCCCTGCGTTGCAGTCGGGATCAATGCGGAGGAGGTCACTTCGCCTTTTCGTTCCCAGCTCAAAGTGATTTTGCCCTCTTTTTCACCAGCAGCCTGGATCGCTTCTCTCAATTGAAAGAAGCTTTGAACGTTGCGGGAGCCGACCGCAACCAGCCGATCACCCGAGGTCAATCCGGAGGCTTCGGCCGGGGATTCTGGGACTGTTTTCTCAACAAAAAGCTCGGAAGATCTCAGGCCCCACGCATCAGCCATGTCATGGTTCCCACCCTGCTTCGCAGTCGGCTTGACCAAGGTGACTTGCACGAGTTTGCCATCCGCTTTTTTCACATCAAATTTAACATGAGAGCCCGGACTTATGAGAGCGTACTGCTCTTCCAATTCTTCCCAGCTCTTCAGAGAGATATCATTCATTTTTACAATAACATCTCCCGTGGTAAAGCCCGCCTGCCCGGCGGGCGACGAGGGATCGGAAATACCGACGTTCAGCGCCCGGGCGACCATTTCCATTCCGTCAACCTGTCCGAGATGGGTCGACTCACCGTACATGCTGTAACCGGATTCCGTACTGGTCGTGACCGTGATCTGAACTGGATCCTGTGATGCCGCTTTTTTCGGAACGACTGAAAAAGTGATCGACTTTTTGGGGCTTTCCGCAACGGTCATCATGATCTCGTCATAGCTTTTGACGGGCTTGCCATCGATCGCCACAATGCGGTCACCGCTGTGAAAACCGGCTTTTTCGGCTGCCGAGTCCTGCACCACCCGACCAATCACGCTTGTGATTTTCGGTTCGCCGACGACCATCATGATCATGAAGACAAGAATCGCAAAAAGGAAATTGAAAAACGGACCACCAAAGAAAATGAGAAAGCGTTTCCAGGGAGCCTGCTTATGCAATGCACGAGCTGCTTCCTCCGGACTGAGTTCGGCTTCCCGGTCTTCCCCCAGTAGCTTGACGTAGCCGCCCAGCGGGAAGGCTGAAATTCTGACTTCAGTCTCCCCTTTCTTGCGGGCCCAGATCTTTGGCCCAAAACCGATGGAGAAAATTTCGGCTTTGACATTGAAAATACGCGCGAAAATGTAATGTCCGAATTCGTGCACGATGACAAGCGGACCCAGAATGATTAGAAAACCGATTACTGAAAGCATTGTATTCTCCGTCAGCCGAACATTCTTAGGCAGGCATACATCACCGGAAGCCCAAAGATGACACTGTCAAAACGATCCAGAAAACCCCCGTGGCCTGGCAGCAAAGTTCCGGAATCCTTCACGCCGAAAGCGCGCTTGATGAAACTTTCAACCAGATCCCCGGTTTGTGCAACTGCACCCACCAATAAAGGAATTATGAGTATAGCCCCCCAATTCGCACCACGGAAGAGCAGAAGTTTGTAAATTACAGCGACCCCCAAGCCCGAGAGCAAGCCGGCCACTGAACCTTCGACCGTCTTTTTGGGGCTGATCTCCGGATAAAGCTTGCGCTTGCCGTATCTCCTGCCTCCAAAGTAGGCGCCCGTATCCCCCGCCCAGATAATCAGAAAAAACAAAATACTCCAGTGAACGCCATTGGCGGATTGATGAACCTTCGGCAGATGGCTAAAAAGAAATACGATGTAAAACAATCCGAAAAGTGAAGCCATCAGCTCTCGCAGGTGCGCGCCAAAATCTTCAGCCGGATGCCGCTTGGCCATGTACAGAAACGCCCCGGTCAGGAGGAAAAAGCAAACCAGCAGAACCTCGAATTCAGAGCGCGGACTGAAACCGTTGATGAGGCAGGCGAACCAGGCGAGCGTCAGCAGGCCGTAACGTTTCTCAGTTTTATCCGGCAGTTGCAGAGTCAAAGTCGCGAATTCGTTCACCATTGCCGTGGCCAAAATGGCAGTGAGAAACGTGATTCCGATCAGTCCGCCGAAAATTACGATCAACATGAAGAGGGCAGCACCGATTGTACCGGTAATGACTCTTTTCTGAAGTTCTGAAGAAGCATTCGTCCAAATACGAGAGGTCATGAACTGACTCCTTTTATAATCAATCCGCCGAAGCGCCGCTCGCGCGCCCCGTACTCCTGAAGTGCCCCCCGCAGGACCTCCGGTGTGAAATCAGGCCAGCAGAGATCCAGAAAGACGAACTCCGCATAAGCGGCCTGCCAGAGCAGAAAATTGCTGATTCGCTTCTCGCCGCTCGTCCGGATCACCAGATCTACATCAGACAATTCCCCCAGCACGGAGGTCCAGAGATATTCTCCGAGCACCTGCTCGTTCATCTCTTCCGGTTTTCGGAGCCCCTTTTCACAATCAAGGGCGAAAAGACGGGCGGCACGTGCAAGTTCGCGTCTTGAGCCGTACGAAATGGCAAATGAGAGCTGAAGTCCGGTGTTTTTAGAGAGACGCTCGATAGAAGGATCCAGGACAGCGCGAACAGCAGGAGCGAGTCTTTCAACTTCACCGATCACCCGGAGCCGGACATTATTCCGATGCAGTTCATCGATATCCCGTTTCAGAAACTTGATGAAAAGTTTCCAGATGACTGAAAGCTCCCCATCCGGGCGCGTCCAGTTTTCCGTCGAGAACGCGTAAAGAGTCAGCGCCTTGATACCGAGATGGTCCGCCTCACGAATGACTGATTTAACTTTCGAAGTACCCCGGATATGCCCGAATACACGCGTGTGTCCCCGTCGTTCGGCCCAACGACCGTTCCCGTCCATAATGATCGCCACATGCTTTGGAATACGTTCGGACACGCCTCGCTCCCCTGAAAATGAGGAGGGCCTAAACAGTCATGATTTCTTTTTCTTTGCCGGCGACCACCTTGTCAACTTCAGCGGTCTTCTCGTCCGTTTTCTTTTGGATCTGATCCATCAGCTTCTTGGCTTCATCTTCAGAAACGGTTTTGCCCTTTTCGGCTTTCTTGATTTCCTCGTTCGCATCCCGGCGATGATTACGGATGGCAACCTTCGTCTCTTCGCCCATCTTCTTCACAAGTTTGGTCATGTCTTTGCGGCGTTCTTCAGTCAAAGGTGGGAGCGGGATCCGTACGACCTTGCCGTCGTTCTGGGGGGTGAGGCCGAGATTGGCAGCCATGATCGCTTTTTCAATGGCGCCGACCATTCCGGCTTCCCAAGGGGCAATCTGGATGGTGCGCGCGTCCGGAGTGGTGACGTTGGCGATCTGATTCAGGGGCACCGGAGAGCCGTAATAATCAACATGTACGGGCTCCACCAGCGTTGCGGACGCCCGGCCAGTACGAAGTTTCCCCAGATCGCCTTTGAGCGACTGAATACTTTTGTCCATGTGTTGAGCCATTGCATCGATCACTGCTTTAGACATGTGTTTCTCCTTAAATTAGTGAACCAAGGTTCCAATAGGGCCGCCGGCCACCACCTGTTTCAAAGAACCTCTCTGATTCAGATTAAAAACGATGATCGGAAGATTGTTATCCATGCACAGCGAGATGGCGGTGGAATCCATGACCTTGAGGCCACGCTGTAAAACGTCTAGGTAGGTCAGCTCCTCAAAGCGTTTCGCTTCGGGATGCTTTTTGGGGTCGGCATCGTAAACGCCGTCGACTTTTGTGGCTTTCAAGACCACTTCGCTGCCGATTTCCATCGCGCGCAGGGCAGCGGTCGTGTCGGTGGTGAAATAGGGATTCCCCGTGCCGGCACCGAAGATGACGACGCGGTGTTTTTCAAGATGCCGGATGGCTTTGCGTCGGATGTAAGGCTCAGCCAGAGCCTGCATGGCAATCGCCGATTGAACCCGGGTATTGACCCCGATCTGCTCCAGCGCGTCCTGCAGAGCCAGACAATTCATAACGGTTGCGAGCATTCCGACGTAATCCGCCGAAGCGCGATCCATGCCTGAAGTGGCACCCTTCACTCCGCGGAAGATATTGCCTCCGCCGATCACCACACCGATTTGAACACCCTGCTTGTGGATTTCTTTGATCTCGCCCGCGATGATTTTCAACACTTCCGTGTCGATTCCATATCCGGCGTCTCCCGCCAATGCCTCACCCGAAAGTTTCAAGAGAATGCGTTGATACGCTTCTTTTCGTCTTGATCCTGATGCCATGAGGACCTCCTGGGAATCACAAGCAGGATGCTCCTGCTATCGGTTGGTACTGCTATTATGCTTCTTTGCTCTCGAGGCCCTGACCCAGGGCGAACCGCGCAAAGCGACGGATCGACATGTTCTCACCCAACGTAGCAATGGTTTCCTTAAGAAGCTGTTCAATCGTCTTGCTGGGATCCTTCACAAAAGCCTGGTTCAAGAGGCAGTTTTCCTCGTAGAACTTTTTCAGCTTTCCTTCAGCGATCTTTTCCAGCATTGCGGCCGGCTTGCCGGAATTCTGCATCTGTGCGATTGCGATTTCTTTTTCCTTCGCAAGCACTTCTGCGGGAACTTCGTCCGAGCGGACCCAGGTCGGGCTCGCTGCGGCGATGTGCATCGATACATCTTTCACGAACTGCTTGAACTGCTCGGTGCGGGCCACAAAGTCGGTCTCACAATTGACCTCAACCATGACCCCCACTTTGCCCTCGCCGTGGATATAGGAATAAACGGCGCCTTCTTTGGTCGCGCGTCCGCTCTTCTTTGCCGCGTTGGCAATGCCCTTTTTGCGCAGATAATCGATGGCTTTTTCGAAGTCACCGCTCGTCTCAGCCAGCGCCCTTTTACAATCCATCATACCGGCGCCAGTCTTCTCGCGAAGATCCTTGACCAGTGCTGCTGAAATTTCCATTACTTCTTCTCGCTTTCGGTCGCAGGAGTTGCTTCGGCTTCTCCTTCAACAGCGGCTTCCTGGGCTTCGAGATCAGCGGCGTCCACACCCTGAAGGTCGATATCGCCTTCGAAACGGGAGACCTTCTTTTCTTCAGAGGCTTCTTCCTTGCCGGTCGCTTCGCCTTCCTGTGCGCGAAGTTTTTCCTGGAAGGTCTTGGTGCCTTCGAGGCAGCTGTCGGCGATCAGTCGGGCAAAAAGACGAATGCTGCGGATCGCATCATCATTGCCGGGAATCACGTAGTTGATGTTCGAAGGATCACAATTCGTATCCACAACGGCAATGGTCGGAATGCCGAGCTTCTTGGCTTCCTTGATCGCAATATGTTCTTTTTCCGTGTCGATGACGAAGATCGCGCCGGGAAGTTTCTTCATGTCCTGGATTCCGCCGAGCGACTTCTTGAGCTTGTCGAGTTCGCGATCAAAGCGGGACTGTTCCTTCTTGGGAGTTTCATCCCATTCCGGAGAAAGCTTCAGGGCTTCGATTTTCTTTAAACGATCTATCGAGGCCTTAACGGTCTGATAATTGGTGAGCATGCCGCCGAGCCAGCGGTTGTTGACGAAGTACATGCCGGAACGGGCTGCTTCTTCCTGAATGACATCTTTGGCTTGCTTCTTCGTGCCGACAAAAAGGATCTTCTTGCCTTCAGAGGCGATTTTCGCCGCAAAATCACAGGCAGCGCGGGTCTGCGTGACTGTTTTCTGCAGATCGATGATGTAGATTCCGTTGCGATCGCCGAAAACATAAGGCTTCATTTTCGGGTTCCAGCGACGTGTCTGGTGACCAAAATGGACTCCGGACTCCAAAAGCTCGCGCATAGTAATTGCGGGCATGTGTATGTACTCCTAGTAATAATGCGGGAAACTCGGACGGCGCACGATTTGAAAAAGGCGCAGGCAGGGTTACCGCGGTTTGAGACTTTGAGCTTCTGGAAACCTTTTCCAGTTGCCGCCGTCTCCCTCCACCTCACGACCGACCATTTCAAGGGCCGGCACCACGATTCTGAGGTGTGCGTGTTGCTTGGATTCATACCCAGAGGACCAAAGACAATCAACTCCGAAATGAGTTGCGCAGCGCATTAAACCACTGTTTTCGTACCTTTTAGGACAATTGACAGGCCCACCCGCCTCTCGGTACATTCTGGGAATCATAATCCAATAAGGAACCTTCATGAAAAATCGCCCCTGGGTCATCGTCGCTGGAATTTTGCTGCTCATCCTCATTTTCGGAGGTTGGATGGTTTCAATCAATAACACGCTCGTCAGCCTCGACGAAGGAGTCAAAGGCAAGTGGGCGCAGGTCGAGAATGTCTACCAACGCCGGGCAGACCTGGTTCCCAATCTCGTCAATACCGTCAAAGGCTACGCCAAGCATGAAGCGTCCGTCCTTGAACAAGTTACCCGAGCCCGTGCTTCCGTCGGGCAGCTCAAAATTGAAAAGCCCGAAGATCTTGCCAAGTTTGACCAGAGCCAGTCCCAGCTGACCAGCGCCCTCTCCAGATTGATGGTTGTGGCTGAAAGATACCCTGATCTGAAAGCCGACAGAAACTTTCTTGAGCTCCAGTCGCAGCTCGAAGGAACAGAAAACCGCATTGCCATTGAAAGGCAACGCTTCAACGACAGCGCGGTTCAGTACAATACGTATCTCAGGACCTTTCCGCAGAGCCTGATTGCCGGGTTCAGAGGCTTCCAGGCCAGACCTTATTTCTCCGCTGACAGTGGAGCGCAAACTGCTCCGAAGGTCGACTTTGGTGGGTGAGCGGCGTCACTGCGGTCTGACCGCCAGATTCACCCGAATGAGCATGGGCGCAGTTCTGCTCGGTTCGCTTTTACTTCCGTTCGCGTTTTCAGGCGCTCATGCGGCCAAGGCCGTTCCCGATGCTCCGTACTATTATGTTCTGGATGAAGCAAAAGTCCTTTCACAGACCGAGCTCTATGCAATCCAGACTTTACTGATCAAGCACGATCACGCGACGGGCGAACAATTCCTGATCGCCATTTTTGATTCACTGGAAGGCGAAGACCTTGTCCAGTACACGAACGAAGTCTTCCAGAAATGGAAGATCGGCCAGCGCGGCAAGGACAATGGCATTTTGCTGGCCTTGTATTGGAAAGAGCATCAAGCCCGGATTGAAGTGGGGTACGGGCTGGAACCCACCCTGACTGATGCCAAATCCAAAATGGTCCTGGAAGAAGCACTTATTCCAGAACTGAAGAACGATCAACCTGGAAAAGCGCTTGCGCGTGCCGCTTTCGAAATTTTGAACGTGATTGAAAGCCCCTTGATCGCCAGCGGAGATGCCGAAAAGATCATCGCTTCCGGAGCCTTCCGGCAATCTTTTGGCAGCAGACCCATTGGCAGTCAGAATGCCTGGCTGCTCTGGGTGGTACTGGGAATTTTCCTTGTCATGGTTGCACTCTCGATTCTGACTTCGTCGGACGCTCACTTCACAGGCGAAGGGTGGTTCCGGCCCCGCCCCTGGAATAACGTCCGAAGATCCCGTCACGGCGGTGGATTCGGCGGAGCCTGGGGTGGAGGAGGCGGTGGCTTTGGAGGCGGAGGATTTGGCGGGTTCGGGGGCGGCGGAGGCCGCTCCGGAGGAGGAGGCGCAAGTGGCAGCTGGTAAAACGACTCATTCCGGGAATTCACCTATTATCGACGCGATCGCTTTGGCCGAAGAGGGAACAACGGGAGAGGTTCGGGTTCATTTATCACGAAAATTCTTTGAAAGAGATCCGTACGCCCGGGCGGCAAAACTTTTCGCCCGCTTCGGAATGTGGAGAACGGCGAACAAAAATGCCGTTCTGCTTTATGTGAATCTGCGCCGGCACAAATTCGCCGTATACGCGGACGAAGGGATTTACAAAGTCCTCGGCCAGGAATATTGGAACAGTCTTTCTGAGGCGCTTTCGGACGACCTCCGCAAAATGCCCGCCGAAAAAGCCATCGCTATCGCGGTCGTCACGATCGGCGAGACGTTGAAGAAGTACTTCCCGGCTGAAACGGGTGCGGTGAACGAAAACGAACTCAAAGACGAAGTCAGCCACGATTAGGCTTAAAAGCTGAAGCCCAATCCCGCCTTGAACTCCTCAACCCGCGGACGGGTCAGGAGCAATGAGCGCCCGATGAAAATCCGATCGATTTCAAGACCTTTGGGGTTGCTCCGCAAAGCCAGACCTGCGTTCACCGTGAAAAGACCTTCACTGAACGGGCTATGCAACCAGGTTTGTTTTCCCAAACCCATTTCCGCAAAAAATTTCTTAAATAAGGTGGCATTGACGAAGCCTTGCATTTCCCTGACGAGGAGCCGGTTGAGGAGTGAACCATCCCTCGCAAATAGCCAACCCAAATGCCCACGCAATGAAAGAAACCCCGTCAAAGGGAGCGGAACCGTGGGATTCCAGCTAAACGATGCCGCCCGGATCCGGTCGGCAAAGCCCGAGTGCCAGTAAGGATTCTCCAGCGGCTTCGGATTCGGCCTCCGGAGTACCCTGAACTCAGGATCCGAAAAGCCCGTGGTGTAAAACACTGCAGCCTGAAAAGACCAAAGATGAGCTCTCCTTCCCTCCTCTTTTGATTTTGCTTCTTCTGGCTTTGGCTGATTCTGTTCAGGGGGTTTCTGCTGGGCGAGCTCCTCTTTCTTGAATGCAGGAGGTTCTGGATTGACCCGAGGATCGCTCAACTTGATGAGGTCTGATTTGCTGATCGTGTGTCCACCGACATCCGTGAAAACCGGTGCAGCGGGTCCGCCGGGAACACTCGGCTTCAAGCTATTGATGAACTCTTCGCGTTCGAAAATCTGGGGAGCATTCACACCCTGCTCGGTGGCCTGGACAAATTTTCCGGTCTCAACCTGTACACCCTGGCCGGAAAGCAATTTATTTTCATCAGCTGCAACGTCGACGATACCTTCCAGCGTATGGACCTGGGTTGTATAACCCGTCTGATCGACCGCCATGACGAACTCAGTCCCGCGCACTCCAAGAACCGCAGCCCGGGTCCGAACCAGGAATCTTGGTTTTGAAGGAAGAATCTGACCGGTTTTCAATTTCAGAACCGAGGCCCTGATTTGACCGACATGCAACCGGCTCGCCTGGGTTCCGCCGGTGCGCTCCTGAATTTCGACTTCGCTGTCAGCATCAATGGAGACGATGGTTTGATCCGGGTACTGAATGGTTACGGTGTTTTCCGGCCCGGTTTTGATTTTGGAGCCGTATTCGATCTTTTGCCCGACCGAAATGACCCGTTCAGTTTCATCAACGAGAATCCTGGCTACCCCTGTTCCACCGAAAGAAATGACTGAAGGGAGAAGTTCGGCGCCGTGTGCCGATGCCAGCGCCCAACAAAGAACGAAGGCAAAGAGCGTTGACCTCAGTAGCAGCGAGCCCAGCTGGTGGCCCAAATACCCAAATCGTTGTATCCCGTGCATTCCACATAGTTTCCGGCAAATACCGTCCAGGTGCAAGCGGCATACGTCGCGGAATTTCCATAGGCGTAGCAACCGATGAGCATTCCGTTGGGACAGGTGGTCTGTCCCTGACAATAAGCATAGGAGGACCCCTGAAACGGGATCGGGTCATAAGGGTAATAATCAGGGCGTTCAGAATCAATGGCAGCGTAACCAGCCGACGATAAAAACCCGAAAACGACCAAAAAAGATGTGATGATTTTCATATTTTCTCCAGCAATTATTCAATACCAAGCTCATCGCAACCGCTGCCAGCTGCAACCGGCTCCTGCTGCGCACAATTGGTGCTTGAGGCGGGACAAAGCAAGCGGACATGAATATGATCTCCGTGTTTCGGCCAGGGGCGAAGATGCCTGAGCGTTTCCACGCTGAAATCGTCAATAGAGCGGGAATACGTGCAGAGCGAAGCCTTGATGACCTGATCCACGAAAATCCGGTTTATCTTAGTCGTTGAAACAAGCGCTTTGAATAACTCCCAGTTCCGCTGAAGATCAAAATTACTGGAAAGTTTGCCGCCAATCACAAATTCCTCATCAAAACCCAGGGCTGTGAAATCAGGAAAGAGCGTGCTCCAGTTGAACTCCTGTTCCTGGTGATTCATCCGGAAATAGCCGAAATCGACATCCAACCCGTTCTGATGACTCGCATGACCGCTGATAAAGCCCCCTTGGCGCGCCGAGGTATCACCGACCTGCAAACGCTCACCTTCGGGAAAACGCGCGGCGAGATCTTCCGCCACTGTTTCCACCGTCTCAATCAAGTCGTCTGTTCCGTAAGCCCGGTCGCGGTGAGGAAAGAGCAGTACATAACCTGGTCCACTTTGCTTGAGCTGGCTTGCGTTCTTCAGCTTGCCTTTGGTGTAGGAACCGACTGCCTGGTCACGGGCACCGGCTTGGACCGGAGCAGATAACCCAAGAACGCTGACGATCATGAATAAGACAAAACAATAAAACTTCATTGATTTCCCCCGGGAATTATACAGCGAGCGCAAGGCGTTCGTTTCGTAGCACGAAAGAATATGTCGCACCACACAATTTGCTAGAGAGCCATCTCTCGATCACGGACTTTCAAATTATTGAAGGATGAAGAAATGGCCCGGACCAGAGTGCAAATTGTCGTAATTACAGCATTATTCATAACATCAGGTCTATTTCTGCCAGAGACGCTCCGTGCAGCAAGTCCAACACCCCGGCCAATGGAGGCTTCAATGAAGATCACCAGTCCTGCATTTCTAAATGAATATGAGATTCCCAGGCAGTTTACCGGAGAAGGCAAAGAGCTTTCCCCGCCCCTGACCTGGACTGGTTTGCCAGAGGGCACCGAGGAGCTGGCACTGGTTGTCGATGACCCGGACGCACCGACCTCCAAGCCTTGGGTGCATTGGGTGATTTACGGCATCGCACCGAATACTGCGGGGCTGCCGCAAGGGGTCCCACCAGAAGATCGCATCAATACTCCCTTGCAAGCCATGCAGGGCAAGAACTCCGCAAACAGAACCGGCTATCAAGGACCGATGCCTCCGCCCGGACATGGATGGCATCGGTATTTCTTCAGGCTTTATGCCCTGAACACAAAACTAAAGTTGAAGCCCGGCATTACCAAGGATGAACTTCTCAAAGTAATGGCCGGGCATATCATTGACGAGGCGGTGCTCATGGGAAGGTATCAGAGGTTTGGTTCATGACAGAAAGAACCTGTCACTCGCAAATAGTATTGCAGCTTTCGTCGCAAACTTTTTCCGAGTTGACGATCCGGCAAACATCATTGCAAACCTCATAACAAACACAGTCTTTGACGGTTGCACAATTGGAGTCCATGGGCATCAAACCAAGCCCGGGACTCACGCTCATGTTGACGGCGGGCTGGTCTGTATTGCTTTCGGCCAAGGCCAGACCCGTCGAAATAATGAACAATGAAACGATCGTAAGTGTCTTGTGAATCATAAATGTATTCCCTTTCATAAGACCGGAATACGCCTGCCCCGTTCAGCCATCAAGGGGATCACAAAAACGAACAGTGATCCTGATTACAGAATGTTACTAATGAAAATCATACGACGTCGTTCGGAGAATTTCCTGACCTGTCGGTTGTCCAAATAACGGCGATACCGTGTCCACGAGGATATTCACCGCACCGCGATCACGCTGAACCTTGCCCCGGATGACCAGGAAAGGTTCGCTGACAAAAACATCCGAGAACTTTTTGTACACTTCCTCACGCAGCATTAGATCCGTGAAACCGAACTCGTCTTCGATCGTCGCAAATACAGTTCCTTTCGCCGTTTGCGGGCGTTGACGTGCAATCACCAACCCAGCCAAGCGGACAACCCGACCTGAAGTTGTCTGCTTGACTGCGGCTGTGGTGGTGGGAGGAACAGCTTTAAGAATTTTGCGCAAAGCACCCATTGGATGTCCGTGAACCGAGAGCCCGAACGCTTCGAATTCGGCTTGAATTTTTTTGAATGAGGAAAGAGGACGAAACTGTGGTTGTGACGCTGAAGTCGCTTCCGCCAGCACTTGGAAGAAATCCATCTGACTCCCGGTCTGCTGTGAATTCACGGAAGGCGTGGAATGCACGGCCAGGATTTCCCAAAGGGCATCTCTCCGTTCAATTCCGAAGCTGTCGAAGGCCCCGGCCAACGCCAGCCGATTGAGAACCCGCGGGGGCAAATGCGTGCGATAAAGAAAATCCAGAAAGCTGTCGAAGGACTTCTGCTCACGAATGTCTCTGAACTTTTCGAAATCCGTCTCTCCCAGACCATTCACGATACGGAAACCCAAACGAAGAGCGGGCGCTGCCGCGTTGATTTTTTCCATAACACATTCCCACCCCGAAATATTGGGATGGACCGGCAGGACGTGCACACCGTGGCGCTTGGCATCTTCAATGATCGTATGGGAAGAGTAAAAGCCCATGGGTTGCGAATTCAGAAGTGCGCAGGCAAATTCTCCCGGGTAATGGCATTTCAGATACGAAGAAGCGTAGGCAATCAACGCAAAGGATGCCGCATGTGATTCCGGGAAGCCATACTCCGCAAAACCCTTGATCTGTTTGAAAACCCTTTCAACAAACTCAAGAGGCAACCCATTGGCAAGGAATCCCTCCTTGAGCTTCTTGCCCATTTTCTCGATCGTTCCATTCGAGCGCCAGGCGCCGATGGCGCGTCGGAGTTGATCGGCTTCACCCGGCGTGAAATTCGCCATGACAATAGCCATCTTCATGACCTGTTCCTGAAAAAGCGGCACCCCGAGCGTTCGCCCCAGAATCGGGTCCAGCCGCGGATCGGGAGAGGCACTGGATTCAAGTCCGCGCCTTCGCCGTAAATACGGATGAACCATCTGCCCGACAATCGGCCCGGGCCGCACGAGCGCCACTTCGACCACCAGATCATAGAAGCATTTGGGTTCCAGCCGATGCAGCATATTCATCTGCGCACGCGACTCGATCTGGAATACTCCGACCGTGTCGGCGACCTGCAGCATGGCGTAGGTCTTCGGATCTTCCGGTGGGATATTGGCGATGGTCAGCTTTTCCCGTCCGGGTTCACGGATCTGGATCAAATCGAATGTCCGCCGGATCGCGCTCAGCATTCCCAGGGCCAGAATATCCACTTTCAGAAGCCCGATCACGGCCAGGTCTTCTTTATCCCATTGAACAATCGTCCGGCCTTCCATGCGTGCCGGCTCAATCGGAACAGTCTCGATAATCGGATCGGCAGAAAGGGTGAACCCGCCTGAGTGAATCGAAAGATGTCTTGGAAAACCATGGATCTCCTCGACCATGGCACTGACCTGCTCGGATGGCTCTGCTTCGGGGTCGGCACCAAAGGCTTTATTCACCTCCCGGACCGCAGATCGTGAACGATACGTAATGATGGCCGAGACCATGCCGGCGCGATCACGACCATATTTTTGATAAATATGCTGAATCACCTCTTCGCGACGTTCGTGTTCGAAATCGACATCGATATCAGGCGGCTCTCCTCTTTCGGCCGAAATGAATCTTTCAAAGAGCAGATTCATCCGCACCGGATCGATTGCCGTGATCTCCAGACAGAAACAGACGGCAGAATTCGCAGCCGAGCCACGGCCCTGGCAGAGAATTTTACGGGACCTGGCAAATTCCACTATTTCCCAGATGGTCAGGAAGTAATCCGCAAAACCCAGTTCCTGAATCAGCTTCAGTTCATGACGGAGCTGGCGGTCCACATCCTGCGGAATACCACCGGCATAACGTCGCCGGGCGCCTTCCCAGGTCAGGCGCTCCAGATAATTCTGCGCGGTTTCGCCCAAAGGAATCCATTCTGAAGGGTAGCGATAACGAAGCTCCGAAGGAGAAAACGTACATTGCCCGGCAATTCGAACGGTATTCGCCAGCGCTTCGGGCAAGTCCCTGAAAAGTCTGGCCATCTGTTCGGGGGACTTCAAGTATCGTTCGGCATTTGAAAATAGATGGTGCCCCGCTGATTTGAGCGGCTGTCCTTCGCGGATCGAGACGAGCACATCCTGCAAGGCCCTTCGTTCCGGCAAATGGTAGTGAACGCTGTTCACGGCAACAATCGGCAGCGCTAATTTTTCAGAAAGGTCCAAAGTCTTTTTGATTCGGCTGCGCTCACCTTTCTCCAGTTGTCGCCAGACCGGAAGATAGAAACGCTCTGGAAAATATCGCGCAACCTCCGCGATTCGTTCGGACGCGAACTCAAAAGGAATCGCGACGAGTCCTGGAAACTTGTTAGTTCCAAATTCCGAGAGCTCCGCCCAGGAAAGAAAGCCTTCACCTTTGAGCTTTCCAGCATGAACTGCCGTCAATATCCGGCACATCAATCCGTAGCCTGGACGATTTTGCGCAAGTAATGTGAGCCGCGCACCATCTTCAAGGACGAGTTCAGAACCGACGATCAATTTGAGGGTAGGGTTTTCTTTCGTTGCCTCATAAGCCTTGGGTATTCCATACACTCCATTGAGATCCGTGATCGCCAGGGCTTTGTAACCCAGTTCCGCCGCACGCGTAACCAATTCCGCGGGATGAGAAGCCCCCCTCAAAAACGAATAGTGCGTCCTGCAGTGAAGTTCGGCGTATTCCAAATAATGTCTGGCTAATCGAAAAATCCGTGAAGATAGACCGCCGCACTCGGGTCGACAAAGATCCAGAGTTGTTCACCCTCAGCTGAAACCACGCGATAATAATCACGTGCAAAAGAGGACTCCGCAAACCATTCACCCGAAATCCGCTCTGGACCGATCCAACGCAAAGTGTTCCAGCGACGGCCATCGGGGTGGATCAGGGTTTTGTGTATTTTCGTCAAAAGCTCAGGTTGGGACGAAAGCCGCGTGGGGCGACTGGCGATTTCAGGTGCTCCTTTTTCACTTGAATCTCGAGAATTTGCCTTGAGCGCAGTTTGAGCACCGGTTAATTTCACGAAAGACTTTTCGGGCAGGTATCGTTCCTGCTTTTCCGCGACGAATACCCGCTCAGAACCCAGGCGTTCGGCAAGTCGTGCAATGAGGGAATCCCGAGCCTCGGCTTCTTCCTCCTTCTGACTAAAGAAGTTTTTCTGGGCTCCGCGACCGGGAGCGGTATCGCATACATTGAAGAATACCTTGCGCACGGGAGCCGGGAGCGCATTCTTGCCGAAAAAGTGATCGAGCCGCTCTTTTAAAATCGGTAACAAGCCCGCGGCGGAACCTTGGGGCACCGGAAGTTCAATGCGCCAATTGCGCTTGAGCTCCTTGAGCGTCGACCAGTTTTCGAACTCAAGTTCCAGCTCCACAACAGAAGCTCGTTCATTGCGCCCTCTCAAGCGCGCCATCGCACGATCAATCAAACCGCGGAGCACAAAGGCAAGAGCTTCAAGATTTTCGCATTCGCAATCGAGCTGTTCAGAGATTTTCTCGACCGGATGGAAGCCGGGCCAGGCCGTGAGGTCCACCAGCTGAGCTGCACGAGCTCTGGAAATCAGGGCCGCGCCTTGTTTGCCAAAGCGTGAAGGGAAATCACAGATCGGGAGCTGGCAGAATTCACCCATATTCCGTATTCCGAGCTGTTGAACCGAGACCAGCAGCTGCCGCAAAGAACGCGATGCTTCGGGGGTCAGCGCTTGAAACGGATTCATGAAAGATTCAAGCGCTTCGAGCGGAAGAGAATCAAAACCGGGCCGGGGCCCTCCTTCTGAAGTATGCCTCGCCATGGCCAAGGCGTGCGCGGCACTGTTCTCGATTGCAACCTGAGCCTGCAAACCAAAGCGGGAGCCCAGCGCCATCAGGCGGGCTGTCATCGATCGTTCCGTGAATAGATTCCGGCTCCGCCCGATTTCCAAAAATACAGCTTCGCCTTTGCGAATGGCAACCTGCGGACTCCATTGCAGACAAGCCTCGGCAACAGACTGCTCGAGAGCACCTCTACGGTCTTCTGGCGTCTTTTCCGTTTGAAATCTGAAACACGCTATCCGGTAGGAAGTAAGCCCAGCTTCTGCCATGCTTTTTGACCCCATGTAGGAATGGCCGCGGATCCACCGACGCCTGCCCCATCGATGGAACGCGGCCTTTGTTTAATGACTTGAAAACCGGGCTTGCCTCTTTCGACCTCAAAATCCAAAAGATCGGGCGTGACCGCAGGCCTTGCGACTTCGAGCTGTGTGGCAATCGGCCAGGCACCTTTCTGAGTTGGTTTCTCATTCAAGAGAATGACCGAGAGCTGTGATTTTTCAGCAAGCAGTTGAAGACGTCTGAAATCCATTTCATCGAGTAATGACTGGTTGCCGATGTCCCCCCTTAAAACGATCACTTCATAAGTTTGGCTTTTTAAAATCTGATGAGCTGCCCAAAGAAGCTGCCGGCCGCAATCGACAAAGAGCACTCTCTCGAGAGAAACCCCGTATTCAGGAAATGCGGTTGGAAAGCTCGAATACCCGCTACCTGAACCCGGCTCTAGCCAGGCCACTCGAAGCTTCGGTTTGCCGGCGAGATAGCGGAGGAGCCACTCGGTCTTCCCGCTTCCAAGCGGCCCCGCAAGTTCCGTAACTGCCCCGACCGGGAGGACAAATTTAGCAGATGACTTAGAATCAAGATTCGGATATACCATACGTATGTATGGTAGCACGGGCCTCACCCCGAAACAGGACAAAATTCTCTCTTTCATCGAAAAAGAATGCACCCGCTTTGGCCGTCCGCCTTCGTTTCGCGATATCGCGGAGCACTGCGGAACGGCCATTGGAACCGTGCAAGATCATGTGAAAGCTTTGATCCGCAAAGGCTTTCTCGAAAAAGACCCCTCCGCAGCACGCAGCCTCCGCCCCACACACCGGGCGGAGGCTTTAAATGTTCCCATCTTAGGATCCGTCCCCGCAGGCAATCCCATTGAAGCCATCGAAGATCGTCAGGGGGCGCTCGCCGTGCCTAATCACTGGCGCGGTGAACTCTTCGCGCTCAAGGTCAAAGGCGAAAGCATGATCGAGGCTGGAATTCTCAGCGGCGATTATGTGATCGTGAAAAAGCAAACGACTGCCGACCATGGTCAGATCGTGGTCGCGATGATTGATGGTGAAGCGACAGTCAAGACCTTGGAAAAAAAGTCGGGCCGTTTAAGATTACTGCCGGCCAATCCTGAATTTACACCGATTGAAATTCCACGACATGCCGAAAACCTGATTCAAGGCGTGGTGGTTTCGGTGCAGCGTTTTCTGAGTTAGCCCGCTCACGCCACCTTTTTCGAAGCCACATACTCGCGCGCAAAATCCGCAAGCTTGTCGAAAGACTCATTCCACCCAGCTGCACAGTTTTCATGTTCACTCGCTGGGATACCGATATGCTCCAGGACGAGCTTCGTTTTACCCTGCTCTTCAAAAAGCGTCACCTGGATCAGCATTTCCATCGGGAACTCAGCGCTCATTCCGTAATATGAAGCCGGAACTACTTTTCCCTTCTCATCGGCAAAGGAATCAGTGGAGACGATCCGCTCGGGCCTGAGGATTTCGCGATAGACTCCGGTACTCCAGAAATCCTTGCCCTCTGGCGACCGCATGCAGCTCAGAACGGTGCCGCCGACACGAAGATCAATATTACAGAATGGCGTCGTGAAACCCTTCGGCCCCCACCAGCGTCCGACCAGCCCGGGGTCAGTAAAGGCATCAAAAATAAATGCGCGTGGCGCATCAAAGGTCCGCGTAACAATCACGTTTGGCATATCAACTCCGTTTTGGTTTGAGATCCATGGCAGCTTTGCCCGTTTCCATGTCCACAGGCACCGAGACATGATCGTGGATGACGAGCTCGGCTTCAGCGTCGGGCTCTGCTTTTGTCGGGGCCTGCACGTTGGCCATGGTGGATTCCTCTTCCGAATCCAATGCAGGGGCTAGACCAACTTGCGATAAGTTTAAGCCAAGGGCTGGGTAATTTCCAGGACACGCGCCCGCTTCTCTGTCCGTAATGCAATCCAAACCCCAGCAATCGCAATCGCGATTCCAGTCACCTGCCAAAGCCTCAGCGAACCACCCGGCAGGACTGCACTGATCAAAAGCGTAATCACCGGGATGAAATTCGCGCCGAACGCGACATGCCTTGCCGGTATATGCGAGAAGCTAAAATTCAGACAAAAATAAGCCAGTGCAGAAGACAAAATCCCGAGACCCGCAACACAACCCCAGGTCAGCACACTCCAGCCTCCCGGATCCGGTATTGAATCCGGCTGCCAGAGCCCGCGCAAACCGATCCAGAGCAGAAATACAAAAGACGTGAACCCCATCTGAAAGCGCGTGATGCTGTAGCTCGAATATTTAATCGTCAACTTCCGCACAACCAGCACGTAACCCGAAACCAGAAGGCAGGCCAAAGTCGCCAGCAACTCTCCCCGGCCGAAGCTGAGCTGAAGGCGATCGGCACCCTGACTGAGCGCCAGAAGCACACCGCCAAGAGAAACCAGCAGCGCCGGATAAAACCACACACCCGGTTTCTCCTTCAAAAATGCATGTGCAATCGAAGTAGTGAATAGCGGAGACAGCGCAATAATCAAGGAGACATTGACCGGAACAGTCAGCTGAACCGCCCAGGTCTCCAGCAGGAAGTAAATGACCGGCTCAATCAGAGTCAAAAGCAAAAGCAGCGGAAGATCTTCACGCTTAAAGGAAGACCGCGGGAGCTTTAGAAACAACCCGGCGATTACCAAAGCCAAATATCCCATGGTGAAACGAGCTGCGATGAGAGCGGAGGGCACCAGCTGTCCCAGTGCTTGCTTAGTCGCTATGAACGAAGCCCCCCAGATCAAAATGCTCAGCGATAAATAGACGTAGGCGCGCCTGGTATTACTCATGACCCCACTTCCCTCTGGGAATTCAAAAATTCTGGGCTTACACTTTCTATATATCTATCAATCGAAAGGATCTTTTATGAAAGCATTCGTTTATTTAATCGCAATCATCTTCGCTGCCGGTTCGGTCGTTTCTGTTTATTCCGAAGACACCATTCCCGCTCTGAATCAGCAGATTGAACAGAAGCGCGAAGAAATGCATCAAGACACAAACCAGATTCATGAAAAAACCAAAGAGATGGTCAAAGCCCGCCATCAGCTCAATCAGGACCGCAAGGAATTCGGCAAAGACTCAGACCAGGTGCAAGCCGGCAGAGAAAACCTGAAGAAACTGAAAGAAGAAAGAAAGCAGATGAAAATGGAGCGCAAGGGAGACCACCGGGAAATTCGAAAAATGCGCCAGGAACGTCGCGGTATGCGCAAATAGACTTCGCTGATTCAGTCCGATTTACGCATTCGAAGACCGCTTGAAAGGTCCAAGCCAAACCTGTTGATTGTAAGATCGCCAGGTTTGGCTTTTTTATTGCCAAGAGAATCGGAATGAAAACCCTTGCGATCGCAAAAATTCCTGTATCAGAACGTCCTCGTGAACGCTGCCTGGAGAGTGGACCAGGGCACCTGTCTTTCAGAGAATGCCTGGCTGTGATTCTCGGAACCGGACCTCAGAAACATGGCTGCCTCGGGCTTTCCGAAATAATCCTGTCCCAACCGGGCAAAGGATTCTCCACTGCTGAACAGGAACGGGCGTTTTTTACCGCAATGGAAGCTGGCGGCGGGAACCTCAGTTCAATCGAAGGACTCGGTCCCGCAGGGCGCGCCCGGCTGCTGGCTTCCTTCGAAATGGCCCGGCGCTATGCTGCCTTCCGGATCAAAAAAACACCCAAGCTCACCCTGATCGGCACCGAATACTCCTACCCGCCCCCTCTCTCAACATTGGCCCTCGACAAAATCGGTGATTTTTTAAGAAGCTCAGCCTTTGAATGGTTGGGCTTCGTCCCACTTCACCGGACAGGCGAACTCGGAGACTTCTGTCTGGTCGAAAAAGGCGCCCGGACGCACGTCAATACCGACCCGGTTGAACTTTTCGCCCGTGTCCTTGCCGTGCGACCCAAAGGATTTTTTCTGTTTCACAATCACCCCTCTGGAGATACAACTCCATCTACCCATGATCGATCATTGACCCAGGAGACCAGCCGTCTTGGCCGGGAGTTCGGCATCAGGCTTCTAGGACATTGGATTGTGGCGTATGATTCACAGGCGTTTCTTCAGTAGCCTCGAAATTTAAAGAGAGCAGGATCATGTCTTCAGTCGAAAATTGTCCGAACTGCCAGAAGCCCTCGGGGCTTTGCGTCTGCGC
Organism: Bdellovibrionales bacterium GWA1_52_35; assembly: GCA_001769805.1. Taxonomy (GTDB): domain Bacteria; phylum Bdellovibrionota; class UBA1018; order UBA1018; family UBA1018; genus GWA1-52-35. The sequence continues at coordinate 56,734 of MEPO01000027.1, forward strand.
CGCAATCACGCCGCTCAAGACACGGATTCATGTCCTGATTCTACAGCACCCGCAAGAGCCCGATAAAGAACTCGGTACTGCGCAATTGGCTCACCTTTGCCTTCCGAATTCGACCCTCAAAGTGGGCCTGTCCTGGCCCAATCTCGCCAAAGCACTTGGAACTCCTGCCGTCCCTTCCCGCTGGGCTGTGCTCTATCTGGGCAGCGGGGTGAAAACAGCTTCTGCCGGGGCAAAAGCCAACGCACTCAGCCTCGTCACAAAAAGCGGCGTTCCGAATCCAGAACTCAAACTCGAGGATATTGACGGACTGGTTTGTCTTGATGGAACCTGGAGCCAGGCCAAGGCGCTCTGGTGGCGCAACGCCTGGTTACTCAAGCTCCGCCGGGCTATTTTAAATCCAACGCAAGCCTCGCTCTACGGAAATTTGCGCCGCGAGCCTCGCCGCGAATGCCTCTCGACTATTGAATCCATCTCTGAAGCGCTTGTCGCGTTGGGCGAACCGGCAGAGACCGGTGTTAAATTGAAAGAAACTTTTGGCGCTCTCTTGCAGAAGCACCGAATTTACAGAAAAGAACAGCAGCGTCGTTGAAAAGCGCTCAGCGTTTGCCGCCCTTTTTTGATTTCTGGAGCATGTCCATGGCGGCCTTCAGCTGAGCGTCCATATTTTTGCCGCCGCCACCGGCACCCGGAAATCCTCCCCGGCGCTGGCCCATCATCGACTGCATGCTATTGACTGCTTCGTTCATGTTCTTCGCACCGGGAAAAGCCATCTTCATCATCTGCTCGCTGGCTTTTTTCAGCTGCAGGAAAATGACGATATTCACTGCGGTTAGAATTCCGACAAAAACCCAACTCAATATGATCCAAATAGACATGCAGACGACACTACCATGTCATCGATTAAGGCCAAAGCACGATCGGGGATTTACTGGCATTGGACATGTTCTTCTCCCCGATGCACCGCGTACAAAGCACGTCTGGTACAACCCTCGACGGAATGAACCGCTGCGAATCATAAAAGGGGGTAAGCATCCAGGAAAGAAACAGAAGACGGACTTCCTCATCCGTCCTGGCTTTCGCAAAAGCAGTTGGGAGCGTCAGGTTTAATACGGTTCTGGCTTTCGGAACCTTCACCCAAAGCAGTTCATCGGCTTCGAGATCCAGCCGAGATGAATAACATCCCATGAAGCCTTCTTCGTTGGATTCGAAGACCACTTCTCGAGGGAGCGGGATTTTGGGGAGCTCCTGCAGTAAGCACGGTGGGACATTCTCCCCTTTTTGCAGTTCATAAAAAGGAGCGGGAGGGCGCTTCATTTGGTAAGTGACCACGGCTTCTGATTTCATGGTGGAAAGGCAGGCGCGAAGTCCATCAATCGAAATTTCTTTCAGAAGATCCGAATAGGGCTCGCAATCAAACCGTTCATTCGGAAGCGGTTGGGTCTGATAATCCGGCCCGCCGGGACCCACATTCGGATCGGCTCCGGGTACCGCAGGTCGCCGTACGTGCAAACTGTAAGGGACCAATTGATGGATCATCTTCACGGCAGTGTTTTGATTGCTCTTGTTCGTCGAAGAGCAGGCTCCCAAGCCAATTGCTGAAAGAAGCATCAGGATTAAAAAAACATGGGCGGATTTTGGGGACTTCCTTCGGCAGTTCATTGTCTCCCAGTCTAACGCGCTCTTGCGCACGACACAATGGGATCGGCAGCCCTGCCAGTCATACGGGCACATGGATTGCACCTGCACGCAGCTCGTTGCTGCTTTGCAGCTTGGAATTTTCAATATAGGGGGTCTCTCATATGCGCTACTTTTTAATCATGCTCGCGTGCAGCGCGAGTTTCATTCTGGCGGGCTGCTTCAATAAGGACAACAAGCAGCCTCATAGGCAGGTTTCGGCACAGGATGGTCCTGCATGGCTGGTTTCTTACAATTCAACCTGCGCCGGAGAAGATGCCACGGAATGCCCGGGATTCTATGGGTTCACACTTGATGCCGCAGGGAACTACCAGGTGGGTCCCGGACCCGCAGGTCAACACAAGAAGGGACGCATCAGCGACGAAGATCTGCAGATGCTCACAGATTCGATTTCCACGATTTTGCAATCCACCATGCAAAGCAGCGAGCTGACCTGCAATACGCTTGAGGCTTATGTGGGGCAGAACCAAACGATTACGATTCAGACGAAGTACGATCAGGCCCGGCCTGTCGTTCAGACTGGCGATAAAGGATTTTGCAGCGCCACTGAATTCGAGCCGTCGAACAGCTTCTATAAAACCATCAAAACCCTTGCGGAGCAGTATTACCCAAGCCCGTTCCCGGACGCCTGTGAAGATGCGATTGTTGCAGCGGAAGGGCTGCACCCACAATTTCAATTCTGCGCGACAGATACGGATTGTGGCTATCTGACACCGGGTTTTGAAGTTGTTCCTCCAAGCACGATGCAATACATCATCACGGATGATTGCAGTCGTCTCAAACCTCTGATCGTGGCGAATATTGGCGCGATCGTGAGTGGTCAGGAAATCTTGATCAATGCGTTACAAAATGCCCAGGGCGTTTGTCGGGAAAAACTCGTTAAATACGACTGTACGGGGGTTTCGGGTTTTCAGGCCACCGATGGCGCTCCCCTTTGCATTCAGAACACTTGCCGGGTGAATCCAACGACAGCCCCGTAGCTTCACGGAGCAGCGATTTCAATCCACACTGAAGGCCGGGTTTGCTTTTTTTCAAAAGGCAGCCCGGCTTTTTTTTTGCATTTCAATGCACCTGTGCGAACCCACACATCCAGAGACAAGAGACTCTTATGCACAGAACCAAGCACTTTCGCGTCTGCGGTTTCGGAATAATTCTTCTTATGGCTTGCAGCCCCGGCTGCGGCACCCAAAAGCGATTCAACTCCCAGAACCAGACGGATGAAAGAGTTCCGGCAACCCTCATTTATGCTGAGGGCTGGACGGATATTGCACTGGTTGCAAACTGGGCCAAGACCAGCCTGGACCACTTAGGTCATTTTTTTACCACCCGTAACGCCTGCGGCAAGGATGAAGCCGGAGCCATTTCGATTGAGCACTGGAACAAACTCGCTACTGCGATTAATCAAGTGGTGGCTGACGAAGCTGCAGCAGAGGAATATTGTATCCCCTTGCCGGAAGGTAGAAGTCGCTACATGGACGGCACAGCTGAAGTTGTCCTTTCAAACGGTAAAAAACTGGCCCTGATGGATTCAACCCGCGGCACAGGGGGGTGTTCCAAAATAAAGAACCGGGCAACAGCTGAAGTCGTTTTCGAGACTCTGAATGAATTGGTCGTCGTTGCGGACAAGGAAGGGTGCTCGGTCCTTCCCTATTGATTCACCGCCTGATCTTCCCCGTCTGCAGAATTTGATCAATAATTGCCGGCTGTAATTTGATATTGAGACTTTCCCGGCTGCCACTCTCGGGTTCGGGCAGGATTGTCACAAAATCCGGATGAAAGTCGGCAGAACTCCCCGTCCAGCTTCCATAATGAACCTGCAGTGAGCCATCCGGAAGAGCTTCACCCATCAAATCATAGGTGTACTCGAAAACTACCGAGAGCGTCCCCACGTAATCATAGGAGTCGACAAACGGACTTGCACCGAAAAGCCATGTTTTCACATGGGCGATACCCGCGTCAGCCGGGTCTCTTTGAACAGTGTACTGAACTTTCCAGACCGGCGTGTTCCAGACCGGAACGCCGGGATCCTTGTCAATGATGAAGGGACGGCCTTTGGTGAGGAGCTCGCCTACGAGCACCCCATGGAACTGATCGGGATACAGGTCGTCAAAATGACTCATCCTGTCTCCGTTATAACGTTGACCGAAAGCCCGGGTGCCTTCGACTTTTTCGAAACTTTTGATGAGAAGCGCTTTGAGATCACCGACTCCGAATTGAATTCCCTCTATCGTAAGCGGTCTTGTGGGTTGAGGCACCATGATGGAGGCAATTGCCCAGGCATTACAGAGCCCCTCCCAGGCATTCGCGCCGCTATCATAGAGGTTATCACGCTCATAGGCAGCAGCACCCGGCAGGGTCCCGGTCTGGCGTTGGACCAAACGATCATACTTCTCAAGAGGCGAGAGCCGGTTCCCATCACTCTGAAAAAGATAGTTCTCCCGGACGGGATACCACCAGGATGACCAGGGTTTTGTCGCCGATTCTGCCTCGAACTCGCCGTCCTGAACCAGAAGTTTTCCATAATATTCGTCAACGGGAGTGAACTTTGAGCTGCGTACGGGCCAGCGATCCGTACCCGGAGCTGCAGTTTGAATTTCCGGACCGCAACCGCTGCTCGAAACTGCAAAGAGCGGAACAAAAAGAAGGATCATGAGTATTTTCATAAAGACCTCTCGCGAAAAAGCAGGGGGAAGAATGGATCACTCCCTCCTTCCCCCTGCTTATCTGCCCCCATTCAGGTCGGTTACTTAGTGCTTTCCGCCGCCGCCCGTGCCGCCGCAGGTGTCAATCAGGCGCCCTTCCATTTCGCGAACTTCCACCAGTTTTGGATTTGCCGCTTTGGCGGTATCCAGCACTGAAATGCAAAATTCCCCGATGCTGGATTTCATTCCCACGATTTCCGCACAGCTCAGCGGACGCTCCAAGGTGAGAACCTTTTCGATCTCCTTGAAGCGCTGACAGGTTCCTGATTTCGAGTAAACAGGCACGTCCTGCGCGGATGCTCCGACGTGGAATTTATCCGAAAACATCGAGAGAACCACCCGGCGCATACCGGGCAACGGCACTTCACCTGGCACCGCTGGAACCCACTCGCGCCGGATGTCCGTGCATTGAATTTTGATGTTCTGAGGCGCCTTCTGAACATCAAACTGTTCGGGTCTTTCACAACGGGCCCTCAGTTCCTCGAATGCAATCTGCCTTGAAGTGTTCAAACCGGGTTCCTGTCCCTGGATTTGAAACTCCGAAGCCACTGCTAATGCGCTCGCGAGACACATGGCCGTAAATACAAACACCGTTTTTCTGATCAACATGAATCCTCCTTCGTCCTAAGTTCCAGCTGCATTGCTTCAACTCGGGCGAGCCATTGTGCAACGCTGGTGCCACCGGCTAGGGAGTTTTAAACGGCTTTGGGTATATTTCTCTGGCGATCTCGAGTTCTTTTGCACGCTGTTCTGGCGCAGTACCGTGCTTTTCCCAACACTCGGAGCTATTCAAGGCCGTAACGCCGACGCTTGCGCCAGAGCGTGCTCAAGTTGATACCGAGTATGCTTGCGGCTTCTTCGAGCGTTGTCGCGGTGGCAAGCACATGCTGAATATGCTTCTTTTCGAGATCCTCCAGGCTCAGATCCGATTGCGTTACAGCGGCAGACATGGTCGCATCCGGTTTCTGCAGGACCGTGGAGTTTTCCAGAACGCGGTCTGGCAAATCTTCTACTGCCACATGATCGCCGGAACAGAGAATCGCAGCGCGCTCGAGGGCATTCTTGAGTTCCCGGATATTGCCCGGCCAGCCATAGCTCAGAATAGCCTGCCTTGCCGCTTCACTCATGGGTCGGGGATTCCGGCCCGCGGCCACAAAGGCGCGCGTCAGCAACTGCTCACTGAGCAACAGGATATCCTCCGGGCGCTGCCTCAAAGAAGGCATGTGCAGATCGATCACATTTAATCGGAAATACAGATCTTCCCTGAAATGCGCATTTTTGACTTCATTTTCCAGATTTTTGTTAGTTGCGGCAATGATCCGGACATCCACTTTGATGGTTTTGGTGTCGCCGACGCGTTCAAACTCCCGTTCCTGCAGAAAGCGTAACAACTTCGTCTGCAGTCCAGGCGAAATTTCGCCGATTTCATCCAGAAATACCGTTCCGGTGTCCGCCAGTTGCAAACGACCCATCTTGTCCTTGACAGCACCGGTGAAAGATCCACGAACATGGCCGAAAAGTTCGCTTTCCAGCAGATTCTCAGAAAGAGTCGCACAATTCACCACGGCAAACGGACCTTTGTTCCGGATACTCGCATCATGTATCAACTTGGCAATAAGAGTTTTGCCGGTGCCACTCTCGCCGGTAATCAGAATTGTGGAGTCCGTGACAGCAACCTTGCGCGCCATATCGAGGACCTTCTGCATACGGGCGTTGTTCGTGACGATTTCGGAAGGATCCGAGAGCGCATCCACAGTTTCCTGTAGTTTTGAATTTTCCGCCCTTAAACGTCGATATTCATCGATTCTCTGAATCAGGTGTTCGAGCTGATCCGGGGTGAAGGGCTTGACGATGTAATCATAAGCGCCATTTCTCATTGCCGAAACAGCCGTATCCACAGTTCCGTACGCCGTCATCAGGACTACCGTAACAGAGGGGAAATATTCGCGTGCTTTCGCGAGGAGATCGAGTCCGCTCATTCCGTCCATCCGCAGATCAGTCAGGAGCACATCAGGTGAATTACGTCGCATGACCGAGAGAGCCATTTCTCCGCTGTCCGCGGTCTCCACCTGGTGACCTACCGATTTCATCGCGGCTTCGATGGTAGAACAGATACTCTTCTCATCATCCACTACAAGCAGTTTTGCCACTGGTTCGTCCTTTCGCTTCCGCTACATCCGATGCACTGGAGAGGCGGTGATCAGACTCACCCGATTGCTCTCCAGAAAGTTTCTGGTCCTTGTGAATCAAGGGCAAAGTAAAACAGAACTCCGCTCCTTGCCCCACTTCGCTGTTCGCCCATATTCGACCGTGATGTGCCACCACAATTTCGCGAGTGATGGCAAGTCCGATTCCCGCACCACCGGAACGCGCTACACGAATATCATAATGTGAGCTGAATTTCTCGAAGACTTGGCCTAATCTTCGTTTCTCGATTCCCGGCCCGGTATCACGCACGTGCACCTCGGCCCAGGTTTCGTTTTCCGCGACGGAGATTGTCACCGCACCGCCCTTGGGCGTATGTCTCAGCGCATTCGTCAGAAGGTTGGAAATGGCCCAGGCGATTTTTGTCGGATCGACATTCACAAGAATTGGACGCCTTGCTGAAAGTCTGACGTCACAAAGCAGCTCAATGCCGCGCTCGAGCGCTTCAGTTTTGAAGGAGTGTGCCGAGTGTTTGATCAGTCTTCCGAGATCCACATTCTGAACTGCCAATTGCTGAGTAAGTGTGTCAAAGCCGGAAATACTCAATAAATCCGTCAACAAAGCCCGCAAGCGATCAACATCATCGGCACAGGTCGCAATCAGGCTCTGCAAAGTGGGGTTTTCAATTTGATGACTCGATCTTTTCAGAAGGCGTGTCGCCATGGTCAGACTGGTAACGGGTGTCTTGATTTCGTGCGACAAAGTGGCCAAAAAATGCCCTTTCGCCTCCTGACTTTCCCGGACAAGGGTAACATCCTGCGCTACCACCAGCATTGGTGGCTCAACTGCTTCAGTTGAAAATTGCGCAGCAAGAATTTCATCTGAACGCACTGGCTGTGCGTGAATGAGGTAATGGTAGTGCCGGTCGTTGCCACTGAACGTATATTCGACAGGAATGGAGCGGGAGATGGCGCTTAAGATCGACTGGGCTCCGCGCGCCGAAGGTGAATCCGGGATATCCTCCTGTTCAGAACTTCTGCGAAGCAATGATGTAATCTTCAAACCCGGAACCAGGCTTCCTGCAGCAAAGCCTAACAGTCTTTCACCGACAGGATTGGCGTAAGCGATTGTATCGCCATTCAGCAGAATAATTCCATCCGAGATGCTGGATGCAATCAGATCCGCCCGTTTCTTTTCCAAGAAGAAATTATGGACATTCAAAGAATGCTGACCGGACATTTTTTTCAGGAATTCATCCAGACTTTTTTTCAAACCCGTCAGCTCGGGAACTCCGGCTTCGGCCAGTTCTGGACCTGCATGAATCGGAATATTCCGGTCAATATCGATTTCCCGGATGAAGCGCTCAATGGATGCGAGCGGGCGTCCGATGAATGAGATCGCCTTGGAAACCAGCAGAATAGAAACCAAAAAAAACAGGATCAGCACCACAAACCCCAGTTTGAGAGATGCCCGCTGCTGATCGCGATTTTCCAAAGCGCTGCTGGAGATCTGCTCCTGATGCCATTCAATCATGCTATCAAGATTTATCATCAAGTCCCGGTAATACTCGTCCAGGACTTTCGTATTCGGGACGGGACTTGCGAGAATGATCTGCTTGAATCTTTTAACGTCGGAAGCAATCTCGCCCGGAGACAGGCCTACGACGATTTCCAGCAAAGGATCGATCCGGCTGGTCAACACCTCGATCATCTGGAAGTCTTTCGAATCTGAGTAATCCACAGCGGCAATTTTTCGAACCGATCTCAAAAGTTCGCGGGCTTTGATCATCTCGATCGTGTCCGTACTTACCTTTTCCGTGAACGCACTAAATTGCTCGGTTTTACCGGCTTGGTTCAGAAGTTCCCAGGATCCGGTAAAAAACCAGCCTGAAAGAAAAAGCACGAAGACGAGCGTGAGCCGGCCCCGAAGCGAAGCGGGATTGAGTTTTTCGCTGATCCTGTGACTTACAGAAACAAATGTTTTTCGAACTTTCGCGGCCAGAATCGTTCTATTCCGCGAAAGCGCTGAAAACAGTCCGGACATTTCGGCATCTCCTTAGATACTCTCTCAGACGCCTTTCATGCGCCCTGCTCGGTTACGACGCAAGTGCTATGCCGAAATGCAAGCGTGCAAAAACGAGTACTTAGCCGTTCGAAATGCCTGACAGTCCACTAGTATTGCTGAATAGTCGTGCATCCTGCACGAGTTTAACGCCCCCCCGATGCCACCCGGGTCCGGGAGGTCTGCCTTTCGTAAAACGCCTGACAGGAGGCACAGAGCCGTGCCTCTGGAAGAACAAAGAGCCTTTTTGCGGGAATATCTTCTCCGCAGTCCTCACAGATTCCGAAATTGGCAGTCGCCATTTTGGACAGTGCCCGCTCGATAGCGATCAATTCCCTCCGCTCCTGTTCGGCCAGGGACATTTCGCGGTCTGCTTCCTCGAGGGCCTGGGCGATATCGATCACTTCGGCTTGAGGCGGATTCACTTCTAAAGGAGAAATCTGCTGCGAATGTTTCACCGGATCTTTGGAGAGTTGCTTCCAGCGCGACATCAACCTTGTGCGAACTTCTTCCATGGTCTTTCCGTCCATAGTACCTCCCATGGGGTGAGCGAGGTATTTGCGAATTCTATTCCATTGACTCGGAAAGGAACGACTGAAGGTAGCGGCTTGAAATCGGGCGAACCATCCGCTGCATCATCCTGAGGCTGGCGTGACACAACTCGTCCAGGCGAATTCCTGTCTGAAAACCCATACCGTGCAGCATATAAACGAGATCTTCGGTAGCGACGTTCCCGGTTGCGCCCGGCGCGAAAGGGCAGCCACCAAGCCCGCCGGCGGAGCTATCGAATACGCGAACACCGGTTTCGAGGGCCCTGAGGCAATTGGCAAGTCCCTGCCCCCGGGTATCATGGAAATGTCCGGCAACCAGTTGCGGCGCCTCTGGACCAAAAAGTTTCATGATCGGTCCGAGCACCGCCTCCACCTGAACAGGAGTTCCCACACCGATCGTGTCACCCACGGAAATTTCATCCACGCCCAGCTTTCTGAGTTTTTCTGCAACGCGGATCGGCTTTCTTGAATCCACTCGCCCTTCAAACGGGCAACCGAAAGCCGAGGAAATATATCCTCTCACCCTGATCTTTTTGCCACGGGCTCCACGGGCCAGGGCGATGACCTCTTGAAACTCCTTCAGGGATTCTTCAATCGACATCCCGATATTCTTCTGGGCGAAAGAATCGGTTGCCGCCGTAAAAAGCGCAATATTCTGGGCGCCTGCCGCCAAAGCCCGCTCCATGCCCTTGCGATTGGGAACCAGAGCCCAGGCACGGGCTTTTCCGAATTTCAGAGAATGGTTGTTGATCTGCTTGTATATCAAATCCGTGTCCGCCATCTGCGGAACCCGGTCAGGACGTACAAAGGCCCCCAGTTCCAGATTCCTCACTCCAGCCCGGACCAGCCCTTCAATAAATTCGATCTTATGCGCAAGCGGAACCAGCGTTCGTTCGTTCTGTAATCCATCTCTCGGACCGACCTCGAAGATGGTCGCCTTCTCACGTGCCACTGGGAGCTCCCGCAACGGCATCAGTCATTTCGACAAAACGGTCTCCGGGTGCAAGCTGTTGGCCTTCGGAAACACAGATCTTGCTGATTTGCCCCGGAAAAGGGGCCTTGATCGTGAATTCCATTTTCATAGCTTCCACGAGGATCAGAGGCTCGCCCTGCGCGACTACCTGATCCTGAAGTACGAGAATTTTTCTGACTTTTCCGGGAAACTGGGCCGTGAGATCGGCATCAGCTCCTGTCAGGGCCTCTACGGTTTTTACCCCCTCCTGCTGGATTTCTCCGGAAATCAGCAGTCCGCCGACACTTGCAAAGACCTTGCTTCTGCTGCTGGTCTTCATCAAGCGGATACGGTCGCCCGCAGCCGTGGTAAAAATCAGCCAATCTCCGGGGCGTTTTGAAACAGTCCACCCGGGCTCGAGTTGCGATTCTGAAAAACTGAAGAGCTGGCCTGCGATCCGGATGCTCCGCTTTTTCACAAAGGCACCCCGGTTCCCGCCGAAGTAGGTCCGAACGAATTCCACGGCGAGGCCGCGCTTGAGGTTTCCTGCTCCTGAATCCGCTCCCCCGCCAATCCTGCCTGATGAGTCAGCGTGAGCAGCGCAAGAGCTTTCTCCGGCACCTGCGGCAGGAAATCCCCGAACTCCGCTGCAAGGAACCCGGTGTGATAGCGTCCTTCTCTGACTGCAGAATGATCAGCGATCGCGCGTAAATAGGCTTGATTTGTTCCCAAGCCCAAGATGACGGTTTCCTCGAGCGCGTATTTCATACGTGCAAGCGCCTGCTCGCGGGTAGCGGCATGGACTATCAGCTTGCCCAGCATGGAATCGAACTGGGTTCCAAGCAGTTGACCCTCCTCAATCCCACTGTCGATCCGAATACCGGCTCCGAGCGGCCAAAGCAGCTTTTCAACACGGCCGGGAGTCGGCATGAAACCTTGAGCCGGATCTTCGGCATACAGCCGAACTTCTATCGCATGTCCCCTGACCTGAGGGACCTCCTGCAGAATCGTCAATTCAGGATGAAGTGCCTGCTCAATCTGAGCGCGCACCAGATCCACCCCCGTAACAAACTCCGTCACCGGATGCTCAACCTGCAAACGGGTGTTCATCTCGAGAAAGTAAAAACCGCCCTGTTCATCCACCAAAAATTCAATTGTGCCCGCGCTCCGGTATTTCACACCTTTCACCAGGCGCACGGCTGCTTCGAACAAGCCTTGCCGGGTGATGTCCGGAAGATTCGGGGCCGTGGCCTCTTCCCAGACCTTCTGATGGCGTCGTTGCAGCGAGCATTCACGTTCATGAAGATGAATCCCGTGTCCCCGCCCATCACCGAAGACCTGGATTTCTATGTGTCGGGGCCTTTCAACCAAACGCTCCAGAAAAAGTGTGTCGTCGCCAAAGGCCGCAATCGCTTCGGCGCTTGCGCTCTCCGCGGCCGCTTCCAGCTCTTCAAGGCAATTCACCCGCCGCATTCCTTTTCCACCGCCACCTGCCGAGGCCTTGATCAACAGAGGGAAGCCGACTCGCTGGGCATTGGTATGAAGTTCGGTCAAACGCGAAACCTTTGCCCAAGGCAAGGTGGGTACCTTCTCCCGCTCTGCTATGGCTTTGGCGCCGATTTTATCACCGAGTGCTTCCATCGTTTCGGCTCGTGGGCCGACGAACCGGATACCAGCTTCTTCCACCGCTCGGGCAAAAGCGGGCCTTTCGGATAAAAAACCATATCCTGGATGAATCAAGCTTGCGCTCGCGCGCCTTGCCGCGCCAACAATCGCGCTGATATCCAGATAACTGCCGACGTTCTGGACTTCGTCGGCATAGGTCAAGTGGCGTGCGTCCTCGTCGCCCGGAGCGGAGAGCGCAACTGAGCGTATCCCCATCTCTCGACAAGTCTGAAATATCCGACACGCAATTTCAGACCGGTTTGCGACCAGGAGCTTGGCCATGCACAATCCTCAGGTTACGTTTGGAAGCCAGGTGGGTTTGCGTCTTTCGAGAAATGCCCGGACCCCCTCCTGCCCTTCAGGAGAAATCCGGAGTTCTGCAAGCGTCTTTGAGGCATATTCCAGCGCGTCCGAAAGGCGATCCCGGCGTTCCGGCCAGGACAAGTCCAGAACCAAGCGTTTCGCGATAGCAATGGCATGAGGACCACAAGTCAGGATATTGCCCAAAATTCGCGCAAGTGCCTGATCCAAGCCCGCTGCATTTGGAACTATTTCGTGAATCAGCCCGATTTCATAAGCAAGCTCTGTTGAAAATCGATCGGCACTGATAAAGAGTCTGCGCGCCTGCGAAGCACCGATTTTGGCCACCACAAAAGGACCGATGCAGGCTGGCACAATTCCCAGTCGTACTTCACTCAAACTGAACTGAGCTTCCGCCGAGGCCAGTACGATATCGCAAACCGAGACCAGCCCGACGCCGCCTCCGATGGCCGCGCCCTGAACCAGACCAATCACCGGCCGGGAGCACTCATTCATCAGGGCGAACATTTGCGTGAGATTGCGTGTATCTTTGAGGTTCTCTTCAAAAGAGAGATCGACCGAGCGGCCCATCCAGTTCAAGTCCCCTCCGGCACAGAAAACTGATCCTTCCCCTCGCAGCACAATAGCCCGCACCTCCGGTGCGACAGCATCAATCCGGAAAACCCGTGAAAGCTCTTCAATCATCACTTCATTGAAGGCGTTCCTGATTTCGGGCCGATTCAGGGCCACGGTCATTACACCACGAGCATCCAAAGTCAGATTCAGCGTTTGGTAAGTCATTCTACTCATTGAGGTACAACATCCTGAAACGGAAAACAAACTTGAATTATTGCCCCCATCTGAGTAGCAATAACGGATCAGCAAGGGAGTCCACGAATGCCTGTTTTCAAATCCCATATCCAGACGAATTCAGCGGAATTCAAAGCCAATGCAGAGCACCATCGCGGCCTGGCCCAGCAATTGGAAAATCGAATTCAGTCCGTCCATCAGGGGGGCGGGATTCAGGCCAGGGCGCGCCACGAAAAACGGGGTAAACTTTTCGTCCGTGACCGCGTCAAAGCGCTTCTGGACCCGGGAACGGCTTTCCTGGAACTGGCGCCGCTCGCCGCCTGGGACATGTATGAAGGTGCTGCTCCCGGTGCTGGAATCGTGACCGGCGTGGGCATCATTCATGGACGCGAAGTCATGATCATCGCCAATGATGCAACAGTCAAAGGCGGCACCTACTTTCCGATGACGGTGAAAAAACATTTGCGCGCCCAGGAAATCGCGCGCGAAAACCGCCTGCCCTGCATTTCGCTCGTCGATTCTGGCGGAGCTTATCTGCCGATGCAGGCTGAAGTATTTCCGGATCGCGACCATTTTGGCCGGATCTTCTATAATCAGGCGCAGATGTCCGCCGCCGGAATTGCTCAGATTGCCGTCGTTATGGGCTCGTGCACTGCGGGCGGAGCTTACGTTCCCGCGATGTCTGACGAAACGATCATCGTGCGAAACCAAGGGACGATATTTCTGGGCGGCCCACCGCTCGTGAAAGCGGCCACGGGAGAAATCGTATCAGCCGAAGACCTGGGTGGCGGCGATGTCCATTCCCGGACCTCGGGCGTTACTGATCACCTGGCCTTGAGTGATGAGCACGCGCTGGAAATCACCCGTGAGATCGTCTCGCATTTGAATCGCGAGCCCCGGCACCGGATCGAACGGCTCAGCCCCGAAGAACCTCTCTATGATCCCGAAGAAATTGCAGGAATCCTGCCGACCGATCTTCGCCGGCCATTTGATGTCCGGGAAATCATTGCTCGTACGGTGGATGGCTCGCGCTTTCATGAGTTCAAGGAACTCTACGGCTCCACCCTGGTCTGTGCCTTCGCTCATATCTGGGGCTACCCGGTGGGAATTCTCGCCAACAACGGAATTCTTTTCAGTGAAAGCGCCATGAAGGGCGCCCATTTCATCGAGCTCTGCGCCCAGCGCAAGATTCCGCTTATTTTTCTGCAGAATATCACTGGCTTCATGGTCGGACGGAAGTATGAGGCAGGTGGAATCGCCAAAGACGGTGCGAAGCTCGTCACTGCGGTTTCCAACGCCCAAGTCCCCAAGTTCACGGTCATCATCGGCGGGAGCTTCGGGGCCGGCAATTACGGAATGTGCGGCCGCGCCTATCAACCCCGATTTTTGTGGATGTGGCCCAACTCGCGAATTTCCGTGATGGGCGGAGAACAGGCCGCAGGCGTCCTTTCGCAAGTCAAACTGGAGCAGTTCAAAGCGCAGGGGAAAACCCTTTCGGCCCAGGAAATCGAAAGCATCCAGGCACCGATCCGTGAAGCTTACGAACGCGACGGAAATCCCTATTGCAGCACCGGCCGCCTCTGGGATGACGGAATTCTTGTACCGTGGAAAACACGGGAAGCGCTGGCTTTGGGGTTATCCGCCTCTCTGAACGCCGGAATTCCGGATACCCGCTTCGGTGTCTTCCGAATGTGAGATTCAGAAGTCATAACTGAGATACAGATAACCCGTATTCTGCACCGTCGGAAAATCCCTGCGCCAGGCAACGGACGCACTCCAAACCTCGCTGAGATCGTGTCCGAGAATAAATTTGACGCTATTTGAAAACGAGCTATCCGCAGCACTTTTGAATCTATAAATATTGAAACCAAGATCCCAATCCTCTGCCGGATAGAATCGGGCAAACAGTTCAGTCCGTCTTGCTGAGAAACCGGAAACGGCCGAACTCAGCGCCTCGGTCCCGCTGAGTGTCGCTGCAGTGGAATCAAGGAACGTCAGAAATTCCGCTACACTCTTGTCATAGCTGTATGCGATTGCGCCCACACCCGCTGACAACCAGTCTGCCAGAACGAATTTGGCGCGCAGCTCGAGAGAGCGCTGGGAAATTCCGGCCAGAGTGCCGTCTGCGGCCGGGGATGTCGCCATACGGCGCGTTCCAGTTCGGCTGGAATCCATGCTGCTTACCTCGGAAACAGTGTAACCCACAAATTCCAGGTTGGACGAAAGCTGCAGAAACGGTGCAAAACGGTAATGGCCTCCGAAGTTCAGCCCCCGGGAGACCAGCCCTTCCGCTGGCGTCGTCGAATACGAAAAATTCATATCCAGCGCAAACGGCTCGCTTAAAACCCAAGCCAAGCCCGCATCGAGAGCAGAAGTCTGATCCGAAAGACCAGCGGCATCCGTTGAACGCGAGTAGGTGTAATCGGCGCTCCAGCTGGTTGACTCCGAAAATTCGCCAGAAATCCCAAGTCCCTGGCTGAAATAATAATCAGAAACTGAGGTAGCAGAGTCGATCGTCAGCTGATGGGGCTGGGCTCGAGCGTGTGAAATCGAAAAGCATGAAACCAGAACAAATATAAATAAAAAGGGCGCGCTTCTGGAACTATTTTGCATCACAGAGATACATAACATTGAAATACAGAACATCTTCCGAAAACACGCCCTGAATAACAGAATCAAACCCTGTTAAGGGGTAGGTAGAGGGGTGGGGGCCTGCTTAGGTGAAGCCTCGTCTTTAGCACTGCTTGCCTTGGACGCACCTTCTCCTGCATTTCCGGTCGCTTCTACCGGAAGCGCTCTGCGCAGCGGGACTTTCCCGACCTGAGTTCCCTGGCAGGCAGCTTTATCACTGGATTGTCCGACCTTCTCAGCGGCGTACGCTCCTGCGATATTCGCCAGAGCCGCAATGGATCCGCTGATCAGTAATGCCTTCATGAAATTTTTCATTTCTACTCTCCCGAAAATGTTAACAACTTTCTGCTCTTAGTTTACCTGACTAAATTAGTCAGGTCAACCCAAGTCGTCGCGCCCCTATTTCAACCACAAAATAATAAAACATAATAACATCAATAACTTAGAACGAAAGATTCACCCCGGCCGGACGAATAATATCCAGAAGATTCTGGAATGCGGCAGTCACCTGAAGCGCCACCTTTCGCCCTGCCGTACTTTCAACTTTTTTGATCTCTCCGCTGTTAGTGTAGCTCACAGTAATCGTACCCATGGCAGGATCCGTGATTTCCACAGGCTTGGAGTTCTCGTTGTATTTGAAATCGATCCGGCGTTTGCTCTGATCCATCAGGCTTTTGATGCGGCCGTTAGAATCGTAGAATAGCTGCACACCCTTGCCTTCGGAGTTTTTGGCAAAAGTCAGATTGCCTTTACTATCGTATTTGAAAGTGGACCAGTTCGTGTCCTTCTTATCCTGCTTCGAATAGCGAACGACCTTGTTGATCTTGTTCACCTTGGGATCATAAGAAAGCTCCGTCACCTCTGAAGGCGTGGTTTTCTTTGTAACGTGTCCTTTGGGGTCGTATTCAAAAGCGGTTTCATCGCCTGCACGCTTGATTAAAACAGGGAGACCGCAGCACTCATTGTATATCGTCTCGGTGCGATCACCGTCCACGGTCGTGATCATCCGGTAAGTCCAGTCTTCACCGGTCGCCTTGGTCTTCATAAAGTACTCGTATTCGCTCAATGAAACCTGCTTGCCGTCGCTTCCCTTCACTTTCACCTGAATGGAATAATGACTGAGGTCTCCCGGTTCAAAAGTGTAACCGTATTCCGTGATCGAACCGTCCCGATCTTTAACCGACTTGATGTTTTCCCCTTTATCCTGCGGATGGTAGGCCATCTGCATCGAGGTCTTGTCTGAATACACGATCTCCGTCATGTTATGTCGGCGGGCACTGTCATATTTATAGGTATAAATATTCCCGTCCACATCCTTGCTGTAGACCAGCTCACCGAGTGCGTTGTACTTGTACTGGCTCTTTTTGCCACCCTCTCCCTCGACCTGTTCCACAGTCCCTTGCGCATTGAAGGCGAAGAAGATCTTTCGATTGAAATTATCCACAAGCTTCTGGAGGTGTCCGTCTTTTCCGTAGGAAAGTGCGACGAAATTGCCGTTTTTATCGAGAATCCGGACAAGCTTGCCTTGATCATTGAACTTCTCAACCTTGCCGTTGTCAAAGCTCCGGACATAGCCACCCTGAACTTTGGTGATGTACTGATAACTGAACCGATTTGAATGAAGCTGCATACCATCCGGGACTTTCCGGGGTGGCAGCTTTTTGCTGTACTTGGCCCATTCAGAATCGCGAAATGCAGCCTCGCTCTTGAGCTTGGATTTATAGGCCTCCAACTGCTGGGTACTGCCGACAGCGCCCGTCTGCTTTGCGGCATTGGCAATCACCTCGACGGCCTTGTCGAGTTCCTGGGTTTTAAAATTCACCGGAATAAACCGGTTCTCCGCCCCACCACCGAATTCGTGTACGACCACACTCCCGTCGGGACCTACGGTGAGATAAACTTCGTACTCGGTACCCCAACCCCAACCGAAGATTCCCTTGAAGGTGGTTTTGGAATTGTAGACACGTTCGACTTTGGGATCAAAGCCACCGGGATACACGATATCCGTATAGGCCATGAAGAAATTTCCGTTTTTCAAACTCACGTTTGCGAACGCAAAATTTGAAAGCAGAGTCAGGGCAACAAAAAATAACAATGAAACACGAGACACTGATGCGCGCATGAACATGCGTTTACCCCCAAGTGAATTGATGACTTTTTAAATCATACCTCAATCTGAACGACTTTGCGCATTACAAAAACACCGATTAATTCAAGGGCGATAACAACAAAGACAATCACCCACCCGAGCGGTGTTGTAACCAGTGGCCGCATAAAATCCGGATCGGTTTGGTAGAATATAATGCCGAGCATGGGCGGCACGGCCAGGACGAAGTAGCCCTGGGTCAAACCCTGTGCAGTCATAGCGGCAATTTTGTTTTCCACCTTAATGCGATCGCGAATGGTTGTGACGATCGTGTCGAAGGTTTCGGCAAGATTACCGCCCGTTTCCTTCAATATATTCACGGAAGTGACGAACATTTCGACATCATCGCACTGAACACGTTTGGAGAGATTTAAAAAGGCCTCTTCCAGTGAAACACCCAATTTATTTTCACTGAGTACGAGATTGAACTCCTGATGAATCGGGTTGGGCATCTCCTGAGTCACGAGTCCGAGCGACTGCACGACTGACAAACCCGATTTCAGCCCGTTGGACATCAAGCTCAGGGCATCGACCATCTGGAGCGTAAATTTTTTGACGCGTCTCTGGTAAAGAAAATTGACGATCGGCTTAGGAGACTTCCAGCCAGCGACGGTCACAATGAGCGCGAACGGAATCCCGGGAAAGAGATGTGGCAAGCTCACCAGGAACACGATCGTGCCCAGACCGAAACTCAGGATGAAAAGACCGAGAAGAATCCGCTGGGGCGGGATTTCGATGAACATGAGCCCGAGCCGCTCGACAATGAAATCGCGGGTGCCCAATGACTGGAACCGCAACCAATCAAGGAAGCGCTTGTTGTACTGGTAGGAAAGTCCGAATACGGACGCTCCCAGAGCCAGCAAACCAAGCAGCTTGAGTATACTCATATAATCTCCCGATCAGGGTTTCGCGCCAAAAAGACTCCGCGAAATTCGCATACCTTTAGCTTCCATCTCTTCCACGAATTTCGGAATGAATCCGGTAGGAACAAACCGGCCGATGATCTTCCGTTTTTTGTCCAGACTTTCCTGTTTGTACAGAAATATGTCCTGCAGACTGATCACATCCCCCTGCATCCCGACCACCTCGGTAATGTGCGTGACTTTCCGGGTGCCATCACTCAAACGGCTTTGCTGAATGATCAGGCCGACGGCGGAAGCGATATTTTCGCGAATGGCTTTGGCGGGAATTCCCAGCCCGGCCATCATGACCAGCGTTTCCAGGCGGGCAATGCACTCACGCGGATTATTCGCATGAAGAGTGGTCAGCGATCCGGAATGTCCCGTATTCATCGCCTGCAGCATATCCAGGGCTTCACCCCCGCGGCACTCGCCGACCACGATACGCTCAGGCCGCATCCGGAGACAGTTCTTGATCAGGTCGCGGATACTGACCTCGCCCTCGCCTTCAATATTCTTCGTGCGCGACTCCAGACGAACGACATGGTCCTGTCCGAGCTGTAACTCTGCAGAATCTTCCACTGTAATGATGCGTTCCGTGGCGGGAATGAAATTGGAAAGCACATTGAGCAGCGTCGTCTTGCCGGAACCGGTACCGCCGGAGACGACAATATTCAACTTGGCCTCAACACAGGCCCGAAGGAAGTCTGCAATTTCGTCGGTCATCGAGCCAAAGCCCACCAGATCCTTGACTTCAATCCGCTTCTTGGGAAATTTACGGATGGTAATGGTCGGTCCACGGAGCGCTAGTGGCGGAATAATCACATGGACGCGCGAACCATCGCGCAGACGCGCGTCGACATAAGGAACTTTTTCGTCCACCCGGCGCCCCAAGGGGGTGACAATACGCTCAATCACGTTCATCATCTGATGCTCACTGCTGAAAGTCACCTTCGACATCTGCGGCTTCCCGTTGCGTTCCAGATAGATCTGGTCGCGCGCGTTGACCATGATTTCCGTCACCGAATCATCCGCCAGAAAGTCCTCCAGCGGACCAAGACCGAGTGCCTCATCCAGGACTTCCTTCACCAGCTGGGCTTTGCTTTCACGCGTCGGACACAGAGAAGATGTGTCTTCGCCATTCAGAATATCGAGAACACCTTTCTGGGTTTTTTCCCTCAGAATAGCCCGCTGCTTGGAGTCATTGGTATCCGTGGTCATCTTTTTGAGATCCATCTGCTCCACGAGCGCTTTATGAATGCGGAGTTTCATTGAAGTCCACGGATCAATGGCACCGTTAATACTGCGGGCATTCTGGCCATTTTCCGTAGTAGTCAGGTTATTCGCCGCTGTCGCTTTTGCCGCCACCCCCGTGGGTTTCTTCAGCTTCACGAGGCTCTCAAAAAGATTGACCTGCTGAACCCTTCGGACGATTTCGTGATAGCCTTTGGCGGCCGGGGAATTGGGTGCCCCAATACACAAGGGAATACTCTTGGCCAGGGAGCTGTCACAGGAGGCCGCATCCTCCAGAATAGCCGCAAAAACCTGCCGATTCAGATTCTTCTGGATCATGGGAAGCGTGACCACACTGGCGGGCTGATAGCGATTGACGACGAGCTGAACCATTTCCGGGGGGAACAGAAGTTCCTGGATCCTGGCCAGGACCCGCTTTGTCTGGTTGAGGACAATCACGTCGGCCATGGTGACGACGAAAATCGCGGTCGCATATTCCAGTGTCTTCAAAGCCCAGGGTTCCGTTCCCGAACCACAATCCACGACGATCAGGTTGAACACGTTGGTAATCGCTTTCAGAAATCGCCCATACCCGTCCATGTCAAAATCCTGCACCATCACCGAGTCACGAGGCGCACCAATGAAGCTGAAGCCCGCCGGAGCGTTCACCATGAAGGGACCCAATGTTTTGGGATCGATGGAAGGTACCTGCAGCTTCGAAAGATCCACGATCGTTCGCTGCGGATTCAGGCCCAGAATGATATTCTGATCACCCAGGGAATTGAAATCGAGATCAACAATGAGCGGCCGCTGATGAAATTCCTGCTGATAGGCGATCGCGAGATTGGCCGCAAAAATGCTTTTGCCGACCCCGCCCTTTCCGCCTACCACTGCTACAATGTGTCCGGCCATTCCCGATAATCCCCTTTATTTCACTTTCACACGGAAATTTTTGCGAAGATCCTCTGTGCCATCGGAGGCGTTGTCCACGATTTGCGGGGTGACAAAGATGACAAACTGGGACTTCGATCGATTATAACCCTTTGAACGGGTCAGGTTGAACAATTCTTCGGTATTCTGGGCAAACTGCCCGGTATCCGGAGTTTTATTGAATACCGTCTTCACGCGGGAAGAATTGATGGCCGCTACGGCGGCGCTTTCGTTGGATTTGACATAAAGCTTCGTGGTGACCTTGTGGGTCGCCACGATCGGCGCGCCCGAGGCGCCCTGGGATACGAGTTCATTTTCGAACATGTCCAGGTCCAGCTGAATGTCCTCGCTCGACCCCAGGATCATCGGTGTCGCAGAAACTTCAAGACCCACTTTTGCCGAGGCGGCAGCTGTTTGCGTACCGCTTTGGACCAGATATGGAATTTCTGTGGTTTGATTGAGTTTTGCCTGCTGCCCGCTACGGACAATGATCGTTCCGGTGTTGAGGACCCGGGCATATCCGGCATCCTGCGCGCTCTTCAATTTCGGGAAGAGACTGGAAATGGTCGCACTGAAAGAAGCACCGGTGCCGCCGACACCACCAGTGCCGGTACCAATGGTAAATTGATCCGAACCGCTGGTGAAACCAGGGCGCCAAACAAAGCCGAAGGCTTTGCTGTAATCCTTTGAAAGCTCCACAAAATGAATGGTGACACGAACGAGCCGCTCTGCTTTCTTCGGAGGTGGAGGGCTGACCAGAATGAAATTCTGAATCATGGCTCCGGCTTTTCCCTCAAGCTTTTTTGCATCTCTTTCCACGGTCGTAAGAGGATCGGCGGGCTTGGGGTCGGGCAGATAAAGTTCCGCGACTCTTGTCGCACGCTGGGCCTTGTCCAGACTGTCTACCGTTCCTTCCAGAAATATTTTCCCGTTCACGACCCGGGTTTTCACATTCTCCGCGAAGACATTGATGTCTTCCTGGATTTTTCTCGCCAAAACCTGCATTGCCAGAGGTGAAAGCACCATGAGATTGATCACCCAGGAACCGTAGGCGGAATCACTGATGACCCGAAGCACCCTTGTATAGTCACCTGGCACGAGCACTTCACCTTCAACGATTACCTTCATGCCGACCACTCGGATTTCGACACCTTCGACATCCCGAACCAAATTGCGGATTTCTGCGGCAATCCGGTACACATTGGCTGCCGTCACCCGAACGGTGAAGATCACCTTGATCGTACCCTCCGGATCACGGACGGTCACGGTTGTGGTGCCTTCTTTCGCCGGTCGGAATACGATCTGGTATTTGCCGCCAATATTACCCACAATCGGCACCACGACGTCCGGTTTGGCAACCGAGACCTGCAGTTTGGGATCAGGAATTTCGAAATCCAGATCAACCACTTTGTCTTCGACAATACTGAGCACCAGCAGTCGCCGATCGGCGGTTTTTTCTGATTCATCAGAGGTATGCCTGGAACGGCGAAATTTTTTCTTTTTGCGGGCGGACGCCGGTTTTTCATCGGCGGTTCCCGCTGCTGCACCGGGGCCCGTTGCCGAGGGGGGTGCGTCTTCAGCATAGGATGGCAGCGCTGCCATTACCAGCAGTGAAACCATGCCTGAAATCAGAAACCGCTTCATTTGGATAAACATACGCTCCGTTTCATCACCTTTTGGCCGGCACTCGTTGAACACGCCCGGCATCCGCACCCAGAACATCCATCAGCATCACTCCTGGCAGATTAACCCGCTCGGTATCGTCATTATTCCGCAAAGAGAGCGTGAGCAGGTTTTCACCGCTGGCCGAGAGTAAGGCCAGCATCTGCACCTGCGCGGGCTCAACCTCAAGAGTGACGGAATTGAAAGTGAAGTCCTCCGCCAAAGGTCGGACCCGGTCCCTGCCTCCAGTGGGATCCGCTTCAATCACGCGCGGAACGTTATTCGTGACACTCCGACCGACAGCGAGCACCACAATATCCTGCAAAACTGTTTTGACGATCTTGGTATCCTTGCCGCCACTGTCAATCACGGCAATCAGGTCGACCCGATCGCCCGGTTTGACGAGTTTGCCGATACTTGTGGTCTCACTGATACCGATCGAAACCGCGCGTCTCCCCGGCGCGACCTGGGGCGCCAGTCCGGTACGAATTCCTGGATGAGTCATTTTGTTCAATGTGATCTGCTCGCCCTTTTTGATCGGAACCATGGCGACACTTCCGGCCAGACTCTTGATGACCCGGGTCCCCTCGAGCTCAGATTCCTCCTGCTTTTCGCGTTTTGCGAACGAAACAGCGGAGGGCTCCAAGAACGCCCTGGGGATGACCGAAAGCTCGATCATGGTCTCATCAATCGTCTCCGTATCCTTGATGTCGACCTTGGCTTTCAGGACATTGACTTCCGTTCCGAATTTCTTCTTCTGACCCTCTTCCAGACTGCCGATGTAACTCTGCACAAAGAGCACTGCGAGAACACCCATAATGAGAGAGAGAGTCACTGCTCTGTTATTCATTGTATCTGCTCCTGCAAAGTTCAAATTTTGAAGCTTCTCCCAACCCGTAAGGACCGCTGGCCGTATAGACTTTTCTGTCCGGTGATTGAACCGGCAGGATGGGCCTGCCATCCGCAAGAACGTTTTGCTGTGTACACATGGATACGGTACTGCGGACGCGGATCTTGGACCGTTCCGGCGGAGTCATCCGATCCTCACTGCCCTGAACGCCGGGGCGAGTAATCGAATAGTTCATGGACATAGGGGGGCTTCCATCGAGAATTTCAATCGCCGAAACTCCGATGATCATCTGGTTGTATCCGATGTTGGTGAGATCGTTTGTCCGCAGAGCCATGCCCGGGAAATAGGGACTGTTCATGGCCAAAGCAAGCGCGTGAGAGCGTGAATATTTTTGATTGACGAGCGAAATTTGAATCACCGTGTTGATCTTGATCATCAGCATGGTGAGGATCACCATCATGGGGAGCATCAGGATCAACTCCAGGACACTCTGTCCACGGGTACTCTGCTGTTTATGGCTATGCGACTTAACAGCCATTATCGATGATCCCCTTTTTTGCTCCCATTTCCTCACTGCATTCCTGATAAGATGGTTCTCTCCCCAACCAGCTCTCTGAAGTTAAAGTCAGCTGATTCGCTGCATCACCTTTGGGCGTCAGGCCCGCAAACGGCAGCAGAAAAAGCTGGCTCTTGAATCTGTATCGGACTCCTTGCATCCAAACTGTATCGAAATTCGCCGGATCATAACGCGGATGGTTAATCTGGAAGCCTTTGATATCACTTCCCTCAAAGCCCTTTGCCACCCAGGGATACCGGTCTGTGCCATTCCCTTTGTTCTTCACTGTCGCCAGGATGATTTCCTGGGCATTGGCGATCTGCTCGTCGGGTGTACTTCCTGCAGAGAGATAGGCCCGGGCCGACATGAAAGTGGCGTATTGCACATAATTACTGAACCCGAAGATCAGTCCGAGCCGCAGAAAAAACATCGAGAAACTCATGAGTAAAATCAAGACGAGCGCGAACTCCACCGTGGATTGTCCTGCCTGTCTTTCTTTTTTCAGACTCATTTCACACCTTCTCACCGGGGATTGATAAACAGCCGAAAGCTATTCATTCCGCCATCTTCCGCTCGCGGATGATTTTCGGAAGTACCCTCATCATTACTGCGACCTTTGGGATGCCCGACCTGATAGGCATTTTTGTAATCCTCCTGGATCGGTTTCAGCATTTTTTCGCCGAGCTGAAACGTCGTCAAGGAACGGACGAACGCGATGTAGGCAGAAAGCAGGATGATCAGCAGAAGGATGTATTCGAAAGTAGCCTGACCGGCCTGTCTTCGTTTTTTCAAAACCACGGAAACACCCCCCACTTCTGCAGAGGATGGTCAAACAGGACCCAGACTGCCGCAATCGCGATCGGAATGCCGAAAGGCATCGTCAATTTGCGATCGACCACGGGAGCCTGGATTTCCAGTTCACGGATGAAAACCGAGAGAAGAAAACGGTATAGGCGGCGTGAAAAATCAGGCAATCGGCCCTTTGCGAGCAGAAGAAGCGCTGCCAGAACGCCTCCCAGCAGAATGGAAAGAATCGCTGTTTCAAAAACATATTTCGGATCCGTCCAGGCTCCGAGCGCCATCAGAAGTTTCACGTCACCGCCACCCATCACCCGAAGCGCAAAGAGCCAGCCGAAAAGCACGAGCCCGGCAACTGCCCCCAGTAACCCCGTTCCCAGGCCACTGAAGCCAGAGACATAAAAGGAAGCGACCAATCCGAGGCAAAATACCGGCAGCGTGAACCAGTTGAAAATTCGGCCCCAGACCAGATCAGTAAACAGCGCCACCAGCGAAATCAGAGGAATCGCATAATAAATGACAAGCTCAGTTGTCCCGCCAGACATTGACTGGAATCCTCCCGGTCTTGAGATCCTTCTCGAGTTGTGAACCCAGCTTCAGCATTCCACGGTCTGTCAATCGCATGATGATCCGAACCACGGCCATCACCGCGACAATCGTTACGGTCAGAATGAGGATATACTCGACCGTCGTCTGACCTCTTTCGTCGTCAAACAAGGACCGAGAAAATTTTGGAATGGATGCTGTACCCATCGTTCTACCCGCAGTGGGCCCCAATCCCATTCTAGCAAATCATGAAAAAGTGTATGGAGAGCGGATCAATTGATATCCTGCATGGCTTCGCCCATCTTGCCATCCAGAACATTCAACATACCCGAAAGCTTACCGCCAAATTCCTTCTTGAATCGCAGCGCGACGAGAACCACCACGGAGAGAATGAGAATATACTCCGTCGTCGACTGTCCGCGATCGTCCCCCCACAAAGCTTTTAAAAAATTCATACCCTAGCTCCCTCTCTCTCTACTTTCTGATCGGCTAAGAGCCCAAGAAGATGAGAGAAATTAAAGAATCCTCAAACCCCACAGGAATTCTACCTTAATTTTCTAACACTAAACAAAAACAGTCAAGAATAGAGTTTCTCATAAATATTTCTTTAATTCTAAGCACTTAAAAAAACATTACCATGCCGGTTGCGTTCTCCTCGAACTGGCACTCGCTCAGAACGGCAGTAATCTCGCGAGCAGGTTCCTGAACACCGGAAATCTGCCTGGAAATCTGTATGGAACCGATCGTCTGTACTGCTTTTGATCCCAAACCATCGGTTTGCAGCAGTATCCAATCCCCTTTTTTAATACGATACTCCATGATCTCCGGCTCAAGGTCCTCCGCCATTCCCAGCGCAGCCAACGGGATATTTAAGGCTGGACTCGCTTGCAGTGAAAGCGGATCGATCATTCGGGCATAAGTCCGAGGGAGGACGAGTTCAACTGGCTGTCCGTTCCGAAAGAGCCAGGCAGAACAGGATCCGACATTCGCCAGCGCCAGAAGATCGCCATCGAGAAAAGCAGCGAGCACTGATGCGCCGCCGCGTTCATGAGTTCCTTTGTCGTGATTCATTTCCAGAATTTTGAGATTGGCGTGAATGAGTGCATTGAACAGAACGTTTCCTGCCAATGAGAAATAGGACCGCAGAACGAAAGGCAGGGTGGCTTCCCGATCTCCGCCTTCTTTTTTCAGAAATCCCCGGACCGTCTCGCAGGCAAGCTTGGAGGCGCCCACCCCGGCGACCGGTCCCCCAAAACCATCCGCAATAACAAAAATTCCATTATCCTTCACCTCAAGCGCGTGGTCCTCCTGCAACTCGCGCCGGCCCCGATCCGAAAACATTGCGATTGCGTGCACAGGAAGTCTTCTCATTCCAGGTCACCTTTTTTCAGATAACGCGACAGCTTGCGCTTGGAGCGCTCATAGTAAATATCATCGACCGGTGCGACACTCAGGCATTCTTTGAATTTGTTCTTGGCAGTATCAAAATCGCTATAGCTTTCAGCAAGAACGGCTTCGGTATAGATCACCTTCGCGCGATCGTGGAGCACGGCCCGCAGACGCTTCATTCCCAGATAGCCGGCCGGATGTTCCGGATCGACAAGCGTCGCTTTCCGGTAAAGCTGATATGCCCGCGCCAGATCACCCGATTCCTCCAGTTGTTTCGCTTCCTGCAGGAAGGGCTCCCGTACCGCCGCAATCGCGGCTTGCGCCCGCCTCATCAGAGCTGCGCGCGCTGGGTGCAGCTTCGGATCAGAGGCCCCCATTTCAGCCAGCTCTTTGAGAATATTGATGGCCTGCCGGTACTTGCCGGCCTTGAAACGGGCTTTCGCTTCCGCATAGACGCCCCAGGCATGCTTGTTGATTTGTGTGCGGGTCTGTTTTTGTATTTCCTTGATACGCTCGGACTCTTCCCATTCGCCGATCTCTTTGCGCCAGGCTCCCACCTCTGCGTTGTCAGGATCAATTTCCAAAATTCCCGGGAAGAGTTCGCTGGCTTTCCGATACTGCTTCTTCTCCATCAAGTCGCGGACCTCATCGGCCAGCTCGGCAACCCGGGCCTTGATCCGCGCTTCCTCTTCCTTCCTCTTCTTCTCTTCTTCCATGGCTTCACTGCGCCGCTTTCCCTGCTCTGCATAGTGCTTCAGCTCGATAGAATTATCGTAGTCCGAAACCAGTGAAAACAGCTGACTCAATTCGTAGAGAGCTTTATCGAAATCCCCATTGGTGTAGTATTGGAAAGCCAAGGCGTGTTTTGCTTTTACAAATTTCTGTTCCTCGGGTTTCAACCGTTCAAAAGTTCTCAAGCTGCTTTTATCGAGAACCCCTGGACTCGGCTTGGACTGCGGTTTTCGCTGCAATTTGGGCGCATCCCCTTCTTCCATTCCCCACCAGAGCGCCAGCAGGCCGAGGGCTCCGACCAGGAATTTTTGTCGGGCAGGAAGTTTTGCGAAGAGACTCTTGCCCTTGTTTCCACCCATTCCGGCAATCCCGGTGACGCCGGTCATTCCCGGAATATGAGGACTCGGAGCGGAGGCGGAATTCCCGCCCGCTCCCACGCCCGGCAGAATATTGATCCGCGATTCCTTGGCATCCCAGGCATTGGACTCCCCACCGGAAGGAACAGGACTTGACTGGATCAGACTTGAAATTTCCGGAACAGGGAAAGAATAGCTTTTGTTCTCACTTTCAACGGGGAGCGCTGATTGGACCTGCCGTGTATAATCAGCACTTTTGATAAGAAAATTGAAAATCACATCACCAATCTGGATCTGATCTTCGCCCGTGAGTTCCTGCTCACTAATTTTCACACCATTGACGAAAGTACCATTGGCTGAAGCAAGATCCTTGATCACATAACTCAAGCCAGCTTTGCGTATGATCGCGTTCTTGCGGGAAGCTCGTTTATCATTCAATACGATGTCACAGGTTTTCGCACGGCCGATCGAAATTTCATCGCCACTGAAAACGTATTCTTCGACGTTCGCACTGCCCGGCTTGAAAATCAGGCGGACTGCAATTTTGCCGATCGGCGCGACTTTGGTCGCGGCATCACTTTCGGCAATTTCCATGAATTTAGTGGCCAGCGGCATAGGATCATCCAGCGCGGCTGGCAGCGCGGCGGGTTTTTCAGGATCGGACATGATAGGATGAACCGGTGCAGGAGTAGGGGCCGGCTCTGACTCTTCCCCCTGCGGCATTTCAATCGGACTTTCGTTAATCGGTAAAACAGTTGCCGGCGCGGCATCACTCAAATCAGACAGGGGTTCTTCATATTGATCCGGCCCAGCCTTGGGTACGGACGGTACCAGAGCCGGCTTGATCGGAATGACAGGCACTTCCTGAGCGATCGGTGCAGCAGGAGCTGCGCGCAAGGGATTTGCCTCTGCTGGTGGAATCGAAACCTTCACCAGGTAAGGACCCAGGGCTATGACATCGCCCTCGACCAGCATGCCGCTCGCGCAAAGCTTTCCGTTGATGCTCAAAGGAGCATATTCACTTTTCTTTTCGACCTGTATGCCTTCAGGAGTCTGGGTAAATACGACATGACGTCGCGAAATAGCCCGATCTTCAAGCCGAATCACGCAGTCTTCGCCTCGGCCTACGACAAGCGGCCTGCTGTTGGGCGGGAGCTGGCAGGATTTGATCACCTCGCCATTTTTCAGAAAGGTGAGAAGTGGAGCAGCACCCATCAACGCACCCCTCCCTTCATTTCTTTTCTGACGGAATCAAGCTGTTCTTTAGCAACGATATAGGACTCATCACTCTGTGCCCGGTGCAAGAGGCGCAGCACCGACTCAAAATGCCCGCGGGCATCTTTCAGCTTGCCGGCACTTTGTGACTTCTTGCCCACTTCCAGGTGAAACTTCACCTCTTGCGTGATTTCGCGATTACAGTTTTCAAGATAGAGTGTCGCAAGCCGGTGCCCCGGTGCGATCTGAAGAACGGTTTCGAATTGAACCCGCGCCCGCAAGTAATTTTTTTCCCGGAACTCCCGGAACCCGCTCCGGTAGAACATTTCAGCCGTTCTATTGACCGCGGCTTCAGCTCCTTTTGGAAGATACGAAGCAAGGTCTCTTTGGGCCTCAAGCTTCTCCGGCTTTTTCTGACGAGGAGCCTGTTCATCCTTGCCCAGGAAAAGCACCAGCATCAAAACCGCTCCCGCTCCAAGATAAAGCTTGGTGCGGTTTCCGCCACTTCCGGCCGCACCCCTGACCCCAGCACCGCCCCCCAGAAGGGATCCGCTCGAATCAATGCCGCGCGCGCGTTTTCGCTGGGCCTCGAAAGCTGCTTGTTCTGCTTCGATCTGCTTTATATCCCGAGGAGGTGCGATCAGCATCATTGTGCCCGCTTCAGCGGCCACGAACTCGAAAGTCGTTTCTCCGATTTTGAAAGTATCCTTCAGCTTCAGGCGCCCGCCTCTGGTGGGCGCGCCGTTCAACAGCATTCCATTTGCACTGGCAAGATCCCGGATATTCCAAGTATCACCCGTGCCAACAATTTCGGCATGAATCCGCGATGCTTTCAGATCGGAAATTATGATGTCGTTTTCATCACCGCGACCAATCGTGGCACGACTTCGCAGAAGAACATAGACGCACCCATAATCAGGACCCTGGATCACCTTGAGCCGGGCCAGCTCACCTTGCTGTTTCGGAAGGGTGCTTTGTTTGAAACGGATTGCTGTGCCCATCAGCTCTCCGATCTCACGAATGTGATCACGAAACCCTTGATCTGGCCTCCCGGCATGGCGAATGCCGCAGCGTTGACTCTGTACGCGATGCCTTCAAATTCATAATCCTCGGAAATCGTTTCTCCAGAGCTTGCCGTCACCCGGTCAATCAGATCCCCGGCAAAGGAATCAAAGGCTTGATCCCGCGCCACGGCCGAAATGGTCTGTCCCACGGCCGTGTCGCCCCGAATTCCGCTGATTTCCTGAAAGATCGTGTTCAGATAGACAATCCGGCGTTCATGATCGCAGAGAACCAGGCCGAATTTCGACAACTCTCCCATCATTCGAACGGGGCCGGCAAAAATCTCCGTTGAAATGGCACCTTCCACAGACTGACTGTCCATCGTGGAGGCGCGAGGAATACGCTGCAGAGCTGAATCGATCAGCTGCCAGAGTTGATTCGTGTCTTCCACTTTGTACTCATGCGTGACTTGGGCGATGTCGCCCTTCAAACCTTTTTCGAGATCTTCAGTCAGTATCCGATAAGGTCGCAAGGTGAGCCGCCGGACAATTGCGAAGATGAGGATCGCGAATAGGCCTGTGAATATGAAAGTCTTTGAATAGATGACGCTGATTTCTCCGGTATCGAGTGTCACGAGTCCGGTATCGATGGACACGATCGACATTGCCGCCACCACATTCCGTCCTGCTCGCGAGCTGAAGACTTTGACCGGTTCGATCGCGGTGATCGTTGATTCATCGAGTTCGGCCGCATATCCGGTCTCCCGACCCCTGTCGAACTGTTCTTTCATTTTCCGGGCAAAACGCGACTCGACACCGGAAGTCAAAATATTTCCCGCTTTCGAAGGCGGCGCCAGTACGCGGTTATCGAGATCCACCAGCAGCGCCAGCTTCACTCCCTCAGCATCTTCCGCAAGTCCGATTTCAGTTTTAGAACTCGCACCAGCAGCCACGAATTGGACGTTCTGTTCCGCGATCTGCCGGGCCATGAAACGAGCTCGGCTGCTTGCTTCCTTTACGACCGTCATCCGGCCGGACTCAATCAGCGGATAGACCGAAATAACCAGATTTCCCAGAGTCAGCACCGCGAGCAGTCCAAAGATCATCAGATGCCACTCGTGCTTCAGGTTCAGGGAATAGAATATCGGCATGATCTGCCGTTCAAAATACCAGAGCAATTTTTCCTTGAGGTCCTTGGGGGGCGTATTTGCATTCATGGCATCAATCGCCATTTGCGATGAGCCACCTTGGGATCCGATACCGAATTCCGAAACTCCGGCAGGCAGTGATTTCGAAGATCCGACCGAAGCCAGAGCGATCACGTTTCCTAAGCCTGCGACGTCTGGCGCTCTTCTCGGTGTTTTCGCTTTGGGATCGCTGATTTCGAAGACGTATTCTCCGACGCTGATCCGGTCGCCGAGATTCACTGTTTTTGTTTTCGCTAGGATTCCATTGATGAACGTACCGTTTGAACTGCCCTGGTCCTGGACAATGATTTCGTCCTTGCTGACCGAAAGCACACAGTGGTGCTTCGAAACCCGCGCAGATGGCAATACGACGACATTGTCGCCATGGCGACCTATCGAGGTACTTCCGTTTTCCTGCAGCACGTAACTGCTACCCGAATTGGGGCCAGCCACGATGGTCAGCTTATACATAATTCGTCCCCTGCGCGTAGGGTGCAGCGTTCAATCGTTCCGTCCGGAAGCTCCAAGGTATCGTCGGCTTGCCGATCAAAGAGCGGAAGAATCCGCCATGGCCTGACTCCGGGATGTACCGAGCTGATCTTCCAGGACGTTTTTCCCTGCGCAGTGACCTCCTTTCGAATAAATACGACATCAATCCGCATCGTCATGAACCAGGTGTGAATGTTGTTGCACTCCGGGAACAACATTCCTGCACCGTTTTCGAGGGAGGATTTTCCGATCAGTCCACGAAGACGATCGAAAAAATGCTCCGCCTCATAACACTTATCGGCAATAAGGGCTTGATTTGTTAGGGACTGCACCTTTTTCAATTGAGCATGGATTTTCATTCGGGTTTTCCACCCTGGGGGATAAAGGCCAGCGGCTGATTTTCTTGAATTTTCCTGATCAACTCCGAACGACCCGGCTCTTCGAGTGTCAATATTTCAACGCCCATTCCTTTCGGCAAAATATCCGCTCTGGGGCGAACCCATCGTACAACGCCGGTTCCAGAGAGCCGAATTGACGGATCACTCAAATGGAGTTCAAGCCGGACTACTTCGTCCACGGTTGCTTCAACTATTCCAGGAACGAATATGCCGCCTCGCCCGACACATCGCCAGTCGATAGCCGTTTTTTGAAAAGCAAGCGTCTGCGGCTCCATCTGCTCAACTGCAGACCATCGCTCCGCCTGTGGCAACAGCAGGTTCGCGATCGTACTGATCACTTTTCGCATACTGAAGGGTTTCGGGAAAATGGCATCCGCACCCATATCGTAAAGTGACTCGGTGGTTACATCGGCAAAGCCGGAGATCAGCGAGAAAACCGATTCAGAGGTGCGCTCCCGTACTTTCCGGAGCAGTTCCGTACCATCCCCTCCCGACATGCGGACGTCTGAAATAATGACCTCTGGCGAAGACTTTAAGAATAGTTCAAAACCTTCGGTGCCATTCGCAGCTGCGAGGCTCTTGCTGCCACGTGCAGACAGGGCTTCGCAGATCAGTTCACGAATCAATGGCTCATCATCGACCACAAGAATGGTCTTGCCCTCAAGAGGATTCATCAGGCCGCCTCCCTGACGTGAGTGTAAGCCAAAGGCATCCGGAGCAGAAAACAGGTCAATTCATCGCTCTTCAGCAGTAATTCTCCTTGATGGGCTTCCATGATTTGTTTTGAAATCGAAAGGCCCAGTCCTGTGCCCTGGGCCTTTGTGGTAAAGTGCGGCTCCATGACCCTGCTGCGAATCGCCTCGGGAATTGCCGGACCACTGTTTGCAATCTGGAGCTCCAGACTGTTCTCATTTCGCGCTATTTCAATCGATATCCATTTTTTTCCGGAACGGCTGGTTTCATTTCCGATGGCTTCGATCGCCTCGACTGCGTTGAGCAGAAGATTGAGAAGCACTTGCGTGATCTGCGCGGGCCTGCAATCAATCTTGAATTCCTGTTCCAGCGGTTCAATTCTGAGTTCGATCTGAAGTTGCAGCAATTTCGAACGCACCAGG
This sequence comes from Bdellovibrionales bacterium GWA1_52_35, assembly GCA_001769805.1. Classification (GTDB taxonomy): domain Bacteria; phylum Bdellovibrionota; class UBA1018; order UBA1018; family UBA1018; genus GWA1-52-35. The sequence continues at coordinate 89,748 of MEPO01000027.1, forward strand.
CTGATTGTCATGCCTAGAATTTCGTCCAGACTGGCGCGCACAAAGGACTCTTCCTGAGTGTTGCGACTGAGCGCCTTAACACCCAGGACCACTTTTTCGATGTGGCGGGCAGTCAACTCGATCTGCTCGAGCGACTGCTCCAGCTGTTGCGGGTCCAGCTCACCCGTCTTCAAAAGTCCACGGAGATGAGTCGTTCTGGCTAAGATCACCGTCAGCGGACTGCAGACCTCATGCACAAGTCCGGCAGAGAGTTCTCCCAAAGCGCGCATTTTTTCGAAATGCTCCTGGTTGTTTTCCGCTTCGGAATACTGACTGGCCCAATTCCGGATGTTTTTCCAGATACTCATTCAATTACGTATCGGTACTCAACCTAAAAATTTATAGGAAAAACAAAAGCTAAGCTGAATCAGGATCGTGTGAATGCCACGAAGGCCCCACCGATCAGGCCGGCATTATTGTGAAGACTGGAAACTTTCAGATCAGGCATCAGGTCCACCCCAACTCTGCGCCTGACAAGGAGTTTCTCAAGATGCGTTTTGGTTTTTTTCATAAAGAGATCAGCGGTTTGGGCGAAGCTGCCCGTTAAAATTACGAGTTCCGGAGCGTAAACCACGGCATAATTGTGAATAGCCACGGCCATCAGGAATGAATACTCATCGAACATCGCTCTGGCATTCAAATCGCCCGATCTGGCCATGTCCGCAATTTCCTTGGCATCCAACTTTTCGTTGCCCAATTTCACGCGGGCTCGGCGGGTGAAATTTCGTCCCGAAAGATAAGCTTCGGCGCAACCATGATTCCCGCAGCCACAAGGCGCGGATTCGTCATTGTACTGCAGAATCAGATGCCCCGCCTCGGGATGGAGATCCCGCCCGGCGCGAACCAATTCACCGTTGACGATAATTCCGGTTCCCAAGCCAGTGCCAAGAGTCAAAATCATGGCGTTTTGGGATTTGCGGGCAGCCCCGACCCAATGTTCGGCCAGGATCGCTGCGGCCGCATCATTTTCCATCACGACTGGAAGTTTCAGTTTTCGGGAAAGCAATTGTGCGAGAGGCGTCTTGCCCCAGGCGCCTTCAGGTCCCGAAAAATTCGTCGGGTCCAGCAAAACTCCTGTTTTCGGTTCCAAAGGACCTGCCGAAGCGATCCCGATGCGTTTGATCTTCGGATACTCGGCAATCATTTCCTGGCCCAAGTCAGCCAGTTGACGGATGACTGCCTGCTTTCCCTGCCTGAAGACAACCGGAACACGCTTGCACTTGAGCACTTTCCCGCTCGAATCCACCACTCCGACCTCGACCTTGGTTCCTCCAAGATCGTAAGCCAAAACATAAGGAATTTTCGTCAACAGACCTTTCTGACTCATCAATCAACATGTACCATAAGAGTTATGGAAAACAGACATGGAAGTTCTCGTTATTCCTCCCGGGGCCCTGTTGCTCCGCGAGAAAGCTCGACCAAAAACCCGCTGGTGGAAGTTTCAAGCATTCTGATTTTTGCGCTGAGCATCTTCACTCTTTGCGCACTTCTGACGTATGCGCCCAATGATCCCTCAATGTTCAGCAACTCCAAGGCAATCGCACAGAATTCGTGTGGTCCGGCAGGGGGATTTTTATCGGCGCTGCTGCTCCAGTGGTTTGGAATGGGTTCATTCGTGGTACCTGCCGCATTCCTGTTCATCGCGGCAACCATTTACCGGCGCGAAGGTTTGCACCGCGTGATCGGGACGCTGGCCGGAATGACTGTCGCCGTGGTTTCACTTACCGTATTCCTGACTCTTCAATGGAAGTACTGGCCGTTTTCCGGCACCTTGCTTCTGACCGGCGGAGCCTTTGGTGCCTGGATCAGTGAACTGCTGATCCGGCAGTTCAACCCACTCGGATCCTCGATCGTTTCCCTGGTCTTCTTTTTTACGGCGCTCGCGATTTCAACTCCCGTGAGTGTCGCGAAGATGGGGGCCTACCTGATCACAGCCACGACCCGGGCGCTTTGGAAGCTTACGATCGTCGTTGGCACCTATCTTATCTATCTTCTGGGACTGCTTGCCATGAGAACGGCTCATACCTTGGGTGATCTGGTGCAAACCCTCATCGAAGGCGCAATCCGCCGGGCCAAAGAACGAGCGAAGATGGCCAAAGTGGTGGCGATCGCGACGGCAACCAGTGGCTCTGAACCCAAAATAGCGGCGCTTTCAACCGAACCCGCCCCGCAGCTTCCCATTACAGCGACACAAGTATACATGTCCGACAGCTCACAACTTCCCTCGGAAGCACCTAACGCCCTGCCGGAGCTGGAACCCGGAGAACAACTTCCGCTGAAGCTCACAAGTGAACCGAGGATCCTTTCCCGCGAGCCGGTAACCGGATCGTTGAATGAAGAGAGTGATGAAACGGAACATGGGGACTCGCGCAAGGCCAGTGCGATGGCCAAAGCCGCCGCACGGCTTGCTCGCGCGGCAAGGGCCAAACGCGGGCACTGGAAGTTACCGACGGTCGACTTTCTTTGCAAGCCCCCCCGGATCGAGTCCTCTGTTGATCGCGAAAAACTCATCACCAATTCACTGGTTTTGAAGCAGAAATTTGCTGATTTCGGGATTGAAGGCGAAGTCATGGCTGTACGACCGGGCCCGGTGATCACGCTTTACGAATTCAAGCCTGGACCAGGAATAAAGGTGTCACGAATTGCCGCCCTTGCTGATGACCTGTCCATGGCGCTTTCGGCCCAAAGTGTACGTATTCTCGCGCCCCTGCCTGGCAAATCCGTGGTAGGTATTGAAATTCCGAGTGATCAGCGCGAAACGGTTTACTTGCGCGAATTCATGCAAAACACGGACTTCTTCGGTCCGCGCCACACAATCCCCGTTGCGATGGGGAAGGATATTGGTGGTCAGACCTATATTTCGGATCTCGCGCGAATGCCGCACCTTCTTTGCGCCGGTCAGACGGGCTCTGGAAAATCCGTGTTCATGAACGGGCTGATCTGCTCACTTCTCTATCGTTTTACGCCGGATGAACTGCGCATGATCATGGTCGATCCCAAAGGCAACGAGTTCACACCTTACCAGGATATTCCGCACCTTCTTCTGCCCGTCGTGTCTGACCCCAAACATGCCAATACCGCTCTGAAGTGGACCGTCCGGGAAATGGAAAGGCGCTATCGTATTCTGGGCAAGCTCAGCGCGAGAAATCTGGCCGCATTTAACCAAAAGGTCGATGACATGGGTGCTGATGTGATCCATGATCTTCTCTTTTCTGAAGAGAACCAGAATGATGCCGGAGGCTTGTTGTCCTCGGGTGGGAACGACTGGATCGAAGCGTTTGATCCGGATGAATCCGGCTCGCCCAAAGTCGGCAAGCTCCCTTACATGGTCGTGATCATTGACGAGCTTGCGGATTTGATGATGACCGCCAAAAAAGAAGTCGAAATTTCGATCGCCCGTCTCGCCCAGAAAGCACGCGCGGCCGGAATTCATCTGGTTGCCGCCACCCAGCGGCCCTCGACTGATGTCATCACCGGCTTGATCAAAGCCAATCTCCCGTCGCGGGTCTCTTTTCAGCTCGCGAGCTTTGTTGATTCCAAAACCATCATTGACCGCGCGGGTGCAGAACGCCTGCTGGGTTCAGGCGATATGCTTTTCATACCTCCCGGCATCAACCAGACGGTTCGTCTGCACGCTGCCTATGTGAATGATGACGAGATTTCCAAGATTACCTCTTTCCTTAAATCCCAGGGCAAGCCGGCCTATCGCGAGGAGATCCTGGTCGAGCAGGATGATGAAATGGCGGAGGATGGCGAAGGAAGCGATGACCGCGACGAGATGTTTGACGATGCGGTGGATCTGGTCAAGAGAGCCGGACACGCTTCGGCAAGCTTTCTGCAGCGTCATTTGAAAATCGGTTACAACCGGGCGGCTCGGATGATCGAAACCATGGAAGAACGAGGAATCGTGGGCCCCGCTGATGGCGCCCGCCCTCGGGACGTACTGGTCCGTTGACCTGGAGATAAATTTGGGGTTAGCCTTTGATAGTGGCACGCATCAACAAATATTCCCTGATTTTTTCCGCTGTTTGCGTTCTGAACCTCGTGCAGAGTCATGCGACAGAGCCGCAAAGTACCCCGAGCCCGGCAGCTCCCGCGGTTGTCCAGACAGCTCCGTTGGAAACAAAAGCGAAAAGCCCGAAAGGCGGCAAGAAGTCCCGTGAAAAAGAAGCCACAGAAGGTACGGAAGCCCTCGACCGCTTCGAAGCGAACACCATCATCAAAAGCCGGTACAATCTCGACGGCCAGCAGCTCGAAGTGGACCCGGATTGACCGGCCATTCCCACTACCGGGCTATGTCAAAGAGGCAATGGAACGCCTCGACCGTGCGGGTCACGCCGCTTTCATCGTAGGTGGAAGTGTTCGAGACTTCTTCCTGGGGCGTATAAACAAGGATCATGACATCGCAACGAGCGCCAGCCCCGAGGAACTCTGCCGGATTTTCCCGGAAGCAATCACCGTAGGCAAGGCCTTCGGGGTGCTTAAAATTCCGCTGGCCGAAGGAAACGGCGCCTTGTTTCTGGAAGTTGCCACTTTTCGAGAAGATCTCGAGTACGAGGACCACCGTCATCCCAAGCGGGTCCGTTTTGCCGGACCGGATGAAGACGCAAGCCGGCGCGACTTCACGATTAACGCCATGTACTTTGATCCCAAGACTTCGCGCCTTCTGGACCCGACAGGGGGAATGGCCGACCTGAAGGCCAGGACTGTTCGGGCGATCGGGACACCTTCGCTGCGCTTCAAAGAAGATGCGCTCCGGCTCCTGCGCGCGATCCGCTTCACCGCTGGTCTGGATTTCATGCTGGAAGAGAATACTTCCGCGGCTATTCGCGAAAAAGCCCGGTTGATCAAACATGTCAGTGCCGAGCGGATCAGGGACGAACTAACCCTGATTCTGACCGGACCACATCCGGAGTTTGCGCTGGAGTTGATGATGAAACTGGATCTACTCCGGTTTGTTCTTCCGGAACTGGAGGCTTTGAAGGGTGTCCGCCAGTCGCCACTTTATCATCCTGAAGGAGACGCCTGGGTACATACGCTCAAAGCCATGCAATTTTTGAAAGTGCAGAACACAAGCCGTTCCAGCACCCTGGCGTGGGGAACACTGCTTCACGATATCGGGAAAGCAACTGCTGCTGAACGCAACAATGGTGAGAACTTCAACGGGCACGAACTGGACGGGGCCAAGCTCGCTCTTGGAATCACGTTGCGGCTGAAGATGTCCGGCGAGGATTCCGAGCGCATACGGATGCTGGTTCTCGAGCACCTGAAGTTCAAAGACGTTTTTGCGATGCGCGAGTCCACCTTGCAGCGGTTCATAAGACAACCTCATTTTCCGGAACTGCTTGCACTCCACAAGGCCGATTCAGCCGCCTCCGATGGTAATCTCGCGTTCTATGAATTCTGCCGAAGCCGTCTGGAAGCCAATCTGAAAAACCAGGGGCATAACTTTCTTCCAAAGCTCGTGGACGGCAACGATCTGATTCAGCTTGGATTGAAGCCCGGACCGGAATTTACGGCAATTCTGCGGACTATTGAGGATCTTGCCCTTGAACACAAGATTCACACCAAAGAAGAGGCGCTCGAATACGTCATCAGACAATTCGTCACTTGACGACGGTGAGCAGCGATCGGGCGGCCTCCTCCGAAAGCTCGACACAGAACACATCTTTGATTTTGGAACCCTCACCCCGGAGGATCTGGATTCGAGAAAGAGGAATTGAAAGCATCTTCTTCAAAAACCGGCAGAGTTCTTCGTTCGCGGCGCCCTCCACGGGTGGGGCGGCGATTCTGATTTTCAGCCGCGGCGGATCGCCGTGCGTTCCCACCACTTCGGTCCGGGAAGCTTTGGGCTGAATCTGCAGTTTCAGGATCACGCCGTTTCCGACCACCTCATACCAACTGGACAAATCAGCCATCTTCACTCTCCAACAGGCGTTTGATCCGGTTACGATCAGGCTCGATCATCAAAGTTTTGTTATGGGTGTAAGAGGCTTCCGTCGAATCTTTAATCCTTTTGACGTATTTTTTGAAGGTGTAATCGACTTCCGTTTTGCCCCAGTCTTCTCCGCCGCTGTAATGAACCACCAAATTGGCGGCATCCAACAAGGTTTCAAGGGGGGCCGATTTTCCGGGCTGCAATTGGATCAGAACATGTGCACCGGGCCGACCCCGCAGATGAAGCCAAAGATCATTTCCCCGGGCGACCTTGAAGGTGAGTTCCAGATTCTCCGCCCGGCTCCGTCCCACGAGAATCTGAACCCCGTCTTTGGAAACAAAATTGCGCCCGGCCCAGAACTCCTTTTTTTTACCGGTAGAACTCTGCTTTTCCGCAACCGGTATCGTCCCTTGCGTGGCAATTCTCTCAAGTTGTTCCAGCCCTTCCCAGTTTTCTGTATCCGGAGGAGAAGCCAGGGCGCGCAAATAACCTTCCTTCATCTGCGTGAATCTTTGAATCCGGCTCTGCGCCTCTTCAATCCTGCGCGTTTTCCTTTTGGCGTTCTGATAGAATTTTGCAACCTGCTGCTGTGGATTCAGCTTCGGATCACACGGAATTTCCCGGGGTGTCTCTGTGGCGTAATCGATAAGAACCCGGACATTGCTGGAATTGAGGGCCGGCGGCTCGGGAAGATGGACTTTCAGAAGATCTCCGTACGCCTGCCAGTCCGGTTCTGCATTGGCCTGACTGACAGCGGCCTCGGATTGGCGGATCCGGTCGCTGAGCTGCGCAGTATTTTCACTTAAGGTCTTGTGGGCCAGGCGCAATCGATCAAGAAATGCTTCTGCTTTCAAACCAGCTTCAATCACTCCCGTCCAACTCTCGAGCGGGTGGGTTGCTTCGCTCAGCTCCGGGCGAACTGGGGGATGGACCGGTGCCCCGACGCCATCCGGGACAAAATACAGACCCAGTGCTTCCGGTTTAAGCTGGCGGGAACGCGCGAGAATCTGCCAGCCAGGCTTCCGCCTCCCATCGGGAAGCACTTCGGCCTGGACCAGAAGAGCTTCCGGCGCTGCCGGAATCAAGATCAAGACAAGACCCAACTGAGATCCTTCACTGGAGGCCTCCACTTTGCCAAACCAGAACGAACAGACCCGCTCCCGTTCGATCACTTCCACGGATTGGATTTTAACTCCGCGCAGATACTTGGACAGGCTCAGATCAAAAACCGAATGCGTTGCACGCGCCGAAGCTTTCGGTCCCTTGCCCGGGACCCAAGCCACGTAAGGATGCCGGGCCCGCACACTGAAGAGGACGCCACCTTCCGTGCGTTTTCCAGAAAGCCGCAAAAACCATTCTCCCTTGATGAATTCCGCGGGGAAATACTTCCGCTCGGGAACAATCAGCTTTTCTACAAACAGGCCCGTAGCCAGGGGTGCCATTTTACTGATCAAAAGCGCAAGCTCCCGCCAATTCAGAACAGGTGGTTTGAGGGTGGGAAGGTCAGGCGGTACCATTAGTGGGATTCTATGCGGTCCCATGCTAAGCTGAAAGGCCAAATGCCAACACCCATGACACAGAAGAAAAAAGTCTGGCGATTGAAATCTGGTGCAGACCGACGCTTTCGCGCAGGTCACCCCTGGATTTATTCCAATGAACTACTGGAAAGTCCCAAGGGGATTGCCCCCGGGGAGGAAATTGAGCTGCAAGATGCTGGAGGAAAATTCCTGGCCCATGGCTATGGAAATCCAAGTTCTTTGATTGCCTTCCGCACCGTGACGCGCGATTCAACGAATTCCGAACCTCTTTCGGCGGCGGCGCTTGCACAAACTTTCACAAACGCCAAAGCCTTGCGCATCCTGGCCGGACTCAAAGACGCAAGCCATCGTCTGTGCTTCGGCGAGGCCGATCGTCTTCCGGGCCTCATTATTGACCGGTACTTGCTGAGCGGTGGCGAACAGCTTTTCGCTGTTCAGGCGCATACCGCCGGAATGGATCGCAGCCTACCCAATATCTATAAAGCCCTGGAGGCTCTCGCGATCGCGGGAGACGCCTGGGACCGGACCGGAATCGTCCTGCGCAACGATATCAACATCCGAAAGCTTGAAGGACTTGAACCCGAGCCAGCCCGCACGGTTCGGCCTCTTGCGGGTATCGACCTGACCAAAGCCCGGATTTTGATTCTCGGCGCGTTAAGTGGAACCATCGAATTTGAAACAGATCTGCTTGAGGGCCAGAAAACCGGCTTTTTTCTGGATCAGGGATCAAACATCCAACTCGCCACACGAAAACTTTCGAACCTCTTGCCCGAAAAACCCAAGGAACCGCTAAAAATCCTCGATCTCTGCTGTTACGTCGGACAATGGAGCACCCAGTTGACCCACGCTTTCCGTCAAAGAGGACTCCAGGTGGATGTCACCCTGGTGGATGCGTCTGCCGCAGCCCTGGAACGTGCAACAAAGAATGTCGAATCCCAAGGTGCTCAGTCCAAAGTGATGAAAGCCAACGTACTGGATGGCCTCACCGGGCTCCCCGATCGGAGTTTTGACCTGATTATTTGTGACCCCCCCGCCCTGATCAAAGGTCGCAAAGACCTGCACGCGGGCGCGCATGCTTATTTGCAATTGAACACACAGGTGTTTCGACTAATTCGCGCAGGAGGCGCTGTTGTCTCGTGCTCCTGTTCGGCGCTTTTTGAAGAAGCGCATTTTCAGCAGGTTCTTGCGAAGGCGGCCAATCGCAATCATAGACGCGCTCAGTGGATTGCACGCGGCAGCCAGGGGCCAGATCATCCGATGCTGACGGAATTCCCGGAAGGCCAGTACCTGAAATGCTGGATCAGCGGCGTGGATTGCTGAAGCGCTGTACGTCCGCAATACGAGCCTTTCAAAAAGCAAAGTTTCCCGGAAAAGTCCGGCCCCGTCGTTGTTCTAACTCCTCATATTACACGCATATTTTGCTGTGCAGCGATGGCATGCCGATTGCTCTTCACTCAACCGGCTTTCCAATCATTTGCTTCTCGGGGGAGATATATTCATGTTGAAGTCAGCTTTTGTTTTCTGCATCGCCGTCTTGGGAATTACCGCTCTGGCCTCAGAGGCCTATCAGAACGAAGGGGCCGATATCCAGCTCACTCAAATCATTAGCGGTAAAACTGTATTCGAAAAAAGAACAACCGTCGTGCCAATGGCCCTTTGCACCAGGGAACCCTGCCGCAAGCCCGAGATTTACTGGAGTCTGGTCGTTTACAATCAGGAAACCCACTACGAAGTGAATCAGATATTCGGAATCGGCAGTCGCACTCCTCCAGCGAAAGTCGCCTTGGCTGGTGCAGAAATTCACGAGGGAACTCTTGTGGAAATCGAAGGCCGGGTGAACCCGATCAGCCGTGAATACGCCATCGTCTCTGAAATCAGTCGTGCCGAGGTCATTGATGGTTCAGAACCGATGGATCCTGCCGCCTCGAACATCCTGTCCGATGCCTACAGCTGGATGTGCCAGAGCCCCTCCGGAGAAAGCCCCCGGATCTATGCGAATGTCCGTTATCTCCGTGATCAGAAGCAGACTCGCCCCGACGAGAAGAATTACTACATGGCCATTTCGATGTGCAAAAATCCGGATGGACTCTCCTTTCTGCCCATTGCGGAACTTGAAAACGTGAAATCTTCTCATGATGATCTCCAGATCACCTATACCGGTGGTGACCAGGGCGATGGCCAAGGCCATGGGATGATGGTCGAACTGACGATCGAAAAAAATCCAGATCGGATGTTTGATTTGCCTGCCAAGCTGACCCTCACCCACACCCGGAGAGCCGCCGTGGAAGATGCGCTTCAGATATATCCACTGACCTGCACCCGTACCCGACTTTAACTGAGTTCACTGGACGGGCCTGTAAAAAACTGGTAGCCCCTCTGTCATGTCAGAGCAGTACGAGTTTTTTGCAACTACCGCTAAAGGAATTGAACCCCTGCTTTCAGCCGAACTTGCGCAAATGGGGGCAACCCAGGTTGAGCCGGCTCGCGCCGGAGCCAAATTTCGAGGCAGCCTGGCAACCGCTTACCGCGCCTGTCTCTGGTCTCGGACCGCCAATCGGGTACTTCTGCCTGTGAAATCCTTTCCTGCTCCCAATCCCGAGAAGCTTTACGGCGGCGTGAAGTCCATCCGTTGGTCCGATCACATTTCATCCAAGGGGACCCTCGCCGTCGATTTTGCCTCAAACGAGTCACAGATCACCCACACGCATTTTGGCGCCTTGAAAGTCAAAGATGCCATTGTCGATCAACTCCGGAGCACAGAGGGCGAAAGACCTTCTATCGATACCACTATACCTGACGTGCGGGTCAACGTTTACCTGCATAAAGATATCGCCACCGTCAATATCGATCTCTCCGGAGAAAGTCTGCACCGCCGCGGTTATCGGCAACAGGGCGTCTTTGCACCGCTGAAGGAAAATCTGGCGGCGGCGATTCTCGCCATTACCGGCTGGAAAGATCCTTCGGAAGAAACGTGCTTTCTGGACCCCATGTGCGGTTCGGGCACGCTTCCCATAGAAGCCGCTCTCATCGCCTGCAAAATTGCTCCTGGACTTCGCCGTGACTATTACGGGTTCAACAAATGGAAAGGCCATGTTCCAAAAATCTGGAGCGAGCTGATGGAGGAAGCCAGGGATCTTGTGATCCGGGACCCCAAGAAGCTGCCTAAAATTCTGGGCTATGATCTGGATGCCCGCGCAATCAAAATTTCGATCGGAAACGCGGAACGCGCGGGACTTCGGGATTTAATTCGCTTCGAAAGAATGGATCTGCTTGAGGTTCAATCACAGGGCCCCAAAGGCGTGATTGTCGTCAACCCACCCTACGGTGAACGCCTCGGAGAAGAGGAAGCCCTCAAGCCACTTTACCGTTCCATTGGTGATCTTTTCAAACAAAAGTTCAAAGGCTGGAATGGTTTCGTTTTTACCGGGAATCCTCAACTTGCCAAAAATGTCGGCTTGAAGGCGTCCAGAAGGCATGTCCTGTACAACGGCGCGCTGGAATGCAGATTGCTCCAGTACGATCTTTACTGAACGACCCGCTCGACGACTTTGCGAATACCTTCAAAAATTTGAAAAAGCGGCGCCCCCTCGCACATGTAGGCCGGTGTCGAGGCGATTTTATTTCGGGCATCATAATGACACTCGTCGGCTTTGCAGACAAAATGCTCATGCCCCAGCTTCTCGATTTCCACTGAAGCGTCCCCCTGCTCTCCCAACGTTAATTCCAGCGGATGGCACTTGAACGCGAGAGCAAGAATTGCGGGCGCAATGCAAATCGCGCCAATCGGTTTTCCCGCTTTATGAAAATCAATCAAAATGGCTTTCAGATCGGGGCGAACCTCTCCCTGGGCCCCTTGAAACGCAAACGAACATAAGTTTTTAGCAGCACCATACCCGCCAGGCAAAACAATGCCCGCGTAATGCGACGCATCCGTGACGAGTTGTTTCAACGGCAAAACGTCACCTCGCGCAATTCTCGAGGATTCGATCAACATATTGCGTCGCTCGCCAGTAACCGCTTGTCCAGTCATGCAGTTGACCACATCCACCTGGTCACCGTCCGGGGCAAAACATTGAACGGAAACGGGGAATTGACTAAGGGCCCAGAGAACCGCCACAGATTCCCGAATTTCGCTCCCGTCCCGATAGCCACTCCCGCACAAGACAACGGCAATTTTTTTCATAACCAAAGGATACTTCATTTGCTGACGGAACAAAATGACTCTTGCGCGCAACCTCTTGTCCAGAGGATAAAGGTAGTTTGGGTATGTGGCGGTATGAAGGAGAACTCGTGGGAATTGACGCAGAATCTAAAGAATGTCTCGAGAACATAATGAAGCTGACTTGGGCCAAGCAGCACAAAATTGCGGGGGTCCGTACCGTACTGATTGTCCTTTCCGAGTCTTTTTTGCCCTTTGATACCGACTCGCTTCGACAAAAAGTCCTCAACTCGTATCCGGATGCCACCGTTTTCTTTTACAGCACCCGGGGCAAACCCCTGGGCGTGCATCCTCCCGAAAAGATCGACCTGTTGATCGACTTTACTGGACCCCACCAATACCAACCATTTCTCCTGCCTAGAATGTTTCGGAAGATGGCACGCGTAGCCGTTGGACGGAAGACCGGCTGGCTCCGCAATAAATTTTACGACACGGTTCTGGATGAAAACGCGGAACCCAATCTTTCTCCCGATCCGCAGATTCGGGAGCTGGAAACCCAGAAGAAGTTACTCGGGCTTGCCGGCGTTCTGAACAATCACTCCGGCATCGCCTTACCGGACCGGGGGACGATCACGCCTCGCGAACTGCCGCCGCTGCAGCGCTCACCTTCGCTGCTTTAGGAGCTGATCGATTTCAGAAGCATCCACAGAAGGCCGGGCTCCGCCCATTGCTTTCAATGTCGCTTCCAACCGGTGCACCAGAATATCCTGCTCTTCAGTCGTTTTTTCCGTGTAGTGCTCCAGAAGATATTTGATCGTGGTCAGGGCATCCCAAAGGGAGCCGACGCATTTGCGGATCTGGGGACGGGTCTCGGCAGTCCTCGCCTTGACCGAAATTTCTTCACCGAGTTTCGCAATCTGGGCCACGGCTGGAAGATTCAACTGCTGTGCGGTCCCGCGAATTGCAACCATGCGTTCAAAAAATACGGAAAATTTTTCTTTATTGCCCAAAAGATCTTTTTCAATCTCGGCCAGCGTGCGCTCAGCGGTTTCCGCAAAGCCCCCCAGCTCCTCGATGAATTCTTTGATCTTGAGATCGAACTCGCTCATTCTAACACCCTTTTTTTCAATAAAACGCCGTAAACCTTGCTCTCGATCTGCTCCAACGTGAGAGGTTTGATAAGGTAGTCATCCACACCTGATTTGATCGCCTCAATCACGCTCTCGCGGGTACTCTCGGCAGTAACCATGATAAACCCGACATCTTTGAAAGTGGGATGCTCACGAACGAACCTCAGGAAGTCGAGCCCGGAAACATCTGTCCCCAGGTGCCAATCACAGAGGACCAGATTGAACTGTTCCGCATCCATGAGACGAACGGCGTCGGTCGCACTTTCACAGAGCGTTATTCTTTTAAACCCAAAGCTTTTGAGAATCATTCTGATCTGAGTCCGCATGGAGCTGACGTCCTCAATGACCAGGATATTCACTTCGTCTCGAAGCATTCATCCATTCTACTTGCCAATCGGAAGGCAGCAAACGGCAATTTTTAACGGACTACTTTTTTGACCGATTCAACTCTTTTACTCGCTGAATCCCCCCGGATCCTGGCATCTGCAAGGATATCCCCCCGTCCGAGCCCACCCTCGAGGTCTCCGGCAAGCTTTTCTTTAAAGCGAGCCCGGCTTTTTCCTTCTTTGCCACAAAGGTAGAATTCAAGATCCTGACCCACACCGTGGCAGGGACTGACCAATCGATGCAAAGAACAAGGTGTCGCCCCCTGCTTAAGAGCGCTCAAGATTTCTTCCTGAGGCCTGGAATCCCGGGTAATTACGAGATAACTGAATGGCAGATTGCGTCGATCAAGGCCCGCCATTTTATCGATAATCCTGAAGTAAGGAGGACGCCACCAGCTCACGTCCTCGTGACACCAGTCCTCGTCCGCCTTCAAAGCCCCGCATTCCTGATGCCCGAGGCAAGGAAGCAGGATTTTCAACCAGTCACAGCCCCGGCGCCCTGCCAGCAGCAAAAGCTCCTGCCGGAGCTGCAGCAGCTTTCTTGATTGATATTTCAAAGCAGGTTCCACGAGAATCACGACACCTCTCTCCGTAAGATGGCGCTCCCAGGCATCCAGCAAGACCTTTGCAGCAGCCGCAGGATCGCTCCAGATCTCATTCAGAAAATAGCTCATGACCCACAGATTGAAAGACGGTGCATTCCTCGGAAGTAGTCCTTTCGTCAGATCTACTTTCCGGTGAAAAGGACGTATGCCCCAATCCCGGTCGCCCGAGGGAAAATATTTTTCCGCCCAAGCGCACCCGAGCTGCAGCACTGCCTTATCCTGCTCGATTAGAGCCCAGGAGCCGCTCTTCGGCAGTCCCAGCGGTGAAAACCGTTCAGCTGCCGCAATTCCACAGGCACCCGTAGCGGGACCTGCGCCGAACTCAATGGCACGAAGTTCGTTCTGATTTTCGGGCCAGCGGAATCCCAACCGCGCCAATTCAGCCCAAACGGAAGCCACACGAAAGAGATTGCTCGGCATGAAATAGAGGAAATATGCCAAACGTAAATGAGCCGGATTGGAACTCTCCTTCCAGTAGGGATCCAGCCCCTTGGCCTGCGTTTCCGAGCGGTCCAATGCTTCCCTCTCCTTTTTGACAGCCTTGGCCGGTCTGGCTGTTTCAGCTTCCTTCTGATCAAGCACTTCTTCCCGGTTGAAAAGCGCCGAAAGTTTTTTGACATGAGGAACAACCGAACGGGCCATGAATCTCTCAGAACGGGTGGAACCCGCATCAGGGATCAAGCCCCGCTCGGCAGCAAGGGCACCGATCAGCTCCTGAAATTCATCACCGAAGGCTTTTTGTAAATTTTCGGGAACATGCATAGTCCCCCACCTGAGCAAACACCGTGGCCTTTGTCCAGAGGCTGCGTTACCCTTTATTAAAGAATGTGTACGATTCCTGAGGAAACAGGTCAGGCTGCTCGGCTGAATGCCTATATTTTGGGACCACCCAGTTGTGCCCGTGCGCTCGGGACGGAAATGGAAAAGCACGGTTTCACCCCGATCATCGTTGAGGAGATCGTCGAACTGCCCTCGCCTTCGGAACCAGATGCAATCACCCGCATGAAACAGGCCTTGACGGAAGCTCTCCAAATCTCCCAGCCCTCCCGCTCCAATGCCGCCGATCAACCAGACTATCTGCACCCGGGAATCAGCCGCTGGGGAGAACGCTCTGAGCTTCCCATCATCGCGCAGGAGCTTGGACTCTTGACAGTCTGCCCACCGGCCGTTGCTCTTGCACTTTTCGCCAACAAACTGAACCTGCTCAGTGAGGCCGAACGCCTCGGAATACCAAATCTGGTCCTGAGTTTCGATCCGCTGCATGGGGTACGGGAAGTGGAGCGGTTTCTGATTCATAGCCGGCTCAGCTTCCCGATCGTTTTCCGCTCCGTGCACTCCGCGGGATATTTCGGGAAATATATTGTCCGGGATTACGATGACTTCGAGAAGAAACTCGGGCTTTGGATCGAGCAGCTCAACCGGAACACCGGGGAAGATCTGGTCTTTGCCGAAAGCCATCTGGATGGTGCCCGCCAGCTCTCCTTGCCGTTCGCCCGCTCCCGAGCCGGTGAGCTGATTTTTTTTCCTCCGATTGACTGTTCACTCCAGGCCCGCTCACGGAAAATCGTCGAAATCTGCCCCGCTCACCACGTGGCCGGCGGCCTTGATCCTGAGGTTGAGTTCAAAATCAAAAAATGGGCACAGCTCCTCTTGGAACATTCCCGCTTTACCGGACTGGGTTCTCTGGAGTTCCTGATTGACGGCAGCAGAGCCTATCTCACCGATGGTAAAGCCCGGCTCGCCAGCAGTTACCACCTTTGGGAACGAGTCAGCGGCAACAGCGCGGTCCATTGGCAACTCGCAATGTTGAAAAACGCTTCCATTGAATCGGTTGTCTCTGAAAAAAAAGCTGACCCCTGGCCCACCGGCGTAGCAGTCCATCTTCTGGCAGAGGACTCTTTGCTGCAGTTGCCGCAGTCCGGCTTTGTTGCTGAAATTTCCGACAGGCGAAATTGGTCGTTTCCCGGCTCAGAGGCCGAACTCTGGCTCAATATCGCAAAAAATACGGAATTATCCAGCCCCCAGCACGGCAAACTGGGTTCGCTCTATGTCGTTGGTCAGGACCTTCTGCAAACCCTCTCGATTGCGCGCGGAATCATGAATACAGATATCTGGATCGCCGGCGCGCTGCAAACAAACGAACGTTTCGTTTCCGAGCTGCTCGAACATCCGTGGGTGCGTGCGGGGATTTTTCATACCGGTTTTGTCGATCAGGAATTCACTCCCCGGTTAAGACCGGAATGGGTCAATCTTTTTGCCTCCCTCTGCGCTTCGCATCCCGATGTCGCGCGCGCGGTCCTGCCCGGCACCCGCTGGATTGTTGGGGATCAGTGGGCCAAGCCTGACCCTGCAGCCATTCAATGGATCGGAGAGCCCCGTCAGTTCCGTAAAAGTCTGGGCTTTCCCGGGGTCTCCGGGCAAATTCTTCTCCCGGATGGTCAACAGGTCTCCGTCTGCGCGTACCCGATCGCTCCGATCGCGCTGAGACGCTGGCAGGTACGGATTGGCCCGTGGGTGCTGAATACAAAACTCATCCCGCCGTCCACACCCGGCGTCAGTCGCGTCCCAAAACTCCTGGCCCTCGTCCCCGGACGAATTCACTCCCTGCTCTATCGACCAGGCTCCGTAGTAGGAGCTCATGACACTTCTTTGATCATTGAATCCCTGGGCTACCTGGTCCCCCACGCCTCGCCGAAGGACTTCCGGGTTTTGCACTGGAAAGTCGAGACAGATCAAATTGTATGCAGCGGCCAGGAATTGGCAGAAATAGAATTTACGGAACTTTAGCGTGAAAGAGGAAATGAAGATGCCCGCCTATAGAAGGAAAGTGGAAATTCCAGGTAAAAACGCTCAGGAGCTTTACGACAAAATTGCCGGAGATATTGACGATTTTCTCGCAAAAACAACTCTTGGGAATTTCGATTTGAAGCGTTCTCCTGAAAAAAAACAGATTCAATTGAAGTCCTCTATGTTTTCGGCCACCCTCACCTGCTCCAAGGGTTCGATTTCCCTGGAAGGCCAGCTCAGCTTTTTAGCCGCGCCCTTTAAATCCAGATTGGACGATGGAATTGATCAATGGCTCAAACGATCTTTCGAATCCCAGGCCTGACATGATGAAAGAGGTTTCAGACACTCGGGGCCATTCTATTTTGAGAGCGGCAAGCTTTATGGGCGTGGCCACCTTGATGAGCCGGGTCCTGGGCCTGATTCGGGAACAGGTTTTCGCAATCATGTTCGGCGCCGGAAATTTCATGGACGCCTTCAACGTCGCATTCAGGATTCCGAACCTTCTGCGCGATCTTTTTGCAGAAGGGGCAATGAGCGCGTCTCTCGTTCCTACTTTTACGCGGGCCTGTGCCGAAGAAGGCGAACGCCGGGGCTGGAGGGTTGCCGGACTGGTCTTTCGCGTTCTTTTTCTTTCAGTAAGCCTGCTGGCGGTCATTGGGATATTTTTCGCACCGGAACTCGTTTCGCTCTATGCCTCCGCTTTCAAGCAGATTCCCGGAAAATTCGAACTGACCGTGCGGATGACGCGAATAATTTTTCCGTTTTTCCCGCTTGTAGCCCTAGCCGCGGCCTTTATGGGTATTTTGAACGCGCGCGGCAAATTTTTCATGCCGGCCTTTTCCTCCGCCCTCTTTAACATGGCTTCGATCATCGTTGGGGTGGGATGCGCAAAACTTTTCTACACTTACGGACAAAGCTGGGGCATTCAGCCCATCGAGGGCATGGCTTATGGGGTACTGGCGGGAGGTCTCGTGCAAGCACTCTCTCAACTCCCCCTGCTCTATCGCACAGGTTACCACTGGGAACCCGCCCGACCGGAAGACCCGGTATGGCATCGGGATCCCCACCTCCGGAAAATGCTGCTCATGATGGTGCCGGGAACGATCGGACTGGCCGCGACTCAGATTAATATTCTAGTGAACACGGTTTTGGCCACGTCCCAGGGAACCGGTGCGGTTTCCTGGCTGAACTATTCCTTTCGACTCATGCAGTTCCCAATCGGGATCTTCGGAGTATCTCTGGCCGCGGCGACCCTGCCGAAGGTTTCCCAACTCTGGGTTCACAAAGACGTGAATGGGATTCGAGATACACTCACCCAAAGCCTGAAACATGTCTTCGCCATCAATTTGCCCGCATCTGCGGGACTGGCCTTTCTGGGTTACCCGATTATTGAATTGATTTTTCAGTATGGACGGTTCTACCCGGAAGATACCCGCGCCACGGCAATGGCCCTGGCCATGTATTCCGTGGGACTAGCCGCCTATTCCAGCGTCAAGGTTCTGGTGCCCGCGTGTTATGCGGTGGGGAACACCAGGGTTCCCGTGGTCTCAAGCGCATTATCAGTCGGTCTGACCATCTGTCTGAATCTTGTCATGATCGGGCCTTTCGGTTTCTGGGGATTGGCCCTGGGCACCTCAATTGCGGCACTTTTCAACGCGACGTATCTGCTTTTCGCACTTCGAAAAATTCTGCACGCAGCCGAAGGAAACCTGCCTTTTCAGCCCATTATTAAGGCTTTTGGTCAACAGCTCCTGCTAGCAATGGCCATGGGCATTGGCTGCTGGTTCAGTTATAACGCCTTAAACACTCTGCTGCCCGACAGGATCCTTGTGGATGCCTTCGGACGTCACGCAATTCCTTTCAGCCGGGGCCTGAAGGTCACGCTTCTGGTCATTGAGGGCATAATCATAGTTGCCTTGCTGGCCAGAATCTTTCGCGTTCGTGACACAACAGACGCTATTGAACTATTTTCAAGAAAATTCAAAAAAAAGCTGAGCCGGGGACAGACTTGAGCTAATCTGTCAATAGGGCTGAACCCGCTTGGCTCTACTCAAGGACCCTCAAGGAGATGAGACGCGATGTCGACTACCCGCGAAACTGTTCGTCTGTTATGCAAGAGCATTATCAATCGGCTCGAGAATCAAAAGGCAATTAGTTTCCCGCCGCGACTCCGCCAAGTAATCCAGGACGAAATATTTGGGCTCGTCGGGCCTTCGATCCTGAGTGAACAAGATCTTCGGGAGCGTACGCTGGCTCGCATGGGAGCAAAAGCCGACCTGCTGCAAGACACCCAATTTACTGAAAGCGAACAATACAAAGCAGCGCGCGCCGTGATCCGCGGTACGTTTGGCGACGATATTCTGAACGGGCTCTTCTTTCAGAAGCCGCTCAAAATCATCGCCCATACGCTGGCTGAATACTTCATGCGCTCATCGCACATCGATGATGTCTACGAAACAGATGAAGACATTGAACAGCACATCGTCGAAGTGATCCAGAAATTCGACGAAAGCCAGGCCCACTGAAAAGCAAAAGGGATCTGATGGACATTTCCACCAGACCCCTCCTGCAAGCTCCCCTGCTTACGTAATTACAACCCTACTTGCCGAAGTGATTTTTGAACCTGAGTACAGGTCACTGCATCATAAAGCTGCCGGCAGGCCTTCACCGTTGACGTGCTGAAGGTCTTGAAATTCGAACTTTCAGACATGAAATGTGTCAGGACGAGAAAGAACAGTCTTTCAGCCTTGGCTTTAGTGATTGCCTCGGACACTAAATACATCGCGTGCCCCGGAACTGTGGAATTGATGTGCACCCAGCAATTGTCGTTAGCTGAGCCGCAGGATTTCTGCTTCGGGAACATCTGATTGACGTGTGCCGGATAAGGAAGGTGCTTCATGCAGGTCCCCATGTAATCCCGCTCCGCACAGGCAGAGTGCACCCCGGGATGAGCAAGATCACGGATGCCGTTTGATCCGGATTTCAGGAAAAGTTTCTTTCCGATAATCCAATCTGAGTCGTTTGCGATCATCTTTCCGAAAAAATCCGAGAAAGCCTCATTGAGCGCGCCGGATTGATCCATATAGATCAGCTTGGCCGTTTCACTCGTCAGACCATGAGTCATTTCATGACCTGCGACATCCAAGGCGCGGGTGAAGTCACCAAAATTAACACCGTCTCCATCTCCGTAGGCCATGATTTTGAGTTCAGAACTCCAGAACGCGTTATCAAACTGTTTGCCGATATGAACTACGCTGGTGGAAGCCCCTCCGCGCCCATCATAACTATCGCGACCATGCTTGCGCATGTAGTAGTTCAAGACGGCTTTGGAATTCCCAGCAGCCTGACGGGCAGACTGATCAGCCTTGGCTGAAATCACGCCGTTCGCGACCACTCTTGGACAGGCTTTCAGGCTCAAGCTTTGCGGGCGGCCTACCTCATCAAGCACCTGGCAACCGTGAGAATCAATACCGTTCAGCCGGGTGGTCAAGACATTGACTGGGGCAATTTCGATATGCCGGGACATCACTGAAAGCACATCTCCCGTATTCGCATCAATCAAGATGTCCTGGCCGACGCTGGTCTCTCCGCCGTCAAAGCCCACCCAATAGATCAAACGTGCCGTGTGGTCCTCAAAGGACGGGAAAATTTTGAGGATCGGCACCGCGCCAAGAATAGTATCACCGCTTTGTGCGCCCATCGCGGAGCGAGCAATCGCAACGGCTTCGCCGGCACTGAGCGCGGGCTGGGTATCCAGGTCGAAGGAAGCGATTTCGGCGGTGATCTCAGTTTTATCACTCGCCCGGTGATGAAAAACTCTGGCTCCGACAACTTCGATGCCTTTGAAGAATTGCTGAAATTTCGTGGTTTCGAGTTCCGGGTCCGTTACGCGATCGGTGATGCTCAGAGCATTCGCCACACTCTGGTGAAGCATCGCCCGTACAGCTGTGTCCGCGAGGACTGAGCGATGGGCGTCCTGGAGCCTTGCAAATGAATCCAAAGCCGCCGGATTGAATTTCGTGAAGGAAAAGACCGCGTCGTCTGCTGTTTCCTTGGCCCAAGCCTGTGGTACCAATGAAGAAAGTGCCGAAGTGCCTAAGATCGCGACCCAGATGAATAAGCTTCTCTTGAGATTCTTCACATTTCCCCCATATTTCCTAAGACTTAACGCAGCCAGTCTTCACAGGGAGCGACATCAGCAAGAAATAGTCCAATACAGCTTTAGCTGAAATTACAATAGTTTGAAATTTTAAAGGCGGACTTAAACGGCCTTGGTTCATCCTTTTTTCCTAATGTAACGCACCACACCATGAAAATATTACGCACCCAGTCTAGTTTTAGAATAGGAAGACCTTATCCTTGAGTAAAAAAAGACCGATTAATCAAAGGATGAGCGAAACAAAATTCCTCCGAATGAAAGCTCCATGATTTCAACAAAACTTTTTCAACATTACAAAACCCTCCTCACTGCAATTCTGTTTGCGATTGCTCCGGCTGTCTTTGCGGAAACTTCTCTTGAGCGCGGAATGGAAATGCGCGCCCTGCTGAGTGATCTGATCCGTGGCAGCGGTCAGGCGGGCTCAACTCAAGCAGCCTCTATTCGCAGTGTTTTCGCAACTCATCCGAAGGTGCTCCAATGGGTTGCCCAGGGAGAGGATTTTGAGGCACTCCTGAAAGACGCCAATCTCGGAGGTGTTCGCCCCTCAGTCGCAACTGACAAGGAAATCGCAAAGCAGGTTCAGGTACTCGCCCAATCACATGCGGACAAGTTACTGAAGCAAGCGGGGTTTCGTGATGAGGTGAGGAATGCCCTCAAGGATCGCCTGGCCAGACTTTCGCCGGCAGACATTCCACAGGAGCTGCGGAATGATCCTGAACTGCGCAGTCTGGCCCAGGATCAGAGCAAGGCTGCCGCCAAATATTTCGGTCACCTTACGCCAGAAGAACGACTCAAAACGCTTCAGCTGATTCCTGACGATGCTTTCAAAGTAATGGCTAAAGAGGTGAACCAATCCATTGAGACCACAAAGATCTCGGAATCTGAAGCCATTCGCGAACTCACAAGCAAAAACGCTTTTTCGCTCAATGAAGACCTCCTCAATGCGCAGGAAATGAGCGATTATCTCAATAAGTATTTTGACAAACTCCCCCTGGAAAATCGGCGGGAAATGTTCATAGCCTTCCTGAAGCTCTCGCCTGATGCCTCCAAGGAAAAACAGCTCGCCGCCGTCCTGAATGAAACCGGCCCAGCCATGCAGAAGCTGCTGCAGCTGATTGGGGAGAGCGCAAAAAGCCCGACACTCGAAGCCGTTCTCAACGAACTCAAGGAGAACGTCAAACAGGTCCCGTTCGAGCAGATCAGGTCCGCCATCGAGAAATCTCTGGGCGGTACGATCGAGTCTAAATTCAAAAGCTTCAATCCCAATCCTCTTGCGGCGGGAACAATCGGCCAGACTTATCTCGCAACCCTGCCTGACGGCCGGGAAGTCGTCGTGAAAGTCCGACGCCCCGGAATCCAAAAAGAATTGATCGAAGAGATGAATCATCTTCGCACCATCGCGCAGGGCACTCCTCTGGAAAAATTGGTTGATCAGCTTGAAGAAAATCTGATGCGTGAAACAGATTTTAGAATCGAAGCGAAGAACCTGCTCTTTGCTAAACAGGCTTACACTGACGCGAAGAAGGGTCTTTTTGTCGCGGGCCTAGTGGATGATTTCCCGATCATGGAGGACCTCCTGATTCAAGAGCGAGCCGATGGAAGAAGCATCGTTTCGCTCAAAAAAGGCCTCGCCAACAAAAATTCAAAATCCGCGTTCACCAAACGACGACTCGCCTGGATGCGCGACATTACTGAATCCGTGTATGAAAAATGGATTGATAATGCGGTTTTTGGCAGTGGACATTTTGCGGTTCCGGAGGGTTTCTTTCATGGAGACCTGCACGGCGGGAATTATTTCGTGAAACGAGTCCGGGGCGCGAGCCCGGACGCAAGCGTCCTCGCCAATTTTTTCAGCTCCGTAAAAGGCCCGAACTACAAGACCACGTTGATCGACCTGGGGAACGCGGGGACGCTGACCATCGAACAGCGCCGCGCATTCCTGCACCTGGGTATGGCCGCTGCGACAGGCTCACAGGAAGAAATGGTGGAAGCCCTGGGAAGAGTTGCCATTCTCACCTCTGAACAGAAGGCAAAGATTCTGGAAGCGCTGCAGATTACCGAGTGGAAAGAGCTCTCCGCCTCGGAACGCATCACCCTTGCCTTGAAGGACGGCGCACTGAAAGCAGATGCAAAGTTCCCGAGGGACTTTCTGGGTTTCAAACGGGGCCAGAAATTCCTCGAAGTGGCGGCAAAAGAAGTGAATGAACTCCTCGACCAATTTGATCCGGGCAATAGCATTCGCCGCGCAGATTTGAATAATATCATGATCAAAGTAAGCGGCAAGCGCCTTGGAATGGAAATACCAGCCCAGCTGGTAAGCTCAAAAATTCGTGAACACACCGTGCTGCCGGCAACTGACGCCGTTCGCCTCAGCTATCGACTGGCCAGAGAAAAAATCGATGCCTATTTCTCCGGCATCCGTGGTTGTGGGGCCAAAAAACTGAAAAGTACGATTAAGCCTTGAGACGTCTGCCATAAAACCCACTTGCAAGTGCCCCCAAGCAGACATAGAACCGGGGGTATGAAACTCATTACCTGGAACGTGAATGGAATCCGGGCCGCTCAAAGACACGGCTTTATAAAATGGTTTGAAGAACAGGCCGCCGATGTGGTCTGTCTCCAGGAAATCAAAGCCACGCCCGAGCAACTGGATGACGAGCTCAAGAACCCGGTGAATTACCACTCCTACTGGAACCCCGCCCAGAAACCCGGCTACAGTGGAACCGCGATTTTTTCCAAGCGCGAACCCCTGTCGGTGACAACCGAAGGCCTCGGGATTCCCAAATTCGATTCAGAAGGCCGGGTGATGATTGCGGAATATCCCACGGTCAATCTGGTCAATGCCTATTTCCCCAACAGCCAGCGCGACCATGCCCGGCTGGATTACAAAATAGATTTTTGCGCAGCCATGCTGAAGCTTTTGGAGAAATTGAGAAAATCCGGCAAACCGGTCGTTTTATGCGGTGACTTCAACATTGCCCACAAGCCCATTGATTTGCGTAATCCCAAGGCCAATGAAGAATGCGCCGGCTATCTTCCGGAAGAGCGGGCCTGGATGGATGAGCTGACAGGAAAAGGGTACGTAGATACTTTCAGGCACTTCACCCCCGACCCCCATCACTACACCTGGTGGAGTTATCGCCCGGGAGTTCGCACCAAGAACATCGGATGGCGCCTCGACTATTTTGTCATCAACCAGGAGAGCCAGGACCGGCTCAAGAATACTTTGCACCAGCCCGAGGTAAAAGGCTCCGACCACTGTCCCGTACTACTTCAGTTGAAATAGTCGCGCCGCCTCTTTGGCGAGTTCCGGAGAGGCAAGAACCTGGGGTGGGGCTTTCAGCAGTTTCTCGCGCCATATCGCGTGCAATTCGCTGCCGGATGCGGTCGCTTTGTAACTCCTGAGCAGGAAAGTCCCCAGCCTGGAAAATTCCGCAGGACCAAAGGAGTTCAGCAGGGGTCCCGCAGCTTCCGGTCCCGCCAGGGTTTCCAAAGTCCAATCGACAAGCCCAGGATCTTTTTCTTCCCTCAAAAATGCCATCGCAAAATCAAAATACTGAGCCGCGGACAATTGCTTGTCGATGAAGGAGTCCCAGAGTGTAGTCAGCAGCAGTTGGCGCATCAGCGGCTCTGCGAATCTGGAAACATTCTGCTGTGCAAAATTGAGCGCCCTCGGCTCCAACTCAACGCGCACGTAATCGTGATCATTGTAGTTCGGGAAAATAAAATCCGGACATTTTTTGCCCACAAGGGCACGTACCTGAGTCTCGGCGCCTGAATAACTGATGGCTAAAGTCTCTCTGGGTCTCAACTTTCGTGCTCCCGAATCCAGATCAAACAAGGCGATCTCGGTCCGATGCGGTCGCAAAACAACTCCTCCGGACTGTAGCAGACGGAATTCTGAAATTTTTGAGATGATCTTTGTCTTCCGCTTCCAGGTCACCTCCTGCTGTTCACATTTCCAATCCGCCCGAAGAGTATTCACTCCTGTCGTTTGCAGCCAGGCTCTCTGCCATCCCGCCAGACCCTCGCCTGAAGCCTCTCCCATTGCTTTCAGAAATTCCGCAATCCCGGCATTCCGGATCGCAGATTTAATGAAAAACCGCTGCAAGCCATCTCGAAACTCATCCTCTCCCATGTAAAACCGCAATTGTTTTAAAATAGCAGTGATTTTTCCGGTATCGCCCGATCCCAGGCCAGCCCGCGGACCGTCGGCTTCGGCTACCGGGATCTCAAGCGGCTTCTGGCCCTCGATCCGGTCGTGATCGTAAGCCTTGCGCTTCTTTTCGCGCAGAAAACGGGCCCAGATCTGCTCAGCATTGCCGCTCATCACGGCACCTTCCCCTGATTGCGCCCACGTGGCCATGAAGTCCGCGATACCTTCGTACAACCAGAGGGAATTCCACCACCGCGGGGTCACGAGATTTCCGAACCACATGTGTGAAAGCTGGTGAAAAATCAGGTCCGCCCGCTCCTGATCAAGAGCCCGCGCCTTGGGCAGCGCTGCGGGCTGACCGCCAAAAAGATATTTTTCACTGAAGGCAACAGCGCCTGCACCCGCGATCGTGCCCGTTTCCAGTTCCGGCAGAAACACCTGATCGTACTTTGAGTATGGATAGGGATAGGCAAAATTAAGGTCGAAAAACTCCAGCCCTCTTCTCGTGAGTTCAAACCACTCTTTAGCATTGGTGAGCAGACTCAAGCGCGCCTGTTCCGATTTTCGGATGAAAATCCGGAGAGGGATGCCATCAGCGTCGCTTTTTTTGAAACTATAAGGGCCAGCGTGGAGAGCGAAAACAGAGGTGCTCAATTTCGAAGAGGGAGGAAAAGCCCAGCTCATCCTTCCGTCAACCCGCACATTTTCCCGCTCTTTGGTATTTGTAATAACGGTCCAGTTGTCCGGTGTTTCAACCGTCAGTTCAAAGGACGCCCGCAGATCTGGTTGATCAAAACACGGGAAAACAAATTGGGCCCCCTGCGCGTCGATATTGGAAAAAATATAGACATTTTGGTCCTGGGGATCGACAAAGCGGTTCAACCCGAGCTCGGTCGTGCCGTACGAATGCCCAAAGGAGATCTCAGCCCGGTTCATGCCTGGCTGAATTTCGCTGCCTTTAAAAAAAACGCGCCTGCCATTGTACCGTTCCGGCCCGATCTCCAGCGCATTCCCATTCAGCTTGAGCGAGTGGATCCGGCCGCCATCGAAATCAATGAAGAGTCCATGGGCCAGATCTTTCGGCCGGTTCCGTAATTCAAAAATCGCTACCAGCCTGCCTTCAAAATCAGGATTATCGCGATCTAGGCCAAACCAGAGCGTGTAAGACACCCCTGCGATCTGCTTGGCTCTCAGGATTGCCTCTTCGCGGGTGAGCACTGGGGGCTTCACCTTCGCACTGCCCGCCGTCTCGGGTCGCGGCACCGCACCAGGGGGAACTTTGCTCTTCAAACCCGCGCAGCCGACGAAAATCAAGACTGAGAGTGCTGCGACAATGACGTGGGCCCAGATTTTTTTCATATGGAAAGCTGCTCGACCTGAATACCGACGGAGTTGAGCAAGGCAATCGAATCCTGAATCCGGTAGCTCTGCCCGAAATAAACCCGCTTCACATTTCCAAGATTGATGAGCCGCTTGGCGCAGCCCACGCAGGGCAGGTGGGTGACGAAGACGTACTTTTCAATATGCCTGGGCGCATCGCAGTTAATCACTGCATTCTCTTCGGAGTGGAGGCATCCGCAATTTCCGGGTTCCGCCCGATCACAGCCGTTCGGCAGGCCCGTGGCGTTGCCATTATAGCCGACCGCAAGCACCTTCCGGAAATCCGTGCTCGTAATGACCGTTCCGACCTTGAGTCGATGACAGGTGGATCGCGCAGCCAACGTGGTGGCCAGCTGCAGATAAATGGCTTCAAAGGACGGTCGAGGATTTTCCTGCTTTTCCGTGCTCATTTCTTTGCTCCCGGTCCGGCGTCCGGCTTTGGCGGAATCACAACATGCGAAAGGAAGAAGACGAGTTCATTAATTGATTCGTAGATGTCACCGAGGGCGCGATGCTTGTCGCTTTTCCGGAATTCCAGCCCGTATTTCTCACGAAATATTTCTTTGAAAGAGCTGACATCCACCAAGCGGTAATGCAGATGCGCCGCCACTTTGGGGAGATATTGATCGATGAATCGGCGATCGTTGCCGACGGAGTTGCCGGCCAGGACAACCCGGTCTTTCGGGCCGTAATGGCGGCCGATCAGGGCCAGCAACTCGTCCTCCACTACATTCAATGGAGTGCCCTGGGGCACCGCAGCAGTTAGACCGCTCTCACCATGGGTTTTCTTGCACCAGTCATTCATATCGGCCAAAACCGTTTCGGGTTGAAATACAATGCGGTGGTACTCCTCCAAGGGCTTGAAATCCATGTCAGTAATGACCACAGCGACTTCCAGTATGGAGTCGGTTTTCTCATCCAGACCGGTCATTTCGAGATCAATCCAGAAAATCGGTTTTTTTTTCATAAAAAAGGTGCCCCTCAGAGTGGCTCAACAAGTCCTGATTGCGTATGTAAGGCTTAATGGATTCCGTAACTCGCGTCAATTCAGGTTCGCTATCCTGGCAGAAATCCAAAACGACCCGCTGGTCGAGGCTTGCCAGTTGCAGTTGCCGAGAACTTTTTGACAATTCACTTGATTAAAACTGTCATTTTTGGTTAAAAACATCGGTCTATTTATTTCATTGCAGGTACCCCTGCGCCTTTGGCGCACTTGGGGCTTTTTTTACTCAGGAGATCGAGAAACATGGCTACGCGCGTAACAATGGATATGATTCGTAATATCGGTATTTCGGCCCACATCGATTCGGGCAAGACTACCCTTTCTGAACGAGTCCTCTTCTACACCAAGAAAATTCACGCCATTCACGAAGTGAAGGGCAAAGACCAAGTTGGCGCGACCATGGACTTCATGGACCTCGAACGTGAAAAAGGCATTACGATTCAGTCTGCAGCCACCTATTGCATCTGGAAGGGCTACAACATCAATCTGATCGACACCCCGGGACACGTGGATTTCACCATCGAAGTGGAACGCGCTCTCCGCGTGCTTGACGGCGCCGTTCTGGTTCTGTGCTCTGTTGCGGGCGTTCAGTCCCAATCGATCACGGTCGATCGCCAGATGAAACGCTACAAAGTTCCCCGCATCACCTTCATCAACAAAATGGATCGCGCTGGCGCAAACCCGTTCCGCGGCCTTAAAATGCTCCGCGAGAAACTGGGCCATAACGCCCACCTCATCACCTATCCCATCGGTGCTGAAGACCAGTTCAAAGGCATCGTGGACCTGGTCCAGATGAAAGCCTTCTACTACGACGGCGATAACGGTGAATTCATCCGCGAAGAAGAAATTCCGGCTGATATCCTTGCCGATTGCAAAAAATACCGTGAAGACCTGATCGCAGCAGTCGGAGAGTACGACGAGCACATTGGTGAGATGTATCTCAACGGCAAGGATCCGAATGTGGAAGAATTCCGCGCCGGAATCCGCAAAGCAACCATGTCCCTCAATTTCATTCCGGTCATGATGGGCTCGGCTTACAAAAACAAAGGCGTTCAGCATCTTCTTGATGCAGTCACCTATTATCTCCCAAGCCCGAACCAGAAAGAAAACATTGCTCTCGACCAGCGGAACAATGAAGCCAAACTGGCCTTGGACTCCGATCCTGCGAAGCCGTTTGTCGGTCTGGCATTCAAATTGGATGACGGCCGTTACGGTCAGCTCACGTATATGCGCATTTACCAGGGCACTGTGAAGAAGGGCGATGTCATCTTCAATTCGTCCAATGACCGGAAGGTCAAAGTACCGAGACTGGTCCAGATGCATGCGGACGAAATGCATGATTGCGAAGAAGCCTGCGCAGGCGACATTGTCGCCCTCTTCGGCGTGGACTGCGCCTCCGGTGATACCTTCACCGACGGCCAGATCAAATATACGATGACCTCTATGTTTGTACCCAACGCCGTGATCTCGCTTGCGATCGCACCCAAGGACAAATCAAGCCTGGCGAACTTCTCAAAAGCCCTCAATAAATTCACCAAGGAAGACCCGACCCTTCGCGTGCATCGTGATGAAGAATCTGCTCAGACGATCATCAGCGGCATGGGCGAACTTCACCTGGAAATTTACTGCGAACGAATCAAACGCGAATACAATTGCGAAGTGATCGTAGGTAAACCGCAGGTCGCTTTCCGTGAAACGATCACCAAACGCGGCGAGTTCAACTATCTCCATAAGAAGCAAACCGGTGGTTCCGGCCAATACGCCAAAGTTCTTGGTTATATTGAGCCCCTTCCTTCTGATGCAACTGCTGCATATGAATTTGTGGACGATATCGTCGGGGGATCGATTCCTCGTGAATTCATTCCTGCCTGCGACAAGGGTTTCCGCGATGCTATTAAAGAAGGTCGCCTGATCGGCTTCCCGATTGTGGGTGTTCGTGCTGTCATCAATGACGGCGATAGCCATGATGTTGACTCTTCCGAAATGGCATTCAAGACCGCCTCTCTCATGGGCTTCCGTGAAGCTTACGAGAAAGCCGGGCCCGTGGTCCTTGAGCCGATCATGAAGCTCGAGACCTCTGCACCTGAAGAATTTCAGGGCTCCGTCATGGGTCAGATCAATCAACGCCGTGGCATGATTGCCAACAGCACGACCAACGAAGGTTATGCTGTTATTGAAGCCGAAGTTCCGTTGAACGAAATGTTCGGATATTCAACAGATCTTCGCTCTGCGACGCAGGGCAAGGGAGAATTCACGATGGAATTCTTGAAATATTCCGCAGTTCCTCGTAACGTTCAGGAAGACATGGTAAAGAAGTATCAGGAAAAACGGGCTAAAGAAAACAAGTAGCCTGAGTTTGCGCCTCATTTGAACGAAGGGATTTCATAATGTCGAATTTGGTCAGTGTTGTTCACATTATCGCGTGTGTTCTTCTGGTTTTGGTCGTTCTGATCCAATCAGGGAAAGGCGCCGAAATCAGCGCTTCGTTCGCAGGTTCGAGTCAAACGGTATTTGGCAGCAGCGGCGGTGCAAACTTCTTCACGAGGTTCACTGCCGCAACTGCAACTATCTTTATGATTACCTCAATTGTTCTGACCATCCTCAGCGGGCAGGCCAAGAAGAGCATTTTTGAGACCGGTGCCCAAAGTGCTCCAATCACTGCTCCGGCACAGCCCACCACGCCAGCGCAACCAGCCGCCCCTGGTCAGCCACAGAACGCAGCGCCAGCGCAAGCACCCCAGCAATAAGTTTCGTTTTTCCTTGCTCGCCTTCCACAGATTACGCGGCGTGCGGCATGTAAATCGCTAGTAAGAATCCATGAGGGTGGCTCTGATCTCGCCTTTGTTCGAGAGTGTTCCTCCCCGTCTGTATGGGGGCACGGAGCGCGTCGTGTACAATCTTTGCTGCGGCCTTAAAAAGGCTGGCATTGACGTCACCCTTTTTGCCTCAGCTGACTCCAATGCGCCTTGCCGGGTCATCCCGGTCGTATCAGAGTCCCTCAGGCTCTCAGATCCTCCGCCTTTCGATCCACATGTTTACAACTTCAAAATGCTAGCGACAGTTCGCAAGCACTTATCAGAATTCGACATCATCCATAATAATCATGATTACTGGATGCTACCTTTGACTCATGGCAGCCACATTCCGGTTTTGACAACATTACACGGCCGTCTGGACCTTCCAGTGCTGCCTGAATTGCTTCCGGGCTTCCCAAACGCTCATTACATCTCCATTTCGAACTCACAACGGAAGCCCATTCCGGATTTGCGCTGGACGCGAACGATTTACCACGGAATCGATTTGGCTAATTTCAAATTCAAGGAAGAACCCGGGAAGTATCTGGCATTCCTCGGCAGGATCCATGCTGAAAAGCGGCCGGAATGGGCTATTGAAATCGCAAAAAAAGCCGGAATTCCGCTTAAAATAGCTGCGAAGATCGAAGGACAGGCAGGACGCGAGTATTTTGATTCCTTTGTGAAACCGGAACTCCAGAACCCATTGATTGAATACGTGGGCGAAATCGGAGAACACGAAAAGTCTGATTTTCTGGGAAATGCCCTGGCACTCCTGTTTCCAATAGATTGGCCGGAGCCGTTTGGCCTTGTCATGGTCGAGGCTCTTGCCTGCGGAACCCCGGTGCTGGCACGACCTTATGGCTCAGTTCCCGAAATTTTACGTGACGGCGTGACTGGCTTCATACGGCAGGACATCAGCGAGCTGGCAGCACTCGTTCCACAGATCGGAAAGCTCAGCAGGAAGACCTGTCATGAGTGGGCTGTTCGTCACTTCTCAGTGAAAAGAATGACGGAGGACTATATTCATGTCTATCGATCCCTCAGTGGGTCCCCCGCCGGAGTCCAGCACCGCTCCGATCACGATTGACGGAATTTCTTACATCCCGTCGAACGTTGTTCTGACCGGAATTCCAAAAATTTCGTTCAAAGATGATCGCGCTTTTGGGGTTCTTGATGCAAAGGGGGAATCTCCCCGACTTTATGCCGGGGCTTCAGAACTTGGATTCTATTTCAACGATACGCGATTTCTCGAAATCTGGGAGATGACATTCAACGGTGAAGCGCCCCTCCCTCTGGCAAAGGAGGTGAGGTTTTCAGGAAACACCGTGGTGTTTTCGATGACCAACCGGGACCTGCCGCAATCCGGGGGTACGGGAAGGATAAGAAGGGACTCCCTCCTGATCCGAAGAATCATCAGTCTGGTGGGCGATCGGATTTACGAGACCGTTGATATCAAGAATTTTGATCAGCTATCGCATACTTTGCAGGTGGAGCAATGGACGGGAGGTCGCTTTGAAGATGTATTCGAGGTTCGCGGGTTCGTGCGTCTGAAACGCGGCAAGGTTCTTCCTACTCTTGAAGAAGAATACAACGGGAATAGATGCTCGACTCTTCAGTACGAAGGTCTCGACGGGCAGCTTCGGCGGACCCA
The DNA here is from genome assembly GCA_001769805.1 of Bdellovibrionales bacterium GWA1_52_35. Classification (GTDB taxonomy): domain Bacteria; phylum Bdellovibrionota; class UBA1018; order UBA1018; family UBA1018; genus GWA1-52-35. The sequence goes on from MEPO01000027.1 coordinate 121,474, forward strand.
TATATTCCGGCTATTTCGCGCTGAAAAAATCAGGCTTTCACCTGGTATTGCAGGCTATTTTTCGAGAATCACCATAGCCCCCGGGGAGACGATCGCGCTCAAAACTGTCGTTTCCTTTAATGACCCCTTCGATTGTTCTTTCCTCGGGAAGCCCTATGCGGAGTTAAGTGCCTCGGAGCAAATGGCGCTGCTGGGAGAAAGACACCTGACAAACCCCTTTGCACCACTTGAAATCGAATCGGATAACGCCTTGATCAATCGAGCGATCACCAGCGCCCGAAAGGACATTTTCACCCTGCTGACCCGTGAGGAGAATGGCTTGCTTTATCCTTACGCTGGCATTCCCTGGTTTTCAGCCCCCTTCGGGCGAGACGGCCTGATCACCGCCTATCAAATGCTTCCCTGGAATACGCAGCTGGCCTGCGGAGTACTGGACTATGCCTTTCAACTCCTGGGAACGAAGGACGATCCGTTTACCGATGAGCAGATCGGAAAGGTTTTTCATGAAATGCGCCGAGGTGAGATGAGCATCACCCGGGAGGTGCCCTTTATCCCCTATTATGGCTCTGTTGATTCCACCCCTCTCGCATTGATTCTTCTCCACGAGTACATCCGATGGACGTTGGACCTTCGAAGACTGAAAACCTGGTGGCCCTCAGCACTCAAAGCCCTCCACTGGATTGACCGGGCGATCAATTCGGATCGGGATGGCTTTGTGGGATACGAAAAACTTTCGCCAACCGGTTTAGTGAACCAGGGATGGAAGGACTCCCATGACTCGGTCATGCATAATAACGGGAAGCTTGCCACTTCTCCCATCCGACTATGCGAAGTTCAAGGTTACACATTCCGTGCAAAAATGGGCATGTCTGCTCTCGCCCAGCTCCTGGGGGATTCGTCGCTCGCGGAAAGGCTGCGTATTGAGGCACTAAACCTTCGCTCCAGATTCATGGAGCGGTTTTGGGATAGTGAGTCCTCCTACTTGTATCTGGCACTCGACGGAGCAGACCAACCCTGCAAGGTGCGAAGCTCCAACATGGGCCATTGTCTTTGGACTCAGATTTTACCGCGAGAACATGCGCGAAAAGTTTCGAAACTCCTGATGTCAGACGCGATGTTCAGTGGCTATGGAATTCGAACTCTGAGCGACACCGAGAAAATGTACAACCCGCTCAGCTATCACAATGGATCGGTCTGGCCGCATGATAATTCCATGATCATGGAGGGGTTCAGGCTCTACAATCATCGCCCAGAACTCGAAAATCTGGCCCTCGCTTTGATCGGTGTCTTGGATTCCAGTGACGACTTCCGCCTGCCAGAACTTTACTGTGGTTTCAGGAAAAGAGGCAGCGAACCACCAGTCCCTTATGAGGTTGCCTGTAAGCCGCAAGCCTGGGCTGCGGGATCAGTATTTCTCATGTTAAAATCACTGATCGGCATCAGCATGGATGCCGATCAGAGCTACCTTGTATTCTCGTCACCGACGCTGACCCATAAAATGGACCACCTCTCAATCCGCGGTTTACGCGGTAGAGACTGGGAGCTGGACCTGTCGCTCCACAGAACGGCCCACAATGAGACTGTCGTGGAAGTGACCAAAAAAACAGGCTCAGTAAAGGTGCTTACCGTCCGGCAGCAGCGTGAACCCCTGCAACCAGAAGGGCCAAATAACTTTCCGGCTTGAGGCTCGCTCCGCCCACGAGTGCCCCATCCACGTTTGGACAGGCCAAAAGGGAGTTGACGTTCTCTGGTGTCACACTCCCCCCATAGAGGACCTGAGCCTTCTCTGCCGCGCTGGTATCAACCTGCTCAGACAGGAACCGGCGCACGATCCTGTGAGCTTCTTCCGCCTGCTCAGGAGTCGCCGTCAATCCCGTACCGATCGCCCAGACAGGTTCGTATGCCAGCACAAGCCGTCCATCCAGATAAACCGAGGCGCCCGATTCGGCTGAGGGAAACAGCCCCCTCAATTGCCTCGTCAGCACCTGCTCTGTCTGTCCCGCTTCTCTTTCTGCCCGGGTCTCCCCAATACATGCGATGACTTTGAAATTCTGGGTCAAAAGACTTTCCGTACGCTTGCGCACGGTTTCGTCCGTATCCCCAAAAAACTGGCGACGCTCAGAATGGCCCGTCAGCACCCAGCTCAAGCCAAGCTCCGCGAGCAATTGTCCCGAGACTTCTCCCGTAAAAGCGCCGCTTTTCTCCCAATGGGCATTTTGCGCCGCGATTTCAACGGGAAAAGAGAGCATTTTTGCCGCCTCTAGGGCCCGACTCAGACTGAGATACGGAGGAATGATACAGGCCTTGAGCTTTCCGTTCCGGAACAGTTCAAGAGATTCTCCAGGCATCGCCTGTGCTGCTCGTTCCTTCAGCTCCGAAAAAAACTTTCCAGTGGCTGCGGGTCCGTTATTCATCTTCCAGTTGCCAGCAATCAATATTCCACGACTATTCATGGCCATGCTCAAAGGTGCTTCTGTTCGGTTGCGAGCTGCCGGGTGGTTTGCTTCAGAATCTCAATGCCGGGAAGGCCATGCCCTTCGAGGTATTCGAGCACGGCGCCGCCACCGGTGGACAGGTGATCAAACTTGTCCGCGACTCCCGAATTCTTGATTGCCGAGACAGTGTCTCCACCTCCCACGACTTTCAGTGCCGAAAAATTCGCAACGGCCTTGGCAATATCAAAAGTTCCTGCAGAATATTCGGGTTTCTCGAACCAGCCCATGGGACCGTTCCAGAAAATCGTCTTCGCGGAACCCAGGAAATCGATATACTTCTTTATGGTCTCCTCGCCGATATCGAAGCCGAGATTGGTATCATCCGGAATCAGGATTTTCATTTCCTTCTTTTCCGCCTCGCGCATGATATTGCGGGCAGCTTCAACATCATCGGGTTTCGGTTGCTTCGCACCCTGGGGAACCGTGATTCCTTTGGCCGCCCAGAAGGCATGGGCCATCGCTCCTCCGATCAGGAAGGCATCCACGCTGCGCATCAGAGATTCGATGGTCTTGATTTTGTCCGTTACCTTCGCCCCACCCAGAACCGCATAAAACGGCTTTTTCGGATTATGTAAAAGCGGGTCGAGGAACTTCAGTTCCTTTTCGATCAAAAAGCCCATGCCTTTGACCGGAACAAGCACCGGAACTCCATACGTCGAGGCATGTTTGCGATGAGCGGTACCGAAAGCATCGTTGATATAAACCTGGGCGAGCCGTGCAAGGCGTCCGGCGAAAGCCGTTTCATTTTCTTCTTCTTCGGCGTGAAAACGAAGATTTTCGAGCAGGAGCACCTGGCCATTTTTAAGACTCTTGGCCATGAGTTCGATTCCATCGCCCACGCAATCATCAGCCAGAGTCACGTCCTGACCCAGCAACACCTGAAGACGGCGGGCAACGGGTGCCAGGGAAAATTCCGGCTTGCGCTTTCCGTCAGGTCTTCCGAGATGCGAAGCCAATATGAGCTTTGCGCCCTTTTCAATCGCATACTTGATGGTGGGCAGGGCTTCGACAATTCGGTTGTCGTCTTCAACATGGCACTCGCCATTTGCATCCGGCTTGCTCGTGGGAACATTGAAATCCACGCGTATAAAAACAGTTTTGCCAGTGATCTCGAGGTCGCGGATGCTCTTGATTGATCCAGTGTTTTGAGTCGATGTCGTTGCCATTAGAGTCCCTTTCTTGCCATAAAGGCTGTGAGATCGAGCATTCTTGCTGAAAAACCCGTCTCGTTGTCATACCATGCGAGAACTTTCACAAAGTTCCCATGAATTACACTCGTTTGCTCAGCATCTAGAGTCGCACTGAAGAGTGATCCGTTGAAATCGACCGAAACCAGAGGTTCCGTCGAATATCCTAAAATTCCCTGAAACGCTCCCGTGGCTGCGCTTTCGAAAACCCTGTTCAGAGCCTCTTTATCCGTCGATCGGGCAAGCTCGCAGGTGAAATCAAGAATCGAAACATTGGGTGTTGGAACCCGGACGGAGGTCCCGGTGATCTTGCCTTGCAGTTGCGGCAAAACCAGACCGACGGCCTTCGTTGCGCCTGTGGTGGTCGGAATCATCGAGAGGGCTGCGGCCCGGGAGCGGCGTAAATCTTTGTGCGGGAAATCGAGAACATTCTGATCATTCGTGTAACTGTGAATTGTCAGCATGGCTCCGCGGATAATTCCAAAATGCTCGTCCAGAACTTTACATACGGGGGCGAGACAATTGGTCGTGCAGGAGGAATTGGAAATAATGCTGTGTCGGACAGGATCGTAAGTCTGCTCATTCACACCCATGCAAACAGTGAGATCGGCATCCTTGGAAGGGGCTGAAATAATGACTCGCTTCGCCCCCGATTGAAGGTGCAAGGCGCATTTTTCTTTTTCGGTAAATACGCCGGTGCACTCATGCACAAGTTCCGCGCCGAGAGAAGACCAGGGCAAGCGGGAAGGATCTCTTTCTGCTGTGAGCCTGATTTTCCTGGAGCCCAGCAGAATCGTATCCCCCTCAAGCTGGACACCCTCTCTTAGTGTGCCGTGAACCGAGTCATATTTAAGAAGATGAATGATCTGCTCGGGCCGGCAAAGGTCGTTGATCCCCACGATTTCAATATCATCTCGTTGGAGAGCCAGTCGCGTGATCACCCGACCAATACGACCGAAGCCATTTATAGCGACCCTTGTTCTAGGGGACATGGATGATGGTTATACCTGCCGAGTATTTTGATTTCAATCAAGCAACCATGACTAAGGGTGCCATTTTGTTGGAAAGTTCAGCGCCCGACCAATCGCAAGGCATTCCGGGATTTGAGAGAAGAGCCAATCTCTTCCCGGAGGTGGGCTATCGATTCTTCGAGTTTGGTCTCGGCGACCACTTCCTTCATAAACTGCAAAGCGCGTTGTGCCTCAGCCTGGGAAATCGGTCCGGGTGGGATTTGATTTTCTGCCGCGATGTATCGATCCCGGGTTTTCTGAAGCAAGCCTTCCATGGAATCAATCAGGCCCGAGTAACGGGTCAACAGAGTTTCTGTCAGGCGGAGGAGTTCCGAATGAGCAACGGCTTTTTTGATCGTATGCCGGAATTCCGTGGGGTGAAAAGGTTTGTCCAATAGCGCAAAAACTCCCAAATCCAGCGCTTTTACTGCATGACTTTTGTCGGCATAACCAGAAACCACGATCACAGGTGATTCAATTTTCAAGTTTCTCACATGCTCGGTGAGCTGCAGGCCGTCCATTCCCGGCATTTTGATGTCCGTTACAAAAACAGCGGGAGGACTCCCCGTCTGTAAAGCCGCGATCACCTCCGTCGCAGATGAAAAGGTCCGTACATCAAAATACTGATTGAGCAACTCCGTACAGGTCTCCAATAAGTCCGCTTCGTCGTCGATGAGCCAGACTGTCGTTTTGGTACTCTCGTTCATGGGATCCCCTCTTGATAACTTGTCTTAGTGTGTCGACTTTTTCACTTTAAGAAATGAACTATTTTTTTCAAACTTTTTGTCAAGAACATGACACAGCACAATACTCAAGGTTACAGAGCGTCATGACGAAACATAGATGATGAGTACCGATCACCCGGCACGCAAATGCCAACTGGCAAATTACGACGACCTGTTCCTCCGGCTGAGGGACGCAGCATTGCTGGTCGGTACGGAAGAATTCGAGATCCTCGACTGCAACGATGTTTGTGAGACCCTTCTCGGACAATCCTCCAGCGAACTCCTGGGCCAGAGCATTCAACGCTGGTCTCCGGAACCGCGGAGAGAGGAACTGTTGAAAACACTGCGCGTGACCCGAAGGCGCTATCACCCGCGGGAATGGGCGACAGAGCTGCTGAGGCGGGACGGAACTCCGATGCCCGTCCGCATCAATGCCTGCATGCTCAAACTGAACAATGGACAAGAAGCAATTCAACTCATGTTTCGAGACATCACCGATGAGATCGAGGCTCAGACTAAAATTCAACTTTATATCGGACAACTTGAGGTTTTGAACAAAAAGCTGGAAGCACTCTCCACAACTGACGAGATGACCCAACTGCCAAACTTCCGCGAATTCCAGAACCAGCTCCGGGCCGAACATAGCCGTTCGAGCCGCTATGAAAGCGTGTATTCGATCCTGTTTTTTGACGTCGATCATTTCAAAAACTACAACGACAGGAACGGACACCCGGCAGGCGATGAGGTTTTACGTCAAATCGCGAAAATTCTGAGAAATAGCTGTCGAGATACGGATTTTCCTGCCCGTTACGGCGGCGAGGAATTTGTGATCCTGTGTCCCGAAGTCCCCTGGCAGAAAGCTCAGGTCGTAGCGCAAAGAGTGGCTAAAAAGATCGCGGAGTTTGCATTTCCCTTCGGCGAATTCCAACCGCTAGGACAGGTATCCGTCAGTATCGGAATAGCTAGCTACCCGCAGGACGGCAGCACCGCAGAACAAGTGCTGGAAGCCTCCGATAAAGCCGTCTATCAGTCCAAAAAGGACGGGCGAAACCGGATCACTGCTTTCAGCGAGCATAAAAGCCCCCCCCCCAGCTGAGTCTTTCACCATCGTTTTGTGTATGTTAGGATCCCAGACGAACCATGAACCGGATCTATTTGCTCATTATTATTGTTTTTACGTGCTGCATGCCCTTGGGTTGCGGCAGCCCCAAAGCTTTGCAACCGGAAACCAGCACCTGCGTTCAGGGGCAGGCCATCATAGCCGTTTTCGACGGTCTCCTTCAGAACCTCTGCGGGTGCCAGGAAACTCCGGGGACTTATGGTACCCTGGATACACCTCTGACCTGTACAGTTTCAGCCGGTTCACGGGTGGCCTTTTTCTACTCCAATACCCAGCTCATTCATCAACTGATCCCAGCCGAAAATTCGACGTTCGTAGCAAGTCCCGTTTCCGACCCGAATGGGGTATTGAAAGTTCCTGCGCATGAAATGATTTTTGATACCCAGGGGATTTATCGTTTCCGGGATGCCTTCAATACCGGCATTCGGGGCCAAATCATTGTTCAGTAAGCCCACTTCGGTCAGTAATTCCTTAATGTTGGGCAAATTTTTCCCTGTTAAGTACGCCGTCCCTCTCTCCGATAGAGCTATTGAAGAATCACATTATCCAGGAGGGATACCATGCAGAAGAATTCAAACCAGAATACCCGAAATGAAGAGACCACCACCGAAGTCCTTTATCAGCGTCTGGGATCTCGTTGGTATGCATTCTCTCTGATTGACGATGAAGTATTTGTTGGTTCGATTTCAGAAGATGAAGTGGAAGGTCTTTGGCTGGACGCCATTCCAAACAACTCCCTGCAAGCTCCTCATCTGAACCGGTGATTGCATGCCTGCAAATATAAAGGCTCCGGAAGATGCGCGGCTGGTTCGCATACTCCAGGAGAAAATTTCTGAACTCGTTTCAACCCATCCGCAAAAAGCTGCCATTATTTTGACAGCGTGGCTCAATCAGGCCTCCTCCCGCACGTACAAAAAGAAAGTCGGCTAGCTCCCTGACGTGATATTCTTGATTCAGAACGAATCGGGGGAAGCCATGCTGAAGTACTGCATTCCACTCGCAGCACTACTCATCTCAACAAGCCTGTCGCCGCTCGGCACGCTGTCCAGAGCAAACAGAAGCCCGGCGATCATTGCGCCGGCCATGGTGGATTATTCGATGCCCGGCAGAGCCGGGAATCAGAGATAGAAAACCGTCACATCGCCCAGATCCTTGTGGGCATGCTCGGAATAGGTTTCCAAAAATCTTACAAACTGCTGATAAGCCGTATAAGAGCCCAACTTTTGATCCACCGAGCAACCAAAGCGCATGTAGGAAGCATTGCGATCGATGGCGGGTCTTGAGTTCTGAATTTTTACGTGGATCTCAAGGTACGTGTCTTGGCTGAAATAGAGCCGTAAGGGAATTTCGTCGGCATCTTTGGGCCAGGACTGGGAGGCTTCGTAGGGAACCTGGAAAGAGATTCCGTCTTCGCTGACGTCCACGATTTCAATCGGCTTCATCTGGGATTGACCCATGACTGAATATACGCTGAGCAGCTGTTTGAAGAAGATACGTTCTGTTTTACGCCGCTTCTCGTCCAGGCGTTTGGCCCGTACCTCGCTGAAATCGATGACGCGCTTTGTTTCCGTTCCCTGGCCTGAATTACCTGTTCCTTGGGGCATTGCGAAATCCTCCAAGGGACCTATCGGAAGCAAATTGAAGGCCCTAAATGAGAAACTTTTGCTCGCTAATTATTGCCCAGCAAGATCAGACGGGCGGCTGTGCCTCAATCTCAGCAATATCAACGATACTGTCGAGCATCTGTATGAAAGTATTGAATGCCCGGTAGCTTTTGGACATTTTGTCAGGAAATTCAGCGCCGATTTTACGGGTGGTGCGGTTCTCATCGACGCGCATCACCTGAACAGTGAGCGGCAGGAAAAGCGATTGATTCAAGTACAGGCGAATATCCAGCGTGTCACCGGGAACTGCCGGAAAAGTCTCTTGTGACTCACCCTCTGTATCCAGCTCGAAGCCGATCCCTGATTCGCTGACGTCGAGAACCTGCAGGCGATGCACACCCTTTCTGGGTACAACCACAAAAAACGAGAATGTACTTAAAATGGGGCGTCTTTTTGAACGACGTCGGTCGATATTACTCGTCATAACCCTTCTCTCCGCGGCATGCCATTCGCTGTGGAAGCCAAAGCCTCCGCCTGTTTAATCTTGGCTGTAAGTGCAGCCAGGGCGTTTCTTGCGCTGGATACAGATTCTTCCACCTGGGTGGCATGCCCCTGCAACGGGACAGTGGTGGTGAAATAAGCGTGATGAAATTTATGCGCCCTCTGGGTGGCCTGTCCGGCATCCACTGTGGATTTGTAAAGAGCTCCGTAAAAATATTCTTTATCCAGAATGCTGGGAGACCAGCGAAGGAAAGACTGATTCAGGTTTCCGTCAAAAGCACTCCACTGTTTCGAAAAGGCGGCCCAAAGTTTTTTTTGGGCGGGATTCAGTTTCCCTTTTTTCAGTGCATTGTATTTGGATATCGAAAGATTCAGATGGTCTTCGATTGTCTTCGCGAAAAGTCTGACTTCAGTCAGCTCAGTCTGGGCTTTTTCGCGCAAACGATCATGATACTCCTTCAGCCTGGCCGAGTAGCTTGCATCTTTTGCCCCCCCCAGAAAGTACTGCTTCACCGCAATGACCTTGCGTCCTTGTGGCAGAGAGGTCTGGGTTTCTGTCAGGCGATTCACTGTATCTGCCGTGGCTTTGCCGATCACGTCCCGGATTGCATCCATTTGCTGTTCGGCTTCCATTGCATAAACGATGTACTGCCCTCGCGGGATCATTTGTCCCTCCGAAAGCCGGAGGGGCTCTGTTTTCCCCAAACGCTTCAGCACGGTTCCCGTAGTCATCGCGAAAAACGATGTCTGGTTCAGCAGCGTGTCGGCTAAACCCACCACGAAAATATCAAATCTGGCCCCGTCCGGGAGATTGGAACTCAGATAAAAGGTTGGGGAAGAGGTATTTGTTTTGGAGAGTGCCAGAGCCACTTTCAAGGAATCCGGCTCCAACTTGGCAAGCGCGGCATTTTTCAGCTGCTCATAATCATCGGGACTGACATCGTTCAAAGAGGGTATGGGAGAAATCCATTGTCCCAACGCGGGAACTGTTTCAATGGCCTTCAGTAAATAGGGCTGTGCCGTCTCGGTCACCGTATTCATTCCGGCTCGCACTCCCGGGGAATTCAGAAAAGGATCAAGATAACCGAGGGTATAACCCAAAAATGTTCCCGTAATCCCAAGAAGAACCAGCAAAACCATGACAAGCCCGACAAAAGATCCCTTTTTTCTTGCATGCTTTGGCTCTTCATCCTGCTTGTATTTTGCTGACTCCGGGGACTCCGGGCGCTCCGGGGCTGCGGCAAGGACAATCTGAGGTTCCGGTTGTTGAGCCACAACGTTCTGAACGGGTTCCAAGACGATCGATCTGGAAATGGAAGGCTCGGCCAACTCTGCAGAACTTTGCGAATTAGCCTCGGTGAATGACTCTGGACCTGCCGTGGTGGCGAGCTTCACCAGCATTGAGAATGCAGGAATTTCAGCCATTGCCTTCCAATCCGGCATCCCGTCACACCAGACAAAATTCGTCGAGGTAATCTGGTGACCTTTTATCTTCGCTTCAATCTCAGCAAGCGCAAAAGGACCCTCGTGATGGTCACCGATGTAGACAAACCATTTCTTTTCATTATAGCCGTCCATTTTAAGCCACTTCTCCTGCCCATAGAGTGTAAGTGAAAAATTTCCGTGAATCAAATGTTAGCGCACGAAATATCAGGCTTTTTTCGACTTGCTGATCATCTCAAGAATGCGCGCATCAATAAACGAGCCCCCTTCGCTCAAAGTCGCTTCGGCCTTCCTCAAAAGGACCTCAACCCGGCTCTGCATCTCCGAAACGTAAGCGGGGTCCCGAATATCTTTCAGATTGATGGAAACATTCCAGAGTGCGCCCCGAATACCGGCAAAAGCCATTTGCATCCCGACCGCTGCATCCGTAATGGAATTGGGATTGCCCAAAGCAGAAACCTCTTTGGCCAGCAGCATGGCTTCAAAGCTCGCCTGAGCCGTACGCCAGGGAACATCGATGGCGATCTTCATGCCCTGCTGCATCTGCAGAAGACGTCGCGCCTTTTCCTCGGGAGTACCCTGGGGCAGGCGTCGCGCTTCCATAAAGGCATTAAAAGCATTCGTATCGTCATCCACACCGGACAGAAGCTGATCCTTGAGGACCTGAGCCCGCTCAGCGATTCGGTTCAAGGCTGGATCCTTCTCTTCGGTTCCTTCCTTCCCATGGGTCAGATTTGCGACCATTGAGGCGAGCGAGGCACCCAGTGCTCCCGCCAAAGCGGCAATAGAACCTCCGCCCGGTGCTGGAGTATCCCTGGAAACCTCGTCGGCCAAAGCGCGAACGGGCATTTGGACGAGTGCGTTTTGCGCATCAACCGGGAGACCAATGAGTTTTTTCTGCATGTCGAAAGGAGCGATATCCGCCAGACCCATGGAAAACACGGCGGTGCGGAGGATGTCCTCAACAGGAATGCCCAATGCCCGCCCTTGCTTCTGGAGATAGAATTTTCCCGACTCCAGCAAAGCCGGATACGGAACCAAGCCGACGATTTCACTTCCGGTGACCACCAGCCCACGTTCAGCCGCAAGCTTCCGGGCTTCTTCCAGAACGGCATGAGCAGGGGTGATTTTGTAGTTCGTCAGATTGATTGAAATTTGTGCTCTTTTGAATTCGTCGACATACCAGCCAATGGCTTTACATTCCTTGAATTTGCCTGGGCGAAATACGTTTTTGCCGGAGAGCTGAGCAGGATCGATTTCGTTCGCCTGCAGAAGCGCCCCAAGGTCATAGGAATGGCTCTGGGTGCAATGATCTGAAATTTCCGGATAGGTTTTGCCAACGAAGGAACACGAACCACAGGGAAAGGCCCCGGGTGCATAGGCCAATTTCGTGCCTTTGAAGTAGTAAGGATGAATGCGGCCGGCTCGAGCCACTCTGCCTTTTTCGCGGAGTTCAAAGGCAATATCGGTTGCATGTTGCTTGTCACTGGAATTCAGGGTGATGTTGTAGGCAATCAGGAACTCCCGTGCGCCGATTACGGTTGCACCGGAGCGGGAATTCAGCTTTGCAGGTCCGAAATCGGGATGCCAATGCGGATCGCTTAATTTTTTATCCAAGCCTTCGTATTCACCGCGACGGATATCCGCCAGATTTTTTCGTTCAGGATTCGAAGCCGCAGCCTCATACAGATAAACAGGAATTCCAAGCTCCTCACCGACTCTCGCACCCACCTGCCGCGCGATTTCCGCGCATTCAGCCATGGTAATGCCTTGAACCGGGACAAAAGGGCATACATCGGTGGCGCCCATTCGGGGATGCGCACCTTTATGCTGGGACATATCGATCACCTGAGCGGCGCGCGCGATGCCTCGAAAGGCCGCTTCCGCGACTGCGTCGGGATTTCCGACAAAGGTCACCACTGTACGATGAGTATCCGCACCCGGTTCAACACTCAAAAGACGGATACCCGGAACCGAGGTGATCGCATCGGTAATTTGTTGGATTTTAAAGGAGTCGCGACCTTCTGAAAAGTTGGGGACGCATTCGACTATACGCTGGGACATAGATTCATTCTCCGAGAAATGATCCTATTCCCCGCCAGAACCTGCGTCAAAGCCGTTCTTTTTGCCAGCCCGGGTCAAGCCGTTTTTTTTTCGCTTTGCCCTGAGTCATTTTGATTTTCGAGCTGCTCTTTCAGCTTCTGCATCAGACCGAGATGAGCGATGACACTCGTCTTCAGCACTGTCACATCCGCATTGAACTTGCGCGCCAGGTCTGGAAATATCCGAGTACCCTCGCCGCCTTTTCCGTCTGAGCACAAGGGGTCCAGCATGACTTCAATATCAGAGAGCTGCTCCTCAAAAAGCCGAAACCCATTCAGCTTCAACCCGGCTCCTTCACCCGCGGAGGCTTGCTCCATCTGTTCTGCCTGGGAGCAAACGGCAAGTCTGAGCGATTTCACGGTGGCCCGAACATCATAGAGGTGCTCACGGAGATAGATCAGTTCTTCCCGTGTTTGCACCGTGTGAGTTGCCAGCCCGTGAGCATCTTTCACCAAGTCCCGGAGTGCGCCTCCAAGCTGGGTAATGGCCACCTTGGATTCAGTAAGCCATTCCCCGTATTCGGGGCCGACAGCCGTCCTTTCCTTGGGTTTCGGAAGGACAGAAGGGGCGAACAAATACAGGCAAATGAAAAAAATCGAAAACAGGATAAAGACGCTCAGATCATTTCCAAACTCAGAATTCGAGCCCAGAAAACCGCGGTATCCCAAGTTGATGCGCACCCGAAAACCCTCTCCGTTTTCAGGCTGGGCAACTTTTCCGTAATCCAAAATCCGGTTCTCTGCCCGAAAAGTCTCTATCGGCCCACCGGGTGCCCGCTGATATTTTGAGATTTTCATGGTGCGGGGTTCAACCGCCTGACTGAGAAATCCGATGGCCCAGCCCGCAGGGTCCGGTTTCCCTTGAGAGCGCCCATCAATCGCGAGTCCTTCAGCCTGCACGGCGATTTGGCGAGCCCACTGGAGCGCCTCATTATTCTGGTGCTCCAGGCTTCTGGAAAGATCCCAGGAATAAACCCCGGCCGTCATGACGGTCGCAAGTATCAGGCTGGCAATGATCTTAAAGCGGGTAATCACACTCATCCAGTGGACCTATCGGTTAAACCCTTGATTTACTTAAGGACCCTTAAATGCGGCGCATCAGGTAATTGACTCTGGCTTTTATGCGTAGCGGCATGTAGGTTGACCCCAATTATGGCCGATTTATTTCACAAAAGCCCGTCAGTCGGGAGCGTAATTAAGAAGCTTCTCGCCATCAACCCGGACTTAGACACTTCTCAGCTGATCGATATGGTCAGGCGGTCGACCTATAAATTGGGCGGAGATAATAATGAATTCGCAAATTCCGAATTGATCAATGAAGAACAGGTGCTGAGCCTGGCTCGCGCAACGCTACGGCGAGAGAACAACGCTAATCTTTAATCCGGTCCGTATTCGGTGGCGGGTTGAACGTAAAATATTCATCCCCCAGGGGTTTACCCAATTCGATATTGCTCAGCGTGATCTCAGACCGGTTACCGCCTTCATTCTCAAGGGTCACTTTCGTGATCAACTTCTGGTCGGCATCCACCTGGATCTGAGCTTTGCGGACGGTTCCGGCGGTGCCCTTCTTGGGTACGAGCGTGAACCGCGTTTCGGATTCCTGCTTGATCGACATCCCTTTGGCTTTGGAAAAAGAACCCGAAAGCAAAGCCTGTGCGAGCTGGGATTGGACCTGCGCTGATTTGCGCTCAATCACCTGACCATGCTCACCTTCATCAAAAGGCGGCGTATAGAACCAGAATTTGCGCCCATCGCTGATCATCAGATTCATATCCGAACTGGGCTTCAAAGTTTCCCAGCGCACTTTGTTTGGACGCCGGATGCGAATGAAACCGGAGGTGGTCGTCTTCTTGCCGAAAGTTGCTGACGTGTTTTCCTGAACGAACTCCACTTCAAGAGTAGCCTTCTGGGTGTACTTTCGCTCAATTTCCTGCAGAAGCTTCGGTAATTCCGCCGCAAACACGTTTTGCAAAAAGCAGGCAATGAAGAAAAAGATTATCGTTCTCAATCTACCTCAGCGCATCTCGATGGAGATCATTTTTGAAACTCCCGGTTCTTCCATTGTAACACCGTAAAGGGTGTCATTGAGTTCCATTGTCTTTTTGTTGTGAGTGATCAGAATAAACTGACTCTTAGCCGCCATCTCGCGTAGAAGCGCGTTGAATTTGCCGATATTCGCGTCATCCAAAGGCGCATCGACCTCGTCCAACACGCAAAATGGTGAGGGCTTGACCATGAAGATCGCAAAAATCAGGGAAACCGCGGTCAACGCTTTTTCGCCGCCCGAGAGCAAACCGATGTTCACGATTTTTTTGCCCGGAGGTTGGGCCAGAATGTCCACGCCTGCTTCGAGAATATCATGGCTTCCTTCGGGGTAGACGAGTGAAAGCTCAGCATAGCCGCCGCCAAAGATGATCGGGAAGAGACGCTTGAAGCGATCCGCAATGGCTTCGAAGGCTTTGCGAAAGCGCTCTTCGGATGTTTTGTTGATGTGCTCGATCGCGGCTTGGAGATTTTCCAGGGACTTGTCCAGATCCGCTTTTTCCGTCAAGAGGCTGTCATACCGGACCTTCAGCTCTTCGTACTCTTCGATTGCCATGACGTTCACTTCGCCCAGCTTGCGAATACGATCACGAAGCCATTCGACTTCCTGACCCAGCGCCTGTTCTTCCTCAGCTGTCATTTCAGCCGTGATCACTGGTTCAGTCATTTCCTCCTGAACCGGGACAATGGTCGTCTGATCAAGGCAGCCTTGGCCGTATTTCTCCTCAAGATTCTGAACCAGGTGCGAAAGGTCGGAAGACAGCTTTTCGACTTCGAGAGCGATCTGATTGGCGTTGGTGGACTTTTCGTCACCGGTTTTATGAAGTTCCTTGATGAGATCCAGGGCAGCATTCACTTTTGCGCTCGCGGTTTCAATCCGGTTTTTCACAACCGCAAGGTCCCCGCGCCCGCTGGCCAGTGCCAGGGAAAGCTCTTCAATCTTGACTGCCAACTCCTCTTCGCCACCGGTGAACTGCTCTTTTTCCTGGGTCGCGCGTTCCAAGGTGCGCTGAATATCCGCCAGTCGTCGCTGACGATCAGATACGACGGTACGGCCGGTTTCCAGTTCACGCTTCAGGGAAGTTGCGCGTTCACGGATAGAGGCTTCTTCAACCCGAAGGGTCTGCTGTGCGCCTTCCTGCACCTGTACCTCAGAATCACGCGTCACCAGTTCGGTTTCACCCGCTTCGATGGCCGCTTCCAGAGCGCCGCGAGCCGCTGTGATCTCGTTCAAGCGATCTTCAATTTTAGCGCGTTCTTCGCGGGCCCGGAGTTCTTCGGATCGGGCTTCGTCCATCTCGGATTCAAGGTTCCTGAGCTGCTGCTCAAGATCTCGCTGTGTGCGCGCATTCTGGTGCACATCGCGCTCATAGCCTGCGGTCTGGACCTGAACTTCCTGAAGCTCGGTTTGGAGAGACTGGCAGGTACTGCGGATTTGCTCCAGCTTGCCGTGGGCAGTCGTATAAAGTGCCTCGGCTTCACCCTGCAATTGTTCCGCTTCGAGGACTTCTTCCTGCAGACTGGTGATAGCGCGCTTGCGGGTAATGAGCATGGCGCTGCTGTCGTTTTCGGTGCTGCCGCCACGCATGACGTAACCGGATTCCACGATGTCCAGCGTGCTTCCATCCATGCTGACCATGGACCAGATTCCCAGATTCAGGGCGCCGCCTTCTTCGATGAATTTTGCGATCTGGTCAAAAGAGCGGACGACCACGACATTCGCGATGATCGCGCCGGCCATTTCCTGCAAACCCTTGCTCAATGCAGTGTTGATCTTGGCGAACTCAGAAAGTTCTCCCACGATTTCGAAACCGGCATTGTCCAGAAGATCGCAAACCTGCTTGAAAGCACCTTTTAAAGATGGATTAGTCCCACCAACTTGAATGGCAACCCGGCCCTGCTTGTTTTCCCGGATCTGACTGAGAGCCTCAGACGCGATCGAAGCATCTTCGGCGAGCAGGCTTTCGAGACGACTTTCGAGCCAACCCTGAATGGCTGAATCAAAGCCTTCTTTCACTTCAAGGGTATCTGCAAGAGTCAGAAGCTGCTTGCTCTTTCCATTATTCCTGGCCCATTCAAGTGCGGCCTTGGGTCCGTCAGCCAGACCTTCATAGGCAGCAGCAAGTTCTTCCAGGCTCTGCAGCTTTGACTTGAGCTGGAGGGTGCGGTTCATGGCTTCTTCGCGACCGTCTGCCAGTTCACGAATGGCAGAGTCGTTTTCGCGGAGTAAAGCGGTTTGCTCGTCCAACTCACCTTTCAACCGCTCACGCTTTCGCTTGAGCTCTTCAAAAATAGAGAGGGTCTTTTCGGATTCTTCGCGAGTCTCCGCGATCCTTTCTCCCAGCTGTTGAGACTGCTGAAGAAGACGTTCGACCTGGGCATGTGCGGATTCCGTCCGACTCAGGAGAGAGGCGGCACGGGAGGTAAGATCCGAGCTCTGGGTGACCCCGTTCATGAGATCACGTTTGGTTGCTTCAAGTTGCTGACGGGTCGCCTGGGCTTCCTGGCGCAAACGCCGGACGAGTTCGTCCTGTTTCTGAACTTTATGGGCAGCCTCCTGGAAGACACGGCCCGAATCTTCGACTTCAGCCTCATGACCGGCAAGCCGTTCACGCTCCACTTCAATGGATTCTTCCAGCTGCTGCTTCTCAGAATCCAGGGCAGAAAGCTGAGAAGACAGGTCACCTTGGCGACGCCTGGAGAGATCCAGTGCACTCTGTTCACGGGTCAATTCATCCGAGAGCTGCTGCAACTTGGTCTGAAGTTCTTCTGCAAGCTTTGTATTATGGAGCTGCTCAATGCGGTCTACTTCGATCGCGTTCTCGGCAGTTTGTAGTTCCGCGCGCAAGCCTACAAGTTCCTGCTCCAGCGCCTGCTTATGCTGCAGAATGCCCTCGAGCTTCTGGCGAAGAACCTGGCTCTTGCGCCGACCCCAGGTCATTTCTTTGTCGAGAAGTTCATCCTTATATTTTTTGTAAAGACGTGCTTTCTGGGCCTGACGCTCGAGTGAACCAAGGTTCCTTTCGATTTCCTGAATGACATCATTCAGGCGCGACATGTTGGTCTGCGTGGCTTCGATTTTCCTGAGGGATTCTTTTTTGCGGGCTTTGTATTTGGCGATCCCGGCGGCTTCTTCAATCAGGAGCCGGCGCTCTTCAGGTTTGGCGTTGACGATTTTTCCGATCTGTCCCTGCTCAATAACGGAGTAACCTTTGGCACCGACGCCGGTGTCCATGAAGAGTTCCTGGATATCTTTTAGACGGGCGGTAACACCGTTAATGAAGTACTCACCTTCGCCACCGCGATAGAGCCGCCGGGTGACGGAAATTTCTTTGGTCTTCAGATGAATGGGAACATCTGTCGCCGTAGCGCCGGAAGGTAGCGCATCAGGATCGATGACATCGGTTTCCATGACCATGGTCGCTTCGGCCATGCCCAGAGGGGAGTACTTGGAGCTGCCGTTGAAGATGAGATCTTCACTGCCGCTTCCGCGCATGTGCTTGTAGGACTGCTCTCCCATGACCCAGAAGAAGGCATCGACAATATTGGATTTTCCGCAACCGTTGGGTCCAACGATACCGGTGATTCCATGATCGAAATGGATGACTGTTTTATCTTTGAAAGATTTGAAACCTTGAATCTCAAGCCGCTTCACTCGCATGGATACCACTTCCCCCAAATCGACTATTTTGAGCGCACAAGATAACAAGCGACGCTGAAAATACAAGGTACGCAGGAAATTAAATTATCTGACTGGATTCATCCAGCTGACAGCTAAAAGACAATAAAAACAGGGCCCGTGGAATGGATTATTCATCCTTCACGGGCCCTATAGATTGTGATTTGCGGTATTTCCGCGGTTAGTAGTCCCCTCCGGACCAAAAAGAACCAGTTCTCGTGGTTCAGGGTTGCCTCTCGACAAACCTATGTTTGGTGGATGTTGGACTGGTTGATATTGATCTTCACCAGCAGCTGTCGCGTTACACCCCGGCCAAGGGTACAATCGACAGTTCGTGAGCTTCGCAGGGCCCAGGTCGCTATCATGCGACCCTCCAAGGCGAATTCGCCCACGCTATCTCCCGCGCGGAGGACCCGTTGCAGGTGATTCAAGAATGGCGTTGAAGCAGCAATTCAGCGATCCTTCTTTCGGCATCTATTTGCCTCCTTCTGATACTTAAGACACTAAAACAGAGTTAGTTTTAGCGCAATGTGTCAAAAATGACAAAATTCATATATTTTGTTGCCGGAGCATTTTTTGAAAAAAAGCCAAGCCGACTCACCGGTGAAACAGCAGCATCCAGTTCCGCGAACCGGCAGAGATTTGTACTCACTACTGTCTAGTGGGTGGACGGGCGCAGAGAGAAACTAAAAGCATTTCTGCAGCGGGGGCTTTTGAGTGATCTGATTGAATTCCTGTATCCCGGAGGGAGTTTCAAACTGCGCTGTCCACCAGACATACTTCCAAGGATTAAGTAAACGAGCATCCACTTCGCTCACATGAATGGATTCTTCTCTAATTTTGTAATTATTTGCTTTAGCGATATCCCTTAACTTCGCAATTCCGACAGTCCGGCAAGCATTCACAAGTTTCTTGTGCTTCAGCTCTAAACTTTTATCGGCCGAACAGGTGGCGCAAGGCGCCTTTACATTTTGAAGGCTCGCCTTGACAGCATCCGCTGCGCGAACCACCCCAGTAAGGTCCTGCTTTTCAGTCGCGCACTCATGAGCGTGAACATCAACGCTGAATGCTGCACCTATAGAAAGAAAAAACAGACCAACAAATAAAGAGTTTTTGCGCATATTTTGCTCCCTTGTCAATTAAGTATGCGTAGCAACCCGGTCAAATGCAACATCGAAGCATAGGCTGATCAAACAACTTATTCATCCATTGACCTTCAGGCATCTGACCCCCAGAAGAAAAAGGCCCACCTCCTTTCGGGGGTGGGCCTTTTGAATTCACCCGCGATGCATGTGCATCGCGAGAATTTTACTTACGTTTGCCTTTTTTGGCGGCTTTCTTGGGAGCGGCCTTTTTAGCGGATTTGGAAGCCTTCTTTGCAGGGGCTTTCTTTCCAGCTTTACGAGGCGTCTTGATTGCAGCCTGTGCAGCCGCCAAACGTGCGATCGGCACGCGGAACGGAGAGCAGCTGACGTAATCGAGACCGGCACGATGGCAGAACTCGACCGAAGTCGGCTCACCGCCGTGCTCGCCGCAAATTCCGACCTTGAGGTCCGGACGAACGCTCTTGCCTTCTTCGATCGCAAGCTTCATGAGACGGCCAACGCCCACCTGATCCAAGGTAGCGAAAGGATCGCGCTCATAGATTTTTGCATCGAGGTAGTCCTTCAGGAACATCCCGGAATCGTCACGAGACAGACCATAGGTCGTCTGCGTGAGATCGTTGGTTCCGAAGCTGAAGAACTCGCCGTACTCGCAGCCTGCGATTTCAGCCGCAGTCAACGCCGCGCGAGGAAGCTCGATCATCGTGCCGAGCATGTACTGGAAGCGCTTCACACCCTGGGATGCGAATTCCGCCAGAACCTTCTCTGCTTCGTCTTTGCAATAATCGCCGACAAATTTCAGTTCGCGCCAATCACCGACGAGCGGGATCATGATTTCCGGAACGATCTTGAACTTCTCATCCCGAACCAGCTCACAAGCAGCTTCCATGATCGCACGCACCTGGGTGCGGTAGATTTCCGGGAAGCTCACGCCCAAGCGGCAGCCGCGATGGCCGAGCATGGGATTGAATTCATGAAGCATTTCATTCTTGCGTTTGAGACGATCAAAGCTCACACCGATCTTCTTGGCCAAGGCCTGAAGCTCTTCGTCTTTGTGAGGAATGAACTCATGCAGCGGAGGATCCAGAAGACGGATCGTGACCGGGAGACCCTTCATTTCACGGAAGATGCCCTTGAAGTCTCCCCGTTGCATCGGGAGAATCTTCGCCAACGCCTTCTCACGACCTTCAACGGTGTCCGCAAGAATCATTTCGCGGACCGCATCAATACGATCGGATTCGAAGAACATGTGCTCCGTGCGGCAGAGGCCGATGCCTTCAGCGCCGTACTCGCGGGCAACACGGGAATCATTCGGAGTATCGGCATTCGTACGGACTTTGATCTGACGAATGACATCCACCCACTTCATGAGTTCCTGGAAATCGAGATTCAGGGTTGGAGGGATCGTTGCGACCTTACCCTTGATCACTTCGCCGGCAGAACCGTCGAGAGTGATGAAATCGCCTTCACGGATCGTGGTAGAACCCACAGCAAACTCGCGTTTGTCATGATTCACCTTGATCGCGCTGCAACCGGCTACGCAGCACTTGCCCATGCCACGAGCCACAACGGCCGCGTGAGAGGTCATGCCACCGCGAGCCGTGAGAATACCTTCAGCCACCGACATTCCATGAATGTCTTCAGGCGAGGTTTCAGTACGGACGAGAATGACTTTTTTGCCACCTTCTTTGACCCACTTTTCAGCAGTATCCGGATCAAAGACTGCCTGACCGGTCGCGGCTCCAGGAGAAGCCGGGAGACCCTTGGCAAGAAGTTCCTTGTGCGCTTTGGGGTCCAGCATCGGGTGAAGGAGCTGGTCCAACTGCGAGGGAGCAACACGAAGAATTGCTTCTTCCTTGGTGATGAGCTTTTCACGGACCATGTCACAGGCAATTTTGAGCGCCGCGGCTGCGGTGCGTTTGCCGTTACGGGTCTGGAGCATGAACAATCTGCCGTGCTCGATCGTGAACTCGATGTCCTGCATGTCGCGGTAATGCTTCTCGAGCTTCTGGTAGTTTTTGACCAATTCTTTGTAAGGTTTCGGCATAACTTCTTCCAGGGTCGGAAGAATTTCAGTCGCGTTTTCCTGACGGGAAACCGTATTGATCGGCTGCGGTGTACGGGTACCGGCTACGACGTCTTCGCCTTGTGCATTCACCAGGAACTCACCGAAGAACTTCTTCGCGCCCGTGCTCGGATCACGTGTGAAGGCCACGCCGGTGGCGCAATCATCACCCATGTTGCCGAAGACCATGCTCTGAATATTGACTGCGGTACCCCAGCTCTCCGGGATATCGTTCAGTTTGCGATAAGTATTGGCGCGAGGATTCATCCAGGAACCGAATACGGCGCCAACAGCACCCCAGAGCTGATCCCAGGGGCTCTCCGGGAATTCTTTACCGTGAGCGCGAATGATTTCCTTAAATTTTCCGACGAGCTCCTTGAGGTCATCGGCCGAAAGTTCTGTGTCGAGCTTCGCGTGACGGGCTTCCTTCATCTTCTCGAGTTCGGCTTCGAAATTATCAGAGTGAATTTCGAGAACGACATCGGAGTACATCATGATGAAGCGGCGATAGCTGTCGTAGCTGAAGCGCGGGTCTTTGGACTCGGCAATCAAGCCCTGCACGCTGACATCATTTAAGCCGAGGTTCAGAATCGTATCCATCATTCCAGGCATCGATGCGCGAGCGCCTGAGCGGACTGAAACAAGCATGGGGTTTTTGGCTGCACCGAACTTGCGGCCCATGTATTTTTCAAGCTGTGCAATGCCGTGCTTCACCTGGGCATCGAGTGCTTTCGGATATTTCCGGCCGTTTGCATAAAAATACGTGCACACTTCGGTGGAAATCGTGAATCCCGGAGGAACGGGCAGACCGAGACTGGTCATACCGTGGAGGTTGGCGCCTTTTCCGCCCAACAACTCCTTCATGTTCTCTTTGCCATCGGCCTTACCGTTGCCAAAGATATAAACGTACTTGTCTTTTTTACCCGACTTACCTGCCATTTTTCATTTCTCCCAATTATGGATTTTATCCTGGATGTAGCCAGAGAGTTTATCCGTACTTACTCGTTCTTGAGCCATACTGTCACGATGACGGACCGTGACTGTGTGATTTGAAAGCGTGTCGTAATCGATCGTCACGCCGAACGGCGTCCCGATTTCATCCTGACGCCGGTACCGCTTGCCAATTGACCCCGCCTCATCCGTCGTGACGCGGAAATTTTTCTTGAGATCGGCGTAAACCGTCTCCGTATATTCTTTCAACTCCGGCTTCTTCATCAAAGGATAGACTGCCACCTTGTAGGGCGCCAGATGCGGATGAAGTGCCAGCCAGACACGCTCACCGTCGAAGCGGTAAGCATCGGCAAGCGCGACCAGCAAGGTGCGATCACAGCCCGCGGAGGTTTCAACGATATAGGGAAGGTAACGCTCGCGATGCTCCTCATCGAAATACTCGAGCTTCTTCCCGCTGAATTGCTGGTGACGTCCGAGATCAAAGTCAGTCCGATTATGAATGCCTTCCAGCTCCTGCCAACCGAACGGAAACTCATATTCAATGTCGAATGCGGCTTTGGCATAATGGGCGAGCTCGCCTGCTCCATGCTCATGAAAGCGCAGCTTGTTTTTGCGGATACCATTGGCCAGATGCCACTCGATCCGGGTCTGCTTCCACCTTTCAAACCACTCGACATCAGTTCCGGGTTTCACGAAGAACTGCATTTCCATCTGTTCGAATTCACGGGTGCGGAAAATAAAATTTCCAGGCGTGATTTCATTACGAAACGCTTTGCCGATCTGGGCGATTCCAAAAGGCACTTTCTTGCGCGTCGATTGCTGAACATTCAAAAAATTGACGTAGATACCTTGCGCGGTTTCCGGCCGGAGGTAAACCACGGAGGCGGCATCTTCCAGGGGTCCCATGAAAGTTCTGAACATGAGATTGAATTGCCGGGGTTCGGTCAGCTCGCCACCGCATTCAGGGCATTTCTTCGACTTCATTGCTTCGGCATCGATTTTATCGGCGCGAAAACGGCTTTTGCATTTTTTGCAGTCGACCAGTGGATCAACAAAACCGGCGACATGACCGGAGGCTTCCCAGACTTTTGGATGCATCAGAATTGCGGCATCCAGACCTTCAACATCTTCACGATCAACCATCGCGCGCCACCAGCGCTCTTTCACGTTGCGCTTGAGCTCAATTCCGAGCGGACCGTAATCCCAGCAGGCATTGATGCCGCCGTAAACTTCGCTCGACGGAAAAACAAAGCCGCGTCTTTTGCAAAGAGAGACCAGATCGGCCATGTCTTTCAAATCCTGGGGAGGCCCTGCAGGTTTCTGCTCTTCTTTTTCGTTTTCACTCATAATGTTCTTAATGGGTTATTTCTGGAAAACATACAATGCCAGAAAACCGGTGAGTTAACCAAAAGATTTTGAAATTTTTGACAAAAGAGCCCTGCGCAAGGATATGCGCCGCAGCACATTAGCGACCAATTCCAAGATGCCAGGTACCGTGAATTTCGATCGGAATCCAGACTGATCGCAAAATCATGGGGACAGCGGTGGTCTCAATTATTTTCAAATCCGGAGAAATCCGGCGTCGAGAAAACTCCACGACGGCTCTTCTCATGAGCCCGCACCAGACCCCGTGCAGATCCATTTTGTCTTCAGAAGCTGACAGAAATGCAACGCCTTCTCCACCAACCCCTTCGATTCTGACATTAAATATGAGCAGACATTTTGCGCTTTCGGGCGGCAGGAACCCACCCCGGTTCAGAGGCAATCCCAAACTGGGCTTCTGATCTGCAAAGTGATCCGTCAACTCATCAATCAGCGCGGAATGCAGAGACTCAAGTAAGGCACTCCAGGGTGAACTCATACATGATGAAACTTAGCGTATTCTCCCGATTTTTGCAGCAATTCATCGTGAGTACCTCGTTCCACCACTTCCCCGTCTTTCATGACCAGGATCAGATCCGCATGTTTCACCGTTGAGAGGCGATGAGCGATGATCAGCGTGGTACGGTTCAGCATCAGCTCGTCCAAAGCACTTTGTACTGCGCGTTCAGAGGCCGTATCCAGGCTCGACGTCGCTTCATCAAGAATCAGGACCGGCGCTTCCCGCAGAAATGCCCTCGCAATCGAAAGACGTTGACGCTCTCCTCCTGAAAGTTTTTGTCCACGATCTCCAATAATCGTGGAGAATCCATCGGGCAATCCCTCGATGAAATCCAAAGCATGGGCGCGGCGCGCCGCTTCCCGGATTTCCTCGGGCGTCGCACCGAGCCGACCACACCGGATATTTTCTTCGACCGTGTCATTAAAGAGGAAAACATCCTGACTCACGACCGCAAATATCTTGCGCAGATCCCCCAGGGAAACATTCCGGATATTCTGACCGTCAAGGAAGATCCCCCCTGCCGTAACATCGAAAATTCTCGGAAAAAGGCTGACCATCGAACTTTTACCTGCTCCACTGGCCCCGACGAGTGCAACCGTCTTTCCAATTTTCAGATCAAAGCTGACGTCCTTCAGGATCAACCGCTGAGGCGCATCCGGATAGGCGAACGAAATCTGCCGAACTTCAATGCCTTGATGAAATCCTGACAAAGGCACGGGCGAAACGGGATCCGGAATATTCGATTTCCAATCAAAGATCTGAAAAATACGATCGCAAGCGCCCGCCGCCTGATTCAGCCTGATAT
Organism: Bdellovibrionales bacterium GWA1_52_35; assembly: GCA_001769805.1. GTDB lineage: Bacteria > Bdellovibrionota > UBA1018 > UBA1018 > UBA1018 > GWA1-52-35. Next base: position 146,189 of record MEPO01000027.1, read on the forward strand.
TGACCTCGTTCAAAACTCTCAAGGGATTGATCATCAGCGCAAAAGCGGCGAAGAACGCGATCAGGTCACCCGAACTCATTTCTCCGGAAAGTACCTGGCGTCCACCGTAATAAATCATCAACCCCAGGATAAAGGAGGTGATCAACTCAACCATCGGATGCGCTGCCTCTTCCATGGCCGCAATCTTCAGCATGACATGAGTGTAGTAATTGCTGCGATCGTAGAATTTGCGCCGGACATACTCCTCAAGCCGGAAAGTCTTGACGACCCTCACACCACTGAAACTTTCCTGAATCACGGAATAAAGATGGGCGCTCTCTTCAGAAAGTTTTCCGATATAGCGTTTCAAATTCCTGCCGGTTGTGGAGAAAACCCAGGCCAAGGGAGGAAAAACGATGAACATCAGAACCGTCAGACGCCAGTTCAGACTCATGGCGTAGCCGAAAAGGAGCAGGAATGTGATGGGCTCCCGTACGAGGGTATTGATCGACATGATCGCAGCATCCACATAGGTGGGGTCCACACCCACCCTGGAGATCAAAGTCCCGGTACTTTGCGCAGTGAAATAATCGGCCGACAAACCGAGCAGATGTTCATAGAGATCGTTTTTGATCTTCTGATTGACTCGTGCAACCACGACCCGGAGCAGATAAAAATGAAAGAAACGAACGACAAAATTCGCCGTATACAGAAGAACCACACCGATAGCCAGGCGCGTCAACATCCAGCTATTATGCTCTACGAGCACGTCGTTCACGAGATATTTGGCCAGAGGCGCTGGACCCAACCTCAAGGCGGCGAGCGGAATTGCCAGAATGGCGCTGATCGCGATGAACCATATATAAGGTCGAAGGTAGGGTTTAAGCCTCAGGAGCGATTTCATTTCCATCATCTTTCACATATTTCCATTCCGAATTCGAGCGGAGATTGAGGCTCGCACAGGGGACCGGGTCTGTGGTAGGGTCCGAAGCAATATGAGTAAAATTCTGGTAGTTGGAGGCGCAGGCTACGTCGGCAGCGCCACCAGTGCATGGCTCCTTGACCATGGACATGAAGTTTGGATTCTCGATGACCTTTCAACGGGCCACGAAGAACTCGCCATGGGTGGACACCTCGTGGAAGGTCAAGCTGGAAACAGGGAGATTCTGCGAAATCTCCTCTCTCATGAACACTTTGATTGCGTGATGCATTTTGCCGCCAAGAGTCTCGTTTCGGAAAGCGTCCGAAGACCCGCCGAATATTTTGAGAACAATGTCATTCAGACCCGGGAGCTTCTGAACGTCATGATGGAAACCGGAACGCGCCGGTTTATCTTTTCCTCTACCTGCTCGATTTTCGGAGATCCCGGGAATAAGGGAATCAACGAAACTCTGGAAAAACGTCCAACCAATCCCTACGGTGAAACCAAGCTCCAAGTCGAAAAGATGATGGAGCAATTCGCTGAGGAACGCGGGCTCCAGGGCATCGCGCTCCGATATTTCAATGCTGCGGGTGCTGAAAACAAGCTCCGCGTCGGTGAATGGCATGACCCTGAAACTCATCTGATCCCTGCCGTTCTGAGAGCGGCACTTGAGGGCGGAACGGTTCAGATCTACGGCACCGATTATCCAACCCCCGACGGCACCTGCATCCGCGACTACGTTCACGTATCGGATTTGGCCTCTGCCCATGGGGCGGCAATGGCCCGTCTGCTTGCTTCGGAGGAAGGTCCCGGGAAATTCGAAGCCTTTAATCTTGGAAGTGAGAACGGTTTCTCTGTGCGTGAGGTGGTCCAGGCCTGTGAGCGGGCAGTCGGACATACCCTGAGCGTCACCGAACGCGGGCGTCGCCCTGCCGATCCTCCTCGCCTGGTTGCTGATTCCAGTCTGGCCAAGGAAGCCCTGGGTTTCAAAATCACCCACTCCCTTGAGTCGATCGTCAAAAGCGCCTTGGAATGGGAGAAAAAGAGACGAGCCCTGATCACCACCTCCCGTAAAGCTGTTTTCCTGGATCGTGACGGAACTATCAATGAGGATCCGGGCTACATAGCGGACCCGGATCTGATCAAGGTTTATGACGGTGTCGGCAGAGCCCTCGCCAAACTGAAAGAAGCCGGTTACCTGCTGATTGTGATCTCCAATCAATCCGGCGTGGCCCGCGGGCTTATTCCAGAAGGCGCCCTGGACCGCGTTCATGCGCGGTTGAATGATATCCTGACAGCCTCCGGCGCTGCTCCTGATTATTATGAACTCTGCCTGCATCGCCCTGAAGATCATTGCGAGTGTCGCAAACCCAAGCCCAAACTGATTTTCAACGCTGCAATGAAGCTGGGTATTGATATTTCCGAGTCTTATATGATCGGGGATAAACCGAGCGATATTGGAACAGGTAAAAACGCAGGCTGCAAAGGCATCCTGCTCGTCCGAACAGGCCATGGCTGGGAAACAGAAAAAACACTCAAGCCAGGGGAAGTTGATTTCGTGGGGGACTCACTGGAAGAGGCTGCAAACTGGATTCTACGTCAAGAAACCTGAGGCCGCGCAAGGGCTGACGGTCAAACCCCGGCACGTGAAAAACAAAAAGCGCTTCCATAAAACGGAAGAGTTCCTGATGTTCCTGTCTTGAGGCTTGCGCAATCGCCGCCGCTTTACGGATCGGCAACAGCAAGCCCCACTGGAAATCCCGTATCGCGCGAGGCGAAACCCGCAATAAAGAATTCTGAAATCCACCCTGCATCCGAACATGCCGGGTCTGCTCAGTGCGACAATTCGGACAAACCCACCCCGCGTCAGCAGGCAGGCAGCTTAAAGTCGTCTCCGGAATTCCATTCTCGAGCAGGCCATCCAGACCGGCCTGACAAACCAGGCAAAGCTCAAGCTGGGGCTGATGCCCATTCCATTGAAGAAGTTTGGCCAGGTAGAAGTTGAGCAAAGCCAGATCAGCGCCCGGCTTATCCGACTCTTCGAGATAAGCCAAGGCATTGGAATGTAACCTAAAAAGATCCGGACAGGGCTCTCCCTGGGGTGCCAATTTCAGTATCAGCTCATTGAAAACCGAAGCAAGTGCCAGCTTTTCGAAATCCTTCCGGAGCCCCTCGTAGCCACGTCGGATATGAGCTTCGCTCAGACTGCAAAGCTCCGCGCCAGGTCGCTGGCTGAAGTGCCACTCGCTCGCCGAAAACGGCTCCAGCGCCCCCCCAAATCTTCGCGATTGTATGGAATTCCGGGCAAGCGCGGTGATCAGGCCTGAGTTTTCGGTCAAAGCCGAGACAATCCGATGCCGCTCCTCAAAAGGAATGGCTCGTAAAACAATGGCGAGATCGCGTTTAAGCTCCATTAATTGAAGAAGTAGCACAAAAGGGAGGTGCTCAACAATTCTATAGCGGGCTCACTAAAAATCAGATAAAAAGTTTTTTCTGTTGGTACCAACTCTCATTGGCGTGGGGCTATAGCTCAGTTGGTAGAGCGCTGCATTCGCATTGCAGAGGCCGACGGTTCGAACCCGTTTAGCTCCACCAATTTCCTCACAACCCCAAATACATACTTGTGATCCCCTGAGTATCCTTTTTTATATTAACTTACTTTAATATCTTTGGTGCGATGCATATTTTTTAAAGCCATTTAATTTAATAGCAAATAACGAATATTTAAGAACTTTCCCGCCGTCAAACAAGTGTCAGAACGGTCTTTTTCTGAAAACGGGTTTTTTATTTCCGAGAGAAAAGTATTCCTTCACAATTTCTTGATCGGAGATTTTTCCGTTTCACGCATTCCAACTCCTGTAGCTCTCTGTGGCGCAAGGAGGAGGATGCTGCATTTTTTTTAAACTATCTGAGGAGAATAAGTATGAAGTTTAATTCTAAGAGAGTGGCGTTGCTCGCCCTCGCTGTATCCATCGCAGGTACGGGTTGTACTGGTGGATCGGCCCCAGTCGCCAGCAGCGACGGTATTAGCGTTGGCGATGGTGACGGTGGCACAACACCATCAAGTGCAGTCGTTCTGTCTGGAGTTCTCGCGTTACAGGGATCGCAAAGTTTTGCTGCTCAAAAATCGTCTTTCATGACCAAAAGCAGCTTCGCGACCCTGGCGGACGCGGAGGATTTCCGGATCTCGTGTTCCACGTTTGAAGCGACCCCGAAGAGCTGCGGCGGCCCCGTTGCAAGTAATGGTGCATTCAACGTCTCCTGCGATGGCTTTGCCGCCATTCCGTTTGGTTGCTTTGTCTACAACACGGCTACCTTCAACAACTATCCGATCACTTTCAACGTCAATTCCACGGACGAGAAATCGGCAATGAACGTTGCCGCAACCACGATTACAGGCATCGACCTGGTGATCGATACGGATACGGGCACTGCCACTGCAGCAGCGACCATCACCAACCCTGACACGATCGAAGAAGTCGTGGTGGATGCGGATGCCTTCAATGGCTTCAATGGTCCATGGACACTTCTGGTGAAGTCCTATGCCGATGCAGCGTCGAAATACTCAGACGCTGATTGGACAATGATGAAGAACGATTATTGTCGCAAAAATTATTGGAACACTTGCGGCGGCACTTGCTCGGACAGCGGACAGACTGCGGCCTGCTCTGCTGCAAACGTCGCAGCGATCACCAATGAAACAGCGTACAACGGAGTCGTTGGCGAGCGCATGGGCACCGACCCGATGCCCCTTTACTTCGTTGCGAAGACAGCCGGGGACGTTCGCACTCTTGAAGTGTGGCCAAGCGCGGCTGCGAAGAGTTCCTGTGTCGCATCTGGTAGCAGCTATAGTTGGCTGTTCTCGGATGGTGATGGCGGCAAAGCAGATATTCCGTTCAACTTCACAGTGGCAGAAGGCAACGGCTGCTCAACTGATGATGCGGCAAATAATCCGTCACTCTGCTTGAGCAAAAAACTCGGCACAGCTGCTGATACCATGATCACCCAATGGTTCCCATTCATGGCTGGGGACACGCGCGTAGTACCGTCCATCGCGGCCACATGCAAATACATGGTCAACCCTCCGAATGAGCTGTGGAACCCAAGTCAAGCTGTCGTTGATGCCTGTCAGGCAGACACCACTGGCTGTAAACTCATGGGTAATGACCCGATGAATGCGGCCCGCTCCTACCTGTTCGCAAAAATCTATGCGGGAGCCACCAATGCCGGGACATCTGACCCGGTCCTCTTGGCTCTCAGCGATCGCGATTTCAGCGACAACGTCATCCCGACTGGAAGCGCAGACCTCAAATACGGCTATCGCACCTGGACCGGCGGCGGAGAAACCTGGACCGAAGTCACGAGTCCTGAACGTGTCGATCTCGGTGGCTGTTTGCAGTGGCCGGATTGGGCACAATGCCAATTGGGTGGCTGCACTACACCGCAGAATCCCACGATCGTTGCAGTTGGCAGAATGGTTACCAACTATGGACCCAATGCTGCCGCGTCAACTGACGACAATAGCTGGAAATGCAACATGCCGGAAAAACGCCTGCTGGTTGCCAACGAACAAGGCTATATCACTCTCGATGGTGTGAAGTACCTGGAAGCCCAGCCGTTCATTACCGTGAGCAGCGTCAACAAGGAAACCTGGTCTCAGGTTTGCGAACTGACAGACACGACTCCAGAACCAGACGCAACCCTTGGATATCAGACTTTCCCGGCTGACTTTACCAATGCACAGATTGTTACCGAAGCCGGTAATCGTCAAAACGGCGGCAGCCCCGAGCAGCAAAAGGGAACGATGATGGGAGCTCTCTACGAGCTGATCACTCGCGCAGCTGAAGGCGGCGGCAGCGATAGCTCACCCACCTTCTGGAACGGAACCAAATCGATCAGTTGTACTGATATCAAAGACGGAAATGACGGTGCTCCGATCAACTTTGAAACGGACATCGATCCTCTCTTCAAGAGCACCCATGATTCATGGCAGCTGAGCAGCTTGCTCAAATGCGTGATGATCGGGATTTATAATAACAAGGGAACCTGCAGTGGCGTTGCACCAAACATTACGTGTGACGGTACTTATGGTGCCGTTGCTGCTGATGTGCAAAACCAGGGAGCTGATATTGCTGGTTTCGCCGAGTCCGGGACCACCGGATATCCGACGATCTTCGTGACCCTTGGAACCAACAGCTGTCTGCCGAAGTTCCAGATGACGTCACTTTGTACTGACGGCTTCTGCGAACCCAAAGTCATCTGCTCGGATTACGTAGCAGAAGACGGCGGATGCTCCACCGGAGCGCAGCCTGCCAGCATGATGGGCGTGCTCAAGGCTGAGGCATTACCGGGGAACAAATTCAACTTCTTTGAAAAGAGTGTTCGATACGATGTACGGTTTGATCCGGGCACCAGTGTCAATACTGTCTGTCAGAGATCTGAATTCATGACCATAACAAGCGATGCGATCACTGCAGCTCCGGCTGCCGGGTTCGACATCGGCATGATCTTCGATAATCGTGAATCCGAGACCAACATCAGCAGTCCAGACCTGGATTGCCAAGGTCAGGCTTTGAGCCCCACAGCCCAATCCCGCTCCGGGTTCAAGATGTACACGACCTTCACCAAGCAATAAGGTGAACGGTTAAGGTCTTTGGACCTTAAAGCCCGGCAGTCCGCGGTTGCGGGTTGCCGGGCTTTTTTTTATGATGGGTTCCAAATGAAGATGAATATAAAATTGAAATGGTGGATCTCCGCATTCTTAAGATTCTTGACTGTCGGTGGCGCATTGGTTCTCGCGGCGCCGTATTTCTGGCCCCTTTCCATCGAGAGGAAGTTCAATACAATGCTAGCGGTGGGGGAACTGAGTTCACTTCCCGAGCTGGCGCGCGGATACCAGAATTCCACCTGTTTCCAGGAGCAGGCCCTGGCACAGGCGTATCTGGGATATGCCGAATTTCTCGCAGCTCAGGATTCAGCCAGCAAAGATCCCAGAGGCGTATTTTTTCAGCTCCAGTCAGTAAAAAATAAAATCAGCAGCAGCCTTGAACTAGTGAAAAAGCCCGAAGCGCAGAGCCGCTGGAACATTCGCTTGGAAAAGAAAGTGAATACGATGCTTTCAGAGATCATACAGTTCGAGCAAAAGAACCTCGGGCATGTGCTTCAGGCACTTCAGCAGGAGCAACAGATCTATCAGCAGCAAGCAAAGATGAAGACCTACGAGGCCTGGGGTCGCGAAGCAAGGCAGGCCAGAAAAGACGCAAAAGCCAAGTAACTCAAAAATAGAAGTGCAGACCGGCGCCTTCCGATCTAATCTGCACTTCATGAAATTGGCAGAAAATCAGCAACCCATGTACCGTTTCCTGGCGGTACTCACCGCTGCCTCAACTGTAGGTTTCCAGGCTTACTCCATTCTTTTCAACAATTATGCGGTCGAGGTTGTGAAACTCGAAGCCAACGGTGTCGGGCTCATTCAGTCCATCCGCGAAATTCCAGGATTTTTGGCGCTTCTGGCGGTTTTTGTCATGCTCGTCATCAAAGAACACCGACTGGCGGCGATGTCCGTTGCTTTGCTCGGGCTCGGAACCGCAATGACTGGCTTTCTACCGAGCTTTACCGGTCTCGCCTTTTCGACCCTGATCATGAGCTTTGGGCTTCACTACTTTGAAACAAGCAATCAATCACTCACCCTGCAATATTTCTCCAAAGGCTCCGCCCCGCTCGTTCTCGGACGTTTGCGGAGTCTTGCCGCGGTTTCCAGCATTGCTTCAGGATTTTTCATCTGGCTTTTGGGTCATGTTTTTGAATTCAAAGCTGTCTTCTTCATCGTTGGAATGCTCGTTTCTTCCGTCGGGGTCTGGGCCTTCCGGCAGGAGCCTACCCACGCGGACATTCCAGCTCAGAAACCACGAATGGTTCTTAAAAAAAAGTACCTGCTCTTTTATGTGCTCACATTCCTGTCTGGTGCCCGTCGGCAGATTTTTATCGTTTTCTCAATGTTTCTGCTCGTAAAGCATTTTCATTTTTCGGTGCATGAAATGGCCGGCCTTTTCATCGTGAACAACGTGATTGCATACCTGATGAATCCAATCATCGGGCGGGCAATTGTTCGTTTCGGCGAAAGGAAAATCAGCTCGATAGAGTACTTGGGCGTGGTCATCATATTTTTGATTTACGCGTTTACCACCTCAAAATTGCTCGTTACCTTGATGTATATTGCCGATTCCCTGCTCTTTAACTTTTCGGTTGCCATCCGAACTTACTTTCAGAAGATCAGCGATCCAGCCGACATCTCCTCGTCCATGGCTGTGGGTTTCACAATCAATCATGTGGCCGCAGTTTTCCTGCCGGCTCTCGGTGGGTTGCTTTGGATGATCGATTACCGGATCCCGTTCCTGATCGGCGCTGCTTTGGGTGTTGTCTCGCTTGTAACCGCGCAGAGGATGGTAAGCAGTACCGAAGCGGAATCATGAAGCATCTTTAAAAAGGAAAAAGGAAACAGGCCTCCTTAAACGGCGTATCGTGCCCTCAGAAGCCCGCAGACGAGCCTTCTTGCTTCTTTGGGGCCAAGATCTGCACGGCTTTCTATCCGATGGACCTCGTCCGCAAGAGTTTCGTCTTTGATATCAGAACGAAACCAGCGCGAAAAATCTCCAGCCCTGAGATGGTGCGCCCAAGTGCCTTCATCCAAACCTTCGGAGATCTGGACAAACAACGCGAGATTCTGCGCCTTCAGATTCAGCAGGTTCTGCGGTCCACGAAAATAGAAGCTGCTGCTTCCGAGATCACCTTCAGCGTACTTTCGAACGTGCCGGATGCGTTCGGCGCGCCCAAGGAGTGTCTCCATTACGAAAGGCTCCTGGCCTCCTGTAAAGAGCCATGCAATCACATCCTCCTTTCGTTCTGGCAGACTCAGGGGCCCGGAGACCGGCCTTCCTGCTGCATAGCTGAACTCAGCGAGAGTTCGGTTGGGAGACTCACCAACTGCAATTATTGTATCTACAAGCCGAAGAATTGGAGCAGCGACTTCATTCGGGTGAACAGTAAGAAGAACGGTCTCTCCAAGTTTTGCAGGCACAGTGAGCGGAGCCGTCCCTAATGCGGTTGGCAACATGTGATGAGCCTCGTCGATCACGATCCAATGCGGCCTGCTCGTCCTTGCTCGCATGGCATTTAACGCAGGAAGAAGACCTGCAAGGAATGCAGGACGATCGAACAGGGGAACCCCCACCAAGTTCACGCTTAAGCTCACCTTCGGATCCATGAGCAGCTTCAGAATTTCATCGAGTTCCGGCGCTCGCCGGAGGCTTCCGACTGATACGATCTCATCAAGAGTGCTGTAATCCCCTTCGGGATCAATAATGCACACCTGATAATCACGCGCATGAATTCTCTCAATCAAGCCGGCCGCAAATCTGGATTTTCCAGCCCCCGGCGGTCCCGCGATCAGAATGTTCTGACCGTAAGAGGGCGCCCAAACTATTCTGCCATCAAGTCGCTTCCCAAGCTCAATATGATTATGCACGAGCTTCGGTGCCAGAATCTGGAGATCGTCTTCAATGATTTTTTCAATAACGTCCACTACCCCATCGCTCGCGCAACCGTCCGTGACCCAAACGGCGACTTCCTTGATCGAAGAAATTGCATTCTTCACCGCTATAGGACATTCACTACTGCGCAAAAGCGAGTAATCGTTTTCTGAATCACCAATTCCGACCACCTCATGAAAAGAAAGACCCATTTTTCTGAGAATATAGGCCGTACCGGATGCCTTGTTGATTCCGGGCGGAAGAACCATCAGGGATTTTCCGTTAAAAATGATCTGAGCCTCCAGTCCGAGCTTTTGAATCCCGTCAAGAATTTTTGATTTTTCCGAGACATCTGTCGCGGCTATTACCTGGCCGATGACCAACGGATCAACGCCCATGTCTTTGAATTTTTCCAGGAGCTTTTCAGACAGAGGCTCCGACAGAAGCTTGGTCTCATTGGATCTCGGGTTGAAAACAACCGCGCCGTTCTCGGCGACAACATATTCGAACAGATCGAGCCGCGAACAGATGCGCCTCAAATCAGCAAGCCGTCTTCCGGTTACCACGATCGCGCGCCTGCCTGATAATTTAAGCCGCTCGAGGGCACGGATGACAGCCGGCAGAAGCACTCCGTTGCTGGCAAGCGTTTCATCGTAGTCGGCAGCTATGGCAAAATAGCGCATAAACTACTGCCAAGTGCAAATTCAGTGCGAGACGCTTGACGTTACCTACAGATAAATGCCGGCGGCACACTTACAATTGGCTCCTGCTCACAGACGGAAGGGTCCAACTGACTTAGGGAAATCCTTCCAGAGCTGACGAGCGCTGCCATTTTCAGGTAAAGCGGAGTCAAGTTGGCACGTACTGCGGCAACAATACTTGCGGGCTTGCCGGGATCGGCGCCTTCATAGCCTTTGGCGCACATTTCATTTCTGAAAAGATCTTCAGGTGTACGCTTCTCGAGCATTAAACGGAAAATCGCCGAAAGATATCCGGTCCGGTCCTCACCCATGGTGCAGTGGAAAAAAGCCATCCGGCCTTTCGTTTGATACACGCTAGACAAAACATCCAAGGCTTGCAAAGTCTGCCGGCATTTGGCCCTGTACCCGTCACGGTTATCCCAGCGAAAAGGAATCGAAAAAATTCTAGCTGCCGGAACCCCCGACTCTTTCCAGTCCTGAATCTCCCCGCGCACTTCATTCTTCGTCTCATTTTTGAAAATAATCACGTCTGTTACGCCGTACTTTGCAAGTGAGGGGACTTTCGAATCCGGACTACCGCCTCGCAAAATCCGCCCAGCGCCTGTTGCCACTAAATGTGCGTTGGGAACGTCGATACCCGGTATTGAGGAAGGGAACGGGGATTTATGCTCTGAGGCAATGCTCGCAGTGAACCACCCCAGAAAGAGGAGTGAGGACAAAGTGAATTTGTGAAGTAAAAACATGAGAGCAAACTAACATGACGCACTGCGCGATTCCAGCAAATTATCTGCTCCTGCCCGTCCTTGGACCAGGCAGATAATTGAATTGGAAGACTTACTGGCAGTAAGGAACGTCAAAAGCCTTGTTGAACACGGCATTCAGACCGGCGTTGTGGCTCTGCTCATAAACCGTCACCCGATAAGACGTGGGATACTGAACGGTGACTGACTCCCAGTCGATGCAGGTATCACCCTTGTGATTGTACTTCACGCAGCGCGACTCGGAGTGAGTCAGGGGTGCACTGAGGTATCTAGTCTCATAGCGCACGCATTGATTGAAGCGATAGCCGAACTCAACGCATACGGTGCGGTTCGGCTGAATCGGACGGATGTTCTGTCCATCGACGCAGAGCTCGTCGACAGAGACAGAGATATTGCCAAAGAAGATGGATGAGAAGCCCGCAATCAAGCCGGCCTGGCGGATTTCACTCCAGGAAGAAGCCGGACCAACATTGGAAGCGTAGGCGCTGCTCAAGAGCGACGCGGCAATCAAAAGGGCTAAAGAAATGCGTTTCATAAAAATTCTCCAATTTTTTCAATTAATGAATGACTGAGTGGACGGGTAGCACAGACCCGATTCCAGCGCATGAACTGCGCAAAACTTCTTTTTAGAAGAGATTCCTTCGTAATTTCAAGCACTTGAGAAAAAGAGAACAGAAGCAAACCGTCACAGGGTGTGACACTGGCTTCAGGCACTCATTCACAAGCCGGAATTTCAAAACGTTTTTTAAATTTCTGCTGCAGATCAGATTTCACATTTTTGTAATAGACCGAAACCATGTAGGCAGTCGGATGTACGGCAATATACGACTCGGATGAAAGGCAGTTGTCACCCCGAACATTCCATTTCACGCAACGGGAAGCAGCGTAGGTGCGTGGAGTGGAAAAATAGCGTGTCTCGTGTCGTTCGCAGCGATTCAGTCGCGCATCAAAAGCAGTGCAAACCTGACGATAGGGCTGCAGCGGCTTGAAATTGTCGCCGTCGATGCAAAGTTCGTCGGCACTCACTTGAGAGTACCGAAAAGGAATCATCGGGAATCCCCCGATCATTCCTGATCTGGCAATCTCTTCCCACGACGATTCCGGACCGAGCATCGCTGCCTGGGCCGTGCCCAATAAAAGCACAGGAAGAATTGCCGCCGCTCCGAATTTCACAGGCTGCCTCCTTGGGAAATTTTGACCTGCGTGATCCGCAGGTTTCCGAAGAGATCAAGAATGAAAGCCAGCTTTGGCTGCAATCCTTGCAACCCCGGGCCGGGCAGAGGAGCCCATGAAATATTCAGCCCACAACTCACGCTGGAACCAGGTGCTGAATCTGGATCTGAAACTGGCACACAACTCAGAACACTTGGGAGGACTCGCAGCTTCGAGCCCTCACGATAAGCAGGAGCGCCCTTTTTGAATCCGGGAGCCAGGACGTCTTCAATCAAAAGTGACAGCGGGCGGGACGCTCCCGCCGAAGCAATCTGTGCCCAGCCTGGGAAAACAGAGGTTTCCAAAGTGGCCAGAAACTGACTTGCCGGCGCGGGGCGGTCTCCGAGTTCAGAACGGTAACGGACGAATGCCCAATCTCCGACATAGTCGAGATATTTTTGCGTCAAAAGCTCACGAACATGAGAGGACAGATCAAGAAATCTGACTGGACGTGCTTGCTTCACGTTTTCAATGAAATCCAGGTCGATCATATGGGAAGCAGACCGAGCCCCGGCCGCGCGAATGAGTGCTTCGGCCAAGGAATTCAACAGACCATCCGCACCATCATCCAAACGCTTTCCATCCACTGAACAATCGTGCCCGACCTCGTGAAGAACGAGACTTGTCAGAAACGGCGCAGTCAGCGAGCCCGCCGCAAGTAACTTCTCCATTTCGCGGCGACTGATCCGCACAGTGCCATTATCCAATCGCTGCGCGATCGCGTGAAAACCGTTGCCATCGGAAATTTCTTCAACCAGTTCAAAGCGGGTCCTAATAATACCTACAAACAAAGTCTGTCGGCACCGGGTATAAATACGTTTGATCGCCTCCTGACCGGAGGCCTCAAAGAGGCCCTGCGGAGTGACTGAAGCAACAATGCTCGAAGCGATACTGCGGGCAAATTCAAACTGAATCGAGGCATCCTCCGTATTCCCGGCGCCCCCTGCTCCGGCGAATGCCCCGGTACTGACTAGAGAGAAAAGCAAAATTCCCAAAATCTTTTTCATAAACTTGCTTCGCTTTCCATTAACTGGTCGCGCTGGCCCGCTCCCATTCGATTGGAGGCCTCAAAAAGGTTGAAGTGCATTTGTACGACGGTATCCCCGTCCAGCTCAGTCTCGAATTCCGCGATGGCCTCGAGGACGAGCTTCTTGATCCACTTTTTCATTTCAGGAATTTTTCTTGAATCCACCGTGACCAGGTAGGTTTGAAATTCCCGGTTTTCCAGCGCATCCGTATCCAGAGCCGAATGAGCCAGGGTCATGCAGTCTTTATGAAACTGCTTACCTGAGGCGTTTGGCTTTTCGTCCTGAACCATCAGAATTGACTTGTTAATCCGGTAACCCTGAGGCGAACGTTCAGCATATTTCTTGTCTATCATCCAGTCGAGCGCACCTTGAATGGTCTTTTTTTCCACGCCATACCGGAACTGCGAAATAATTTTATCGATGCTCACATAACCACGGCAGAGCGATAAAATCTGCTGAACCAAAAAAAAATCAATCAGACGGATCCCATCCTGGGTCGCGGGTGGCTCCCACGTCGCTGAATGAGAGTCAATTTCCTGCAAAAGCGCGCGACGTTTAGCGGCAGATAGACGATCCGCCCGGATCATGGCTTCAAAGTAAAGCTGCTGGCGCAAACTCAGTTTCAAAGATCGGATGCAGGCTTCCACATACGGAGAGCGCAGTTCGCGCTGGCCGTTCAGGACCATGGCCAATCCGGCATGAGAGGAGAAGCCCAGAGCCTTGGCAAAATCGGCTATGGAATACCCGCCACGATTTTTTCTACGGGCACCAATGACTTCCCTCAGGAATTTGCGATAGTCCTGATATTCAAAAATATTTGGAAGGGCCTCCAGGGGAGCCGGGCGCGCCAGTGTTTTGAGCAATACGCCGTTTGTTCCGCAGGTCTGGTTAATTGTCACAGAACGTGACATAACCCCAGCACCTTACCCCGTCAAGCTGCTATTGAAATTCACACCACTTGCATTTAGGTCCTGAACAAACTTATTCTGCTGATCAGCATGGACCCTCTCACAAGAAGATTTCGACGGGAATTCAAAACCCTTCGGATCATGACCGCAATTTACTGCACCCGTGTTCACCGCGCCGGCTCTGTTTCAGAATCGGGCTCGCTCTGTGCGCCGTGTACCGCATTTCTCGATTATGCCCGGCATCGGCTGGAAAAGTGTCCATATGGAGAGGCAAAGCCCGCCTGCTCTGAATGCCCGATCCACTGCTACGGAAATACGGAACGCGCACAAGCCAAGGCAATCATGCGATTTTCCGGTCCAGGAATGCTCTTGAGACATCCGGTTTTGGCGGTGATGCATTTCTGGGATATATGGCGAGCCTCATCCAGAATACAAAAGTTCAAGAAAAGACCGAAAATCGAGGAATAATGGACAACCCTCCATGCAGCAGGTACATATCGCTGCATGGAAAAACTCTTATCCGAACGAGCGTGGGAATTATCCGTACTCAGTCGAGCAATCGTTTTCCCCAATCTTTCAGCCGCTGCAAATCACGTCGGACTGAGCCAGCCACAGCTTTCACGAATTGTTGCACGCCTGGAGGGTGAGATTGGTGTCACACTACTGGACCGCACAGTCCGGAGAAAATCGGGTTGGACGCCGATCGCTGCACGACTTGCTGAAACCTTTCTGAAATCCGCTCGCAACCTCGAATCCGAGGTACAGATGCTCGTAGGCAATGCCCAGCCACGCGCCCTCAGTATCGGTACGCTGGAAGGGCTCACTTCGATTGCCATCACCTTCGCCGAACAGATCTTCAAGGCGGGCGGAATCAAGCTTCTTGACCTGAACGTCTATGACCTCAATCAGCTCGAGGAATTCTTTCTCAAGGGTGATCTGAACCTTATTTTCACGGTTCGGGAGCCAGGCCGCCGGAAGTTTCGCCACATTCGTCATCTCGGTCAGCAGGTGGTTGAAGCACAGCAGAACCCGAGCGGCAATTACAGTATCATGAGCACTTTCGAGTCAAGCTCGGGGCTGCAGAAGGCAGTCGAAGGCACCCCCGTCCTGGTCAGCAACTCGCTCGCGGTTCGTCGCACCTGGCTTGCTGAATATGGCGGAACCGGCCTGCTTCCCGGGGAAGTGAAGCGAACCCGCAAACCGCCGGCAAGTGACACGGGCGAGGACCGGGGAGTATTCCTGATCGGTGATGATCTGTTTTCCGAAATTCTCTGGAAAAAAATACTGGGCTTCTCTTATTGATTAGGCAGCTTTCCGCTCTGATTCATCAGCACTTTCATCGTACTGATACCAGTCCCAGGAATTGTCCGTCCACTGCGGAACCTGCGCCCAATAGCCAACAAGCCCCACGATAAATCCGGCTTGGGTGCCCCACGCGGATGAGTACAACCCTTCCATCAGGTACACGAGTGAGCAAACCACAGTCGCAATCAGAATTAGTTTAAAGTCCCGATTCAAGCTCTCGGTCATGACAGCACCTCTATTCACTTCATTTTCGGTCACCCGAGGGGAATAATTGACTCTCTTAACCATGTTTTAACCCCGCCCACCCTTCGGCGCTGGTTACGGGATGTATCTTCCCGGGGCGATCATGTTTGGAGGGGGTTGATTGTCTTACGTTGTAACCGCTAAAAAATGGCGTCGAGCACAGTTTGTCGACACTGTGAGTCAAAACTACATTGTCAGGACTGATGAACGCCTTTTACAAAAAAAATCTTGGATAACCTATTAAAACGAGTATTGATTAAACAAGCAGCTATTTTCGCTTCAAAAAAATTTTCGCGAGGCCATGAAATGAAAAATCGTAAAACCCTGTTTCAATCTCTGCTTACAGCCCTTGCCGTAACAGGCATTGTCTGCAATCCAAACCTTGCCGCCCATGCAGCCACATCGGCCTCTATTAATGGCCATCCGGTCGTGGTTGACGCGCAGTCAAAGCTCCTCACGTGGATGACTCCAAGCGCGAACGCTTATGACAACTTTCTTCGCCAGCGTTGGAACTTTATCAAGACCAAGGTTCCGATGGCACCTGGGCCTGCGCCTCGCTCGTCTTACCCATTGTATTTTTTCTATGACGGGTTCAAAACCACCTCTTCGATTATTGAGCCGGATAACTGGATGAATGATGTCGGCGAAAAGGTCCCTAACTGGTTTGAATCGGCACGGTTGTACTATGCCTACACAGGCGATGCTTCGGTTATGCAGCTTGCGATGGATCTCATCGATTATTCGCTCGAACATGGTACGAGTGCTTCGAACTTTGCTTGGCCCAACTTTCCATACACGACAACAAACCCGGGTGATACTGAGTTTCGCGGGTTTACGAGCGCGGGCCGCTTCGTACTGCATGAGATACAAGTTGATCATGCGGCTGAGATGGGTCTGACCTATTTCAGGGCATACCTATACTCGGGTAATGCGAAATACCTTACTGCTGCGACCAATGTTGCGGATGTTCTGGCCAGTAAAGTTCGAGTGGGTACTGCTACAAAATCCGTATGGCCTTATCGCGTTGTCATGAGCACCGGCGCCATCACGTCCGAATACGGTGCCAACTGGACAGGTGCGTATATGCTTCTCGACAGTCTGATCAAGGCTAATGTCGGCAATGTGACTGCCTACCAGAATGCACGCACGGCAGCGAAAAACTTCATTCTCCAATACCCGATGGTCAGCGGCTACTGGACCGATGGACACAGCGACACCAATATTAACTCCACCACGTACAAAAGTAATTTAAGCAAGAGCAACGCCGCGCTCTACATCCTGGATAACCCGAGTTTTGATCCCAACTTCACTACGAACATTCCCGCCCTGATTAAGTGGACTGAGACTTACTTCGTTAATCGTACCGCACCGGGCGAGCCCGCTAATGACTGGGGCGCAAATGTCGTCGGCGAGCAAGATGGGTTTCTGCACAAGATGGACTACCAAACGGCCAGGTATGCCGCAGAAGCCGCCAAGTGGTATGCCTACTCGGGTGATGCCGCTTATAAGGAAAAAGCTTTCCGTTCGCTCAACTGGGTCACCTACACTAATGATTCGCAGGGACGCGCGAACGAGAGCCCCTACTCGAGCATTGATACCTGGTTCTCCGACTGCTACGGCGAGGGTCCTCGTATGTTTTACCAGGTTTTCGGGGCGATTCCCGAGTGGGCGCCGCCACGGGTGAATCATATCCTGTACTCACAGGGTATCCTCAAAAATGTTTCCTATACTTCTACGCAGGTGCAGTACTCCTCGACCGACACAGATGGCGTCGAGTACTTGCGGCTGGCTTTTTCTCCCACCGCGATCAGTGTTGCTGGCGTGGCTTTGAGTCAGCGAACTGACTTGAAAGCTGAGGGCTATACGCTTCGCGATTTGGGACAAGGAGATTACGCTCTCAGTATTCGCAGGCAGCGTACGGGCACGGTATCTGTCCTGGGAGGGGGCAGTACGCCCCCGTTAATCAAGCCGGCCGCACCCTCGAACTTGATCGTTAAATGATCACTCATGCGGTAAGGTCATAAAATATTAGTTGAGCTCGCAGTTGGGATACAAACTCGTCGTATCGATCGACTCAGCCCAAAGCAGCCCCCCGCCTCAAGCCATCTTAATGATTGGTAGTTTTTCCATTTAAACAAGCCCCTTAGTTACATCGCACCGCGCTAGCGCACATTGTCAAATCTTTAATAATTTCGCTTGTTTATCGCATATCGCCACTGTAAGGTGGCCGCACTTTTCAACCATGTGTGCAGGGGATTGATTGTCTTACGTAGTACTCGCTAGAAAATGGCGTCCAGCACAGTTTGCCGACATTGTGGGTCAAAACCACATCGTCAGGACACTGATGAACGCCATCCGCGCCGAGAGAATTCACCAAGCGTACCTGTTTACAGGTTCCCGCGGCATTGGGAAAACTTCTATCGCGCGCATTTTCGCCAAAGTCATTCGTTGCGAGAACACCAGCATTGAGGCCGAAACCACCCGATCTTGCGATGAGTGCGCCAGCTGCAGGGAAATCACGGCGGGCACGAGTGTCGACGTGATCGAAATCGACGGAGCCTCAAACAATGGCGTCGAAGCGGTTCGTGAAATCCGTGAGAACGCCAAATATCTCCCGTCGACCGGTAAAAGAAAAATTTACATCATCGACGAAGTTCACATGCTCACGACAGCGGCATTCAACGCGCTCCTTAAAACCCTTGAAGAACCACCTCCTCATGTCATTTTCATCTTTGCCACCACCGAGCCTCATAAGATTCCGGCAACCATTCTCTCCCGCTGCCAGAGATTTGATTATCGACGAATCACGATCGCGCAGGCTCAGGCCCGGCTTCTGCAGATTGCCCAAGCTGAACAAATCCAGATAGAACCAGGAGCCCTCGCGCTGATTGCCCGGGCCGCAGAAGGCAGCATGCGCGACGCCCTCTCCCTTTTGGATCAGGTCATCGCTTTTTCCGGAGCCCAGGTCAGCGTGCAATCCGTCAGAGAGAGCATCGGCCTCATTGAGGGGCAGACCCTGATCGGAATTGTAAATGCCGTTTTCGCAAGAAACGCTCTTACGGCTCTCCAGCACGTTGACCAGGCCTACCAACGCGGTCACGACCTGCGCGTCCTGACCCGGAGTTTGATCGAATTCCTGCACGCAGCTATTTTGGCCAAAATCGGTGCCCAAAGCCCCGAAGGGCTGGAGCTATCAGAAGAAGAGTGGAAAGAACTCAGCAACTCGGCAAAACAGCGGGAACTTGAGGAGATCGAGATGATCTTCCAAGTTCTGCATCAGGGTCTGGAGTGGATCGCCCGGTCTCCCCAGCCCAAAGTGGTTCTGGATATTCTGCTTGTAAAGTGCGCAACCGCTGAAGCGCTTGTCTTTTTGGATTCTGACGAAGTCCTGCCCGCAAAACCAATGGCCCAGGCCCCCGCTCCAGCACCCAGCCCCGTTCTAACGACGCCTGCTGCAGCCATCCCCGTTGCCGCGCCTGTAGCCACGCCCGTGCCCCCCACTCTGTCTGTAAAGAGCAATAGTTGGGAAGGGTTTATTGAGCATGCGCGCAAAACCCGCCCCTTGCTTGCTTCCATCCTCGAGCACGGCAACTGCGTTCTCAACCGGGACACCCTGGGCGCGGTCAGTGGAATGATCATCTCTTTTCCACCTAACCATGTACATTACCGGGATCAGCTTCAAAACCGCGTTTATCAGGAACACCTCCTCTCGTTTACCAAAGAGTATTTTGGCACAGCAATCAAAGCCCAGGTTGACCTGAAGGAATCCGGAGAAAGTGTCGCCGGGAAACGCGAGCGCGAACTGAAGGAGCGCGAGCTCAATTCCAGAAATGCAGCCCAGAATCATCCCATAATCAAGGAAGCCCGATCCCTTTTTGGTGGAGAACTGGGCCCGATTGAACTCACAGGAAGTGACAGCGGGGATCGTGATGAATAATTATCAACGTAATCCTGATCCAGTTTCAAAATTGATTTTCGAACTTTCCAAGCTCCCGGGCATTGGTGAAAAAACTGCTACCCGACTGACCTATTACATTCTGAAGCAGGATGAAACTTACGCCCGGGCTCTTGCTGAGTCCGTGCTGAAGGCCAAGCAAACCATCCGGCTCTGCGACAAGTGCTTCACGTTCACTGATCAATCCATTTGCCGGATCTGCGCGAATTCGGAGCGGGACCACCGGGTTGTTTGCGTGGTGGAGCGGCCCTCGGATGTCTTCTCAATTGAGCAGTCCGGCGCGTTCAAGGGCGTTTACCACGTTCTTCACGGTGCTCTTTCGCCGCTGGATGGAATCGGTCCTGAAGAATTGAAAATCCGCGAACTTCTCAGCCGAATCGGTACCCAAACCACCGGCCCGGAAGCGGTCCGCGAGCTGATTCTGGCCACGAATCCGACTGTCGAAGGAGAGGCAACAGCCCTTTACCTCACCCGGATGATCAAACCCCTCGGAATCAGGGTCACACAGCTGGCACACGGACTCCCTGTTGGCGGAGCTCTCGAATACACTGATCGGCAGACGATCGGCCGTGCCATCGAAAACCGCATGGAGATGAACTGATGAGCTTCATCAACTACGCGAACAAAGAGATCAACTGCAAGATCATCTACGTCGGCCCCGGCCTTTGCGGGAAGACAACCAACATTCAGTATATTTACGAGCACACACGCCAAGACCAGCGAGGGAAGATGGTCACCCTGAGCACGGAAAACGAGAGAACGCTTTTCTTTGATTTCCTCCCGCTCTCGATCGGCGAGGTCAGAGGCTATAAAACCCGGTTCCACCTTTACTCGATCCCGGGACAGACTTTTTATGATGTTTCTCGTGAATTCATTCTCAAGGGAGTGGATGGACTGGTCTTTGTAGCCGACAGCCAGGCTGAACGGATGGAAGCCAATATCGAAAGTTTTGAAGGCCTTGAGAAAGCTTTGGAACGCCAGGGATACGACCTGAAGCGTCTGCCGCTTGTACTCCAGTACAATAAACGCGACCTGCCGACCGCGGTGTCGATTCAAGAGCTTGAAGCTACTTTTAATCCTATGAGACTGCCTTATTTTGAGGCCGTCGCAAACCATGGGCAGGGAGTGATGGATACACTCCAGGCCATTAGCCAGCGCATCATTAAAGAACTTAAGGGCGAGAACTGAAATAAAGAGGGGGACACATGAGAAAAGACAAACTGAAACAATTCAAGCGTCTGTTCGAGGCACAAAAACGGAACATTCTTTTTAATGACCGGGTTATTCGGGAAGACTTCAGTGTGAGCAACGATGATCGTTATGACGAACTCGACCAAGCCACCAGCGACAGCGAACAATACATGCGGATGCGACTCAGAAATCGCGAAATTCTTTATATCAAAAAGATCGATGAAGCTCTCAAGCGCATCGAAGAAGGCGTTTTCGGCGAATGCGATGAGTGCGGAGAACCGATCGAGGTCCGTCGTCTCGAAGCACGCCCCACCGCCACCCTCTGTGTTGGCTGCAAAGAAGACGCTGAACGCAAAGAAGTACTCACTGCGGCCGGGCATCAGCACAAGAGCCTGGGCGAAACCTTTACCCGAAAGCTCAGCTAAGCACTTGGATCAGGATCATTCTGACTCCGGGAAGTAAATTTTCCCGTCGGTTAGGCGCCAAGAGTACCCCTTTTTTGCGCTTTAGCCTTCCCGTAGTCAGAACATTCTGAATTCGTTGACTATTTAGACTGGCACAACCCTCGCAACTCTTCCCTCATGAAGGCAGCGAGAGGAATCAACCTCTCAACGCAGGGAACATCGTTCCCGAACAGAGGAGGCCGGTATGACAAACTCAAAGAACACAACTGGCACCAAGTACGGCAGACATAATTTCGCACTATTCGCCTTCTACTTTTTCACACCATTCCTATTCATCTTCGCTTTTCAATACTTTCAGGCGCTCTTCAACTAAGAACTTCGAGAGCGCCCAATATAAATCAAGCAGCGAAGTCACTCTGTAATCAAAATTTTAATGTTTTTGCCTGCTCTGCCGTGAAGCATGGATTGCTCCACGCAAAGCAAGAAGGTCCCCTGCTCACGCGAGAATGGATACTCAGAAAGCAGGGACCGGCAATTATCCGGAGGCAGTATGAACAAAGAACTCGCTCTCAAATTCAAGCTCATGTTCGAAAACGAAAGAAAGAATCTCATCTATTCACAAAGCATTCTGGACGAAAATTTCAACCTCAAGCAGGACGATCTCATGGACGAAGTCGACCTGACCGCGAGCGAGACAGAGAATAACATGCGCATGCGGCTCCGGAATCGTGAAGTCCTCTATCTGAAGAAGCTGGATGAGGCGTTACGGAGAATTTCACATGGCAGCTTTGGTGAGTGCGATAGCTGCGGCAACGACATTGAAGTCCGCAGACTTGAAGCCAGACCTACGGCCACCCTTTGCGTAAGCTGCAAAGAGGAAACAGAAAAGCGGGAACACCTGCATATTGACGGACACCGATCCAAGAGTCTGGGTGCCAGGGTCCGATTAGCTTAAAATGTAATCGATTGCCTTCCGCATGGATGCGGGAGTGTATCTCAGGAAGAGATGGGTTGGGTGGGAGCTTCGGCGGAGACTCAGCTGAAGCCAAGGTAAGCGCAAAAATACGAAAGGAGCCTCCAAACAAAAAAATGGGGGCTCCTTTCGGAGCCCCCACGCTTAGCCTAGTCCGTGGCCTCGGTTCGAGCCACCCGGATCAAGTCAGGATGACCAGATCCGGATCAATCCGTCGAGTGCAACGCATTCAATACGTTGATACGACCACCGGTAACTGTTTTGCCAGCCAGAGATGGCACCTTGTCTACCGTGTTCATCAGTACTTCTTTTACCTTCTTGTAAGTCCACTGAGGGTTTTTCGACCAAATCAAGGCCGCAGCACCCGCCACATGAGGACACGCCATCGAGGTCCCAGAGAATGCGGCGTATTTATTGCCGGGAACCAGGCTGTAAACATTGGCACCAGGAGCGGCCACGTGGACCGTCTTGGCTCCGAAGTTTGAGAAGTAAGCCATTGTATCGTTCTTGTCGGTTGCCGCGACAGCGATCAGATTATCGTTGTCGAAAGCCGCAGGATAAGACGCCTGGCTTGGAATATCGTTGTTCTTGCTTTCATTACCGGCTGCGGCAACAAAGAGAACATCTTTTTCCTTGGCGCGCTCAATGGATTGATAGAGCGCTTTATTATCATCTTCACCCGGGCCACCCCAGCTGGCGCTGATGACTTTCGCCCCATGCTCGATTGCGTAGTCAATGGCGCGAATGGCATCTGCAGTCGTGCCGCTGCCCTCACCAGAGAGAAATTTCAATCCCATGATCGAAACACGGGCTGCAACACCGGAGACGCCCTTGCCATTGCCACCTGTGGCGCCAATCGTACCTGACGTATGGGTGCCATGCTGATTGTCATCGTAGGGCAATCCGTCGTTATGAACGAAGTCATAACCTGCTACGTCCTGCTTGTCGGAAGGGTTCGGATTTCTCCAAACGTTAAAAGCGAGGTCTTCATGGTTATAGTCAATACCGGTATCAATATCGGCTACGATGAAATCCTTGCTCCCCTGCCATTCTTTCCAGGCTTCAGTCGCCTTGATTTTGGATAAACCGTAAGCCTTGTCCAGATCGGGATCCACTACGGGAGGATTCACATCTGCAGGAGCCGGGGCGAGAGCTGGCTTCTTGGCAGGAGTAGGAGTAGGTTGTTCACCGCCACCACCACCGCCTCCGCCGCCGCCCGTGTCTTCACAGCCTGGGGGATAAGGGATTCCGGGAAAAATGCAGGGAATGCCACCGCCTCCGCCGCCATCACCACCGCCGATGGGCTCACAGCCAGGAATTTCCAGTCCAGGGATACATGGAATCCCGGAACCTGGAGCTGGAGTTTCACCATCGAAGGCGTAGAGCATATAATTCGGCTGAGCGTACTCAACAGAATTATCCTTCTGCAATTCAGCGATCGCATCTTGAACCTTTAAACCCTCTTTCAGAGTCAGCTGTTCAAGACCGGCCGAATGACCCTTGAAACGATGAATGCGTTCGACGCCCAGCTTGTTGTAGATGCTGTTCATCATGGAACGAGTCCGAAGAACGCCGTTCTTGTATTTTACGATAACTTGCCCTTCTTTATAGTTCGCGGCGCTGGCTACGTTTGCGACGGCCAAAGCCATGAGTGCTAAAAGAACTTTCCTCGAATAAGACATGAATTCAATCCCCCCTAAAGATGTCAGAAAACTATCACACCGAATTCTATGGAGTGTAGTCCTATAACCGTCTTTTGCAAATTTGACGCAGTGCTTTCTTTTTTTTAGGGGTACTTGTGTTTCTGTATTTTTCGATTAAATTATTTGCGCGGGCCAGAAAAAAATCTTCCTTATCAACGAAAATAATTACAAATACTGCTGTTTTTCCGAACAATTCCCGTTTTTTTCTTAGACGCGCCCCAACCCCAGAAACACGAAGAGCGAACCCATCCATAGATTCGCCCTCGTGTGGATCAGCAATATTTTTACTGACCTTACACTTCGTGCTCTTTCTGACGACGAATATACGTCGGAATATCGTATTCATCGTCGGTCAAATTGGTGATGCCGAGGCGCTGTGCGATCGCACGAGCCCTGGCCAATTCTCCTCCGGCCGAAAGCTTTCCTGTATCGAGAGACGGACCCACTGCAGTTTGAGCGGCATAATCATTGCCCGCCGCACGAAGCTCCTCCACCTCGGCATCATTGAACGAATGGTTCGGCGCAAGTGATGATATCATCGCCGCATTCGGCTGAGGCGGTACGACAAACGTCGCGGAACTGGATGCCTGATTTAAAACCAGAGGCTCAGGACTCTGCTCGATATGAGCCGAATGGGTCACCAATGGCTCTGCAGGCGCTGCAGCGGCGCTCATCTGCGGCACCTCCGTAATTGCCGGAGCCGCCGGAGTCACCGTCACTGGCGCTTCCGTGAGGACCGGCGCAGCAGCCATAACGGTTTCTGTTTTGACAAGTTGAGCAGCCGCGCCGCCCAGACCTGTTGCAATCACAGTGACCTTCACGGTGTCCTTCATGGATTCATCAATTACAGTACCAAAGATGATTTCGGCATCTTCATGCGCAGCTTCCATGATCAAGGTCGTCGCCTCGTTGACCTCGTGAATCTTGAGGTTCGAACCACCCGTAATATTGATGATGATACCGGTCGCACCCTCAATGGAGATATCCTCAAGCAGCGGACTGGAAATGGCATTCGTCGCCGCTTCAAGCGCCCGATGCTCACCTTCGCCGTGGCCTATACCCATGAGAGCCAGACCCTTGTTCTGCATGATCGTGCGCACATCGGCAAAGTCGCTGTTGATCAAGCCAGTATGGTTGATCAAGTCAGAAATACCCTGCACAGCGTTCAGAAGAACCTCGTCGGCTTTTTTGAAAGCATCAATCATCGACAGG
Source organism: Bdellovibrionales bacterium GWA1_52_35 (assembly GCA_001769805.1). Taxonomy (GTDB): domain Bacteria; phylum Bdellovibrionota; class UBA1018; order UBA1018; family UBA1018; genus GWA1-52-35. The sequence continues at coordinate 171,214 of MEPO01000027.1, forward strand.
GTTGCACCAGAAAGCGAGAGCAGCCGCTGATTGGGGATCATGATCAGGGAATCCACATGATCACGCAGGGCGCCTACGCCGTTTTCGGCATTTTTCATGCGTTTACGACCTTCGAAGCTGAAGGGTTTGGTAACCACCCCAACCGTCAAAGCTCCGCATTCTTTTGCAATCTTTGCGAAGACCGGTGCCGCACCCGTTCCGGTGCCGCCGCCCATTCCGGCAGTGATGAACACCATGTCTGCACCCGTCAGAATTTCGGCAATTTTAGCATAATCCTCGAGCGCTGCTTTACGACCAATTTCTGGATTCGCTCCTGCACCAAGACCTTTGGTGAGCTCCTGACCGATTGCCAGTTTTGTGGGCGCAAGCGATGCGTCCAAAGCCTGTCTGTCCGTATTGGCTGTGATGAACTCAACTCCCTCCAAGCCCATCTTGATCATCGTGTTCACAGCATTGCAGCCGCTGCCACCGACGCCGATTACCTTAATTTTCGCTCCCTGAGTCGAGACTTGATCTATTTCAAACATACGAAAGAAGATCCTCTTCTTTGTTCGACCCGGCGCCCCCTCTCGGAAAGCACCCGATCATTATTTAATTTTGCGCCCGGTCCCCCGCAACGCCCCCTCCAACCAAACTTAAAACAAATCCTTGATCCAGCCCTTCATAGAGCCACGCACTTTGTCGTAAATATTTTTGTCGCGGATCGGAAACTTGCTTCTCTGCAGATTTCTCGCTCCGTACTTCAGAAGCCCGACACCCGTTGCGAATTTCGGAGAATTCACGACATCGCGAAGCCCACCGATATTCAGAGGAAAGCCTCGTTTCACGGGCATTTCAAAAATAAATTCTCCCAGTTCCGGCATTCCCTCCAGCAGCGCAGCCCCGCCGGTGATCACAACACCTCCTGCAAGCCCCTCCTGGAATCCCGCTTTCATCACTTCCCGCTGAATGAGTGAGAATATTTCTTCCACCCTGGGTTCGATGATTTCGGCAACAACGCGGCGTGAAACTACACGTGGCTTGCGCCCGCCGACTCCCGGCACTTCGATCGTGTCTTCCGGACTGATCATGGAAGCCATGGCACAGCCGTAGCGGATTTTGATCTTTTCAGCTTCATTCTGCGGTGTACGCAGGCCGACCGCGATATCGTTTGTAATATGATTTCCACCGATCGCCAGAACACCCGTGTGCACAATCGCGCCATCTTTGAAAATCGCGATGTCACTGGTTCCACCACCGATATCGACCAGCAGAACGCCAAGCTCCTTTTCATCCTGCGAAAGAACCGCTTCGCTCGAGGCAATCGGCTCCAGACAAATTTCCGCCACATTTAAGCCAGCTTTGTTCGCGCATTTGATAATGTTCTGAGCGGAAGAAACCGCACCAGTTACGATATGAACTTTTGATTCGAGGCGGAGCCCGGTCATGCCGATCGGATCACGGATTCCGTCCTGACCGTTGATCATGTATTCCTGGGGAATAATGTGAATCACTTCACGATCCAGCGGAATTGCAACCGCCTTTGCGGCATCGATTACCCGCTGCACATCGTTTTCAGTAATCTCTTTGTCTTTGACAGCGACGATCCCGGTTGAATTGAAAGACTTGATATGTCCACCGGCGATTCCGGTGTAAACCGTCGAAATCTCAACGCCGGCCATCAGTTCCGCTTCTTCAACGGCTTTTGAAATGCTTTCGACCGTGGAGTCGATGTTGATCACAACACCTTTACGCAACCCGGTCGAAGGCGCCGTGCCAATTCCCACAATATCTATAATGGGTTGCGGACCCCCCTCGGCCACCTCACCCACGATACAACAGATCTTCGTGGTTCCGATATCCAGCCCAACAATAAAGTCCTTTTTGGACATAGCCGAATCCCCCCCATGGGATGCGCAAGAAGAACATAATGTTCACCAGGCAAAAAATGCCTGCTCGCCTAAGGAATTCTAAGAACCCTTAGCGGTTTTGACAACTATTTTTTTACCTGCATCCGCCCAGACCTGACGCGCCGCAATGGAATTCGTGCTTAAATACAAGATCACTTTCGCAAGCCGGTTTAATTGTTGCTCAAGTTCAGCATCCGCTTCCTGACCAAGATCCGCGATTGTCCGGGCCCTCTTACCACTTAATGGATAGCTCAGAAGGACCCGGAAGCCGCGCTCCGAATCCCACATGACCGAGGCAACCTCGCTGTGACTTGCAACCGGTGCCTTATCCCATGCATCCAAGAGGTGAACTGCATCGAGAATTCGAAGCTGATCATCTCCGATAAAGCCCGAAAGTACGGGTAAATCCGGCTGAAAGCTCATATTCACCTTCCCGAAAATTTTACCTTCGGCGTCCACATAGGACAGTGCGCCGCTGGCAAGCTGGATCAAAGCGCGCGGTTTCCGATAGGTCACTGAAATCGATAGAGTTTGCGGAAATCTTTTCTGGATATTCACCTCGCGGACCCAGGACTCAGTCAGGATCCGCTGTTCAACAAGATCCAGATCGAGCTCAAATAGATTGATCTTGCCTGTGGGAACTGCAGCCAGTTGAGAGATCGTCTGAGAATCAATCGGCCCCTCTTCAGATGAATTCAATATCTCGACTACCTGAATCATAAATAACGGTGAGCGCGATACAAAATGTGCTCCGATGGTCGCCAAGAGAAAAATCAGAGAAGAAATAATCAGTACGAACGACTTGCGCATGCCGCAATCGTAAACTTTATTGTTTGGAAATTCAAACTCGGCGCTGATAGGAAAGGCCCAATGAGAACTTTTATTCCGGTTCTTGTGAGCATTCTCGGTATTTTCGGTATTTTGGTTTTCGGGTCCCGAACCATTCCACACTCCTCTTTCCAAAAAGCGATCTACTCGGGAGCCCTGCAGTTTGACGCTGTGAATGCTTTTTCCAAAATGCGCACCCTTTCAAAATCTTTTCCGAACCGTTTCACCTGGACTGAGTCGCGTAAAAACGCTGCCATTTGGCTCAAAGAGGAGTTGAAAAGATACGGCTACACGCCCCGGTTCCAGGTATTCGATGAAACCATTGCTGGGAAAAATTACACGGACCTGGAAAATGTCTTCGCCGAGAAAACCGGGGAGCAATTTCCCGACTCGAAAATCGTGATCGCCGCGCATTACGATATCGCCGAAGGAACCACGGAAGGTGCGATGGACGATGCTTCGGGTGTGGGGATCGTTTTGGAACTGGCGAGAATTTTCAGGCAAATTCCAACACAGCACTCGATTGTATTTCTGTTCACCGATAGCGAGGAATACGGCAATTTCTGGGGGGCACGTGCATTTGTCAAAGAACATAAGGACCAGCTCGCAGCTGCGATCAATATAGATTTCATCGCCCCTGGGCATCAGACTGGAATACTGCAACTCGGAGACGGCATCCGAAAGGGCTTCGTACCGCTCTGGCTCCGGGAACTCGGACTGGGCTCCCTCAATAAGGTTTCAGGTTTTGGTGAAAAGAACAGTGAACTCACCGGAATCGGTGAGCTCATCCAACGCGCGATTCTGCTGCCTGCGGCAGATCACGGTGCTTTCCTCGCCGCAGGCATTCCAGCGATCAACTGGGTTGGTCAAACGGACGATTTCAATAGCGTGATGACCGATATTCACCATACCTCGCGAGACGTGGTCGAAGCGATGGAGGTGAAATCATTTGTACTGCCCGGACGAGCCGCAGAAACTTTGCTCCAATCAATCGATCGGAGTCCGCTACTGCAGACCAAAAACGAGTTCTCTACCGGGGCTTACTGGAAATTGAGCGAGTCCTGGTACCTGGATCAGTTGATGACAGTCGCTTTGCAGCTCCTGCTTTTCCTGCCTTTTTTCTTTCGCACAGCTCAACGAGTTCTCGCGGCTTTCCGCAAGACAGACCCTGCGATTTTGAAAACAGCATGGAACGGCGAAGCTCTGCGGTTTCTTCGCGTCGCTTTTGCGCTTCTTGCAGGATACGCCGCCTTACTCCTGCTCCCGGGTGCCGGGATCCTCACCCGCTATGAGGAGTTTCCTGGAACACAGAAAACCCCCCTGCTTTATTCACCCGATCTCCTGGTGATTCTCCTGCTCATCGCAGCCGGTCTTCTTGTATATGGTTTGCTCAGGCGCTTCTCTGGGAATCCCAAGAGCAAAATCATCGAGCCGGAACTGGTCCATACATTTCATGTTTTCCTTCAAGCCGCGATTACTGCGCTCGCATTTGCAGTGAACAGTCATTTTGCGGTGATGGCACTGCTCTTTCCCGCATATACCTGGTCTTTCATCTCAAACAGCAAGAGCCGGGTTCTGAACTCTGCACTGCTCAGCCTGGGACCGATCAGTTTTGTTGCGGTCCTGGCTTATCTCACTTCGATCTTCCACCTGGGCGTGTCGTACTGGTTCTTACTTTTATCTGCGAGTTACGGCCTGATCTTACCCATTACCGCCATCCTCTTCCTGCTTTCGATCGCTCTAATGGGGCGAATTGCTGTTTCGATTTTCAAGTCGCGCTCATAAGCACTCTGAATAATGAGCATATTTGACTTAACTATTTATGATGCGCTGCATTATTCCATTGCCAAGCAAGATCCTGCGCGCTAAATGTGGGGCTCCCCTTGGAGGATATTATGAAAAAGAAGCATGTCTCTGAAACCGCAATCGAACAGACCTTGAAAATGCTCTCGCAAGCGAAGGAATTCATCAAGCTCCCGAAGGGCACAAAAGAGTTTTCAACCGAAAAGCTCGTTTCGGCTTTAAAATCCCTTGGGCTTGCTACTCAAGACGAGCTGAATGATTTGAAAGCGCGAGTTGAAAAACTTGAAGCCGCTGCGGCCAGCGAAGACTCGGCCGATACAACTGAACAAACGACCACCTCGGCCTAAAGACTGATATCACCCTTGTCCGGGCGCGACCCCATAACAGGTGCTCCGGGTCCATTCTGGGCCAGGTTGGCAAAAAGGGTGTATTCCGGCAGCCACGCCAGGCGGATCGTATCGGTTTCACCGGCACGGTGCTTGGCGACAATCAGTTCGGCAATGCCTCTGTCTTCGGATTCCTTGTTGTACACTTCATCTCGATAAATAAAGCAGACAATGTCCGCATCCTGCTCGATTGCTCCTGATTCACGCAAATCCGAAAGCATGGGGCGCTTGTTGGGGCGGCTTTCAACACCACGGTTCAGCTGGGAGAGTGCAATGACCGGTACGCCCAGTTCTTTGCCAAGGTTTTTCAAATTACGACTGATTTCCGAAATTTCCCGCTCACGCGATCCGTCGCCTTTGGATGCGGCTTTGGAGCCTTTCATGAGCTGCAAATAGTCGATCACAATGAGATCGAGCTTTTTTTCCATGGCCATGAGCCTGCGGCAGCGCCCGCGAATGTCCATGACCGTCAAGTCACCCGAATCATCGATGAAAATTTTGGATTTTGAAAGCTGATCCGCCGCTTGAGCAAGTCTTGGCCAATCACGATCAGCCAGGCGCCCCACCTTCAGACGTTTGGCGTCGATGCGCGCCAACCCGGAGAGAAAGCGGAAGCCCAATTCATCCTGCGACATTTCGAGCGAGAAGATCGCGACAACACCTTTTCCGGACATCGCAATGTTCTGGACTGCGGAGAGAAACAAACTCGTCTTACCCATGGCAGGTCGTGCCGCCAAAATCATGAGCTGACCTGCACGCAAGCCGCCGGTCAGTCTATCGAAATCATGAAAACCTGTTGCCAGCCCGATTACATCTGTCTTCTGCTGGGAGAGCTCTTCAATCGTGTGCATATTCTCAACAAGAATTTGCTGAAGACTTGCAAAGGATTTGGTGAGTTGCGTATCCGCCACGGAAAAGAATTTCTTTTCTGCCTCATCCATGAACGCTTCAGTATCTTCGACACCATCGAAGGCTTCGGAGGAAATATCCGTGGCCGTGTCAATCACTCGACGGAGCAGCGCCTTATCCCGAACAATTTTCGCATAATAAGCAACATTGCTGGCGGCAAACGAATCTTCGAAAAGAGAAGTCAGCGCCGCCGTGCCGCCGATTTGCTCCAGCCAACCACGATCGCGCAGGGATGAAGTCAAAGTCACCAGATCGGCCGGCTCTCCTCTTTCAGAAAGAGAGAGAACGGTTTCGAAGATCTTGCGGTGGTTGTCACGATAGAAATCGCGGCCCTCAAGGCCGATATCAATAACCCGGTGAATAGCATCATTGTGGAGCAACAAAGCCCCCAGAACGGATCGCTCGGCCTCAAGATTATGGGGCGGTACCCTGCCCCCCTTGCCTGACCCACTTGTTCCGGTTGCAGACGTACTACCGCCTGCGCCCGAGAACGAGGGCGCGTTCCAACCACCTTCTCCAGCCATGTGGATTATTCCTCTTTAACGATCCAGACTTTGAGAGTCGCGCTGACTTCAGGTTCCAATTTCACCGTAACGGGATGAACTCCCAGGGTTTTAATTGGATTCGTGAGCTGAATCATGCGTTTTTCGATATTCAGTCCGACCTTCTTCAGTGCATCAGCGATATCGCCGGCGTTCACAGAGCCAAACAGCTTGTCGTGTTCGCCTGATTTGCGATTCAAGGTGCAGGAAGTTTCGTTCAGCTTCTTGGCAAGCTCTTCAGCCGAAGCGCGTTCCGCGAGACGCTTCTTTTCAAGCGTCCGCTTCTGGTGCTCAATCATCGCGAGATTCTTTTCATCCGCCGCGAGGACCAGATTACGGGGCAGCAGATAGTTCCGCGCATACCCGTCAGAAACCGTCACGGCATCACCGATACGGCCTAAATTTTCAACATTTTCTCGCAAAATAACTAGCATGAATACTCCTCAAAGTTGATTACGAATGCCTGAACTTGCTTCGAAAGTCAAACCACAGGTCGAAAAAACCAAGACTCAGAAGCAATGGCATCATCAAAACGACAGCTACCACGAACCCAATTGTCCGGAAGAAGCCACGAACCTGCCATAAATCAAAAAAGAAACTGAGAATACTTAATCCCTGAAGGGCATAAATCGCCATCAAAAACTTAAAGACGCTCTGTGCAACATCCGAAACCCGCCCCAGATCGATCAGCAGAAAGACCCCCATCAGGATCGTGGGCCAGATCAGGAATTCCGGTGCCCGCCAGTACCTCAAGTTATTGAAATTAATACCCAACTCCTGTGCGATCTTTCTGGGATTCATGCGCAAGAGCAGGACTAGATTCAAAACGATCAGAACCAGGGAAGAAATACTGAGTGCTGCCGGCAATTCCAACTGGAACTTGTCTTTGAACTCCTCAACGCTCATTCCTCCCAGGAATTTTGCCGAGGAGCCCCCCATATTCGCCACCATTACGTCGATTGAGCGGTCAATGAGAGCTGAAATCTGTTGATGAAATTCAGCCCAGGACCCGGTCTGCTTGTAGACTGCGTAACCGATCAGGACCGTCATTCCAGCAGCGCAAATTCCCAGAAATGCGGCAAAGGATGCTTTTTCCAAAGAGCGGAAGCGAAGCAAGGCCTCCGAGAGGACCAGAACCAATGCCAGAATAAAGACCGAGTACGAGATCAGGCTTCCCGCCCCTCCCGCAAAATAAACCAGAATTCCATTAGTGATAAAAGCCAATGCCATCCATCGACGGCCAGACTCGAACCTCGCCACCAGCAATGGAAGCGGTGAAAAAACGCTGAAAAAAGCGCTTAAGAATAAAAAAGCACTGAAGAAAAATGGAACAACACGTACCCAGACGGGCATGCGGGCTCCGGAGGGAGAAGAACCCCCACCAGAGCCCATATTCCTTAAACCAGACGAATCAGATGAATCAGCCGCCCATCGAGACATAGCCAACCATCGCCAGATTGCGGGCGCGTTTGACCGCAGTTGTAAGCTGGCGCTGATGATAGGCGCAGTTGCCAGAAATTCGGCGCGGAACAATCTTGCCATGCTCAGTGACAAAAGACTGCATCATGCGATTGTCTTTATAGTCCATGATAAAATCCTGGTCCGAGCAGAAACGGCAGACTTTTTTACGGTGAAAGCCGCCGCGACGACCTCCATCGCCATCTTTGTCCATACCGCGTTCCTCATTACGCTCGCTACGCTGGCCACGATCTTTGGAATCACCTTTCAAATTTGTAATGCTCATCGCTCAATCTCCTTAAAAATATAATTTATTCTTCTTCGGCGACGTCAGCGACTTCGACCGTTTCTTCAACTCGTTCATAGCGGCGCTCGGACATCCGTTCTTCACGCCGGGCTTCGCGCTCTTCTTCGCGACGTTTTGCGGCGGCATGGATATCGGCACGTTGTTTACGGAAAGTTTCCGCATTGAATTCTTTTTCGAGATTGACCGTCAGGAAGCGGATCACGTGTTCGTGAATGCGCAGGTGACGTTCGATTTCATGAACCACGCCTGGCTTACCCGTATAAACGAAGTAAGAGTAATGACCGCGTGTTTCCTTCTGAATCGGATAGGCCAGCTTGCGGCGACCCCAGTCTTCAGTAAGAACCATGTCGCCACCGAATTCAGTGATTGTGGTGGCAACGCGTTCGTGAACCGCTTTCAAAGCGTCGTCAGAAAGCTCAGAGCGGGTGATAATGGTGGTTTCGTAACCCGGTCGGATAGACCCGGCAGTATTGGTATCCATGATTTTCCTCCTTATGGTTAATGAGACGATGACAGTTCATGGTACCGAAATAGTTCGTCATCGCCGCAAAAGCCCGGCAGCAAAACAGCCACTCCCGAGCAAGGCCCCTCGTTTTGAGAGAGGATATTGATTAGCATGGCTAAGTCGGAAAGCCTAGAGGCTTATCAAGCCTTGAGTGCCGCTTCTTTACGGCGCATACCGAGCCAGTGAACGACCCAAATTGCGCCTTCATACATCAGAACGAGCGGTATCCCCAGAATCAGCATCGAGACCGCATCCGGCGGGGCAAAGAGAGCCGCGATCACCGTAATTCCAATTATTGACATTCTCCTGTGCTTCCGCAATGTTGGAGCATCAACCAGTCCCAGAAAGCCCAAAAGAATAATCAAGACCGGCAACTCAAAAGCCAGGCCGAAAAGCAAAAGCAGCTTCAGACAGGTCCCATAATAGGAGTCGATCGTCAGCATCGGAATATCGCTTGGTGCCCCATAGGTCACAAAATAATGAAAACCGACCGGGAACAGAATAAAATATGCGAAAGCCGCCCCGAGCAGAAAAAAGACCGTGGCCGCTGTGATAAACGGCACCACCATCTTCTGCTCCCGTTTATGCAGGCCGGGCGCGATGAAACCCCAGAGTTCATAAAAGAAATAAGGAGCAAGGAAGAAAAGGGCCGCGTAGGCCCCCACCTTGAGATGAGTCAGGAAATTTTCGAAAAGACTGGTGAAATACAGGTGCTGGCGTTCCGGCGGCAGAACCGCGAATAACGGCGCACGAAGGAAGGTCAAGATGGGTTCGACAAAGGTGAAAAACGCGAGCAGGAACCCGCAAAAAAAAACTGTGACAGCACGTGTGAGCCGGGTGCGCAACTCATCTACATGGTCATAAAAAGCCATACTGCGAGAATTTTCTTGAGACGTCACAAGTTGAGGGTAATATTCGCCTACCAGAAGGAGTTGTCAACTCATGGATTCGGACCATCGCACCCGCTCTAAGAAGTCTTGGATTTTACCAGCCGGCCTGCTCACAATCACTGTTCTTGTGATCATTGCGGGCATTCTCTTCAAAGATCAGTTGCTCACGGACGGTCTGCCGCCCGGCACTCCTGCGCCCACTGAACTCCAGGCAACTCCATCGGACGTCCCCTCACCAGATCCGGCAATGAGCCCAGATCCCAACGCAAGCCCCTCGCCGGGCATCAGCCTGGTGCCGGCTTCAAATGCCACACCGGATCTGACAATGGATCCACAAGGCCTTTCCAAAACCACCGCTCTGATGCGAACCGACAAAGGCATGATCAAATTTAAGTTTTATCCGGCTGATGCACCCAATACCGTGGACCGCATCATTGCTCTCATTAATCAGGGCTTTTACAATGGTTTGAGTTTTCACCGGGTTGTTCCGGGCTTTGTCATCCAAGGGGGCGACCCGACCGGCACCGGAGCAGGCGGAAGTGGCCAGAAACTCAAGGCTGAGTTCAACAACCGCAAGCACATTGAAGGCGCACTGGCGATGGCCCGCGCTGCTGATCCGGATTCAGCCGATTCCCAGTTTTACATTTCACTCGGAATGCATCCCCACCTGGATCGCAATTACACGGTTTTCGGCCAGGTGATCTCCGGTATGGACATCGCGAAAAAAATTGCTGTGGGCGACAGGATAATTTCACTCACGCTGGAATAAATCAGCGCAGGCCTTTTTTTATCACTCTCTTCAGGGTGTCAACAGCCGGAGTGGCGGAATTCGGTTCGGCTTCTTTGCCAATAATGCCTGCCCGTTTGAGCATCTTTTCGGCGCGAGGACTTCTGGTATTTGCCCACTCATCGTAAACACGAAGCAGGTCCTTTTCTGTCCGTTGAGAGGTCTGATCACTGATTTCGGCCAACACCTCGACAAAGCGACCGAATTTATTGCCGAGCTCCTCAAAAACGCTGCGCTGCTGAGCCGCTGCGGCGAGCAATGCCACTTTGCCGTAAGCAGCCCCTCCCATTTCAACGTAGTACCTGATGTTCACGAGCTTCCTGGAAAGACTCTCCTGAAAAAATCCCGCAGTATATAAAGAGATATCGCCGATGCGTCGGAACATCGCGCCTCGCGCGCTGGGCCGCTCAACTTCCAGAGCCTGTTTCAGCATCAGCGCCAAAGGTTGCTGAAGGGCTGCACCATCCTGATCTCGGGCATAAAGTCGATCCGTTGTTATAAATTGATTCAGAAGATTGACGAGGTAAAATTCCGTCTCGGGTTGCGCGCTCACCTTCTGCTGCTGCAAAGCCCGGACAAGCAGATCCCTGAAGAAAGCCTGAGGTTGTGAAACCAAGGTGATTATACCTTCAGACATGGGTGACCTCACCCACTACGGAACAGAAATAGTTGACAATAATAGACAATAACCACCACCCTCTCTCTTCTAATTTTAGCCCCGCCGGCTCCGGTGTCAATCCTGGTTCTCAGGTGATTTATCCTTCTGTTCTCGAGGGGATGGACGAGCACGAGGATTCAAAGTAAACTCGGGCTACTTGTGAACCATACCTTGTTTTTAAAATATTTACTTTTCACTGCGCTGATCTCGAACGCATCTTCAGGCGTCGCGATGATTAAAATCGCAAACGCCGCTCCCTCGCCCTCCCCCTTGCACAACGAAGTGATGGTAACACTCTTCGGACAACCCTGTCTCTTAGCCGGTCCGCTCGACAAAGACGTACTGAAAGCCATTCACACGATCAGCCCCGAACAAACGTTCATTGATCCAAGCACGCCCTCTGCGGATTCGATTCACAAAGTCATCGAGAAAATCCGAAACACAAAGAATACACCTTCCTGGCTGGAAAATTATCGGGTCAGACGTCTCAAGCGGCTCGAAGCCCTGTTCGCTTTCACAAATGGCCTGTCTTCGGCCAAAGCTGCGAAAAAATCCGAACCGCTGCTGAATGCCGTCAAGCCCCTGCTTTCGGAGCGCCTGTTCAAAAAGTTTTTGGCGCTCGCTTCCGAAGTTGGAACAAAGAAATCAGATCCCAATTTTGAAATAAAGCTGATGGATTCCTTCAGTGAGATGATTGAACCTGACCCTGAAGAGGATTTTCATCGCTCCATTCGCCGCATGAATGTTCGCTATTCTTGTGAATTTGCGGATGAAGGTGATTCCCATGATGAAAGCTCCGATGAACCTGGAGCTCCTTGAGAATCAGGAGCTTTTTACAAAAGAAGAGTAAGCCTCAATAATTCCACTCCGCATCATAGCAACTGCGATTGCGGCCAGCAGGAGAGCCGAGATCTTTGAGACCACCACCGTGCCGTCTTTCCCGATGATACGGGTGACCCCATGCGAGTGCCTCAGAAGAAACCAGGCCAAAGCATAATTAATGAAAAGTGCAACCAGGGTCAGCGGGTGTCCGACTGTATTCACCTGCAGCATCAACGTTGCCAGAACCCCTGGACCCGTAATCAGGGGTACCGCCAGGGGCACAATTCCAGTGGAACCCGAGGCGCGCCTGGAAGCCTCCTGTTCTCCCACCAGATCCGAAAGCGAAACCAGAAGAAGGATCAGCCCCCCCGCTATTTTGAAATCAAAGACAGCAATGCCCAGGAACTTGAAAATTGATTCACCTAAAAACACAAATACCAGTGCCACCGCCAAGGCAACCAGCATGGAGGTATTGACCACTCGATTTCGCTGCAGCCGATCCAAACCGGAGGTCATGCCGACATACAAGGGCAAAGTCCCGACGATATCCAGGGCTACAAAGACCGCTACAAAAGCGAGTGCAAAATTATTCATCGTGTTTCCCTTTATCCAACAACGCTCGTGACCAGATGAGGTTCAATCAGGTACTGCCGGCAAATTTTCTGCAGCTCGCCTGGACGAATGACCTCAATTTTGCGAATCAGATCTGCATCACTGAGGTGATCGAGTCCGTACAGGGTTTCCAGTCCGTAATGCGCCGCGATCGCACCATCACTCTGCAGGTCCATCGCGCGCCTTCCCAGCATGTAGGCCTTTGCTCTTTCCATTTCCGCTTTCAGTGGGCCCTTTTTGACGAGAATTTCCAAGACTGAACGGATTCCTGCGAGCGCCTCATCGCGCTTCTCCGGTGAGGTCGCGATGTAAGTACCCAGATAACCCGGTTCAATGCCCTCGAAGCTCACGGGCGCGACACTGTAAGCCAGACTTTTCTTTTCACGAAGCTCGATGAAAAGACGCCCACTCTGGCCGCCCAGGACGGTCTGAAGCAAGCGCAAGGGGTAGCGCTCTTCGGATTGAATTCGCGTTCCCAGCCCTCCAATCAGGATATGGAGCTGCTCGCGACTGAGGTTTTTCTCAACCCAGCGCGGCGCCTTCAAGGCGGATTCGGGCGCAATCGAAACCGGTGGCCGCTCAAATTTGAATCGCGAGGCAAAAGCATCCTCAAGACTGGCAAGCCAGGCCTGAAGGGCAAGGGGTTTGATCGCGCCGCTGACTGAAATAACCAAGCCATCCGGCTGAACCCATTGCTGCTGTAAATTTCGAAGTTTTGCTCCCGTGATTTTTTTCACACTCTCCAGAGTCCCCAGCGTCAGTCGACCGTATGGATGACTTTGAAAAAGAGTTTCGAGAAAAAGCCGTGAACAGAGCTGCGCAGAATGGTCCTCCAGTGTCCGGATGTCGTCCTCCACAACCCGGCGCGAATGATCCACTTCCGTTTCTGGAAACACGGGGTCCAAGAGGACATCACTCAGGAGCCGCGATAACTTTTCCCAGTCACGGGCGAGTCCCGTGAGTTGCAGCCCGATACTGTTCCTGCCCGAGAAGCCCTCCATATGAGCGGCACTACCTTCGATTAAACCTGCGATCTGCTGCACATCATGGCGCGAGGTGCCCTTATTCCACGTTTCCGCCAGGAGGTGACTCGCCCCTGGTTCGGGTTCCAGGCGGGTTCCGCCCAGGGTCGAAAGATGGACACTGAATGCATGCGACTGGGGCCGCGGGCAATAGACCACCCGGATTCCACTCGCAAGCTTGAATTCTTCGACAGTTAACCCGGAAGTTTTCTTCCGGGTGACGTGAGAAGTCCGTTTCTGCTGGGACTCCACAGACTCCGGGCTTCCCAGAAGAATTTGAGCAGCTGAATTCAGTTCCGCTTTGGCATAACCGGCTTCACTCTTCGGTACCATTACGACTCCGCTGAGCCGTTTGGGATCCAGATATCGCCTGGCGATCTCCCGAAGTCCTTCTTTATCCAAAGAGCGGAGTTGAGCGAGGTAGCGATCATCAAAATTCAGATCGCCCAGAACAAACCGGGCAAAGCCAAGTCTTCCCGCCAGTCCATCTGCCGTTTGCGTCGCATAAAGACGCTCACTTTCAGCATTCACCAGCACTCGTTCAATTTCCTCGGGAGCTGGGCCTTCATCAGCCAGGCGCCGCAATTCGCGGAAAATCTCGTCGGATGCGGGCTTGATCTTATCCACCGAATCCAGCTCGGCCTGGAAATAAAGCATTCCCGGATCATTCGGAACATACAAGCCGCCAGCAATTTCCGTTGCCAGAGACGTTTGATGAAATAGCCTCTGGTACAGGCGCGACAGTTCACCCATTCCAAGAACACCGGCCAGCAGATCCAGAGCCGGCACATCGTCATGCTTGAGCTCAGGAACTCTGAAGGAAAAACTCAACGTGGGGGTTTTCACATCAAAAGGCTTCACGGCAAATCCGGGCTGGGATCTGAGCTGTGGCTCAGCAGGCCGGGAGATCGACTGACCTGTGCGCCGGGGCAGGACTTTTTTCCCGAAGCGCTTCTCGAGAATTTTCAGAACCTGCTCTTTCCGCCCGGAGCCCCCCTCCGCTGGCAGCGGCCCGACAAGGATCAGACCCATTTTGGACGAGACATAGTTGCGGCGGTAAAATGCGTCCAGATCGCCGACTTTAGCCGCTTTCAACGTTTTGACCGTCCCAATGACGGGACGCCCATACGGATGTTTACGATAGGTCAGCCCAAAGAGCGTCTGAAAAAGCTGTCGCCCCGGTGAATCCTCGTTCTTCCTGAGTTCCTCAAGAATGACTTCACGTTCGCGCTCGAAATCCTGTTTCAGGAATTTCTGAGGCGCTGCTATTGCGCCAAACGAGTCAATCACGCGCTCCCAGTGGTGAGCGGCACAAGTGACGTGATAAACAGTCTGATCGAACGAGGTGTAGGCGTTGATATCGCCACCGAGCGATTCAATTGTCCGCGCCATCTTGCCGGTGGAGGCACGACCGGTTTCCTTGGCTGAGGCGTCTTTGAAGAGCATGTGTTCCAGGAAGTGGGCAAATCCCGCCTCTTTGGGTTTTTCATCACAGCTGCCGGTATTCACCCACCAGTACAGAGCGGCCGCCGAACCTTCGTAATGCTGAAAGATCACCGGAATGCCATTTGAAAGAACCAGTTCTTCTGGACGGAAAAATTGAGCCATAGTGTCTCCAGTCTAGTCGCTTGAAGGCACTGCGGACAACCAAAACAGTCATTGGACAGCTCTTCGTGTTCGCGTTAACTTGGAATCCCTATGAACAGAACTTTGTATGTCGGGAATTTACCGAAGGTTGCCGAAGAAAACCAGCTTCACGCCCTCTTTGGGGCGGATGGCCGAAAGGTAATGTCGGTACGCATCCTCATTGACCGGGAAACTGGCCGTTCCCGGGGTTATGCGTTCATCGAAATGGGAACCTCGAACGATGCAGAACGTGCCATTGAAGCACTCAACGGGAAGAGCTTCCTTGGGCGTGCGTTATCGGTGGACCGGGCTCGTGGGGTTGCAGAACCTCAGGCCGGCCCCTCGGAGCCCGAATTTTCTGAAGATGACTTCAATGCCCGGCGTGCGCGCATCCGCGCCATCCGTACCAAGCAGTAGCCCACTGTGTACGCCCGATCACTTTACATTCACTTCCCTTATTGCGAGAGCAAGTGTCACTACTGTGACTTCTATTCGCTCGGACGCGAACACCTTACGCGAGACAGGAAATCGGCGTTTTTCAGGGCCCTGGAAGCGGAGGCCTGGTTGCAGGCGCCACTTCTCGCTACCGAACTGGACACGCTTTATATCGGGGGAGGCACCCCGAGTCTGATGAGCCCCGATGAGATTGCCGGCGTCCTGCATCCCATCCGGAATAAAATAAAGAACACGACCGAGTGGACGATGGAAGCTAACCCCTCTTCCATCAGCGCCAACTCTCTTGGGGATTGCAGAAAACTGGGAATCAACCGTCTGAGCATGGGAGTTCAGTCGTTGGACTCCGCCCTTCTCAAAATGCTCGGAAGGATTCACTCGCCCGAAATCGCGCTCAGTGCGCTTGAAACGGTTTTCCATTCAGGTATCGAAAATGTTTCCGTGGATCTGCTCTGCGGTGTTCCGGGCCAGACAACAGCCGACCTCGAGAAGAGCTTGAAGCAGCTCACGGCTTTCCCAATCAAGCATCTGAGCTGTTACCTTTTGACCCTTTCACCCGGAAACCCGCTCTTTGGAAAACTACCCACGGAAGACACACAGCTCGAGCACCTTTTGTTCGTTGATCGCTGGTTGACCGCACACGGTTTTGAGCACTATGAAATATCCAATTTTGCGAAACCCGGCTGGCGCTCCCTACATAATCTGAATTATTGGATGGGTGAAGCCTACCTGGCGCTGGGTCCCTCGGCACATTCCTACGATCCTCTCGGCGGCACCTGTGGCCGGCGCTGGAAGAATCACTCGTCCGTGGATACCTACTGCTCGAAGCTTCTCAAGAATGAATCCGCCCAAGAGTGGGAGGAAGACCTGACTCCCGGGCAAAAGGAAATTGAGCGCTGGATGCTGGCACTCCGGCTGAGCGATGGGTTCCCGGTAAGCTGGCTCGACACATCCCGGCGGCTCGAACTTGCTGCACAACTCCAAAAAGAGGGGCTCTTACAGCCCCACCCCTCGGTTGCAGACCGCTTAACCCTCACGCCCAAAGGCCTCGCCCTTTCGGATGAGATCATATCGACCCTGATTTAATCCGCTCCTCGGATTGACTGGAGCCAAAGCGTGCCCATACTTCATCACGAAAGTTGGTTCGAAGGAGAATTGCGTGACTGAAGTAATCCAAAATCCAAAAAATCAAGAAGCCGAATCTGCAGAGTCGGTGCAATCCCCAGATCAGGAAGCCAACGCCAAACTTGAGCAGAAGATCACGGAACTCACGGGTCAGGTCAAAGAGAAAGAAGACAAATATCTCTATCTTTACGCAGACTTCGACAATTTTAAAAAACGTTCCCTCCGTGAACGTTCGGATCTTCTCAAATTCGGTTGGGAGCCCCTGGCTCGGGATCTTTTGAGCGTTCAGGACAACCTGGAGCGCGCCATGGCGCATGCTCCAGAAAACATCGATAAAAACTGGCTTAAGGGCATCGAGCTGGTCCAAGGCCAGCTACGCAGCACACTGGAAAAACAAGGAATTCAATGCATCGATGCCTTGCAAAAACCTTTTGACCCCAATTTCCATGAAGCCGTCGGGCAGGAAGTTTCGAAATCACCGGCCGGAACCATCCTTCGGGAAGAAATTCGTGGCTACACGCTTCACGGGCGCCTCCTCCGACCTTCTCGTGTCGTGATCAGCGCCGGCGAACCGGAAAAGAGCTCTTAAGATTTGACTTAACGCGTTTAGAACCCATTTTATTAAAAAGCGAGGAAGTTATGGGAAAGACAATTGGTATTGATTTAGGAACAACCAACTCATGTGTGGCCATTCTTGAAGGGGGCGACCCGAAGGTCATTCCTAACTCGGAAGGATCCAACACGACCCCGTCGGTTGTAGGTTTCACGGCTGGCGGCGAAAAGGTTGTTGGCCAGGTCGCCAAAAGACAGGCAATCACCAACCCCGACAAAACGGTTTTTGAGTCCAAGCGCCTGATTGGTCGCAAATTCAATTCCAAGGAAGTTCAGGAGTTCATGAAAGTGGCTCCTTTCAAAATCATTGAAGCCAAAAATGGCGATGCTTGGGTGAAAATCGGAGACCGCGAATATTCGCCTCAGGAAATTTCCGCTCTTGTTCTTGGGAAGATGAAGAAGACCGCCGAAGACTACCTCGGTGAGCCGGTTACTGATGCCGTGGTCACCGTTCCGGCTTACTTCAACGATGCCCAGCGCCAAGCAACCAAAGATGCCGGTCGCATTGCCGGATTGGATGTCAAACGCATTATCAATGAACCCACCTCCGCCGCGCTCGCCTATGGTCTCGATAAAAAAGGCAAGAACGAGACGGTCGCCGTATTTGATTTGGGCGGCGGTACTTTCGACGTTTCCATTCTGGAATTGGGCGATGGTGTTTTCGAAGTGAAAGCCACCAACGGTGATACGTTCCTGGGCGGCGGCAACTTCGACCAGCGCATCATCGACTGGATGGCGGATGAGTTCAAAAAAGAAAACACCATCGATCTTCGTAAAGACAAAATGGCTCTTCAGCGCCTGAAAGAAGCCGCGGAAAAAGCCAAACACGAGCTTTCAAGCACGATGGAAACGGAAGTCAATCTGCCGTTCATCACGGCTGATGCCTCCGGCCCCAAGCATCTGAACCTTCGTCTCGGCCGTGGCAAAATGGAAGCCCTCGTTGCCGACCTCATTGATCGCCTCGCGGGTCCTTGCGAAACCTGTATCAAAGACGCGGGCGTGAGCAAGTCGCAGATCGACGAAGTCATCCTCGTCGGCGGCATGACCCGCATGCCGCGCGTGCAGCAGAAAGTGAAAGATATTTTCGGCAAGGAACCGCATAAGGGAGTCAATCCGGATGAAGTCGTCGCCATCGGTGCTTCGATTCAGGGTGGTGTTCTCAAGGGCGAAGTCAAAGATGTTCTTTTGCTCGACGTGACCCCGCTTTCGCTTGGAATTGAAACCCTGGGCGGTGTCTTCACAAAGTTGATCGAGAAAAACACCACGATTCCTACCAAAAAATCACAGGTTTTCTCAACTGCGGCGGACAATCAATCTGCCGTGACCATTCACGCGCTTCAAGGTGAACGCGATTTCGCCGAATACAACAAGTCTCTGGGACGTTTCGATCTCGTAGGTATTCCACCGGCGCCCCGCGGCGTTCCCCAGGTCGAAGTGACCTTTGATATCGACGCGAACGGCATTGTTCACGTTCACGCAAAAGACCTCGGCACCGGGAAGGAGCAATCCATCCGGATCACCTCGTCAAGCGGACTTTCCGAGGATGAAATCAAGCGCATGCAGAAAGAAGCAGAAGCGCATAAAGCTGAAGACGAAAAGCGCAAAGAGATCGTCAATGCCCGCAATCAGCTCGACAGCCTGATCTATACAATCGACAAAACTGTCAAGGAAAACGGCGACAAGCTCGAACCCGACACCAAGAAACAGGTCGAGGATGCCGTCACCGAGGCCCGCAGCCACCTCGAAAGCAAGGACGTTGAAGAGCTCAAAAAAGCAACCGAGCAACTCACCTCAGCGTCCAATAAGATGGCCGAGCAAATGTACAAAAACGTCGGGGCCAACGCCCAGAACCAGGGCGGGGGCGCAACCGGCCCAGGCGGCGCAGGACCCGAGGGTGATACCGGCAATGGCCCTGAAAAGGACGAGAAAAAAGAGAAGGTCATTGATGCTGACTTCAAGGAAGTCTAGTATCAACAGGCCATGGCCACCAAGCGTGATTATTATGAGGTTCTCGGTTTAGGCCGGGATTCCTCCACAGAAGACATCAAGAAGGCTTATCGTCGCCTCGCCGTACAACATCATCCGGATAAAAACCCGGGAGACAAGGCGGCAGAGGAAAAGTTCAAGGAACTTTCGGAAGCTTACGAAATCCTTTCCGACTCAAAGAAGCGGCAAATGTACGACCAGTTTGGTCATGCGGCGGCAGGAGCGGGTGGCGGTCCTGGCGGCTTTGATTTTGGCGCAGGTGGCTTTGGCGGTGCGGGCTCCGTAAACGACATCTTCGGCGATATCTTCGGAGACCTCTTCGGCGGCGCCGGAATGGGCGGCACGCAACGTGGAAGAGGCCGCAGGCGCACGGGTCGCCCAGGGGCCGACCTCAGAACGACAGTCGACATTACTTTTGAAGAAGCTGCTTTCGGAACGGAGAAAGTGATCTCCGTAATGAAGCCTGTACTTTGCGAGACCTGCGAAGGCTCCGGCGCGAAACCTGGCACACAGGCCGAAACCTGCTCACAGTGCGGAGGCCGGGGTGAAGTGGCATATCAACAGGGCTTTTTCGCGATTTCCAGACCCTGTCCCCGGTGCAATGGCTCGGGGCAGATCATCCCAACTCCCTGCGATACCTGCCGGGGTTCCGGTCAAGTCAAGAAGAGGGCTCAGATAGCAGTAAAAATTCCCGCCGGGATCGATACTGGACAGCGTCTTAAATTGACGGGCGAAGGTGAAGCCGGTGAAAGAGGCGGGATGCCTGGTGACCTGTACGTCGTCATCAATATTCTGGCCCATGACTTTTTCACCCGGGACGAATTCGATGTGATCTGTGACGTTCCCCTGACCTTCACGCAAGCCGCACTGGGCGACGAAATTGAAGTTCCCACTCTTGACGGCAAAGTGAAACTCAAAATTCCCACAGGTACCCAGTCGCATAGCATATTGCGACTCAAGGGCAAGGGAATGGCCCGCCTTGGGGCTTACGGCCGGGGTGATCAGCTTGTTAAAGTTGTCGTGGAAGTGCCGCAGAAGCTCAACACTGAGCAGAAACAGCTTTTGAAGAAATTCAGCGAAATTGGTACCGACTCAACGCACCCGATGCATCATAGATTTTTTGAAAAAGTGAGAACATTCTTTGAATAACCGTCAGTACCTGAAGGCACTCGTCTTTGCTCTGGTCCTCTGCTCGGGGGCTTGGGCCGCCCCAGCTGCCGATCTCACGGCTTATAAAGAAATTCAGACGCTTTTTGCCAAGGGTGCCCTGGAACTGGCCAAATCCAAAAGTGAGGCTTTTAAAACTCAATATCCCGAAAGCACCCAAACAGGCAGCGTGGAGAACCTTCTGGGTCTGATCTTTGTGCTGAACAAAGAGCCCAAGGACGCGGTACCGCATTTCGAACGTGCGCTGGAACTCGGGGCAAATGCTCCAAATTTCAAGCACTATGTCTTGTACAACCTGGCCACCGCCCAATACCAGATTGAAGATTTTGAAGATTCTCAAGAAACCCTGGACAAAATCCGTCCTGAGCTTCTGGATGCCAATAACCGGATCAAATTTCTGCATCTGAAATCACAGCTTCTGACCAAAAGGGGGGACTTCGCCAAGTCCGCGCGGGAAATTCTGACGAATGCCCCGCCCTCAAAGGCAAAACCGGATGCTCCGGATTTAAAAGATTCCTTTGATACGATCCTGGACCTCGCACTCACCAAAATTGAAGATCTGGCTGTACTCGAAAATTTATATGCCGATTTTCCCTCCCAGCCCCGCTCTGAACATATTCTGCTCGAGCTGACCCGACGGGCAGTTACCAGCCAAAATGCAGCCAAAGCCCATCATTATCTTAAACTGCTGAGCCTTGATTATCCGAAAACGGCATCCTACCAGCTTGCACTCGAAGCCGCGCGATCGGTTCAAGAGGCAGGTCCGGTGAATACGATGGCAATCGGGGTTTTGTTGCCACTGAAAGGGCGTTTTTCGAAATTCGGGCAACGCTCCCTGGAAGGCATCCAGCAAGCTCTCGGTATCTTCAATGAGGAAGAGCCCGACAGCAAAATCACTCTTTATATTGAAGACAGCGGCGAAGAACCTGAACAGGCCATCGCCGGGCTCAATCGCCTCGTTTATGAGCACCACGTGATCTCCATCATCGGCCCTTTGCTGGCCAAGGGGATTGATCAGGTGAGTCGGCGCGCCCAGGAATTGCGCATTCCCATTCTGACGCTGGCCCGATACACAGGAACTGAAGCAAACGAATTTGCAATTCATGCGGGCTTTACAATGAAAGCTCAGGCGCAGGAAATGGCGAAATATGCCATTCAACAATTGAAACTGACCCGTTTCGCAATTCTGGCATCGCGGGATAAAACCGGAGAAGAGAGTGCGAAATTCTTCTGGGATGCCGTCGAAGCACTGGACGGAGAAATCGTCGGCTACGAAACTTATACGCCGGGAGAAACCGACTTTCGCCAGCCGGTGGACAAGTTGTCCGGTCTTTTTTACCCCGAGGCACGCCAGCGCGAGCTGGACGAACTGGCGAAGGCCCGTGAAGAAAACCAGATCAAGAAACGAACCCGTAAAACAGAGAAATTCTTTGGTTTGCCTCCGATCGTCGATTACCAGGCGGTCTTCATACCGGACGAACCCAAGGTGACCGGCCAGATTCTGCCCACTTTTGCTTACCGCGACGTTGACGGCGTGAACTTTCTAGGCACTGCCGCCTGGAACTCCCCGGAATTGTTTTTACGGGCACAGCAATACGCGAATAGGGCGATTTTTTCGGATGTTTTTCATTCGGATCCCAAGTCAAAACTGGCCGGGCGGTTCATCGAAAAGTTCACCGCAACTTTTGAACATGAGCCCACCGCGCTGGAAGCAGTGGCCTACGATGCGACAAAAGTACTCGAATATCTGCTGAATCAGGGCCTAGCCAACCGCACCGAACTCCTCGATAAATTGAAGGATCTGCAGGATTTTAACGGCGTAACCGGGAAGTTCTCCTATAACGACGGCCAGTTGGTACGCACTCCGCAGTTCCTGGTCATTCAGAACGGCGTCATCACGGAAGCGACCCGCTGATCCAGCGCTGTCAGATTTTTGGCGCCTGGAGCCCGGTAAATTCTACCGATTGGCATCCAGCCCGAGCACGATCATACTTGAAGTAAGAGGAACTGCCGGAAATTCCGCAGCATTCTCTTTAGGTCCCCGCTCAGGATGGGCGGGAACAAAACGTCAGGAGGACGCGTGGGCTTCAGAACTGACCCAACAGGTGGGGGTCAATTCAAACCGCAGATCAAGCAGATCATGGAGGCGGAGGTACAGCCCCTGCGTCAGCTTGAAGCGCGTAAAACTCGCGAAGAAGCTCGCCTCAAACTATTCCAGGACTTCAAAGGCAAGTTTGCCGGCATTGATAAAGCACTCATGGATGTCGCGAGTTTCGCAAAACTTCGCGAACTCAAAGTGGACATGGGGGACGGACAGAACCTTGCGAGTGTCACCCTGGACAAAGAGAAGGCGCAGCCTGGAAGCTATACGGTACAAATTGATTCTCTCGCAGCGCGAAGTTCACTCATCACCAACGGTTTTGAGGACCCGGATGAACCCATCCTGGGTATCGGCTTCATTGTCATGGGCCTGGCAAATGGTGAGAGCGCCGAAATATTTGTCGACGAAGATCATGCAAGTCTGCGGGGCGTAGCCAATCTCATTACCAATCACGAGAATTCCCCCGTCCGGGCCGCCGTTATCAAGGATGCCAGCAATTCAGACGAACCCTGGAAGCTGATTCTCACTGCCAAGAAGGAAGGCGAAATCAATTCCATCGACTTTCCGGAGTTTTATTTTCTGGATGGTACGCAGGACTTTTACATAGACGACCAGAAAGAATCACAGAACGCCCGGATTCTCGTCGATGGCTTCCCCATCGAGCTCGAAAGCAATGATGTCGCAGACTTCCTGCCGGGATTAGGCATGCACCTGAAGCAGGCCAGACCCGAGCAGCCCTTCAACATCACTGTCAGCGAAGATCACGTCAAAGTGTCTGGCAAGATCAAAGGTCTCGTTGACCAGTTGAACGGTGTCCTGCAATTTATTATTCAGCAAAATACAATCGATTCAAAGAGCGATACCCGATCGAGCTTTGCCGGCGATACGGGGCTTCAAACGATAGAATTCCGCTTGCGCAATCTGCTGCACGAGGGCTTTCCGGTGGGAGACCCGCAGGGCGATGACTTCCGCCTGGTCTTTCTCAATCAGATCGGTCTGGAATTCGACAAGAATGGTCAGATCTCCTTCAAGGAAGAAAAGTTCCAGAAGGCTTTGGAAAAAGATTTCAAGGGCGTGGCAGAGGCGGTCACGGGTGGTTTTGGGTTTGCCTTTCAAATGCGTGAAGTCATCTCGAATTATACACGAGCTGGAGACGGACTCCTGAACATGCGGGAACAGGGCCTCCGTTCAAGAATCACGGAAATGGACCGTCAGATCGACGGAAAGATCAAAGTTCTGGAGCGGAAGCAGCAGGGCTTGGTCGACAAATTTTCAAAACTGGAAGGCACGCTCGCCAATATGCAGAGACAGCAACAGTATCTCTCCGCAGCCCTTCCGGGAGGGGGTGGTGGCGGCAATATCATCTCCCAGTTAATGGGCGGATAATTTAGCAAAGGAAAAAAGCCATGGCCGGACCGTACGGAGCAAATCAATACAAGCAAACCTCAATTATGACAGCCAGCAAGGGACAGATACTGCTCATGCTTTATGAAGCAGCCATAAGAAACGTCAAAAAAGCGTCACTCGCGATTGAAAAAAACGACATGGTGACCAAGGGCACATCCATCGGGAAGGCGCACGACATTCTTAATGAACTGGTCAATACTCTGGATTTTGAAGTCGGAGGAAACATTGCCCAAGAGCTCGAACGGCTATATAGTTTTATGATAGAGACGCTCATTAAAGCAAATATTGAGAACTCTAAGGACAAGTTGGCAAACATCCAGCATCTGCTGGAAACTTTATTGGAGGGCTGGAGAGGCGCTGTGATGCAAGTGAATAAATCCACTGCCGCAAAGTAGTACAGCACAACTCCTCGTATCTACATGGAAGTGATACGCCTGCTGAAAAGCAAAAACCGTTGTCTTGAGCAATTCCTCGAACTTTCCGAAGAATTTCTGAAAACAATCGAGACCGGAAATTTCTCCGATCTCGAGACTTTCTACAAGAAACGCGACCGGATCCTCAAAGGGTTTGACCTGTTTGATCGCAAGCTGACCGAAACCCTCGAGCTGCTTCCCAAAAATTCCTTCGATGCTGAGCTGGCCGCACAAGTAGAGCAGGCACTCAATATGAAGGCGGCACTGATTGGAAGAATCGCCGCGACCGACCAGAAGATCGTTGACGCAATCCAGGAAGAGAAACTCCGGATTACAAAAGAGATGGCAAATTCCCAAAAGCAAACCTCTACCGTGAAAAAATTCAAAAGTAGCTGGGTCGGGGAATCTGGAGAGGATTTGGACAGGAAGTTATGAATGAAGGATCCAAGGATTTCGGAGAGACAATCCAGAAAGCGCTGAGCGACCAGCTGCTTCACGGCAGCGTGGACCTTGTGGACATTGTCCCGATCCCTAAACATGGTGATCGCATGGTTCGCCTGCAGACCTTACAGGAGGCGCTGGAAGAATTCGAGAACACCGCCTCTGCGGAAGGAACGATCGGGTATCTCATTCAGGTCCGTCCTGCGCGTAACACCACCCATTCAATACAGGATAGTAGCCCCTCCAGTCCACAGGGCCCACACGGCCCATCGGTTCACAAGCCGATGGTGGACGGAACTTATCTTCCCAGTGGGAAGTTGAATACGCAGTTCCTGCTCAGGAATGCCGATCTTCTATTTGCGGCCGGCGAATACAATCTCGCCCGCAACATATATAAAGCGATACTTGCCTCCGGAGAAAATACGGCCATCGCACTGTTCGGACTCGCAAAGTGCTTCGAAACCGATGGCAAATTCAAAGAGGCGCAGGTCAATTACGAGGAATCCATCGCTTATCACGGAACGCTGAACACGTACCAAGCCCTCGCCTCCCTGCATATCGCCCAGAAACAGCATGCACAGGCTGCCGACGTCCTGAACCGCGCCTTGCATCTCAAAGACCTGACCAATCAGCAGCGTTTTTATCTGCACCGAGAAGGCGGTAATGCCTGTCTGCGTTCGGAAAATACTGCTCAGGCGAGCATTCATTTTCAAAAAGCCATTGAGCTGGACCCCACCGCCAATGAGGTGCGCTCAGATCTCGGTACGGCTTATCTGCACGAGGGAAAGACGGAGCAAGCCGTTCGTTGCTTCCAAGAGGCCGTTTCGTCGAATCCCAAAAGCGGTCAGGCGCTCTCCGGGCTTGGGCACTGTGCTCTGGCCCAAAACGACAAGCGGGCCGCACACGATTTCTTCTCGCAGTCACTCCGGCTCAATCTCGACAATCCCGTCGCGGTATTTCATCTTGTGAAATGCGCTTACGAGCTGAAAAGTTACGCGACTGCCGCGGATATTCTCGAACAATACATCGAGATCGCTCCGATCAATGCCAACCTGCTCTACAGCCTGGCAGGTTTGCATTTTCACCTGAGTCGGTACGATGACGCGCGCTCCACGGTGAATAAACTGTTTCAGATTGCCCCAAACCATGCCGGAGCGAAGGATCTCTCCGTGCTGATCGATCGGTATGTTGGACCGCTAATTTAGCTCGAAAGAGCTGCCAGGGTTCAACTCTGTCAGGAGGACAGATGTCACCGCAATTCAGTCTTTTGCAAGGCGAGATCAAAGAAAATCCAGAAATCGATTCTGGCGATGTTGAAAATCTGCTTGAAGCATTCCTTCAGGCTCTTCTCGAAGAGCAGCCCTCTTTGAAAAGCGCCGGCAAATCCTCCGTCCTCCTGGAGTCGAAAGCAGGATCATCGTGACGGCCTCTGCGGGGGTTTCCACGGAAAAGAAGCCGATCCGGTGCATCGTCATCCAGCTCGCACGTTTGGGTGACACACTCCAAAGCCTGATGGCGCTCAAGGCAGCCAAAGAGCTGTATCCTGAACTCGAGATCTGCTTTGTGGCTCGCGAGGGCTTTGCGGCCGCGGCACAGCGGGTCTCCTGGCTCGACAAGGTGATCACGCTCCCGAGCGACGCGCTCCTGGACCCGGTTCTCTCAGGAGATTCGTCCAGACATCAGGCGATGAAAGAGCTTGCTCGCTGGTCGGCGAATATCATTTCAAGACCCTGGGATATCGCGGTCAACTGGTCCTATTCCGAAGCCAGCAGTTATCTCACTGCCCTGATTGCAGCTAAAGTGAAGCTAGGCTACTCACGTCGCAAGGATCTTTCGCTTTCAGCCATGGATGGCTGGAGTCATTATCTCCAGTCGATCGTTCAAGGCGGAATTCCGCAAAACATTCACCTGACTGACATCCTGACGACGCAACTGCTTACCGCCTTGCAGATTCATTATGGTGAACCGTCTGCTTCGGGAAATGTACCTGCAACTTCTAAAAGCTTTTTCTCTGCCGAAATCGACGACTTCTGTACGATCCTTCACTCTGACTGGACCAAGCGGGACCTCTCACGCCGCTGGATTGCCATTCAGCTCGGAGCCGCACGCGCCGACAAGGCCTGGAATCCCTCAAAATGGGCAAAGGTCGCCTCCTTGATATCCGCCAGGCACCCGGAATATCGGTTTGTGCTCATAGGAGGCAAGGACGAGCAGACGCGAGGACGGGCGTTTTTGAAGGAGTGGGAATCGCTTCAGCAGGACCCGTCAGTTGTGCTGAATCTCGTCGGACAAACCGGTTTTGATTTATGGGCCGCTGTCATTGCCAGCTGTCACTGGGTGTTCTCGTGTGACACAGCCGCGCTGCATTTAGCCAGTGCTCTGGGCACCCGAGTACTGAATGTATCCGTCGGGCCAGTACGGTATCTGGAAACGGGACCTTACGGCAACGCCCATTTCGTCATCAGAGCCAGCGCGAACTGCAAAGGTTGCGAATCGAACGGCGAAAAACACAGCTGCCACGAAGATGTGACACCCGAGGGCGTTTATGCCGCCTGGACCTACGCCGCAACCGAATGGTCTCATCACCGCAATCTTTCGATAGAAAAGCATTTTCAGCAACTGGGCTGGTCCGACCGGCTGGATCAGATTTCCGTTTTTCGCTCCCGAATACGTGACGTGAACGAGGGTGGCGGAGTGAATTTCGAGCCCCTTTGCCGCAGACCGCTGACTGCAGCACTTTGGTCCGGCAAAGTAATCGAACAAGTGGCCCGCTCCTGGTACTGCGGCTGGACGCCCGAGATCGGAAAAGATCTCTCGCGTGAGGACATCGGGCCGGACCTTGTAAAAGTGCTGCGGGAGCTTGCTGAGAGCGCTGAAGTGCTTGCAAGAGTTTGTGAAGAGGCAAATCGTCTCGCAATCGTCATGACGGAGAAAAGCCGGAATCTCAAATCAGAGCGCCTGATGTCACTTCAGGACCGCACCGACCTTCACGTTCTTTCCACGAATTTGCAAGAACTGGATAACCTGATTCATCGCCTCGGTGCTAACCACAAACCGCTTCAGGGCTTCTCCCAAATGGCCCGGGTGCTGATGCATAATCTTGCCGGAAAGAAGCTCTGGGAGATTGCCGACGAAAGTGCGATTTCTTATCGTCAGCTGGCGGATGGCGCGAGTCTTTACCTCTCTTGGGTGAATCACTCGCTTGCCCTTGCGAAACCCAAGGCACTCAATCTGGAATTGATTCAGAGACCCGGTGTGGAACGTCCTTTTTCGGCTGAGTAAGCGATTCCCGCGGCATTCAGCTCGATATCCATTTTCACGAGCGCCCAATGATCTGGGGTGAGATTCGCCGAAGCCCAGTATTTCACCAGGAACTTCCGTAGCTCGGCCTCACAATATTTAACCAGTTCCTTCCCAATCAAATCAGAGGCGCCAGCACGCTTTTCCAGCTGCTCGGAAAACTCAAGTTGTTCCAGCAAGGACGTTTTGGCGGCAGCAATCCAATCAATGGTTCCGAAATGAGTCAGAAAGGCGAAACTCGCCCCGGTAGCGGCAATTCTTTGCACACTTGCTTTGGCTTCCGCAGCATTGAATTCAGTCGGGCTGCTTGAGGGAAATATGTGCTTACCGGATTTTTGAAGCGCCGGATAAGCGAGCCCAAAGGAATCCCCGGTGAAGACCCCGCTCAAAACTGGATCATGGATGCAAAAATGATGATTCGCATGCCCTCGCGTATGGAGGAATTCGAGTTCCGAGGAGCCAAAAGGAATTTTCTCGCCGTCTGCGGGCGAATAAACCCGCTCGACCGGAACACCACTGAGTTTTCCGTAGAGCCTTTCGAAGGTTTCATCACCATAAACCTGGCGAGCACTGGCCTCCAGACGCGAAGGATCGACAACGTGTTTCCGCGCCCTGGGGTGACAGAGTAATTTGGCCTGGGGACAGGCCTCCATCAAGGCATAGGCTCCAGCCGCATGGTCCAGATGCACATGAGTAATGATGATCCACTCCACCTGGGCTGGCTTGAGCCCCGCCTGCGCCAGTGCATCCATCATCTTGGGAACGGCATGTACGGTATTTGTTTCAACAAAGTAGGCCCGCTGCCCCTCGTGAACCAGGTAAGCAGCTGCAAATTCTGGGTGCTCGTACTCGCAATCAATCGTCAGGATTTTTCTCATATCATCGAGACAAAAAAAAGGGGCACGAGCTGAACCAGCACCATGCCCCATTCGGATTTTACAAAAATCGTTATTAACGATTTGCCGTCTGGCCGGGCTTCTGCTTGCGCAGTTCTGTTTCGGCCTGCAACCAATGGTCTACCTGTGACCCGCCTTTACCTGAAAGGTAAATAACGTAGGCCCGCTCAGCAATGTCCTTTTGTGTGACATTCCAGGTAGTCATACCATTCGTCTTCGTGTTGTTCGTTGTGGTATTTGTCAGTTTAGTGGTGTTTTTCGCCACTGTTTTAGTTTTCGTTGCCATTCTCAAACCTCCTCTGAATTGACGAAAAGAATCTATCAGCCTTTTGACGGATAATAAAGTTCCCTTTCATCTGTTCTGGTTTTCCGGAGTCAATCCGTCCGATTGATCAAAAGCTATTCGTATTCTATGAAAGCCACCCATTCCCCGTGTTTGGGCGTGCTGATCACCAGACTCCAAATACGTCCGCCCCCGCTCACCAGCTGAATATTCAGGACTCGAGTGCGTGCCTGCAGGCGTCGCCGGGTCGCTTTGATGCGAATGTCTTTTCCGCCGGCCGTCAGTTTGATTTCCCCGGATTCATGGCTCAAGCTTATCCAGTATTCTCCCGCAGGAATCGGGATCATGCCACTGGTTGCATTATTTCGGATTGTAAGCCGCATAGCCAAGGTCAACAAATATGTAGCAATATTTCAACCACAATCATTGGCTTTCAGTTAAACTGGAGTATATGAAGACCCGCTGGTGGAACTGGCTTCTGATTGCGCTCTTCGTTCCGTTGCTTTTCCTGCTTCCAATTTTGCGCAATTTCGAAAAGCCAGCGCCCGAAACCCCCACTATGAAGGCTGCGCCCGTTTGCTTTATGACCGGCGATATAAAAAACACCCGGACTCCCACGACAAAAGGTCTTTCGGCGGTTGGAAACATGATTCGCCTGTATCTGGATGCCGACACTCTTTCCGCCTGCAAAATTCAATTTGAAGCTTATTGCCGAACACAAGTGGCTCCCCACCCGGAACTCGTCCCGAATCTTCGCGCGTTTTTCCGTGAGACAGGCAACGAAACAGGCCTCGATTTAAAGGAGGGTTGCGTAATTACTGAAAGCCGCCCGTCTGAAAAGGATCAACCGGCGAGGTAGTTCAGCAGGATCTGGGCAAGCACGATCTTGGTAATCGTCGCAATCGGATGGATCATTGCATAGCCGGTATTCGGATCATCATTCTTGGCCTGTTCCAAAGCAAAACCCAAAACCGCAGGCTGCGTGTGTAAACCGGCGAGCATTCCGGTCAGCCGCCCCATGGGGATTTTGAGCACGCGGTAGCCAATCCAAAGCGCGCTGACTGCCGAGAAAAACGTGATAAGAGTTCCGGCTGCAAAAATTGCCAGCCCTTCCTCTTTCCCGAGAGTGGAAAAAAACGTGTATCCCGCGCGGGTGCCAACGCCCGCCAGAAACAGGATCAAGCCGATCTGTCTCAGAGTCAAAGTGGCAGTATAGGGCAGTACCCAGACGATCGGACCGGTTCGATATAGCCGACCTAGGATTAGGCCCACAACTAAGGGGCCACCGGCAAAACCGAGTTTCAAGGTAACTCCGCCCGGCAAAGCGAAAGGAATCAGGCCGACAAGAATTCCCAGCGCAAGCCCGGTACTGAAGCTCAGAAAATCTATTTCGCTGATTGCGCGATAGGAATCACCAAAATATGCGGTGATTTCATCCATTTTACTTTTGCGGCAAAGCACCCGGATCCGGTCACCCGGTTCCAGAATGGTATTACCGGTCGCCAGCAACTCGACATCACCTCGACGAATGCGAGTGAGCGTCGCTTCGTTGTCTTTCAAGAATTTGAGATCGGAAATCTTGCGTCCCGCGACCTGCGGGTTCGATACAAAGATTCTTCGATAATCAAATTCCGTTCGGTCAGCAATGAGATCCTCGGGTGCGACAGACCCGAAATAGTCAACGATCTCCTGAAGAAGTCGCTCAGGACCGATGATCGTGATTTCGTCACCGGTCTGCAAGCGGGTGCTTGGCCCGATCAACTCCTGGACCGTACCTCTCTTGATCCGGCCGAAAATCACCGGCCAACCCTGCTCTTTCCGGATCTCCCCGAGATCACGGCCCATCGCTTTGGACTGCGTCACCAGTACTGTCTGGTTCCCGATCTTCCCGCGAATGGTGGAACCCGCTTCCCCACGCAGGGCTTCCATCGCGTAATTGATTTTCCAGATTCTCTGGAAGAACGAAATGGCCAGAATTGTTCCCAGCACCCCCATGGGATAGGTAATCGAGTAACCGACAACGGGTCGATCCAGCAGAGCACTGACTCCGCTTTCGATGGCCCGCGCTTTGAGCTGATCCAGCAAGGAGGCCAGGGCAGGAGTATTATTCAGGCTGCCCGCGAAGGCACCTGCTGCTGTTTCGGGGTCGAGGGTAAAGAGCTTCTTCAGCAAAACCACGAGTGCGGCGGCTGCGACCAGGACAGAAATCGAAAACAGGGTCTCGACGATACCTCTTTTTCGAAATGCCGCAAAAAACGTCGGACCACTGCTGAGACCAATGGAATAGACGAAAAGAGTCAGGCCAAAGAGATAGAGGAGTTCCGGCAATTTGAGATCAGGGTGCAAAGCGCCGACAAAAAGCCCGACAAAAAGGACGGCGGCGGTTCCTAGCGACCCTCCCTTGAATTGGATGTGCCCCAGCGGGAAGCCGATCGCGGCAACAATGAACAGGAGTAAAAGAGGATTCTGGACCAGGAGCTCCACGACAGCTATGGGCATAGGACTCACCTCCGGCTAGCTGACTCGTTCGTAAACCAGGTAGGAATGTGCCAGAGGTTGCGTTCGATCCTCCCGCGACACCTCCCGGAATTCCGCACGATTCCATTCAGGGAAGAGGGTATCGCCCTCGATCTGTGAATGGATGATTGTCAGGTACATTCGATCTACCAGAGAAATGGCCTCCGCGTAAACGAGTGCGCCCCCAATGACAAAAACTTCATCAACCTGGGTCAACTGCGCGCGACAGTATTCGATGGCCCCAAGCAGAGAGGGGAAGACCAGAACGCCCTCAATCTTCAAACTTTTGTTACCGCTAATGACGAGATTTATGCGGTTCGGCAAAGGTTTGCCGATGGAATCAAACGTTTTTCGCCCCATTATGACAGGATGTCCCGAGGTGATTTGGCGGAAACGTTTGAGGTCTTCCGGGATATTCCACGGCAGGCGATTCTGAATCCCAATCACCCGGTTCTCAGCCATTGCGGCGATCAACGAAATTCTCATTCCAACTTTATACTGCAACGGGGGCTTTGATGCCAGGATGTGGATCGTAGCCTTCGAGCTGGAAGTCTTCATATTTGAAATCGAAGATCGACTTCACGTCAGTATTGAGCTTCATGCGCGGCAGCGGGCGCGGTTCTCGCGAGAGCTGCAGCTTGGCCTGCTCGATGTGATTGCTGTAAAGATGGGCATCACCCAGGGTATGAACGAAGTCTCCCAGTTTCAGACCGGTGACCTGCGCGATCATCATGGTCAAAAGGGCATAACCGGCGATATTAAACGGCACACCGAGGAAAACAT
Organism: Bdellovibrionales bacterium GWA1_52_35; assembly: GCA_001769805.1. Lineage (GTDB taxonomy): Bacteria > Bdellovibrionota > UBA1018 > UBA1018 > UBA1018 > GWA1-52-35. The sequence goes on from MEPO01000027.1 coordinate 203,742, forward strand.
CTGCACTGCGCTGATAGAGCTGACAGGACAATTTCCCGTCCGCGACATAGAACTGAAAAAACGCATGACAGGGCATGAGGGCCATTTTGTCGAGCTCGCCGACATTCCAGGCGCTCACGATGAGTCTTCTGGAATCCGGATTGCGCCGGATTTCATCGATGACCCACTGGATCTGATCTATTTTGCGACCATCCGCTGCGGGCCACGCGCGCCACTGGGCTCCGTACACCGGCCCAAGATTGCCGTCTTGATCAGCCCACTCGTCCCAGATGGAAACGCCATTCTCCTTGAGATAGCGAGTATTCGTCTCGCCTTTCAAGAACCAGAGCAGCTCGTGAATGATGGATTTGAGGTGAACCTTTTTGGTGGACACCAGAGGAAACCCGACCGCGAGGTCAAATCTCATCTGGTGACCAAAAAGGCTTAATGTCCCGGTGCCAGTACGATCACTTTTCGCTGTGCCATTCTCAAGAAGATGCTTCAGGAGATCGCGGTACTTTTGCATTCCGGGGAAGACGCGGGATTAGAGGCCGGCGTTAGTATTAACTAATAAATGGCTTTCGTTCATAGTCCAGGTATCGATAGTAGTGGCCGTGTTAGCCACATTCCCAGCAGCACCAACCGTAAAAGTAGTGGCACCCACTGCGGTCGTTGGTAATTTTGTCGGATCGGTCACAGGAGTGCCGCTGGTTCCCGTATCAGCCACGTGATAAGTGCCCTTATCAGCTACAGCACAATGGGTAGTACCCGAAGCACAGGTACTGCCACTGCTGAACGAGTAGCAAGTTCCGGGAGCGCTGGCCGCCACGATCCCATTAAAACCCGTTAAATAAAAATGCTTACCTTCAGGAGAAAAACCGATAGCAGCGATGCACGCGGTGTAATTCGATTGCTCAACCGCAAATGATTTTTCAGCTGAGAAAATCGCGCCCAATGCGACCTTCGCTTCGGATTGGCGCGCTTTGGCCTGATATTTTGAGTACTGCGGCACGGCGACTGCGGCCAGAATACCGATAATTGCGACTACGACCATCAATTCAATGAGAGAAAACCCTTTGGAATTTTTCATACATAAGCCTTTCAAAAAATGAATACGTTCAATAATGAGCTGTTCAATTAAGGATAACTGCACCTTGGGGGCACAGCAACCCATTTCACCGTTTTAACAGTTCGGATACTCGTCGAAAGCGATTCTGCTTAACGCTGCCCGCCAAGCCAAGGTCCCCGTACGCGACTCAAGTTGCCTAGAACTTCCAGACCCCCCCGCCCGCGATGATCGGACGAACAGCATAGCGGTCCGCTCCCGGATAATAATGAATACCCAGATGAAATCCCGGCCAATGGTGACTGATGCCCAAACCTGCCAACTTGTAACTCAAATCGTAACTCACACCCGCCGACACCGCATTCCCGAGTCCTTTAGTGCGGGTTTTTTTGAGCGCATTATACGCAAAGCTCAGATCTGAACCGATCGATGCTCCCGTCATGTAACCCGAAGTCTCCACGCCGTCACTCACCAGACTCTGCGAAGTGTAATTCAGATTACCACCGATGAACCAAGCAAGAGCCGGAGCAACCTCCACTGCCGCAATCACCCCCGGCAGGAGCGACGAGACCGCGAAATCGCGGTTTCGCGGATCAATGTCCTGGTAATTGAATTGAACAAAACTGCCGGTAACCGCCAAGGCAAAGCTTGGGTAATCCACGAGTGCGGCCTTCGCGTTCACGTTGTAAACATTGTAGAAGTTGCTCAGGAGATTCGTTCCCACCTGAAGGAAATCTGTCAGACCAAACGAAACATCTGTCCCGAAAACCAGCGTTCCTGCTGGCAGGGTGAGCGGGCTCGGCAGCAAATGGGTGTAACCAAAAAGACCATTCTCCGCAGCAACACTCTGATTCAGTGGTGCGACCAACAAAAGCAAAACAGCCGACTTACAGAATAGATTCTTTTTCATTCAAGCCCCAGGGACTTAAGAAGATCCTGAACCTGATTCACATGCTCAGTGACAGTTGCAGCGGCTTTCTTAGGTTCAACTCGTGTTAGCAGCCATTCAAGGCGCTTTTGCAGAACCGCCGAAAATGATTTGACGATTTTCTCGGTCTTTTCCAGATCTTCAACTGACGAAAGCAGATTCTCGATGACCTCCAGAGTATCTCCCCAGAAAGCCGCATAGATCGGTACAAACTGCGAAACTTTCTTTTCGGCCGCCTTGTAACCCAGGAGCTTGCAAAGTTCCGCCAGCTTTCCAATTCGCTGCAGCCCGAGATGGTCAGGGATTTCGAGCCCAATCGTTTTGGAGGCACCCATGATTCGGTCTATTTTTTGAGAGAAGTCTTCGAGCAGGCGCGACGGAAATTCTTTATGTGGCGCATCAAGACTATTCACAATCTCATTGAGCTCTTTTAAAACTTGAGCAGATTCCTCTTTAAAGTATCCTAAAATCTCTTGATTGATCTTCATTTCATTTTCCATGCTACTTAGGTTATTTTTATATACTGGAGTCAAACATCAAATGAATTTTTTACCTGTTCGAATCGGAACACTTCGTCCCGGAGATATCGTTAACTTCAATATCTTTATCTTGATTGCCGACAAATACGTTCATTACATCAGGACATCTGACCCATTCGAGCCAGAACGTATTGAACGACTTCGCGCGAAAGGCGTCAAGAAACTTTATATCCCGGATGATTCGGAATCCGCCTATCTCGCCTATCTCGATACCGGCTTGAGCCAGCTCAAGAATGATCAAATTTCCGTACAAGAGCGATCATCTTTAGTCAGCAGCGCCATGGTGACAGAATCTGAAAACGCTCTGCACAATATGCAGACCGAATCCGGTTATAAGAAAACTGAAGAACGTGTCTCCAAGGTTGTTGATTTCCTCACCTCGGAATCAGGCGCTCTCAAAAACATTCTCGCATCAACCGGAACAGCGCTCGATAACTACCAGCATTCCGCTAACGTCACCAGCATGGCTCTGGGTATTGCAGCTCGGCTCGGAGTCAGCCAAACGCGGGATATTATGGACTTGGGTATTGCCGGTCTTTTACACGACTCTGCCTTGACCAAGATGGGATTTGCGGCAGATTTCAAATGGGATAAACTCGCGGGCGAAGACCTCAAGAAATACCACGAGCACCCCGTCGCCTCCGCACATCAGCTCGCCGGCAAACCGTACATCAATCGCGAAATTCTCGAACTCATTGCCAATCATGAGGAAATCGGAGAGGGTGCCGGATTCCCAGGAAAGAAAAGATTATCCACCATGCCTCTGAAACAGCAGGTTCTGAATCTCTGCAATAATTTTGAGCACTACTGCTCGGCAAAGGGTTTACTACCGCTGGATGCGGCGAAAAGCTTTCTGAACGAGAAAATCGGGCTCTTTGATCTCGAACATATCAAGATCCTGACGAGTGTTCTGAAGTAGATTTCACCTGAGCCGCTTTGGCTTGCACCGCCGGAACTTTGGAATCTTTTGCGCATTCCAGTGCCTTCAGCGCGCTGAATCGGCCAGTCGGGGTCGTGGAGCCGGCCAGCAGGTAATCCTGAAGAGCGACCAGAGCCACAATCTGCGGATAAGCCAGCGTGATCTCCTCGCCTGACTCATGCTCAAAATCCTCACGTCCTACGGTGCTGGGGTCGCCCGAGCAATTCTTCAGACTCAGGCAGGGCGGCTCACGAAGGACCTCGCACAGGAAACTGAAATCGGGTTCCGCTCGCAGATTTCGACCCAAAAGAAAAACAATGGTGCCCCGCTCATTCCGCTTTTCGGCTTCGAATGCCCGGTACTGCTGAACCATAAGATTCTTAGCGCCTTCCGAGAGCACCCGAAGCTCACGGTCCAGCCTCGGATCATTGTCATTCTTTGATTTCAGAATCTCTTTGAGCAACGTGACCTTCTGGCCATCTTCAGGAGAGTACGCGACGGGTGTTGCCGATTCCGTCGAAGAAGGAAGAACCGGAACAGCCGAATTGCCAGGAGAGGGCGTGGCCGGGACCGCAGGTGCCAAAACCGTCGAGGTGTCCGCATCTTCCCCCGGAGAAGTGGGCGATTGGCGCGGTCCAGAGCCTCGAATCAATGCAAAGAGCACGGTCGCGAGCACGACCGCCAGAAGGATGGATAATGTCCTTCTCTGCACAATCAGAGATTGACGTTATTGTAGAGATCTTTGCGAATCGCCTGGATCGCGTTCTGATCAGTCACACGCTTGAACTGGTCGTCCGCATAAATCCCAGCATCCATCTTCACCTTATCCGTGCAGTTGGAGCAAAACTTCTGAATGTTTTTCAACATGATCATGGAAGAGCCGTAAGAACCGAAAGGCGTCTTGTCGCAAGCCGGTTCACCAGCAAGTGTCGCCCCCGTCCAGATACTCTTCATATCCGTTCCATCCGCATCTTTGAACGGTGTGGGGCAGGTCGCATGCGGGAAGTTACCGTTCTTCACTTCGGTATGCCGCGCCTCATGAAATACGACCATCATTCTGGAAACCTGGGGATGGCTGAATTTCACGAAATTTTCAGTGAGCCACATTTTTGAATTGCTGTAGTACGGAATGACACACGCTACTGCTTTGCCGCCACCACAGGCATTCATTCCAATAGCGGTAACGCGGGAATTAAAAAATTGCGTGTAAACCGGACCATTGACAAGCCCGAAAATTTGCTGATGGAGGGCGGAGGATTTCTCACCTTCGATCGTATCAATGAAGCTGAGGTCATTGACCATCTGGGTCTTGATCTCTTCGGGAACTTCTTTGTCAAAAGTATAAGCAGAAGCCAGAACCGGCAGTAATAGAGCTGACAAGATGACTAGAGTTTTCATTGATTTCCCCTTCATTAGTTTTTCAGCCTAATCGCAAAGAAATTAAAAGTACAGAAATCTTGGGCACGGCTTATCGTTTGCAACAGCACTGCGCCGTGAAACAGGCGTTTCACACGTGGCCCGGAGGTTTAACAGGTTCGCCCTTCGGGTCACACTTCTTATTTTCCAGTACTCCCGAAGCCCTTTTCACCCCGCCGTGTCGAATCAAGACTAGCCACCTCCTTCACTGCAGGCGTTGCTATCGGCAGGATCAGAAGTTGAGCAATTCGTTCACCTTGTTTCAGCCAAATATCTTCCGAAGATAAATTCCAAAGGACAATCTGAACTTCCCCCCGATACCCTGCATCAATGACCCCGCCGGCAGTTTTTAGGCCCTTCTTTGCCAGCGAAGATCGATCTGCGATCAGGCCCACGTGGTGGGTTGGTAACGCGATAGCGACTCCCGTCCTGGCCATAGTCCCTCCCCGCGCGGTGATTTTCACGTCTTCAAGAGAATACAGATCAAGCCCGGCATCATCAGGATGCGCGCGGGTCGGAAGGACCGCCTTTGGATCAACTTTCTGAATAGGAATCGATTCGCTCATTTTTTGTACTTTCCCTTTATTTCCTGCGCAACCGCCCCAAGGGGATATTCGGTTTGAATTCCAGTGGCCAGTTCCTTAACCAGGACCTTGCCTTCGGCAAGCTCGCGTTCGCCAAACAGGACGGCGAACCGGGCTCCGTGCTTGGTCGCGAGTTTGAGCTGATTTCCAAAGCCATCACAGGACAGCGGTGTCATCACACGCAATCCGGTTCCGCGCAAAGCACGGGCAACCTCTTCGGCTTTTCCCCGAAATTCAAGCTTGGGCAAGCCTACAAATATGTCCACGCCCTGCCCAAGATTGGGCAGCAATCCATGGGTCTCCAGAAAATTACGGAGCGTGACATCACCCATGCCGAGTCCGACGCCGGACAATTTGAAATTTCCGAATAGGCCGAGCAGATTATCGTAACGACCTCCACCGAACATGGCCCGCCGGTTTTCGGGCGAAGTATCGTACATTTCAAAAACTGTCCCCGTGTAATAGTCCAGCCCCCGGAGTACGGTCGGATCAAAGGCCACTTCCTTCGACAAGCCTGATTCTGCAAGCATCTGGAAAAGTGACTTCAACTCCTCCACACCCTGGCACGGCATACGGGCAGCGGTTTCATCGAAACCAGACCGGAAGAACTCCTCCATTTCTTTCTGCTTGTCCGCGGAGATGCCCAGGTCAGCCAGCCATTTCACATAGGCTTCCTCCCCGATTTTCGCGCGGGCATCGATTGCCTTGGTGGTCTGTAAAGCCGATTGCGGCGTTAACCCCAAAATCTGGGTGAAGAAATAATCCATCAGGCGGCGGTTATTCACCTTGATTGAAACAAACTTTTCCCCCCCAAAGCCCCGGATCAGATCGTAAGCCAACGTCAACAGCTCCGCGTCCGCCAAAAGAGGATCGCCACCCAGAACATCTACATTGAGCTGCCAATGTTCCCGCAACCGTCCTCTCTGGGGCCTCTCATATCGCCACAAATTCGGAATGCTGTACCAGCGAACCGGGCGGGGCAACTCATGAAATTTTGCGGCGACCATGCGGGCCAAGGTGGGGGTCATTTCGGGACGAATTGCCAGTTTTCGCTCTCCGCGGTCCATCAACCAGTAAAGCTGGTTGTTGACAATTTCTTCGCCCGTTTTGGCGGCATAAAGTTCAAACGGCTCCAACATCGGGCCATCATAAGCTTCATAGCCATATTTTTCAGTGACTTGACGCATTCCGTCAAACATCCAGCGTTGAATCCGCATGTCCACGGGATAAAAATCGCGAGTCCCTTTGTACGGCTGAGTAGAAAGTGTCATGCAATCGGTCTAATCGAAATCGGTCAAATGCGTCAATTGGTAAAACGATGAGTCTTCGTGCTAACCTGCCAAAATGGACAGGATCCCACTAAAATACGCCGTGACACTCTTTGCCGAAAGAGTATCGACCGAAGCACTTCAAAGAGTCCGTATCTTTCTGGAATCGCATTCTGTACAGATCCTTTCGGAGCGGCGACTGCACGAGCATGAATTCCAGAGAGTAGAACTGATCGTTCAAGATACCCATCCTGCAAACGATCAACCTCTCCGGGTTCGCGTGGACCTGCTCGAATTTTCTACCCAACTCAAAGTTGATATCGCGCTTCAGAAAGAGAGCCTCTACCGGCGGACGAAGCGGATTCTGGTAATGGATATTGATGCTACGCTGATTCAGAATGAAGTTATCAACGAGCTGGCCAGGGAACGCGGTGTTTTCCAGGAAGTTTCTGAAATTACCCGGGATGCAATGGAAGGAAACATCGATTTCAGTGAAAGCCTCAAGCGCCGCTGCGCGAAGCTCAAAGGGCTCACACGAGCGGATCTCGATCGTGTCTATTCCCGTCTGGCCTTTACGCCGGGGGCCTTGGAGCTGATTTCCACAGCCAAGAGGTTGGGCTTCAAAACTGCTCTGATCAGTGGAGGCTTCAGCTTTGTTTCCGACCGCCTGAAGACCCAACTCGGATTGGATTATGCTTTCGCAAATTCTCTCGAAACCGCAGAAGGCGTTTTGACTGGGAATATCATTCCGCCCATCATCAATGCCCAAAGAAAGGCAGATCTTCTCGAGCAGATTGCCTTGCGTGAAAACGCGAGCGCGGAAGATGCAGTAGCCATCGGTGATGGAGCCAATGATGCCCTCATGCTGGAAAGAGCGGGACTCGGCATCGCCTTTAATGCCAAACCGGCGCTTCGCAGGACGGCCCACCTGGCCCTTCATCAGCCGTCACTCAGAGCGGTACTTTACCTGCTGACCCACTCGCCAGAAGAGCTCTCCCAGGCCTTGCGGCGGCCTTGAGTTATCTGAGAGCAAAGAGGAGCTTGATGTCTTCGTCGTCAAACGAAACCCCTGCTCCATAAAAATACGGAATTTTGCCATCAATCTTGTTGTAGGACTCAATGCCCGTCATGACGTAAGTGCCGAGCCAGGGTCTGGCAATAAACGTCACACGACCATCAGCGGAGTTCTCACCGCTTCTGGCATAAATATCGTGCTTGATCTGAAGGGCATCACGCTTGTCTGCGGGTCCAAGATTCAAGCCCAGGGAAACGGCCCCATCACCATTGAAGGCACCGATCGAGAGATCGAGTACGTCCCAATAGACCTTGCCCAGCATGACTGTCAGCAGAAGTCCGGTTTCTTCAAGCTGCGTCACTTCCACCGAACTCTCCGGGCTGCCAGGAACTTTGGTCGTAGTTTTCAGCTTGGTGCGCCGGCCGCGCGGATCGACCGAAATCCCTAATAAATAGTAACGGTCCTTCTTGGGCCACATTGCGAGCCGGTACCAGGCGCGCGCACTATCATAGCTTCTGATGATCTGTCCGCCAACGTCCACGGTCAGGCGAATCTCGTCGACTTTTCCGAGCAATTTATTGACGTTCTTGATGGCTTCGCGCATTTCGACTGCATAGACGGGATCATTGAGCAGCATTCCAACGGAGCCTTCTCCCTTGTTGATCCGGGTCATAATGAGGCGGAGCTGCTCAATGGCATCTTCAAGTTTAGCCAGGGAACGCTGAGCAGTCTGGTTCAAGCTGCCTTCGGGAGCAATGGTTTTAGACGCATTCTCCAGGGCGCGATTGAGCTGCTTCATCGTTTCGCGCAATTCTTCCGGACGAATCGCCTGTTTGAGGTTGGTTGTGAGATGGGTCATTTCACCCACGAGCTGATCCACGCGGCCCACAATCGCCTGCATATCGCCAGCACCCGCTCCGACGGGAATCTCTCGTTCACCCGGACGCTTGGTCCGGCTTCTTTGAGGACTCACTGTGGGAGTTTTCGCAGGAGTGACAGCGGGGACCGGACTCGCCGCCGGAGTCACTGCCACGCTTTGCGGCTCTGCAGCTGCGGCTTCGGGAATCCACAATTCTTTGATCTTCTTGAAACGGCTGCTGGTTTTCGAATCGCCTTTGGAGTCGCCTGGCTCTTTATCCGGCTCCTGGGTTCCACCTAAATATTTCACGGGCTTCAATTCAACGAACTTATCCCCCAGAAATCCTTCGCCGCGGATATAAGCACGGGTTGCGGCCAGAACTTCCACAGGAGCTGTGATGCAGATTCCAAGACGCACATGGGTTTCGGCCAACTCGACATTCTGAAGATAGCCGATTTCCAGGCCCAGCGAACGAACGGCGGATTTTGATTTCAGACCAGTCGCATCTTCGACACTGATATGAACCAGCTGACAGGGACGGTACCAGTAGGGGCGATCATTCACGTAAACGGTAAGCGCCCCGACAGAAAACAAACCTACCAGGGTGAAAATCCCAACTTTAAAACGGGTCTTAAAACTCGAATCGGTTGTGTGCATAATTCAGAAAGCCCTCAATTTCGAAAATCCGAAGGGAAGAAAAGAAGTCAGGATGTAGTCACTCAAAAGGATTGTCAGGATGGCTACCACAACTGTACTCCGGGTGGCCAGACCTACTGCACTGGCACCTCCCTGAGCCCTGAAACCAAAGAAGCAGCCAATCCAGGTCAGAATCGTACCGAATACCGCCGATTTGACGATGCAATGAACCAACTCGGTCTTATCAACCACCCAGGCATATTGCGTCCAGAAAATTTGATAGTCCAGTCCGAGCACGCTGCAGGCAACGGCAGAAGAAGCCCACGAACCAACAATACAGAAGAAGACCGAAAGAAGCGGCAACATCAGAAAGCCGGCTACGACACGGGGCACAACGAGATACTCAATCGGGTCAACAGCCATCACCTCCAAGGCATCGATTTGCTCAGAAATGCGCATGCTGGAAAGTTCGGCAGCCATTGCCGCCCCGGCGCGACCAGTGACCATCACCGCCGTCAGAACCGGTCCCAGTTCACGAAAAAGCGCCACGCCGACGCTTCCACCGAGGAGGGCATCAGCACCAAAATAGTGAAAAGACACATAAAGTTGATAGCCGAGAACCCCACCCATGAAGATTCCGGCAAAAACCACAACACCAATGGACGTCACACCAATGAATTCACATTGGCGCAAGAACAAGCCCCTGCGCTTCCAGAAGCCTCTGGACGAGAGCATTGTCTCATATACAAAAATCGAGAAATCTCCCAAACTGATGGTAAATGATCTTACTAATGCCGTGAGGTTCACGATGGGATCAGTTAAGACCAGAAATGAAATAAAAACAAGGGACTTGGGTATTTAAACGTGCGGACTTTTGCGAAATTCCTCCTGCGCTATGCCGGCTGGGTGGCCGTGCTGGGGACGATCTCCGGTTTTGTGGGAGCCTATTACTCCGTTCAGCTCTACAAGAACCTTCGCACTGACATCGAGGAGCTTTTACCGACCACAGCCCGCAGCGTTTTAGACCTGGACGAGGTCACGCGCCGCCTTGAATCCATCGACAGTCTGGCGGTCCTCATGTTTTCGCAGCAGCCGGAACAAAGCAAAAAGTTTGTCGTCGATCTTGCCCAGCGACTCCACCAGTATCCCAAAACCGTCATCTCCAGTGTCGAGTACAAAATTGACAGAGAATTGCGCTTTTTCAGAGAGCACTCAGCCCTTTATCTGGAACTGCCGGACCTGATCCGGGTTCGTGATTACGTCCGCGACAAAATCGAATACGAAAAAGAACTCTACAATCCATTGAATATTTTCAGTGAGGTGGAAATCCCGGAACCCAAACTCGATTTTCTGGTTTTACGCCAGAAGTATGAAAGCAAAACCGCTTCTTATTCCAAACTACCCGACGGTTTTTATGCCCGTCCCGACGGGACACTGCGAACGCTGCTCGCTTATATGCCCGGGAAAAGTTCCAGTATCGATCAGGTACGCAAACTCAAGCAGGCGGTACAGGAATCCATCATCGCCTTGAATCCAAAGTCCTATGCACCGGACCTGGAAATCAAATACACCGGCGGCGTTCAGGACACCCTCGAAGAACATGAATCCCTCATGGAAGACCTCGAAATATCCACGGTGATTGTCATGCTGATCGTCACGGCTGCCATGATTTTGTTTTTTCAGAACTTCTGGGCAACCATGGCCCTGGTCCTCAGTCTTTTCGTGGGAGCGTTCTGGACTTTCGGCATCTCCTTTTTTGCCGTCGGCTACCTCAATGCCAATTCCGCCTTCATGGGGAGCATCGTCATTGGAAACGGCATCAATTTCGGCATCATTTATCTTGCGCGGTTTCTTGAAGAACGACGTCATGGCCGGAATGCGATCCGCGCCAATCTGGTGGCCATCACCCAGACCGCAACCGCGACCTGGACCGCGGCGCTGGCCGCCGGCCTGGCTTATGGCTCGCTGATCCTGACTGGATTCCGGGGCTTTCGGCAATTCGGGGTGATTGGCCTGATCGGGATGGTCTTGTGCTGGATCAGTGCTTTTACGCTGCTTCCCGCTTATATCCACCTGCTCGAACGCAGGATCTGCCTCGTACCCAAAGCAAGGCAGCGACAGCTTCGGGCCTATTTCGCGAACGCCACCGCACGTTTTGTCGAGCGCTTTCCGGGGGTCATCGTGAGCGTCTCGTTGCTGATCACAGTTGCCTCAGTTGCGACCTTCTCGAAATTCACACCCGAAATAATCGAGACGAATCTTTCCAAGCTGCGGAACAAGACCAGTATGACAAGCGGTTCCGGGTACCTTTCAAAGTATCTTGATGAAATTTTCCAGCGCTATCTTGCACCGGTCGTGATCCTGCCGCAGAAGCGGGAAGAGGCCGTAAAAATTGCCGGAGCGCTCAAGACACTGAAAGCCAAAGAAGGCAAAGGCAGCATGATTGCAGCTGTTCAGACGCTGGATGATTTCATTCCGAAAGAACAGGACAGAAAGATCGCAGTCTTGAAAGAAATCCGGACACTGCTGCCAAAAAAACTTGTGCAGCGGCTTTCGGAATCCGACCGCAGACTGGTCAATCAATTCCTGACTGCGGGTTCGCTGCAAAAAATCGATGAAACAGATCTGCCGCCCCTGATTATCAGCAAGTTCACCGAAAGGGACAAGTCCGTCGGCAAACTCGTGCTGGTCGAACCACCGCTCGACGATTCCGTCTGGCAGGGAGAGCGCCTGATCCCTTTCATTACAAAACTCAGAGAGACCTCGGATTCTGTCGCCCCGGGAACGCCGGTCGCCGGAACCCTTCCGATCACCTCCGACATGATCCAATCCATTTCCCGCGATGGCCCGCGTGCCACTCTTTTCGCCCTTTGTGCAGTCGTCCTGCTCGTGATTGTGCTCTTCAGAAAAGCCACAACGGTTCTACTGATTCTCTCAGCTCTGCTGCTTGGAGCCACCTGGCTCGCCGGCCTGATTTTGGGCCTGGACTGGAAAATCAATTTCCTGAACTTCATCGCACTTCCGATCACCTTCGGAATCGGCGTCGATTACGGAGTCAACATCTTCCAGCGCTTCCGGCAGGAAGGCGGCGCCAGCATCCTGCGGGTCATCCGCAACACAGGCGGCGCAGTCGGTCTCTGCAGCTTTACAACGATCACCGGCTACACATCCCTGCTGATTGCGGGGAATCAGGGCTTCGTCAGTTTCGGGCGACTGGCCGTTGCCGGAGAACTGACCTGCGTGGTTTCGGCAGTTTTCACGCTGCCAGCCCTCCTTCTTCTGCTCAGCCGCTGGCGCAATAAAACAAAACCGCCAGAGATCACCGGATCCCTGGCGGTTAAATAATTCAGTGGTTTTAAGCCGCCCGAGTAGCGGGTCTTAAACGACTGCGTCTCTTTCGTCCACACCGTAGTAAGTGAGACCGAGATGATTGATGAGCTCTTCGTTCGTGAAAAAGCGGAGAGTATTCTCAAGCTTCAACAGCTGAACCGAAAGATCATGCTCAACAGGAAGTCCCGGCTTGATAACCGGGGCCTTCAAATAGAAGGAGAGCCATTCCTGCAAACCACGCATTTTTGCACGGCTGGCAAGATCCATGAAGAGCGCCAGATCAAGGACGATCGGAGCGGCCAGAATGGAGTCACGGCAAAGAAAATTGATCTTGATCTGCATCGGGTAACCGAGCCAGCCGAAGATATCAATATTATCCCAGCCTTCTTTATTGTCGCCGCGAGGAGGATAGTAGTTGATGCGGACGACATGGCATACGTCGCTGTAAAGGTCTGGATAATGTTCCTTCGAGAAGATCTCGTTCAGAACTCCGGTCTTGGAAACTTCCTTGGATTTGAAGGAACCCGGATCATCGAGCACTTCGCCGTCACGATTGCCGAGAATGTTCGTGCTGTACCAACCGGCAACACCCAGCTGGCGGTTGCGGAGTCCCGGGGCAACGATCGTCTTCATCAGGGTCTGGCCCGTTTTGAAATCAGAACCACAGATCGGAACGCCCATTTCTTCCGCCAGCTGCTGGAGTGCGGCGGTTTCGACCGAGACGTTCGGGGAACCGTTGGCATATGGAACGCGTTCCATAATGGCTGCGTAGGTGTAAATCTGGGAAGGCGGAATCGCCGGATCGTTGTTGCGCAGACCTTCTTCGAAGCTCTTGATATCTTTATGCGTGGCAGTCGGTGGCGTATAGACTTCAGTCGAGGCACACCAGACCATCACGGCACGGGAGCAACCGTTGGTCTTCATGAAATTGCGGATATCAGCGCGGAGCTGATCGGCAAGATCCATCTTGGTTTTGCCTTTTTTAACGTTCGGTCCGTCGATGCGTTTCACAAATTCACGATCGAAAACGGCGGGCATCGGCTTGATCTTCGAAAGCGGTTCTTTGAGCTGTTCAAGAAGTGATTTCTCGAGGACCTGCGCGTGACTGGCGGCCTCGTAAGCAGAATCCGGGAAAATGTCCCAGCCGCCAAAGACGATGTTCTCAAGCGAAGTAAGTGGAACGAGATCTTTGACGAGGCTGTAACGTTTTTCGGTACGTTTGCCGAGGCGGATTTTGCCCATCTGAGTATAGGAGCCGATTGGTTTCGCGATCCCGAGCTTCACGGCTTCAACGCCGGCGTAGAAAGTGGTGGCAACGGCTCCCATTCCGGGAGTCAGAATTGCAAGTTTGCCTTCGGCAGGCGCAATGGTTACTGGTTTGTTTTGGGTCATAGGAATTTCAGGCTCCTTAAAAGTCAATACCAGAGCCCATCTCGGGCTCTGTTCGTAAAGTCGAATAAAGGGTTTTATTAGATCAAAATACCCCGAGAAGCAAACCTAGAATCAAATTCCGGGGATTCCGGGGACCTCGGTGCCCAAAGGCAGTTCCCGGCACCCCTCCTTCGCACTTTTATACGCAGTTGTGATGAGTTGAATGCAAAGATAAGACTCCCGGGCCTCTTTACCCACGTAAATGCCCTGATCAATCGCAGTCTTGAACTGATCAAAAAGGGAGTTGAACCAGCTCACATGGCTGGCATCCATCCAGTGGGAGGTAATCGAGCGCTTTTCCACTTCCCAGGTCACTGCTCCCTGGGCGACATCGGGGCCCCCTGTCGCTTTCATCAAAGCCAGCTGCATATCATCATCATCCACTGTGATCGCGCCCCGCTCACCTTGTACGGTGTAAATGACTTTGCGAACGCCTGCGGTCCAGGTCAGATGGGCGTGAGCCAATCCGGTCGGAAACGTCAGTACTGCCGAAAAGTTGTCCTCTGTGTCGTATTTTTCGGGCTCAAGATTGATCATTTTGGCGGTAACTGCGGTTGGGTAGGAATTCATCCAGTCAAAAGTCAGATAGAAAGTATGACTGCCATGATCCATGGCGATTCCGCCGCCGCTGTATTTTTTCTCCCGCCGCCAGTGGGTCTTCCACTCGTTGACGCCTTTTGCGTGAGTGTTGCGGTAGGTACTGAGAGTGATCGAACGGACTTTTCCGATCTGCCCGCTTTGGATGATTTCCTGGATCGCTTTGACTACAGGAGCGTGTTTGTAATTATGGCAGGGAAACAGAACGCGCTTGGCTTTGATCGCGTGTTCCAGCAGGGAGCGGGCATCTTCGAGCGTGGTGGTCAGCGGTTTTTCGCAGAGAACATGCAATCCCTTGTCAAAAGCCGCGTGCGCAATTGCCGCATGGTCACAGGGCGGTGTGGAAATGTCGACAAAATCAAGATTTTCCGCTTCTTTATCCAGTAGAGCTTTGTAATCCGAATAAAGCCGGGCTTTGGGTAAAGCTTCCTGCGCCCTGGACCGGCGTGCTTCACAGATATCCGCAACCGCAACGATTTCAACGTCACCACGCCCCTGCGCTCGGTCCAGGTAAGCAGGAATATGCCCCTTACCTGAGATGAAACCATACCCGATCACCGCACCGCGCAGACGTTTACTGGAAGTTGCCATATTGCGAACATTTACCCCAGCCTTGGCGTCTCCTCAAGAGAGAAGGCTCACCCCACAAGGCTAAAATTATGCTATCGAGGTGAAAAAAGGGGCTTCCGATGGCATTGTCTCCAACTCAAATCGAACCATTCAGCACAACAGAAATGCTCGTCGCCTGGAATAATGGCGAAAAGTACGCGGTTTCATACGTGGAACTCCGTTTTTACTGCCCTTGCGCCGGTTGCGTTGATGAAAATACGGGGCAAAGAACTATCCAACGCACCTCGATCAACCCGGAGGTCCGCACGACCGACGCCACCCTCGTTGGCCGCTATGCCGTCCAGCTCAGCTTCAGTGATGGGCATACGACCGGAATTTTCAGCTTTGATCACCTGCTTGAGATCTGTAAGAACCAAGGCCGGAAGCTCTCTGCTTGAACCCGCTGAAAGCGCAATACGAGAGATTCCCCTACCCTCCGATCTATCCGCTAGCTTTGCCAAAACGGGGACAAGGCCGGTCGCTCAGTTATGAATACGGGCTTCAGTTGGCGGGTAAAACGGAAGGCGCCGAGCATCCTCGCTTATTGATCGCCGGCTGCGGCACACTTGAGCCACTCTTGGTTGCTGAATATCATCCAAAAGCGGTGGAAATTGTGGCCGTTGATCTGAGCCAGCGTTCACTGAGACAGGCCAAAATCCGCTACTGGTTTGCGCATGTCGCCCCGTCGCGTTTTTCGCTCGTACCCCGGCGGCGTTTTGGGCCAGTGACTTTTGTCGAAAATGATCTCCGCGAATTCCGGGATATCGCCGGCTTTGATTACATTATCGCCTCAAATGTTCTTCATCATGTCGAAGATCCTGCCGGTCTGCTCCAACACCTTTCCTCCCTGCTCAGACCGGACGGTCTTTTCCGAATGGTGACTTATCCAAAGAGCAGCCGGACCTGGATGCGCAGGACCAGCGCTTTCCTCAAAGCAAATGGAATCACGGCGGCTACTCCGCGTTTACGGAAACGAGCATTTCAACTCATTCGAAGTCTTCCTGCCAATGATCCGCGCCGACTCACTTTCGAGAGCCAACCCGAAACCCGAACTGCTGCAGGAATAGTCGACGCCTTCCTGCACGTTCAGGAAAATCCGCTTGGTCCATTGGAATGGGCGCACGCCTGCAAAGACGCGAGGCTGGAACTCGTGGCCGAGACCCAGAACGAGACTTCGCGCTCTGATTTTCTGGACGAAGTTGTTCCGGAGCTGAAACACCTGAATGCCTGGATCAAACTGCAGATTCTCGACGACCTGCTGGAGCTCTGTTCGAATCCGGTTTTGTGGTTGCGGAAAACATCTCACCCCTCCAAGTCCGTGGCGGTGCCGGAATTTTCAACAAACCTGGTGGGTGCTGCTGGTGCTTCCATCGATGTACGGCAGGAATTCAAAACCAATCTCAAGCGTATTTCCATTTTACTCGAAGGCACGGGAATCGATGTCCAAACCCTTTTTGATCGGTTCAAAAACGAAGTTGGGCCACGCGTTTCACCGGAAGATGAAGAGATTGAGCTGCCCGGACTCGCGATGACGGACTATTCTTTTGACGAGCTGATGCGGAGTAATAAAATCCTGTAATACAACAGTTATATCGGAACAACTGGCCGATTGGAACGATCGGAACGACGATTTTGAGGCGGTGTTACCTAATTCTGCCAAGGAAGGCCAGGGTCTTGCGGGAGGGACCGGACCCAGGGTCTAGGCTGGAGCGATCTGGGCATTAATCAAGGCCAACAGATCAGGGTTAAGTCGAGAGTGGACAAGAACTCCGCCTTCTTCGCTAAGCCCTAAGACTTTGTAGCTCCCCTCAAGGAACTTTCGCACCGGCACACCCGCACCTTCCCAAAGATTGGTGAGCACGTAACGAGCGACATGATTGAAGTCTTTCCCCCAACTCACAATGCGCGTGAACACAAGGTGGTCCCAGAACCCGCGTTTTGCACTTTCAGCCAGCCCAGCAGATTTAGAGCGTTCCAGTGCGTTTCCTTTTCGCGCTCCAGTGACAATCATCGAAATTCCTCCAGATAACTCTCGGATAAAACCCTGCCAATCCGAGCGAGATTTCGCGCGAATGAGTAAATGCAAGTGATTGCCAACGTTCGCATAACGATAAACTGAGACACCCCACCGGGTCTTGAGCCGATCTACGAGCGCACGGACATGATTGCAATGCTGTGGATGCAACATTGAATGGGCGCCCTTGGCCTTGGACGATCTTAGAACCACGTGCAGCGACTGCTTTGAGTCAAAAGGGCGTTGTTCTTTGCGCTTACCAGCAGTGGCTTCGCCGCCGTGAGCTTGTTCTCTTGTCTTGCGATTCAAACCCGGAAAATGGAGTTGCTTAAGTGCTCGTTTTGCTCTCATGTCACTGAAATAACAACGGGGCAATGGTTATGCAAGCACCTTATACGCGAACTATTGAGCAAGCAAAACTATCGAGTCCGTAACTGCTGCCAATAGAACCCACCGGGCGTCTGCCTCTTGATAGTGAGCGACGCATTCGAAGTCTCTCTCATATTGCGCTTGTTATTTCGATTCCCGCTACGCTCTACATAGGATGCTTAGTGGATTGTTTACTTGAGTTTCACCTTGCCAAACGCGGGGGCCAGACAGCTCCAAACTGACTGGCCATCCAAAGCATCAATGGAGCTGCTGCATTTGCCCGCTTCAAAAGACAGCTGAGTGGTCGCCTTCATCTTTCCACTCTTCCATTCGGTGATTTCCAGACCCGGCCCCTTTCGGCTCATTCCCCTGCGAACACTTGCAACATGAGCCCAAGTCCATTTTGACTCCTGCCCGCATTGTTTCGAAAGTAGTTCTATGAGACCAGGTGCAAGGTCCTGCTGTTCACTGATGTCAAACTGACCCAGATATACTCGAACTGAATGAGAATCCGGCCGTGCAGATGCCCTCTCCACGTGCTTGGATCCCGCCCGGTTCAGGCGTAACCAATGCTGCTCAAGGCGATCTCTTTCTGTATTGAAAGCTTCATCGCTCTTGCGTTCAAAAAGTCCAAGCAATGCCTGGTCCGATTTGCCGCAAATAAAATCTGAATTGCGGGTCATTGCAACTTTCCCGGCGGAAAATGAAAGCGCTGATTGCTCACTGAATCCAGCCGCCCGCCTTTCAATCCGGACTGACCACTTCGGATCGGAAGTATCGGCAGCCCAAGCGCTGCTTGCAAATAAGAATGAAATCAAAATAGCCAGAGATACCCTTACTGCAGCCACGCAGCACCTCCCTTCGTACATTCCGGAGGAAGCGTTTTTGAACAGCGATCATCCCCGAGGTTACCAATACTCGTCTTCTGGGACTCGCGGGCACAACTGTAATAGATTTTGTTCTCGCTCAAGCAATCCGGACTGATGATTGCCCGGAAATGGGCAGGATAAAGCAGAGTGGACTTTTCAGGGGGAATGCTCGTTGTTTTGATGTTCTTCTGAACAGTATTGATACTACTGGCCAACCCCCCTGCCTCCATTGCAGCGAGGTACCTTTTTTCGTTCTCAACGTTTTGACTGAAATACTGATGGTAAACCTCAAAGGAGACGACGCCGTCTGGACACTTCTCCGCATCTTTGGGTAACTTGATCAGCTTCTCCAGACATTTGTCAGAATCGCGCGCCTGAAATTCCTTGAATCTTTCTGAACCTTCTTCAATGCTGTCGGCAAATCCTGGTCCGAAGCCACCCCCCTGCTGGGCTCCCGGAAAGAAACAGGCGCAGACTGAGTAAATTATTTTCTGCTGAGTCTTGCCGAGCGCCAAAATTGGAGTTTCCATGATTGAATCAGGTGGTCCAGGAACTCTGCAATCAGCATAAAGATGAGTTGCTTTGTCGTTCACAAATTCCGTGCCCCCATCCGCCTTGAGCCTAAAGCCCATGGACATTTCCCTGTATTCGTCAACCAGCCCGAGATGATGCAGAGTTTCGTGAAGGATCGTCGGACAGTCCTCTGCCGAATTCCAATTCAGGGTATTGCTGCGACCGATCTTTGCAGAAACATTGACTTGAATAGGATTCCGACTTGGAAACTCGTCATTGATCTTCAGTTCCAGCTTTTCGCCATCAGGCCCACGCACCTTATCGGCAACGCGCTCGAAACACTCTTGAGTTCGCTTTTTGACCTGATCCCCCAGTTCAGGCGGATCACCAACGAACTGGTAAGGAAGCGCTACCTGATAGCGAGGCTTCCCGGCGTCATCTTTTAATCTCGTCAGTTTGTAAGTCGAGGTCACTGTTGTCACCCTGCTCACGATATTTTTATTCTCGCCCTCTTTCAAATTAATGCAATCACCCAGATAGCTCGCAATTTTGGAATTTTCCAGAATGGCATTCACATCTGCAATGCCCGGATCCGGGCACGAAGCCGTGCCAGATTCGGTCGAGCTACTCGCAACCGACTTCTTGGGTAATAAATGAGGCAGGTACTTTTCAATCACTTTTGCAATATTCGCTTTGCGGCGCTCACAGGCTTGCTTGAACTTCGTGCATTGGGCTTCGGACATAGTCGCGCGATCGAGCATGCGAAGAAGCTCGCGCTCAAAACCGGGGTTCTCGGCTTTACCACCTTTGAATAATTCATCAAGGCACGCTTCATCCAACATGTACTCATCGGGAACAGCTAGCCCCTCGCTCTGAGGCACGCGCTTCCCCTTGCGGAGGTCTTCCATCATTTTGCGCACCTGCTTCAGATAATCTTTCCCGGACTGAGTCCCTGGCTCAAACGGAGTCATCGCCCCAGCCCGATAAGCTTCGGCGGCGTAACCACTCACGATGTTCCTCACCCGGTAAGCCTCACCCAGGGCTTCGAATACTTCGTTAAAGCCGTTCAATGCTTTATCAAAACAATAAAAGAAATCGACTGCGGGATACTTCTTTGCCGTCGTGATCAACTTCTCGATCTCTGGTAAAGTCAGCTCGGCTTCCACCGGAATTTCCGAAGGCGCCGACTGCAAGCACCTCCAATGTGCGGTGGGGTCCTTGGCGGCCCATGCAGGACCAGAGAGGCTGGCTGAAATAAGTATCAGCAAAAGATACGTGTACATAATCATTCACTTTTCGGCTATTCCGAGTGATTCATTGAGCATCTTAACAACCCCGCGGGGTCACGGCATTAGCCTGAAATTTTTGCCAGAAAAGAAATACCGATTGCCACCAGAATCACTACCGGGAAGGCCGCCATTTTCCTGTGCGCCATTTCCAGACCCCGAGGAAGCCAGAAGGGGCGATTCCACGCGGCTCTACCCAGGAGCATCGCTAGCGTTCCCGTAACGACAGTTCCTGCCAGGAAAGCCAGAAGCGGAAGAGCATAACCCAGGCCCAGTTGGTCGGCTTTGATGAGGATCGGAATCACTGATTCAGCGGGCCCGAGGAGCGAAAACACCGATAAAAGTGCCCAGACATTCCGGGGCGAGGTCCTTTGAACCTCTATGATTTTGGAAAATCGCAGAGCGCGAAAGATCATGATAGTAACTATAAGGATCAATGAAAAAGCAAAAAGATCCGAAGCGGGAACACCGCGGAAAAACCTGATCCCGAAAAAGAATATAAAAAAACCAAAAGCGACGTGCAGAACGTACGCAAGCAGTGAAAAGCTGGAAAGTTTGGTAAAACTCCAGCGCCTCTGCCAGGCAAGCAAGGAGGCAGGCAACCAATGGTCGGGTGCGAGCACATGTGCAGCCCCCGCCAACGCGGCGAGCAGAACAAGCGCTTCCTGAACATTCAAAATACCCATGAGCATTGGGTAACAACCACGGGGCACTTGGTCAAGCGGCCCTACATGAATTTTAGCGCGTATTTATTTGGGACTATAAAGACACTGAGTTCGCGTAAAATCATTTTCAAGCGGAGTTTCTTTGATTTCCGGCAATCCGGAACTGAGGGAACTGGAATACAGCAATCTAGCAAGGCGCGGGAACATAATCGCTGAACGATAAGAATGCTCGACAGGCAATCCCTTGCAGCTTCGATAATCTGGTTTACCCTGGCCATCAATGCAGCTGTGATCGAGGCCCAGCGAATGTCCGAATTCATGGACGATGACACTGCCGAACTGCGATGAATCGATCAAAGGCTTCTCCGCTGTGCCCGGATTCATCAGCACAATCTGATGAGAAAAATCGTAACCACCGGCGCAGCGAATCGTCGCGCCCGGAATCACGTTCGAAAACCCGAGCGAGGTCCAACGCTCCATTTGAGTGATTTTGACAATGTAAAAGCTCGAATCGTCCGAAAAACTCTGACCACAATCTTTGGGGTCCACCCGCCGAATGGCCTCAGGGATTCCACCCGTTCTGATTTCAAAATAATTGTGTCCGGAAATTTCCCGGCCCAGCGCATTCCACTGAGCCACTGCATCGGAGATGGCCCGTCGCTCTTCGGTATTGAATGTTTGATCCTGAATTGCTCTTAATGGAAATTTTTTCACCGGCGCCATAAAGCTAGCCATTTGATCTTTTGCGACTTTGCAGGTGCCACCAAATTCGAGTTCCCCTTCGCTGAACAAGTTGGTGCCACAACCCGACAAAGAAAGGGCTCCGCTAAGGGTTCCGATGATGATTAGAATAAATGGGATTCTTGCGAGCAACATTGAGTCAGGTAATGACCATGTTTGACACCCCAAGTCAATGTTGCTGTTCTGAGTCATAACTCCTTGTTTTTAATGCAAGTTATATTCACAGTGGATTCGGTAATATGGAAGCTTGTCAGAGCCCCCCCGTTTATGGCACATAATCCAAACGACTCTATTCATGGCAGGAAAAGCGCTCCGGTGGTGGAATTGGTAGACACATACGATTCAGGGTCGTACGCCAAAAGCATGGGAGTTCGAGTCTCCCCCGGAGCACCATTATGAATTCAATAACAGCCACATTCGAAAAATCGCACACCGCCCAGGAACGCTGGGGCGAACGGCCGATTGCCTATCGTGCCAAACAGCTTTTAATTATTCGCGAAACCCTGCTGAACCATGTGGACGAAATTATCTCGCTGATCTGCGAGGAAACCGGCAAGCCTCGATTCGAAGCCCTGAGTTCTGAAGTACTTCCCGCTTTGGAGCACCTCACCTTTCTCGCGAAAAGCTCAAAGCAGATTCTTTCTGATCAGCCTCTGCCGATACGCTTGTTTCCTCACAGGCGCAGTGATCTGAATTACACCCCGCTGGGTGTTGTTGCTGTGATCGCTCCCTGGAATTTCCCGTTTTTTATTCCGTTCTCGGATGTGATTTCAGCCGTCGTGGCTGGAAATTCTGTGATTGTGAAGCCGAGTGAAGTCACTCCTCGCACCGGCCTTAAAATCCAGGAGCTCTGCGATGAGGCCGGGCTTCCCGCCGGCCTGGTCCAGATCATCTCTGGTGATGCCTCTGCAGCCCGGGCAATTATCGAACATAAGCCTGCAAAGATATTTTTTACCGGTTCGGTTGGAGCCGGCAAAGAAATCCTATCACAGGCTTCAAAGCATTTGATTCCCGTCAATCTGGAATTAGGCGGAAAGAACGCCCTGATTGTGATGCGCGATGCGGATCTTGATCTCGCAACGAGTGCGGCGCTCTGGGGCGGGTTCAGTAATGCGGGACAGGTCTGTGCCGCGACTTCGCGCATTCTGGTGCATGATTCAGTTGCGTCTGAATTCACGGAGTTGCTTCTGAAAAAAGCCGCTCTCCTGCAGGCGCACCCCGAAGAGAATCGCCCGGGCAGGATGATTTCTGAAAAGCAGATTACGGTTTACCAAAGCCATCTCGCAGACGCGAGACAACGGGGCTTGAGTATTCTCATGGGAGGAGAATTTTCTTCTGATCTTCGAAGCCTCGCCCCCACTCTGATTTCAGGCGCAGGAATAGAAGAATCGCTCGTTTTTCAGGAAGAAAGTTTCGGCCCGATCATCGCCCTCTCTCAATTCAAGACTCCTGCCGAAGCGGTCGCCGCCTGCAACCGCAGTGCCCTCGGCCTGGTCGCCAGCGTATTCACGCGTAACTTAAGCCAGGGTCGGCAAATCGCCAAGCAGCTGCAGGTCGGAACGGTAATGATCAATGAAGTGGTTTACGCAGCCGGACTTGCTGAAGCCCCTTGGGGTGGCATCAAGGAAAGCGGAATGGGACGGACACGAGGCGAACTGGGACTGCACAGTTTCGTGAACACCCGCCATATCCATCGACCCCGCTCACGCCTCTTCAGTTTCAAGTCGCATTGGTGGTTTCCGTACACACCTTTTCAATATAATACATTCCGTTATCTGGCGGAGCTGTACCGTCGTCACTGGACTGACAAGCTCAAAGCCTTCCCGCACTTTCTTGTCAACCTTGTGCACCTGTTGAAACGGGAAAAGCGGATCTGAGCTGCTGAATCAAAGAACCCGCTCAAAAATCAGAAAGGCGTTGCTGGTTTCGCAATATTTTGGAAAATCAGAGGACGGGTTCTCCCAGTTCTGACTGATTTTGAACTTCAACTTGGATGCTTCTATTGAGTATCCGGTTGCAAAACAAAGAAGGTCATCAATAACGAAGGAATTCCGGCAGACATCCATCGCAATCTCTCCCCGCCTCTGGCCGCGCGATTTGGAATTGCAGGTGCCTGGGATCAATTGATCCGGCCATTCAATCAGGGTTTCATTTTCGCAGAAATTTTCGGAGTCCGGCTTGCTGGCGTAAGCCTTCCCCCAGAGGATTGCCTTCCCTCCACGCGTGTACCTCAAGACCGAGGCCTCTTTGGTCCCCTTGGCCCGTTCATTCAGCTCGGCACCCAGGCTCGTGGTCTTTCCGCTTGAGCATTCGACGCCCCTGTACTTCCAAATTCCTTCAAGGGGATGGCCTTTCGTGGTCAAAACATGGGGTGTAGAACATCCCACCGAGACAAAGATTAGACCAGCAACGCTGCCCAGAATAAAGTGACGCATGCCTGAATGCTATAATGAGGAGATCTTCTCGGCAAGATCTAGATCCAGAGCTGGTAGCGGCCTCCCGATTGCAACGCGTGCGCTATTGTCCTGTTTTTTGTACTTAGCTTTGCGTTATGCGTCTATTTCATTGCATTTTTATCATGAGTCTCGTTCCGGCGGCTTTCGCTGAAACTATAGAGTTGCAGCCTTGTGCTTCCGTGCAACTGCTTCAACCGGTTCAGCCGGCGTTTACAAAATCCGAACTGAAATTGCTCTGCGGTGATAGAAATACCGCAGCGTGGAAATCCATTCCGCCGGAGCAGGCGCGGTATTTTTTGAAAATATTTCTCGAGGAACGTGGTTATCACCATCCGGTATTTTCAATTTCGGATAAAACCGTTCACATTAAACCCGGCGCTCTCACGCGAGTCCAGCAACTGAGCGAAACGGGATCTCCTGTACCGCTTGGGCTGGAGCGGCTGCGCAAAGTAAAAGGAGAAGTAATGACACCAGCATTTCTGGACCGGATTGAGCGCTGGGCAACTCGTCAGCTCCAAAACCAGGGTTACCCCTGCCCGAAACTGAAGGTTCTCGCTGACCCAAGTACAGGCATAATTGAAGTTTCCGTGAATGCTGGCGAAAAGAAAAATTTTTCAGTGGTCCAGGAGAATGGCATTCCGGGAATCAAAGCCGGATTCCTCAGGCGCTATGATGCTTTCAGACTGGGCGAGCCCTTCGAGAAGGATCTTCTGATTATTACCGAAAACCGGGTGATCTCCGAAAACCTTCTTTCAGGCTTTCACCTGAGTGAGTCGTGCGAGGATGAAGCACTGGTAATCCGGCAGGAGGGCTTCGCCGGCCCTCCCCGACTTCTTAGACTGGGGTTTGGAATCAACACGGAAGGAATTCTTGTGAATCGCACGTCCTGGCGCAATGCCCGGCTTGGGACGCGCGGCTCTTCCGCTGAAATGACCCTGTATGCCTCGGCGCGCGAGCAGCGTCTGGAGAGTGTTTTGAACTGGTATCACCTGCCACACCCGTCTCGACGGTCAGTCCGCCCCCAACTGCAATGGACTCATCAGAATGAGAGACTCTTTGAAACAATGGAACTTCGCGCACAGGCAGCTTATGCCACGAGCTGGGACGGAGCGCATTTTTCCCTGGTTGCTTTTGCCGGACCTGCACTGAGCGAGGTCCGAACCTTTCGCGGCCCATCCGTCGGCAATTCACATTTTCTTGCGCTCGACGGAACGGGAATTTTGAAAAGCCATGATTTCGAATACTTCGCATCAGACCCGAGGTCGGGCTTTTCCCTGCAGTACGGAATGAGCCTGAGCGATCAATCGCTACTCTCAAGTGCCTCGGTGCAGAGGTATTCCGTGCGTGGAGAATATCTGTTGAATGCCGGTGCCTATGAGCCGCCGCTCTGGATCGTGGGATTCAGGGCGGGGTTCGGGACCACTGTGACCGAAGATCAGGATTTTCAACACAGTGCGATTCCGGCGAACTATTTTCAGTATCTCGGCGGCTCCGCCAATTTGCGGGGTTTTGGCCGGCAGGAGCTCCCGTTTGCCGGAACGCGTCTCAGCTCCGCATTTTTTGATTTCGAGGCGCGGCTGAGTCATGTTCTTCCTTTTGCACTTGAGCCACTGGTCTTCTTTGATCTGGGCGCTTTGAGCGCAAGTTCCTGGTCTTTGGACGCACCAGTCTATCGCTCCCCGGGCGTTGGTCTTCGCTGGGCCTCCCCCGTCGGAATCGTTCGAACCACTCTCGCTTACGGATCCCCAGCTGACGATTCAGGCCAGTGGCAGTTTTACTTCAGCCTTGGAGAAGAGTTCTGAGTCGCAAGCAAGAATAGTCATTGCACCAGAACTCTCCAGGAGACATTCCTTGCTTCGCGTTGTTTTCAGAATTTTGACTCGAATAATGCTCGCACTCATGGTCATCCTTTCGGTGACTATCGGGCTAGTATACTTTTTTCCGGAAATGCTGCTGAATCCCGGCACTCTGCGCTTGGCTTTGGGCAGTAAGCCGATGTTGACCTGGGAAGGGGCGGAGATTCAGTTCGAAGCCGCGGGATTTTTAAAAAAGCGAATGCATGTTCAACTGCTGAAACCCTGTATCGATCTTCAGGACGGCAAGGTCACTGGGTGTTTTGAATCTTTTCAGTTAAGGGCCCGGGTGGGCCTGCAAAACTTTCGACCCTATGTATTTGAGCTGGGCCCCGTACAGGCCAAGCGGGGCGATCTCAAGGTTCACATTCAGGAACCAGAACCATCGCGGGAGCCCGAGGGCGAGGCGCAGCCCTGGGGATGGGTTTCTCAGGTTGCCGCACTTCTGAATGAAAAACGGATTCATGACCTGCAGATCGATTTGACGCATTTTCAGGTCACAGGGCCGGATTTGAATTGGGAAGGCCAAATCGAACTCAATCAGCGCTTGCTTGCAAAAACCACCGCCCTTCGCATTCAAGGGCATGCATCAGAACTCTCAACCGCTCAGAATTTGAGAGTAAATGGGACGATCCGACCAGAGCCTCCCTCAGGCCTCGCTCACGAAATTGCGCTCACTTTCCGGGATGGAGCAGTCCAGCTTCAGCTCCAGGAGCGTGGCGTTCTGAAAACAGATCTCATTTCAGCAATAGCCACGGGAAATTTAAGTGGGCTTGCACGTGAAGTTCCGAAAGTTTCATTCAAAACTTGTGAAGTTCGCTCAAAGCTCGGATCCCTGAGTACGACCTGCCCTTTTGAAACGCAGCTGAAAGTTCCGGGCATCGACATCCGAAAAATCACGGCATTGTTGAATGCTGAGATCAAAACGGAATCGCTCATTCCGTCATTTGAAGCTCTCGCGCCTGCACGAGTGAAATTGAGTGCGCAGATTCCAAATAGCGGACTGGAGAAACTGAATGGAAGCTGGGAGGGGCAGGCATCACTTTCCTCGTTCTCCGGTCGCTTTAAAATAGATTTTCTAGCCGACCACTTCACCCGTTTGCTGCGCAGTACACTCGGATCCCGCACAACTCTGCCCGCGCCGTTTTCGGTTCTGGACGGAAGAATTGAATTTTCTTCCGTCGGAAATCTCGATTCGAGTAGGGTCGAGGCGGACTCCCGGGCCGTGTTCAATCTTCACTCCCCAACGCAGCGCCTGAATTTCGATCTGGATGCAAATTCGAATACGATTTTTGGAAAAGCGTCGCGGGTGAAAGCACAGGTCTTTTTGCGTTCGGTGGATCTTGAGTTGCCAAATTTGGATTATTTGAAATTGCCCAGACTCACTAAGGACTCGAGAATTTTTCCACAAAAAGCGAACGCCCGCCCCGGGCAGCCGCTGACGTATGATGCAGAAATCCGGACTGAGTCCGGAGCACCTGTCCGTCTTTTTGGAAAACAGGTCACCCAGGGAATCCCGGTTGTTCTGGACCTTTCGTTTGCAAGTGAGCGGGCCCTGAGTGGAACGGTGGGAGTTCGAAGCTTTCCTCTGCAGGCGTTCAGAAGGAAAGCCACTGTGGAATACTTTCGAATCACGCTGAAGGATGTCCTGGATGATTCCCTGATCGAGGGTCGTCTGATTTTTCCTTCGACGGAATACACGATTGATGTCGGGGTTTTCGGAACTATGTCCCGGCCGCAAATCCGGTTGTCCAGTGATCCTCCGATCCCGGAAGAAAAACTTATGGCAGTTCTGGTCTTCGGGGTGCCTTTCGAAAATCTGGATGCTGATCAGACGGCCTCTATCGCGAGCACGAAAGCGGCTCTGACGGACGGAGTGCTGGGTCTGGCTTCACTCTTTGCTCTGAGCTCAACGCCGATCGAGCGGATTGGCTATGATCCGGGTTCAGGGGCAGCGTCCATTCGCTTGAAGGTGGGGAAAGGTGCGTCTATCACGGTTCAAAGCAGAGCGGAAGAGACCGACGTGGCTCTGCGCAAACGAATCGGCGCGAACTGGGTGATCAGTACCGATCTGAGCAGTTTGAGCCGGTCCACAACCGACCCGGGACTGACTGGGCAGCAAAGCACGATACTTTCGACCTTTCTCGAGTGGAACTACAGGTATTGAGCAAAAGGAATAGCGCGAACGAATTATGATATCGATTTCTTGTTACGGGAGCGTCTGTTATTAGACAAGCAAGCCGTGGGTCTAAATTGGAATTCGGAGCCAAGTGGCCTGGAGGTCCAGGTCACCATATATTTTTTGCCCAATAAAAAAAACGCCGAAACTTATCCGAGGCAGTAGTTGCCCAGTGGGTCGTGGTCGTCTCATCACCCATGGATAGGATCGCCACAAGTAGCCATTCCGAGGACGCGTTTTTTCGACAATAGAGCGGTCCACCCGAATCCCCATGGCGAAGACGACCTATCATTTCTCCGTAGCCATTCAGGACAAGTACGCCGTCCCCTACGTACCCCCTAAGGCCGTTTTCAGGACTTTGATCGGATGTAACGAACCAGTTACGTTTTCGATTCGAATCATAGCCGTAGCCAGAGAAACGGCATTCGATAGATGGGTTGAGATTGACGTCTCCAAATATAATCTGGCTTGGAGCCGTGAAATCTTCCTTAAATTGTTTCAGGTCGGTTATCACGCCAAGCGGTGGTATTCTCGCAGCGCCTTTGTTTAGGCGTAAGAACGCGAAGTCCGTTCTGGTCTCCTGCTCATCCCAATCCAAACGGACACCGGTAGCCACAAACTTTTCTTCGAAGAGGAATTCGTTTATCGAACGGTTGCCTCGGAATCCGCAGCCCACAAATACATCGCCCTTAATTGCTTTCGGGCCATCCTTAAAACAATGAGCTGCCGTAGCCACAAGTTTTTTTCCAACCAAGGTGCCGCTGCAGCTGACTACTTTCCTGTCAGTTGTTGGATATTTAATGTAGCAGGACTGAGGCAAGGGGGGCAGAGGGGCCACTGCCGCGACTGTGTTAGTAAATACCCCAAAAGAGAGGAGGAGGGCAAACAACATACTAGATTGTAAAATTTTTTCAATCGATTAGCAATAGAAGTGTGCGCATCAGCAGCGTAAATGAACGAATTGATATACTATGGCATTTAGTGCCATAGTATAGAAGACGGAGCACTTTTCGCAAAAATGCCGATCGTGAAGAAGGTAAATTTCGAGGAGAAATGAAATCATGAAAATCAAAAAGATAACGATCAAAACTAAAGAAGAATTCTTCTCAGATATCGCATCGGCAATCAAAGCGGTGAACTCCCGGAAAACAACCAAGCCACGGCGCGGCGAATATTTTGAGCTTGAAGCCGTTCGCAATGTGTTAACGGAAAAACGTCTCGAAATATGGCGCGCCATTCGGAATCAAAAGCCAGATTCCATTCTGGCCCTAGCAAAGCTTCTTCACCGAGACTTCAAAAGTGTTTATCGCGATGTCTCGATGCTGGTCGCCGTTGGTCTGGTAGAGCTTCGCAAAGGTAAGGGAGCCCGCGGCGACACTCAGAAGCCCATCAGCATGGCTGACTCGCTACGGCTGGAAGTAGCGTGAGCTGAGGCTACCTTACGAAATCATATTCTAAAGAAATCAAGACAGAACGAATAAAGTTCTTCTTCCTTGGAGTCCCTGATAACTGATTTAGCGTTTTCGATTGATTTCACAAGAAGGGCCTTAATGCGTGTAGCATCGTCTTTGGAAATACTCACAACTGAAGAATAGTGAAGCGCCATTTGCATATCTTCTCGCTCCAGAGATTGAATCGCCTGCAATCGCCAGTTAATGTGGTGCTTGTTGATCATCGGTGAATCATTGCCAAGATGCACGCGTGTGGGACCAACCAGATAACGGCCATGCTCTTGTTTGGCCAATCCAATACTAATCAGAAACTCAAGCATCTCTGTGGTTTTTTTTAATGAAATCCCGAGGTATCGCGCGATGGCCTCTTTGGTTTGATACTTTTCGATGGTCAGCAGGATATGAATTCCAGCGTAGTGCCAAGTACTATAAAACGTCGCTTGATCTTCTCGAGAAATGGATGTCTTCACGTCGAGACGATCTTTGAGAATCAGACGCTTCTGCCGAATCCTCTCAAGCTGAGATTCAATTCTAGATTTCAATTTAGCCGTCCCTGCCCGGCCATGCTGCACGAGCAAGAGAAAGTATTCTGAGTGGTCCGCAGTATGACCCAAGAATTCGTTTACGTCTTCAGCTTGCTCCAAGGATAAGTCAGAGATTCCACCCAGCACTTGGGACACATGAGATACTGGTGAGTGCATTGCGGCTGCGAGCGAGGACCTTAGCCCGCGGCCACGTTTCGGCTGGCCTGCAAGCCAATCAAATAAGTATTCACGATACCCGTTATAATCAAAAACATCTTTATCCATAATTAACAAACACTTATCATAAACTTCATTTTTTATGAACTAGCTACTTAAAACTTCATGAAAACTATCTATTTCCTATCAAATTGCTCTGCTATTCATTGCGCTGCTGCAAATGCGCAGTTATAACCGGGGCCACTCAAAAGTGAGCCTCCCAAACATTTGAGGTTTTATGAAAAGCGCTCTGATTTCGAAAATTACCAAGACTGCAATCTTTGCCACGGCAGCAACCGTGCTCATCGTGTCACAGCCGAGTTTGTCCTTCGCGGGTGGTGATAATAGTGGTGGCGGAGACTCCGCCGAAGTGGAGTTTGCAAGTATCGGTCAGGGCATTGCGACTGCACTAAGAGAACGAAATGTCGTTCTGGATTTTGATTTGAATGCCTATCAGCAGGCCATTTCTACAGCGCAGGTGAACATGGTTCGTCACGCACTTTACCAGAACAACACTGAACGCGACGCACTGAACTATCCATCCGAGAAACGAATTGAAGTAAACCGGAATCACTGGGTAGATCTTCGACCTGTTGTGAAAGTTCAGCTCGCTTTTCATGAATACCTTGGGATAGCGGGTATTGAACGAGACATCTATTCTGTTTCACGGACACTCGTCACAGTCTTGGGAGTGGATGAGTTGGCCAAGATTACTGCCAGCTTGGCTCCGATTTTGAACTATCACTGTACCATAAAGCGTACGAACGCGGAACACGCCGTGGTCCAAGAAGTTTGCGGAGAGGTCGACATGTCTACAGCATCATTTGCTGATACGGATCGCAGAGCCGCATACTTTCATGAATGCGATCAGATATCCCTTTCAATTTACAAAATGTCCCTCTTCGGAGCCGGGATTCAAGTGCAACTCAGCCAACTTAAAAAGGGCTCCGCTGAAAGCTGGAAAAAACGAAATCCAAAGATCTGGAGTTCTTTCGCACTGGATCTTTACAGCGCCCCGAATTCATTTCAGATCAGTTTGGGAATTCCCAAAGGACATCTGTTTAAACGGCACACCGAGCAGTACTGGGCTTCCTGCAACAAGAACTGACTTCCTCAGAGATTCATTCCATCGAGGACCAAACCGTTTTATTTAACGGAGGGTCCTCGATTTAATATGCACTTGTCTTAACACGACTCTCACCTCAATCATCGCTAATTACAGAATCTCGGTTACATTCCTTGCGCACCAAGGCTCCTATTTTACACCCTGGCCATCTTCACCCTTCGTTTCTCTTTTCCTCAAAAACCCATCAATCTACTCCAACACTGTTTACCTTCCAATGCAGACACCCCGCACACGTCGTCGGGTGTGGGGTGTCTGCATTGGGAGGGATTTTTCGTTTTTTAGAAATGATTGATAATTTGAAGAAATGAACCAGCGAAGGGGTTTAATGCATTAAACCCCCTTTTAAACTTATTGCGATCCCAATTTTCCTGCTCGTTTCAGCCTATCTTTTGCGCAGAATCCGCGCGTTTTGTTCGATCTCTATTTTTCAATTTCACCAGAATTATTTGCTCACGTCCAAAACTCGTAGAACTTTCGATAGGGAGAGATCATTTTTATGAACACAGCCGCTAGTGATTTTATGGATGTCGGCTCTGCGGCCACTTATCTGAGAATCAAAGTCGCCACTCTCTATGCTTGGGTTCACCAACGACGCATCCCCTTTCGGAAACACGGGAGACGCGTCGTCTTCTTCAAACCTGAACTTTTAAAATGGAGTGAGAATCAAGCAGTTAGCCCTCTCGCCCCGTCCACTTCAATCTCCGAGTTCCCAGCCCCTGGCTTTGATGCTAGTGTTGTTCACAGTTCTTTGAAAACCAGACGTATCGTTGACTGCGACCTAACCTCCCCAAGGAGGTAAAGGCTATGGCAATCATTAAACGCAAATCGACAGACTCTAAAATCCGGTACCAAGTCAGAGTGAAGGATTCTTACGGTCAATGGTATCCCGCCCAGACCTTTGAGCGTCACATCGACGCTGAACGCTGCGAGAGGGATCTCATGACCCACAAGGACCAGGGCCACCGCGCACTGACTCCTGAAAAGAAAGATCTGACACTCAATCAGTACTGGGAATTCTGGGCCAAGAACGGACGCCAAGTTCATGATGGTTGGAAATTGGGACAAGATCAGATCTACCGGGATTACATCGGTCCCTTCCTGGGCGAGCAGAAACTCGCCGAACTCCGCCCCCATAAAATCGGTTCCATCCTTGCTCGCGCAAGAGATCAGGGGCGCGCTCCCCAGACCGTTCGGCATATCTACAACCTGCTTCACAAACTGATGGGTGACGCTGTGGACTACTTCGAACTCTTGGATCGCAATCCCGTTCTTAAACGCGACCGTCCCGAGGTGATTGAAACGGAGAGAGACTTTCTCACTCCGGCTGAATCATTGAGACTCAGGGAGAAATCTCGGTCCCACTTTCTTGGACCGGCTATTTGGCTTGCAGGCCTCTGCGGTCTGAGACCGTCCGAGGTTCAAGCTTTGACCTGGTCATCGGTGGATTTTGCAAACCACAAGATCATAATCAAGGCGGCCTACAAGCGCAAAGTCAGGCGCATGGAAGCCTTCCCCAAGGGCAAGCGCCGGACGCGAGTCCCAGTCCCTCCTGTGCTGCTGGAATATCTGACTGAGAAGCACGCAGGACAGCCCGACTCGGCCTATGTGGCTCCAGGGCTTTACGGTGGGATGCTTCAGTATGAAATCCTGCTCAAGGGGCTGAAGCGCCTCTGCAGGCAGGCTGAAGTAAAGGAGGTATCACCTCACAAGCTTCGGCATAGCTGCAGTGAAGAATGGGTTCAAGCCGGAGCAAGCAAAGAGGACGTGGCGCGGGTCTTGAATCACTCCAGTTCGCGTGTGACCGAGAGGTACATGCACCGGACGGATGAAAGACTGACGGCACTTTCTCAGAAAGTAGGACTGCCCTTTCAGCCAGTTACACATTTGTTACACATGAAGCAAAAAACCGGCTGATTTAGGGATGGACAAAAAAAACAGTAGACGGTAAGTCTCTGGAATCAATCGCATTCCCAATTACATCTTAGATACGGAGAGGTGTGAGAGCGGTTGAATCAGCACGCCTCGAAAGCGTGTGAACCCTAACGGGTTCCGAGGGTTCGAATCCCTCCCTCTCCGCCATTATGAACAAGATGGAACACAGTCCATGTTCTTGAATCTCGAACGAACAGGCTCCCCCAGGAGGGGGG
>MEPO01000028.1 GCA_001769805.1 Bdellovibrionales bacterium GWA1_52_35
TCAGTGCGAAGGTGGACAAGGTTGGAACTCCGACTAACGGCAATATTGCTGTATGGAACGGAAGTGGTCAGATCATTGATGGCCCGGCACCGAGTACTTTTGCGTCAAGCTCGCATAATCATAATGCGAGCTATCTGGCGCTGAACGGCGGCACACTGACGGGCGCTCTTTCGATGGGCGCGAACGATCTGACGACGACCGGCAAGGTGACCACAGGAACCCTGCAGGTCACGGGCGGAACACCGGGTTCCGGAAAAGTCCTCACCTCGGACGCGACGGGAAATGCCACCTGGGCACCGGTCGCTTCCCAGGCCTACGTCACGCTCACAGATGGAGCGACCATCACCTGGACTGTTGCTGGGCTTGTCAATAATGCGGTGGTTACGCTTGGTGGAAATCGCACTTTAGCTTTCTCCGGCTTGGCGAATGGGATGAGCGGTACTCTGATCGTGAAGCAGGGCGCGACGGGTGGCCGCACGCTCTCTTTGCCGTCGCAATGTACAAATAAGGTTATCGGCGGCGGCGGTGGTGCCGTTGTTCTATCAGCTGTTGCCAACGCCATCGATATCCTGAGCTTTACGTACGATGGAACAAATTGTTACTGGACCTATGGAAAGAACTATAATTAAGCACATTATGCGAAAATACAGCATTCTTGCATTTGTATTTGTTTTTGCACTCACTATAATGGAAGTATTCGGTCTTTCATTGGCTCATGCTTTCAATCCGGTCTTCTTTGCGCAGAATGCCTGCCAGGTGCGTCTCGCAAAACTGACCTATGGTGGCACTGCAAGTCCTGTCACCACGCATACAATAACCATTCCCGCAACGAGTACTGGTAACACTCTGATTGTGACAGCGACCTGGGCCGCTCCTAATTGCAACCTGACCAGTGTCACTGACAATGCTTCAGGAGGAAGCAATAGCTATGTGACAACAAACGCGAATGGAAACTATTCTTTTGGAACCACCTCCATCTGGTACGCCAAAAATGTCAAAGCTGGCGCGACCTCCGTAACGATCTCTTCTTCAACCTGTGTTGGAGAAGGAGTTGGTGTTGCGATCTACGAGGTCGCGGGCCTGAGTGCAACCAGCCCTTTAGACCAAGCATCCGGCACCGGCGAACTGGGTAGGTCCACAACGGCAAACGCTCCCTTGGTAACGCCGACTTCGGCGTGCACATTTATAGTGAGCGCTGTGTGCGTGGAAACCTTTGTCACTTCAGGTACGAATGCGTTCACTAACTTTGTAGATATCTATGGCAACGGGCAATCCTATTACCTAACCCAGTCGGCCAGCGGGAGCTATGGCGCCTCTTGGAGTCTAAATTCAGCGGGTTTTTATAGCGCGAGTACTGTAAACTTCAAGTAGAAAAATTTCCGCTTCCCTTCAAAGCGCATAGCCCACGCTTAACGAAAATGACGAGCTGTTGATCGCGGTGTTCTCAATTAATAAATCAAGAGTCGCGTAATCCGCGTTGAACGATATGACATTTCCGCCCGCCAGGCGATGAGTCCAGCCCAGACCCACTGCTATTTCGCGATTGCTTAGTTCCATAAAGGAGAATCCGCTCCCGATCGGTGAAAATTTAAAATATCCGGAAACGGAATCTGCGCCCAATGTCCTCCTCAGCACCGGAAATATTTGAGGACCCATCAGATTTGCAAACCCGAAACGATTTTGCGTTACCAACATCGTCGTGAAATACCCTCCAAATTGCAGTGAGAGCTTCCAGGGGTCCGGGGTGGTCACTTGGTAGCCGACCTTTCCATTGATTCCGATATACCGTGCAGTTACACCTGACGTGCTCGAGCTCAAGGGTAGAGCGGTGAAATAAGTATTCAGTCCCATATCCCAGAGGGGAGACAGTTGATAAGCGTACCCGATCTTCGCCGTCAGGGCTGTTTCAGAAAACGGGAGCTGATGAGTCTCCGAGTATTGAATGAAACTCAAGCCGATCGAGGGAGCCAGTACGTATCTTTTGGCCGGTCGGTGCGAGGTGGGCGGCCTCGCTGCCTTCATGTATTTGGAATAGGAGCTGAATGAAATCTGGACTATTTTCGTTTCTGCCTCTCCAAAAGGGCCGATGGCCAGGATTTCCAATGGAGTTACCGCACCCTTAAGAGCGGCTACAATGATGATCGGATCGCTCGCTTTCGATGGCATCGTGACTTTGATCTGTTTGGGGTCAACCGAACTCAGAGTCCAGTCCTCTTCCTTGAGCTCTACCTGCAGTTTGACATATAAGTGAGTATTTCCGCCGGATTCCTGCTTTAAAACGGGAATTTTAAGCTGTTTCCAGATCAGGCCCGGGATTTTATTTTTTTCCAAAGGCGGGAGAATCGACGCATACTCCGGGACATACTCTGCCCGCGCAGCAGGGGCCAGAAGAAGTGCGCCTATGATAAAAAAGGCGAGAACTTGCAGTCGATTGGGGGTCATCTCCCTGAAAGTATCAAGAATTTTCGTCTTCCGCAGGAATTCTCGTGAAAGCGATTCGTAAGGGTGCGAGTCCGGCTGATTCATGAGTCGCCCCGAAGTGAACCGTATCCTTCCCGTACCTTTCATTGAGCCGATCCAGTGTTTTGGTCAGGCGATCCCGACGGGGGTCATCAAAAAGCGATGGCGCGTGCAGGGCATCCGGAACCAGGCCGGATAAAATTATTCCTACTGCGTAAAAAGCGCCAGCCGGCGCTTGCTTCCAGACTCGTTCGATTGCATGAACGAAATCGATCGTATCCTGCGTCTCGATCATCCCGCATCTTGCTTTCCAGGTGTCTTGCCCCTGGTATTTCACAAATACCTGGAGACTTGACGCCCAAAGGTCTTCTTTTCTCATGCGGAGAGCCGCTTTCGTAACCAGTTTCTTGAGAACCTGTAGTGCTCCCTGATCGTGACGGAACTCCGGAGGGAGAACATGAGACTGGCTGATGGATTTTCGCTCTGACTCTTTAATCGCCAGGTCCTCTCCGCGAAGGAGATGCCATATTTCTTCACCGCAAGTGCTTCCCCACGCATCCGCCATTTCCCGGGCCGATAATGAGCAGAGTCTTTCCATTGATCCGATACCCCGGGCCAGAAGGCGCGCTTCCATCTGCGGTCCGATGCCAGGCAAATCGCGAAGACCCAAACTGTGGAGAGCTTGCGGCAGATCGGCTTGCAGTAGGACCGAGTACCCATCGGGTTTTTTTAGATCAGCTGCGATCTTTGCGAGATAGCGGTTCGCGGCGACCCCGATCGAGCAGCGCAGAGTCGCGCCGACGTTCCGCCTGATCGCCAATTTAATTTTCATTGCCAGGGCTTCTGCTTTCTGTAAATCGCGTTGCGATCCAGTCAAACGGCAGGCGATCTCGTCGATCGAACAAACGGCCTCGACGGGGATACAGGATTCCACCGTTTCAACGATTCGATGATGGTAACGGATGTAGTTCTCGTGATTTCCTTCAATAAACCGGATTCCACGGCATAGGCGTTTGGCTTCCCCGACTGTCGTTCCAGTTTTCACACCATAGGCTTTGGCTTCATAACTGACGGCGATGCAAACGGTCGTATCCGCCACCAGAGGAACGACGGCCACGGGCTTGCCCCGCAAAGCCGGATTCATTTCCTGCTCGACCGAGGCAAAATACGAATTCATGTCGAGATAAAGCCATCGAAGTGAGTCTGAAGCCTGGTCCGAAGTATGAGTTGAGTCCGCCTCCATCGGTTGAAACTAGCTTTTCCGGAACCACTTGTCACGAGGGCGGAAAGAGCAAGCTAGCGGCCATGTTTTGACGCGCAATGTTGACTTCGGCAGTCCATTCCCCTATGGTCACGAACTCATGAAAACTTTCACGTCTTTAGAACTGCTTCCGTCACTTCAAGAAACTCTCGATGAAAAGAGTTTTATCAGCCTTACTGAAATTCAGAGGCGCGCCCTCCCGTTGCTGCTCAAAGGACGCTCGATCGTTGGTGTCGCCGAAACCGGTAGCGGTAAAACCCTGGCCTATGCGCTCCCTGTTCTTCATATTCTAAAGTCACTGGAGCTCGAAGGTGATCCGATCCAAGTCGATGCTCAGCCTCGTGCGTTGATTCTGGTTCCCACCCGGGAACTGGGTGAGCAGGTCACCCGAGTGTTCAAGCCCTTCACCCATACGACGCGTTTGCGCGTTAGGAGTCTGGGCGGAAATGGCTTGGATATTTCGAGGAAAAACGTCAGTGGCCCCTTCGAAGTTCTGGTGGCAACACCCGGACGCCTGATCAAGCTGATCGATTCCAAGCTGGTGAATTTGAGCGATGTGCGCATTCTGGTATTCGATGAAGCCGACCAGATGCTGGATCAGGGTTTCCTTCCCAGCGCCATGCGGATCGCGCGCGCTTGCACGTCTGTGACCCAGATGGCGATGTTTTCAGCCACGGTGTCGCCAAAAGTCCAGAATCTGATCCGCCAGCTTTTTTCAAAAGCCGAGGTGATTCGCAGTGAGGGCAGTCATCAGGTCGTCTCCGGGCTGACGACGAAAAATCTGAAAGTTCTGGATGGAAAACGTTATCCGATTCTGGAAAAGCTGCTTTCGGCGAAAATCGAAGGTGGAACCATGATTTTCACCAACACCCGGGAGCAATGCGACAAGCTCGCGCATGAAATGAAAAAGACCGGTTACACCAGTGCCGTTTATCGCGGCGAGATGGATAAGGTCGAACGCCGGAAAAATCTTAAACTTTTCCGCGACGGGAAAATTCCATTTCTGATTTCAACTGACCTGGCCTCCAGAGGCTTGGACGTGGAACACGTCGGAAGAGTCATCAATTATCATCTCCCGCAGCAGGTCGAAAATTATCTGCACCGGGTGGGGCGCACCGCGCGCGCCGGTCGCAAAGGCTTGGTTATCAATTTTGTCACGGAGCGGGACGAGGATTTTGTAACAAAGATCGAAAAGCTCCAGTCCAGAAAAGCCTCCGGCGGCCGCCCGGTTTCCGTTTCGGACGCAGAAGAGTGGCCTGAAGAACCTGTTCACAAGAAACCGGTGGCCAAAATCACGCCGGTTGCCAAAGCGATTTTAAAAAAGTCATAAATATCATCAATATAGCTCGTTACTTAAATGAATTGACGCCGAGCGTTAAGTCTGAGAGAACTCAGTCCGCATAAGGAGCTTGTTTATGAAGTTACACATGATCATATTGCTTGGCGTTCTCTCAATCGGCAGCGTTTTCGCCCTACAGGCGGGCGCGCAAACCGACAGCGGCAGTGCTCTCGTCTGTTATCAGGCGATTGAGATTGCCGACAGAACCGTCCCTACTGAGGGCACATCATTGCCTGCCGTTCAGCAGATGCTGGAAGCCATCGCAGTCTGTGAGCGTGAGATGCTTCCGGATTTTACGGCGAATTATCGTAAGATGAAAAAACTTTGCATCACCAGTTGGGCAGAGGAGCAGACGTCCGAAGGACGCGCTTCGATGGTGAGGTGCCAGATGAACGCTGCGCGATACATTGATTCCTTGAATTCGGGAATCTGAGATTACTTGGTACCTTTGAAGAGGGTGAGTAAAAAACGCATGGGCGAAAGCGCTTTCAACGCGTGTTTTGCCCCCGACGGCATCATCAGAAAGTCATTGGGACCCAGCTCAAAAGTTTCACTCTCAAGTTGAAACTGGAGCTTGCCTTCCAGTACG
Organism: Bdellovibrionales bacterium GWA1_52_35; assembly: GCA_001769805.1. Lineage (GTDB taxonomy): Bacteria > Bdellovibrionota > UBA1018 > UBA1018 > UBA1018 > GWA1-52-35. The sequence goes on from MEPO01000028.1 coordinate 5,650, forward strand.
TGGACGGTAGCAGGATATGAGGAGGCATGTGAGCTCATCTCCTCTTCCGTATCCATTGAAAACAGAATTTGCTTCACACCAAGATCTTCTATCAGCGTTTTGCTTGTCGTTCCCTGTGACGCCATTTCAATGCTTTGGGACAGGTTGAGCCGTAACGGTTTATCTAAAGTGACCAGCGGTTTTGCCATGAGATCTCCTTGGTTACAAATTGAGTATCACAGGAAGTTCGCCGATCAATCCTTGGTATCTATGCCGCCCGATTTTTGTTTTTTCGACTGCCTTGCTGCGGAGGTTGCGGCAAAGTGGGGCGGGTGAATTTATGAGGATTGGTGTCAAAGGTGAGACTCTGTTGAGGTGCATTATTCGGAGTCAAAGGGCCCTGTTGGGGAACTCGCGTCGAGTTTCCTTTGTTCACTGGCGTGTTTTGATTGCGATTATTCCCTCGGCCGATGCGGCCACCTTTTTTTGCCATGGTGCAATGCCTCCTCGTTCAGGAGACTGCAATAAGGAGTCCTTTTGAAGAGAGTAGAATATGGTGGTGCACCTGGACTATGAATTTGCTCGCGTGATAATAGTTTTACCCTAACATTTTCAATAAACCTGAGGCGAAAATGAGCACAACCATCTCTGCACAAAATGACACCCACAGCATACCAATAGGCTATCTGTTCTGGATTTTCGGATTCACCGGGGCCCATCGGTTCTATTATGGGAAACCGATCAGCGGAACAATCTACTTTTTCACATTGGGTCTGCTGGGCATTGGATGGCTCATCGACGCTTTCCTTATTCCTTCAATGGATCGCGAAGCGGATCACCGCTACGCTTCAGGATCGAATAATTACACCGTGACCTGGGCACTGCTTACTTTTCTGGGTGGATTTGGTATTCACCGGTTCTATCTCGGCAAGTGGATTACCGGAATCGTCTGGCTTCTCACCGGAGGGTTCTTTCTCATGGGATATCTCTACGATTTTTGGACTCTCAACGAGCAAATTGCCGAAGCTAATAAGAAGTAATCTCAGAGCCGGTTCAAAATGCCTTTCATTTGATTCGATTTGACGCAGGGCGTGATTTAGGCTTGTCTTTGGGCACCCCTTATGTCAAAAGCGGCCATGACTCATCTCTCCCGCTTTGGAATAATTTTCGCCGCACTCATGTTCTGTGTTCTTCATCACGGCGAGTCGGCTCAGGCTCATATTCCGGAAATCACCCTGTTAAAGCAGCAGTTTACTGCGAATCCGGTGAGCCCGCTCCGTTTAGCGGATGCAGTTCGTGGATCCCTTGTCATTCATTTCAAGTCGTCTTGGGATGAGGGTTTATTTGGATTTTTCGAGCTTCGCCTGAATCCGGAAGCCCTGCCTGTTCGCATTTTTGAAGGCGAAGTCAAAGTTCCAGCTGACTACCCGGTGGAGTTTTCTCGTCCTCATATTGCTGTTCAGGGTGACCAGGTAACGATCACCATTTCAGATGTGAATGCCCTTAAATATAAATCATTTTCAATCGGAGTGCGCGCGATCGGACATGCTGCACCTTGGGTTTCCTTTGAGCAGGAGCTTGTGCCTTCTGTCAATTGTGATCACGTGATCGATCTTGCCAATCGATTCGATTATCCGCAGGGCGGTCAGGCTGCTCTGGAGCAGTGGATCAGTGAGCTTTTCGAAAAAACATTAGTAGTTTTGGGAACTGAACGCATGCTGAGCATTGCTGTGGATTATTTCTATAGCGTTTCTCCAGGTATTGAGGCGAGTCTCCCGATCATTTTTACGGTTCCCATGAATTACGATCCGAGCTTGGCCGCTACCCTCTCAAGACAGATTTTGGATTGGTACGAGAAAGCGGCACCCCAATCGACGCGTGCTGCATTGAATTTCAACTTGACCATTTTCAAGGGAAAACCGGAGCAGGTGGTCCCCCAAATTCAATTGAGCAAACTCCGGCTGCCTGTCGAGCGGATTGATTTCAATCAGCGATAATCGCCAGTCGGTCAGGGAGCGGTCGCTTCTCATTTCGAATTGCCGGTGCACGGCGGTTCTCCATCAGACTTGGAGCCGACAATACGGCGATTGCACCGATGATGATCAGGGCTCCGAGCAATTCAGGGTTGCTCGGGAATTTCTTGTCCGCAAAAAACCACAAAGCAAGGGTCGCAGCGAGGCCAGCCAAAACGCTTGAGGCGCGATTTACCGGTACACAAAAAGTGTTTTCACGCTTATCCAAAAGTACGAGCCCTCCAAATATACCGGTTCCCTGGGAGAAGAGCCCGATTGAAATAGCGATCAAAACAATGAGGCTCGGTTGACTGAAAAATCCGGTGAACCCGCTCCAGGTGGATGCGGCCACGGCGCTGGTTCCCATTCCACCTGTGAGTAGAAGCATCAAAACAAGAACGGGTGTCGCCACCATTTGTTCTTCAACGAAGTAGCGCTTTTTAGCATCGGGATCATTCGATTTCGCAAGGCGGGTCATGAAACGGAGCCGGACAAAATAGGCGGCAAGATAAATCGCGACGGTGAGTATCGCGACCAAGGTCATCTCAAAACTCTTGCCTGAGAAACCAACAAAGAGAGCACTTAAGGCTAAAGCCAGCGCCACCCAGGATGTCCATCGTACTTTCCTTTTGCTGAATATATCCACAATAGGGGCGATGACCAAAACGCCGCCACGCATGAGGAGCATCATGAACACGATCGATACTCCGGTGAATGTGTAAGCCAACGTCGTGGTGGGGATGATCGCTGCCGTGCAGAAGCCGGAGAGGAGAGTCCACTTTGTGGGACAGGGGAATTCGACTCCCAGGAACTTGCGACGGCCGGCAAATTTCCACCATCCCATCGCGGACACAAAGGCGAACATTCCCACCAGCGATGCCATCGCGGTGCTTGGAAGAAGTTCAAACCCGGCAATCCCGCCTGTCATTCCGGGAACCAAACCATCTGCCAACGCTTTGGTAAGTGCGCTGTAAGGCACGTACGCAGCGAAGTAGCCGAATGCGTACCACCAGATCATGTAATCGTTTGAACGACTGCTTGGCGAGTCGGACTCCATACTCTTTCCCCCTCCGAGAATAAAACTATTTCAGGGGGTAAAGGCAATGTCTATGCCTGATTCAGATCGGTTGCGAAGAATGCGTCGCTGTGTTTTCAAAGGCCTTTATCAACCGAAATTTTGACACAGCGAGCATGTGGACATTTCGCACCAGCGAATTCTGAGCACAATTTATCTGCTTCGAATAATCGATTGTTTTCACGATATATGCATTAAAGCTGGCTCCAATGTTTACGCAGTATGCTATCGTGCGGAATGTAAGCGGGGCGAGAAAGTTGTGAGAAAGTTGGATGATAGAACAAATGGCAGCAGAAAAATCAGTTCATCTCGAAGGAGCACTTTTGCAGGCAAGCGGGCTAACGTGAAGGCTGCAAAGAAGCCGATCGGGAAGAAGTCTATACCTCAAACATCCGCCACCTCTCAAAAACGCTCGATGCGAATGAGCTCTGGATTTCCAATCGTCGGAATCGGAGCATCGGCAGGAGGACTGGAAGCGTTTACAAAACTTTTGAGTCATCTTTCAACCGATTCCGGTCTGGCTTTCGTTCTGTTGCAACATTTAGATCCCAAGCATGCAAGTATGTCAGCCGAAATTCTCTCGCGCGCGACTAAGATGCCCGTAACCGAAGTCCAAGACGGTGCGCATGTAGAACCGAACTCTGTCTATATTATTCCGCCCAACTTCGGAATGGAAATACTGCATGGAGTACTCAAGCTGATTCCGCGCACGGAAGTTCGCGGTCAACATTTTGTGATTGATTCCTTTTTTCGGTCCCTTGCACAAGACCAGAAAAGCCTCGCCATAGGAGTAGTACTATCGGGAACGGGAACCGATGGGACCCAAGGATTAATGGCTATCAAGGCAGAAGGCGGCATTACATTTGCTCAAGCTCCGAAATCCGCAAAATTCGACAATATGCCCGAGAGTGCGATTGCTTCGGGGATGGTCGACCTCGTCTTATCGCCCGAGCAGATTGCGGGAGAATTAGCGCGAATCGCGCAACATCCGTATGTGATTTCGACACCAGTGGAAGCGGCGATCGTCGAGGAACCGCTGCTCAAAGCACAAGACAGTCTCAGCAAGATTTTTCTCCTGCTCCGGAATCAGTGCCATGTTGATTTTGCATTTTATAAAGCAAACACAGTTAAGCGACGCATCGAACGCCGAATGGTGTTGCATAGGATTGGTGATTTGAAGGCGTATAGTGCGTATCTTTCGCACCACCCTGACGAGGTGGGGGCCCTTTATGCTGATATTTTGATTCATGTGACGGGGTTTTTCCGAGACCCAGAAGCGTTTGAGGCATTGAAGTCAGAAGTGTTTCCAAAGTTTATGGAAAATCGCATACCTGGAAACCCGATCCGCGTCTGGGTTCCGGGCTGTTCGACGGGCGAGGAAGTGTATTCCATCGTCATTTCGCTCTTGGAGTTCCTTGGTGAAAAAAGTTCTTCCACACCCATTCAAATCTTTGCCTCCGATATAAGCGAACGGGCGATTCAGAAGGCACGTTCCGGAGAATACCCGGATACTATCAGTGATGATGTCTCGCGTGAACGCCTGAGTCGCTATTTCATAAAAATGGAAGGAGGGGGCTATAAGATTGCAAAAGCGATCCGAGATGTCTGCCTGTTTTCGCGGCATGACATCACGGCTGATCCCCCCTTTTCAAAACTTGATCTCGTTTCGTGTCGCAATGTGCTTATCTATTTTACGGCTACTTTGCAGAAACATGTCATTCCCATTTTTCATTATGCGCTCGCGCCACATGGTTTTCTCTGGCTCGGAAAGTCCGAAACAATCGGAGGGTCTTCGGATCTATTCTCTCTTCTCGACAAAGTGAATAAGATCTACGCCCGGAAAGATGCTCCCGTTGCCCTCAATCTTCGTTTTCCGTCGAGTACCTATGTGCATGAAAAAAAAGAAAGCGCTCCCGTGCCGAAGACTTTCAAAACCGGCACGTTAGATGTTCAAAAAATTACAGAACAAACGATTCAGGCTGAATATCCTGGCGTTCTTGTCAATGAAGAAATGGAAATTGTGCAATTGCGTGGCCGCACAGTTCCGTTTATCGAGCCGGCACCCGGAGTTCCCAGTTATCATCTTTTTAAAATGGCGCACCCTGAATTGCTGCGCGACTTGCGAGTGGCTATCCAGTCGGCCAAGAAGCTGAACAATGCAGTGAGAAAAGAAGACTTGAGCATCGGTAAGGGCGCGATGCACAGGACATTTAATTTGAACGTGATTCCCATCAGGGTTTCGCCGCACAGTAAAGAGCGTTTATATCTGATTCTTTTTGAAAAAATATTGGAGCGGAAACCGAATAAGAGTAGCAAAATCGTTCGATCGGTGCGGAAAGGCAATAAAAGTAGCGGAAAGAAAGATCCCTATGTTTTGGAGTTGCTGCAGGAATTAGCAAGAGCGCAAGAAGATCGGCATTTGTTGATCGAAAAGTTTGAAGCAGCGCAAGAGGATCTCACAACGGCAAACGAAGAGCTTCAAAGCGCAAATGAGGAGCTACAAAGCGCTAACGAGGAGCTTGAGACCGCTAAAGAAGAATTGCAAAGTGGTAATGAGGAACTCTCGACAGTAAACGATGAATTGCAAACTCGGAGTTTTGAACAGATCCAGACAACTAACGACTTGGTAAATCTGCTGGGCAGCGTTGAAATTCCTATTGTAATGCTCAGCGAGGACCGAAGGGTGCGGAGGTTTACTCCGCTCGCGGGAAAGGCACTCAATCTCATCCCAACGGATATTGGACGTCCGTTGAGCGATCTCAGACTCAATTTCAGCGCACCAGACGTAGATTTGAATTTGGAGCAGATGGTCTCGCAAACGATTGAAACGATGAATTCCCAGGAAGTGGAAGTTCAAGACGCAAAAGGGCGCTGGTTTCGTCTGCAGGTGAGGCCCTACAAGACTGTTGATAATAGGATTGATGGCGCAGTGCTCGCTCTCGTCGATATTGACGATCTAAGGGTAAGTCTCAAGGGAGTGAAAGAAGCACGAAGCGAAGCTGAGAATGTCAACCGTGCAAAGGACCTCTTTTTGGCTACGCTTTCACATGAACTCAGGACGCCGCTTACCTCGATCCTCTCCTGGGCACAGATGCTCCGCATGGGTAAGCTGGATGCTGAAAAGACCAAACGAGCTGGCGAAATTATCGAAGAAAGCGGGAAAACCCAGGCCCAATTAATTAATGATCTTTTGGACGTGTCGCGCATCGTGGCGGGAAAGCTTTCGCTGGAAACAAGGGAAGTGAACCCTGCCGCAGCCATTAAATCCGCTATCGAGGCGGTTCGCCCCATTGCGGAGGCAAGGTCGATTCAAATTGAAACCTTCTTTTCTCCCAGCGTGGGAACGATCATGGCTGATCCAGTGCGGCTCCAACAAGTGTTTTGGAATTTACTGACTAATGCCGTTAAATTCTCTGCACCGGAATCGAAGGTTTCCGTCAAGATGGAGCGCATCATTGATCATGAGGGTGAAAAGGCGAAGGCAATGATTCAAGTGTCGGACTCGGGAAAGGGTATCGATGCGGAATTTCTGCCGCAGATTTTTGACCGTTTCAGCCAGGAAGATAGTTCCAGTGTTCGGATACATGGGGGGCTGGGTTTGGGGCTCGCGATTGTGAGAAATCTGGTCGAATTGCACGGTGGAACCATTCGTGCAGAAAGTCTCGGCAATAAACTGGGTGCGACGTTCACCGTCATTCTTCCCATTAAATCGGATCAAGGACTCGCAGGTCCGCAGGCAATTCATTTCGACTCTCAGAATGGTTCAATTGGAGCAGGAAGTGTTCCGGTCAGACTCGATGGGATTCGTGTTCTCATCGTAGATGACGAGGCAAATGCCAGAGAGGCGCTTGGCGAGATGCTTCGTTCCTGTGGAGCTGAGATCAGAGCCGCCGAAACTGCCAAGGAGGCACTTGAGAGTTTTCAGCAGTTTAAGCCTCATGTCCTGGTGAGTGATATCGCGATGCCCGGCGAAGACGGATATAGTTTGATTGAGAAGATCAGAACATTGAGTCCCGCGAAAGGCGGCAATACGCCTTCACTGGCGCTGACGGCGTATGCCGGAGTCGACGATGCTAGGCGTGCCCTTTCAGCGGGTTTTCAAGCTCATCTGGCCAAGCCCGTCGATGGGCAGCATTTAGTAAAAACGATTGCCAGGTTGGCGGGGAAGAATCTCAAGCCAGTCTGATTTGCGAGCCGTGCGGAGCCCCTGTGGGCGCAGGAAGTTGCGCCGAGCGGATCCGGCCGCGCTATTTTCCAGCGGAAAGCGGGTTGACCTGGACGGCTCCGGCATCAAACCGCATACCTCCTTCGATTTGCGGCAGGTTCATGATTTTCCGGAATTCGCGTTCCACTGCGGCTTTCAAAGCGAGGTTTTTGCTGCCTGGTCCCGACAAGATGATGTCCACCATTCCTGTTTTGGAATTCCATGGGACCAGATCAACAGCGATGTTTGTCTCTTGGAGGGGCTGGAGGAGTTCGGGCCTTTCCAGTTGAATCCGTAGCTGCTTTTCAATTCTTTCCGCCCGACCAATCAAGGACTCCCGCAAGGCTCCTGAGAGCCTCCCTTTGTTTTTGAATTCCGCATTCAGAAAAACAATGCGGGATCCGGAGGGGCTGTCGGACCGGGAGACGCGATCGAGGAAGGCGAGCTTGTCCTTCGGTGAAAGTTCCTGGGTCGGGGCGAAAATGCCGTCATCACCCGAAAAATACATCTTGCCGTCCGGATTGATAACCATGCCGTTTGCCTCCAAGACTTGTTTGCGCTCGACAAACCTTCGTGTCACCTCGTCCTGGTTTTTTTTGGATTGAACGAGGATGTTCTGGACGTACTCGGATTCGCTTTTCTTCGCGGCAGACGGGAGCAGGGCTTCCATCGTGGCTGCGGTATTCTTCGCGCCCAGTCCGGAAAAGTCCACGCTCACCAGACCTTTGTGGGCTGATTCATAGGGGAGGCGGGCGGAGCTTGGCTGCAGGAGACTCAGCGTAAAGGTGTCCGCAAGGCGGTAATACTCCTGGATCGCGAGGGTCTGCTCTTTTGTCACTTCGGTACCAAATGCGCGGGTCAGGCGGTCCTGCAGCTTGTTGATGTACTTGTCGAAGCTGTTCTTATCTTCAACGGCCCGGAGGATCTGGATCGCTTCGGGTGAGAGCACGTAACGCGTGGGCTCACCTTTGGTGCTACGCGTGCGGACCGGCAGCAGGATACGGCCGTCCTTCGGAAGTACTCTTTGTACATAACTGCGATGGCTCTCGATCTCGTCGAGGCGTTTCTTGAGAAGCGGGGCGATCTTTTCGAATTCCTGCGCAAGGGGCTCACCTTTGGCGAAAAGCGGAAATTGCACCCGCGCAAAGCGAGCCGAGATCCCCGCTTCATCTGCGGTGCTCCCAAAACCGGCGAGTTGCCAGGCAGCCGGATCGCGTGCAATTCCGGAATGCGGGATCCGGATATCATAGGAGCCGATGAACTCCTGGAAGTTCTGGGTAGCGCGGCGGTAGAGATCGCCAAGAGCTGCACGAAGTTCCGGGGTGTCGCGGTTTAGGGCGAGTCGCACAGCCTTATAATCGGTGTATTTCGCGATGAGATGCTCGCGCACCAATCGGGCGCCGGGATCCGAAGGGTGGTTGAGCTGGTCAAAGAAAGTCTGTTTGTACTTATTGGTGACCGCAGTCGCCAAATTCATATCGAGCGCTTCGTTCATCTCTTTCAAAATGGGATTCTCCATCTCATAGAAGAGACGGCCCGGGGAGTTCTGGGCGAGGGCGACTTCGGCGAACTTGCGGTTGTCTTCCGGAGTGGTGAGGGGTTTAAAGCGCTCGGTGAATTTTTCCTGGAACTCCTTGAGCAGCAGCGGTTTCGAAGTCAGGCCGCGGCCGAGCAGGGGTTCCTTGACCTGTTGGTAAAAGCAGCTGGAGTCGTTCCCTGGCCCAGCCGCATGGGAGTCAGGTGCATTGAGGGGCAGGCTCGCTGAGATCGCCGCGGCCGCTGCAATGATGAGGATGGTTAGTTTCTCTTTCAAGGATTCCTTGCCTTTAACAGCAGGCCACTACTGCCTTGTAATCAGTATCGGAATTCATGAGCTTTTTCTAAACTCATTTAATTGTCTTGGTTTTTGCAGGATAATCACAGACACACTCTGATAATCCAATAAGCGTCACTGAGTTGACGTTTTTCTCGTGTGCTCAGGTCTCGGTTCTGCTGAACTCGCATTCAATGATGCATCTCACTGGTGGATGCTTCGGGTCGGGACGAAGTGAGCAGCGAACCCGGTTTTGTCCGTGAGCGTCCAGATATTCGCGGCATCGGACCCGATTGAAGGCATCATCGATCTGGAAATTTCCTCCCATGCGGGTGGACCAATCATACCAACGACGATGGAAGCGGATCTCATCGGCTCCGGTCCTGAAATTCAATTTGGGGCCCCGGGCGAAACTATCGCACTCGGAATCATAAAAATCGAAAAGACGAATTGCCAGCCGGTCCCGGGCGCGCTCCTCGGTGCGTGCGGTTTCAGTGATGTCCACACAGAACTCCGACGGGCACAAGTCATTCCAAAACATTTCTTCCGGAACCAAATAGCGTGAGGCCGTTATTTCAGCAGAAAATGCAACGCTCGCAAGAGGGAAGGCCAACGCCAGCAGAATAGAAGTTTTAGACATGAACTCGCCTCGCTATTTCATCGCACACATAGATGAGAATCCGGGCTCAGTCAAGATCAACCTGGGGAATGGTCAGATTCCCGAGCGTCGGCAATGATGCTGCGTTCCTGAGGATGGTCTGATTCGTACTTCATTATTGGCAGTCCAGATGAGGGCCTTAACATGGGATTTCCCGAAGACCAGCTGCCAGGCACAGCCGGTTCCGTCAAGACGGTCACGATTGAAATCAATGGCAAAAGATTCGAAGCTTGCAACGGCGGGAGCCCGTTTGAGTTCTCCATGGGGGTTCTTTTTTCACGAACTGCGAATCGCAGGAAGAGGTCGACAAGTATACCAAAGCCCTCCTTCATGGCGGGGCCGAGCAGCTGGACTGCGGGTGGGTAAAAGACCGCTTTGGCCTTTTCTGGCAAATCGCCCCAGCATTTATGGTCGACGTTATGAATGGACCAGATAAGGAGCGGGCCGCCCGGATGTCAGTGGCGCTTTTTCAGATGAAGAAAATCGATATTGCCAAGCTTCACTAAGCTGTCTTCTTAAGGCCCTTGGCTAGGGTGCTTAAATTCAGAATCTGGATTTCTATTACGTGCCCCTTTGCGTCTTCAGAAAAAATGAATCCGTTTTTCTCGTAGGATTTAGCTTCGACCCCGGGACTGAGGCGAATAGAAGCAAAATCATTTTCCTTGTCCACGTAAACTTCAGGCGTATGGACCATTTTTTTCGACGAAAGTTTACCATGACTCTGAGTACGAGTCATAGATTTTCACCCTTTTTCTTTAAAGCACTTCAGCAACCTTGTTAATTTGAGTGAAGCAGCGCAGGGAAAGTCAGGGTAACGACCACTTCGTTTATACAAAATTCCTTGGGTTGCCCTGGTGGTAGGTTTGGGGTTATCGGCTACTTGTCCAAAATATAAGACAGCGGATCGACCGGAACCCCGCTGACAAACACCTGATAAAAGAGCGGCGCATCACCAGCTAAGCCAATTTTCGCGCCCCGCAAAACTTTCGTTCCCCTTTTAACATTTGAGGTCGTGAGATTTCCATAAGAGGTTTCGAGATTATTCCCGTGTTCGACAGTGATTCGCATTGAGCCGTGTTTACCCACCACCTCTTTAACAGTACCAGGGGCAGTCGCAGCAACAGGGGATCCGTTTTTTGCCTGGATATCGAGACCCTCGTGCATTTCGTTATTTTTCTTTTTATCGATGCCATAGCCCTTAACGTAAAGTCCCGGAACAGGCTTAATTGTCGGTAGAGAACGCAGCCGAGAGGAATCATTGCTGAGGTTATTCGCCGTTTCTTCAGCGTGGAGAACTCCATTAAAACTGGCTAGAAGAGTAAAGGCGATTGCCGTAATCAGAAGTCTCATAGCAACTCCTCAAGAGTATCTTTGGTTAGATCACAGTCCTGTAAAATTTTAAGGAGCAGTCCTGGTCCGATGTTTTCGCCTGAATGAACTGGGACCACGGTCGATCTTCCGTCTGCATGGCGCACGAAGTGGTGACTTCCTTTGATGCGAATGACTTCAAACCCCGCCCGCTTGAGTGCCGAAAGTAGCTCCTTACCTCGGATACGTGGAAGCTTTGCCATGTTCTAGATCGCTATACGTTGAACGCCGATGAACTCAAAAGACTCGGTGTCCTTTTGAACTTCGAGACACAATTCAATCGCTTCTCGAATACGTTTCATCAGAATGTCGAGCGATTTGGCCTGGCTGTGGCAACCCTTCAGTTCTGGAACCGTTGCAACGAAGAAGCCTTCGGAATCTCGTTCGATGATGACGTTAAATTCTCGTTTTTTTTTCTTCTTCATGCGGTAACCTCAAAAATAACGCACCGAGCATCACAAAGTAAGCGGATACTCTAAATTTGGTGGAGACGGCGGGAGTTGAACCCGCGTCCGAAAGCAATCAATCGCCAGAATCTACATGTGTGTTTCGTGTTTTTGATTGAGTCAGTGGCGTCCACGAACAAACTACGCTGACCCTCCGCCGACCATTGGTTCGCCTCTCAGGCGCCTGCGATACCTGAAAGGCTAGCCCACTAAATGACGTTCTATCCCAATCCGTGGGCGAAACCGGGTAGAACGCGTAGCTTAGATTAACGAATTAATTAAGCTGCGAGTGCGTAATCGTTGCCAATTACTAGTTGCCATTTTTTTACGAGGCCTATGGCACCTCGACATGCATCTGGGACGTCAATACTCCCGTCGAAGCCGTATCGTCCCCATGGCGGTATCATAGCAGAATCTGAAGGTTTTTTCCTTTAGTAATCCGATTTAGGATCTATTGAAACAATTGATTGAAATGATAGAAGAAAAGGACTAAAAAGACGCTGGCTCATGAGGTATGGAATGAAAATCAAGTCACTATCAATAGGGGTTTTGAGTATTGCTGTTCTGCTCGTTTCAGGGGCGGCTTTGAGGGCAGAGGCCTCTTCTGTTCAGTTGCTCGGGCGCGCATATCAATCCAACTGCACCTACTACACGGCAGGCATCGGAGATTTCCGGATCAGTTACCTCAACGACCAGGTGGAGCCCGGTTCAAGCATCACCCTCGTCTACGGCTTTAACGATGAATTTCAAGCGAGATGCTGGGTCCATCAGGGCCATGCAGAGATGAAACAAATTACCGGCGGTCATTGGCTGGTAGACTTGCTTGATCAGCAGATCGATGCGCGCGGCTCATATTTTTTGAACGAAATTGAATTCGTTTTCCAGATCCACAAGCCTAATGGTGAAATCTATTACGACAACGGCGGCAAAGCGCCAATGGGATATTACCTGGCATCCATTCCTCAGCGGACCTGCCCCAAGCCCCCGCAGATGGATTACATCCCGGTCGATGCTCGCTGAGCTGACTGTCTAATTTTTGTACACCCGCACCTCCTGCCATCACGACATCGGTGCTCAGCTGCTTTAGATCGCTTGTGCATTGAGGCATAGCTCTTGCTCTATCGAGCCCAATTCAGGTGCTGATCCGATCGGGGCAGTACCCAAATTCATTGACGTTGAGGCAGAATGCGCGGATGTTGCGGCGGAATCCATAAATTGAAATTCCTATGGCTTGCGGCAGTATTCCTGCTCAGCGGACCTATTCTGGCTTGTGCAAAAAAACACGATGATTCAGCCAAACTTGCTGCCGCAATTATGAATCTGCGCTCTGGCGCTGTTGTTCAAGCAGTTGAAAATGCTGCCGCAGAGGAGTCCAACTCTGCCATTAAAACCGGGCCAGAGCATCTCATGTCGGGCCCGGTCGCCGACCCCTGTTTCCAAATTCCAGTTTTGGAAGGATCAGAAATCCCTGCATTGTCAGAAGAAGACGCTCAAAGAATGCTGCTGGCGTTGAACACCTGTGTGCGGGGACTTTTTGCGCCAAGTAAGCGCATCGCTACCGAGTTCATTCACTACCAGCTCTTCGTCAAGGATCGTGGCAGGACAGAATTGCGGAACCGCTTCAGTGATTCCGAACTCGAAGACCTGCAAGACCTCGCCGCTGCACGCAGACTGGCACTCATCCAGGCGGAAGCGCAAACGCTCGCCGCATTTGAATCACGAAGAAAACTGCTCGAGCGCTTTGCAGTCGAAGTGGATCGCTACACCGTGCTTCTCGCATACATGGATTCCGTGCGGAATCCCAGCGATTCGGAATTTTTTGAAAGCCTGAGCAGGACCCTGAAATTCACCAGTATTCGCTTTCCGAGAGATATTCCTGAGTTTCCGAAGCATCTTCTCCGACCCTATGCTCTTGAGGCATTGATTGCCGAACCTGGCCGCGATTTTGAGTCACTCCGAGGGACTCAGGAGAATCCATTCAGCCGGACTCAAGCCGCAGAGCAGTCCCTTGCCGGCATGCCGGAGCAAGTCACGGAAAGGCTCGCAGCGTACCGGAAATGGCGCGACCAGGACAACCCTGCATTACCGCTGTTTACGCCCGCCCATGAGCGTGCGGCTCGGGTCGCGTTCATTGATTCAGGATTGGATTTCATAAAATTCCCGGAACTCGGAATATTTCTGGGTCATTCTCATGATTTTGCAGACGACGATGAGAACCCCTGGTTGCCGGCCATCAGGCCGGATTTTGCCCATGGTTCGGGAACCATCGCAACTCTCCTTACCGTCGTATCTGCTCAAAACCCCGAGATTCTAGCTGATCGTAAAATCGAAGTTTCTGTTTGGAAGACCTTGTCCCTCCGGCAACTTTTAGCGGGAGCAGCAAGCGTTGCGACCCCCTCCTTCGGCTGGGATAATCGGAAAGCCGAGAGCGCGGCTATTGTCACGCAAGGCGAAAGCGATCTCCTCAGCGAGACCGGGGCAAGCCGAATCATTTCGGTTTCCGAAAGCTTTCGTCTGGCACCCCATCTTAAGCACCTGCCGCAACATTTTATCCGTAGCCTTCCGTGGCTGTGGGTCATGGCGGCGGGAAACGCAGGCGTGGATCTCGACAATGCGGCAATCCCGAGCTGTCTGAATGATCTATCGGAAGAGGGCAGGGATGATCGTAAAATCATCTGTGTCGGTGCACTCGTCCGAGACGGAGGCAAGACAAAAATCGCGGGCTATTCCAACTTCGGGGAGCGTGTCGATGTTTATGCTTTTGATTCCTACACCGGTCTTTGTCCGAGCGGCACCTCCTGTTCCACTCCGGCAGTCACGGCCGCAGTAGCGGTCCTTGCGGCCAAATTCCCAGACCTCTCCCCTGAGCAGCTTAAGGCCAGCATTATAGCCGCCGCCGATTTGCGGGAGCTAGAAGTGGACCTGTTGCACCAGCATGGGCCCGCGCCGCTGCGAGCGATTCGGGTTTTTGATCCGCTCACTTCTCTGGTGCATGCCATCGATCATGCGCAGAAGCTATTGCCGGTTCAGAAAACGGGAAAGCGCGATCAGCGGGAATGAATACGGGTAAGCCGGGTAGTTCATGTAAATCAATCCCGGGTGCCCCGTTCCCACTGTAGAAAGATCCTTCCACTTGCCGTTGATCGCCAGCTGATCGATCAGATAAGAGGAAGCTCGCTCCAGGGCTTCATTACTGCTTGCATCAACCGCATGGGGATCCGCTTCCATTAAAGCCAGCATCGCCCAGGCAGTCTGTGACGGTGTGCTGGGCCCGCGGCCGAAGTAAGCAGGATCACGATAGGAAAGGCTGCTTTCGCCGAATCCGCCATCCCGGTTCTGAATCGTCATGATCCAGGCAACTGCTTTGCGTATCGCTTTGGAACTCGGCAACTCTCCCGTTTTCCGCAAACCGATGACCGCTGCGCTGGTTCCGTAAATGCGGTTGATTCCCCAGCGGCCTTCCCAGGTTCCTGTTTTCGGTTCCTGGGTTTTAAGTAAATATTTCTGCGCTTTCCGAACCGTAGTCGAATTTTCGGGGTTCCAGCCGTAAGTACCGAGTGCTTCCAGAATGTGACCGGTCACGTCCGCTGAACTTTCATCGAAGAGGTCAGCAGAATCCTCGAAGGCGCGCGTGTAGGCCGCCAGAATGAAATTACCATTGTTATCTTTCGAGAACGCGCCCCAGCCACCGTTTTTATTCTGCATGGAGCGCAGCCAATGGAGGGCACGTTCAACTGGTTTTTGAAAATCGGGGTAATGAGAGAGGAGAAGCAGGATTTCCGCCGTGTCGTCGGTATCCGGTGCGAACTCAAAGTCCTCTCCAAAGGCAAAGCCCCCATTCGGAGATTGCCGACTGATCAGATATTCAGCCGTACTTCGCAGCTCTGAAGCAGGTGTGCCCGCTTCCAGTGCGGCGATTCCCATGAGAGCCGTGTCCCAATAGCGGCCGTCATCCAAAACACCGAGATACGCGCTTTCGCCGCTCGAAAAGTACATTTCATCCACAAAATTGAGTGCGCGTTCTGTGACCAGGTCGATTTGGGAATTTTTGTCTGGAAAAAAAGAAGAATAATGATCGAGCGTCATCAGGGCCAGCAAAGTCGAAACCGTGTAGGCACCCCAGCTCCCTTTGGGCTGCTGCAGTTCGAGCATGTCTTCGACCAGCCGTGTTTCGCGCGAACGAGGCCGGGGTTGGATGATGGGCAGGTTTGTGCTGCTCTCTCCGCTCGTCCAGAGTTCATCGAGGCGATATTTCATACCCAGATCTTTGGAGACCTGCATCTTCCTGAGATAGGCGATCGGCAAGAGATGGGGGCCGATCCACTGGGCAAAATCATGATCATTCAACGGGAACCAGTTCGAGAAAAGAATGTAGGGGATTTCCGGAATTTCCTCCCAGGAATAATTATGAAAAAGCGCCAGAAAGGTTTTTGTAAAAAGATTCGCGTTTTGCAAGCCGCCTTGCGAGACAATGTATAGGCGGGCTTTACTGAGAGCGGGGCTGGCAAGTGGCAGGTCCAATGCTTTCAGTGCCCAGTAATTTATGATCGTGGCATTCAGGTCCTCGGACAAAATGCTGGCATCGCGAACCGCATACCAGGATCCGTCTGAAAGCTGGGTTTTTATCAGAAGCTTGCGGAGCTGATTGCGATCGAGCTGGGACTTTCGAATCATACCGCTCGCTGTGAGCCAATCTTCGATGAGAGAGAATTGGGAAATGTAATGAGTCCCCAGATAAGACGGCAAATTCCAGAAGGTTTTCCCATCGGCTTGTGCTTTGCGTAAAATCATGACGTTAGCACGTGCTTTTGAAATCGAGTTTCGAACCAACTCCGGCCTGAGGTCGGCCACAGCCTGCTGAGAGGCCGCAAAGAGGAAAGCCGTTAAAAAGAGTGAGGAAAACAGGCGCATCCGGGAAACAAATAATAAATAACGCGCCCAGTCAATTATTTTAATTTGTTTGTGATATTAATGGGATAGTCTTGTCTGGTGCTTATGTAAAAACAGTGTCTTACTGAGCCAGCTTGCGAACGGCGGTACCGGCAACGGTGAGACGGTACTGGCTCGGGAGCTGAAGCGTGGTCAGCTGTGCCGAAAAATTGAGAATTCCAATAGCCTGTTTGTAATAGGCTTTGTATCTCAACTCCCGCTGCAGGGCTTCGAGCGTTTCTTGATATTCGGCAGAACCTTGTGCTTCAACCAGGGTGGTCCGTAGCGCCGCTGAGGCGGTCAGTACATCTATGACGCAAAACCCGTCGACCTCCGGGAGCGTGTCCCCGGTCGTGATAGGCAGTCCTTCGGCGGGGTGCTTGGAGCCGGTGCGAAAGGTGATGTTTTGCTTTTCGTCGGCAGCTGCGGCCATTTTTTCGTCGGTTGAGGTCAGGGTGGCTTCTGTCGAAAAAACCTCGTCCGCCGGTGCGAGCCTGAGAACCGCATTCGTATCTCGCAGGGCCTGAACCAGTAATACTCCTGCAAACTCGCTGATTCTCGGTATCAAAATGTGATTGCCGTCAAATTGGGTCTCCAGATCCACTTTGGAAATCCCCATCTTCTCACGAGAAAGAATGTCGCCAAGTTTGTCTTTTTCGTCGGCATTGAGTTCACCGGTAATCAAGAGACTGAAAGGAAAAGCGGCGGGTACACCTTCTTTGACATTGGAGAGTTGCTCAGAATATTCGCGGATCGTATTGATCACGTCTGAATTCAGGCTGCGATCGGCTACTGGAGGGGTGGGGGCGAGTTCAGGTGGTGCAACGAGAATTGCAGAATTGTCCAGAACCCGCGAGGCCTCCTGGAATCCACTGCTTTCAATGGGGGCAAAATCCTCCAGGTCCTCGGCAGAGGGCTGAGTCAGACTATTAGAAGACGTATCATTTGTTAACGAAGAGGCTGAAGGGGCAGAAAGCCGTTGTTTAGAGAGATCCGAGATGGAAGTCAGGTCGCGCGTATCCGTTTGACCTTCGGGCCGATCTGGACTGGCTTCCGCGGCCGGAGTTTCTGGAAAATCCTCTTCGTCGTTCAACTCAGACCCCGTGACATTTTTTATATTTTTTGCCGCTGCCACAAGGACAGGGATCGTTTCGTCCGGCTTTCGCCACATTGCTTGCGCTGACCGGTGCTGCACTTGAGGCAGCTCCCTGGTTTCCCATCGGTCCACGTCCCATCGTCATCTGTTTGGGCGCGCGCATGTTGGGCATGAGCATCGGCTGGGGTGCTCGAACCGGTGTTGCTTCAGGAGCTTTTGGTTTCGCGGCCGTCGGAACCAGTTCGCCATCCGCCGTCAGATTATACTGAATATTGGCTTCCTGTTCTTCATATTCCTGGGCTTCCTCTTCGAGAAGTTCAGAGGGAGCCACCTGGACTGCAAAGAGCTTGCGAATCACGTCTCCGGTGATCTGGTTCATCATCATGGAGAAGAAGCGGAATGCCTGTTTCTTGTACTCGATCAAAGGATCTTTCTGTCCATAACCCTGCAGGCCGATGCCTTCGCGCAGGTGATCCATCGCCAGCAGGTGGTCTTTCCAGAGCTGATCGATCGTGCTGAGCAGAATGATGCGCTCCAGTTGGCGCATATTATCCAAACCCAGCTGCTCTTCCTTCAAACGATAAGCGGCTTCCGCATGGTTGTGGATGAGCTTGAACAAACCCTCGTCATTGAAAGGATCAATATCCTTTTCTTCAATCTGGGCCGGGATCTGGAACGTGACGCGAATCGCATCATTCAATTCCTTGGCGTCCAGTCCTCGGTGGCCGTCCGTCCGTTTGAGTTTGCCACCGGGAAAAAAATCGTTGGCGATTGCTTTGGCAAGCTCGTCAACCATGGAGAAGACCATTACGCGCAGTTCTCCGCGCGAAAGGACTTCCTTGCGCCAGGCGTAAACGACTTTGCGCTGTTGATTCATTACATCGTCATACTCGAGCAGATGTTTGCGAATATCGTAATTGTGACCTTCGACTTTGCGTTGCGCGTTCTCGATCGCCTTGGAAATCCATTTATGCTCGATCGGCATGTCCTCTTCCATGAAGCGCGCGATATTGACGCTTCCGAAGATGCGCATGAGATCGTCATCCAAAGACAGGTAAAACCGGCTCTCACCCGGGTCGCCCTGGCGTCCGGCGCGGCCACGGAGCTGGTTGTCAATGCGGCGGGATTCGTGCCTTTCGGTGCCGAGAATGAAAAGTCCTCCGGCGGCGCAGACTTCCTCGCGCTCCTTCGCGCATTTTTCTTTCCACTTGGCCATGGCTGCAGTGAGTGCCTTTTCGTATTCGGCTTTTTCTTCCGGTGAGGCATCCGACTTGATCGCGCCGGCCTCGGCCTTGGCGAGCGATTCCGGATTCCCACCCAGCAGGATATCGGTACCGCGACCGGCCATGTTGGTGGCAATCGTCACGGAGCCCTTGCGGCCGGCTTGCGCGACGATTTCGGCTTCGCGTTCATGTTGTTTGGCATTCAGAACGTGATGTTTAATGCCTTCGCGTTTCAAAATGCCTGAGATTCTTTCTGATTTCTCGACCGAAACGGTACCAACCAGAACGGGCTGTCCTTTTTCGACAATGGTCCGGAGATCGGTCAGTATTGATTTCAGTTTGCTGGCTTCGGATTTGTAAATGACATCGGCCTGATCTTTTCGGATCATGTTTCTGTGGGTCGGGATCACGCTGACATCCAGTTTGTAAATCTGTCTGAACTCAGTGGCTTCCGTATCGGCCGTACCGGTCATTCCGGAGAGCTTGTTGTACATGCGGAAATAATTCTGGAAAGTGATGGTGGCGAGCGTCTGGTTCTCGTTCTCGATATTGACGCCTTCTTTGGCTTCGATTGCCTGGTGCAAGCCATCGGACCAGCGACGACCCGGCATCAGACGGCCGGTGAACTCGTCGACGATCATGACTTCGCCTTCTTTTACAACGTAATCGACGTCTCTCTTGAAAAGGACATGGGCGCGCAAAGCCTGATTCGTGTGATGCAGGACTTCAATGTTGGAAGGGTCATAAAGATTGGCGATACCCAACCTTTTTTCCATTCGCTCCACGCCGGCTTCGGTCAGGGAGGCGGTTTTGGATTTTTCGTCGATAGTGTAGTCGATTTCCTTTGTTAATCCTCCATCTGCGAGAATGTGGCGGTCGAGTTTGTAATAAAGGTCCGTCGAATCCTCCGTGGGGCCGCTGATGATCAAGGGGGTTCGGGCTTCATCGATCAGGATGGAGTCGACTTCGTCGACAATGGCAAAATTCAGTTCGCGTTGAACATAGTCTTCCAACCGGAATTTCATGTTGTCGCGCAGATAGTCAAAGCCGAACTCATTGTTCGTGCCGTAGGTAATGTCGCAGCCGTAATTCTGCTGGCGCTGAACATCAGTCAGACCGTGAACAATGACACCCGTTGAAAGTCCGAGAAAATTATGGATCTGTCCCATCCACTGCGAGTCACGTCGGGCCAGATAATCGTTGACGGTAATGACGTGGACTCCTTTACCGGTCAGGCCGTTCAAATAGCAGGGCAGAGTTGCGACCAGGGTTTTTCCTTCACCGGTACGCATTTCGGCAATACGGCCGCGGTGGAGCGTGACACCGCCGATGAGCTGTTCATCATAGTGGCGTTGCCCAATCGTTCGCAGAGACGCTTCGCGAACGACAGCAAAGGATTCCGGGAGTAGAGCGTCGAGCGGCTCTCCCCGTTCCAGACGTTGTTTGAATTCCGCGGTTTTGGCCCGAAGCTGGTCATTGCTCAGGGCCTTGATGGCGGCTTCAAATTCGTTGGTCCGTACGACCAAGGGTCTGATGGATTTGAGCTCGCGCTCATTCTGGGTGCCGAAAATCTTTTTCGCAATATTTTGAAAGGGTTGCATAACTTTTGACACTTTAACCAGAGCCGGGACTGGTGTCACTAATTTTCAAGAATATAGGACAGGGGGTCGACCGGCCAGCCCCGGACGCGGACTTCATAATGAAGGTGGGGGCCGGTGGAGCGCCCGGTATTGCCCAGGAGCGCAATTTGTTCGCCGCGCCGTACCTTTTGGCCCTTGGTGACGAGCAGTTTGCTGTTATGTCCATACCAGGTTTCCACGCCATAACCGTGATCGAGGATCAGCGTTTGGCCATAGCCTGCTTTCGCGTCTGAAAAAAGCACAATACCGTCGGCAGGCGCGCGGACCATGGTACCCGGATGATTGGCAATATCGAGACCTTCATGCATCTTGATCTTGCCGCCGTAGGGCGATCGTCTGATTCCGAAGCCGGAAGTAAAGTAGCCGACCGCCGGCTTGCGGGTGGGGAGGGCGGCGAGAAACGCTTTCTGATCAGCCAAAAGTTCGTAAAGGTCCTGCAGAACCTGCTCGGTCATAAGGGATTCGTGATTCAAAAGCGAAAAATGGCTGTCGAGCTGCTCGGCTTCCTTCCTGAGAATTTCCTCCTCCGGATCGCCGGTCACGAGTGCGAATTCGCCAGAGCCCCCTGCTTCGGATGAAGCCGCCGCAGGTGCCGGTACTGTCAAGCCGATGTTGGTGGCTGCATCGGGAATTTTCTCATTCAATGTCTGCAAGAGGGTCCCGCGGTCCTCGATGTTCGTTATGACCTTGAGGCGAGTGGCGAAAGTCTTGACCCGTTCCATCGTGCTTTCAATGGTAGTCATTTTGTTTTTAAAGACTTGGACCTGCTGGCGTAGTCGGCGGTTTTCAAGCTTGAGCTGTTTGTTTTCACCGATCTGGCTCATGACGAACCAGTAATCAAAGAGCATGATAATGCCGACCAGGGTGATCAGCGAGAGCGCGATCGCGGCACCCTTCAGGATCCAACCCGGAACGACGATCTTGCGAACCTGGGAGGTCTTTTCCGGAACGATCAGGAGGGTGTAAAATCTATTGGCCATATTCAGCTTACCTTGACGATGACGGCTGTAACATTATCATCGCCGCCATTTTCATTCGCGCGACGAATGAGCTCCTCGACAGCCTGCTTCGGATCATTATCCTCTATGGCGCTTTTATGCACAATTTGTAAAATCACCTCGTCGGTTACCAGTCCCGAAAGCCCGTCCGAACACAGAAGCAGGGCGTCGCCAGGTTTGACTTCCAATTCGTAGACTTCAACATCAATTGCCGGCTCAAATCCTACCGAGCGGGTAATCACGTTCTTCATGCGATCAAATTTGGCCTGTTCACGGGTGATCAGGCCGGCACGGATTTTTTCTTGAACCAGAGAATGGTCCCGGGTCGCCTGCCAGAGCGAATTGTTTACAATGTAATAGCAGCGGCTATCACCGACATGTCCGATCGTCAGCATGTTGTTCTGGAACAGAAGAGCAGTGGTGGTTGTTCCCATGCCCTCCAGTTCGGCATCTTCCGCGGCTTTTTTGAAAATAGTCGTATTTGCCGTGCGAATGGCTTCGACAATGACTGCCCGTGGGTTCCAGGTTTCCATCCGCAGTGCCTCGGCCACAACTTCAGGAACAACTTGTGCGACAATCGCGCTGGCGGTTTCACCGCCGCGATGTCCGCCCATGCCATCAGCAACGAGGAATAAACCGAGTTCAGGTACAACACTGAAGTTGTCCTGATTCTTGGAGCGCCTCTGACCAATATTTGTCGCGGACCCGATATTAAATTGCATGCGATTTTAAACGTTCTCCTAGATAATGAGTCAAGTTTACGAAAAGTTCCATCATATTAAGCCCGAGCGATTGCTTCGTCTGACCGGTACACTCGGTTATCCAATTTGGTTGAGCCGGACGAGTGTAGAACTTTACGACAGGGTTCTCGACACAGGGTTCTAGCTCTGGGTACAATGAAAGGAACAGAGCGTCTCGGAGACGCTTTACTCCAGGATAGTCTCAAGAAAGTCTAAGGAAGGCGGGCATGATGGGCACAGTAGGTTCGGGCGATTGGCTGAAAATTCTTGAAAATAACAATGCAGCACGGGATTTTAGAAGTTTTCATTGGGAAGGATCGCTCATCGATTATCTCGATCTCGTTAAAAAGAACCCGGCGCTCAGTCGCAACGCTTTTCAGCGCATGTACGACATGGTTCTGACCTGGGGCACGGCCTCTTACGTTGAATACAAGAAAAACATCATTCGTTACAAATTTTTCGATGACCCCATTGATCACGGTCAGGACGCTGTCTTCGGACTCGATGTTCCGCTGATGAAGCTCGTGCATTTTTTCAAATCCGCAGCTTACGGCTATGGCACCGAAAAACGCGTTCTGCTTCTGCACGGACCCGTCGGATCGGCCAAATCGACGATCGCCAGACTGCTGAAGAAGGGAATCGAACGCTATTCCCGTACCGATGAAGGTGCCCTTTACACTTTCAAATGGGTCGATACGAGCGGAGACAAGATTTTGGGCAATGCGACTGAGATGCCCTGTCCGATGCACGAAGAGCCGCTCAAGATTTTCCCGGAAGAATTCCGGGTCAAGCTCCTGGAAGAGCTGAATAAGGGAAATAAAACACCTTATAAAGTCGCCATCCAGGGCGATCTCTGTCCGGCCTGCCGTTTTGTGCAACGTGAATTCATGAAACGCTACAATGGTGATTTCAATAAAGTCATGGAACACGTGAAGGTCACCCGGATGATCCTTGCCGAAAAGGATCGCATGGGTATCGGCACGTTTCAGCCCAAAGATGAGAAAAACCAGGATTCCACCGAACTCACTGGCGACATCAATTACCGAAAGATCGCGGAATACGGCTCGGATTCTGATCCTCGGGCCTTCAATTTCGACGGCGAATTCAATATCGCGAATCGCGGTATCGTGGAGTTTATCGAAGTGCTCAAGCTGGATGTGGCATTTCTTTATGACTTGCTTGGCGCCTCCCAGGAGCACAAGATAAAGCCGAAAAAATTCCCCCAGACGGATATCGATGAAGTCATCATTGGTCACACGAATGAACCGGAATTCAAAAAGCTCCAGAACAACGAATTCATGGAAGCTCTTCGTGACCGTACCGTGAAAATCGATATTCCGTACATCACCAAGCTCAAGCAGGAAATCAAGATCTACGAGAAGGATTTCAACGCGAACAAGATTAAAGGCAAGCACATTGCACCCCATACGATCGCGGTGGCGGCGATGTGGGCGATTCTGACCCGTCTGGAACAGCCGAAGAAAGCGAATCTCTCACTGATCCAGAAACTGAAGCTTTATGATGGCAAGACTCTGACCGGTTACACCGAAGACAACGTGAAGGAGCTTCGCAAGGAAGCGATTCGCGAAGGCCTCGATGGTATCAGTCCACGTTACGTGCAGGACAAGATTTCCAATTCCCTGGTGAATGACAAAGCCGGGGAAGTGGGCTGCGTGAACCCCTTCATGGTGATGAACGAGCTGGATGGCGGTCTCAAACATCATGCGCTGATCGGGAGTGATGAGAAGCGGCGGGAGTATAAAGAACTGCTCGCGACCGTGAAGCAGGAATACGAGGACATCGTCAAAAACGAAGTACAGCGCGCCATTTCCGCCGATGAAGACGCAATCTCCAAACTCTGCGCCAATTACGTTGATAATATCAAAGCCTATACCCAGCGGGAGAAGGTTCGTAACAAGTACACGGGTCAGGACGAAGAGCCGGACGAAAGACTCATGCGCTCGATCGAGGAGAAAATCGATATTCCGGAGAGCCGGAAGGACGATTTCCGCCGCGAGATCATGAATTACATCGGGGCGCTCGCGATCGAAGGACGCACGTTTGATTACAAAACAAACGAACGCCTGCACAAGGCGCTCGAATTGAAGCTCTTTGAGGACCAGAAGGACACGATCAAGCTGACGTCGCTGGTTTCGAACGTCGTGGATAAGTCCACGCAGGAGAAAATCGATATCGTGAAGACCCGGCTGATCCAGAACTTCGGCTATTGCGAAATCTGTTCGACCGATGTGCTGAACTTCGTGGCAAGTATCTTCGCGCGCGGAGATGTGAAGAAGCAGCGCTAAGGTAAAGAGGGTCCCTTGAGATGATCTATAATATTAAGCGCGATCATTCCCGGTTCCGTCAGATCGTCAAAGGGAAGATCAAGCATGATCTCAAGAAGTATGTCACCCACGGCGAGATGATCGGCCGCAAGGGCAAGGACACGGTCACGATCCCCATTCCCCAGATTGAAATCCCGCGATTTCGCTTCGGTGAAAAAGAGCAAGGCGGGGTTGGCCAGGGGGAGGGTGAACCCGGGGATCCGGTGGGCCAGGGTGATCCGAAAGATGGGCAGGGGGAGGCCGGCAATCAAGGCGGCGAACACATGCTCGAGGTGGATCTCACGCTGCAGGAATTGGCGGAAATCCTCGGCGAGGAGCTCGCGCTTCCCAAAATCGAACCCCGCGGCCATAAGACAATGAAGTCCAAGACGGAAAAATATACGGGCATAGCGATGCAGGGCCCTGATTCTCTC
The DNA here is from genome assembly GCA_001769805.1 of Bdellovibrionales bacterium GWA1_52_35. Taxonomy (GTDB): domain Bacteria; phylum Bdellovibrionota; class UBA1018; order UBA1018; family UBA1018; genus GWA1-52-35. The sequence goes on from MEPO01000028.1 coordinate 30,589, forward strand.
CGCCACTTCAAACGGACCTTCAAGGAAACCCTGAAAAGGCAGATCAGCGCGGGAACCTATGATCCGAATGAGCCGTTCATTGTCCCGATTCGCCGTGACATGCGCTTCCGCTCCTGGAAAAGCGTTACGCGTACCGAGAACAGCGCTGTCATTATTTACATGATGGACGTGTCCGGTTCCATGGGAGACGAGCAGAAGGAAATTGTCCGGACGGAGGCCTTCTGGATCGATACCTGGTTGCGGTCCCAGTACAAAGGGATTGAGACCCGCTACATCATTCATGATGCGACGGCGCGCGAAGTGGATGAGGAGACCTTTTTCAAAACCAAGGAATCGGGCGGTACTCTCATCAGCTCCGCTTACAAGTTATGCGAAAAGATCATTCATGACGAATATCCCCCGTCTGAGTGGAATATTTATCCTTTTCATTTTTCTGATGGCGACAATTGGTCGGGAGAAGACACCAAGGTCTGCCTGGACCTTCTGGACAATTCGCTGCTGAAAATGAGCAATGTCTTCTGTTATGGCCAGGTCGAATCCCGGTATGGCTCGGGACAATTTTTCAAGGACCTGAAAGAGCATTATGGCGAAGAGCACGACACGGTGATCACGTCGAAGATCGAGAACAAGGAAGGTATTCTGCAGTCCATCAAGGACTTCCTCGGGAAGGGCAAGTAGCGCGATGTCTAACGACTTCATGAGCAGCGATCTTACACCTGAGCTGGCCCGACATCGGGACCAGATTCGTAAATATGCCGAAGATTACGGCCTCGATTTTTTCGAAACTGTTTTTGAAATGGTCGATTACGAGCAGATCAATTCACTTGCCGCCCTGGGGGGGTTCCCGGTTCGTTATCCTCATTGGCGCTTTGGCATGGAGTACGACCAGCTTTCCAAGGGGTATGCCTGGGGTCTTCAGAAGATTTACGAAATGGTGATCAACACGGATCCGTCCTACGCCTACCTGATGAAATCCAACAGCGTGGCGGACCAGAAGATCGTGATGGCACACGTTTACGGCCATGTGGATTTTTTCAAAAATAATTACTGGTTTTCGAAAACCAATCGCAAAATGCTCGATGCAATGGCCAACCACGCGGTTCGGATCCGGGCCCATATGGATCGCTATGGTCAGGACACTGTGGAATCGTTTATCGACAAGTGCCTCAGTATTGAAGGCCTGATCGATCCGTTTCAGTCGTATGTTGGGGTCAAAAGACCGACGGAAGAAAGAGAAGTGGACCGGGAGCCCGGCAAGATCAAGACTGACCGGCAGTACATGGACAAGTTCATCAATCCGCCGGAGTTTCTCGAGGAACAGCGTAACCGGATGCGGGAAGAGGCCAAAAAAGCCAAACGCAATCCCGCCACTCCGATGAAAGATGTTCTCGCGTTCCTCCTGGAAAACGCGCCGCTCGCGGACTGGGAGCACGATGTTCTCGGTATGATTCGAGATGAGGCCTATTATTTTTCGCCCCAGGGTCAAACCAAGATCATGAATGAAGGCTGGGCTTCGTACTGGCATTCCAAGATCATGACGCAAAAAGCGCTCAAAGATTCCGAGATCGTGGATTTCGCCGATCACCACGCGGGCGTGATGGCCATGGCTCCCGGGCAGATCAACCCGTATAAAATAGGCCTGGAGCTGTTTCGGGACATCGAAGACCGCTGGAATCGCGGCAAATTCGGCAAAGACTACGACGATTGCGATGACATGGTTCTCAAAGCCCGTTGGGACAAGAAGCTCGATCTCGGCAGGAGTAAAATATTTGAAGTCAGACGGGTCTGTAATGACATCACCTTCATTGATGAGTACCTCACCGAGGAATTTGTCGAACGGCTGAAGATGTACACTTATGCTTTCAATCGCCGGACCAATCAATATGAAATCGTGGACCGGGACTGGACGAAAGTCCGGGAGAAGCTGCTTTTCCAGCTGACGAATCGCGGACAGCCATTCATCTATGTCACCGATGGAAATTTCCAAAACAAAGGTGAGCTGCTGCTCTCGCACAAACACCAGGGACTGGATCTTGATGTCCGCTGGTCACGTGAAACCATGACGAGTCTTGCGGCAATCTGGGGTCGGCCGGTAAACGTCGAAACCGAATATGATGGTCAGAAGAAGCTTCTGACCTATGCGGATGGCGAGTTCACCGAAAAGTTTCTTTAAAACAAGCCGCTGATCGTGCCGTTTTCATCGACATCAATCGAGCGATAAGCCGGATCTCCGCCGAGCCCCGGCATCGTACGCATGTCGCCAAGCAGGGGGTACAGGAACCCCGCACCCAGGCTGGCCCGGATGTCCCGGACGGTCACCTTAAAACCACGGGGTCTGCCCTTGAGGTCGGGGTCCGCGCTCAACGAGAGATGGGTCTTGGCCATGCAGATGGGCAATTTGCCATACCCGAGTTCCGTGAATTTCTTGATCTTGGTTTCGGCTTCCGGAAGGTAATTGACTCCAGCCGCTCCGTAGATTTCTGTCGCGATTGTCTCGATCTTCTGCTTGATCGAATAATCGTCAGGATAGAGAAAATTGAAATTCGAAGGCTGCGCGCAGGCTTTGACGACTTCCTGGGCGGCTTCCACTGAGCCCGCTCCACCATGCATCCAGCACTCGATCGGTACGGAGGCGCTGGCGCCGGCGCTCTCGGCTCGCTTCTGGATCATTTTGATCTCGTCATCATGATCGAAAACGAAACGATTGATCGTGTTGACTACGGGGATTCCGTACTTGCGCATATTCTCGATGTGCTTGTCGAGATTTTCTAGGCCCTTCTCGAGATACTCGTCATGGCGGCCCTTGAGAACCTCAGAAAGTTTTTTGGCATTCAGGCCTTTGATCATCGCCGCGGGCATGCCGTGCATCTTCAGCGCGCGAACCGTGCAGGTAATCACGACGCAATTGGGTTTGAAGCCACCCACCCGGCACGTGATGTCCATGAATTTCTCGGCACCCATGTCCGAGGCAAAACCGGATTCCGTGACAACGTAATCTCCGAGCTTGAGAGCTACGCGATCCGCAATCACGGAGTTATTGCCATGAGCGATATTGGCAAACGGTCCGGCATGAATGAAGGCAGGATTGCCTTCCAGCGATTGAATCAGGTTGGGCTTGATGGCGTCCTTCAGGAGGGCTGTCATTGCACCAGCGACCTTTAGATCTTCAGCTGTGACCGGCTGTCCGTCATAATTGTATCCGAGCAGGATTCTGCCGATTCTCTGCCGGAGATCCTTCAGATCACTGGCAAGTGCGAGAATGGCCATGAGTTCGGAAGCGACGGCAATATCAAAACCGGTTTCGCGCGGAACACCGTTCTCCTTGCCGCCTAGTCCTACAACAATCTGCCGCAGACACCGATCATTCATATCGACCACCCGTCGCCACTGAACGCTGAGCGGATTGATATTCAGGGGGTTCTTCAAAAGGATCGAGGTGTCGATGGCAGCGGCACAGAGGTTATGAGCAATGGAAATCGCGTGAATGTCGCCGGTGAAGTGAAGGTTCAGGTCTTCCATCGGAACAACCTGGGAATAACCTCCGCCAGCCGCGCCGCCTTTGATTCCGAAGACCGGACCCAGACTGGGTTCACGCAGGCAAAGCATCGAACGCTTCCCGATGTGATTCAGCCCTTCGTTGAGGCCGATGGAGGTGACGGTCTTGCCTTCTCCAAGCGGGGTAGGAGTGCAGGCAGTCACATCGATCAATTTTCCATCGGGATGATTCTGAAGACGCGCAAGTACCTTGCGATAATCAATCTTGGCTTTGTAATTGCCGTAGTACTCAATCTCCTCTTCCTTGAGACCCGCTTTTTCAGCAATCTGCCGGATATGGGTCATCTTGTGGGATTGAGCGATTTCGATATCAGATGGGACGTTCTTGGGCGCCAGCTTTGACATACTCACCTCAGAAATTGGATTGAGCCGTCAGCTTATCAACAGAGAGTGGTACTTTTGAAGTCAAAAATAAAAAAGGCGGGCCCGCTTGCGCGAACCCGCCTTTGAAGATCCAACCAACTCCAGCTTATTTCTTGGCTGCGAGTTCGTCGTCGATGAGCTCAGAGAAGCTTTCGATCGGTACCGCTCCGCTGATGATCTGGCCATTGACGAAGAAGGTCGGGGTGGATTTCACTCCGATCTTTTCGCCATATTCCATGTCAGCCTGAACGGCCTGGGCATATTTCTTGGCCTGCATGCATTCATTGTACTTCTTGACGTCGCCGCCGGCTTCTTTGGCGTACTTCTCGAGGTTTGCAGCATCCAGTTTGTCCTGATTCTTGAAGAGAATGTCATGGAACTTCCAGAATTTGGAAGTGCCCTGTTCGTTCAAGCAGAGAGATGCTTCAGCGGCTGGCTTGGCGTCCTTGTGCATAGGAAGAGGGAAGTGGCGGAAGGCGATCTTTACCTTGTTGCCATACTTCTTCTGGACTTCATGAACGGTTTCAGCAGCGCGAGAGCAGAAGGGACACTGGAAATCTGAGAATTCGACGATCGTAACGGCAGCTTTCTCGCTGCCGACAAACGGAGCATTGCCAGCTTCCACTGCGACCTGCATTTTGGGCTTGGAGAAATAGACTTCCACCGGATTGTTCTTGGTGAGCTTCGCAACGTGTTGCTGAATCATTTCCTGCTTCTTCATGGTTTGCAGGTAATTGACAATGCGCTCTTTGATCTGCGGATTGATCTGGCTTTCGGGAATGTGCTTTTCAGCAATGAATTTTTTCAAATCCTTGTCAGAGATCTTGATTTCTCCACCAACAATCTTCTTGTTGATGTAGTCATCCTGGCTCATGTTGGCGGCTTTGGCTTCGGCGCCCACAAGACGGTCGACCATGAGTTTGTTGAGGCGATCCATCTTCAGCTCATATTCGCGTTTTTTAAGATCAAAGAAGTCGAGCTTGTCGTCTCCGATCAAGGCGTCTTCAGTAATCACTTCATTGCCGATCTTCGCCACCACTCCCGGCTGCGGGGCGGACTTGAAGACCAGGTTCGGCTTCGCTTTGGCCTGACGATCCGAGCAGGCGGAAACGAGCACGAATGAAAATACTGCGATGAGGGTTGTTGCTAAAGTAAATGAGACATATTTTTTATTGGCGCGATTCTGCACGATCATCTCCCCTTGAAATCTACTGCGTTTTTAAATAGGTTTTAATGGTACGGCCTACGAACAGCGTAAGCAACGCAAAATTGATTTTTTTGCGCGGATACGGAGTCGGACAAGTTGAATTCCGATGATGACTTGTCCGACGCACCACGTCCAAATCACCCAGTGAAGAGACGGGTTCGTGCGAATGCGATCTATCACCAGAAGGAATGCGACAAAACTGATTGCGAACAGTATTTGGGTTTTCACCGGATAAGGGGCGAGAGGACGGAAGACCATCTCGGCTCCGCAGCGTGGACATTTTTCAGAACTGTTTTGCAAGGTCATGTACGCGGACCAATCCTTCCCAATTCCCATCGGTATCGACCACCGGTAGAACGCTGATCTGGCTGGGTCTGTTCTCCATCAGATCCAGGGCAGTTCGAGCCAGCTCTTGAGGTGTGATGGTCGCCGGACGGACGGTCATCACTTCGGAGGCCTTCATTTCAAAAAAGCGTTCCTTGTGTTTCAGCGCCCGGCGAATGTCGCCATCAGTAATAATACCCAGCAGTTTTTTCTCACTGACGACCAAAACGCCACCCAGTTTCTTCTGGGTCGAAATCGTGATCACCTCGTCCATGGAGGCGTTCTCGGAAACAGTCCCGACATCCTCGCCCCGGTGCATGACATCACTGACTTTGAGATTCAGCCGGTTTCCCAGCGAACCCCCCGGATGAAAAGCCGCGAAGGCAGCGGCATCGAAACCACGGAGCTGCATCAGTGCCAGGGCCAGAGCGTCCCCCACTGCAAGCGCGAGGGTGGTGCTGGTCGTCGGGGCCAGATTATGCGGGCAGGCTTCCTGTCCGACGAAGGTATCGATCCAAACTTCGGTTTCTTTGGCGAGACGGGAATTCTTGCTGCCGCAAATGGCGATCACCGGGACACTCAGGTTCTTGAGCGAAGGAAGCAGTCGGACGACCTCATCCGTATTGCCCGTATGGCTCAGCGCGAGGACAGCATCTTTTTTGGTGATCAGACCGAGATCTCCATGGAGACCTTCTGCAGGGTGCAGGAAAACCGCGAGACTGCCCGTACTGCAGAGAGTGGCAGCGATCTTCTGTCCCACCTTTCCCGATTTACCGATTCCGGTGACGATGATCTTTCCGCCGCTGTTCAAAGATGTATTCAGAACTTCGATCGCGCGTCGAAAGCGTTCTGAAGACTGGGGATCTTTGCTAGTACGTTCAGCACAATCGAGAATCGCCTGACCTTCAAGTCGGAGCACGCGCAATATTTCATTCAGAACATCAAAAGACCGCTTGGAGGGAGTCATCTCCTTCGTTTTGCACCGGTCATTGACAAAGCGCAACGTGTTTCTGTACCCTGGATTTGAATGCTGAGCAGCCGGCCGATTTGCCTGATTTTAGCCGTTCTTGTGTGGGGCGCCGTGGGCGCCTTGAACGGTGGTTGCGTGAGCGCTTATAAAAAAAGCGTGGGCAGCGATACGTCCCAGGTCTTTAGGCGGATTTATCTGACGGATTTCAATACCGCCTGGCAGTCGGTTCGTGATTCGTTGCAGAACAGTCCGATCGATATCGAGGTCCGCGACGCCGGTTATCTCCAGACCAAATGGACTGATAATACCTCCGAAAAAAACTTCACGGATTCATTCGCTGGTGCGGATGCCTATTTGAAGGCGCAATACCGGTTCCGGGTGACGGTTGCGAAGGGCTTTTATAACGGCAAGCCTTCAATCAAGGTGAGTGTCCAGAAAGACCAGCTCGTGCAACGCGATGTTCTGGAAGGCTGGAAGCCGGTGGAAACCGATTCGTATGATGAGAACACGCTTCTTTACCGGATCGGCCGCATCATCCTGATCAAAACCAAGCTCGCCCAAATTGAAGAGGAGCGTTCAAAACGCGAGATGGAAAATTCGGAATTTTAGGCAGCTTCTGCCGGGTACCCGGAAGGAACCAGGCAAAACCTACCCGGGCTTTTTCTAGCTAAATCCGGGTCTTTTCGACAGATTGAAAATAAACCTTTAATTCCAATTCTGGATTTTAGTGACCGAGTCAGGCATTTGACGGTTTTTTTGGTACGTGGCTTGCTGTGTAAGAATATTGGAGGCCAGTGAATGTCCAGTGTCTCGCCATCCGATGGCGGCTATCAATATTACCAGCGAACGGTCACCGAGTTGGAGGACGAGCTTGCAAAGGAAGTCCGCCGTGCCCGGGAGCGTGAAGAATCGGGTGCGGCCAGACTGGAGCAGAATTACAAGGATGAACTCGCCAAGCGCGACCGGGACCTTGAGGATACCGTCAATTCAATAAAGAAGAATTCGGATCGTTACGTTGCCAGCGAGCGCGCCAATGCGCGCGCGGAAGTGGACGAACTGAAGGCCAAAACGTACGATCGGAACGGACGTTACAATTCGGAGGCAAGTGCGCTTGCGCGCCAGCTCGCCGAACAGGAACGGGCGCACGAGACTGTGGAGGACCGCAACCGGACCCGGATGAATGAAGCACAGGAAGACAGCAGTCGTCGGACTGAAGAGCTGCACAAGGAATATGAAGGCAAGCTCGAAAAAGCCGTGACCGACACGCGCAAGTCGATTCTGGAAAGCACGGGCAAGACTTCTGAAGAGCGGAATCACGAGAACGAAAACACCCGGCTCGAAATCCAGAAACGCTACGATAAGATGGACCGCGAGCGGATCGAAGAAGTCAATATGCAGAGGCGTCGTTTCGAAGCCGCTTACGGAGAGACCGAGCGGGATCAGGAGCACCGGACCAAAGGGTTGCTCGAGACCTCGCAGAAAATGTTGCAGACCCGGCGCGATGATGATCAGAAGCGGATCGAACGCGATACGAAGCGCCTGACCGAAAGTCACGAGAACGAGACCAAGCTGCTCCGTTCGCAGGTTTCGCTTCTTGCGGATCAGGGGAAGGACTACGTCAAGGGGAAGGCCGAGGGGGTTTCTGAAGCCGTCAAGCAATATGAAGATGATTGGCGCGATCGCGTGAAAATGACCGCCAATGCTTACGAAAATGAAATTTCCAGCCTGAAGGACCAGGCCAAGAAGTCGGATATCTATTTCAACCATCTGAACACGGAAAGTCTGCGTGACAAGGATGCCTACTTTGCCAAGCTTCTTGCGCGGCAGGGGCTTGAGAGCCATCAAAGGGAAAAATCACTTGAAAACACCTTCAACAAGGACCGGGAGCAAATTGAAAAAAAGTTGAGCGAAGAGAGATCCCAGTCCAAGAAGCAACTGAATGCCGAGCTGAAAGACGCTGATCGTCTGCGGGCGACCGCCCTCGAAAATCAGGCCAAGACGTACCAGGAGCAGATGCAGAGGCAGCGGGTCAACAACAATGAAAAGCTCGATAAGCTCGAAAGTTCGCTGAAGGGCATCCAGACTTCTAGTGATGCATCGGATATATCCCCGGCAGCTGAAAGTGCCGTAAGGAAGAGCATCAATTCAGAATACGAGAAGAACTTCAATGAGGAGCGGGAGCGCAACAAGCGGTCCACTGAAAGCATCCGGCAGGAATATTCATCCCGGGTCAGGGATGCGCTGGAGCAGGGCGAGGCGGTCAAGACCCGGTTGACCCGGGCCCATGCCTCAGAAAACAATCTGGAACGCATGCAGTTTCTGGATCACGTGACCGATGTACTTGAAGACAAAAATTCGGCCGTCAACGCCAAAGAGGCGGATTCCCGTCGGCAGGCTGACCTGGCCCAGAAAAATGTGGCGCAATATATCGAAAAGCAGCGGCGGGAATTTGAGGAAATAGCGCGGACCCAGAAGGAAGAGTCGAGTACCCGGTTGATGTCTGTTCAGCAGCAGGCAAATTTTAACATGAAAATGGCACAGAGAGCTTTCGCTGCGAAGCAAAATGAGATAGTCCGGGAGTACGACAAAAAGCTCACGGATCAGAAGCGGGAATACGACGACCGTCTGGATGAGATGAAATCTCAAAGTCATCAGGCGGTCAGGGATGCGGATCGAAGGAACAAGCTGGCGCTCGACGAGCAGCAGCGGATGTTTGATCAGCGATTGTCTCAGTTGGAAGTCCAGCATAAAGAACGCGAGCGCTACATCACGGAAAACTATCAGGAAGACCTGGAGAAAGTGAAGCGTTCCAATGCTCTCCTCATTCAAAAGAAGAGTTAAAATAGTTGCTACCCTGGGGCCCTCGACCTGTTCCCTGCAGCAGATCTCCGGGCTGGTGAGCGATGGTCTGGACGTGGCCCGGTTAAATTTCAGCCACGGCAGCCATGATTTTCATCGCGAGCTGTTCAGGAATGTCCGCGAGGCCGCGTCCCAGGCGGATCGTCATGTCGCAATCATGCAGGACCTGCAAGGTCCCAAGCTGCGGGTCGGGAAAGTGAAAGCCGGCGGCCTGGAGCTCAAAGCAGGGGATCATCTTCTGCTTTTCCCCGAAGGCGCGGAGCCGAGGAGCTCGCTGCAGGGGCGAATTGCCGTGCCGATTTCAGCGGAGATAGCGCACGCCATTGCCGCTGATCTTGAAAAGGGCGCGAGAATACTTTTTGATGACGGACGAATTGCAACCCGGGTTATCGAAGTCCGGGCTCCGGAAGTTGTCGTGGAAGTCGAGCTGGGCGGGCGCCTCACCGATCATAAAGGCATGAATCTGCCCGGCACACCTTTGTCGATGCCCTGCCTTTCGGAAAAGGACCTCGCTGATTTGAAATTTGGGCTCGAGCAGGGCGCGGATGCGGTTGCGCTTTCGTTTGTCCGTTCAGTCAAAGACATTGAAATTCTGCGGCAAGAGATCCGGAAGGTGACGAATAACCCGCCTCTGGTGATCGCCAAAATTGAACGCGAAGAGGCAATTGAAGAGCAGGATGCGATCGTCGCGGCGACGGATGGCATCCTGATCGCCCGGGGCGACATGGCCGTTGAAATCGGACCCGAGCGCGTTCCTTCGGTTCAGAAGTCGCTGATTCGCGCCTGCAATGAGCGGGGTGTGCCGGTGATCACCGCCACGCAGATGCTGGAATCCATGATCAGTGCTCCGACTCCCACCCGCGCTGAAGCGAGCGATGTGGCCAACGCCGTTTTCGACGGAACCGATGCAGTGATGCTTTCGGGTGAAACCGCCGCCGGACAGTATCCGAGGGAAGCCCTCCAGACTATGGTGCGAATCATTCAGAATGCGGAACACTGGAAGGGTGATTACTCCGCTCATCGTGAAGCTCTTCCAATCGAAGGTTCAGTACTGGACGCCATTGAGGCGAGCGCCGCGTTTTCCGCCAAACAGGTCGGTGCCGTGGCGATCGCCTGTATCAGCAATTCCGGGCTTGCCGTGCGCACTCTTGCAAAGTTCCGGCCCGATGTTCCTGTTCTTGCGGTTTTGGATGATGCGGCCATTTTACGGAAGCTCGCTTTCATCTGGGGTGTTCGTGGAGCCGTAATTCCCAAGTTGGTACCCACCGACGATTTGTTCTCGGTTGTGGAAAAAATGTTTATCACTCGTGGGTGGGCCCAGCTTGGTGATCTGGTCGTCGTGACTGCCGGTATTCCAACCCTCAGACGCGGCACCACCAATATGATGAAGGTGCATCGAATCGGCTCGGCTAATGGTTTGCATCACACATAGGATAAATGATGTCGACCGGAGCAGATGAAAAGGATGCAAGCACGCCACTCATGAAGCAGTTCTGGGAGTTGAAATCCCAGGCCGGTGATGCGCTCCTGCTTTTTCGCATGGGAGATTTTTACGAGCTCTTCGGTCCAGACGCGATCGAGGCAGCACGAATCCTGGAAATTACCCTCACAAGCAGGGATAAAAACAAGCCTCACCCCGTACCCATGTGCGGAGTTCCTCATCACAGCGTGCAGAGTTATATCCAGAAGTTGCTGCGCTCCGGGAAAAAAGTCGCGATCGGCGAACAAATGGAGGATCCCGCTGCGCTCAAAGCCGGCAGCAAGCTGGTCCGTCGCGCCGTCGTGAGAACCTTTACGCCGGGTATTCATTTTGATTCCGAAGGCGCCGAGGCGAATTACCTGGGTGTCATTGTCCCGGGGCGCCCGGGTGTCTGGGCTCTGGCCTGTCTGGATGCCGCTACAGGCGAAGCCCTGATCAGTGAGGAAATTTCCGGTGAAGCGCTTGAAGCGGAAGCCGGCGGGCTGCCGATCCGGCACGTTCTGGTGCTTGGAGAAAAGCAGCACTGGGAAGGTAAAGTCGGAGCAGCCGCAGGGGTTTTGTTTGAGAGCCTGCCCACGAATTATCTTTCGATCGAGCAGGCCAGTGACGCTTTGAAAAAGCATTATGACCTGGAACAGCTCTCTGGCTTGGCATCTTCTGAAACCGCACTTCGCGCCCTCGGAATTGCCGTCGTCTATACCTTGCGCAGTCAGCAGCAGGCTCAACTGAGTCATCTCAGGTTGCCGGTACCGCTTCGCAAACCCAGCACCCTGGTGCTGGGCCCCCGAACCGCGCAACATCTGGACCTGATCAGCCTAGGGGGACAGGATACAACCCCCACGCTTTATCAGCTGATCAATCGAACGAGTTCCGCCCTGGGTGCGAGAACCTTGCGCCAATGGCTCCTCGCACCGCTGCGCGACGTCGGCGAGATCTCCGCAAGACAAGCCGGTGTCCGCGAATTTGCAAACGGAAGCGAAGCCGGGATACGGGTTTTTTCAAAATTATTGAGCGAAGTCTACGATCTGGAGCGGATCATGGGGCGCGTGAATGCGAACCTCGCGAATCCGCGCGATACCCTTGCGCTCGGCAGGACCTTGAGCGTTCTTCCGGGGTTGGTTCATCTTCTTTCGAATTTCCAGGCTCCGGGTCTTTTGGAGCTAAAAAAACGCACGGCTCGCCTTGCCGCTGAACTTCAGGAGCTGGCACTGAGGATCACCACGCAGCAAGAGGACGAAGCACCGTTTGTAACGCGGGACGGCGGCATTTTCAAATCGGGTGTGGACCCCGAACTGGACCGATTGCTTTCGCTCAGTAAAAACGGCCAACTCTGGCTCGTGGAACTCGAGGCGCGGGAACGGGCGGCCACCGGTATTTCGACGCTCAAGGTGCGCTACAACCGCGTCTTTGGCTATTACATCGAAGTGACGCAAACCCATTTGAAAAATGTGCCTGCCCATTACCAACGCAAACAGACCACCGTGGGTTCCGAGCGCTTTTTCACGGAAGAGTTGAAAAAATTCGAAGACGATTTTGTCAATGCCTCAACTCGCCAGAAGGCATTGGAACAGGAATTGTTCCAGGCCCTGCTCACCACGATTCAATCGAAAACGGCTCCGGTCATGGAAGCCGCCGCCGTGCTGGGTGAAGTCGATTCCAATATCGCTTTGGCAAAACTTGCGTTGGAGCCCGGCTGGAATTTTCCGGAGATCAATGATTCGCTGGAGCTGGTGATCGAAGCAGGCCGCCATCCACTCGTCGACGTGGCGATGCGGGGGGGCTTTGTTCCTAATGATCTGAATCTGGGGACCGAGCCTGCAGGGGTGCGAACTCTGATTATCACGGGCCCGAACATGGGTGGCAAATCGACGATCATGCGGCAGACTGCGTTGATTGTGGTACTCGGTCAGATGGGCGCGCCCGTGCCGGCACTCCAAGCGCGATGGGGAGCGGTCTCCTCTTTATATACGAGAATTGGTGCCCACGACGCGATCGCCCGGGGCCAAAGTACGTTCATGGTGGAAATGAGTGAACTCGCCCATATTCTGAACTACGCGGATCAGCACTCTTTGATCATCCTCGACGAAATCGGTCGAGGAACCAGCACTTATGATGGAATGAGCGTGGCTTGGGCTGCACTGGAATGGCTTTGCACGCGAATACGCGCTCGGACGTTGTTTGCAACCCATTACCATGAGCTGACCCGTCTCAGTGCGACTTTGCCCGCAACCGGCAATGCACATCTGGCCGTTGAAGGAACCCGCGCTTTGCGCGGGGGCTCGCTGCGGTTCCTTTATAAATTGAAGGACGGACCCACGAATGAAAGTTTCGGTATTCATGTCGCGCAGATCGCCGGTTTGCCCAAAGCGGTCGTTCAGCGCGCCTGGGGAGTTCTTGAGGAATTGGAATCTCATGCGCCTCAAGGCGGGACGGGGTCCCATATCCCAGGTCAATTGTCGCTTTTTGGTTCACTCTCAAAATCCGAAGATGATGCCTCCGTTCCGGCTGCACCCGAAGAGATCGTGCCCCATCCGGTCCTCTTGGAATTGGAAAATGCCGATGTGAACGGCATGACTCCGATTCAGGCGCTCAATCTCATTGCAAAGCTTCGGGAAATGTCTCTCGAAGCTTCTTCAGGGTCCGGCGCAGAGCCGAGCCGAAAGCCAGGCCGGGAGTAGAAGCCGAAATCCACTGAAAGCCCTGGGGTACTTTGCCGCAGAAGCGGGCGCCGCTGCCCTGTATCAGGTGAGTGGTTCTGGAAATTTTGTGACGTGTGACAATGTGGCGGGTTTCGATCCTGCCCAGAGACTTCCACGATGTCCTTGCCGAGAAGCGCGGGAAAATATTCTCGAGTTCCTGGCGGTTCGGAAGATCCCAGAGTCCTGCCCGCCACTCTCCAGGTAAACGCTTTCGTACAAGAATTTGCGTTTGCGTTTCATTGGCTATCAGACAGTAGAGTTCTTCTTGGATCTGCAGCCAGATTTTCTTTTTACGCGCTGTCGGAAAATTTTCGGGATCGCCTTTGCTGCGGGCCTGGCAAAAAGATTTCAAGGGACAGGTCTGGCATGCTGGTTTTTTCGGACTGCAGACAGTCGCTCCGAGTTCCATGAGAGCCTGATTCAAAATACTGGGCGCGATCTTTTTTTCAAAAGCGGATTTTACAAAAAAGTCTGCAGCCCGCCAAAGCAGTTTTTTGTCTGAGTTCCGGTAAACGCGTGAAAGAACCCGCTCCACGTTTCCATCCAGAATGGGTTCAGGCTGATTCAAGGCGATCGAGAGAATCGCGCCCGCGGTATAATTTCCGATTCCGGGAAGTTCGAGCCAGGTTTCGCGGTCTTTGGGAAAACCCCGGGCCCCAATCAAAATAGCCGTCCGGTGGAGATTTCTCGCGCGGGAATAGTAGCCCAGTCCCGCCCATTGCGAGAGGACCTCGTCTTCAGAGGATTGGGCAAGCGTTTCAATATCCGGAAAGCGAGTCAGAAAACGTTCGAAATATGGGATAACCGTGGCGACCTGGGTTTGCTGCAACATGATTTCCGAGATCCAGACCCGGTAAAGCGTGGGCTTGTCCCGCCAGGGCAGAATCCTGCGACGCCGTTCAAACCAGTCTTCCAGACGCCGAAGCGTGCCAAAAAATTGACTGTTTTTCTTTTTGATAAACTTGCTCACTGCGCATCCATCCCATAACATTTCCCTAGGCAGCAAGAAGGAATTTCCAGGATGGATTTCAAGCTAAGCTCCAAAGTTTTATCGACCGTCATCTGCGCGCTCGCGTGCACTTGCGGATCACAGGCTTCAGGAGCAGTTAAACCAAATTTCAAAGTCGTCATCGATCCTGGTCACGGGGGGGCGGACCACGGCACGATCTTCGACAACGGCAAAATCCGTATTGCCGAAAAGGATGTCACCCTAGCGATTGCGCGACAGGTGGTCCAAAAGCTCAAAGCCCGTGGAATTTCCGCGGCGCTCACGCGCAATTCAGATCTGGGTCTGGGGTTGCAGGCCCGTACGGCCCTGGCGAATAAATCCAAAGCCAATGTCTTCATTTCAATTCACATGAATTCGGCTTCCGTGAAGGGCGTCACCGATGCCGGTGGTATCGAGACTTACATTCTGAACAATACCAGCAACTCACTCTCTCAGCGGCTTGCTCATTTTGAAAATGCCGTGCAGTCTCCCGGTTCCACTCTGGCAGGTGGCGAGGAGGTCTCGGATAATCTGGATGTGGAGCTCATTCTCAAGGATTTGAGGCTGGATGCCAATCTTTCTGAAAGCAAGTTACTGGCCTGCGCGCTCCAGGGTTCCCTGACGCATGTGTCGCGGAAGATCGCTTCCAAAACGCGATCCTCTCCCACCCTGCAGACCATGAAAGATCGCGGCGTGAAGCAGGCTCTCTTTTATATTCTGATGGGAGCCGACATGCCGAGCGCACTGGTGGAAGCGGGATTCCTTGGTAATGCCCGGGATCGTTCGATCGTGCTTTCTCAGGAGGGCCGGGAGGCCATGGGGATCGCAATTGCCCGGGCTGTCGAGCAATTCCGGCAATCCAAAGTGTCGATGGAAACCTCATCAGCGCTGAGCAGGTGTAAAGTAAATTGACAGGTTTTGTACAGGGTTTGTCTATCGCACAGTCATCGGACTATTAAATATAGTTCTATTATTTCAATTACATATAGCTATTTTCCGTAAAGCAGGTCTGAATTGACGCAGCTGGCATTTGCCTTGCTCTATTCCCTCCCGAGAGAGTTGTTATCGTGACGAAAGCAGGATGTAGGAGTCACGAAGTTGAATGAGTGGAGGAAGATATGAAAGATGTAAATAAAAGGCGAATTGCTGCGATAGCAGCTGGCGCCGGACTTCTTGCCCTGACGGGCTGCGGAGGTCAGGCGAATAACGGTGGAGTCGGAGGCATCGGAGGCGGGCTGATTGGAGGCTGTATTCCAATCACTGCCCAAATCGGATTCACAGGAACCAATGTCTACTATGATTCCAGTAATATCCGTGGCGGGTTGATTCCCGGAACCAATCAAGCGATCGGACAGATTTCGGTCACGACAGCTGCCGCAGGTGGACCTTATCAACGGCAGGGCTCTGACGGAACCATCAGCATGAATGTGCTTCCCCAGGGTGTTGTGGCACCCCAATACCCGTACAATACGGGTTATTACCCGCCCGTAAATTCTTACCAGCCCCAGGGTGGTGCCAGTGTCACGGGCTTTATTGCCCTCAGTCAGCTGGTTCAGAATGACATTATGATGAAATTCAGCAATGGAATGACCAATACCGGCTATGCGTATCCTTACACGCAGCCAGGAGTGGTCAATCCCTACACCCCACAAATACCAAATGTCTGTGTGAGTGGTGTTGCGATGGACGTCGGTCACACGTATCAGACTCACATGCTTTACGGTGGCAGATTCTATCTTTATATGAACAACACCCAGAATGGGTACATTCTGTATATCTAAATTATCAAGACTCCTCCACGCGGGTTGTGGAAGTTGAAACGGTAGCAGAAGTGCCAGCGGAAGTTGAAGCAGAGTTGGGGCCAGTTGTGAAGTGTGAAGACATGCCCAGGTCGTCAAGAGTGCAAGCTGATGTTGATGCTGATGTAGAAGCTGAACAGACCCGCAAAAACCTTACGAAACGAAGCGAAGTGATCGTAAGTTAAGAAAGGGACCCACACAGGATGTGGGCCCCTTTCTTAGTTATTCTATCGGCTCGATCACGAGATCGGTATTGCTCGGCAGCCGGGCATTCTTGAACGGGCTTTCGCCTGTCTGATAGCCGCGAATTCTGGGAAACTTATGGATCACTTCCGAAAGCAGGTTTCCCGCGGTTTTGTTTTCCTTCAGCTCCATCGGGATTTCGAGCAACATGCCTGAGACCGGGGGCCGAATTCCTTTTGCCAGCACCTTGGCTTGCTGGCTGTCGTCTAAAATTTCGAATCTGAAATAACCCTGGAAAACACTTTGAAGTCGTTGCTCCAGACGGCTGCTCTTCTTAATTTTCTCCATGTGCCGGAAGGCCTGATTCCTCAAATATTCGGACCTCGGTGCAGGAAGGGGGAAATTTGCATGAAGCTTGAAGTCCTGATCGATCGTGAGCTGATCGTGGACTTCGCCTTTTTCTTCGGAAGTCGCGGTAATCAGAAGCCGGCTGCCGGATTCCTGCACGTTCAATGCGATGGAGTCGGCGACGGTAGCTGGAATCACATAGCCGACGCGGTTTAATAGTTTTGTGAAGTGCCCGTGGGATTTCTTGAATTCGTGTTGAGCCGAGACCAACTGGTCGAGAGCCTCGATCAATTCGATTTTCAAACTGAGATTTTCGGCTGCGGGAGTGCGGTCCTGGTTCTGGGGAAGGTCTCGTGTGTCGGTCCATCGTACGACGACCGTCAGGAGGAGTGTGAAAATGCTGAGAAAAATATATCTTCGTAACATTCCGGGTATTCCGGTTTTAATTGAATTGCAAAGATAGTGCCGGAATTTTTAACAAAGTTAAAAAATATTTCATTATAATTCCGGGTGTTTACAGAGTGCCTGATTAATTAACTCTGGATTGACTTACTACCGCCTTTGACAGTGTCAAAAGCTTAGACATTCGCAAGGTTTGCGTTAAGGAAGAGAGACGATGAAAAATTACGTTTTGAGTATCTCAATCTTGTTTATGTTCCTGGGTTTTGTCGGAGAGGTTCATGCTGCCAATCCCGTTTACCCCAATCGACCAAAACTGATTCTCACGCTGGTGATCGATCAGTTCAGGGCGGATTATTTGACTCGGTTTGAAAGCCGTTTTCTTCCTTCAAAGGGGCCCCGGGGAGTGGGTGGGTTCCGCTATCTCATGAACGAAGGCGCTTATTATCCCTTTGGTCAATACGACATTCTCCACAGCATGACGGGGCCAGGGCATGCCACGATCCTGACTGGTGCCTACCCTTACAAAAATGGTATCCCGATGAATTATTGGTTTGATCGGGAGAAGCAGGTCAAAACGTATTGTACCGAGGGAGGTTCTCCTCAGAACCTGCTGGCAACCACGGTGGGAGACGAGTTGAAGAACGCGGGGTTGCCGTCGCGAGTGGTTTCTTTCGCCCTGAAGGATCGGGCAGCCATTCTGATGGGCGGACATCGTGCGGATCTGGCTTTCTGGTTCGACAATAAGGGTCCGGGCTGGACATCCAGCAGCTTTTATCAGGACGGTGCTCTTCCTGCATGGCTCGTGAAGCTGAATCGGGAAATCCAGGTTCGAAAAGGTGAAAAGTATATTTGGAATGTATCGGGAAAGCCCACCGGTTACTCAGCGGATGATGCAATTGCGTATCAGCCGAAAGTCCCCTCTCTGGGTAAGGGTTTTCCGCATGAGGCGCTCTTCGGTTCCCGTGAGTCTTTCGCGATGCCGCTCGGTCTTGACCTGATCGAAACGGCGGCGGAGCGGGTGATCACTGCAATGGGGCTTGGCAAGGGCAAGTCAACGGACCTGCTGGCGATCAGCTTTTCAAATCACGATTATATGGGGCATGCCTTTGGTCCGAATAGTCTCGAGATGGAAGAGATGACAGTTGCTGAAGACCGGGTGATTTCGAAACTCCTGAATTTCGTGCAGAAGAATGTTCCCGGCGGACTCAAGGATGTCCTGATCGTGCTGACTGCCGACCATGGCGCCCCGCTCAGTCCCGAGTGGATGAAGGCTCATAAAATGGATGCAGGACGGATTCAGGAGAAGGCACTTGCCGAAAAGGTGAATCAACGTCTGAACGACAAATTCGGCAAGCCGGATTCCGGTGACTGGGTTTCCTTTGTCTATGATCTCGAAATCTATCTGAACCACCACCTGATCAGGGATAAGAAACTGGATCGGGCGCGCGTTCAGGCAGAGGCCAAAACGGCGCTGCTCGGGACCCCGGGGCTCGCCTTTGTTTTCACGGAGGCGGAGTACTATGAACGCAAACTTCCACCCGTCATGCATGAGCGACAGGCGTTAAAGACCTACTTTCCGGCAAGAAGTGGCGATCTGGTTCTGATCGCCAGGCCTTACTGGGTTCCCCAGACGGATGACGCCATTGAGCACGTGACTGGATATAATTATGATCGAACTGTCCCCGTTATTTTTGCGGGGCCTAGTATCCGGGCTGGGATTTATCCGAAGCTGATTGAAGTCGTGGATATCGCACCGACGCTTTCTTTCGTGAGTGGAATTCTAATGCCGAGTGTTTCTGAGGGGCGGGTGCTCTCAGAGGTTCTGAAATATTGATGCAAAGCGCTATATTCAATGTTTTTCCGGGAAGTCGTTTCATAATTGGGGTGTTTTGAGCTATATCTTTCCACCGGAAGGGCCGATGCGTGGAACCGTTCAGTTACCTCAATAATACCAATGCAGCTTACATAGACGAACTTCATTCGAGTTACCTCAATGATCCGGAATCTGTGGATTCGAGCTGGAAGTATTTCTTTCAGGGAATTGAGCTGGGCCTGAGTGGTGCCGCAGCGGTTTCGGTCGAGGTGGATTTCAGCTCTGAAGTGAAAGTCGCGGACCTGATCAATGCTTATCGGGACCTTGGGCGCCTCGTCGCCGACCTTGATCCGTTGAGTCCTCCTCCTGCAGGGCATCCCTTGCTGGAGCTGTCCCGTTTTGAATTATCGGAAGCGGATTTGGATCGTGAATTCACAGCTGCCCGGCTGCTGGGAATGGAGCGGGCTCCTCTTTGGAAAATTCTCGAGCGCTTGCGCGAAACCTACTGTGCTTCGGTTGGCGTGGAGTTTACTCATATTCATAATTTCGCCGAGCGGAGCTGGCTGCAGGAGAGAATGGAGGGGGCGCGAAACCGTATGGCATTACCGGTTGAGACCCGGAAGTTTATTTACGAGAGACTTGCCCGCAGTGAAGGTTTTGAGCGGTTCCTTCATACGCGTTATGTCGCGCAGAAGAGATTTTCGCTGGAAGGCGGCGAGGCTGTGATTACCGCGTTGGATTGCATGATCGAGGTGGCGGGCCAACTCGGTGCCGAGCAGGTCGTGTTCGGGATGGCTCATCGGGGGCGGCTGAATGTCCTCGCAAATATTTTCGGGAAAAGACCTGAATACATTTTCACCGAATTCGAGGGCAATTACAGCGTGGACTCCTCGGCAGGTGAGGGTGATGTGAAATACCATCTGGGGTATTCGGCGGATTTCGCGACCCGGCAGGGGAAAAAGCTGCATCTCACCCTGGTTTCGAATCCGAGTCATCTGGAATTTGTGAATCCGGTCATCGAGGGGATCGCGCGAGCCAAGCAGGATCTGCTTGGAGACCAGGCACGTACCCGGGTGATTCCGGTGGCGATTCATGGAGATGCTGCCTTCGCGGGACAGGGAGTCTGTTACGAAACTCTGAACCTGGCCCAGCTGGACGGATATTCCAGTGGTGGCACGCTTCACCTCGTGATCAATAATCAAATTGGTTTCACGGCCTCACCCAAGGAGAGTCGCTCGACGACCTACGCAACTGATCTGGCGAAGATGCTCGAAGTACCGATTTTTCATGTCAATGGGGACGATCCCGAGGCCGTTTGGTATGTTGCCCGGCTTTGTGCGGAATACCGGCAGAAATTCAACAAAGACGTATTCATTGATCTGCTTTGTTACAGACGCCATGGTCATAACGAAGGTGATGAGCCATCGTTCACGCAGCCGGCACTTTATTCAAAGGTTAAAGCCCATCCGGGTACCCGCCAGATTTATGGGAACCGGTTGTTGGGTGAGGGTGTGTTTTCGCGCGAGGAGTTACAGGCTGTTTCGGATGCGCTGACGGAGAGGTACACGCAAGCTCAAGGGATCGCCAGAGCGGAGGCTCCGCATCCACCCATTTCCGCTTTTGAGGGGGAGTGGAAGGGGTTCCGCGCCACGAGCCAAAAGGAAGGCGACCCTGATCTTTTCAAACCGGTCAAGACTTCGGTTTCCGTACGCGAGCTTCTGAAGTATTCTGAAAAGCTCAACAGGATTCCTGAAAATTTCAAGTTACATCCCAAGCTACAGCGTTTTTTTGAAACCCGCCTGCGGACAGTTCAGGACGGCAAAAATATCGATTGGGGCAATGGTGAGGTCCTGGCCTATGCCACTCTTCTTATGGAGGGGCATCGCGTACGCCTTTCGGGTCAGGATGCCGGCCGCGGAACTTTCACTCATCGGCACGCAGTTCTTCATGACGTGGAGACAGGCGAAAAGTATCTTCCTCTGAATCACCTTTCAAATACTCAGGCACGGTTTGAGGCGTACAACAGTCATCTTTCTGAAGCCGGTGTTCTGGGTTTCGAGCATGGCTATTCGCTGGCGGATCCCCAGAGCCTGGTGATCTGGGAGGCGCAGTTCGGCGACTTTGCCAACAGTGCACAGGTGATCATTGATCAGTTTATCTCGTCCTCCGAATCCAAATGGCTGCGCTATTCCGGACTGGTTTTGCTCCTGCCTCATGGAATGGAGGGACAGGGGCCTGAGCATTCCAGCGCAAGACTAGAGCGATTCCTTCAACTCTGTGGCAAAAACAACCTGATTGTCAGTAATCTGACCACGCCGGCCCAGCTCTTTCATGCTCTGCGAAGACAGCTTGCTCGGGATTTCCGGAAGCCACTGGTGATCGCTTCACCCAAAAGTCTATTGAGAAATGCCAAAGCGGTTTCCACTATCGAGGAATTTGCTGAGGGAAGTTTCCAGGAAGTGCTGGATGACACCACGGTGGATAAGTTCGCAGTGAAGAAGATCCTGCTTTGTTCCGGGAAAATTTATTACGATCTTCTGCTGGAACGGGATGTGCGAGAGCTCAAGACCCTGGCCATCATCAGAATAGAGCAGCTTTATCCCTGGCCCGTCCAGAAGCTGGCTCAAATTCTCAAAAAGTATTCCAAAGCCCGGCAGGCAGTCTGGGTTCAGGAAGAACCGAGGAACATGGGGGCCTGGAGTTACGTATTCGGTGTCTGGTCCGGCGGTTTGTCGGACTTTTCCGAAAAGGTGGATGGACTCAGGTTGGGGTATGTTGGACGAGAGATTGGTGCGGCTCCGGCAGTCGGATCCGCCAAGCTTCACGAGCGAGAGCAGAAGGCACTCCTGGATGGAGCAATGCAGTTGTGATGCAAAAATGGAGAACCACGAATCATGAAACATAATATTCTGGCGCCCAACGTGGGTGAGTCGATCGTGGAAGTCAGTATTTTGAAATGGACCAAGCAAGAGGGACAGGCTGTCAGAGCCGGGGAACTTCTGCTTGAAGTCGAATCTGACAAGGCGACCGTCGAGATTGTCGCTGAGCATTCGGGCGCTTTGACGATCTTGAGAGCTCCGGGCGAGAGGATCCAGATCGGGGCCGTGATCGGCGTCATCGATGATCAGGTGGTGGGAAAGGAGTCCGCAAAAACCGATTCAACCGCGCCGCTCAGTCCTGCGGTGAAGAAGCTCGTTCAGGAGCGTGGAATCGATCCTGCATCTATTCCAGGCTCCGGTCGGGGGGGGCGCGTGACAAAGGGAGATGTATTGCAAATGGAGGCTGCTGCGGCTCCAAAAGCGGGTGTCACCCTGAAGCCGGCCGCAGTAAAACCAGGTGAGCGCCGTGCGCCGATGTCACTTCTTAGACAAAAAATTGCGGAACGGCTGGTTCAGGCCCAGCATGCAGCGGCCATCCTGACGACCTTCAATGAAGTGGATATGACGGCGATTCAGAAATTGAGAGCTGAACACAAGGAAGCTTTCAAGGCCAGGCACGGAGTTTCGCTGGGTTTCATGTCTTTCTTCACTCGTGGGGCTGTCGAAGCACTCAAGAAGCTTCCGGAGATCAATTCGTCAATCGATGGCACGGATGTGGTTTATCATGATTACCAGGACATCGGGATTGCGGTGGGAACGGAACGTGGACTGGTTGTTCCGGTGATCAAAGATGCGGGTCAGCTTGGCTTTGTCGCGCTTGAAAAAAAGATCGCTGAGTACGGGACCAGGGCCCGTGACAGCAAGCTTTCGATCGCGGAACTGACGGGGGGAACATTCACGATTTCAAACGGGGGTGTTTATGGATCGCTGCTTTCCACTCCGATCCTGAATCCTCCCCAGAGCGCGATTCTTGGGATGCACAAGATTCAGGAGCGTCCCATTGCTGTAAACGGCAAAGTGGAGATTCGACCGATGATGTATCTCGCCCTTTCTTATGATCATCGCCTGATCGATGGCAAAGGTGCGGTTACGTTCCTGATCACCCTGAAAGACTATCTCGAAAACCCAGAAAAACTCGGATTGGAGTATTGACATGGCAACTGAACAATTTGATCTGATTATTATCGGTGGCGGACCTGGTGGATACGTTGGCGCGATCCGGGCGGGACAGCTTGGCTTGAAAACAGCTTGTGTCGAAAAAAGAAAAGCACTCGGTGGAACCTGTCTGAATATCGGCTGCATTCCGTCCAAAGCCCTTTTGGAGTCGAGTGAGCATTTTCACCATGCACGCACCAAGTTCCAGAAGCACGGGATTTTGGTTTCGGACGTGAAAATTGATTTGCCGCAGATGATGAAGCGCAAGGACGCTGTCGTGCGCCAGCTGACGAATGGGATCGGCGGACTCTTCAAGAAGAACGGCGTTGAAAACGTGAATGGAAAAGCAGAACTGGTTTCAGTCACCGGTGAGCAAAAGCAGGTCCGGGTGGAGCTGGAAGGCGGCACGGTGCGGATGCTTCAGGCTCCCAGGGTGATGCTTGCAACCGGGAGTGAGCCCGTGAATCTGCCGTTCATTCCTTTTGATGGCAAACGTGTGCTCAGTTCGACTGAAGCGCTTTCCATTCCGGAAGTCCCCAAGCATCTCGTTGTCATCGGCGGAGGCGTCATTGGTCTGGAGCTGGGGTCCGTCTGGCTTCGCCTCGGAGCGAAAGTCACGGTTGTCGAATTCATGGATCGCATAGTCCCGTTTGCTGATCCGCAGGTCGGAGCGGAGCTGCACAAAGCCCTGTCGAAGCAGGGAATGGAATTCAAGCTGGCGACCAAATGTCTTGGATCCAAGTCGCAGCCGAATGGCTTGCTGGTCGAGGTGGAAGAGCTTGCTTCCGGTACAAAGTCACAGATCGAATGTGATTATGTTCTGGTGGCCACCGGTCGCAAGCCGTACTCGGAGGGGCTCGGTCTTGAAAAGCTCGGCATCAAAAAAGACAAAGCAGGACGTGTTGAGGTCGATGCTCATTATCAGACGGACGTACCGGGTTTGTATGCTGTGGGGGATTTGATTGTTGGACCGATGCTTGCCCATAAAGCTGAAGAAGAGGGAATTGCGGCAGTTGAGTTGATGGCGGGTCAGGCCGGGCATGTGAATTACAATGCAATCCCGAGCGTCGTTTACACTTCTCCTGAATTGGCTTCAGTCGGAGCAACGGAGGATGAGCTCAAGGCCAAGGGTGTGCAGTTCAAGACCGGATCCTTTCCGTTTACGGCTAATGGGCGCGCGAAGTGCATGGAGGACACGGAGGGCTTGGTCAAAATCATCGCCGATTCCAAAACTGACCGTGTGCTCGGTGTTCACATGGTGGGGCCACGGGTCAGTGAGTTGATTGCAGAAGCGGTTTCGGTGATCGAGTTCGGCGGCAGCGCTGAAGATATCGCCCGCACCTGTCATGCGCACCCCACTCTCGCGGAGGTCGTGAAGGAAGCGGCAATGGCAGTCGATAAACGAGCTATTCATATGTGAGTCAGGGCGGTGGGTGCTAACTCCGGTTTGCATTTAAACGTCGAATAACTGACCTAAACCCTCTAATACACTGGGGATTAAAGTATTAGACAAAGTTAAATATGTTAATTAATATTAATGCATGAGCAATCGCTGCATTCATATTAATAAAGCAAGTGGAATAGCCTTGGTTCTATGCCTGGTTTTCGCAGGTGGATGTTCAAAAAAGAATGTTCCAAAGGACCAAGAAGCAGTTTCACCTTCAGGCGCAGCAGTTCAGCAGGATGCTCAGCCATCCATTCAGCCTTCTGCTCCGTCATTGGCTACCGAGAGTGTAGTTCCTGTTCAGGGAAGTGGGGCGGCACCAGCTGCTCCCGCAGTCCCCGGTGCAAAGCCCGGTGCACCAGCGGCACCTCTGATCGCTCCAGGAATACCGGTAGCTCCAGGTCTGCCGGGTGCTCCGGCTGTTGCACCGATTCCGTCGGGAACACCGAAAGCTGCTGCCGAGGTCAAGAAAGAGCCTGAGCCAGAGTGCTTCAGCATCGCCTTCCGCCATAAAAAAGTGGGCGGTCACTCCAGCAATGAAGATTGCTCCCATCATAAGAACCTGCTTCGCCTCAAACATAAGAATGTCAATCCGGCGGCGATCTGCGTTCGTGTGAATGCCCGTCCCGTAGCCTTCAAGCAGGTCAAGGGTGCAGCGAGTGATCTGCTGATCGGTTCGATCGCAGGTCCGGAAGCAAAGATTCTGGTTAGCTATTGCGTTAACAAGGCCCGCTGCAATGACGAATGCAAAGTTCCCAGGGACGAATTCATGGATGCGATTGGCGGAAGTGAAGAAGAATCAGCCAAAGCCGGCAAATGGGATTCTGGCGATGCAAACGCCCGTGATGTCGCTTCCGCTAAGATGGATGCCGAAATTCGCAAAGAGATGGCCGATATTGATGCCGAAGAAGATGTATTCGCCGATTGGATTGGCGATGCAGAAACCGTTTTGGTTTGTCAGCTGAAGGCTAAACCCAAGGCGAAGCACTGAGGAGTTATGAACAGCAGGACCATGCTATTAACGCTTTTGACCGCTGTCTTCGCGACTGGTTGTACCGGCCAGATCCCGAATTCATTTCGTCTGAGGCAGCAGGAAGAGGCGTTCAGCTCCCAGCTCCAGATTAATACCAAAATCGATCTTCTCTGGGTCGTTGATAATTCCTCCAGCATGGATGTATCGCAGGAAAAATTGCGGCAAGGCTTCCGAGGCTTTGCGGAAAAATACATGAAGCCGACCTGGGATATTCGTATTGCGGTCATTACAACGGATACGTATCTGGCGGATTACAGATTCAATTCGTATTTGGAGACGGTCGTTCCTGGCACGGCTGATTTCAATCCCGATACAGGCAGTTATTGGCAATCGTCTTACATGGCTTCAAAAAACCGTGCTGTTTGGAATCCGCTCTACAATCCCGTTACTCAGGCCTTTGACAATCCTTCGAGCAGCTATATTGGCGTGAAAATTCGCGACATGGTTCCGGTCTGGGATACGAGTTATGCGAAGCTGCAAGCCGGAAATCATGATGGACCGATCCCGGGTCTTTGTTTTGAGGGGCTTCCATACTTTCTTTTTGGTGTGACTGAATGCGCGATTCGTGATGACCAGGCGCGGTTTGGCGTTGCTTCCTGTTTGACCCCGGGAGCGGATCAGAGTTCGATCAGCGAATGTGTAAATACGGTCGAGAATAACACGGTCCGTTCGGGTAAGCCCATCCTGAGTACGACCCCCGCGGCTGATTATACTGGAACAAAGGAAGCCTGGACTGAGCAACTCATTGCAGACTTCCTGGTGAATATGACAACCGGGAGCGTGGGACACGGCTCTGAAAGAGGCCTCTCCTCGGTGCTGCAGCTACTCACGGACAACGAATCCGGAGATACCCGATTTTTCCGTAAAGGCGCATTACGCGGAATTATTTTTGTTTCCGATGAGGATGACCAGAGCATGGTAATCCCGGAAATTCCTGCTCCGGGTTTTTCTCCTTATACTGATTACACAACAGCCTGTGCCGCCAAAGACATTGAAGGGGCATCGCATACGGTGGCCTCCTGTCCGCTTACGGACAGCCTGATCCCTGTTGAGAACGTGAAATCGCAAATTGACGAGTTTTTTACGGCTCTTGATGAGACTGCGGTGGAAGAAGCAGCGAAAAGCTACTTCGTGGCTTCGATCGTTCCAAAGACAATGGAAGTGATCAATGCTCTGCAGGCCAGTCGTGATCTGGATGATATTGCTGTCGGCGCGCCTCTCAAGAAAGCCGTGGACCGCGGCGATCGCTATATCCAATTGGGAACTCTCGTTGGCAATGGCTCGGTTGCACTTGATATTGCAGGCGACTACTCGCAGGTTCTGGATGTCATCGGTAGGGCGATCATCGAGAACAAGAGTACATTCACCCTGGAGCGCGCACCCACAGGTACGGAAGACATGATTGTAAAAGTTCTGCATGAAGACGGGACTACCACCATTATCCCTAGCGACAAGTACGTCGTGAGTGGAAAACAATTGATCATTACAGACCAGGATCTAGTTCTGGGTTTCAGCTCAACCGATCAGGTTCTGATCAATTATCAGCCGAAAACCCTTTATTGATTTGAATAGAAGGAGAAAGACATGAGCGGATTTTTTGAGTTTCTAAAGACAAGTTTCTTCCACGTTGCTCCTATTTTGTTTGTAGGAGCGATCGGTATTGCGATCATTATCGAGCGTTCGCGGGCTCTTTTTTCGGTTTATCCGATCAAAGACCAGCGCGGATTCTTTGATAAAATGACAGAGCTCGTCCTGGCGGGCAAAATGGGCGAGGCCCTGAGTCTCTGTGACCGGATGCCGGCCAAACCGGTTGCTCAGGTCATGAAGCAGGGCTTGCTCCGCGCACATCAGCCGGAATCCCTGATTGAGCACGGGCTGCAGCTCGCCGTGGGCGACGTGACCCAGCAGGTCCAGAAACGTACGGCGTTTCTGGCGACGATCGCCAATGTGGCCACGTTGTTGGGTCTTTTTGGTACCATCGCAGGTCTGATTGCTTCGTTCGAGGCCGTCGGTGCCGCAGACCCCCAGCAGAAGTCCGCCATGTTGGCCGCCGGTATTTCGCAAGCCATGAATGCCACCATGCTCGGGTTGGGTGTGGCCATTCCGGCCATGATCGCTTTCAGCTTTTTAATGAATCGCTCGAACCGCATGATTGCCGAGATTGATCATGCAGCCGTGCATGCCGTTGATATTCTGAAACAGCGCTATTACGCCGTTGAAACCGAAGTTCTTGCTGCCGAAAGCTCCGGAGCCAGCGTGACCCGGATCCATCCTGAAAAAGCCGGGAGAGCCGCATGAGCGGAGCAGTCGATTCCGGCCAAGGCGGGAAAGGTAAAGGCGGCAGTCAGGATTTTGATCTGAACCTGGCGCCGATCATTGACTCGTTCACGGTTTTGATCGCCTTCATGCTGGTCTCGGCTTCCTTTCTTTCGATCGGAATTCTGGATGCCGGTATCTCGGCTGCGGGGGTTGCGCCAACTTCGGATGCGCCCCCATCAGTGAATCTGACGGTAGAAGTTGCAGCGGATCAGCAGCTCATCCTGAAATTGGCTGGCAAAAGCGATGCCAAAGTGAGTCTTGCTGCCAAAGATGGAAAATATGATCTTCCGGCACTTACGGAAAAAGTCGGCGGATATCGCAAGCAGTGGACTGATCTGAACGCGGTGACGCTGGTATCGGCTGATACCGTCCAGTACAAAGATGTCGTTCAGATCATGGAAGCTTTGCGTAAAAATGTTCCCGTGGTTCTGTTGGGAGGGTTCTGAGTCGTGAAGAAATCTTTTTTAAAAAAACGGGCGCCCCAAAGTGAAGATATGGCCCTGCAGATCACTTCCATGGCCGACATTTTCATCATTGTCCTGGTATTTCTTTTGAAGGGGTACTCGACAGGCGCGATCACGGTTGCGCCCTCCGCAGGCTTGTCGCTTCCCCAGGCTGAAACCCAGGATGCCTCCGTAGAGGCACTGAAGGTGGAGATTACAGAGGGAGCAGTTCAGGTCGAAGGGCAGCAGGTTGCCAAACTCGAGCAGTTCCGGTTTGACAAGGGGGATCTGCAGGCTACCGGAATTTCAACCGCCCTCGGTCAGGCGATTTCGCGGCAACGCGAGAAGCAGCTCTTGATTGCCAAGGCCAATTCCGACGTCAAGGTTGATGCCAAGATCATGATTCTTGCGGATCAGCGGGCTCCGTATTCCACGGTTAAAACCGTATTGGCTTCCGCGGCCGTGCACGGGTACACCGATTTTAAATTGGCAGTGGTGAAGGGGGACTGATTCTGATGTCCCGCCGATTCTGTGCTTTAGTTGTTCTTTTTGCATTCTTCTTTGGGGCGGCTCCCGAGGCGCTGGCCAAATCACTCTCAACTCCCGAGGGAATGCAGGTGCGCAACAGTGCAGAGCGCAACGAAGAGTATGAACGCGACGTCGACCAGGTGGCCTCGGCTTCCCAAGAACAGGCAATTGCCAAACTTTCAAATCTGCTCAGGAAGTACCGGGACACCCCGCAAGAGGCAGGTCTTCTGGCAAGATTGGCGGATTTTCAGCAGCAGTATTCGGCGATTCTTTTCCGGATCGGCCATGGCTATTCCAAGAGAACCGGGGGCTCAGACCTGACCCGGTACAATAAATCGTTGCAGCAGAGTATTTCCACGCTGAACACGCTTGTAAGAAAATATCCCTCTTACGAAGGGGTTCCTCATGCCTATTTCATGCGTGCCAAAAATCTGGACGAAATCGGCAAAAAAGCGGCTTCGGTCGCGGATTATCAATACCTCGTAAACAATTTTCCGGAAGCCGAGGATACACCGGCCGCTTACATGGCGCTGGCGGAGGTTTCCATTATTGCCAATGATCACCCCAAAGCCATTCACTACCTGGGCGAGGTAGAGAAACTTCCGGATGACCCGCATTTTCCTTTCGCGCTTTATAAGCTCGCCTGGTCTCAATACAACCTGAAAAACGTCGGCCGTGCACTGGCTTATCTCGAAAAGCATATCGCGTATTACCGGGAGCTGAAGTTGGAAGCGACGACTAAGGGTTTTGTGGTTGAGCAAGACGCCGTCAATTCAGATCGCGCGCTCCAGGAAAACTCCCTTTTGGATATCGTTCTCTTCTATTTCGAAGGTTACGAGCAGAAGGACCCGCAGTATCAATTGTCCGATACCTTGAGTTACTTCAGAAAACTGGAGCCCGGCCCGGTATTTGGAAGAATGCTGGTCAAAATGGCCAAACTTCTCCGTTCGCATGGTCACGAGGCGGATCTGGTTTCCTGGAAAGACCAGGTTTTGCTTGCTGAAAGCAGTTTACCTGAATCGCTCGAAGTGGCTCTCACCACCTACGAATACCAGCTGAACAAGCGCAGATATCCACAGGTCGTCGAATCGGCACGCGACTTCATCAAAGTCTATTCCAAACACGGCGGTAAAGAAGGCTTCATGCCGTTGTTCACTCAGGCGCAAAAGCTCTTGCTGGATACCGCCGAAGGGCTGCAGGCGATCATCATCAAGAACAAGGGCAATGAAGAAGCAAAACCGCTGAGCGCCACCTTGGCCGCAATTTATGAGTCGTTTACCCGAATTGTGGACGACAGCGATCTCAGGGTGCCCAGAGTTCACTACAATCTTGCCGAAACCCTGTTTGCCATTCAGGATTACGAAGGTGCAACGGAGCATTATCGCTGGGTCGCTCTGCGCGGCGAAGGTGATGCTGACGCGAGTTTGAAGGCGATTGCCTCCCGTTACGAAGTTCTGCGGCTGAAGCAGCTTGCAGACCGGGAGATCAAAGCCAGGAAACTGCCGGCTGACACGACGGGTGATGAAAGCCAGTCCATCCAGAATGCTGATCTCGACAAGCGACTTCTGCAATGGATCGCCTGGATCGATACGCATTATGACAAATATCACAGCCGGAAACCGGCTGATTCGGAGAAAATAGAATCATTCCTTTTTGAGGCGGATCGCGCCCTGTATGTCAACGGTCAGACGGCGGCGGCAACCCAGCGCTTGAGGAAGTTTGCGGAGAAAAATCCAAAATCCAAATTCGCGATTCCCGCTGCAACTCTTGTTGTCGATACCTATATCATCACTGCCAACTGGGAGAAGACCCATGAACTCGTCCTGGAGTTCCTGGAGGAGAAAGCCTGGAAGGGGGGAAGTTTCGAAACCCGGCTCGCCGGGTTGGCCGCCGATTCCTATTTTAAAGTCATGGAAGAAAAGTTCGGACGAAAGGAGTACGCGCAGGTCCTGAAAGACTCGGGAAAGTTCCTTAAAAAGTATGAAAAAAGTGAGCGCCTTCCGGATGGGCTCCGGCTCGCGGGACAATCCGCCCTGGCGATCGGTGACAAGCTGCTGGCAAAACACTATTTTTCACGTCTGATTCAAGAGCGGCCGAAAGCCGACGGATTTGGGGATGCTCTTCTGGCCCGTGGATCACTCGCTGAGGAAAACCATGAATTCAAGGCAGCCGCGGCCGATTACAGCGGTTTCCTTGGTTTAAGCGCAGAGAGCTACCGGAAAGCCCAGACCGACACCCTTCGAAAGAAAGTATTGATGTTAACCTGGCTCGCCGGAAATACGGGCGAGCTGCGGGCTCTTTTAGGAAATAAAGCGGTTTGCACTGATAATTTGACAGAAGACTGCGAAAAATTTGAAGCATTAGTCGGTCTTGCGACTCCGGAAAGGTCCGGGAGTCAGGAGGACGCAGAAAAGGCTCTCAAGCGGGCCAAGGCAGCGTCTGGCGAAAACCGGGTCTTCTGGGCACTGGTGGGCCTGGAGGGTGCAAAGCATCTTGAATATCGTGATCGAGTGTATTTAATCCGCCAGGTTGCTTCCAATTGGGATGATCTGGAGTCCATTTCCAAGTACGCCGTCCTGCCCCAGGTTTCCCGGTCAGTAGCGCGAGCCTTTGCATTCAACAGGCAGGAAATGAGTGAAATCGCCCCGCTTCGCGCCAATGAGCGGTACATCAAGCGACGTGTTGAGGTGATCCGGGAGATGGAAAACGCCGCCACCAAGGCGATGAACCTCCCATGGGTAAGAATTCGAGCCGAGTTGCTCAATGAAGTAGCCCAGCTTTATCTTGATTTCTCAAAAGATCTGGCCAAACTTCCACCTCCCAAGAATATGCCGGCTGAGGATATTGCGCTTTATGAAGATACTGTCAGGAAACTCGTCCTACCTTTCGAAGAAAAGGGCCAAGACCTCCGACGGAAAGCTTTTGAGCTGGCCTCCAAATTTGCAGTCGAGGACGATTTGTTGAAAAAAATCGTCGACCCTTTCTTCGCTGAGAACCCATCTCAGGCAAAAAGTCTGAAGTCGAGTGTCGTCCTCCCTCCTCCCGCAGAGCTCGGTCTGGGTTACCTTTCTGTTTTGGATCCCACTGGGAACTGGAAAGTTTTTCTGAAGCAAAGCCCGAAAGAAATCATTTTTGAGATCACACAACCGGAAATGCGCCTGAAACAACTTTGGGTCACTGCATTATCTGCCAGTAACTGGCCCCAGATCGCGTTTGTGATGTCTGAAGCGAAAGACAAGAAGGCAGTGTCCGACGGAACTCTTTCAGTGATGCGCGCCATCGCGTTATCTCGCGCAGGTGCAAGAGCGGAAGGTTTATTGGAACTTGATGCAGCGAGAAAAGACCTGTCACCTGAGTCAGGCAATAACGTTGCATTGACCTTGATTGGATACTCCGCGCGCGCCTATTCGAAAGAACGGATTTCTGAATGGCTGAATGCGCTGAAATTAGAGCAGTTGAACCAATATCAGAAGAACGCGATGATTGCTGCGTCTGCTTTCATTGGTGTTGAAATAAAAAAACATTAGTCGGACATTCACTCAAAACTCATTTTGCACATTTCTTGAAGTACATTCCTAGCTTATATAATTAAAATTCTGTATTCTCTGAAAACATTATTGAAAATTCAGAATATCACCCTTAATTATTTAGGAACAAGGAAGCTTAAAATGGACAGCGTTGATCGAAGTAGTGAATGGCTTCAGGCAAACCGCTACGGCTCGTTTGCCATGGGATCCATCGACCGGATTCCTCGCCGAAAATATCATTCATTGCTTTGCATAAGAGAGCCCGGAGTGGGTGATCCGCTCAATACTATTTTGGATGTCGGTGAATACATCGAGATTAATCAGAAACTCTTCATGCTTCACAGCTTTGATTTCGGTAATCGCATCGAGCCCAAAGGTTACACGCACCTCAAGGATTTTCAGTTTCGTCCGATTCCGCTCTGGGATTATGAACTCGCGGGGACTCGTGTCCAACGCTCAATTCAAATGGATCACGAGCAGGATACGGTACGTATTCATTACGTTTTCAAGGGCATCAAAGAACCGGTTCGTATCCGTTTGAGGCCTTTTGTCCTTGCTCGTCCTTTTCACAAGCTGACGCAAGCCAATCCCTTTCTCAATGGGGGTGTCGTTCAAAAGGATGACACGTTCAGGTTTCAGTTTTACCAGGACATTCCGGGTCTGGTCATGCGCGTTGTGGGTGCAAGCGCCCGCTATGCGCCCAAGGGTGAATGGGTGGAGCGGATTCATTATTCCACGGAAAACGAGCGCGGTTACCCTCATACCGAAGACACCTTTGTTCCGGGAGAGTTCGAGATCGAGATCAACCAGAACACCGAATTTTATTTTGAGATCGGCCGAGAGCTAATAGGCGATCCCAAGCTGGCTTTTGCTAAAATTCCGAATCCAGAACTTCGATATCCACTTTCAGGAAAACTGGAATGGGCGGCTGAGCAATATCTGCTCACGACCCGCAAGGGCTTTCATTCGATTATTGCAGGGTACCCCTGGTTCGGTGATTGGGGTCGGGATACTTTTATTTCGTTGGCCGGGCTTTGCATCGAAAATGGCGAGCTCGACGAAGCGGATCATATCCTGAGCAGCTATGGTGATAAACTGGTCGAAGGCCTGACTCAACAAGGCATCGTCTGTGCTTTTCCTGATACCGGGCTCATCATGACCGGTATTGATACTCCTTTGCTTTTCATTCGCGCGGTTCAGCAGCTTAGGGAACGCAGCCAGCCCGAAGGTTTTCGAAAATTCATGCCGGTTGTATGTAAGATCCTCAATGCACTCCGGAACGGGGCGGACAAGCGCGTCCATGTGAGTATTGATGGCGGGCTGTACGTGCAACCCGGACCTTGGGCGGTTACCTGGATGGACGTTCTTCTGGATGGTCAACCGGTTACTCCGCGAGCGGGTTTTGCGGTCGACATTAACGCGCTCTTTTACAATGCTCTGAGTTTTGCGATGGATTGGGCTTCCGTGAACGACCCGGTCTTTTTCGAACAGTGGGAAGAAACTCTGGAAAAAGCCGGAGAGGGCTTTCTCAAGCGGTTTTGGTCATCAGACCGCGGGTATCTGGCCGACTCAAACGATGGTACAACGGCAGATTTCAGCCTTCGCCCTAATCAACTCTGGGCAATCGCGCTTCCTTACAGTCCTTTATCGAGGGATCAGGGGGCTAAGATTCTGGATATTGTCCGGAAAGATCTGGTTACGCCCGTCGGCTTGCGCACGCTTTCACCACGAGATCCCAAGTACATCGGGCAATATCGGGGTGGGCAGGGCGATCGTGATCGCGCCTACCATCAGGGGACTGTCTGGCCCTGGCTCATCGGGATTTATGCTGATGCGATGACAAAAATTCATGGACTCCCGACAATGAAGTCAGAGCTGCGCCCAATTCTTGAAAGGCTCGCGGTCCACCTCGATCATGAAGGTTGTCTCGGTCATATTTCTGAGGTTTTTGATGGGAATGCACCTCATGCCCAAGGGGGGGCTCCTGCTCAGGCATGGAGTGTGGCGGAAGTCTTGCGAGTGGTGAAGGGGATGCAGTTATGAGAATTCTGATGCTTGGTTGGGAGTACCCGCCTCACATCAGCGGCGGATTGGGTACGGCCTGCGAGGGTCTGACTCGCGCATTGGCACGCCAGGGGGTGGAAATCGATTTCGTCGTTCCTCATCTTTTTGGCGGTGAGAACGCACCCCATATGAAGTTGATGGATTCGACCCGGTTTGCTCCACCGGTCACCGCGATGGGCTCATCTGAGCCTCGGTATGAGGAGCAATATCAACAGCCAGTTCCCGGAGCCCATGCGGAATCAATTCTTGAGGAACTTTTCATTCCCGGAGAGGTGAGTCCGGAACGCGCAGCTGAACGCAAAGAGAAGGCTGCAGCGGCTCTCGGCGGTGAAAAAGGTCTGATCCGTACGATCCGGATTCCGTCGTACCTTTCACCTTATATGAAGGGTCTCCCCACGCGTAAGGTGAAGAAGAAACGGACTCTCCCCGGCGGAACCACCGTCGAAGAGGAAATTGAAGAATTCGACCTCGAAACGGGACAATCACAAACCCAGGGGATCATCCTGCGAACTTTAAAGCACGCTGAAGACCTGCTTCCAGCGGGTATTCGGGCTTTGCTGCCGCATTCACTGAGCGATGACAGTCAGGGTGGACATTATACAGGTGATCTTTTCTCGGAGGTCGGACAGTTTACCGCTCGTGTTCTGGCCCTCGCCAAAGAGCGCAAATACGACATGATCCATGCCCATGACTGGATGACTTTCCCGGCAGGCGTGGCTCTTAAGGCCCTGACGGGTTTACCGCTTGTCATCCATGTGCATAGTCTTGAATATGACCGCAGCGGCGAAAACGGAAACCGGCAGATCGAAGAAGTTGAGAAAATCGGTTTAGATGGTGCCGATACGGTTATTGCGGTCAGTCATTATACCCGAGGGTTGATCAATCAACGGCACGGTACATCTCTGGATAAAATTGCGGTTGTTCATAACGGCGTATATTCCAAAGGCGCAATTGATCAGTACCGGCAGGAACGCAATTGGCCCTCGAAGATTGTGCTCTTCTTGGGACGCGTCACCTTTCAAAAAGGCCCGGATTACTTTGTTGATGCTGCTGCGCGGGTGATTCCGCATATTCCGGACGTTCTTTTTGTCATGGCAGGTTCGGGCGATATGCTGCCCAAAATGGTTGAGAGAGTGAATGAACTCGGCATAGGCAGTAATTTCCTATTCACCGGGTTTTTAAAGGGCCAGGAAGTCGAGAAAATGTTCTCGATGGCCGATTTGTACGTGATGCCTTCGGTTTCGGAACCATTCGGGATTTCGGCGCTGGAGGCAATCAGTTTTAACGCACCGGTTATCATTTCCCGGCAGTCAGGAGTTTCTGAGGTGCTGAGTCATGCACTGAAAGTCAACTTCTGGGACGTCGAGCAACTTGCAAATCTAGTCATCAGTGTGCTGAAATATCCAGAGTTGAGACAAGATATCAGTGTCATGGCGGGAGAAGAAGTGCGCCGCCTGCGCTGGGATGCCTCTGCAGTCAAGACGGCAGCGATTTACTCCAAAACGCTGGCTCGCTTTGCAAGAAGATAACTGGATTTGTCTGACTCATGCTCGCAGAAGCGATCGCTAGAAAGGTAGAGGTATGCCTTCGGTTTGTTTTTATTTTCAAGTTCACCAACCTTATCGGTTGAAGCACTATCCTTTTTTCAAAATCCATCAGGATCATCGGTATTTTGATCATGATAAAAACAGCGGAATCATGAAGAAGGTCGCCCGCAAATGTTATCTTCCCGCGAATCAGGCGATGCTGCGACTCATTGACCGGCACAAGGGAAAGTTCCGTATTTCCTATGCAATCACCGGAGTCGCTGTCGAGCAAATGCGCAAGTACGCGCCCGATGTTCTGCAAAGCTTCAAAGACCTGGCGAAAACAGGCTGTGTGGAGTTCCTGGGAGAAACCTACTATCACTCTCTTGCTGGCGTCTATGACGAGCAGGAATTCCAGGCGCAAGTGGCTGAACATGCAAAGATGGTTCAGGAAGAGTTTAATTACAAACCCACGGTTTTCCGGAATACGGAGTTGATTTACAATGACCGCATCGGGGCGGCAGTGGGCGCCCTCGGTTACAAAGCCGTGATCGCCGAAGGGGCAGACGACATTCTGGGTTGGAGAAGTCCGAATTTCCTTTACGATTCTACCACGCCCAATCTCCGGCTTCTGCTCAAAAACTACCGCCTTTCCGATGATATTGCGTTCCGGTTCTCAAACCAGGGTTGGGCGGATTTCCCGCTCACGGCGCCGAAGTTCGCCAATTGGGTGCACCAGGTGAGCGGAAATGGTGAAATCGTCAATCTGTTCATGGATTATGAAACATTCGGGGAGCATCAGTGGGAGTCCACCGGGATTTTCGAGTTTCTGGACCATCTGCCTGCTGAAATCATGAAGCATCCGGATTGGGACTTCCAGACGCCGACCCAGGTCGTGGATCGCTACCGTCCGATCGCCCCGATTTCATTCGGCCGTACTGTTTCGTGGGCGGATATCGACCGTGATTTGACTGCCTGGCAGGGAAATCACATGCAGCGCAGTGCTCTTCAGCAAGCCTTCGATCTGGGGAACGAAGTCCGCTCCAGGAATAATCCAGCAGCACTGGATTTATGGCGCCGTTTACTTACCTCTGACCATTTTTATTACATGTGCACCAAGTGGATGGCCGACGGGGATGTGCATGCCTACTTCAGTCCCTATGGAAGTCCTTACGAAGCTTTCATCAACTACATGAATGTTCTTACCGATTTTCGACAATCGGTTTTGAATCTCAAACCCAACTCTGACAAGGAAGCCAGAACATGACCGGAAAAAGGATGCTCTTCGAAATCTCGTGGGAAGTCTGCAACATGGTGGGAGGCATTCACACCGTCTTAGCAACCAAAGTTGCAAAGATGCACGAGATCTACGGCGATAACTATGTCGTCATCGGACCCGACATGTCGCGAAACACTTCTCTTGCCGGAGTATTCCGAGAAGAGATCTGGCATCCGGAAATTCTGAAGAGCCTCTCCACCCTTCCGATCGGTGTACGCATGGGGCGCTGGCTGGTGCCGGGCGAACCCCGCTGCCTGCTTCTGCAGTTCGATTCCTTGTTCGAGAAAAAAGACCAGATTCTGGCGGAGTACTGGGAGCGTTTCGGGTTGAACTCGCTCCCTGGCGGGCACGATTATCTCGAGCCCGTGATGTTTGCCCATTCTGCCGGCATGGTGATTGAGCGGGTTTTTTCGGATTACCTGCTTCCACGCGGCATGGAAACCGTGACTCACTGTCATGAGTGGCTGGCTTGCGCCGCGGTCCTTTATCTCAAGGACCGTGCCCCGGAAATCGGAACCGTCTTCACCACGCATGCGACCATGCTCGGCCGAACGCTCTCTTCCCATCGCTGGGATCCGGCACAGGTATCGAAAGAAAAAATTCAACCCGAGTATCTTGCGCAGCAATACGGTGTTGTGGCGAAGCATTCTCTTGAAAGCATTTCTGCACGAATAGCTGATTGTTTTTCGACAGTGAGTGAGATCACGGCGGAGGAATGTGAACTTCTTTATCGCAAACGCCCGGATATCATTCTTTTGAATGCCTTAGGTGACAACGTTCCCGACCCGAAACTGCTGCACACCAATACGGTTGCCCAGTCGCGCGCGCGGCTTCTGCAGATTGCCAGTCTGACCACGGGTCATACTTACCACCCCGATCGGACGACGCTGCTGGTGAGCTCCGGACGCTATGAGTTCCAGAACAAGGGCGTGGATGTGACTCTTGAGGCGCTCTCGCGCCTGAATAATCAACTCAAGGAGACTCACCGCGAGTCTCCGGAGCGGGTGATTTCTTTCATGATGTTCCCGGCAGGGCAGACCGGCCCACGTCCGAAGATCCTGGAAGCTTTTCGGACGGGACGGCCCAGCGGAGATCATTATTACAGTACGCACAGCCTTCGCGATGAAGAACATGATCCGATCATGACCCGGATGGCGCCTCTCGGGTTCCGCAACGGCAAGGATGATCCGGTCCACATCATCTTCATTCCGATTTATCTGAACGGGACTGATCCGTTGATTCCGGAACCCTACTATCAGCTTTTGAGCGGCTCGGATTTGACGATATTCCCGTCTTTTTACGAACCGTGGGGCTACACGCCATCCGAGAGTGTCGCTCTCGCTGTCCCCACAGTTACGAGTGACCTCGCAGGTTTCGGCCTTTGGGCTCTTCAGTATGGAGATTTCAATAATACGGGTGTTTATCCGTTGCACCGTAAAGGCCAGACCAATGACCATGTTGTCGAGGAACTCAATTCTCAATTGCATGAGTATCTGAGACGCTCTCCGGAACAGCGCCAGCAACTCCGCGCCGCCGCACTGAATACAAGCAACAAAGCACGCTGGAGTGAATTCGGAGAAGCTTATCGCAAGGCTCATGACCTGGCGATGGCTGCGGCCAAGCAGCGCATGAGCTCGGCGACGTATGACCGTTTCAGGAGTTTTTCCGCGCTTCAGCCGGCAGGCTTCACGGCTGCCGCTCGCGCTCATGCTCATATACGCCGTTTCACGGTGCAAAACAAATTGCCGCCGGTTCTTGAGCGGATCAGGACTCTCGTCCACGAAAATCTCTGGTGGGTCTGGAATCCGGAGCTCGGAGAGCTCCTGAGTCTGCTGGACGCCTCGCTCTGGGAAAGTTGCGGCCGCAATCCGCTGGTCTTTCTGGAACGGGTGCAGTTGGAAACCTTCACCAAAGTCCTCCATTCCAAGAGCTTTCAGGAGAAAGCGGAACTCCTCATGTCCCGCTTCAGCCTGTACATGAGTTCCAAGAAGGAAGTCGAGATTGCGTATTTCTGCATGGAATACGGAATCAGTCATATTCTGAGACTTTATTCCGGCGGATTGGGAATTCTCGCAGGCGATCATCTGAAAACAGCAAGTGACATGAACCTGCCGCTTTGCGCTTTTGGTCTCGCTTACAAATTCGGCTATTTCCGTCAGCGTATTTCGGCAGATGGCGCTCAGGAGAGTATCTACGAACCGAGTGATTTCAACAATCTCCCGATGCTCCCTGTGAACGACGCGCAAGGAAGAAGGCTTAAATTCACAATCAAGGGTCCGGACGGACCGATCTGGATGCAGGCCTGGAAGGTGGTAGTGGGTCGAGTGGACCTTTATCTCGTCGATACGGACATCAGCGAGAACTCTCCGCATGATCGGGCCATTTCTGACCGTCTTTACGGCGGAGATACGCAGCATCGGCTTCGGCAGGAATTTGTATTGGCCATCGGCGGCTTTGAATTGCTCAACTTGCTGCAGCTCAAACCCAAAGTCTTCCACATGAACGAAGGCCACACGGCATTCCTGGTTCTTGCGCGTGTTGCGCAGTTGATTCAGAATGAGAAAATCCGTTTCGAAGAAGCCATCGAGTTCGTACGGCACTCCACCGGTTTCACGACTCATACGCCGGTTGCAGCCGGACACGATGTCTTCCCGGAAGGGATGGTTGCCCCGTATCTGCAGCTCTTTGCCGATGCCACGGGAGATTCAGTCGCCCGGCTGCAGGAGCTGGGGCGCGGAATTGATAAATCACGCGACAGTGCTTTTTCGATGACCCTGCTTGCGGTTCGCGGCAGTTCGTTCATCAATGGCGTGAGCGAAATTCATGGAAAGGTTTCCAAGCGCATGTTTCATGTTCTGGTGCCGCAGTATCATGAAAACGAAGTTCCTGTCGGCTATATCACCAACGGGGTCCATGCCTCGACTTGGCTGGCCCCGGCCTGGCAGAACGTGTTCACCAAGGAGTTGGGTTCAGATTGGCGCGATCGCCTGGGAGACAAGGACTATTGGGCCAGGGTGCGAGGAATTGATTCCGAACTGGTTTGGCAAACCCACAAGCAGTTGAAAAAAAATCTCGTCAAGTGGCTCAAGCTGCACATCCGCGAAACCTGGGATCGACGGCGTGAACACCCGGCCAATCTTGCCACCGCTCTGGCGAATTTAACCGAAGACACTTTTGTTGCGACCTTCGCCAGAAGGTTCGCTCCTTACAAACGCGCCAACTTGCTGTTCAGGGATCCTGATAGATTGGCAAGCCTGCTTCGTGGGAGCACTCCCGCTGTTTTCCTTTTTGCGGGCAAAGCTCACCCTTCGGATGTGCTGGGTCAGCAGTTGATCACCAAGGTGATTGAATTGTCGCGAAATCCGGAATTCTTCGGGCGAATTCTTTTCGTTGAAAATTACGAAATTGATGTCGCGCAGTCGCTGGTCTGGGGTTCAGATCTATGGATCAATAATCCCGTCAGGCCGCTGGAAGCATCGGGAACATCGGGAATGAAGGCGGCCATGAATGGTTGCCTGAATCTGAGCGTCGCCGATGGCTGGTGGGCCGAAGCCTACAACGGTTCAAACGGCTGGGTGATCGGTGATGAATCGATGACCCAGGCACCGGATTTTCAGGATACTTTTGACAGCTTTCATCTGTATTCCTTGCTGGAACGCGAAGTCATGCC
The DNA here is from genome assembly GCA_001769805.1 of Bdellovibrionales bacterium GWA1_52_35. Classification (GTDB taxonomy): domain Bacteria; phylum Bdellovibrionota; class UBA1018; order UBA1018; family UBA1018; genus GWA1-52-35. The sequence goes on from MEPO01000028.1 coordinate 71,446, forward strand.
GAAGTTCAGCGGCAGGGCGCGCGGCGGAGTGCCCGAGCAGTGGGTCGCGATGATGAAGGACTCAATGGCCACCATTGTTCCTCAATTCAACACGGAGCGAATGCTCGGCGAGTACAACCGTGACTTTTATCTGAAGGGGGCTGAGCAAAATACTGCCCTGAAGACGGACAGGTTCATGGAAATTCGCCGAATGGTCGCTTCAAGAAAGCGTCTGGCGGAGCACTGGCGCACAATTGCTTTTGAAGACATTGAGGTCAAAGGCCTGGAATCAGAACAGATCATACTGGGTCAGCAGCTGCAGATGCGAGTCAAGCTGAGTCATCCCAATCTCCGGCCTCAGGATCTTCAGGTTCAAACCGTAATTGCCAGTGAGCAATCCGGAAGCGCAAGTAATCTGAAAGCACTATCCATGAAGTGCGTCGTGGATACGAATGAAGGAAGAGATTCCGTCTGGGAAAGTAATTTCCAGTTCAATCTGACTGGACCGCAGTCACTCGGAGTGCGAGTGATTCCGAGACCCTGCCACGAGGAACACCAGGTGGATCTGACGCTTGATCTTGTGAAGTGGTTGTAAAATATAGCCGCTTAGAGGCGGTTGTATTTCTCAAGCAACCGGGTCACTTTGCTGATCAGGACACTGAGATCGACCGGCTTTTCGACGAAGTCCTCGACTGGAAGCCAGGCATCGTCAATATCCCGTGAATTGAAGCCCACGGGAGATTTGGTATTGATGGCAGTCAGCATGAGGATCGGGATTTTCTCGTTGCTCACTTTGGCTTGGGCCTGGATCTCCCGCGCAAAATCAAAGCCGGCGGATTCATTTTCCGGAAACATTACGTCAAGAATCATGAGATCGGGGCGCCGGTTACGGACACTGACCAGTGCGGCCTTGGTGGTTTCACACGTTACTACCTCGTGACCCGCGCTGGTGACGACCGTGGAAACAGCGCTCGAGAAATCTTCGTCATCATCTACAATTAGTACGTAAGCCATATGGATCTCCTTACTTTCAAGAACCCTTTGCGAAATGGAGAATGCGTTTCCATCTATTTAGCCCCGGAGCTGAGTGATTGAAACCCAATTCTTTGTTTAAAAGGGAGAGCCTGACCGTAAAGCAAGTGCCAGACCCGGGTGTGCTCTCAACATGAACCGGAATTTGATGGGTGCGTGCAACATTGCTGACAATTGCCAGCCCCAGGCCGGAAGACTGCTTGTTGTGCGCGGCGGCTTCTTCGGTTCGATAATGTTCTTCAAAAATTCTGGACAATTTCTCCGGCATGATTCCGATCCCCGTGTCCGTGATCGAAACGGTGCAGTGGGTCGCATCTGTGGAACATGTTATGGTGACTCGTCCCCCGCTATAAGAATAGTGAATCGCATTCGAAATCAGGTTTGAAAACATCATGTTCAAGTGATCTTCCACGCCAAAGATGATCACGGGCTTGAGCTCTTCCACGATTGTCACATTCTTCTCGCCTGCGAGCGCTTGGAAGGAGTCAATGCATTTGCGGAGAATGTCTGAGATGTCAAACCGGTTCCAACGCAGGGATTCGCGCGAAACGGTCGAAAGATTTGCAAGTTGGAGCATTGCCTGGATCTCAAGAGAGAGCGCATGGGAACGCTCAGAGATCCGCCGGATCACTTTAAGTGCTTCGGGTGAGAACGACCCACAGTAACCATTGAGCAGAAGCTGGGCGTTCGCATGAATTGCCGCGAAAGGCGCCTTAAGCTCATGGGTCGTCCGAAGCATGTGCTTGGTTTTTTCTGTCTGTGTCCGGACCAGGTGTTGATTCGAAACGGCAAGTTCCCTGCTTTGTGCTGAAATCATTCGGGATAACCTGGAAGCCAGAACCCAAATCGTTGTCCAGATAAAAAGTAGCCCCGTCGTATTGGTGAATATTTGAAGTTGCCCGAAAGCTGCGCGGAACGTCTGATCTGTGTAAATCCCATCCCCGGTCGGTATGACATGGGCCCATTCCAGCATGAGACAGCCCAGATAGAGGGCATAAGCCAAAAGCATGATGACGAGACTCTGGTTTCGGGTGAAGAAGATGCAGGCCAGAACTATGTGTAGAAGGTAAATAAACGGGGCAAATGTTTCGATACTGCCAAGAAAATGTACGACTACGGTCAGGAATGCCAGGTCGATCGCAATCTGAACCCTGAGATTCCATTCAGCAAGGTTGATCCGAGCGGTTTTGCGGATCCAGTTCAGATGCGCCAAATAAGTCAGGTTCGCCAAGCAGAGCAGACCTGCAGTCAAAAATAACCAGGCCGTATTGGGTCGGTAACCCACATAGTAAATGCCGGAAATTTGACCGATCGCACCCGAAGCGACCAGGATCGAGATAATCCCCCAACGGAGCCGGCAGAACCAGGAAGCGTTTTTGAGCGACAAACCGGTCCTGAAATGGCGGACTTCAGAAATCCCTCGCTCAACATCATGCTGGTGCCCTGGATTGAGCGGCAGATCAAACATGGCCGGGGCGAGCGGGGAAGGCGGAGAAGAGGAGTCGGCATTCTGCATAATTTCTTAAGACAAAATAACCAGAATGCCCGTCCTTGTCCAACTGAACTGTGATATAAGAATCATCAAATTCATCTATTTGATGTTGAAGCGGCCACTCACCAGCGCCGCAAGAGGAACCGCTATGAGCGTGTACTTTCTGAAAGAGAGTGATCTTACGTTTTTTTTGGGCCGGTTGTTGGCATCCAGTCCCGTCATCGCTCCTGTGGCGAAAAAATCCAAATTTGTTTTTGCTGAATTGGGATCCGCCGCTGAGCTGCGCTTAGATTACGATGTCACCCTCCTGCCACCCAAAACAGCGTTTTTCCCGGTAAAACAAAAGCTGCTTGATTTTGGGCCTGACGGACCGAAGAGCGCGATTACACCTCGCAAGCAGGTTTTGTTCGGTGTGCATTTTTATGACATCAAGGGCATCGACATGCTCGATCAGCTTTTTGCAGAGGGCCACCGGGACAATAATTATCTGGCTAACAGGGAAGCCACGACGGTTGTGGGCTCGAGTATCCAGAAAGTATCGAGTCGCGCCTTCTTTAGTACGGTGGGCACCGATGTCCAGCCTAGGGGACATGATGCTTTCCTGACCCATGTTACGGCCGGTTACGTCTTTGAGACACGCACCCCCAAGGGGGAGGCGCTCATCAGCTTCGGGAGTTTTGAAAAAGCGACGGCAGCGCAGATCGAAGAAGCTGCTGGCGTGAACGCCGCCGTTCTCAAGCGCTGCCCTGAAAAACTTGAGCATTCCTCTGAGTTGATCGCGGTAAAAGTGCGCAACGCCTTTGCCAATGAAGAACTCTGGACGGATCTGGCCAAAGACTGCTTCTCTTGCGGCAGTTGCAATATCGTTTGCCCGACCTGCTATTGTTTCGATGTCCAGGACCGCTGGAATCTGGATCAGGTTTCCGGGACCCGTCACCGAACCTGGGATGCATGCCTGACGAACGATTTTTCGAAAGTTTCCCTCGGAGCGGGCGGTTCTGAGAACTTTCGTGAACGCCGTGGGCAGCGCTTCCGGCATCGGATGATGCGAAAAGCGGCTTATCTGAATGAGAAGCTGGGTGGTCCCGCCTGTGTAGGGTGTGGACGATGTTCCGCGGGCTGTGTGCCTGATATCGCTGACCCGGTCCGAATCATCAATCGAATCGTAGGAGGTCGCCATGGGTCATCAGTGTAAGAGCACCATTGAGAACCTGTTCATGCCCGAAGAAGCCGAGATCGTTCGCGCGGAATTCATGACGCCGGCAGAGAAGCATTTCACACTTCGTTTAAAGAGCGGCAAAGCCATGGTTTTTGAGCCGGGACAGATGCTCGAAGTTTCACTTTTCGGCTTTGGTGAGATTCCGATCGGCTTTGCCAGTTCCCCGACACGCAAGGGCACTTTCGACATCGTCGTGCGTTCAGTCGGTCGCGTTTCCAGTGCGCTTAATCGTCTCGAAAAAGGTGATTCACTCTGGGTTCGGGCTCCGCTCGGCAAGGGTTTTGACTTGGAAAAGATGCGCGGACGCGACGTCCTGGTTGTTGCTGGCGGCATCGGACTCTGCCCAACACGCAGTTTGATCAATTACATCCTGGATCGCCGGAGTGAGTTCGGGAAATTCACTTTGTTCTTTGGGACTAAAACACCCAAGGATCAGCTTTTTCGTGAAGATCTCGCTCAGTGGCGGATTTCGAAGAATGTTGAATTTCACGAAACAGTCGACCGTGCCGATGAAAACTGGAAAGGCAATGTCGGTGTCATCACGACCTTGTTCAAGAACACCACCATTTCTCCGGATACGGTCGCAGTCATCTGTGGTCCGCCGGTCATGTACAAGTTCGTGATCCGCGATCTGGATAGAATCGGGATTGCCCGGGACAGAATTTTCGTCGATCTGGAGCGCCGGATGAAATGCGGCGTGGGCAAATGCGGGCATTGCCAGATGAATGATCTTTATGTCTGTATGGATGGTCCGGTGTTTCCTTACAGCAAAGTTCAAGATCGAGAGGAGGCCTTCGGATGAGTACCTCAATCGAAAAAGCCAAAGCGTCCAAGGTGAAAGTAGCCTTTTTTGATTTCTCGTCTTGTGAAGGATGTCAGATCGAACTGACCAATCTGGGTGAGGAAGTCTTTACGGGGTTGTTGCAGCACCTCGAATTTGTCGAATTTCGTGAAGTGATGACGGAAACTGCCAAGGGTCCCATCGATATAGCCTTTATTGAAGGAGCGTTCACCCGCGAGGCCGATCGCAAACGCCTCGAAGACATCCGCGCGCGATCCAAAACGGTGATCTCGTTTGGCGCCTGTGCCTCCACGGGGGGTATCACGGCGCTCAAAAATCACATGTCCGACTATTCGCAGTGTGTTTACGGCGTGAATTCCGGAGCGCCTCATCTGGCAAGTCAGAAGTCCGAGCCGATTTCGGCTGCGATCAAAGTGGATTATGCCATTCACGGCTGCCCGATGGACAAGGACGAGTTCGTATACATCGTTTCGCATCTGCTTCATGGCAAAGAGCCTGTGATACCGAATCATCCGGTCTGTGTGGAATGCAAGATGCGCGAGACCGTCTGCCGTTACAGCTACGGGCATCATTGCATGGGGCTCGTAGCGCGCGCCGGGTGTGGGGCGCCCTGTCCTGCCGATGGAATTCCGTGTGAAGCTTGCCGTGGATTCATCGAGCATCCCAATGAAGAGTCTTTGACCAAGGTGATGAACGAGCGGGGTCGGATGACCAGCGAACGCGCTAAAAATAAATCGCGGATGTTCACCGCGACTTTGAGAGGTGATGCGAAATGAGCTCAACTCCAGCCGGGAAAAATATTAAAATCGATGTGCACCATCTGACTCGCGTTGAGGGGCATGGTAATATCCTGGTCAACATCACGAATGGCAAAATCGAGCGGTGTGATTGGCAGGTGCCCGAGTCTCCCAGATTCTTCGAGGCAATGGTCCGGGGTCGCCACTATTCCGAGGTTGCTCGAATTGTCAGCCGGATTTGTGGAATCTGCTCAGTCGGTCATACGCTGGCTTCCGTAAAAGCAACAGAAGCAGCCCTGGGTATTGAGATCAGTCTTCAATCGCGTAAGTTGCGCACGCTGCTGAAGCATGCAGAAAATATCGACTCGCATATTGTCCATGTCCTTTTTCTGGCGGCACCGGACCTGCTGGGTGCTCCATCAGTGTTTCCGTTGGTCGCCACCCATGGCGAGGTCGTCAAACGGGCTTTGCGCCTCAAGCGTTTCGCGCACGAATTCGGTTCTTTGATAGGCGGTCGGACGACTCACCCGACACGGGTAGTGCCTGGCGGGTTTTCAGAGCACCCCACAACGCCGCAACTGACCGAGCTGAAGCGACGGTTTCTGACGGATGTTGTTCCGGACCTGAATGCAGTTTTAGAACTGGTGACCCAGCTTGCGCCTAAATTTCCTGCCTTCAATCGACCCACTGAATACATGGCCGTGCACAGTGATAGCGAATACGGACTGTATGATGGCGTCATTCAGACCGTCATGCCCGATGGTACCAAGCAAAAGTATAGCGTGGACGATTATCGCTCTTACACGAACGAATACGTTGACCCCCGTTCAACCGCCAAGTACGCAAAAAACAAAATGGACAGCTACATGGCTGGGGCGCTCGCGCGTTTCAATAATAATTATGACCAGCTCCACCCGGAAGCCCGGAAGGTCGCTGAACAGCTTGGGTTCAAGCCACCCTGCTTCAATCCTTATTTGAATTCCGTCGCACAGGTAGTCGAAATTGTTCACAGCGCATACGAGAGCCTGCGCTTGCTGGATGAGCTGATCGCGGCCGGGATTAAAGAAGAACCGTTGGTCAAACCCACGAAATTTGGGGCAGGTGCAAGTGTCGTGGAAGTGCCGCGCGGAATTTTGTTCCATTGGTATCAATATAATTCCGCATTCGATTGCGAAGCCGGCGACTGCATTATTCCGACGAATCAGAATCACGCAAACATCCAGTTGGATTTTGACAAGCTGGTTCCAGAAATGCTGCGCGCTGACAAGAACGAGAAAGAAATGGAACTCGCTCTCGAGATGCTGGTTCGGGCCTACGACCCCTGCATTTCCTGCTCAACCCATTATCTGGACGTTCAGTTCAAAAGATAGCGGAGTAGTTTCTTAAAAATGCGTTATCTGGTTGGAATCGGTAATTACATGATGGGTGATGATGGCATCGGACCCCGGATTGTGGAGTATGTCGCTGATCATCGCTTGAACAGTGACTTCGAGGTTCTGGACCTCGGTGACAATGGTCTTAACCTTCTTTCGTATTTTGACCAGACGACGGACCGGATGCTTTGGGTTGATTGCGTACGAATGGGCTGCCAGCCTGGGGAATTCCGATATTTCAAACCCGAACAGGTTGAAAGCCAGAAGTACTTGGCACGCCGAACCACCCATGAGGGAGATCTTCTGAAGGTCCTGGAAATTGCTCAAGCAGCAGGTTATGCGATTCCTGAAATTGAAATCATGGGAATAGAACCTGAACAGGTCCAACAGGGACAGGGGCTTTCGGAGCCCGTCGCAAAGTTATTCAAGACCTATGTCGATGAGGCGATTCGTCGGATCAGTTCTGGTTAGAATATTGGCTAACTTAAAAATTTAAATCCGGGTAATGACGACGCGCATGCCCTGCATTTCGATGGCTTTGACGTGGTCACCGGGTTCGATGGGTTCTTTGGAAGTGAAAGACCAAAGTTCGCCTCTGAAGAACACTTTCCCTGAGCGCCCCTCCGGATCGATTGACTCGACAGTTCCTTCGTAACCGGCCAGACCACTGATTCCGCTGCCCCCCATTTTTTCGAGGGCGTCTTGTGATTGTTTCCTCATTTTCAAGGCAGCAAAGCCTATGAGGAAGACCATTGAACCCAGGGTAATCGCTGCGGGAACCCAAACCCAGGGGCTGATAGTCAGAACCGTCGATGAGGGGTCAATCACCCAGACCATTCCGAGAACGAAAGCGATGATCCCACCGGCGGCCAGCGCGCCATGTGAAACTATAAAGGGCTCGGCAATCATCATTCCAATTCCGACCACCAGAAGGACCAGTCCGCCAATCCGGATTGGCAGCAGTTGAAAGGTGACGAAGGCCACCAGGATGGAAATGGTTCCAAGAACCCCTGGGATTCCGATTCCCGGCGTGGAAAGTTCCACATAAATCAGGAGAACGCCCAAAGTCATCAGGAGTCCCGCGATGTTCGGGTTTGCCAGATAATTCAAAATCGTCTGGCCCATCGTCATTTTCGCTTCTTTGACGGTGGCTCCTTCCATTTTCAGAACGCGCTCGATCTTTTGTCCCTGGCTGGGCTGTCCAAATTTCACGGTGCGGCCACTCAGATTTTTAAAAAGTGCTTCTCGAGTCGGCGCCAGAATTTCAATGACCCCCTTGGACAGGGCCTCTTCGGCAGTGAAGCTTTTGCTTTTTGAAACGATCTCTTCCGCAATTTCGCGATTGCGTCCGCGGGCCTCAGCCAGGCTGCGTGCGAATGCGGCAGTATCATTGGTCGCCTTTTCACCCATCGCACCTTTGATGTCTTCGCCTTGCGGGCCCACCGGGTGCGCGGCCCCGATATTCGTGCCCGGGGCCATCGCCGCGAGATGAGAGCTCAGCATCAGGATGGCACCCGCAGAGGTGGCAGAGGCTCCGGCAGGCGCGACGTAGAAAACGACCGGTACCTTCGATTGGTCAATGGCCTGAACCATTTCACGCACACTGTTGAGAAGTCCTCCGGGCGTATCCAGTTCCACAACGAGGACCTCCGCACGGTCGGCTTCGGCGCTGCGAATTGCATTCGCAAGATAACTGTTGCTGGCGGGATTGATTGTACCCCGGATTTGCGCAAGCCAGACGATCGGTTCGGCCGCCGGGCGCACTGGTTCAGAAGAAATGGCCTGCCAGGCACCAAGCAAAATGCAGAAGGTTCCGCAGAAAGTTCGAATGATCGCGCGTTTCAGCTTTTTCATAGCGAGTTCCTCATCTGGATTTGTAACATAAAGTGCAGGTCTCGCACAGACGCACCGCCATAGACGGGGCATGATCAGCGATTTTTAGCGATTTCGGCGGTAAGTGAGGGTGAACTCGACTCTGCGATTCATCTTGCGACCCTCGGCGGTCGTGTTGGTTGAAATCTGATGGCGACTCCCGCTTCCGATCGGCATCATCCGCTCCTCGGTGATCCAGTTCTTATCCACGAGGTAATTCAGCACGGTGACTGCGCGAGCGAGGGTGTATTCATAGGCATTCGTGTAACTTCCGCTCATCTGCGGGGACTTGTCCGCATGGCCTTCGATCGTGATGTAGCCTTTATACCCCTTGAAGAGCTGGCCCAGTCGATCCAGATACTTGAAAGCACCCTGATGAAGTTCCGCTGTTCCTGGTTTGAAGAGCAGGTCCTCGGGTACGGAGAATTTCACATAGTCGACGGTGATATCGAGGGCATAAATCTGGCCGTCCATGAGTTCTGAAGCAAGCTCGCCGATTTCCTTGTTTTCTGGTGGCTCGATTACTCGTTGAACGGGATCTTTGACGAGATCATCCGGCACTGCGCCATCCGCTCCTTTTAAAATTTCATTGCCAACGCCGGTCCGGTCGCCGAGTGCCTTGACCATTTCAGACGAGGGATCGCGCCCGGCCTGCCAGGGTGTGTTCGGGTGGTTGAAATAATGAGAAATGGCAGTAAGGGTTTCTTCGTCTGATCCCATCAGCCACATGACGAGAAAGAAGCACATCATGGCTGTCATGAAGTCAGCGTAGGCGACCTTCCAGCCGCCGCCATGACCGCCGCCGTGTCCGCCTTTTTTTATTTTTTTAATAATTATTGGAGCTTTTTTCGCGGATTTATCAAGTTTGGCTACGGCTTCGTTGGCCATTAGGCAGCCGCTTTCTCAGCCGAGCGACCACCAGCAGAGGTGGCCTTGTCGATTTCCTCGAAGCTCGGTCGTGCTTTGGGTGGAATTCTGCGACGGGCGAATTCAACGCAGACCTTGGGTGAACATTCCTTGGCGAGCGCGATCAATGCCGCTTTCACAACATACAAAGTATGTCCGTCATCAGCGATATTGGATTCCATTTTGGCGGCAAGGGGCGCCATGAAGCCGTAGGCACCCAAGACACCGAGGAAGGTTCCGACGAGGGCGGCACCGACGCTATGTCCGATGACTTCCTTGCCCTGCGTGAGTTTGCCCATGGTGATCACAACGCCGAGAACGGCGGCCACGATTCCCAGGCCGGGCATCGAGTCACCGAGTCGCGCGATCGTGGTCGGGGCCTGCATTTCTTCAGCATGGGTCGCTTCAATATCCGTCTCCATCAGCTCTTCGAGATCATAGGCAGGGAGGCTGGAGCTGAGTTGAACTTTCATAGTGTCTGAAAGGAATGCGACCAAATGATGATTCTTGAGAATGCTCGGATATTTTTTGAAAATTTCGCTGTTTTCTGGTGCTTCAATGTGAGGCTCGAGAGAGAGCGGATTGGTTTTCACGATTTTACACAATTCATATAGAAGCAGCAGAAGCTGCGTGTATTCATCTTTGCCGAAGCCCGCGTTCTTCGGGGAGCTGAGAACCTGTTTCATGATTCTCTTGATGAGTGACATGGGGGAGGAAATGAGCATCGAACCAAATGCAGCGCCGAAAATAATCAGGAGCTCGACAGGTTGCAGAAGTACACTCAGGTGTCCGCCTTCCAGCACGAACCCGCCAAACACAGTCACGACGACTACTATGAAACCTACAATTAAGAGCATCCGTCTCCTCAGGACTTCTCTAAACTCATCGTCCAACCGGGCTAAGTACCTGAGAAATTAGAATAAAAAGATGCGATCTTTTTAAAAATTCACAATTGAGGGGTTACTCGAAAAAGGTCAATTATTATAGGTGCAGTCTATAAAAATGCGGCGCATTACTTAACGATGACTGAATGCTGATTACGTTTATTTTAATGAAAAGAAAAAAACGCAATGTGTCAGTAGTGAAGGGTGACTTGGTGCGTCGCGCGATTTTTGGAATTCTTCCAAAGCCAGACGAGAGAAAAGGACACAATTGTTAAGCCCAGGGTCAGGCCGATCCAAAGGCCAGACACACCCTCACCATAAAAAAAGCAAAGAGTTGCCCCTACGGGGAGGCCGATAATCCAATGTCCGATGAAATTGGCAATGAGCGGTGCACGGGTATTTCCGATGCCGCGCAAAGCTCCCGATCCGACCACTTGAGCGCCATCGAAAATTTGAAAGAGAGCTGCGTAAAAAATCAACTGCGATCCGACTGCGATCACACTGTCATCGGCCGTGAAAACGCGAAGAAGCGGGCTGGGAATCAGGATCAGAACCAGGCCGCAAATTGCCATGAATGAGGTCCCGATAATGATGCCTTTCCAGCCATACTGCGACGCCAGCGCAGGTTTGCCAGCTCCCACAGAACGGGCAACCAAGACCGCTGTGGCCGAAGCGATTCCAAGAGGAATCATGAAAGTGACACTGGCAATCTGCAGCACAATATGATGGGCGGAAAGCGAAATAGCCCCCAATTTCCCGGCCAATAATGTCGAAAATGCGAAAACAGCGACTTCGATCAAAAGCTGGCCGCCGGCGGGAGCACCCATCCGGACCAGCATTTTGAATTTTGGCCAGGAGAAGCGTCGCGGAGCCGTGTTTATCCCGAGCTTCCATTTGCGGTTCATGTATAAAATATAACCCATGATGGAAGCCATCATGAACACGCGGGCGATTCCGGTTGCGAGAGCAGAACCTGAGGCTCCGAGTTCGGGGAAATTCCAATTTCCGAAGACGAAGAGCCAGTTGCCGGCAGCATTGACGATATTCGCCAGCAGCAAAATCACCAAAACCGGGGTGGCGGCTCCCATGCTCTGGAGAAATTGCCGGCAAACTGTAAAAAGCAGCCAGGGCCAGAGACTGACCGCCATAATCTGCAGATAGTTCTGGCCAACAGAGGAAACACCGGCCGGAATGCCGAAGGGTTCATAAAAAAAAGAGGCGACATACATGATCAGGATGGAGGGCAAAGAGACCCAGGTCGCAAGATAAAGGCCCTGGATCAGAAGACCATTCGCCTCATCCTGTTTGCCGGCGCCGAGCGCATGTGAAATGAAATAATCCAGGCCAAGAAGAAAGCCAATTCCGCTGACCATCACCATCGCAAAGACGGCGTTGCCAATGGACAAACCACCGAGTGCTTCAGGGCCGAGTTTTCCCACGAACACCATATCGACGATTTGCATCAGCATGTTCGCCAAGTGGGCAAACGCGATGGGGATTCCCAAACGAATGATGGAGTCAGGCTGCTGCACGTCTTTGGTTGTCATAAATAAAAAAGGCCTAGAGTTTCCTCTAGGCCTTTTTGCTTATTTTGTCAGTAGATTATCAGAACTGAGTGATCAGCAGCGAGTAGGGCTGCTTGCCGCTCTTGCCTTGGGGGACATTGATCCCCTTCACCACAATGCGGTATTCGCCTGTGGCCAGGTTTTTCATTTCGATCATTTCTGCGTTATTCGCGCGATCGGAAAGCTGATTTACTGTTCCGTTCGGGGCGATGACTTGAAGATCGAGGTCGTTGACGAGAGCTTTGGCAGCGAGTGCGGTGCCAGGAGCATCCGTATAGACCAGAGTCGCACGCAATGATTTTCCAGAGCCGACGGAAATGGAGACAGACTTGTCTTCATTGACTGCAATGCCGGAGTTTTCATCAATTACGAGAGTGTCTTCAAGTGCCGTTGCCTGATCCATGTCCACGCGACCGTAACCCTCGTGAGAGTTCGGACGAACCGTAGGCTGCTCCTGCTGTGGGCCTCTGCCGTACTGACCGGGGAAGAGGTCCTTGGCTGTATGCATGAGAGTGGCTTTGATCACTGCGGCTGAAGGGTTTGCGATATTCTTGGCTTTGACCAGGTATTCGCGAACCACAGTTGCAGCGCCCGCGGTAAGCGGAGTTGCCATGGAAGTGCCGCCTGCGTAAGCATAACGGTCGCCGTAGGCTCCCCAGAGCACGCCAGCTTTCGGGTGGCTGGAGCGTGTGCTCACGATGTTGGTGCCAGGGGCAACGACATCCGGCTTGATACGGCCGTCTTTGGTTGGGCCACGTGAACTGAAGCAAGCCATGCCGTTTGGGTTGTTCGAAAGGGTGTCGCTCTTCAGCGGTTCAACTCCCCACTTCTTGTCCCCATCACGGAGCAGGCCCTGTGCTTTTTGAATACCACCTTCGGCCAGGTAGTTTTCTGAGGCGCCAACAGTCAGGACGTTCTTGGCTGTGGCGGGGCTGGCGAGCGATTGCTCGTCAATGCGACCATCCTTGTTCAGGTCTTTGCCGTCGTTGCCGGCTGCGAAGAGAACCAGCATATCCAGGTGTTCCCAGAGATAAGCATCTGCTTTCATCGCGAAAGCGTCATACGCACTTGGGCTCTGCGCACTGCCCCAGGAATTCGTATGAATGCGAACACCTTCTTTGTAGGCTTTGCCCAGGAAAGCATTGAAGTCATTGTCAAACATGATGTTGTCCATGAGGGGACTCCAGATGCCTTCGACGATCATGTCTGCTGCAGGTGCTCCACCTTGAATGGCGCCGTTCAAGACAGCTCCATTGCCAATGACAGAGCCACAGACGTGGGTTCCGTGTCCGTTGGTGTCTTCCCAGCTCTTTGCTCCAAAACCGAGAGCAAAACCTTTGCTGACAGCCTTGAGGTCCGGATGAATGGTCGAAATATCGCCCATATCAACACCGGTGTCGGCCATCCCGACCATCTGTCCCTGTCCTTTGAATCCGCGTGCCCAGGCAGCATCGAAGTTCATGACCTTGGTGCCGGACTCGTATCCCGTGAGCGCCGGAGGTGTTGTGGGAGGAGTCGGCTCAGCATTGAGCTGATATTCAAAAGTCGTGAATAAAGGATAGGCCTGGATCCACTCAATGCCTTCGATTTCCGCGATTTGCGCAATCTGCGTCCGGGTGGCGCGAGCTGCGATCGTCTCACGACCCATGTGACGAACGCTGGCGCCTGTCAATTTGATCTGGCGGGCAATCGTTGCGATCTCAGAATTGTCGAGCACGGTAATGGCCAGAACTTCCGTATCGTTTGCCGGCATTTCGTAAAGCTCAGAGCTGATTTTCCATTCAGGAGCAAAGCGCGTTACGCCGCGAACATCGGAGAGCAGAACCACTGCTTCCGCATCACGTGCGGTACCCTTTACGATCAGCGCATCATCCGGTAAATATCCTTTGGCTTCGAGACCCATTTGCGCCAGGTCTGCCTTTGTGGACTCGGTGATGACGTTTTTGAATTGCACGATGAAGTAACCCTGTTTCTCTTTATTCAAGAAATAAGGCTTCATCGTAGATGTTGTCATCGGGACCTGATCGATCCGGATGTCACCTGATTTGAAGCGAAGCAATTCACCTGCGTTCGCGGATGAAACACTCAGAACTGCAAGTGTCGTAAGAATACTCAGTGCACTGATATTTTTATGTAATTTCATTATTCCCCCTGATCTTTCTTTAAACGCCAAGTTGGGGAAATAATAAAGAGAGTCTGTAAACTTTACAGGCTCGAAAAAAACGATTTAGTCGGCTGTTTTTATTCCAACAATGTAGCCGATCCAAGCATGTGCGTTATCTCCATGTTCCGTCCGCACGAATTCGCCGGTGCCTTTTCCTTTATGTTCGGTTTCCCAGTAAACTGCAGAATCCTGAAATCCTGCTTCCGCGAGACACTCCCTTACTTCGGGAATGGTCCAGAGTCGCCAGTCATAGGTGAAGGCATCTTTAAGCTGCGTCCCGTCAGGTAGTTTGAAATGAATCGCGTAATGGGCTTCGTGGGAGACGGGATCGAAGGATTTTTGATGCCATGTGTATTTGACGCGTGTCTTGCGCGCGTCTTCCATCGTGATCATCCGACTTTCCCGTATAGGCTGGATCATTCCCGGCCCGCCGGCGAGTTCAAGGACGAGCAAGCCATCCCTGCCCAGAGAACGGTAGCAATTCGTGAAATATTGAATCAGCAGTTTCCGTTTTTTGAAGATACAGAATGAAAAATTGCAGGCGACGATCAGATCGGTTTTTAGTTTTGTGACCGAAAGGACGTTTTTGCAAAGTGGAAGAAGGCGCTTTCGGTCCTTCGAATTCATTTTTTTCAAATGATTCCGAATTCCGTATTCAAGCGTCAGCGGGTCGATGTCCAGGCCGACAGCTGTATTGCCGGGATCACTCTTGACCCAGTCAGCTGAAAGCAGAAAAGTCCCGCAGAAGTCTTCCCGCAGATTGTGCGGCTGGCGGCCGAGGAGTTCCCTAAAAAAATGGTTGAACCAGTGAATGTGAACTTCCGGACTTTGGACGGCCACTTCGTAAAGAGTATGCTTGTTGAAAATACTCGGCTTTTTCTGCGGCTGAATCGGGTGCTGGTTCGATAATTTTTTCATTGAGCCGGCTTTATACACGGAGCTGCCGGAGATTGGAATCGCCTTTGCGCCCCCGGGCCGGGTGTGTATCATATGGACTTTGGATATTTAGGAGGAAAGTTTGTGAAAAGATCGATCAACCTGTTTATTGCCGTGCTGATGGGTAGCCTTGCTCTTGGAGCATGTGCCACTCAGTCCAAACCCACCCACACCGGACGCAGTCCGAAATCCCTGGAAACTATGAAAGATAATTTGCTCCGTTTCGAATACGCCCCCGGCGAGTTGACCCAGCTTTGTGAGGATTCGATGAATAACGCGAAACTCGCGTTGGACGAGATTGCCGCTATTCCCCCCTCCCAGCGAACGATCGCCAATACGCTGCTGGCGTTTGAACGCGCCACAGCAGAGGTGAATGATGTGGCAGGGCCGCTGACATTCATGGGTTATGTTTCGACGGATCAGAAGATCCATGACGAAGGCCAGGCCTGTGAAGAGAAGCTCGGCCCGTTTTTTGTTGAGCTGAGTACGCGGAAAGACCTTTACGATGCCATCAAGGACGCCACGCCTAGGAATGAAAACGAGAAGCGACTCCTTTCAGAAACCCTTCGCGATTTTGAGCAACAAGGGCTCAAGTTGCCGGCCGAGAAGCTCGCTGAAATGAAGAAATTGAAGCAGGAACTCTCAGTCATCGAATCTCAGTTCCAGGCGGCACTGAATAACGATGTTTCATCCGTGGAGCTGACTGAAGCGGAACTCGACGGCGTCTCTGAAGATTTCAAGTCCCGGTTGAAGCGCTCGGCGGCCGGCAATTTCGTTGTTACGACCAAGAACCCGGATTACATGCATATCAGGGAAAATGCGAAAAACAGCGAAGCACGCAAGAAAGTGCAGCTCGCGTATTACAACAAGGGTGGCGAGAAGAACGTTCAGCTGCTGGAGCAGGCGGTGGTGCTTCGGCAGAAAATCTCGAAGCTCATCGGGCTCAAGTCCTGGGCGGATTACCGCACCTGGGGCCGGATGGCCAAGAACGGCGACACAGCACTCAAGTTCCTGAACGGTTTGAAAGCTAAATTGGCCCTCCGTGCGAAGCAGGACCAAGCCAAGCTTCTGAAATTCAAAAAATCGCTTGATCCTTCAGCGACTGATCTCAAAGCTTGGGATCTGGACTACCTCGCTTATCAGTTAAAGAAGCGGGATTACGATCTGGACAGCGAGAAGGTCAAAGAATACTTCCCCGCAGACCGCGTGGTCGCCGGGGTATTTGAGATCTATTCCAAACTCCTGGGTGTGAAATTCGTGCCGATGGAAGGCGCGAAAGCCTGGGCGGACGGAGTTCAGATTTTCAAAATTGTTGATGCGAAAGACGGAACCGAGCGGGCGACCTTCTATGCGGATCTTTACCCGAGGCCACTGAAATATGGGCATTTTGCCGCGTTTTCATTGGTCATGACTCATCAGAATGAAGACGGTTCCTTCCAGAAGCCGATCTCGGCGATGGTTGGCAACTTCGATCCGCCGGCCAATGGCAAGCCTTCGCTGATGAAGCATACTGAAGTCGAAACCTATTTTCATGAGTTCGGTCACATTATGCATCAGACTCTGACCCGGGCACCGTACGCCAGTCTTTCGGGTACGAGTACGGCCCGCGATTTTGTCGAAGCGCCGTCGCAGCTGATGGAGAACTGGGCCTGGTCCCCGAAAATTCTTGAAGGACTTTCCGGTCATTACCTGAACCCGAAAGAAAAGCTTCCCAAGCAGCTGATCAAGAAGATGCTCGCGGCCAAGGACTTCAATCAGGGGAATATGTACACCCGTCAGTTGATGCTGGGCTTGCTGGACATGACCTATCACACCTCGACCGGTCCGGTCGATTCAACGGCAATCTACGCTCAGATTCACAAGGAGATTGTCGGAATTGAGGCTCTTGAAGGAGCGCATTTCCAGGGAAGCTTCGGCCATCTGATGAATGGTTACGATGCCGGTTACTACGGCTATCTCTGGTCGGAAGTTTATGCGGATGACCTGTTCACCCGGTTTGGAAAACGCGGACTTCTCGCGCGAGATCATCTGCTGGACCCCAAAGTCGGAATGGCTTATCGTCGCTCGATTCTTGAAAAGGGCAGGATGCTCGACGCAGACGTTCTCATGAAGGAATTCCTCGGGCGTGAACCGAGCTCGGAGGCTTTCTTCAAGCGTCTCGGAATCTAAAACAGCGGATTCAGAAAAAAAGAAAGGCGGCATCCTTTGGAGATGCCGCCCTTTTTAGTTCAGGTTGAGACCAACTTTAGAAAAGCTGTTCCAAGAACTGTTTAACCTTCTTCGTCTGGGTGTTGAGAATCCTGTACTCGGCAGTGGAGGGTTCGTTCACGAAGTAGACGTAATCAGCGAGATCACCGTATTTCTGATCACGGGCGACCATTTCAAGGTCTTTTTCCTCGTAGTCGGAAGCATCCACGATCGTGACTGAAGCGGTTTTGAGTCCCGGGGCGCGGATCTTGATCCGGGCAACGGTGCCGTCGAAGTAGTCCGTGTGGAAGCTGCCGACGACCAGGAATTTGAGGCTATGGGTTGAATCCGTCACGACGTGCCAGGCGATCACATCATCAGTCAGACACTGGGCGGCGTAATAGTTCTCAATCTGTGCCGGGGTGGCATGGCCCGCTTGTCCCATGATGTCGACAAAGCGCTGATGGTAACCTTCGCTGCCCATTTCGAAGTCGGGGGGGAGAAGAGCGGGGTCAACAGCGCCGATGCCGTTTTTCACAACAGGAGATTTTTCCTGCCGGGTCAGATTAGTTGCGAGGATGTTCCCGCCCAAGGTTTTGGTTACTTCGAGAACCGGAGCATAGGTCACATTTTGTTCACTCGGACCCTGGGTGTAGTCGAGGAAGTCTTTGGCAGTGATTTCACCTGCTACAAATCGGGCGAAGAGGGCCTGCACCATTTTTTGCTGGGAGGCATGGAGAAATTCCCAGGCGGTGGTGAAGTTGTTTTGCTGGCCTGTGAGTTGAACGACTCCGGAGATAATCCCGGCCTGGGCGTTTTGGACTGCGGGGGTGTAATGCTTCTCTCCCATGACGATGTGATTGGCGGCACTGAGTTCAGTGACCAGCTGCGCTTGAGAGATCTGCGTCTGGTCGGAAGCGCGAATGATTCTGCCATTCCAGCTTTCTGCCGCGAAGGCGGGAAGGGTAATCAAGGAATTCATCATTAGAAACAGGGTCAGATTTTTCATCGAAATTCTCCGTTTATCCCGCCCTTATAATACGGAGGCGGCAGAAAGGGAATCTTTTGGTCGGGATTCTCATATTTTTACAAAGAAGAGACACTTGCGGTTAACCCTGCAATCCGATATGCATTTATCAGTTCTATCACGCGCGGAGAGATGGCCGAGTGGTCGAAGGCACTCCCTTGCTAAGGGAGCATACCCCAAAAGGGTATCAAGAGTTCAAATCTCTTTCTCTCCGCCATACTACTTGTCAAGGGATCGCACTTCTGGCTCTTCTCACTTAAAGGGGGAACGTGTGTCCTGCGGTCAGATTAGACCACACGGTTGAATACTCCGTTCCAGCCGCAAAGGGGGCTCTTCTCACTTAAAGGGGGAACGTGTGTCCTGCGGTCAGATTAGACCACACGGTTGAATACTCCGTTCCAGCCGCAAAGGGCA
>MEPO01000029.1 GCA_001769805.1 Bdellovibrionales bacterium GWA1_52_35
AGATTTCTGTTCGCCTTTGCTTGCAGATTTCTGTTCGCCTTTGCTTGCAGATTTCTGTTCGCCTTTGCTTGCAGATTTCTGTTCGCCTTTACTTGCAGTCTTCTGTTCGCCTTTGCTTGCAGATTTCTGTTCGCCTTTACTTGCAGTCTTCTGTTCGCCTTTGCTTGCAGTCTTCTGTTCGCCTTTGCTTGCAGTCTTCTGTTCGCCTTTGCTTGCAGATTGCTGACCCGGTTTGCCATTGTAATAATGATCCTGCGCAATGCCAATGTTCGCATTACTCAGTACAAAAGCGACTGCGCCCACCAAGAGCGAAGTCGTTCCAAGATTCTTCATTTTTTACCCTCCCTGGATAGAAAATTCGGTCCGCGCGGAGAGTGAAAGTGCAACCGAGGTGCCAAGCAGCCTAAGAATTATGACTAAGTGTTGTAGTAAATCCGATCGTCTTCAAGGGGCTCCTGCTTCAATCCGTCTTTGGGTTTTTCTTCAAGGGGCTTTTCTTCGGGAACTCTGCCGGGTTTCTGACCGCCGACTCGCTGGATTTCGCGGATTTCTCGCACATAACTGATCTCTACTTCATCTCCGGGTTGCACCGCCTCCTGTTCGGCACTCGGCAGGAGCGGATCTTTGGCGAGTGTCATGACTTCTTTGCCCAC
Organism: Bdellovibrionales bacterium GWA1_52_35; assembly: GCA_001769805.1. Classification (GTDB taxonomy): domain Bacteria; phylum Bdellovibrionota; class UBA1018; order UBA1018; family UBA1018; genus GWA1-52-35. Next base: position 654 of record MEPO01000029.1, read on the forward strand.
CCGTATTTCGAAAGTACTTTCGTTGATCCGCAAAACTTTGCCTCGTATCGATTGCACAAGATTGCCCGCCGCGTACGCGGGACTGGTCAGAAGGATTGTAAAAACAAGAATAAGCCATTTTTGCCTTACTTTGCATACTTTCATGATACCTCCGGTCAGAATACCTCTTCCCTCGGTTTCGATTTCGCATCGCAGCTTCATAAAAAATGCAGAACGCAGCAATTTCTGCTGAATTTCGAACTGGACACCTTGCAAACCACAGAGCAAGTCGAAAGCCAAAGATGGGGCATACCTGTTGCACACCGCCCTGCGTGCGCATTGCCCGTTATCACCGCATTAGCCTGTTTGCGATTGCTTTGATCTCCGTAATTTTTGCGGCGCTCTTTAGCACGTACCAAGAGTCACAGGTTGTTTCAGATCTCGAACTCCGACTCGGAGAGTTGAGCATCAGTCTGGAAGATTCCCTTGTAACTCATCTGCAAACGCGCCGTTACGATCGGATCGCACGGATCGTATCCAAGCTGCAGGCCAAAAAACAATTGAATGCACTGGTGATCTGCGGAGAAACCGCAGTGGGATTTCCTCGCGGATCCAACTGGGAGTCCCTCTGCGGATCCGAAAGGGCGCGGGCCGCGGCAAGCGGAAAGGGAACCCTCTGGAGCTCAACGGATTTGAGAGTACGATATCTTTACCACGCGGCCCCCATGCTGGAATACAATCGGGCGCGGCAAAAACCCGTTCTCCTGCTGGTACAGGACCTCTCCTCACTGCAGGGCATCTGGCTCATCACTTTCCTCAAGGCTCTGGCCTGGAGCCTGGGAGCGGGAATTCTGCTGCTCGTTTTCATCACCTTTCAGATGCAACGTTCGATGCGACTCTATGCAAGTGTTTTTCATCATATGATCCGAGCTGCTTTGTCCGGCCGACGGCCCCGACTGCCCACAAGAGCTTTGGCGGACTCTCTCCTGAATCGGAAAAACGATCTGGCGCCGCTGAATCAAGCCATTAACGCGCTTGCAGCCAAGGTTCTGCTTTTTCCGGAACGTCCATACACGAAAGGAAGGGACTCAAGCTGGCTCACCTCCTTGAGACAGCAAATGGGAGGACGCCGGCTGATCATTCTCGCGAATCGTGAACCCTATATTCACGAAAGAAAGAACGACCAGATTGAGATTGTCCGTCCCGCAAGCGGTCTGGTCTCGGCGCTTGAGCCCATTTTGCGACAATGTGGCGGACTCTGGATTGCTCATGGCAGCGGCAACGCGGATAAATTGATGGTCAATGAGCAGGATGAAGTGCGTGTGCCGCCGGAGGATCCTACCTACACCCTGCGACGGATCTGGCTGACCCCCCAAGAGGAAGAAGGCTATTACTACGGATTTTCAAATGAAGGCCTCTGGCCCCTTTGCCATTTGGCTCATACACGTCCGATCTTCCGCCTCTCCGACTGGCAAAATTACATTTCGGCCAATCGCAAATTCAGTGAAGCCATTCCGATTTCAAGTCTGCGCGATGAGGGAATCGTGCTGGTTCAGGACTATCATTTCGCGCTTGCGCCGCGCATGATCCGGGAACGCGCGCCGAAACGAAGAGCGCCCCGGGTCGGACTTTTCTGGCACATTCCGTGGCCAAATCCGGAAGCTTTCGGTATCTGCCCCTGGCATCCGGATCTCTTGAGGGGAATGCTCGGCGCGGACCTCATCGGCTTTCATACTCAGTATCATTGCAATAATTTTCTGGAATCTTGTAATCGATACCTCGAAGCCCGCGTCGACATGGAGACGTTTTCGGTCACCATGGGTGATCACCAGACTTCCGTCCGCGCATTCCCTATCGGTATAGAAACTTCCGCGATCAACTCTCTTTCAGATCCCCAGAGGGAGACCCTGAAAGCTGAATATGGAATTCATTCTGAATTCGTGGCCATTGGCGTGGATCGCGTGGACTACACCAAGGGCCTGATCGAGCGGCTTTTCGGGGTGGAGCGCTTTTTGGAAAAAAATCCTGAATACATCGGACGTTTCTGCCTGACCCAGATTGGCTCTCCTAGTCGTTCGAATATTCCGGCTTACAAAGCGCTGGTTCAGGAAATCAACGGCCAAGTCGCCCGGATCAATGCCCGCTTCAGCACGACTCCACAAGCCCAGGCCGCTCATCCGAAGTACAAACCGATTGTTTTCCTTTATAAACATCATGATTGGCACGAAATTCAGCGTTTTTATCAACTCGGGGATATCTGCCTGGTCACTTCGCTTCATGATGGAATGAACCTCGTGGCAAAAGAATACATCTGGTGTCAAAGACCGGATCGGGGCGCTTTGATCCTGAGCCGGTTTACCGGAGCCAGCCGGGAACTCAGCGAGGCGTTTCTGGTCAACCCCTATTGCATCGAGGAGATAGCCGATGCGATTCTCGGAGCCATTGTCATGCCGACTGAAGAGAAACACCGCCGAATGGCTACGATGAGACGTAAAGTGGAAGACCACAACGCCTATCATTGGGCTTCCGATCTGATCGCGGCGCTCCTTCCCAAAGGTGAAAAGCACGTGACCCGCTTCAAAGCCCACCCGATGTAAAAAGACTTTGCTTCGCTACCCTCTGTTGGTAATTCCTTTGGGCATGTCCAGCTTGCCGGGTTCACCTATTTTGCCTTGGGATCAGCTGCGCCGCGAAATCATCGGCTGCACCCGATGCCAGCGACTAAGACAGTACTGCCTCGCAGTGGCCCGGGATAAGCGCCAATCCTTTCAGACGGAGGAGTATTGGGGTTTACCCGTTCCCGGTTTTGGGGACCCTGCCGCGCGCATTCTGATCATCGGTTTGGCACCTGCAGCTCATGGCGGCAACCGAACCGGCAGAATATTCACCGGCGATCGTTCAGGAGACTGGCTTTACCGAGCGCTTTTTAAAGCGGGCTTTGCCAACCAACCCGAGTCCGTTTCCCGCGATGACGGGCTGGTACTCAATGACGTATTTATCAGCTGTATCAACCGCTGTGCGCCCCCCGGAAACAAGCCCACTCCCGATGAGACGAATAAATGCCTGCCCTATCTTCTGAACGAACTGCACTTGCTCGCGCCCACACTCAAAGTAATGATTGTCCTGGGACAGCTCGCCCTGACGGGTCTCTGGAAGCAAATCGGCCAAGGATCCCGGCCCCGCTTTGCCCATGGGGCAAGCATCAGATTGAAATCTGGCCAGCTGCTCCTCATGTCTTATCATCCGAGCCAGCAAAACACTTTCACCGGACGCCTGACTGAAAAAATGTTCGATACCGTTTTCACCGCTGCACGACGAGAATTGAGCCGCAGCTGATTTGCCCTGCTCTCACGTTCACGTCGCCGGTTCAGTCCGGACAATATAAAAATTCCGCTCCAATAAAGTGAAATCCCGGCGATCCCAGGCGTCTTTCCACAAGGGCCTGCCCGTATCTGCGCCGCCATGAGTCTGCCAGCGTTTCCAGGGTATATAGGTAAACTGTCGCAGGGGATAAGTCTTTTGCACGAATTTTTTGAAATCCTCATGCCCTTCGCCGGCGGATAGGAGGATCGTGTCGCCGTTCTCGATTGCCTGCCGCAACTTCTCTTCCGTATGAATCCCCTGAACCGGATGATCCACCCAAAAATTCAGAAGCCCCCACTCATTCCAGATATTGCCCATGAGGTTGTAGTAAGAAAGCGTGACCTTTTCGCCGCGCGCGTCCGCTTGCTTGAGATAGGCACGGATGTCCACCATCTCCCTCTCCCCGACAACGGAGAAAAACCCTCCCAGGGCCCAAAATAGCCCGACCGACGCGAGGGACAGATGACCGGGACGCCTTCCCTTTTCGCGGACCCCGTACCGGATGAACGCATAGGCCCCGCCGATACCCCCCACCCAGACAACCGGCAAAAGCCAGGCAGGCCACCACTCCGGGAGCGGTGAGAACCGGACATGCATTGCCGAGATAAAAACAGGAAATCCGATGCTAAGAGCTGCTGTCAGGGCAAAACCGAGACTGTAAAACCATTCAAAAAACCGGTTCCTTCGGCTCCAGATCAGCCCGACCAGCAAAAACACTCCCGAAATGAACGGCAGATTGTAATTTTCCAGGCGAAAAGGGTGATAAATAAAAAAACCGAGACTGGGCAGGCTAAAAGAGATGCTGAGAAGCAGGAGCCGGCGCGCGGCAGACTCCCGGATCATTCGAGGTAATTGCCAGAGACCCTGAACATAGGCGACCACTGCCAACGATAGCCAAGGGAAAAGATAAAATCCATAAGTCGACACAATGGGCGTCCAGATGGTCTGCCAGGTACTGGCCTTGTTGACAATTTCCGCGAGCAGATAGCGTTCATAGAAATTCTGCCAATCCAGAAGGGCTGCAGGCAAGTACCCGGCGAACCCGACTACGATGCCGGTCAGCACTGCGAGCCAGGCTTTCGGATTCCGAAGACGCGCAAAAATTTCTCCACTTAAAGTCCAGTAAATCAGAGCGCCTACCCCCAGGAAGGCACTGTGCAGAGGCGCTTTGATCCAGCCTGCAAATCCTGCAACGATCCAAAACAGGTACCCCGCGTCCCTGGGTCCCAACCGGTCCAGGAGGTAAAGAGCCACTGCAGCAGTTCCCGCGAGTTCCACTTCCATCTGACTGGCGAAGGTATGTGCATAGATTCCGACACAAAGGCCAAAACCCACCCCACCCCAGACCGGGCCTTCCTCCCATTCCGGAAGCCGGCGTTTGATCAGGGCCCCCAAAGCCAGCGCACCAGCCATCGCAAACAGCAGGTTCATGTAAAGGACTGCCCAGGGCGTAAAACCGAAGACCTTCACCCCCAAGCGAACTAATACATAATGAACAGGGCCCTTGTAATAGGCCGGCACGTCACCCAGTGTTTGGATAAACCAGCGGCCGTCGCGCGCCATTTCCAATGCCTGTGAGACATAGACCTTCTCATCACCTAAAGTCCGGACGTACCGGATTCCGATGTACGGAGCATAAGCGGCAAACAAAGCTGCCACGATGATCCAGGCCCAGTATTTTTTAAACGCGCTTGTCATTCGATTAAAACCTCCGGCAAATAAAACTTCCGGAAAAACGCACCAAATCAGGCAAAAAAAAGGGACCCTGACCCAAGCGGGTGAGGATCCCCAATCTTTTACAGAAGTATTGGATTACTTCTTACGGCTCTTCTTTTTGCGGAAGGCTGCTTTTTTTTCCGTGGATCGCTTGGATTTCGCTGCAAAGAAGGTCTTCGCGAATTCCTTGTCACCTGCGAGTTTCAGCTTCCGTTTTTTGCGGCCCTGAGTTTTGAGCGTCCGGCGCCCAAGCTTGGATGTTTTTGCCGGCTGCGTGGCCGTCGTAGTCTGAGTTGTCATAAAGTTCTCCTTAAAATCTAAGAACGTATCTTGTACATTAGAATGAGGTGATTTGCCAATGCCGATAAAAAAATTTCCTGATCCCCGTCATTCTTCCCCCGAGGGGATCGTCGCCTTGGGCGGCGATCTTCACCCCGACAGTCTTTTACTGGCCTATCGAAGCGGTATTTTCCCCTGGCCCATGGAAGGCCTTCCTCTGGCCTGGTTCTGCCCCCCGGAACGCGCGATCCTGGACTTCAAGGACCTTCATATTCCTCGAAGTCTGGCCCGTTCCCGCAAGAAAATCCTGTCTGCCCGGCACTGGGAATTCACGAAGAACCAGGACTTTGGTGGTGTGATTTCGGCCTGCGCGACAGTACCTCGCGACTCCCCAGGGACCTGGATCACGCCCGAAATGCATGCTGCCTATCTTGATTTTCACCGCGCCGGCCACGCCCATAGCTTTGAAACCTGGTCTGCTGACAGGAAGCTGATCGGGGGTATTTACGGGGTGGAGGTGGACGGAGTATTTTCTGCCGAGAGCATGTTTTACCGGGAGCCGTATGCATCCAAATTCGCCCTGCTCACCCTCATTGAAGACCTTCAATCCAGAGGTTTTGAATGGCTGGACATCCAGATGCTGACGCCCCACATGGTCGCGCTTGGAGCCAAAGAACTTTCCCGGGCGAAGTTTCTGCAGAAGTTGAAAAAAACGCAGGAAAGTTACGTCCGCTCCAAGGCCTCGCAAAGCTGACCCTGTTTTGTTGCGGAAATCTCGAAAACCGGAAGGCTCTCTTTTAAACTGACTTTGACCATGCCGCCAAACTCGAGACGACCAAAGAGAATTTCGTCAGCCAGCGGCTTTTTTAGATGCTCCTGAATGACCCTGGCGAGAGGCCGCGCGCCCATCATCCGGTCATAGCCCTTCTGAGCCAGCCACTCGCGGATTTCTTCGGAGACCTCGAATTCCACACCTTTGGCCAGAAGCTGCGCTTCGAGTTCCAAAAGCTGTTTGCCGACGACCTGCCCAACCGTGAGCGCGTCCAGGGGATTGAAATATACGATCGAGTCCAGGCGATTGCGGAACTCGGGACTGAAGGTCTGCTCCACTGCCCTCTTGGCAGCCGCCCCGGAAGCCGCACCCTGCAAATCCGCCATTCCAACGCCCAAGGGTCTGCGTTCGATGTCGCGAGAACCCACATTGGAAGTCATGATCAGTACGGCATTCCTGAAGTCAGCCTTGCGGCCATTATTATCGGTCAGGACTCCGTGATCCATGACCTGTAATAGAATATTCCAGATATCGGCATGGGCTTTTTCAATTTCATCGAGAAGAATCACGGAATGCGGATTTTTTAAAACCGCATCAGTCAAAAGTCCCGCCTGATCAAAACCGACGTACCCGGGAGGGGCACCGATCAGACGCGAAATCGTGTGTTTCTCACTGTACTCGCTCATGTCATAACGAAGAAACGGCACGCCCATGCAACTGGCGAGCTGCTTGCTGAGTTCAGTTTTTCCGACCCCCGTGGGTCCGCAGAAAAGAAAGCTGCCTACCGGACGTTCTCCGGTCCGCAGCCCCGAACGAGCCAGACGAATCGAGGTCACCAAGGCAGCAATGGCATGATCCTGGCCAAAAATCGTGATTTTAAGATCCCGCTCCAGGCTTTGTAAACGCTCTTTCTGGCTCACAGTGACCGAACGCGCGGGAATCCTGGCAATCTGCGCGACGACAGCTTCGATCGCGACGGCGTTTATCACAGTGGCTTCGAGGACCGTGGTCTCGGGGAGAGCAGCTTCTGAAACAGAGGCTGTCACCTCCGGCTTTGTGGTCTTGCGACTCAGACGTGCCTTCGCACCCGCCTCGTCGAGGATATCGATGGCCTTATCCGGCAGAAATCGATCAGTCAGATGCTTGGCCGAAAGCTCGACGGCGGCGCGGATCGCTTCAGGCAGAAACTGAACCTGATGGTGCTCTTCAAACCGTGATTTCAGGCCGTTGAGGATCTGAATGGTTTCCTCCTGCGACGGTTCGGGCACATCAATCTTCTGAAAGCGGCGAACGAGAGCATGATCTTTTTCAAAAACATTCCGGAATTCCGCGTAAGTCGTCGAACCGATACAACGGATCTCGCCTTGGGAAAGCAGAGGCTTGAGTAAATTCGCAGCATCAAGGGAACCGCCGCTGACCGCCCCCGCGCCCACAATCGTATGAATCTCGTCAATCAACAAAACGGGTAGAAAACCCTTGGCCCGTTTGGTTTCCAGGGCTTTGAAAACTATCTTCAATCTTTGTTCAAAATCTCCGCGGTACTTGGTTCCCGCAAGCAAAGCGCCCAGATCCAGCGCGTAGACCACGACAGTCTTCAAGAGGTCCGGTACGTCGCCCTGCACGACTCTGAGCGCGAGTCCCTCCGCCAAAGCCGTTTTACCGACTCCCGCTTCGCCGACCAGAAGAGGGTTGTTTTTGCGTCGCCTGCAAAGCGTCTGGACCATGCGCTCGAGCTCATTCACCCGGCCAATGAGTGGATCGGTTTTTCCAGCCTGCGCGCGGGCATTCAGATCAGTGGCATAGGCACTCAGGGGATCTTCCGCAAGGGTCCTGGCCGCTGAATTTGCGTCCATTCCCTCACCGGATGAATCTTCGAGATCCTCGGGACCGCCGCCTTGGATATCGTCATCAGATTTACGAATTCCATGACTGACGAAATTCAGAATATCCAGGCGCTCAAGCCCCTGCTGCTGCAGCAGAAACAAGGCCTGGGAATCCTTGGCCTGAAAAAGGGCGATCAAAAGATCCGCTGGCTGGATTTCGTCCTTACCCGCGGATTGCACGTGAAACAGGGCTCGCTGAATCAGCCTTTGAATCCCCAGGGTCGCCACGGGGTGGTCAATAGGAGCCGCGTCTTCATTGGTTTGGTCTTCCACGGCTTGGTCTTCGTAGGATTCAACTTCTTCGGCGGCCTTTTCCGCGACGCCGGAATCAGGATTTGGCTCCGTCTGAAGCGGGGCTTTGGGAACCTCGGACTGCAGAAATTTTTCGAGCTCGCTGAGCAACGGTTCCACCTTGCCACCGGCCGCTCGAATGATATCGGCTGTCGGAGCATCCTTGAGCAGGCTCCAGAGAACATGCTCTAAAGTGAAATATTCATGCTCGCTTTGGACCGCATAGCGAACAGCGCGATTCAAAATGGCTTCTGCTTTCCGTCCGATCATGAACACCTCATACTACCGGTTCTACCGTGCACAAAAGAGGAAATCCATGACCTCGTGCATATTCCTGAACCTGACTGGCTTTGGTTTCGGCAATGTCGCGGCTGTAAATACCGGCCAGCCCTTTGCCAGAATGATGGACGCTCAGCATTACCTGCATCGCATCTTCTTCTTTCTTTCCAAAAAATCTTTTAAGGACCTCAACAACAAATTCCATTGTTGTATAATCGTCGTTGAGCAGCAGTACCGCAAATTTTGGCGGGTGGCTTAATTTGGGGCGGCCTTCTTCGACCGCTACGGAACGCTCGGGTTGGGTCGTTTTTGTGGACGCATAAATGATTTGACCAGGCCTGTAATGAGACATCAGGCAGTGAGAAATATCACAAAATTCATTTTACCGAAGCCAGAACTTGACCGAAGGACCTATCTCCAGCATTCTGGGCTAAAGGGTGCCCTCATGTCATTCAGTGAACCTCCACATCGTCCCGATTCCTTGAAACGTCAGCTCGAGATGGCTCGTTTTGATCGAGCCCTGGAAGTATCAGAAAGTATGGCCGCCCACCGGGTGCTACTCACAACGGCCGAGCTTGCTCGCCTGAATAATATTCTCACTGGGAAGAATACGGATCCCTGGCGCCAGGCACCGGTCACAATTCTCCTTCCGTCCGGTGAAAAAGAAACGCTTCAGGTTCTCTCGGACCCAATCGTCACCGCCCGCGACAAACTTCATAAGGCAACCGAACTCGCCGAAGCCGGCCAGGTGATCGATGCCGCCGTCGATGCTTATGTCGGTTTGGTGATGGCCCATGTTTTTGAAGATGCCAACCGCCGTACGGCTGTTCTGGCCGCTCATTATTTTCTGCGCCGCTACGGGGTCCCCCTATCCGGCATCGCCCTCCACGAAATCGGTCTTGGTGATCTCCGCGCCCCCGGCCAGATCGAAGCCCTGCGCGAGACCGTCCACACGATGGCAAAGTTTGCGAAAAAGCAGAAGCCTGCGACTTAGGTTCTGCCGGCTACTGCCCTGACATAATAGAGACGGACAGGAAAGGCGAATCCGCGACTGTTGTAATTGCGCGGGAATTTGGCCCGGATTCTTTACACATCGGGTGCATCCAGGGGATCTTGCGTGCAAATCTGAGCAACATACCTGGAGAGTGCCGAAAACCCGCCTGAATTAAGTCAAGAGTTCGCTCTTGCAGCGCCCCTCGCATGCTTTCGATAAGGTGACACCGTTCGAAGCTGTTTTTATAAGCTTCCCAAGATCTTCACTAGACCAGTGTGCATGTGATAGTTGAAGCCGCCCCCACTTTCGATCAAAATCCGCCTATTGCGTATTTTACAAAATACCATTGCCCCGGATAAATTTTATGTTATGTACGTAACATGCGCTGCAAACAATTATCATTTCTTCCACGGACTTCCCTGGAACACGGCGGAGACATCGGCCGGGGTAAACGCAAAACGGCCCGGGTCATTGATCCGAAGCGCCCTCTCCACTTGGTTCTCAGATCCACTCTCGCCCGGGGCGAATGGTCCATGCTCCATCCCAAAAAGCGCAGTCATGTGGACCGCCTCGCATATCAGGTGGCCGAGCGGTACGGCGTACGAATTTACAGATACTCGAATGTCGGGAATCACCTGCATTTCCTCGTGAAGACCCCAAATCGACGGGCATTCCGGGGGTTTTTGCGGGAGTTGGCAGGATCCATTGCGATGCGGATCACCGGCGCTCGTAAAGGCAGCCCGGTCGCTCAGAGCACAGATTCTCAAGAATATTCTACAAAACGCGGCTTCTGGGATCGTCTGGCTTACACACGGATTGTGAGCTGGGGGCGGGACCTCGGAAACCTCGAGCAGTATTTCATCAAAAACTTATTTGAAGCAGCAGGACTCCTCACGCGTAAAGCGAAAAAGGCAGGTCTTCGTGTGATTCCGATTCTTGGGTGGGCACCATCCTAGGCCTAGGGCCTAGGCCTCGAAGTGAGATGTCAGGCGGATCTCGCACCTATTCTCAGTTTTCGCTGAGATTTGAGCGCTTTCCACTCCTTCTTGAGCTTACCAAAAACGAGAGTGTCCCGAAACTTTCCAAGGTCCACGCCATCCTGTCGGATGGTTCCCTCAAATTTATAACCACAGGCCCTCGGAACATTTGCGGATCTCGCATTGACAGTACTGCAACAGATTTGGACCCGATTGAATCCGAGCTTGAACATCTCACTTTCAAGGGCTCGTACTGCTTCTGACATATAGCCCTGGCCCTCGAAGTCACTGGTAATCCAATACCCGATTTCACAGGAATAGCGCTCCCACTTAATGCTGTGAATTCCGATATTTCCCATATAAGCGTTGTCAGATTTCCGAACAATGCTGAAGTCAAAATGTTTGAGTTCCTTCCACCATTGATGAGTGGTTTTGATAAAATCAGCTTCATCACCTACCGTTTTGGTTCTGCCTACCCACGGCAAAAATTTCTCCAGCCGCTTCCGGTCACGATTGACGCAATCAAACATCGTCTTTGCCTGCTTGATGTCGTGCTTCCTCAAAAAAATTCGTTCGGATTCGATGAGAGCAGGCGGTGCTTTAGGCTTCAGGGGTTTCATTGCTCAAAGCTACTATAGATTCGATTTCGCGAAAATTCGATAGTTTCGTCTAAACCGTTCAGACGCTTCCAGCGAAAACTTTCATATCAATCCGCCCCCGATAAACTTCCTGGGCAGGCCCTTCCATCAAGATGGAATTGCGTGCGCCAGAAGAAGATAACTCACCCGACCACTCAATCGAAAGCGCGCCTCCGGGCAATCGCACCTGTACCGGTCCTTTGACCCGACCCGTGGCAATGGCGGCCGCCGCAACGGCACAGGCCCCCGTCCCGCACGCCAGCGTCACGCCGGTTCCGCGTTCCCAGACCAAAACCTCAATCGTGTGCTCATCAATGATCTGTGCAAACTCAACATTCGTGCGCTTCGGGAAACGCGGATGCACCTCGATCGCGGCACCGAGCGCTTCCAAAACCACGTCGTCCAGAGCATCGACGAAAATCACGGCGTGGGGATTGCCCATGCTTACTTCAAAAAAGCGCACTTCTTGCTGCCTTAACCATTGCCGAAGTTTTCTCGGGAAATCCTCGTCAGAGAGCTGCAGATGCTCGCCATTTATTTCAGAGAAACCGCCGCCGAGTGTCGGCGCGCCCATGTCCACCTGCACGCGATCACCGCGGAGCCAAACCGTTTTTAAACCGGCAAGCGTCTCAATGAGATACTCCGAACGCGGCTCAGACACAGTTTCAGGCGCTGCCACAGGCGCAACCGAATTACGAAGAATTCCGTTAGGGCCGAAAAGATAGAGCGTGACCGCTCGAATCCCATTCCCGCACATCTCGGCAATACTGCCATCCGGATTGAAAATGACCATCCGGGCATTAGCGGTTCGTAAATCACTCGGCGGCCGGACCCAGAGCAGCTGATCAGCGCCGATGCCAAAATGCCGGTCACAGATCCCGCGGGCGATCTGAGGCGTTATTTCCAGCGCCCGAGCGGAACCCAAGCCATTCACAACGACAAAATCGTTGCCCAAGCCATGCATCTTGGTGAACTCTAAAATTCTAGTCCGACGCTCTACCTGCACCGCTTGATCCCGTCTCCTTCAAGGCCTTTGCTTCAGCCAGAGTGCCCTTGAATTCGCCTTCAACAATCGCAGTGCACGAGGCGGCAGAAATCCCGGGCTTCAAACCGGCTGCCGTCATTTCATCGGCATATCGCCCGATCTCGGCTGCGGATAAACTACTTGCTTTAATATGCATTGCTTCCAACGCACTGAAAGTCGACGCGCAGGCCGTATCTTTTTCCCGCTCCAGGTTCTCAATTGCGCTAGTTTTATCCTCAGGAGGCAGGATCGCTTCCTCTTCCTCTTCCTCTTCCTCTTCCTCAGCACCACTTGTCGAAGTCGCTTTAATCTTCGCGGCTTTCTTTTTCGCAGCTTTGAGTGCAGCTTCATACTTTTTCTGCGCCTCTTGCTTTTCGTCCTCGTACTTGCCTAGCCCGCTATTGTATTCCTTGAGAGCGGTCTTGCAGGCAACCACCTCAGCTGGAGCGACATTCGGATAATCCTTCACTATGGAGCAGGTATCCGATCCGCTTTTCAGAGCTGAAGTAACCGAACCGGCGGAGAGTTTAAATACCTCGCGCACATCTTTTTCCCAGGTCTGCATTCGGCCATTGTGCTCCTGACAGAATTCCACGTTTCGGTAGCAATCCGACAAAGACGCGACCTGGTCTTTAAGAAGTCTGGCGACGTCTTTCATCTGGTTGTTGACGCACTTTGCTTTGCGTCCGTCCAACTGGGCCACCATCTGCGCGGCTTCCGCTTCGTTTTCACCAATTTCCTTTACTCGCTCAGAAATCCCAGCCAACGACTCAGAGAATGTCCCGTCCTGCATGTCGAGAAGTCCCGGCTCGCCGATATAGTTACTGATCAAGCCCACAACGCTCGTGGGCGCCATGTACAAACCGTCTTCATCCTTCTCGAGCTTCTCGGCTCTGACTCGCCCCGTTTTCACAGCCCCCCGGACCCCAAGAGCGGTGAGCTGCCCATTGAGCCTGTTCAGCTCATCACCAAGACGCAGATTCTGGGTTGCAAGCCCCGTGGCAATCTGCTTGCTGCGGGATTCCACTTTACGATTGAATTCCTCGATTTTCTTTTTCTTTTCGGCAGAAACCCGGTCCCGGTCCTTCTCAAGGTTCTTGGCCAGCGACTGCATTTTCGTCACGCAGCCATCCAGCCCCTGGCACTGGAAGGTGATCGTGGTTTTCGCATCATTGCCGCGGATCATGAAGTTGACCGTGGACTGAGGCAGACTTCCGTCCCAGATTCCCCGCATGTTCTTTTTCAGATCATCCAGGCAGATCTCCTGTGAAGCCGGCTTCGAATCACGGCAGCCATCCGCATTTACCGGTAAATGCATCCCAGTCAGAGCGCCCATGACTTCCGAATACTTGTTGGAGTACTTCGTCAAAAGCTCATTGACCTGCTTCTTGGTCTCGCGCTCAAAAGCCTTGATGCTTTCCTGATTGCGTCCCAGCTGGGTGCTGCTCAATTCGCGCTGCTTGTTAACGCTCTTCTGGGCATCTCTGTAACAGTTGCCCATGGCTTTCATGACAAAGCCGTGAATCCCCAAGCCCTTCCCATCAAAGGACGAGAGCTTCGCACCGTACTCAGCCTCCAGATCAGTCGGGTTAAGCACATTCATGGCCTGTTCCGCTTGAGCAACAGCTTCCTCCGCAGTCTTCGGAGTCTTGGATTCTGTGGGTGAATCACCCAGAATCTGATTCAGCACGTTTTCCAGCTCGGCCCTTTTGCTTTCGGCCTGCTTGGTGCGAATCGAGCTGGTCTCAACCACTCCGCCCGCACCCAGTCGCTGGTTCTGTTCATACCGGCAAAGGACGTACTCTCGCGCGGTCACCGCGGGACCATTCGGCACGCAATGAAAATTTGATTTCTTACGCGCGGAAAAACATTCGTTCGTCATCGCCATGATCTTGCGCTGGATATCCTCCTCGAAGGCCTTGCGTTGAATTTCGGATGATTTATGGCTATCTTTGATCGCTTTGATTTCACTTTCCATTGCCGTAACCATGGGCTGCAGTTCATCCCGCATCCGGAGCAGGCCTTTATGGCCCGTGCGCTCATCGCCCCTGAGATGCCCCTGGACATCTTCAAACTGCTTGGTGCGATCCGCTTCGACGGCTTTCATGATTCCAACGTATTCGGCCATCCCACCCATGTTTTGCGTATAGCTTGCTTCAAGTGTCTTGATCTGGTTTTGCAGGGCGGAAACCTGGGTACTCAGACAATTCAACTCGGTCTGGAGACCCTGAAGTGCATTCTTCTGGCAGGAAAGGGCGTTCTTGGATTCAGTGGCGGCGGCTTTGAACTGCTCAAATTTTGCAGCATCAAAATTCCCGTCAATTTCGAAATTGGAGCAATCAAGACTGTGCCGATCAAATTTCATTTCAGAACCCGCGCATACTCCACCGATGGCCAGTCCGTTGGTTCCATTTTTCATGATAGCCTGCATATTGTTGAGCGCGGGGTTCATCATGCAGGAATTGATCAAGTTGCCCATGTTGAGCGTCGAGGCGACATTGAAGTCAGCACCGGGCCCAAAGGTCATTGCTGGAACAGGCACCTCATTGGTGGCAACGTTCGTACCGGAATCCGCCGAGTAGACCGGGCTTCCAAAGTGTAAAAGAGCACTCAAAACGACAAAGCCCGCAACCCAGCCGAACGTCTTGAATATGATTCGGGATTCCCCCATAAACATTCCTCCCCCTCAAAAGAGCTGTCTCCTCTAAATTGTAAGGTGAAAAGAAAGGCTTGAAAACCCCTTATTTAGCCTTATCCGGTACTTAACGCAACGCGTTGAAACAATGGACATAAAAAAGGCTGGCAAGCCGCCTTGGGTTTACCAGCCCTGAAACAAACATCCACGTTCACTCTGGTCCTAAACTAGGCCGCTTCTACTGCCTCTTCACGATCGCGGATTTTTGATTCTACCTGCTGCCTGAATTCCGGAGTGAAGTCTTCTTCTTTCATCCCGTGCGCTTTTATTCCGTGATCCACAAGACTGTTCACTACATCACTTTCGGAACTTCCTTCAGCAACAAAGTCACATTCTTTGCCTAAATTGCGGCATGTTACGTATTTCATAGACCCTCCCTTGCCGGACAAAATCCGACACAACTATGGGGGTGCATCAATAATGCCTGAGTGGGTCAAAAGCTCAGCGACTAGCTTTGCTCTGAAGCAACTTCACGAATGGCTTTTAAAATTGTATCCAGCTGAGGCACGCAGGCGGCCTCCAAAGGATCAGCCAAACCTACACCAGGGGTTGCGGTACCGGCCAGCAACCGAGGACGAGCGTGGAGTTCATAGAAAAGATCTTCCACCGTCCGCCGTAAAAGATGCTCGCCGAAATTGGTCACTTCCGTGTCTTCATTCACAAACAAAACGCGTCCAGTCTTCCGAATGGAAGCGGCAAGAGTTTTCCAGTCATACGGCCACAAGCTTCGGAGATCGATCACTTCGGCTGAGATCTCATTTTGCTCGCGCAATTGATTGGCAGCCTCTTCACAAAGCGGCAAAGTACGGCCGTAGCTCACAACCGTGAGGTCGGTCCCTTCACAAACGGTCCTGGCCAACCCGAGCGGCACCGTATAATCCGTCAAACCGGCGGGCCACTTGGGTTTCCACTTCGTCCGATCACCCAAAGGAGCGTCAATCATTTCCTTGAGGGCCTTCTCCCCTTCGCGCGTCAGTTCAGGTTCGCCCGGAATCTGCTGCTTGCCCTTCACCCGCAACAGTGCCTTGGGTTTGAGGAACATCGTCGGATTCGGGTCCTTCAAACAAGCGATCATGAGTCCATAGGCATCGAGAGCGTTGGACGGCATGACGATCTTCCAACCAGGAATGTGAGTCATCATGGAATCAAAGGAATGCGAATGATAAATTGCCCCGCGAATTCCGCTGCCGACCGGAGTCATCACCGTCATCGGAAGATTCCACTGTCCGTTAGAGGCCCAACACTGGTTACCGGCGAGCTTCAGCATGTCGATCGTATTGTAAATGTAATCGGCGAACTGGATTTCCGCGACGCAACGGTCGCCAGAGAAAGCCAGACCAATTGCCGCGCCGATAATGCCACGTTCATCCAGAGGAGAATTCCACGCGTTTTTTAACCCTTGCGTGACGGTAAAAACCCCACCCAGCGGAGGCCCGACGTCCTCACCGAAAATATCGGTCACACCCAGATTTTCTTCACCATAATGCAGGGCCATTCGAATGGCTTGTGCCATAGTCGCCATTACCAGCTCCTACCCTTCTCACCATAAAAGATGTTGTCGTAAATCGTGGAAGGATCCGGCAGGGGTTCCTGCCTGACCTTTTTCCAGATTTCGAGCATTTCCTGCGTAGAGCGCTCGCGGACTTCATCCATCGCTTTACGGGTCATGACACCTTGGGTTTCGAGTTTCTTTTCGTAAATCGCAAGAGGATCGGCCTCGTCGACCGCGAGGTTGCCACCACTTGCAGAACTGTGGCCGTACATACGCGAAACCATGACCTCCAGCAGAAAGGGCTTCCGTTCCGTGCGGACATAAGCCATCGCTTCACTGATGGCTGAAAAAGATTCATCCACATCCAAGCCATTAATCGTGCGGTTACGGATACCGAAAGCTGTTGCCCGGTCTGCAACTCTCTTCTCACCATGCTGTGTGGAGGCGTCCGTGGAAATTCCCCAGCCATTGTTTGTGACGATCATGAGCATTGGCAATTCCGCTTTGGGACGGCTCGACCAGACCAGAGCGGAAGCAAAATCCCCTTCGGCAGTTCCCGCTTCGCCGCTGGTGGTGATCGTGATTCCCTTTCCGCCCTGACGTCTATGCGCAATTCCGCCGCCAATGGCCGTCAGGAACTGAGTCTCGATTGTCGAAGTGATCGGCACAATATTGAACTTCCGAACTGAAGCATGATTCCCGAAATTCCGACCTCCGGAAAAAGGGTCGCTCGCGGTATTCTTCATCTGACGAATGAAATCAATCGGCTGGGCCGCGCCCATTGCCAAAATGATTCCGGCGGAGCGATAATGAAGGTGGAGAAAATCGAAATCACGCCCCTCTCCTTTATGGATTTGCAGACCGAGGGGGATCTGGAAAGCTTCCTCACCTGGACCCCCGATCCAGAAGTACCCTTCGTTTGCCTTGAACATTCGTATCTGGCGCTCTTCCAATGTGCGGGCCTGGACCATTAATTCATGAACTTTTATAGGGTTATTCAAGCGACTTGCCTCCATTGGTAGAACCCCTGGGTTGACTTCGATGTAACATAGCCCAAAGCCGGCGCGTTCTCAAGCGTGAAGACGCCTTGTATCCGGAACTTACACTTGCCGTGCCGGAAAAAAAACGCCATGATCACGCCCTATGACACAGCAGAATCCAGTCTCCACTTTATCTCAGGATAATTTCTTCCGCAGCATGATCCGGGGCAAAACGCGGATTGCTCTGGCGTGGTTTTTTGCCGGACTTCTGATCTTTTCAGCCAGGGAATTTCCGGAGTGGCCGGGAATGCTCGTCTGCTTTTTGGGTGCGACCCTCCGTTTCTGGGCCAGTGGATTCCTCCGTAAAGACAATCGGCCGGCCGTCGGTGGTCCGTACGCATTTGTGCGCAACCCGCTCTATCTAGGAACGTACCTCATGGCAATTGGCACCGCTCTGGCCATTGAAGCCTGGCCACTGCTGGCCGTTGTGACAGTCCTTTTTGCCATCATTTATCACTATATTATTCTGGATGAAGAGACGAAATTGGCCGGCATTTTCGGCCAGCCCTACGAAATTTATTCGCAAAGTGTTCCGCGTTTTTTCCCGCGCATCTGGCCGCCCCTGATGCCGGCTCCTCGTGCGATCCTGCTCAAGGTAAACCCCGAAGAAGCTCATCTGAACTTTAATTGGGAACTGGGAATGAAGAACAAGGCTTACGAAGCCTACGTTTCATTCGTTGGGTTACTGGGCTTTGTCGCCTTGGTTGCGATTGCCTGGAAGCGCTTCAGCGCCTGAGTTGCGATCAGGAGGCCTGCTGATTCGATCTTGCCCCGTCTACTGCCTGATCCTGCGCAGCTTCTGCAGCAGGTGCATTGGTTTTTGAGCTTTGTTTGCGTTTTGCCTGGGCTTCGGCTACGAAACCTGAACGGACGACCGAACCCATTCCAAGCTCATCGCCCCCTTTGAGCACGCGCATGATTTCCTGTTTCTTTTTTTCTAACAACATCCTGTTTTTCATATTCCCCTCTTGAACACTGAATATTGTCGGCCGGAAAGTCCTGGAGCGTGAGAGAATTCAGACATTCACTGAATGAATTGCAATCATAGCAAGCGCTAAAGCCCCAGAACATCGAGACTTCAGTCGATTTAGTTCAAAGTCACAAAACTAACGCATAGCAGCAACTCCAAGGTTTTCGACCGCTAAAGTAAGTGGAATATCCCTTGCTCAGTCCTGAGCAGCGCCTGAACAAGGAGAAGATATGCATCATGTAGGAATATGCGAAGTAACCAAGTGTTGCTTCAACAGTAACAACAAATGCCACGCCGTCGCTATCCAGGTGGGGGACCATACCCCTAAATGCGACACCTTCACTGACGACGCCCGCCAGTGCGGAATCAATACGTTATCGGCCGATGTGGGGGCCTGCAAGGTGACCGAGTGCCGTTATAACAAGAATATGATCTGCTCGGCTGATTCCATCAAAGTGGGTTGGGTGAACAACAGCGCCGAGTGCGTCAGCTTCACACCTGACCTTTGAAACCGGTGGTTTCAAGCGTCTATTTTTAAAACTCCCGGAGATAATAGAAGCCGATCCCTGCTCCGAGAACATTTTTCAGATCAGCCACGGTGATTTCATCGATGGCGGGGCCCGGAAAACTGCAACTCAAGCGGATGAATCCGGAATTTTCCGTCTCAAAATCCAGACTGATCAGTGTTGCCGAGCTGGGCATGTCCACAATTGCGCTTTGACTGCTGACCAGCTTCAACTCCGTTCCGATCCGGAGTGGATTGGAAAAATGGCAGTAAGGTTGATCGAAATTCAGGTTTCCCCGAATCCGTACGATCACATACTGACCATTGATGCCGGCAACCGGCAGGTCCATGACATGAGTTCCGTCATAAACACGGGTCACGGCGCGAGGCGCCGCAGCAACCACAGACATGATCACACCCGCAGCGACGAGAGCCAAAACGGTAGAGAATCCAAACTTTTCCAATTTAATCATAAATGAACCTTCTGCGCACACTACTACTCCCATTTTCAGCTACCGGCAAGAGCGCACTTTCGGATCCAAAACAGCACTTTACAATCGCACTCGCTCCACCCTCATGTTAACTCTGCCAACCATGACACCTGCCTCTGATGAACTGCATTTCCGGCTGGATGAACGGGAATTCACCCGCGCTCACCGCCTGCACCTGCGACACGCCTTACTGAACAGCAAGAATATCGGGCTCGTCCTGATCGCCGTTTTCCTGATAGCCGGCCAAGCTCAGGTACTGGGGCCCACCCGTTGGGCAGGCCCGTTCTTCCTGGCACTCTGGGGTGCCCTGCTTCTGGGAGTGATTTATGCTTTCGTGAGCCTTCCCGGACGGCTCTATCGCCGCCGGCCGGATTTTCACGGAGAGCAGCTGGTCATCCTGAGTAAGGAAAATCTTTTTTTGAAACTGCAGAGATCCGAGGATGTCCACGAATGGAATACTTTTTCGAAACTGCGTGAAAATGACGAATTCTTCCTGCTTTATTTCCAGTTCAGTCTGCCCTTGGTGATCCCGAAGAGGGTTTTCGAAGCCCATCCCGAACGCGTCGATGCGTTCCGTTCCCAAATCCATTTGCTTGCAAGCAGCGCGGTTTAGCTTGCACGGGAGTTGCACCCCAAGCGGGCATGGATGAAAACAAGGATCGGAAATTCATTCGCTGGTTCAAGCAGCTGAACCTCAACGACGTGGGTCTTGTCGGAGGAAAGAACGCGTCTTTGGGCGAAATGCTGCAGACCCTTTCCGCTGAAGGCATACGCGTTCCGAACGGCTTCGCCGTGACGGCAGACGCCTACTGGCACTTTCTTCGTAAAACAGGTCTGATTGAGCGGATTGATGCGCTTCTGGGCACGCTCGATAAAACGGATGTGGAGGCTTTGCGATCCAAGGGAAATCAAGTCAGGCAGCTGATTCTCGGGGCCGTGCTTCCGGGTGATCTGCGCGCCGAAATCGAAGCCGCTTATCAAGAACTGACTGAGATTGAAAACACTGCTGATGTAGCGGTTCGAAGCAGCGCCACGGCCGAAGACCTCCCGCAGGCCAGCTTCGCGGGCCAGCAGGAAACCTATCTGAATGTGCAAGGTCCGCAGCCGCTGCTGGAGGCCTGCAGAAGATGCTTTGCTTCCCTGTTCACGGATCGTGCGATTTCTTATCGCGCTGATATGGGCTTTGACTACCGGAAGGTCGGGCTCTCGATCGGGATCCAACGAATGGTCCGCGCTGACCTGGCCTGCTCGGGAGTGATGTTCTCGCTGGATACCGAAAGCGGTTTTCGGGATGTGGTCCTGATCAACGCCGCTTACGGACTCGGCGAAAATATCGTCCAGGGAGCCGTGAATCCTGATGAAATCTACGTTTTCAAGCCCACGCTGAAAGCCGGGTTCCGCCCGATCCTCCAGAAGAAAACCGGAACCAAAGAACTCCGGATGATTTACGATATCGGGGGCGCCAAAATGGTGAAAAACATTCCGGTTCCGCTGGAGGAACGCCGAAAGCTGGCGATCACAGATGATGAAATCCTGCTGCTCTCGAACTGGGCCTGCCTGGTTGAAGCGCACTATACGAAAAGAGCCGGACATCCGGTTCCGGTCGACATGGAATGGGCCAAAGACGGCAGAACCGGCGAACTCTTCATCGTTCAGGCCCGACCTGAAACGATTCACGCCCAGAAAAAAACCCCGGATTTCCTGGAAATCTACGATCTGAAAGAAAAACCCAAACCGCTGCTCACCGGCAGGAGTGTGGGAGAAAAGATCGCCCACGGGCGAGCGCGGGTCATTCATAATATTCAGGAACTCGGCCGGTTGAGGCCGGGCGAAATCCTGGTCACTGATAAAACAGATCCCGATTGGGAGCCCGTCATGAAACTGGCCGGCGGTGTGATCACGAATCGGGGCGGTCGCACCTGCCACGCGGCAATTGTCAGCCGGGAGCTCGGTCTAGCTGCCGTGGTCGGAACCGAACGGGGTACGGAACTTCTTCAAACCGGACAGGAAATCACCGTCTCTTGCGGCGAGGGCGATACAGGAATGATCTACCCCGGTCATGTCCCATTTGAGACAAGGAAAGTCGCGCTCCGGGACCTGAAAAAGCCCCGGACAAAAATCATGATGAATCTGGCCGACCCCGAAGTCGCGCTCCGGATGTCTCTTCTCCCCAATGATGGCGTTGGCCTGGCCCGAATGGAATTTGTGATCACCCACTCCATCCGGGTACATCCGATGGCTCTGCTCCATTTCGCCGAGCTCACTGAGAAGCCTGTTCGCAGTGAGATCGAGGAACTGACCCGGGAGTATCCAAAGAAAGAGGATTATTTTGTGGATCGCCTGGCCCAGGGCATTGGAATGATCGCAGCCGCTTTTTACCCGAAAGACGTGATTGTGCGTATGAGTGATTTCAAGACAAATGAATACGCAAATCTGCTGGGCGGCAGGCAATTTGAGCCGCACGAGGAAAACCCAATGTTAGGGTTCCGAGGTGCCAGCCGCTATTATCATCCCCGTTACCGCGAGGCATTTTCCTTGGAGTGCCGTGCGATGAAGAAAGTTCGGACCGAAATGGGTTTGGATAATCTCAAGCTGATGATTCCGTTTTGCCGCACAACGGAGGAGGGGCGGCGCGTTCTGGTCGAACTAGTCCGAAACGGACTCCGGCAGGGAGAAAACGGCCTGGAAGTCTATGTCATGTGTGAAATTCCCAGCAATGTCATTCTGGCAGAAGAATTTTCTGAAATATTTGACGGCTTCTCGATCGGCTCCAATGATCTCACTCAACTCATTCTGGGAGTTGACCGGGATTCAGAAATCGTGGCACCGGTCTTTGATGAACGCAATCCTGCGGTGAAAGCCATGATCAAACAGGTCATTCAAACCGCCAAAGCACGCGGACGTAAAATCGGAATCTGCGGCCAAGCACCCAGCGACTACCCCGATTTTGCTTCCTATCTCGTGCAAGCTGGAATCGACAGCATCTCGCTGAATCCGGATTCCCTGTTGAAAACGACCCTGACCGTCACTCAGGAGGAAGATAGGATTGCCAATGCCACAGCGGCCTGAGGATCATCACTGACCTCAAGGGCAGTTTTTGCCGTTCCTGAACACTTATGGTATGCCCAAGCAGGAGCATTCCAGGAGTATTTTATGACGAGCAAAATCGATTTTTTAAATTTGTCCCTTCAAGACGCTTTGGATTTGGCCATTCTAATCGAAAAGGAAGCGGAAGAACGGTACCAGGAATTCACCGAAATGCTCGGTGGCCGGTATACGGGGGACGCTACGGAGTTTTTTGAAACGATGGCCCGGAATGAAGCCAAGCACGGGGACCAACTGAAGGACCGTCGCGAAAAGCTCTTCAAGAACGCACCCTCCCAAGTTCACCGGGACATGATTTCAGATGTGGAAGCTCCGGATTACGGAAAGCCCCGGAGCTACATGTCCCCGCACCAGGCGATGAAGGTGGCAATAGAATGTGAGGCCAAAGCCTACAGTTTCTTTGTCGAAGCCCTCAAGAGCGTGAAGAACGAAGAAGTGAAAGCCCTTTTCACGGAATTGCGTGATGAGGAAACGCTCCACCAGCAAATGATTTCTGAACAGCTGAAGAAACTTCCCAAGGACGATGGTACGCCCGACAAGTCGGATGATGACTTGGACGAGCCGCCGGCGCTGTAAACTCACGGTCTTCTATAAATTCAAGCCAATGCCGCTTTCATCCGACAAAGACAAGGATGAGTGCCAAGGCGTTTCGTCGTAGACTGGTTGCGTTAATGTTCACCGATATGGTGGGCTACAGCAGTTTGACGTCCAGAGACGAAGTCCTGGCTTTTAAAATGCTTGAGGAACAAAAGTCTATACTGCGTAGTGTTTTCCCTGCCCACGGAGGAAAAGAGAACAAGACGGTCGGGGACGCGTTCTTTATTGAGTTTGAAAGTGCGGTGGACGCCGTTCTGTGCGCAAGGGAAATCCAAACCCGCCTACATGAACGCAATTTAAGCGTGCCAGCGGATCAGCGGATCACGATTCGGATCGGAATCCATCTCGGAGATGTGATCAACTTCGAAAACGACAGTTACGGCGATGGCGTGAATATCGCTTCGCGCGTTGAAACCCACACGCGCCCGGGTGGAATTTACGTGACCCAGCAGGTCTATGACCAGGTCGCCAAAATCATCGAAAATCCTTTTGAACTCCAGGGTCGTGTCGCCCTGAAAAACATTTCCCGGCCGGTAGCCATCTACCATCTGAGACTCCCCTGGGAGGACCCTGGGTCTTGGAGCGGTATAAGAAAGTTACTGACCAGTCTCAAAAAAATCAAAATTGAAGAACGTGGACTGAGACTGGGGGTCGATGTAGCGATCCTGACCCTCCTGGTGGCATTCCTTTTTTCATCAGTGAAATCCGGCCTTCACAATTTCAGTGTTCACGAAGGATCGCTGAGCCCTATCGGAGAGACCTGGGAGTATGCACTTCTGGACAACGGCAAGCCCGGTACTTGGCATGATTTCGACCTAAAGCAGCGCTTCCGCTATTCGGAAAAGATCCAGACCGCTTATGTCATGCGTACTTTCTTCAGGGTGGAAGAGAGCTATGAAGCGCCCACTGTTGTGCTTGGGATGTTGCCTCCCGGAGTCAAACTCCTTCTGAACGGACAGATCATCGGCTACACAAATCCCTTTCAGCTGGTGGAAGGTTACGGCTTTGATCCCCGGTTGCTGAAGAAATCAGGAATGAACGAACTCCTGCTGGAGTGCCCGGTCACCGACGTCCCGGGCTTTGGCTCAGCGGAATCAGCGTTGGGGATGGCGATCGGAGAATCATCCTATATACGAAATCGCACACTTCGCGATCAGCTCACCTATTTTCTTTCGATGTCCAGCCAACTGGGTCTTTCGCTCATGCTCTTTCTGGCATTCTTGAGCATCTTTCTCGCACAGCCCAAAAACCGTTATGCTTTGTATGCGGCATTCTTCGCAGGCTTTGCGGCGCTTTCAATGGTTTACTATAACGATGGTCTGAGCAGCCAATTCTTCGTTTCGTATAAGTCGGTACTGAAACTCCTCTCGCTGGCAGGTCCCTCCTTCATTTTGTATTCCGCCGCCCTGAGCTTGAGCGGTAAACGAAAAGAAGAACTTTGGAATTCAATGCTGGGCATCTCAGTTCTGGGATTTGTCCTGGGAGCCCTGTTGACAGGCGATCAATCTGCTGCGGCCACTTACCGCTGGGAGCAGGTATTTTACCAGATCGTCATATTCTATGCCGCAGTTTCGCTGCTTTTCCAGTTACAGATGACTGCTGCGGCCAAGGGACTTTTGAAATTCAAACTCGCCATTCCGTTTGTTTTCAGTGCGATTTCACTGGTCTTGCTCTTGACGGCGCTTCGAAAGGGCTATTCGCTTTTCGCATTTGAAGAGTTTCTGCGACAGGACGTTCGTAATGCTGCTCAAAAGACCCAGCTTCTTTTGAGTCTTCTGGCGGTTGTGGGCGGGGTCATCACCTATATCCTGACCTCCCGGACGGTTCGCCACAATATCGTGCGGGATGATTTGATTCTTCAGGTGGGACGCTTGATTTCAGAAAGCCGGGATATCTCACGTGCAATCGCCCAGATCCAGGATCTGCTCGCCAAATTTGTCTGTGCACGACGATCCACGCTCTATCTTGCCGATTCTTGTGGAAGATTGACCGCCTCGTTTACAGTTGCCGGTCCGGAAGTGACGAGTCAGGTTCAAAAGGTCGTCGACACCAAGATGGGTCTTTTGGGTTACGTTTGGGAAACGCGCATGCCCATCCTGATCAATAACATCGCCACAGACGTTCGGTTCAAAAAGCACATTCAGGACCGGGGGGAAAACCAGAGTTTCAAGACGGGAGCCTGCATGGTGATCCCGCTTTTAGTCTCAGGAAAGCGTGTCGGCATTCTGACCGTGGCAGAACCTGAGCACTCTGAAACCTTCCAGCCGGAGGATTTTGCCCTAATGCAAACAATGGCAAAGGATCTGGCCCTGCTCATCGAGATCCATCAAGTCAATGAACAGCTGAATCAAACCTGCGTCGCTGCTTAATTCAGCATAAATCAGTGCGCCGGAAAATCAGGTTCGATGGCCGGTGATAAGCCTCGGAGAATCGGGATGGACCCTTCGGGCAATCTGCCTTCTTGGGCCCTAAGCGTTAGTAATCACGGGCAGCTTTCCTTTCCACCGATCCCAGGCCTCCGAGTTTGTCACCAATTCACACATAAAGTGTGCAACATTTGCCATGTTCGTGTTGTCCGGTGCAAAGAGACTGCTCACAAAGTTCTCCTGCAGAATGTACTCGGAAACATCGCCTTTCAGAAGTGTGTCTGGACGAACCGCAGTCCACTGCGCAAACGCGTTATCTGTCCCGATTTTGTCAAAGAGGAAGTTCGCCGCTTGTTGGTTATCCTTGGCGGGAGGGAGCACGGCTCGGAGCATCCACAGGAACGTTTTTTCGAACTTTCCACGACGTGTGTCGAGATCTCGCGGATGATTGACCGAGACACTGCTCATAAGAATGAACTTGATTGGCTTTTCGGGCCGTATTGTTTCGATCACCCGGCACAGCCTGGCCGTGGCCTGCTGGACAAGGTCGCGCGGTGGAAAAAAGATGCTATTGAAACTAATATTATGACCGAGACACGAGATGACGGCATCGCAGCCGGAAATATGTCTCAGTAGGTCCTCATCACTTAGAGACAACAGGTTGGCCTCAACAATTGATAGATTCGGATGTTTTGCCGTGCTTATCGGCAACTTTTGGGGGGATCGCACGATAACACGAACGCGGATGCCGCGATTCAAAAGCTGCTCCAAGACGCGCATGCCGGTACGTCCGGAGCCACCGACGAGAAGAACAGTTTGTTGTGTGGACATTGTAAGGTCTCCTTGTTTTCTTAGGTGAACTATATAATGCCGCCCCCGCTTGGCAACGACTTCTTCCAAGAAGCTAAACACATGTATTTCGCGCCTCATTGATCTCTACCAAGTCAATGCGGTTTCCGTATAGATCCCTGAATACGGCAATTTGCCCAAGGCCCCTCTGTGAACTCCACGCATCTCTCAGGCAACAAAGCGTAGTCGGAGATTCCCAATACTGGCTCGTTGCTCATCGTCGACAGCACTTGAAGCAGAATCTCTGATCCAAATTTCCGGGAGCACCCAGACGCACCCATCGCTTTCTGACGTTGGCCCCAAAAACCGAAGTGTTTGAATCTTCCTAACAAGCCGCATACAAGAGCGGCGGAAGGCAGGAAGCAGTATGCGTATAACAAGGCCCAGCGACGAGCAGATCGCAAGAGTTGAGAATTGCGGCTTGCGAGGTGTCGACCTCTTTTCGTGGGTTCTGACGACCTACACTGGATGAAACGATTTCCGCCAAAAAAGCCGTTTAAGAACACGCCAACTTATGGTCCTCGAATTTGACGATGCTCCGGCTTCGTCTCTCACGGAAAATGAGAGACAGATGTTGCACAACAAAAAGGTACCGTCGATCCGTACTGAAATTGCTCAAAGAGAAGCAGAGGCTACGCCCCTAGTGAAATCACATTTGGGGATTAAACTTTCGCATGCTTCCAAACAGGAAGGTGCCCATTCCTTCTCGCCGACGTCCCGCTTGAGTCTTCTGGCCGTCGTTTCTCAAGTGCCCGTTCGTATACGTTCCATCCATGACATTCACCGATGACCCCGGGGTCCGTCGCTCTCACTGCTAGGCCTGCAGCCGCTATTCTTTCACAGTCCGGCTCCAAACTCTCATACCCTACCCGGCTAATCTGAGCTATATCTTTGGTCCGTCGATCCGTAATCAATCAAATCCTAAACGCCAGCACCTTTTCAGCGGAGGTCAGCGTTCGGGTACGGATAAATGGTACCTTAATGAGCATTTTTGGCACGCTTTAGGAACGGGAAAGAAGATAGTGCGTCTTAGATTTCAGCAGTGACCGAAGTAGCCGACGAGCAACTCTGACAGTATCCAAAAAAGATGCGAGAAACGATTGAATCTCAAAATAATGAAAAACGCCCAAATCTCAAAAAATCAATTATTTAGCATTCCAATGTGGATCGTAATGAATGTTATAGACTTTTGGATCTAAATTGGTTCGAACCCAAGTTAAGAAAGTATTGATTAGTTTTTGGTCTTTTCCCGCTAGCATGTTGTAGTTTGCAACGGCCTTTAATGTTGCCAATATTATTTAAAAAAAGAGCTACAGCAGTTTTCAACTGCTCTCTTGCAAATTCGCTTTTGTAATACTTTGTGACCTCGTTCATGTGAGGACATGGTAACGGGTTCTGCCGAGCGAACAAGACGGTTTCGTGAATTAAACTGTTTAGATCGTAGCTCAGGCAACTGCGGTTGGCTTATTTGCTTTTGATCGGAATCACGTTAACATCAGAGAGTAATGAAACAACTAATGAGAAATGGCTTTACACTGATTGAAGTGTTGGTCGCGCTAGGCATACTCACGATAGGTGTTTTGGTTACGCTCTCCGCGACGAGCATTGGTATCAAGTCCCAGAAGAATTTCGAAAGTCTGGTGGAAGCGGACTCTGTCATGTCGATTGTTCAACTGATCATCGGTAATTCCGAGTCCTGCACGCTCAACTTCAAGGACAAGGTGCTGGACACGTCCCTGATGTCGCCCTCACCCCAGACCAATGCGGATTTTGGTGCTGCTAGTTTAAAAATATCGTTGCCTGGAGGCGCTATCGTTGCGCAGCAGGGAATGAGTATCGGAATGAGTCAGATTGATTCGATGAGTCTGGTACTGGATGGCAAGGTGGGCAACACCTATTTCGCAAAACTGACACTGTCGTTTGTAAAAAAGCTCGAGACACAGGCCAAATCCGTCGGGGCAAGTCAACGAACCCGCACGATTCCTGTAGCCTTTTTCGTGGATTCCGGAACCGGCAAGGTAAAGCAATGTGGAGGTGGATCCAGCGGCCAGACGATCGTGCTTTATGGCGATCTGACGCAGACGGCGGAATCATGCGACATTCTCGAAAGGGATGTGGAAGCAGTGGGAGGCGCAACCCGGTCCTTCTGGAAAGGTACAGTCCAGTGCCCCGCAGGGATGATGGCCACTGGAGCGGGATTTGACGTGAATGTAGTATTTTCCAACCCTGCTGTAGGCGCCATGGTCCCAAATAGCTGCGTTACGGAATATACTTTTCCGGTTCCCGGGGATCCATCAAAATGGGGCGTTTGGGCTTGTTGTTATACTGATAACAGCATCGTCGGACAGACCAAAACGATTCCGAACGGAATCTGGGGTCTTTGTAAAGGGTGAATTGCCGCCATATCAGCACTTACTTGTGACAAGCGCTGCAATTCGGAGAGCCCATCGCGGGGTAAAGAGTCTCGTGTGCCGCGCTCGCCGCCTTGGCTTGGGCGGGCTCCCAGGTACGAGGGTTCATGTGGCATAAGGCGCAGCTATCGTTTGGTGTGTTTGGAATATTGTCATGATAGAAGCACACAAACGTTTCAACCTTGCAACCCACAGGCATTGCTCCGTGGCAATTCCGGCAGTTCGTTGGTTGCGGCACATGATTAAAGGTGCCGCCGGACCAAGTCGTACCTGGAAGAGCGCTGTGGCACTCGACGCAATCCTGAGAGCCGATGATCGAGTGATCAAAAGAATTCGTGAGCCCGCTGGGCTTGTTTGAAATATGACAGATCGCGCAGGCTGCTGGTGAAGGGCTGTGGTTGTAATAGCCGTCACCCCAAGTGACACCTGGTTTGTGATGGCAATTCGCGCATTCCGATCCGGGCGTGTGAATGAACCTGTTAACGAGCCCCGAAGGGCGTTGAAAGTTGTGGCACTCGGCACAAGTCGCAGGTTGGGCGATCGTATGAGAATATGTGAATTGTGCGACGCCTTCAGAGCGCGGAAGCAGGGGTGTTTGATGAAACCCGTGTTCAACTGCAAACCGTTCCGGCTGCTGGCCACGAAGCTTGAACCGGCACTCTGGGAAGAGATCCACAAACTTTTGATACAGCCGCAAATGGCCGAGGATCTGATCGCGGCAGCCAATAAAAAGCACAAGGAAATGACCCAAAACTCCGAAGCCAAGCGCATTCAAGAAAAGATTCGAAGCTACGAAGGACAACTCGAAGTCCTAGCAGGGAGGCTGGCGCAGCTCCCGAAGACGGTTTCGGCGATCCCAGTTTTCAAGCAGATGGAACGAATTGAGGCCAGCAAGAGTGACGAAGGAAAACGCCTATCAGCGTTCCAAGACGCTACATCTTTGAAGGACGTCCCTGTTCCGCTCAAGTCCTACCAGTCATTCCTTTCAGGGTTGGCTGATCTCGCCCAAGATCCCAAGGCACTGGCCGCCAAAGGAAAAATCATCAAAGCATTGGTTCATAAGGTCGAAATCACGCCCGAGGGATTCCGGGCACATTTTTATGTCGGAAGAGATTACATCGAAGGGGAGCTGGCAAGGAGGCTGGCTCCCCGCCTTTTACGACTTGAGCCAAAGTATCCGAACCATGGCGCAGAAAATACAATCCCCCACTCATTATCTCAAAGCCGTACCCGTCCGAAGGCAGGATGCCGAGAGGACGGGAAGGGTCAGGACATGGATGTCCCGGCTTTCGAGATAATGAGTGGGGGATTAAATTCTTTGGTCTATGGTTCGAACACTTTGACAAACCCGAGTAGCCAGGGGACGCGCAGCTCAGCGCGTCGCCCCAGCCCTCACCGAACCGGACTTGCCCATTT
>MEPO01000030.1 GCA_001769805.1 Bdellovibrionales bacterium GWA1_52_35
ATCGTTCCGCCGGTATTCGTTGCAGCTGCGGCAGCAATCGCACTGCCCAGCGTGTAGGTAAACGGAGTACCGGCGTAACTGATTGCGGGTGCGACATCCTTCACCGTGATCCGGATTGTGGCAGTCGCGTTGCCTCCCGTGTTCGTCCCAGTAATCACGTAATCCGCAGCCGGCACCAGAGCACTTGGTGTGCCCGTAATGCCGCAGGTTGCGGACAAAGCCAGACCAGCCGGAAGTGCCGGACTCGAAGTACAAGAGACGATAGTCCCGCCACTATTCACAACCGCAAGTGGTGCGATTGCAGAGCTGAGCGTGTAAGTGAACGGAGAACCCACATAGCTGATTGCCGGAATCACATCTTTGACTGTGATATTCACCGTAGCCGCAGAAGTCCCGCCCGTATTGGTTGCCGTGATCACATAATCAGCGGCAGGGCTCAGTGCCGTGGGAGTTCCAGAAATAGTACAGTCCGCACCCACACTCAAACCGGCAGGCAAGACCGGCGCAGAGGCGCATGAAACAATCGCACCCCCCGTGTTCGCGGCCACCCAGGTTGTGATTGCGCTGTCTTTAACATAGACATTCGGACTGCCCGAATACGTGATCGCGGGAGCAACGGCCTTCACAGCAATACTGATCGTCGCAGTCCCGGTACCGCCTGTATTTGTGGCACTGATCACATAATCCGCAGCCACTGCAAGCACGCTCGGAGTACCCGTAAGACCGCAAGTCGCTGATAGACTCAATCCTGCCGGTAAGGCCGGAGCGGAGCTGCAGGAAATAATCGGTCCACCTGTGTTTACAACTGCCAATGGTGCTATGCCCGAACCCAAGGTGTAACTGAACGGTGATCCCACATATGAGACGACCGGGGTGACATCTTCCACCTTGATATTGATCGTCGCAGAGCCGGTACCACCCGTATTGGTTGCCGTGATCACGTAATCCGCAGCAGGAGCCAGGACCGCTGGAGTTCCCGAGATAGTGCAGTTCGCCGCAAGACTGAGTCCCGCAGGAAGAGCCGGCGCAGAAGTACATGATACGATCGTTCCGCCGGTATTCGTTGCAGCTGCGGCAGCAATCGCACTGCCCAGCGTGTAGGTAAACGGAGTACCGGCGTAACTGATTGCGGGTGCGACATCCTTCACCGTGAT
Source organism: Bdellovibrionales bacterium GWA1_52_35 (assembly GCA_001769805.1). Taxonomy (GTDB): domain Bacteria; phylum Bdellovibrionota; class UBA1018; order UBA1018; family UBA1018; genus GWA1-52-35. The sequence continues at coordinate 1,155 of MEPO01000030.1, forward strand.
CCGGATTGTGGCAGTCGCGTTGCCTCCCGTGTTCGTCGCAGTAATCACGTAATCTGCAGCCGGCGCCAGAGCACTCGGTGTGCCCGTAATGCCGCAGGTTGCGGACAAAGCCAGACCAGCCGGAAGTGCCGGACTTGCTACGCATGAAACGATTGCTCCCCCCGTGTTCTCCACATTCAAAGGAGTAATTAACGATCCCAAGACATAGGTATAAGGTGATCCGGTGTAACCAATAACAGGAGCAAGATCTTTGACTGTGATATTCACCGTAGCCGCAGAAGTCCCGCCCGTATTGGTTGCCGTAATCACATATTCGGCGGCAGGGCTCAGTGCTGTTGGAGTTCCAGAAATAGTGCAGTCCGCACCCACACTCAAACCGGCAGGCAGAGCCGGCGCAGAGGCGCATGATACGATCGCACCCCCCGTGTTCGCGGCCACCCAGGCTATGATTGCGCTGTCTTTAACATAGACATTCGGACTGCCCGAATACGTGATCGCGGGCGCGACTGCATTGACCGCAATTTCGACTGTCGCACTGGAACTTCCGCCTGAATTGGTTGCCGTGATCACATAATCAGCAATGGGGGCCAGCACCGAAGGTGTTCCCGAGATTCCGCAAATGGCAGAAAGGGTGAGCCCGGCCGGTAAAACAGGACTGGAGGCACAAGACGCGATCGCGCCGCCACCATTGATGGCGGTAACTGCAGGAATCAGCTCTCCCTTCGTATAAGTGAACGGAGAGTCTGCATAAGTCAGAACCGGCGGATCGTCCTTGATTTCAATATTGATGGAGACCGTACCTATGCCGCCCGAGTTCGTGGCGCTGATTGTATAATCTGTTGCTGCACTGATCACCGTGGGAATTCCGGTCAAAACGCAGACATTCGAAAGTGAAAGCCCCGCTGGAAGAGCAGGAGCTGCGCTGCAGGATACGATTGTTCCTCCGGTATTCCCAGGTGTCTGGGTTCCACTGTCATCACCTTTGGTGAAACTGTATGGATCGGCGTACGTAAGGATCGGTATTTTGTCATTCACCGCGATCCGCAGCGTTGCCACCGCTGAACCGCCAGTATTCGTCGCCGTAATCAAATGATCGGTCGCGACCTGGATGACCGTCGGCGTTCCGGTCACATGACAGGTTGTCGGAGCCAGAGTCAGACCCGTAGGCAATGGAGGCACAGCTGAACAGGTTACAATTGCCCCACCTCCCGCCGTTGTTGCCTGGATCTCAGCAATCGCATCCCCCTTCGCAAGGACGTGACTCGGAACCGCATAACTCAGAACCGGGACTGCGGCTTTGACCGCAATAGAAATCACCTGCGAAGACGAACCTCCGGTATTGGTGCCCGTGATCGTGTAGCCCGTCGCAGCAGAAAGGGCTGTCGGAGTTCCCGTGATGCCGCAAGTTGCAGACAAAACAAGACCGGCCGGAAGATCTGGTGTGGCCGCGCAGGAAACCACCGTACCGCCGGTGCTGTTCGGGGTGACGGGTGCAATCAACGCATTCTGTGTGAAGCTGAATGGACTGCCCACGTACACAAAAGCGGGAGGCTGGTCGTTTACCTGGATGTTGATTGTTGCCGAAGAATCACCACCACTATTGGTTCCAGTGATCACATAATCCGCCGCATTCACGATTTCGGTGGGTGTACCGGAGATCGAGCAGGTGCTTGAAAGGGTCAAGCCATTCGGCAAATTTGGATTCGCTACGCACGAAACAACCACTCCCCCCGTATTCGCCGGGGATAAGGTGGTGATTGCGGAATTTTTTACATAAATATAGGGGCTGCCGACAAAACTGATCGAGGGTGGCGTGTCCTTTACAGTAATGTTCACTGCCTGTGTAGAAGTACCAGCCGAGTTGGTTCCGCTGATCGAATAATTTGCGGCGGGCAGGATCACGGCAGGGATACCGGAAATTTCGCAGTTAGCCCCGAGGATCAACCCCGCTGGCAGGCTCGGAGCTGAAACACACGAGGACACCGGCCCCCCCGTGTTCACCGGGAGTTCAGGTGCAATCGGAACGGCTTTGAAATAGGTGAAGGGTGCGTTGCTAAAGCTCAGAACCGGTGGAATTTCATTCACCTTGATTTTAATCGTCGCTGTTGCGGTGCCCCCCGTGTTCGCTGCCGTGATCACATAAGTATTCAGAGCCGAAGCGACAGTCGGAGTGCCTGAAATTTCGCAAGTCCCAGCCGCCAAAGCAAGTCCAGCTGGAAGCTCAGGAGAAGCACTGCAGCTCGTAATTGTACCGCCGGTATTTGATGGGGTAACAGCTGTGATCAATGTGCGATTTGAAAAACTGTAAGGACTGCCGATGTACAGAAGCGTGGGTGGTGAATCCTTTACAAAGATATCGATGGAGGTCGATTTGGATCCCCCGGTATTCGTCGCCGTAACAACATACGTCGCGCTCGCAACGGGAACCCCGGGTATTCCAGAAATTTTGCATGTGCTCGCCGACAGTTGAAGTCCGGCAGGGAGTGCTGGCGCGACAGCGCAGGAATCAATTGTGCCGCCAGTGTTGATCACTGTCAGCGCAGTGATCGCGATGTTCTTTTTAAAAATGAACGAACTGCCGGTGTAAGAGATATCCGGCACTTTATCGACGACATTGAAATTAAGGGTTCGATCGAAGGAGCCACCACTGTTTGTTGCGGTAATAACGTAATCTTTCGCAACCGGAACCAGTACCGAAGGCGTTCCAGAAATTTTGCAATCCGCAGAAAGACTCAAGCCGTCTGGCAAGGCGGGCACCGAAGCGCAGGCTACGATGACACCTCCGCCGTTCACCGTCGTCGGCTCAATCTCAGTCAGCGCGACCCCCCTGAAAAGAGAAGCCGGCGCACCGACATAAGTGAATTCAGGCGGAAGATCTTTCACGGTGATATCCAGAGGCAAGCTGGCGCCCCCTCCGGAATTCAGCGCAGAAATTAAATAGATGGTCTGCGGTTTTGCTTCCAGCGGAGTTCCGGACAGCTCGCAGCTCGCACTCAGCTCCAAACCAGTCGGGAGTGGCGGCACAGAAATGCAATCGAGAGTCGCTCCGCCACCCAAAGTCGGAGTAATCGGGACTATGCCCGTTCCAACCGTGTAAACCAGCGGTGTCTCATCTGCATACTGAATCGTTGGCAAATCATCGTTCACCGCCAAAGTGAGCCGCATGAAGGTGGAGCCATAACTATTGACCGCAGTGACACGATATTCGGCTGCAGGAGTGATCTGAAGTGGCGTGCCACTGATGGTGGCTGTGGCCGGATTAAACTCCAAACCAGCAGGAACAGCGGGTTCGATCCTGAATTCATGTGCCAGAGCCCCGCTGTATGAAAGCGTAACCGGCGTTGCTTCCACGCCAGCTGTGAAATTCGCAGGATTCGAGCTATACCGGAGCTGGGAAGGAGGCGCTTTCGCAGCTGCGCGTTCATTGGTCTTCTGCTCTCCGTAACATCCGAAGAAGCTCGGCAGGGTCAAAGCGACCCCTAGCATCAGCAGTGAATGCCGAGCAGCTCCGAGAACGCGAAAATACTGAAACAAATTCTTGAGTTCTTCCATCCAGTGATGACGTTCTACACACGCCCTACATGCTTTTCGGACTCTTAATAGTTTACCATTAGAGTCGGTGAATACAAAACCACAATTCGAATATAAGTAATCGTAATGATTGGTTTTTATTTTTTGATTCACTTTTTATTAACACTTTAAAATCTTAGGGTCCCTGGGATCCTTCGACGCATTCCTGATGAAATTAATTGGTGCCAAAGCGACCCAGAGCCTTTTTGATCTTTCGATAAAATTAAAAAAGCCTCGTTTTCTCGGCATTTAACTTGTTTTTTTGAAAAATCAACCGGCACGTCCATTGCACACGTCTCGATTCATTTCGTGGTTAATTATTCTCGGGGGAAATCTCAATGCACTTATTTCGATCGTGGACGTTGCTTTCGGCTTTCGCTTTCCTGTCCTTGGCGGGCTCAGCGGGACTCTCGATGGCCGAAGGAGTCTCTGAAAAATCAGCGGTATCGCTCATCTTCGATGAAGCCTCTCTCCATGGAAAGTACGGAACCTACTCTGAAGTGGAAATCGCTCTGAGTCCCAGCATCGAAAACGACCCGGTGCACTGGGAAATTCTGACAAACAGCCTTCCTCCGGGCATGAGTCTCGAAGACACCACCGCATCCCACATACTGATTTTCGGAAATCCCCAGTTCCAGGGGCAATGGTGTTTCGTACTTGCGGCTAAAACCGATTCCGGAGAAACCGGAGCACGAGAACTCTGCTTCATCGCTGAAGACGATGAAGAACTTCAATATCCCAAATTCACCTCTGACCGGTTTCTGACCCCAGTCGGCCAGGCACAGTTTTTTCAGGCGTATGTCCAGATTGAACGCAACAGCGCGACCGAAATCAAAGGCACTGTGGCAGATAGCCCGGAAGAGCTGGATATTGAAGCTCGCGATTCAGAGTTCAAATTTCTAATAAAAGGCCGCCTGGAAGACCCGGGAGCTCTTCAGTTCGCACTGAAGATCGAAAACGAGTTTGGAATTTCCACCTTCAAACAGTTTCAGGTCACCGTCGTAGAAAACCAACCCTCCAACGGAGCCAAGTGCCCCGCCGGCTATTACTTCGATTCAAATCTCGGATACTGCGTTCAGAGCAATCTCTCAAAATGCCCGGATGGAACTTATTACGAACCCGATGCTGCTGCCTGCGTTCAGTTCCCTCAACCACCACCCACCGTCGTCTGTGGCCCCGGCTATTATTTTGACCATTACCTCTCCCGCTGCGTTCAAAACAGTTATCCACGCTGCCCCATGAATTATGAATGGGACAATTTTTATAATCGCTGCGTCCGAGCCGCGTATTCCTGCCCGGCAGGTTCGGCCTACGACTGGAACCTTCGTGAATGTGTTTACATCTGGTCAACTACCTGTCCTTCTGGGAGCTACTACGATTCGTATTTAAATCGATGCGTGAGAAATCACGAGTGGTGCCCAAGCGGTTCCTACTGGGATCGCTATTCAAATCGCTGCGTTCTGAACAGTCGTTATTGCGGAATCGGCAGCCACTGGGATCCTTATTTTGACCGTTGCGTTTCAGATGCCTCTTACTATTGCGGACCTGGCTACTCCTGGGATCCCTATTACAACCGCTGTGAACGCCGGGGCTGGGAGCCCTCTTGCCCCTACGGCTCACATTATTCACCGCGTGAACGTCGCTGCGTTTCTGATTACCACCCAGCCCCACGCCCTGATCCTTCATATCCTCGCCCACGCCCCACTCATGTTCCCGGACCGCGACCAACTCATGTTCCCGGACCGCGACCAACTCATGTTCCCGGACCGCGACCAACTCATGTTCCCGGACCGCGACCAACTCATGTTCCCGGCCCTCGCCCGGAACCTACTTATCAACCTGGCCCAAGACCAACTCATGATCCGGCTCCTCGACCACGACCGACTCACCAGCCAGCACCTCGGCCGACTTATGAGCCAGCTCCACGGCCCACTCAGCCTGCGCCGAGGCCAACTCATAATCCGGCTCCTCGACCACGACCAACTCACCAGCCAGCACCTCGGCCGACTTATGAGCCAGCTCCACGGCCCACTCAGCCTGCGCCGAGGCCAACCCATGATCCGGCTCCTCGACCACGACCAACTCACCAGCCAGCACCCCGGCCGACTTATGAGCCAGCTCCACGGCCCACTCAGCCTGCGCCGAGGCCGACTCATGATCCGGCTCCTCGACCACGACCAACTCACCAGCCAGCACCCCGGCCGACTTATGAGCCACGCCCGAATCCCCCCGGAGGTGGCGGTGGCCATGCACCAGCTCCTCGCCCCAACCCAGGCGGTGGCGGTAATCCCGCACCTCGGCCACGTCGATAATAGTCAGTCCAGTTGAACCAAAGGGCGCCCGGGTGAAAATCCAGGCGCCTTTTTTTATCCCAAAGACCATCATCGAGCATCAAGCAAAGCGACAGAACTTGATCCTTCTCCATCTTCCGCGTTAGACTGCTGAAATGGAAAATTTCATCCGAAAAATCCCCAAGAGCGATCTCCACGTACATCTGGACGGTTCCGTGCGCCCGTCCACCCTCATTGATATTGCCAAGAGAGAAAAAATCAAACTGCCGTCCTTTACCGAAGAGGGTTTAAACGAAGTTCTCTTCAAGGACAATTACGCAAATCTTTTGGAATACTTGAGATGCTTTGATTATACGATTCCGGCAATGCAGACACCGGAGAACCTTGAGCGTGTTGCCTACGAATTCGCGATGGATAATATCAATGAAGGCGTCTGCTATGTAGAGGTCCGTTTTGCCCCCCAGTTCCATATGAGCAAACGCATGGACATCGAAACAATCCTGAGCAGTGTGGCCAAAGGAATGGATCGAGCCAAAGCCGAATACAATAATCGCCCGGAAGTCCGGTCAGGGGTGAATCCTGAATTCCACTACGGCATCATCGTCTGTGCCATGCGCGCATTTGGCCGCGGACTGTCTGAATACTTCGATATGTTTCTGGACGCGCATAAATACTCCGACCAGAAGATGGTCCATGCCCTTGCCTCTTACGAACTGGCCAAAGCAACCGTACATACCCGCGATAAACTCGGTCTGCCGATTGTGGCCTTTGACCTCGCCGGGGCGGAAGCGGGAAACCCGGCCGAAGATCACAAACTAGCATATCATTTCGCGCATAAACATTTCCTGCACCTGACGGTGCACGCGGGCGAAGCTTACGGACCAGAAAGCATTTTCCAGGCAATCACCGATCTTTACGCCGATCGAATTGGTCACGGCTACTATCTTTTCGACGTCGGGAAGGTCGCAGATCCCGAAATCACTGATCCGGTGGAGTACGTTCGCAAACTGGCCCAGTACATTGCTGACCGGCGCGTGACAATTGAAGTTTGCCTCACCAGCAACATGCAAACGAATCCAGCCATTGGTGACATCAAAAACCACCAATTCAGAAAAATGCTTGACGCCCGCCTGAGCACCACTCTCTGCACTGACAACCGCACGGTCAGCAAAACGACCGTGACCAAGGAAATCCTGCTTGCCGCCGAGCACTTCAATCTCCATGGAAAACCCCTCAAGAGCCTTCTCGTCTACGGCTTCAAGCGAAGTTTTTTTCCTGGTACTTACGCCGAAAAGCGCAAATACGTCCGGACCGTCCTTGATCGTTACGAGTTGCTCGAGGCTGAAATGCTAAAACTGCCCTCCCAGCCTGGGGACGATTTTTAAACTTTTTGTCTAAGGCTCTGATTCGGCTTTGATATTGCTCTATACCCGAGCATGCACCTGAACAGTTCAGCTCGGCTCCCCACTCAATGCTTCTATTCTGATTGCCCGTCGTTTTCACGAGATTCATCTTTCGTACACTTGGTCCGAAAGGGCGTCTTTTTTAGATCCTCTGATTCCAAATACATCGCACGATTTCAGTGCAAGATCTGCAATCGATCCTTCTCCACTGCGCGATATTCGAGTTGTTTTTTACAGAAACGGCGAAGACTCAACGACCCCATTCGTGAACACCTGGCGCAAGGAATGACACAACGCCAGATCGCGCGAGTTCTCAAAACTTCCCGGAAAACCGTGGAACGCAAATTCCGGTTTTTGGCAGCACAAGCACGTCTGACCCATCAGCAATTTTTGCAGGCTCTCGTTCGTTCCAATAACAAGTTCGATCTTATCCAATTTGATGAAATGGAGACTTTCGAAAGATCCAAGTGCTTGCCCGTAAGTATCCCCTTGATAGTTGAACCCAAGACGCGAAAGATCCTGGCCCTTGCCCGTAAGTATCCCCTTGATAGTTGAACCCAAGACGCGAAAGATCCTGGCCATCGGCGCCTGCTCCATGCCAGCGAAGGGGCTACTGGCCGCGATTTCAGTCAAAAAATACGGTCCCAGGCGAGATGAACGCGTCGAATGCGCGCAGCGGGTATTTAAGCAGGTTGATCCCGTACTGGCTCCCGCAGCCTGTATTTTTACAGACCAAAATCCGAAATATCCCGCCTGGATCAATACACATTCCAGCACCTTGATCAGTGCTACAACCAAGGGTCGACGAGGCTGCGTTGTGGGACAAGGGGAATTAAAGGGGGGCGGATTTGATCCGCTGTTTTCGCTCAATCACTCGTGCGCGATGATTCGTGCCCACGTTAGCCGGCTATTTCGCAGGACCTGGAATACAACCAAACAAATCGACCGGCTGGAAGACCACCTCTATATTTATCTCAATTATCATAATCAGGTCCTAACCCGGTAAACTCACGGGTTTGGCACGATCTTAACCAACCAGACTCTTGAACCGCGTTCTTTACCTGCCGTATTGAATCAACTGCCCCAGACTGGGAGGGCAGTTTTAAAAGGACTAGATCCCCTCAGGAGAAAGGATCTTGAGCAATTCTTTTTTCGAGAAAGCCTTGAGTCCGAGCGAAGATTCTTCAATCAAGGCTCCGGACAACTCCATCTTTGAAGCAATGATAGCCGCAATCCGCTCTTCCACTGTTCCGGGAATCTGCAGCTTGAAAACCTGCACACCACGCGTCTGACCAAGGCGGTGCAGACGATCGGTTGCCTGATTTTCTTTTGCGGGATTCCACCAACGGTCGAAATGAATGCAGACACTCGCCGAAGTCAGATCAATTCCCAACCCGCCTGCCAGCAAGCTGCACAGGAATACCCGGCAATCAGGCTCATTCGCGAATTTGTCCAGCCGGGCGCCGCGATCAGGCGTATCGCCCTTCAACTCCGTGTAACCGACCTTGTGCGTCTTAAGATAATTCCCTATGAGCTCGATCATCCCGAGGTACTGAGTGAAGACCACAATCTTCAGATTTGAGCCGAGCGCCTCGTTCAGCAATTCCTCAAAAGCTTCCCACTTGCCGGTATCGGCGGGATTAAGGGCTCTCGCATGCTTCACTTTTCCCGAGGTAAGTTCCGATAATCTTGGATGATCACAGACCTGTTTGAGGCGGGTCAAAAGGGCCAGGATATTGGCGTAATCCACTTTGCCGTTGGATTCGAGATTCTCGCGGATTCTCGTTGCATCCTCGCCATCCAGGAAGGCGCGATACGTCTTCCGCTGAACGGGAGTGAGCTCGCATTCAACCACTTCCTCGGTCTTCTCTGGCAATTCTTTCAAAACCTGAGCCTTGGTTCTTCGCAGCAGGAAAGGGGAAATCAAACGACGCAAAGCCGCCGCCTGCGCCTCGGGCGGAGTTTCCCGCCCCCAGCCATAAATTCTTTTGAATCGAGGGAGCGTCCCGAGATAACCCGGCAACAGGAACTCCATAATGGACCAGAGATCGGCGGCCTGGTTTTCAACCGGGGTACCGGTCATCGCTATCCGGAATTTACTTTTCAAGGTTCTCGAAGCCCGCGAACTGATCGTGCTCGCATTCTTGATCATCTGTGCTTCGTCCAGAATCACGATATGCCAATCCCGTTCCCGAAGAATGGGTTCGCGATGAAGAATACCGTAAGTCGTCAGTACAAGGTCCACGCCGCTGACGGGAAGAGTTCGGCCACTTCCGTGAAAAACGTGCCATTTCAAACCCGTGTCATAGCGTTTCAATTTCTGGATCCAGGCCGTGATGACAGAAGTCGGCGCGACCACGAGTGAGGGCTGTTTCGCGCTGTTTTTCTTGCCCTGATACAGCGAAGTCAGGAGAGCCAGAACCTGATGCGTCTTTCCAAGACCCATTTCGTCCGCAAGCAGTGCCGCCAGACCGCGGTGGTACAGGCTCCAAAGCCAGGTCAGACCGTTGTCCTGGTATTCGCGAAGATCAAATCCGTAAGGGACCTTCGGAAGCGCGGGCACCCGGGTCTTCGAAAAAATCTTTTTCCATTCATGGAACTCAACCCAATCCGGATCCACATTGAAATTTTCCACCCCGAGTTCGAGACTCAGGCGAAAAGCCGCAATCGGATGAAGAGGATTTTCAGAGTCGTCATGAACTGAGGTGAAGCCCCCGACTTTGGGATGCTCGCCGCTTTCTGACGAAGCCACGCCGGTGCGATTGGCGTATTGGGAAAGCTGCAGCATGGAAATGCCCAGCTTGAAAATTTTGTCCTCGCTCCAGACATAATGATTGCTGAGCCGACCCAGCTTGGCGAGTTCCTCGAGCTGCTGCGCATTGAACCGGCTGCCACCTCCGGCGAATTCGAAGCCGAGGGACCGGCTTTTTTCCGCTTTTCGTCCGAGACTCAGTGAAACCAGCCGAAGCGGCTCCGGCTCAATTGCTACATTCACGCCGCGATCAAAAACCATCAGATGCCGCTGCTTGTGCGTGAGCAGCTTACCCAGATTTTCCAAAGCGGACTGCCCCTGATAAATAATTTTATTGGTCTCGAGTCTTAATATGAAGCTGGCGTCCTGATCCTCAGCCTGGGCTTCCGTCCCGACCTGAAGAAGCACACCCTGATTCGTCATCCAGACGCCAGGTTTGTTCTGGCGATTGAGATAAGTGAGAGTAATGAGTTGCGGGGCATGCGTCGCCGGGTCCACATAGCGAATGGCGGACTCCACAGTCAACGCACTGAAAACCTTACTCTGGAACATACCGCGAACAAAAAGAACCGGTTCACCCAGAATGGCTTCCGAAATTTTTTCTTCCTTTGTCGGCGTGGTCACATGCTGTAGCAATGCGGTCGCTTCCACCAGGGTGATGGGAATGGAATAGGGATTTCCGCTCTGATCCTTGCCCTGGATCGAACCCGCCATCAGATCCCGACGGATGACAAATGCGGAAGTGGCAAGAAAAGGATGGGACAAAAGCAGCTTCCGCAAACGAGGGTCGTCGGCTGCCCGCTGAGGGTTCCGGAAAGCGACTTCATTTTCCTTGGGTGCGATCCCGTAGGATCCGCTGCGAACACCGGCACGAAGCAGGCTTCCCCGTTCAACAATCCAGATCGCCAGAGCAGCAACATGCTTACAATGGGTTTCGTACTGGCGATGAGCCGGGCAGGAACACTTGGAACTGAAGATCGAACCACGAGCCATCGAAATGCCCGTTTCGTAAGCATCCGGCTCGGACCCCTGCACTTTGGCCGACACATGGTCGCCATCCTGCTTGACGTCGGTCACCCGTTCCTGACGAAAATAGACTTGCCCGCGTTTCCAACTTGCGTTGGTGAATTCTTTCTTGATCTGCGTGTAAAACAGCATTCTTTAACTAATTCCCCTCGAATCAGCGAGGGTTCGACTATACCAAATAATTCCGGGAACGGTGGGAAATCTTCGCTTTTTTTAAAAGAGCTGCCTTATTGCATTGAATCAGCGGGTTACGTTGAAGCGGATGACCTCCGGGTCTGCAATGATTGATGAAGTATTCCACCCTTCCACAAACAAACCCGCAGAGGTGCGGACCCGACTGAGCGCAACGTAAGCCTGGCCCGGCTCCCAAAGCCTTCGCAAATCGACTTGCGCTTTGTCGAGCGTGGCGCCTTGCGCTTTATGAATCGTGACCGCCCAAGCCAGGTTAAGCGGAAAATTATTGGCCACCACCACCGGACTGCCGTCAGCGTCGAGCAGCGTGAAATCACACCGTTCCACTTCCACATCCTCTCCGTTGAGCAGCCTGATTTCCAAAGTTTCCTCGGACAACCCGCGAACCGTACCCAGGGTTCCATTGACCCAACGCCCATCGAGGTCGTTCTGACGGAACATCACCAGCGCGCCTTTCTTTAGAATCAGCAACTCAGGAACCGGCGCATACCTCTTGAATTTCTCCAGTTCCTTTTCCTTTCCCCTGTAGATCGTTGGAAAAGAACTGACCGGGGTATGAAGATCTTCGAGACGCTGCAAATTGAAATTTTCAACATTCTCCCGTCGCGCGAAAAGCCGGGTTCCATCAAATCCGGCTGGCAGAGGTCGCGTTCGGTCCGTCAGGAATTCGGCAACTTCCTCGCTGACCGAACCATCGCGCACTTCGTTCAGGACCCGGAGAAATTTTTGCTCCTGCGTGCGAAACACTTCCTTCAGAACCAGATTATCAAAACCCGTTCTTTCCCAGACTGGATCCAGGAACGCCCATTCCCTCCTCGCTGAGTGAGGATTGACTGGAGGAAGCTGTGCGAAATCGCCGACAGCGATCACTCTCAACCCTCCCCAGGGTCGTGAATCCCCCCGCGCGCGCCTTGCGACAGTTTCGGCCGCCTCCAGGGCAGGGCCAGAAAGCATCGAAACCTCGTCAATCACAACACCTTCGGTTTTCTGCAGACGGAGCTTCAGAGGGTAATTCTTGAGTGCCCGTTCAATCGCCACTTTCATCCCGCCTTCAAAAATTCCCAAACCAAAGAAGCTATGAAAGGTCCGGCCGCCCAGAAGAATTGCGGCCACTCCGGTACTCGCCAGAACCGGAAACTTGTCACGGTTCTGCCCGCACAGGAACTCCTGCAACAGAAAGCTCTTACCCGTTCCCGCTGCACCTGTTAAAAATACGTTTGCTTTTGATTTCAACAAGTTAAGCGCGAACTCTTGAGAGGCACTCAGTGTATTTCGGGATTTTGAAGCCATTTCGCGCATCTTTCCTCATCTTTTCATGATGTCCATACTGCTACAAGCGAAGTTCCTGATTACCGCAGGGTTTCTCATAATCCCGATTGCACCCCTTCTTCCTCTTGGTGTAAAAACAGACCCGGGGGGAATAATGAAACACGTCAATCCGGGCTGGTCTCGAGCTCTTGTCAGCTCATTCATCGTGCTGATCTCTTTCTGCGTCTCTTGTGCGACCACCGGCGCCCGGGCCCAAACACAGACCGGCGCCGTTCTTTCGGGCATTGATGTTCTCGAAAGAAATGGTTTTGAGCTTCTGGCAGGCAAGAAAATTGGGCTGATTACCAACCACACGGGAATCAACCGCGCTGGCGCAAGCGACATCGATATTCTCTTCCAAACTAAATCCCATCAGCTCATTGCGCTCTTCAGCCCTGAACACGGAATCCGTGGGGATGCCGATGTGCCTGTGGATTCCAGTAAAGACGAAAAAACCGGCTTGCCGATTCACAGCCTGTACGGCAAGACCGTCAAACCCACGAAGGAAATGCTTCGGGGAATTGAAGTACTCGTTTTTGATATTCAGGATATCGGAACCCGATTTTACACTTACATTGCAACCATGGCGTATGCCATGCAGGCGGCGAAAGAGAATGGAATCCGCTTTGTTGTCCTGGATCGCGTGAACCCGATCGGTGGCCAGAAGGTTGAAGGAGCTGTTCCCCACGAAGACTTCTGCAAGGGACTCACCTGCATTTACCCCATTCCCACCCGCCACGGCATGACCATCGGGGAATTGGCCGGACTTTTTAACGATCACTTTGGCATCGGAAGCGATCTGACAGTCGTGCGACTCGAAGGATGGCAGCGGGGAATGTATTTCGACGAAACTGGTCTGCGCTGGCTCAACCCATCACCGAATATGAAAACTCTGACCGGCGCCATCTTTTACCCAGGCCTCGGAATAGCCGAAACAACCGATCTTTCCGTCGGACGGGGTACCGCGCGCCCCTTTGAAATGTATGGGGCACCCTATTTCAATTCTAGAAAAATCATTGCGAATCTCGCCAACCGGACAATTCCCGGAATTCGATTTGAAGAAACTTCTTTTATTCCCACCGCGCCTTATCATCCTTACAAAGATCAGCTCTGTCATGGAGTTCAGGCGATCATTACGGATCGACAGCAGCTCGACAGCGTATATGCAGGCTTGAACATGATCCAGGCTTTTTACGAAACGCATCCTTCCCGATATACGGCGCAGAGCGGCTTCAAAGTGGAAGTGGGAAGTGCCGAGGCGTGGGAACTTTTGACCCGCAAAAAACTTTCGCCTGCCGTTTTAATGGGGCGCTGGGAAACCGGGTTGAATGATTTTAAGGCACTTCGGTCCAGGTTTCTGCTATATCCTTGAGCCGTTATGCCAAGACAGCTGATCGCCGACCTGCATCTTCACAGCACCCATTCAGATGGAGAACTGAGCCCCTCAGAGCTCGTCCAGCATGCCGCCACCGCGCGTCTCAAAGCGGTCGCGCTGACTGATCACGACGCCATCTCTGGAATTGCGGCAGCTCGCGAAACCGGACACAGACTCGGGGTCGAAGTCATTGCGGGATGTGAACTTTCGGCTTACGAGGAAGATACCGAGCTTCACATTCTGGGACTGTATGTTGATGACGCACCCGACTCGGCTCTGGGAAAACTCCTGACCCAGATCCGGGGGGAACGTCCCGCTCGGGTTCTGAAGATCGCCGAGAAGCTGCGTGAGCTCGGAGTTACCATTCGCAACGAAGACTTACAGGAAGAGATCGGTACTTCTGAGTCTCCGGGACGCGCGCACGTGGCTGCGGTTCTTGTGAAAATTAAGGCAGTGGAAACCATGGGGGAAGCTTTTGCGCGTTATCTCGGTCTCAAGGCCCGCGCCTACGTAGCCAAGGCCAGATACTCTCCCAACCAGATCATCGGGGCAATTCACGGGGCCGGAGGAGTCGCAGTCCTCGCGCATCCCGGTCAGTACCGGCAGCTTTCACTCAGTACACTGATGAAAAAATATCCGCTCGACGGAATCGAGATCTTTCACCATTCTCATCCTGCCTCAGATCGCGACATTTTCCTGAGAATGGCGCAATCCCAGGGCTGGCTGATCACCGGCGGCAGCGATTATCATGGACCTCACCGGAAACCTGGAATCGAAGTGGGTTCCAATGGGGTGACCCAAGAAGAACTCAACAGAGTCATGAGCCGTTTGAAGCGCTGAATACCAGGATCAAAGTCCCCAGCGCAATCCGGTACCAGCCAAAGACACTCAGACTGTATTTTTGGATAAAGCGGATGAAAAGCGAAACAACAATCCAGGCGCTCACAAATGACGTAACCGAACCAATGAGCAGAATCGGACCATCTGTCGCCCAGACAATGTGATGAAATTCTTTCACGATTTTCAAAGTGAAAGCCCCAATCATAGTCGGAAGTGCCAGGAAAAATGAAAACTCGGCCGCTGCCGTCCGGTTAAGACCGAAAACCCGGCCACCGATGATTGTAGCACCGGAACGGGAAGTTCCCGGAATGATGCTCAGACACTGAAAGAAACCGATACTCAGCGCTTTGGCGAGCGGCACGTCTTCAGCCCGGGCAATTGCACCCGAAAACCCCCAGCGCTCAATTGCCAGAATCACCACCCCGCCAATGACCAGGGCAAGTGCCACAATTTGCGGCTGCATCAACAGGTCGAGTTTGTCCTTCACCGCAAAGCCAATTATGGCGGCGGGAATAAAAGCGGCAATGACACTGATCCAGAAATTCCGTGCTTCATCCGAAGAAAGAATTCCAGCAGTCGACTTCCACAGTCTGCGCCAGAAAAGAATGACTATGGCGAGAACGGCCGGCAGCTGGATGACCACATCAAATAAATTATCCAGCTCCTGAACACGGGCAGGATCGCCCGTCAGCGGGAAAAAGTCGCGAACCAGCACCAGATGTCCTGTGGAGGAAATCGGCAGAAATTCAGTGAAGCCCTCAATTACACCCTTGATCGCGGCATTCCACTCATAGGAAATCATGCTTTGATCTTGGCCCAGGAGTCACGCAAAGTCACGGTTCGATTGAATGCCAGATGTCCGGGCGCATGGTCTTTCATATCCGCACAGAAATAACCGAGCCGCTCAAATTGATAGCGCGCTTCCGGTGCCACCGTCGCAAGACTTGGCTCAACATACCCCTTCAGGGTTTCGAGCGAGCCCGAATTGAGTTCCTTCAGATAGTCGCCTGTCTGTCCCGGAACTTCCGTCGTGAAAAGCCGGTCATAAAGCCGGATTTCCGCAGGAACTGCATGGGCGGCCGATACCCAGTGAATGGTCCCCTTGACCTTCCGGCCATCAGGGGAATTTCCACCACGGGATGCAGGATCATAAGTGCAATGCACCTCCGTGATCGCGCCCGTTGCATCTTTCACCACGCTCTCGCATTTGATGAAGTAAGCAAAACGCAGGCGCACCTCTTTGCCGGGAGCGAGCCGGAAGAATTTGGGCTGAGGGGTTTCCACGAAATCTTCCTGCTCGATGTAAATTACTTTCGAGAAGGGGACTTTGCGGCTTCCCATTTCAGGATTGGAGGGGTGATTGGGGCCTTCGAACTCCTCGACCTGCCCTTCAGGATAATTATCGATGACGACTTTGAGTGGTCGGATCACAACCATGGCTCTGGGTGCCCGCCTGTCGAGATCCTCGCGGATGCAGCTCTCGAGCTGTTCCACATCAATGCAGTTTTCTTTCTTGGTCACGCCAATGCGGTCAGCAAAATCGCGGATGGCCTCGGGAGTGTAACCGCGCCGACGAAATCCAATGATGGTAGGCATTCTGGGATCATCCCAGCCGGTGACGTGCCTGTCCTGAACAAGCTCGAGGAGCTTTCGCTTGCTCATCATCGTGTAGCTGATGTTCAGACGTGAGAATTCAATCTGCTGCGGATGCGCAGGAACCTGGAGCTGGTCGAGGCACCAGTCGTAAAGAGGGCGATGATCCTCAAATTCCAGCGTACAGATGGAATGAGTGATTCTTTCAAGCGCGTCGGAAATAGAATGCGCGTAATCGTACATTGGATAAATGCACCACTTGTCGCCGGTCCGATGATGGTGAACTTTCTTGATCCGGTAAAGCACCGGATCGCGGAGATTGATATTCGGAGAGGCCATATCGATCTTGGCGCGAAGAGTCCGCGCGCCATCTTCAAAAAGCCCGCGACGCATTTTTTCGAGAAGATCAAGATTTTCCTGAACCGGGCGCTCGCGGAAGGGGCTTGGCCTTCCGGGCTGGGTCAGGGTTCCGCGATGTTCCCTCATCTGCTCGGCATTCAGGTCGCAAACGAAAGCCTTGCCGGCTTTAACCAGCTCCACGGCATACTGGTAAAGCGCTTCGAAATAATCGGAGGCGTAATACTTGTTCGTCCATTCAAAGCCGAGCCATTTCACATCACGCTCAATGGAGTCCACGTACTCCACATCTTCTTTGGCGGGGTTCGTGTCATCATAACGCAGATTACAGCTGCCGTTATAATCACGGGCGATTCCGAAATTCAGGCAAATTGATTTGGCATGGCCGATATGGAGATAACCATTCGGTTCTGGCGGGAACCGGGTCGCCACGCGAGAGCCGTTTTTGCCGGTTTTCAGATCCTGATCAATGATTTGCCGGATAAAATTGGTCGGTGCTGCGGGGACGTTTTCAGAAGACATGTTCGGAACCTCTTTCGAAAAATCAATGTACAACTATTCAGGAAGACCGGCAATCCTGAGCAGAGCTTCCCACATAAATAGTTGAAAAGTTTGCCCGTTCAAGTCAAGCTCGCGAATAAGGATGCACCCAATCTATGACTAAAAAACAAGATCAACAAATGACCCAGGAAGAAATCGATTTGCATTGGTACAAGACCGTGTACCAGGGCGACAACATGCCGCAGCTCACATTCCGGGCGGTCCTGATGGGTTCTGTTCTCGGAGGAGTCATGTCTCTCTCCAATCTCTATGTCGGTTTGAAGACCGGCTGGGGACTGGGCGTTGCAATCACTTCCTGCATCCTGTCATTCACGATTTATAAAAGTCTGATGGCGATCTTTCCGCGGTGGTTCACGACTGAAATGTCCATTCTTGAGAACAACTGCATGCAGTCGACGGCGACCTCAGCCGGCGTTTCCACCGGAGGGACGATGGTTTCGGCGATTTCGGCTTACCTGATCATCACCGGAACCCATATCAGCTTTGGAATTCTGACGTTCTGGACGTTCTTTCTCGCTGCTCTGGGTGTCTTTTTGGCAATCCCGATGAAGCGCCAGATGATCAATATCGAACAATTGCGCTTCCCCAGCGGAACCGCCGCAGCAGAAACCCTGAGAAGTCTTCACGCGACGGGCAAGGAGTCGGTCAAGAAAGCGCATGCTTTGGGCTACGGTGGTATTTTCGGTGTTCTGATCACCTGGTTCCGGGATATTGGCAAACCGTTTGCGATCCCGTCCTCTCTTCCAATCCTCCCCGGGGGAATGCTGGGGGCCTCGTTTGCCAAGTGGACCATTAATTTTGACATGAGCGCACTGCTCTTTGCCGGAGGGGCGATCATGGGATGGAGGACGGCCTGGTCCCTGCTTTTAGGCGCCTCTCTGAATTATTTTATCCTCGCCCCAAGAATGGCGGAACTCGGCGCAATTGACATCACGAAGCTCGGGTATCGCGCCATCATGGCCTGGAGCACCTGGGCCGGGGCCGCGATGATGGTTTCGTCAGGACTCCTCTCATTCGCCATGCAATGGAGGGTGATCGGTAAATCCTTCAGCCGGCTTACGGGCGCCCTGAAAAAGAAAAAGCCGGATGCGAAAGTCAACCCGCTCGACCGGATCGAAGTTCCGGCATCCTGGTTCGTCATCGGTACCATTCTCTCGGGAATGGGCTGCATCACGATTCTTTACACCTACTTCGGTACCTCCATCTGGATGGGTATTATTTCGGTGATTCTGGCTTTCTTTCTATCTCTGGTTGCCTGTCGCGCAACCGGTGAAACGGATACAACGCCGATTGGAGCCATGGGTAAAATCACCCAGCTCACGTTTGGTGTTCTGGCCCCTTCAAATATGGTGACCAATCTGATGACCGCCAGCGTAACGGCAGGGGCAGCCGGTGCAGCGGCAGATCTTCTTACCGATCTAAAAAGCGGGTACTTGCTCGGCGCGAATCCCCGCAAGCAGTTCATTGCACAATTCATTGGAATTTTTGCAGGAACGCTGGTGATTGTTCCTGCATTTTACCTGATCGTTCCGACGGCAGCTTCGCTCGGAACCGACCAATGGCCCGCCCCTGCCGCTCAGGTCTGGGCTGCGGTTGCTCGCGTGCTAGCCAGCGGATTTCATGCCCTCCATCCTGCGGCGCGAAGCGGACTTTTCTGGGGTTTGGTCGCCGGCATGGCCCTTCCACTTTTAGAACGAGCGCTTCCAAAGGGCCGTAAATTCATCCCTTCAGCGACCTCAGTTGGGTTGGCTTTTGTCATCCCGTTCTTCAATACACTCTCCATGTTCCTGGGTGCATTGGCAGCTTTGATCTGGGAAAAAAAGAGCCCGTTGACCGCCGAAAAATACCTTATTCCAGTCAGCTCAGGTATCATTGCAGGAGAGTCGTTGATGGGAATTATCGTGGCCATTGGCCAAGCAAAGGGTTGGATCTAGGAAGCCATGCCATCTTTATTTGACGCGGACTATATTGATATCAGCATCTCGGTTCTTTGCCGGATTCCCGGCGCAGCGCCGTTTGATATTTTCATCCGGCGGGCTGAAAAAACCTATACCAAGCTGATCAATAAAGGTGACCCGGTGGATTACGACCGGCTCGAATCTTATCACCTGAAGAAAGGTATTGAATCCCTGTCCGTCTGTCGATGCGATTACCAGTCATATTTAATGTTGGCAGAACGGGTTGCCGCCGATTGCGTTGCAGATCCCGGTTCGGTCACGCCGGGCGAGATGACTGACATCGTGAAAGAAATGGCGAACCTGACCATGATCGATCTGTTCGTCCGAACAGAAATGGATCAGCGCTCAGTCGCGCATGCGACGGATACCGTCAAGGGGTGCATTACCGCTCTTACGAAAGATCCCACGTCTTTCATCAATATTCTGAAAATGATGAAGCACCATCCCTATCTGATGAAGCACGCGCTTGCGACGAGCATTTTTTCCCTTTTACTTGCCAGGAAATCCGGATTTGAGAGCAGCCGGTCACTGCTTTCGATCGGCTTGGGTGCGCTCATTCATGATATCGGAATCACGAGAATGACCTTTTCGCCGGAAGACTTTGTCGACCTCTCCCCGGATCAATGGAAAGAAATCCGACGGCATCCTGAATTTGGAAAACGACTTCTGGATCCTTTAAAGCAGATCAATGCCGAAGTGCGCGCCATCGTTCTGCAGCACCACGAGCAACCTAACGGAAACGGCTATCCGAATGGTCTGCATGATGCGGAAATCTACTTGCCGGCTAAAATCATTTCGGTCTGCGACAGCTTCTCGGCTTTAATCAGCGACCGACCGCACCGCAAAGCTTTCTCACCGACCAAAGCTCTCGAACTCATGTCGGAAGATCGCGGCAAACTCGACCCGCAGCTGCTCAATCATTTCGCTGAAATTCTCATGCCTCTGAAAGCCAAGGCCAAGTAGCTCTCACCAATCGAGTTACTTCGTTTATATCTCCGTTAACTGGTAGTTTGTGCTACGGCCTCGTTCTTCGCTCCGAATCAGTATCCCAAGTTTTATAAGCTCGTTGATGTCGCGAGAGGCGGTGTCTTGGGAGCACTTTCCGAGCGAAGCCCATTTCGATGAGGTTAGTTTCCCCTCGAAGTCATCCAGGAGCTTGTTAATAATCTTCCGTTGACGTTCGTTAAGGGACAGCTTGCCGTAGACCTCCCAGAATCGTGCTTTACGAAGTACCGACGCAAGTGTGTTTTCTGCTCCAGTAAAAGCACGCCCCAGACATTTTAGGAACCACCCTAACCAGGGGGTGATATCAAGATTTCCTTTTTGCGAGTCCTCTAGAATCTCGTAGTAAAGTTTTCGCTCCGAACAGATTTGAGCTGACATGCTGTAAAACCGCTGTGGGTTTCCCTCTGATCGCGCAAGTGTCAGGTCAGTTATTGCACGCGCAATACGTCCGTTTCCGTCTTCGAAGGGGTGGATAGTGACAAACCAGAAATGGGCAATTGCGGCTTTTAGAACTGGATCTATACCTTTGGTTTTTGAGTCCGGTGATTCGAACCAAACCAGAAAATCGGCTATTTCGTCTTTAACGCGCGACGCGCTAGGCGCTTGAAAATGAACTTTCTCCTTTCCAATCGGGCCAGAGATGACTTGCATAGGGCCCTTTCGGTCGTCTCTCCATTTCCCTACCCTGATTTTGCTCATAACACTTGTTCCGCCAGGAAATAAAGCAGCATGCCACCCGTGGAGACGTCGAACAGTGATGGGCTTGTTGTACTCTTGTGTGGCGTCGAGCATCATCTCGACTACCCCTTCCACATGTCTTTCAGCTCGTGTTAACCCTCCAATATCAATTCCGAGTCGACGAGCAATAGATGAACGCACTTGAAGTCGATCAAGATGCTCGCCTTCAATCTCGCTCGAATTAAGGACATCTTCGGTTAGATTTTGAAGAACGGCCTGGGCGCGTAGATCAAAGCCGAGCCCCTCCATACGTCCAATCAGCCTACCTTGCCTGTGTCTAATATCGGCCAGCAGTTGCGAGATGGACCTATCGTCCCATATGAAATTTGGCCAGGCTTTGAGTTCGTGAATATAAGTCACTTTTTATCTCCTCACAATTTACGGAGATTATGACAAAAATCGCGAAATAAAGCAATAGATTCTCCGCAATAAGCGCGGAGAATAGGTCCTGTAATCTCCGCATGCTTATCCAAGCATCTCAATGGACTGCTTGATCCGGGAAAGTGTTTCCGCGCGTCCAAGGAGATCAGCAATTTCCACGGCGCCCCCGGGTGTTGACGGAAGTCCGGTCAACGCGACCCGGATTGGCCACATGACTTGACCGTTTTTCAGGCCCTTCTCTACAGCGAATTTGATCATGGCATCGTGAAGTGCAGGTCCCGTCCACTCTGTCAAACTTTCCAGCATGGGCACTACCTGCCCCAGAACCGGCAGCGAAGTTTCCGGAGAAGTCTTCATCTTCTTGTGCTCGAAAAGTGCTTTGTCATAGGGGAACGGGAATTTCAGGAGAAAATCCCACATCTGACGAATGTCACCTAATTTTTCTACCCGGGTCTGACTGAGCGCGCTGAGCTTCTCAGTCTTGAACTTGGATGAAATTTCCTGCGGGTAGTAGGCTCGGGCCAGTTCGTGAAATTCGGCAGGAGATTTTGCCTTGATATGAAGACCATTTATATACTGAAGTTTGACTTCATCGAAAATGGCCGCGGATTTATTGATCCGCTTGATATCGAAACGTTCGATCAACTGAGCCAGTGTGAAAAATTCCGCATTGTCTCCCGGACTCCAGCCGAGGAGGGCGATGTAGTTCAGAACCGCTTCGGGCAGGAAGCCCTGGCTCAGAAAATCAGAAAGGGCAACCGAGCCCGTGCGTTTGCTGAGTTTCTTGCCGTCACTCCCCAGAATATGAGGCAGGTGAATCGTCAGCGGCGGCTCCCAGCCAAAAGCGGCATAGAGCTGCATGTACTTCGGAGCAGATGACATGTACTCACAACCACGCATCACATGAGAAATGTTCATGAGGTGATCATCCACGACATTTGCAAAATTGTAAGTCGGCATGCCATCGGCCTTGATCAGGACCTGGTCATCGAGCTGATCGTTCGGAATGGTGATGTCTCCGTAAACCAGATCGTGGAAAGTTGTGGAACCGTCATGCTTGATCTTCTGACGGATGACAAAGGGGGCGCCCGATTTCAGCTTCGCATCGACTTCCTTCTCAGACAGCCGGCTGCAACGACCATCGTAAGCGGCAATGGGAACGCCCTCCTCTTCCTGCGCGTGCTTGCGGATTTCATCCAAAGCCTCTTTGGTGCAGAAGCAGCGGTAGGCGTGGCCCTTTCGCAGCAACTCTTCAGAGTACTTTGCATACAGCGGCTTGCGCTCGGACTGGACGTAAGGGCCGACATTTCCACCCTTGTCCGGACCTTCGTCCCAGAGAAGCTGCGTCACCTTCAGGCTGTCATAAATGATGTCCACCGCGCCTTCCACGAGCCGCGCCTGATCCGTATCCTCGATCCGGAGCAGGAATTGGCCGTGATCATGCCGGGCCTGCAGGAAGGCGTAGAGAGCGGTTCTGAGATTTCCAATATGCATGTAGCCGGTCGGGCTGGGCGCAAAGCGCGTACGGGTGGTCATGCTCCTGAGTAAAGGTAAATGCCGGTTCAAAGTCAAGACCAAGTCTTGCCAACACCTCGCGATTCCATTACTTTCCGCGTTATGAATCATCAACCCGGTATTCTGGCCGATGTTCCACGGACTGCCCGTTTTGTCGTCGCGGGCTTCAAACCCAAGCAGCCCCCCAAACAGCAAAAAGAAGACGCGCTTGCCGCTCTGAAGCTCTTGAGCACTCTTGAACTCCCAAAAGGTGCGGTGATCGGACTGGGTCAACCGCTCATTTCAGCGGCAAAAATTCAAATAGAAGGTTTGCGGCCGTTCACGGCGTTAAGAACTCCCATGATTGCCTACCCCAGCACACAAGGAGCGCTCTGGACGTATTTTCCCGGTGAAGATCCGGGAGAAACTCTGCTGAGTGCCCGAAACTTTTTTGCGGCTCTCGGGCCCGACTTTCAAATTGAAGAAGACGTACTGGCTTACAAATACGCTGAAGGCCGCGACTTGAGCGGCTACGAAGACGGTACAGAAAATCCCAAAGACGAAAAGGCTCTGGCAGCGGCTATTGTTGCCGGAGCCGGTAACGACCCAAGTGGAATGGCTGGTTCAAGCTTTGTAGCTGCTCAGCGCTGGGTTCATGATCTCAAGAAAATGGACAAAATGAGTCAGGAGGAACGCGATCATGTCATCGGTCGCGATCGCGTGACGAATGAAGAGCTGGCGGATGCACCCGTTTCAGCGCATGTGAAACGAGCCGCGCAGGAAAGCTATACCCCTCCGGCCTTCATGCTCCGGCGCTCCATGCCGTGGGGAAATGTAAAAGCACATGGTTTGTACTTCGTGGCGTTCGGGGCGTCTTTGGATCCGTTCGAGCAAGTGCTACGACGGATGGCAGGTCTTGAAGATGGAATACCCGATGCGCTGGCCCGCTTCACCGCACCGGTTTCGGGTGGTTATTACTGGTGCCCGCCAATGAAGGACGGGCGCTTGAATCTCAGGGTTTTGGATTTGTAAAACTCAGCAGACGGCTTGTAGTTTTATTTCGAAATTTCCGAATCCTGATTAGAATTCCTGCTCATGCCTAAAGGTTTGAACCGATTCCGCTTCGTGCGGGTCTTGCTGATTGCGGCGTTTTTCACCTCAGGACCCGCTTGGGGCTCCAGTTTGGACGCGCTTCGGGAAATTTTAAATGATCCACGACTTCTGCAGGAGCCCGGAGCCGTACAGGCGCGAGCCGAGGAACTTGTGGCCGCTTATGCACCGAAGTACTGGTTCCACGCCGATGACACCGGCCCCTCTGATCCGATCCAGTTCATAGCAGATTCCTCTTTATGGTTCAAAGAGCCCGGCAAACCCGACCTCATGATCGCGGAGCAGGGAAAGATCAACCCGTTGGAACTATCCCGCGCCTGGCGCAACCCGGGCCCTGCGCGGCCGAATGATTCATTCACGGGAGCAGGCTTATTCCTCAAACTTGAAAATATCATTTTGCCGGGGAATCGTTCACCGGCTGCACCAGGTGCCCCGTCTTCGCGAGTGGTCGTCAATGACTGGAGCCGAGCGCCCCTTCTCTGGAGGCTCGGACCAAAAATTCGCGACGATCTCTTTCTGATCGAATACTGGTTCCATTCCCATTTTTCACAAGGGGGACCACTGGGAATTGGTGATCATGAAGGGGATTGGGAAGGTGTCGCCGCACTGGTGCACGCCGAATTTACAGAACCCGGCATCTTTGCACATCGCCTGGTCGCCATGTACTTTGCCGCGCATGAGGGGGGCGACTGGAAATGCGCAGAAGACCTGGACTGGACTCAGGACGAAACCGGAAGACGTATCCCTGAAGCCTACTCCGCACGCGGATCACATGCGACCTATTCGAAATCCGGCCGGCATTGGAATTATGCCCTACTGGAGAATGCCCCCCGCGGAAAGGCCTGGGACACAGTGAAGAACTTGCGTCCGCTGACACTTGAGCCCTACTTCGGATTTTCTGGAGGCTGGGGAAAGACAAATCGCTGGGCGTTCATGTCAGGACCGATGCCGCCCAGTTCGTTCAAGAGCATGCCGGGCAAAAGTCTGCTCGACCGCTGGATCAAAGTCGTCGAGCCGATCTGCGCCACTAGGGCTGAGTCGGCTGTTTTGCGCGAAGCCCCTGCGCAATCGCCTTGAAGCGCTCGATTGCCGAGAGGTTCGCGAACAAAGCGACAAGAACCAGCGCAACCACCATGGGGTGGGCAACGGGGCGGGCGAGAAGCCGTTCTGATTCCAGAGACAAAATTGTGATCGGAGAAATCAGCGCACCGAATGTGAGGATTACGGCACGCTCAGGCCTGCGCATCGCGCCGCGCGGAACCTCGATCCGGAATGCCTCCGCTTTCGCCGTCGAGTAGCTGACAAGAAATGAACCCAGCAGAGCAGATAACGCAATCACCTGGATGGACGGAATGTCTCGGTAGTAAAGAACCACCCCGCCAATAAACATAAACTCGACGCAGCGATCAATTGCCGAATCCAGAATTTCACCGCCTTTACCGATTTTTCCGGTAAGCCGGGCCACCATCCCATCCAGAGCATCCAGAAATCCTGTGCCCGCTGTGAACAGCGCGGCAAATCCGAAATTTCCGGAAGCCAGACACGCTGCAGAAATGAACCCGAGCCCGAGCGCGCTCCACGTCAGCATATTTGCGCTGATCCGCAGGAATACGAAGAAACGCGCCAGAGGTCCGAGTCCCCAATAAGCCATTTCCATTACATTTTTACTGAGAAAGACACTGCCGCCCTGCTGATTGACGCGCTCAAATGTAGCCCGCCCCTTCATGAGCACGCGAATAAGGTAAGCTGTTCCCAAAATGAGAAGAGCAGCCAGTAAAATCAGCGATGAAGTAAGATTCGAGTCATTCATCCGGCCGCTGCCCCCCGCGCCAGTCTGCTGGAACCAAGCGAGCGGATGCATTTCCCGAACCAGATGATGGTGATCCTTATTGTCAGTCCCGAGACAAAATCAAAAGCGGGGCTATCGGTGAAATATTTTTCGCACATTGGCCGGATCTGTCGGATCCCCAGCAATAAAGCTTTCCTCCATCAATCCCGCAGGTATGAGAGGCGCCTGCCGCAAGCACACTCCAGGTCATTGACGCTCCGATTGGAGCAGGGCTAATCACATTGCCTATCGTGGCGCCATTGCCCACCTGGCCATAGAAATCAAATCCCCAACAGTAGAGCCTTCCTCCGTCTATCCCGCAAGTATGACTGGCTCCTGCAGCAATCGCAGTCCAGGTCGTAGACGCTCCGACTTGAGCGGGAACAGTCACATCACCAGTTGGGGCGCCGTTGCCCAGCTGGCCATACGAATCATAACCCCAGCAATAAAGCTTTCCTCCATCAATCCCGCAAGTATGATTGGCGCCTGCCGCAATCGCACTCCACGTCGTTGACGCTCCGATTTGGGATGGACTAATCACATTACCAGTTGTGGCGCCGTTGCCCACTTGGCCTGCACCATCAGATCCCCAGCAGTAGAGCTTTCCTCCATCAATCCCGCAGGTGTGAGAAGAGCCTGCTGTCACCGCACTCCACGTCGTTGACGCTCCGATTTGGGTGGGACTGATCACATTGCCAGTCGTGGCGCCATTGCCCACTTGGCCTGAGCCGTCATCTCCCCAGCAATAGAGCTTTCCTTCATCTATCCCGCAGGTGTGAGAAGAGCCTATTGTAACCGCACCCCACGCCGTTGACGCTCCGATTTGGGAGGGACTAGCCACACTGCCAGTCGTGGCGCCATTGCCCAGTTCGCCCGTGCCGTCAAATCCCCAACAATAAAGTTTTCCTTCAGCAATCCCGCAGGTGTGAAAGGGGCCTGCCGCAATCGTATTCCACGTCGTTAACGCTCCGATTCGGGAGGGACTAATCACATCACCAGTCTCGGCGCCATTACCCACTTGGCCATAGCTGTCCATTCCCCAGCAATAGAGTTTTCCCTCATCAATCCCGCAGGTGTGAGAAGAGCCTGTCGTAACCGCACTCCACGCCATTGACGCTCCGATTCGGGAGGGACTAATCACATTACCAGTCGTGGCGCCATTGCCCACTTGGCCATTGTCGTCATCTCCCCAACAATTGAGCGTTCCTCCATCCATTCCACAGGTGTGATGAAAGCCTGTCGCAATCGCACTCCACGTCGTTGACGCTCCGATTTGCGTGGGACTAGTCACATCGCCAGTCGTGGCGCCATTACCCACTTGGCCATGACTGTCCATTCCCCAGCAATAGAGTCTTCCTTCATCAATCCCACAGGCGTGAAAGGAGCCTGCCGCAATCGCACTCCACGTCGTTGACGCTCCGATTTGGGTGGGACTGATCACATTGCCAGTCGTGGCGCCATTGCCCATTTGGCCTGCGCCGTCAGATCCCCAACAATAGAGCATTCCTCCATCAATCCCGCAGGTATGATCAGCGCCTGCTGTCACCGCACTCCACGTCGTTGACGCTCCGATTTGGGTGGGGCTAATCACATTGCCAGTCGTGGCGCCATTACCCACTTGGCCATAAATATCAAATCCCCAGCAATAGAGCGTTCCTCCATCAATCCCGCAGGTGTGATTAGTGCCTGCCGCAATCGCATCCCACGTCGTTGACGCTCCGATTGGGGGGGGACTGGTCACGATGTTAGTCGTGGCGCCATTACCCACCTGACCATAAACGTCATCACCCCAGCAATACAGCGTTCCTCCGTTAATCCCGCAGGTATGAAAGAGGCCTGCCGTCACCGCACTCCACGTCGTTGACGCTCCGATTTGGTTGGGACTAATCACATCGCCAGTCGCGGCGCCATTGCCCACTTGGCCAAAGGCATCATATCCCCAGCAGTAGAGCTTTCCTCCATTAATCCCGCAGGTGTGGGAGAGGCCTGCCGCAACCGCAGTCCACGTTGTTGACGCTCCAATTTGGGTGGGACTAGTCACATTGCCGGTCGTGGCGCCATTGCCCAGTTGGCCAGAGCTGTCAGATCCCCAGCAATAGAGTCTTCCTTCGTCAATCCCACAGGTGTGATCGGCGCCTGCTGCTATCAGATCAAACTCAGGGACGGGGTCTGAATGCAGACCAAGCAGGGCGCTTGGCTTACTCTCTTTGGTACCCGTATCAATTTTGAACGTCTGGTAAGTTCCGTCCGTAAGCGAAGATCCTAGAGGAACCCTCAGATCCAGACTCACGCTGCTTTGACCACTTGAGATATCGATATATCCTCGCGTCGCAAGCCCATCGAGTTCGCCTAAAAATTCATTTTCCGTCTGATCGCTGTAAAGCGAGTAGCTGATTCGGCTTGAAAATGGTGCGGGAGAAGAAAGATTCAAGACAAGCTGCTGCGCTGGATCTCCCTTACGCAAGTAGAGAGTGTCTGTATTAAAACTAAAATTCAGACTTGGCCCCACGTTGACCGTGAGCGCATTCGAGGTTGTGGTGACGGCGTCCATTGTCGCGCGCACCTTGTACGAGCAACTCTCTCCATCCACGGCGGTCAGTATCCCGCTTACCAGACCGGTGGAAGAATCAATACTCAGCCCAGTACAGGTCGAGTCCTGAAGGCTATACACCGGAGGAGCGTTTTCATAATCTACTGAAGCCTGTCCCTGGTAAGGAAATGCCTCAGGCACGCTCACAGGAAGAGCACCCGTTTCCACTGCAGGGGTCGGCTGCCAGCCGTCTCCGCTGATTGCGGCGCTCGTATTGTACGCCAGATCTACGGCCCGGAGATTCGTATAGTAAGTCGTGCCGTAAGACAGGCTCAAGCCGCTGATCTGCCCGCTTGTACCAGTACCCGCGTCCCTCCAACCGGCAACGTCCGTCAGCCCTGGCGCCGTGCCGATACTGAGTTCGTATCTCAGCAGCCCGGAACCTGTCTCAGTCGCGCTTACCCAGCTGAAAGAAGGGCTCGTGCTCAAAGAAAGCGTGATCGAGCCGTCATCGATCGTCGTGAGCACAGGAGGTGTTGTGTCCTGTGCACCCACTTCGGTACCTTCGGTTTGAGCAGCGAGCTTGTCAGAGATGATCTTCGGCGAGCAGCCTGAAACAATCGATGCGATTGTCACAAGACTCCAGACCAACAGCCAGCAATATGAATCCCGAACGTCCCGCATAATTTGCTCATTTCAAGCATATCAGCGCTATAAGCCGACCGTCAGAGTGTCGCAAAGGACACAGCTTACCCAGATTGGACAAGGCTGCTCACCCTTCCGGGCGCAGAGGACCGAGCAATGCTTCGTCTCTTCCAGAAACTCCAAAATCCTTGCGCGTAGAAGTTTTGCATTTTTTTCGGACAGGCAAATGGGGCCGGAGAAAAACAGGTCTTCATCCGATATGTGATCCAACACGTGAATGGATCGCATGCGCCAGTTCATGTGATGTTTGGGAAACATGAGTGAATCGAGTTTCGCGGATAGACCCGACATCTGTTTCGATGAGCGCTGTCAAAAACCTCCAGGACGATTTGAATTCTGGAAAGGATCCGGTGCTGAGCACGACAGCAGCTCCTGCCCGGTAGAGTTCAGCTTATTCAAATTCCACAAACGCCTTGGAGGTGAACAGATGACGAATATCCGACCACCCAAAGGCCACAAGGGCAACCTCACATCCATCCACTGTGATTGTGCCCGCCCCTTCAATCACTTGACCTCCCAATTTTTCATAAAATGCTCTGAAAAGATTTTTCTGCGTGGTCTGAATCAGCATAGAGTTAAAACCCAAATCGGCAAGACGATGAGCAGCCGCGCTCACAAGCTTGCGACCGACGCCTTGGCGGTGCGCTGAAGGATCGACATACAGCGCCTTGATTTCGGAATCGAATTTTTCTGGAAACTTTTGAGGAGGAACAATGGCGTTTACGTAACCAACAATCCTGCTATCGATAACGGCTACAAAGCCCCTAGACCGAGTATCTCAACTCTGCAAACTCTTGATCGAGCCTTTGAACACTTTCTAACTTAAGAGGCTTCTTCAATTTCCTTGGAAACAAAGGAGCCCCTCCACCAAGAGTGACAGAAACAAACTGTATGATAAATTCATCCAAAAGATGGGCATCGTAGAATTTCCCAGCAAGCTCTCCACCACCAACTATCCAGATATGTTTGTCTTTGGCTTCAGCGGCCATCATCTGATGAACCGGCCTTACATCCCCCTTCACAAACCGAATATCTGCCCCGGAGTATACTGGAAGCTCCCTATTCGTAAAAACAAACGCAGGCACTCTATAGGGCCACTTTCCATCCCCAAACCCTGGTAGGCTATTACACATCCACTCATAAGTAGTAGATCCCATCGCAAGAGCACCTACTGTATTTACAAAATTTTCAATATAGTTGCCCTTTGGCTCCCCAAACTGAAACAGCCATTCCAACGAGTTGTTTTTGTCAGAAATAAATCCATCCAAACTGGACGCAGCAAAATAGATCGTTTTCATCATTTGCTCACAATCAAAATAATCTGATCGACTATAGATGAACAAAGAACCCCAAAGCCTGATTTAGAATTTTGGCTGGGAGACCTGGATTCGAACCAAGATAAACGGAGTCAGAGTCCGTTGTCCTACCATTGGACGATCTCCCAGCATAAGAAGTGCGGACCGATTTTTTATAACTGAACTGCCGGCGGCCTGTCTAGTCCAAACCTGCCAAAAGGTGGTCCCCACCTTTGACTAACGCGTGACTGTACCGGAAGTGGAACCCGTCTGGGCCTGTGAAATCCCAAAAGCGTTTTCCTGCCGGTAAGCTTCCAAATAATTCAAGACGGCGCGCTGATCCCGTTCACTGAGTTTTGGATTCCCCTTTACAGAGGGATGACCCGTTGAAGCAAGAGACCGGACTCGCCCTTGATTCCGGAACTCCGAAATCGCAGGACCCTGCCCGGCATCGTGACAGCCCACGCAATTCTGAACAAAGAGTTTCTCGCCTCTCATGGCAGAAGGATCTGTGCGTCGTTTTAGAAGCAGAGTTCCGTATTTTTCCTTATAATTTGCAAGTTCAATCCGGGTCAGACCATTCACAAAATACCGGCTCAGCGGGAGCGACTCTTCAAGTACTTTGGGTTTGGAATTCCAAGGTACAATCGTCTGCAGATTTTTCAGCGCGGCCCGGTTTTTTTGGAAGGCAACCAGAAGGGGGTACTTCGTGATGACGGCGCGTGGGATAAACGCCTGAACGCCCGCTCCATTTTTCAGAATGACCAGATCCACTTCCGCCTTGGCTTCCGGAGGGAGAGAACCCAGGCCTTGATCGATCAGGTTTTGAAGCAAAATTCCGGTCCAGCGCTCTGTTTTGCCCGAATCAGGTGCCTGCTCGCTGTTGCCCTGGTGCTTGAAATTTTTCTCCAGCTCTTTGCGGCTCCACTGCCCAAGTTCTTGGGTTGCCCCTCCGAGTTCTAAAGACAGGACCAGCTCTTTGGCCTGCTGGTTGAGTGAGGTCGCGTATGAAAGCGTAGGATTTCCGATTAAAATAAGCGAAAAAATCCAGAGCGTTAGACCCTGCAGATCAAAATGACGAGAACTGGCAAGCATGGGTACTATTGCACCAGCCTCGACCGCTCCTGTCAAGGCAACAGTATCCACACCTCACCTTATATGCCGCAAAAACTCTATTGGCTCTCCCGGTGGAATATGTTACTTAGAGCCCAGTTTCGCGGTCACTTAGAGCGGGGCAAATGCCCGCTTTTTTTTTGTCCGCAGCCAGAAATTAACGCAAAGCACCTCGAGAATTTAACCAGAATTTAAGAGGAGCCCGCAGGGAGTTAGAGCAGCTGAATGTCAGAGAGCACGAGAGACAAATTGATTGAAGTGATCACACCGTTGGTTGCACCCCTCGGGTATGACATCGTATATCTCGAAGCTCAAACCGGCCGACAGAACATCCTCCGAATTTTTATCGACCACAAAGAAGAGACCGCCGGCTCTGCCATCGGAATCGAAGATTGCGTCAAAGTCGCACGGACGCTCGACGAACCCCTGGATCTGATTCCTGAAATCAATCATGTTTTCAACGGAGCTTATGAGCTTGAAGTATCCTCGCCCGGCATTGACCGGCCGCTGCGGATCGCCCGGGATTACAACCGCTTCGCGGGCCGCGAAGCGCGGATTCACCTTTTCCGGCCACTAACTGCGGAAGAAAGCGGCAATCCGGAGTACCAGGCCAAGAATCCAAAACAAAAGAATTTTCTCGGAACCCTGATGGGAATGCAGAACGACAAGGTCCGCCTTGCTCTGTCTGCAGGGCAGAATGCCGCAAAGACAGGGTCTCACGGGAAGAAGGGCAAGGCTGCCAAAGCCGTGTCCAATACAAACAGGTTGGACGAGGTCACCATTCCTCTTCCCCTCATATCCAAAGCGAATCTTGAACCCCAGCTCGGGGATTTCGAGATCCAGAAAGAGAGCCAGTCATGAACGCCTCAGAACTCGCCCGTGTTATCGAATCAGTTGGAAAAGACCGTGGAATCAAAAAAGAAATCATCATCAGTGCTTTAGAGCAGGCCGTTTTGATGGCCGCCCAGAAAAAGTATGGCGCTCACGCCGTGCTTGAAGCGCATTACAATAATGATTCCGGCGAAATTGACCTCTTTCATTTCAAAAAGGTTGTCGAGAGTGAACCCGAAATGCTGGACGATAGCGAAGAGATCGAGCTACAGGAAGCACGCAAGCTGGATCCCGAAGCCGTTGTTGGCGATGAACTCGGTGTGAAAGTCGAAACCCCCGATTTCGGACGCATCGACGCCCAGACCGCCAAGCAGGTTATCTTCCAGAAAGTCCGCGATGCGGAACGCGAAATTGTTTATAACGAATACATTCACCGCAAAGGCGAAATCATCACCGGTATCGCCCGCCGCGTGGAAAGAGGAAACCTGGTCATCGACCTTGGAAAGACCGACGCCCTCCTTCCCCGCCAGGAAATCATCCCGGGCGAAATGTTCAAGCCCGGCGACCGCGTTCAAGCTTACCTTTCGGACGTCGTGCTCACCGCGCGCGGCCCGCAGCTTTATCTGACCCGCACGTCACCGAAATATCTGGCCAAGCTTTTCGAAATGGAAGTTCCTGAAATTCGCGAAGCCATCGTGGAAATCAAGCATGCGGCCCGCGAACCGGGTGCCCGCTCCAAGATTGCTGTTATTTCCAAGGACCGCGACGTGGATCCGGTCGGCGCCTGCGTCGGCATGAAGGGAATTCGCGTTCAGAATGTCATCCAGGAACTCAAGGGAGAGAAAATCGACATCATTCCGTGGTCGGACAACCCCGTGATCTTCGTCCGCTCGGCGCTCGCGCCTGCGGAAATTTCTTCCATTCGCGTCGATGAACGCAACCGCGCCATGGAAATCATGGTCGAAGATGATCAGCTTTCACTCGCAATCGGCCGCAAAGGACAGAACGTCCGGCTTGCGGCCCAGCTTACCGGCTGGAAGCTCGACATCATTTCCAAGACCAAATTGCAGAAGCGTACGGCAGAAGCGATTTTCAACCTGCAGCATATTGATGGCGTCAACGAGACGCTGGCTCATGCCATTTACCAGGCCGGCTATCTCAATGTCCGGCAGGTCGCTGAAGCTACGGTCGAAAACCTGCAGAAGGTTCCGGGTTATGATTCAGCCGAAGCCGCCGCCGCCCTCAAGCAGCACGCTGCCGCTGTTGTTGAAAAGGCCGGAGATATTCTGGCTATCACGCCCGTCCATGAAGATGATAAGAAAGGTACCTTCAGTGCCGCACCTCAGGGCTCGAAAGACGCGAAAACTCTTGCTGAAGAGCGTCTCCGCGAGATGATGAAGCAGGCTGATGGAGATTCCGGGAGTTCCAAGTCAGAGTAATTTAAAAACTGGTAAAAGGCTCAAACTGGAATTTTTTCGGAACTTTAGGAGAATAGTGAATGTCTGATCAACAAAACATGACAGTGTTCGAACTCGCAAGGGAGTTGGGTAAACAAGCCCTGGCTCTCGTTGACGAGCTCAAGACGCTGAATATCAATGTCAAGAACCACATGAGTGAGCTCACCCCAGAACAGGTCCAGGTTGCCCGCAGCTCCTTTGGAAAAAAATCCGGCGAGCTTGTGAAGCCAGCCAAGAAGCCTGTGGCACGCACACGAAAGAAAGCGGCAGAAACCCCTCAAGCGCTTGCAGTTCAAGCAGCCCTTGCGGAAGCTGACAAAAAAGCCGCAGCCCCGATCCTCCGACGCCGCTTGAAGGCGGATGGCGGAACAGAGACCGTAACCACGGCAACTCCATCTTCCAAAGCTGCTCATGAGGCGATCAGCGCGCATGACATGCCGGAAGCCGCAATCGCGACGAAAGAGGCCATTGCTGATGCTCTCAGGGAAGCAGCAGCACAGGTTGAAGCGGATGAAGCGACCCAGCTTCTGCAACAGGAAGCCGAACAGCATCAACCCGCCGCACCGGAAGCAGTTGAAGAACCAGCTCCCAGCGAGTCGGAACAAACTGAGCTGGAAACGGCAGCTCCGGCCGCGACGACGAGTCCCGCGGCACCTGCTCCTACAGTTCACGCACCTCATGCTGCAGCCACAACCAAAGCAGCAGCACCGACGGCTGCCCAGACACCCGCAACTCCCCCCACGACCAGTACTACTGCTCCAGCCAAGCCAGCCCGTCCTCCGATCGTTCTGACACCACGTCCGGTAGCTCCACGACGCAGTATTCTCAAAATTGTCGAGCCCCAGGTCATGACTCCGAAGATCATTAAAGCAGCGCCTCCAGCCTCGCCCGTCAAACCGGCGATGAAGGGTACGGCCACGCAGGACCGCGAAGGCTTCCGGATCATCAAGATGACCAAGGAAAACCTTGATCAGATGGTTGAAGAAGAAGCGGCAAAAAAACGCGGCGGTGGCCGCGAAGCCGAAATTCGTCCGGAAGATGTCCGCTTTGCCGATTACCGCAAAAAGGAAATGGTTTTCCTGCCCAAGAAAAAGAAAATTCCTGTGGGCAAGGAAATCAGAAAGACTCAATTGACCCAAGCCAAGGCGCAGAAGCGCATTGTCGAGATGAAAGATACGATTTCCATCCATGATCTCGCGAACCAGCTGAGCGTAAAAGCGGTTGATGTCGTGAGAAAGCTGATGGGCATGGGCCAGATGGTGACGCTCAACCAGTCCGTGGACTTTGATACCGCTACCCTGGTCGGCGCCGAATACCAGTATGAAGTCCGGAACGTTGCTTACAAAGAAGAGCAGGTTCTGGCCGATAACCAGGACACTCCGGAAGACCTTCTGCCGCGTCCTCCGGTCGTCACGATCATGGGTCACGTCGACCATGGCAAGACGACCCTGCTGGATGCGATCCGTGAAGAGAACGTAGCTGGCGGTGAAGCCGGCGGAATCACGCAGCACATTGGTGCATACACCGTTAATAAAAACGGCAAGATGATCACCTTCATCGATACCCCGGGCCATGAAGCTTTCTCCGTCATGCGGGCACGCGGTGCCAACGTTACTGATATCGTCATTCTCGTGGTTTCAGCCGATGATGGGGTGATGCCGCAGACACGAGAGGCTTTGAGCCACGCGCAGGCAGCTAAAGTGCCGATCATCGTTGCCGTCAACAAGATCGACAAGCCGGGTGCCAATCCGGAAAAGATCAAGCAGGGCCTGGCCGAGCTGAATTTGCTGGCCGAAGATTGGGGCGGCGAGACCATGTTCATTCCGGTTTCCGCCCTCAAGAAGACCAATATCGACAAACTGCTCGATGGCATTCTTCTGCAGGCCGAAATGCTGGACCTCAAAGCGAACGCCAACGTTCGGGCGATCGGGACCGTGCTTGAAGCTCGGCTCGAAAAGGGCCGAGGCCCGGTGGTCAGCCTTCTGGTCAACCGCGGAACCTTGAGAGTTGGCGAACCTATTGTCTCAGGTCCGTATGCAGGCCGGGTGAAAGCCCTGACCAATGACAAGGGCGCGAACGTGAAAGAAGCGGGACCTGGTTATGCTGTCGAAGTGCTTGGCTTCGAAGGCATTCCCTCCGCCGGCGAAACATTCCATGCAGCGGCAACCGATGCCGATGCCCGGGATATCGCCCAAAACCGCGTGGACAAGAACCGTGAACGCTCTGCCGTTGCAACAGGCAAGATGAGCCTCGAAGAGCTCTTCGCGAAAATTCAGTCAGGTGACATGAAAGAATTGAGTGTCATCCTGAAGGGCGACGTCTTCGGGTCTGTTGAAGCCATTCGCGAAAGTCTGCTCAAGATTGAATCCGAAAAAGTGAAAGTGAAAGTCATTCACTCGGCACCGGGCGGCATCACCGAAAGTGACGTGCTGCTCGCAACCGCCTCGAATGCAATCATCATCGGCTTCAACGTCCGCCCGGAAACCAAAGCCCGGCAGCTGGCGGAAGCGGAACATGTTGAAATTAAATGCTACAACATCATCTATGAATTGATCGATGATGTGAAAGCCGCCATGACCGGACTTCTCGAAAAGAAAAAGATCGAAAAATTCCTGGGTCGGGCCGAAGTCAGGCAGATTTTCTCTGTTCCGAAAATCGGGGTTATTGCCGGCTCTTCTGTCATTGACGGAAAAATCATTCGCGGTGCGAATGTCCGCTTGCTTCGTGAAAGCCGGATCATATTTGAAGGCAAGATGTCTTCCCTGCGTCGTTTCAAAGATGACACCAAGGAAGTCGCTACCGGCTTTGAATGCGGTATCGGAATTGAGAACTATCAGGATCTCAAGCCCGGGGACATTATTGAGGCCTATCAGATTGACCTGATTGCCCCAACGCTGAACGCCTGATTGGATAGGTAATACTTATGCAGGAAACACGCAGAGCCCGTCTTCAGGCGGTCATTCTGGAAGAACTGGCACATCTTGTTCCCAAGGAAATCAAAGATCCCCGGGTACCACCAGTCACCTTTACGGCAGTCGAAGTCACTCAGGACGGCAGTCAAGCCACGATTTTCGTGGCGATCCTGGGCGGCGCCCATGGCGGGCACGACGGTGCACCTCCTTTGTCGGATGCGGCTGCCGAGCAGCGCATGAAGGACTGTATTGAGGGGCTGACCTCCGCTTCCGGTTTTTTACGGCGTCATCTCGCACGCATTCTCACGGTCCGCCATATTCCTAATCTGATTTTTCGGGAAGATCGCGGCTTTGAGAATTCATTGCGGGTACATGAGCTGCTCCGCAAGATTTCCACCGATCCCGATCAAGAGACGAAGTAATGATCGATCTGAACACCCCGAACAGCCTGCCGCCGCTTAACGGCGCTTTGCTGATCCATAAGCATGCGGGAATCACTTCCTTCGGCATCATCGAACAGCTGCAGCATCAGCTGCGAAATACTTATCAACTCAAGCGCCGCGACCTGCCCAAAATCGGGCACGGCGGCACTCTCGACCCGTTCGCGACCGGTTTACTGGTCGTCTGCGTGGGACGCGCGGTGAAACTTGCGCAGTACTTTCTCGGATCGACCAAGACCTATGAAGGCAGTTTTCGTTTTGGCGAAACCACTGTGCCAGGAGACCCGACCGCTCCAGTTTCGGAGACTTCCACGGTTTTCCCGGAGGGCCTGACTCAACTCAAGGAGCTGGCGCGTAGAATGACCTTGCAGCCCTACTTGCAGATTCCGCCGATGCATTCCGCCAAGAAAAAAGACGGCAAACCTCTTTACGAACTGGCCCGTGCGGGCCTGGAAGTGGAACGTGAGCCCAAGCTCTGCAGTCTTTATGAATTTGATATTCTAGGTTACGAAAAGCCATTCGCAACTTTCCACATCAAATGCAGCTCGGGAACTTACATCCGGAGTCTCGCCCAGGATTATGCCAGGATGCTGGGCTCCGTCGCGCTGGTGGAAACGCTGTCCCGCAGTGGCTCAGGGACTTTTCGTCTGAACCCGGACGCTCTGAGGGTGGAAGAAATCCAGAAGGCAATGGATGCAGGCCAGCGCTGGGATGAACTCCCTTGCTGGATTCCTTTTGATCGCCTATTGGAAGGTTATCCTCAAATCGAAGCCACTCCTGAAGAGGCCGAAGCCCTGCTCCACGGCCGGCAGAATGTTCTTTTCAATATCATCAGAAGAGCGCCTCAGCGGGAACCGGAGGGAAATCAGATGATCGAAGCGAGCTTTCTCAGTATCTACTGCCGGAATCGACTCGTTGCTATCGTCCGGAAATCTCCGGAACAGGGCTGGAGCCTGGATCGGGTTTTCGCTTAGTTGTTTTGGCAAACCAGATCCGGCCATGCGGCAGATCCAGGATAAACGGGCCACGCGCGAGGACCGGAATTCCGATATCCGCTGCTATGCCCGGGCGCCGGTCCGTTGAATATGGAGAACTTGCGGCCTTCATGCCGGAAGCAAGGACCCCGGTTTTGCACTCCAAAGACCACTTCGCGCTCTGAGCAGTTTTGGCACTCTTGCGGATTCCAGCTGTCATTGAAAGCGGAACTTCTTCTGCTGAATTCCAGACGACTCCGAGCAGGTCCTTATCCGCAGTTTTGACGTGGCAGGCACTTGCCGCCTCACCAAATTGCGTGGTCGCGACCTCCACCCATTCAAAATTTTCGGGTTTCTCTGGATATCCAGCCTTTGGGAAAAACCCCGCGGGTGAAAAAAAGATCACTTCACTGAGCGGCTCCGAAGGTTTGAATTCCGCGACGACCCGTCTCAGGAAATCCGTTCCCAATACGCCTGCGCAACAGCTTCCAGAACTGTCCGAAGACAAAAACAGCTGGGTGGTATCGTGCAAAAGAAATTCACGAATTGGAAGCTCGTAGCCGGTGATTTCAGCCGACACGATTTTGACTTTTTTCGCCAGCGCACCGTCCCTTTTCAGACGGCGATCCGAACCCCAGCGGACTTTTTCAATCAGAGTCCCTGTACTTTCCAGTTCCACTGGTAAAACGCCCTGCTGCCTGAGCCAGGACGGTGAGACCATGCTGGTGCGAGCTGCCGAATCGATCAGAAACTGGCCATTCAGTTTTTTTGCTCCGACCTGCAGCTCCACGCGCACGGTGAAAGCTCCGCCCCATCTCCGGGAGGGCGCCCGCGTCAGTACCTTCGGCTCCCCTGCTCCCGGCACGGGTTCCATCATTTCCTCCCAGTCGCGCCGTGTATTTTTCTGATTACCGGAAGCCACCTGATTTTTACAGGCATTGCCGGTCAAATCTCGATAAAATCTCCATTCGGCCAAACGACCTTTGGCCGCCACCTTCTGACGCCATTCCTCACTCACGACCCGCAACCAGCTTTCAAAAAGAGCATTCGCAATCTGCAAGGCCAGCTGTGGCGTTGCTTCCGCGACCCTGCCCAAAACCCACTCGAGCTTCATTCTGGCTTCTGAGAGTTCCGCTTCCCATAAAGCTGCCGCTTCCACTGCAGCCTTGCGCGTTCCTTCTTCAGTAGCAAACCAGGAAACCGGCTGCGGCGTGCATGGGAAATCTTCCTTCGTCTGATACCAAGGCCCGGGTCCCCTGACATAAGATTTGGAAATACTCACCAGCGCTGCCGCTCTCACGCCAAAACGACGATTGGGTAACTCAATAGTAGTTAAGTTTTCCAGCTGTGTCTGCCGTTGCAGAACAAAACGCTGCCGATGCGGGTTGCTCTGATCAGGGTCCAGCACCAGCACGCGATCCGTGGTGAGCGGTTCAGCACCAGGCAAATATCGAAACCGCGTGGAAATCTCCGGATGGGCAGCTACAGCAGCGGCCGTATGCGCAAAAGAAACAAAAAAGAACAGGATTCCGGTGCAGGAGCGCGCGAATTTCATAATTGGAATTTCTTTAACTGCAGCTTTCTGGCCCAACCTTCGTCCATCCGAAGCCGGTAGAAAGTCCCTTTCGTCATATAGCGACTGACTTCAATGCTGCCATGGGCATGGAGTTGGGACTCGAGTTTGCTTTCAGAATACGGAATCAGAACCTCCCAGACTTCCATTTTCCCACGGAAGTGATTCATCACGGTTTCCCGAACCTTCTCCACATCTTCAGGATTCAACGCGGAGACCATCATGGCTCCAGGCACCACCAGACGCGCGCGGTTTCTAGCGCCGGGCTGCGTCCCAAGGAGATCGGCTTTGTTCAAAACCACCAGGCGGGGCTTGTCTTCGACTTTCAACTCCTTGAGAATGCGCTCCGTCTCATCATATTGTTCGCGGGCCTGCGAGGAACTGGCGTCCACCACATGCAGGAGCAGATCGGCTTGCTGCAACTCTTCCAAAGTTGAACGAAAGCTCGCAACCAGAGTCGGCGGAAGGCGACTGATGAATCCGACCGTGTCAATTGCCACAATCGGTGGATGACTGTTCGGGTCCAACGCGCGCACGCTGGCATCAAGCGTCGCAAACAACTTGTCTTCGACGAGCACATCACTGTGGGTCATCGAATTCAGAAGCGTCGATTTGCCCGCATTCGTATAGCCCACAATTGCAACTTTGAGCACGTCCTTGCGTCCGGACCGTTGCACATTTCTTTCCTTCTCGATCAACTTCAATCGATCCCGGAGAACCGTCATCTGCTTTTTGACCATTCGGCGGTCGACTTCAATCTGCTTTTCACCCATGCCGCGAGCAGCAGTGCCGCCGCCGCGCTGACGCTCAAAGTGGGTCCAGAAGTGACTCAGTCGCGGAAGCAGGTACTGCAGGCGGGCCAAAGCGACCTGAGTCTTGGATTCTCGCGTTCGCGCGTGTTCCGAAAAAATTTCGATGATAACGCCCGGCCGGTCGAGAATGGCTTTTTTAATTTCTGCTTCAATATTCCGAAGCTGGTTGGGCGAAAGTTCGACATCCACAATGAGGGCATCCGCCTTCAAGCACTCGACTTTCATCCGGGCTTCGTCAATCTTGCCTTTGCCAAAGTAGGTCGACGCATTGATTTTGCGGACAGTCGCGATCACGCGTCCGACCGGCTCAACGCCCAGAGTATTCAAGAGCCGGTCAAGTTCGTTCAGCGACTCTTCGTCACTACCGACTGTGACGACGCGCAGCTTTTTTGCAGAAGATTTACCGGGTAATAAGGTTTCATACTGATCGAGCATTTGAGTTCTCTTTCCTTAGCCGCTATAACTATACCAAACAGCAGAAGGCAATTATGAACGTGAATCAGAAATTTTGCGACGTCCAAGACAAGGCCCATGAAAAAGCCCAAAATACAATGGATGCACTCCTTGCAAAAACAGCGATTGAAGCTGCACATGCGGCAGGAAGCGTTCTGACACGGTACTTTCTCAAGAAACTTCACGCGCAGGAGAAAAAAGACGCAGGTATTGTGACCGAAGCCGATCTCGCTGCGGAAAAGGCCGCCTTGAAAATCCTCAACAGCCGGGAAGGAGCCAGGGCGAAGCTTCCTCAGTTCAGCTATCTGACCGAAGAATCCGGTAAAGGCGGTCAGGAACAGAGCGAAGGCCGCTGGATCATCGATCCTCTGGACGGGACGACCAACTTTTTTCATGGATTCCCGATGTTCTGCGTTTCAATCGCAGCCGAATGGCGCGGTGAGGTCCGAGCGGGAGTCATCTATCACCCTATTCTCAAGGAAACCTACGTTGCCACTCGCGGCAAGGGCGCCTTCATGAACAAGAAACCCCTTCTGGTTTCGAAAGCATCCAATTTGAGCCGTGCGCTTTTGACGACGGGATTTTCGTACACCAAAGACGTTCTAGATAAAGAAATACAATCATTTCAAAATATCAGCCGGATTTGCAGGGCTGTACGTCGCCCCGGAAGCGCCGCGTTAGACCTTGCCTATACCGCTCGTGGAGTTTTTGACGGTTTCTGGGAACGGAATCTTTCGCCTTGGGATGTCGCTGCAGGAAGCCTTTTAGTGACCGAAGCTGGTGGAAAGGTAACGGATTTCAGCGGAAACGCCTTCCGCGTCGATGCCCACGAGATCCTGGCCACCAACGGTATTGTGCATCAGCGGCTCCTTCGGCGCTTTTAATTTCATTCGCGATTTGACAGGAGTTTTCGGGCTCCCCTACAATTAAAGGTGAGCAGGCCTAGGAGGGGCCCATAGATGACGTCATGGGTTTACGTCTTTTCCAGATTTACGCCAGAAGCGCTCCTATTTGAGATTCTGCTCATTTCCATTTTGATCGCTGGATATGCGGCATTCTGGGTTCTGTATAAACGCAAGTACGGCGCTGCCAGCGCTGATGGTGTTGTCAAAACTTATATGAATGAGCTGATTCGCGATGCGGAGAAGCTCCGGGCCCAGCTCTTTGGGATGATCAACGGAACCGAACCGAACGCGTACCCCCCAACTGCAAGTGCAGGAACTGAAGCTCCAATCCAGAATTTTAACGTCGATGCCGCGCTTGCCAAAAATATCGCCGTCATGGAACAAAAGCTGACTCAACAGGCTGCCGCAATGGAAGCAGTCGTTGCCGAGAAAGCCAGACTTGAGTCCGAGCTAGTTTCCGCACAATCCCAGGCCGCAACCGCCGTCCCTGCCGCTGCTGGCGATTCTGCTGCGTTCTCGG
This sequence comes from Bdellovibrionales bacterium GWA1_52_35, assembly GCA_001769805.1. Lineage (GTDB taxonomy): Bacteria > Bdellovibrionota > UBA1018 > UBA1018 > UBA1018 > GWA1-52-35. The sequence continues at coordinate 43,457 of MEPO01000030.1, forward strand.
ATCTGCAATCCAAACTCAAAACATTGGAAGACAAGCTCGCTGAATACAGCGTCATTGAAGATGATCTTGCCAATTTGAAGCGCCTTCAGCAGGAAAACGCCCAACTCAAAGCAGCCTTAGGTGGACAGGTTCCCGTTGAGGCAGCCCCGGCCAAACCCGCGGAACCGGTTGCCGCCGTGGTCACAGGGCAGAGCGAAACTGTTGATCAGGCCGCGATTGACGCCCTTTTCGACAGCCCACCGGCAGCCGAGACCAAGCCAGCCGAACCCGCTGCAGTTGAAATCGCCGCTCCGGTCGCAGAAGTCGCCACCCCGGCCGTTGAAGCCGTCGCGGAGAGCGCAACTGCGGCAAGCACAGCAACCACCAATGATCCGCTCTTTGAGGGTCTGGTCGATCAGGTCGAAACCAGTCTCAAAGCGGAACCCGCTGCGGGTGCCAGTGTTTCTCCCGATCCTGTTCCTGAGGCCCCGACCCCTGCGCCAGTTCAGACTGCCCCAGCGAGTTCCACCTCGACTTCAAAGCCTGCTGCCGCTAAGATCGAAAAATCAGATGCAGATCTCGTTGCTGAATTCGAAAAAATGCTTAACGGCTAGTGCTCTTGTCTTGGTTCTTCTCGGGGGTTCCACGAGCAGTTTTGCGTCCACCACGGTCCAGTCTCATGCCGATGTACTTGCGGCCATGCGCAAGCAGCTCCAGTCACGCTCAGGCACCCAGTTCCAGACCCTACTCGCTCAATGGGAGAATCGTTACAGCACAAGAGCTGTGGAACCACTCTTTACCTTGGCCCGGGATTCCAAGCTTCCGGATACAGACCGCTACATCGCACTGATGGGCGGAGCAAAACTCGGCGGGATCAGCACCTCCCGTTATCTCGTGCCTCTATTGAAAGATCCGATTTGGATGATCCGCAGTGGAGCTTTACGGGCACTTTCTGCAATCCAGGCCCAAGAGGGCGCGCCCGCAGTTCTTGCCCTTCTGAAGGATCCAGCACTCGTCGTGCGTCTTGAAGCGGTTCAAACGATCGCGAAACTTCGTCCTGCAGGCAGTGCGGAAGCACTTTTAGCTGCGGCAAAAGATCCCGCCAATTTTCACAAAGGGAAAGCCCAGTGGGTCCCCCAGAAAGCTTTGGCGGCTTTGACCTTGGTTGGCAACAGCAGACATGCCGCAGGACTGAAACCCCTTCTTGAGAAACAAGATCACTCTTTACAACTGGTCACGGTCCAGACTCTCGAGAAACTCACCGGGAAGGTTTTGAAAAAAGGCCAACCGCTCAAAATCCGGGTTAATGCCTGGAACGCCTACTTGTAAGCCAGTTCCGCGGCACGTTCCATCAGTCCCCGAGCCACGCCCCGGAACGGATCCAGATCATGTAGCTTCTCTTTCCCAAAACGTTTGACCAGGGCTTCACGAAGCCAGGGTACTTTGGCCGTACCTCCGGTACAAAGAACGCGGTCAATCTGCCCGGGCTTGAGCTGTGCGGCGGCGATCGTTTCATCCAGTGACGTGATGATCGCCTCGAGGGGAGCTGCAGCATAGGACTCGAATTCAGGCCGGGTGAGCTGCTCATCGATTTCAACATCAGGATAAGTGAATTCCAAAGCGGCGGAATCCGACAGGGAAAGAGCGCGTTTGGCAGCCTCCACCGTCTCGAAAAGGGAAATACCGAGTTGATCATTCAGAAGTGTGAAGAGTCGTTCTATTTTCTCACGATCCTCAGGTCCAAGCGCCCACTGCTGAACATTCCTGAAAAATTCCAAGGTGTCTTGCTTGCGCAAAAGAGAAATTTCACCGGGATGGCAGATCCGCTCCATGAGATGCGGCGGCATTGTGAGAATGTTCGAGCCAAAAGGAACCTGATACTGCACGCCCGTACCGAAGAGCGGAGCAATGCGCTTGCGCATGATGGCGGAATCCAGAGCATCACCCGCCACGGACAAGCCACCCATGGCTATTACGTCTGAAGCGCGGAAATTCTCCTCACCCAGGCGGTAAACGGTGAAATCTGAAGTGCCGCCCCCGAAGTCTGCGGCAAGCACCAGTTCTTCACGTCGCGTGCTTTCGGCACTCCGACCGTAGCCAAAGGCGGCGGCGATTGGTTCCGGGAAGAATTCTATGTTTTTGAATCCCGCAATACGCGCCGCACGCTCCAGCCGTCCTTCCGCATAGCGGTCATCGGCTTCATCAAAGGCAAAGCGCGCGGGACGCCCCAAGACAACGCTCGTGACGTCTTCTCCGTAATGGGCATTGGCGCGCCGACGCATTTCTCCGAGAAACACACCAATGAGATCTTCCAGATTGAAGGGACGGTTTTCGACAAAAGTTCCGATGAAGGTCCGACGGGGAAGTTGTTTTTTGATCGAACGCACCAATCGTCCCGTGAAATCCCGATGACCAAACTCCTGAATGGCCCGTGCTCCGTAGAAAACTTCCTTGGAATTGGGGAAGTACAGGAGACTGCGCAGCACCCCCGGATCAGCTGCTTGCGGATCGAGAGGTACAAAGCCCCGAAGCCCCGTCGGATCGGCGGCGCCCAGCAGGGAATTGGAGGTTCCAAAATCAATGGCGTAAATCAGCATGTTTTCAAATAGTAACATGCGATGCGATTGATTTTGTTCACATTTCAAAAAATCCCGTCTGATTGTCTGCATGCACTCCAAACTCCATGAATTTGGGATTGAATATTTGACCTACCGGCCTTACCCTTCGCCTGAGTGGGGACGAAATGGCTCAGCGCGGTGGACTCAATTCAGTTTTGATTTTGATCTCTGCACTTTTGTGCAGTTTCAGCATTTCACACGCTTCTGCCGCTCCCATTTCCGTTCTAAGTTTTAATCTTCATGGCTATCACCCGACCGGCGAGCCCGAGCGCTGGCTTGAAAATCGGGACGGAAGTCGTACTGCTACCGATTCTTATCTTTTTTTCTTCGCGCACCAGGAACTCGAGCGTGGACATCGTGTTCGCCTGGATCGCCTCGCCCGCGATCTTCGTCAGATGAGTCCTGATATTTTATTCCTGCAGGAAGTGGCTGCGGGAAGCGGCGAGACCCCGAAGGATTGTGCGGCCTTTTACAAAAAGCCAGCAAACAGGAACGACGATCGGTTTGAACTGAATTCTGTTCTCAGGCTTGCGAACCGGCTGCCGGATACTTATAGAGCAGCCCTCGCTTGCCGAGGCAATGTCGGCTGGTGGACGAATCAAGACACATTCAAGGACCAGCGCGTGATCCGCTACACGGGTCCCCAGAATACCCGGCCTGAAGTTGTTTTTGACTTTGGCGCTAACCCCTATCCCGGTGGTTTGATCGTCGAAGGACTTGCCATGCTGGTCAAAGCACCTTTGGCGATCGCCGACGAGCAGCGCTGGACCATTCCCACTTCGATCGCGGGTGATAACGGATTTGTGCAGGCAGCCGCGATTTTACTCAATGGCAAGCGCGCCGATTCCCCCTGGGTGATCGCGGTGAATGTGCATGGAGCCCGCAAGTTGAAACATTTTGAACAAGCCGTCCAGATTCGCCGCAAGATCTCTGAATATCTATCGAGCCTGCGCCTCCCCGGACCTTTTGCCGGCACCATCGTTGGCGGCGATTTCAATGCGCAGCTCAGCCCGGATGTTTCGACCGTGCCCTGGGAAATGGAGCTTTCCGGTCGGCGTTACCTGTCCTGGCCGCTCGAAGCAGCTCAGCTGAAGACATTGAAGAACGAACTTATAAAATACAATTTCAACGAAAAAGTCGATGCAGACGCATCCGTTCGCGACCCAGCTGAAGCGGAGTGGCGGGCTGAGCACGCCATTGAGAACCTCCTGGCCTTCAGCCGGGAGTGGAATGCGATCCCGGGTTATACCTGGGGTCTCCAGGAATCATTGGCCTTCGCGCAGAGGAGATCTCTTTGCAAACTGCCAGTCGGACCAGAAAAATGGGATGCATCTTGTTCGCTGAAAAGCAGGATTGACCTGATCTTTACCAATACAGAAATGGCTGTGCAAAACAGCTATGTTGTTTATTCCAAAAACAATTGGAAATCTCTTCAGTCCCTTTCGGATCATCCAGGCCTTTGGGCGGAGTTTTTGCCTGACTCGCAACGTTAAACATCCACCACGACCATCGCTTTCCAGCCTTGGGGCGTTTTTGAGATTGCAAATTTGTGATGGGTAATCGCTTTAGCATCCGCACCCAGGGCTCCCGCCTGCTCTTTTTTATAATCTGAAATCATCTCTCCCAAGAATGAGACACTCAATGATCTCAGTGACGGATCGATCTTGATTTTTTCGGGACGCAAAAGGAGCCCATCTGCGTCCTTGAAATATAGGATTTTCTGCAAAAAGCCATAAAGCAGCTCCTCGAGAGCTTCGTCCCCCTGTCGCTCTGATTTCAACTCAATCGTGCGCTTCAAAGCGGGTCGAATGGATGAAACATCCTGCACCATGATGCTCAGGAGCGCGTCGGCAGCAGACTCGAACATTTCAGCAATGCTCGAACCGAGCGCCTCGAAAGCGGCGTCCGCGAGAGCGATATTATTCAGGTATCTGTAACTCATTGCTCATCCTTTTATATTTCCCAGCGGGGTAAATTTAATGATCGGGCGGCTCAGCCCACCCGCATGCGAGACGTGGATCACTTCATCAATATTCTTGTAGGCAGCCCCCGCTTCTTCAGCCAGTCCGGAAAGTGAAGTAGATCGAACATAAATCCCGCGCCTCTCCATATCGTCGGCAAGCTGTCTTCCGCGGAAGAGACTTTTGGCTTTGTGACGGCTCATCGTTCGTCCACTTCCATGAGCGGTACTGAAGAACGTCTGAGCCGCTGATTCCATGCCCAGAAGCAGATACGAGCCCGTTTCCATGCTGCCGCCGATGATCACAGGCTGCCCGACAGCTCGGTATCTTTCAGGAACTTCCGGTCTCCCCGGCCCAAAGGACCGCGTAGCACCCTTGCGGTGAACGAGGAGCTGCTTTTTTTTCCCTTCGATCCGGTGCTGCTCCAGCTTCGCTGTATTGTGGGCGACATCGTAGATCATGTGCATCCCGAGTTCCTTGGCCGGACTTCCAAATACTTCCGAAAACACTTCACGAATCTGATGCAGGATAATCTGCCGGTTCACGTACGACATGTTAATGGCGCACTTCATTGCACCGAAGTAAGCCTGCCCCTCCGGCGAGGTGAATGGAGCGCAGGCCAGCTCGCGATCCGGAATCTCTATTTTGTACTTGTTTTGCATCACCTGCAGGAAGAGCTGGAGGTAGTCACTTGCGACCTGATGACCAAAGCCCCGGCTGCCGCAATGAAACATGATGACCACCTGGTTGGGGGAGATACCGAATAGCCGGGCCATAGCCGGATCAAAGATGTTCTCGGGTTTGGCCACCTGAATCTCCAGATAATGGTTGCCTGAACCAAGTGTTCCGATCTGCTTTATACCCCGTTCAATCGCAGTCTGACTGACCAGCTCCGGATCGGCTTCGGTCGCGCAGCCACTGTCTTCTGTCAGTTCGAGGTCTTCATTCCACGCGTAGCCCCGCTCCAGGCACCAGCGTGAGCCGATTTTTAATACGTTTTTGAATTCTTTTCTGTTCAGCTCCAGGAAGCCACTTCCCCCTACACCAGCCGGAACGCGCTGATAGAGCAGGTTCACCAGCTTGTGCAGGCGTGGCTGCACCTCATCGAAGGCCAAATTCGTACTGACCAGGCGCATCCCGCAGTTGATATCAAAACCAATCCCACCGGGCGAAATGACTCCGGTCTGGGGATCCACCGCGGCCACACCCCCGATCGGGAAGCCATATCCCGAATGGCCGTCTGGCATGCAGTACGCGCATTGCACAATTCCCGGAAGCATCGCAACATTCGAAATCTGATCGAAAACCGCATCATCAAAGGTTCCCAGGAGCGAATCACTTGCGATGATCCGAGCGGGTACGCGCATACCGCTTTTATAAGTGATCGGGATTTCCCAGACTGCTTCTGCAATGCGTTTCAAATTCTCCCGCATTGGACTGGAAGTAGCAACGCCTGCACCAATGCCAGTAGCCTCTTTGCGGCTTTTCGTAGCGGTCGACCTGAGCAATGAGGTCCGGGATGAAATCGAGAAGCTGTCCCGGGAAGTTGAACTCGCATTGCACAGCAGAAATATCCGCTGGGTGCCTTCGGATAAATTTCATCTCACGTTAAAATTCATAGGTACTACAGCACCCGACCTGCTCGAACCGATCTCCAAAAAAATCGAATCGATTACAAAAGACAGAACGGAGTTCCTAATGAACGTGCAGGGCATGGGAGTGTTTCCAGGCCCGGCCCGAGCGCGAATTCTCTGGGTAGGGATAGAGAACCGGGAACATCAGCTCTCCGACGTCGCAGGTGCACTTGATCGTGAACTGGTGGAGCTCGGGATTGCGCCTGAAGCCCGTCCCTATGTCCCCCACCTCACGATCGCCAAATTCCAGAATCCTGCTCACGTAGACAGGATGATTGAGCCCTACTTGCAGCGACAAATGGGCACGGTGTCTGTGGATCGCCTGCGGCTGTATCAAAGCAGGCTGGAAGGAAAGGGCTCTGTTTACGAGCTATTACGAGAATTTCATTTCGTGCCGGCCCGTAGAACCCGTGTATAATAAGACTTCATGGGGCTGATTACCGGAATACTATTAGCAATTTGGGCAGTGACGGGAGTCCAGGCCGACACGTGTTCGCCTATCCGTCTGGACCAGGGCGATGGCCCGATGGCCGGGATGCCCATCCGCAGTCAGGGCAGTCTCGGCATCTGTTACGCCTACGTAGCCAGCCAGCTGAATGATTGCTGGGAAGGGCAAAAGCTGAAACGAGCTGCCAATATCAGTTCTGCGGCGGCGAACGCGACGATCAAACCTTCTTCAGCGCTTTACGCATCAATTGGAAGCTCTTTGGACCCGCGACAAAAGAATCTCACGAAATGCCCCGATCGCAGGAAAAATGGCGATTTTGACCTGCTGGTGGATGGCGGCCGGACCTGTGTGGCGGTCGAGACCCTGGCAAAATCGGGTTCCTGCTCCGACGATCTGGTGAACGAGATCATCAGTGAGCAGCTTGAGTCTTCCAAGTTCACAAGACCCAGTGCCGCGGCTCTCGCTGAGGCTGAAAAAGGCATACTTGAGTCGAAAACAGGAATCGAAGAAAATCAAAAGAGTATCGAGAAAACCACCGCGATCCTTGCAAAGCTGCCGCGTTCCGATTTTTATTATAATTCACTCAAGGATAATCTCGTTATTTATCAGGCAAATCTGAAAATTCACGAAGGGAATCTCAAAATATACGAAGAGCGCAAACAACAAGCGTCGACGACACCTTCGCAAGAGGCAAATTCCGTCCGCGCGCTCTATGACGAAAGCAAACTTGTGCAGGCGTGTCCCCAAATGGACCGGTGCCCGCGAGTGCCAGACAAGACCAATCCCCCACAACCTAACATTTTATCCGTTGTTGCGCGCGCCATCCTTGAAGACATGAAGCAGAAATTTGATCAAGGTGGATGCGCGAAATCCTCAGAGCTGAATCCAACCGACTGCAAGTTAGAATGTGATCATCGAAATTTCTTCTCAAAGTCTTCGCTGAAAGCCCGGATCCATGAAGCTCTCGAGAGGCCCAATCCCATGCCAATCGGAATTTCGATTTGCGCTGCTATCATCAGAAGTGAGGCTACACTTAATTTGTGGCAGAAGGAAGTCGCCCAGCCGGGCTCGACCATTCCGGCCTTTCCTGAGCCAGGCGCGAGTTGGAAAAATCACCCCTTTTGTGAACCCCATGCGGTTCTGATTGTGGGGCGGCAGAAGAATCCCCTCACCCAAAAATGCCAACTGGTCATCCGCAACAGCTGGGGTTCCGTTTGCGAACGCATGGCGACCTGCACCTCAGCGAGCTGTAGCTGTGAAAAGGATACCGGGCAGTTACTGATCGACGAAGAACTCGTTGCAGAGAACACCTGGGACATTCAGACCGTGCCCTCCCCGTTTAACGAAAAGAGCTGCAAATGAAGATCATTCTTTTACTGGTTCTTTTCGGAACCTCCGCTCACGCGGCCGAACTTACGTTCAAATTGGATTCTGGAAAAAGCGTTAAAATGACCGAACTCCGGGAAAGAACACTGCTCCTCAATTCCTCCTGCGTGAAAAACTCCGAACCTTCGGACTGCAAAGCCTGGAAGCTGGCGCAGGTCAGTTCTGCTACCGGTATTCACCCGCAGGGAGGCCAGGAACCCGGCGCTCTGGTTTGCGCTAAGCTCGGGGGCAGGGTTCAGATCGCCAAAGACAGCAGGAACAATGAAGAAGCTTTCTGCGGATTTTCCGACGGCTCGCTGATTTCCTGCGGATCGCTTTATGCAATCGCGCTGAAGAACAGCCTGAAGCCTTGAACATCTGGCAGAAAACAAAAACATTAATGTAAAAGATATTGTTTAATAAGTTTTGCAACGCCTTCACAATGAGGTGAAGTTAGACCCTTTGCCCAACGATTGGGGAGCGCCTGGAGATACTCCTCTCGCACCTGGTCCAACGATAATCCTTCCTTTAAGCCTCCTGAATCGACAATCACCCAGTTGTGCCCATCCCAAATCGCGTGTTTCGCGTTTAAGTCCCGAATATATACACCCCGTTTTGCATGCGAATTGATCATTTGCTGCAATTTCTGAAACTCAGGTGCATCAATGGGAGCTCCATTCAGTTTCCATTGGGCTATCCAATCATCCGCACGAATCCCGTCAATCCACTGCTTAAGAATGACAGTCGGTCCTGCTTCGATGATTTTTGCGTGTTTTACTCCGTATTTAGAATATAGCTGTTCTTTGACAGTTTCTTTGGCGAAAGACTTCAGCGTTTCTGCGGAGCCGTCCACAGACACTTTGAGTGCGAATAGAACTTTTGCATTTTCAGAACGGACTTTAAATACCACGCCCCTTTTTCCTTGATCGACTCGCTCAATCACTTGCAGGATTCGCCCTTCGCTCGTTCGAATCCATTGATCCTTCTGCAAGGAAGGCGTAATAGCCACAAAATCTTTGATCGGTTTTTTAATACTCGTCGCTTTGGGAGGGTTGGAAACCTCGGTTTCCGATGGCTTCATAAAGTATTTTTTAATCAATTCTTCTCGTTCATTTAAATCATAGGTTACGATGGCACGCCGAGCCTCTGAGTAACCAGGCGTATCCATCCAGAACATTTTGTTGAAACTGTATTTCTTGAGCGCTTCGTAGACATCAGGGTTCCTGCCGTTGATCAAGTACGAAAGAAGATCCGTAAACGCTTTTGAATGCGATTCGGAATACACAGAACGAGCTGCCTCCAGATGAACCGCCGGAAGACCCAGCGCCAGAATGCGTACAAGTCTGCTCTTATGAGGAACGGAATAGGGTTTTGAAAAATAGCTTCTTACGATTCTGCTCAAAATTTCTTCGTCTTTTGTGGAAATCAACAGATCAAGCACATCAGTCATATCAACCGCATGGGACTGGGAGAATGCAAAAGTCGCTAACTGACGCTTTGCCTGAAGGTCCGCCTTTTCAAGAAATTTGATCCAAAGATCAGGCCTTTTTGTCATAAACTCCTGGTTGAACGTCGAAGAGCTTAAAAACGAAAATACACCAGGATTTCCTTTGTCAATCAAGCGACTGATCAGATCGAAGGCTCCTTCGAAATGACCGTGCGTAAAAGTATGCGACGCAATCGCTTCCATTCCCTTGAAATTCTCCAGATCAATCACGCGATTCAACAGCCAAAGATTCTTTTGAGACGGAGGCATGGGTATATCGAACACTAGCCGCTGTACCTGGTCTGGTGCACTGTTTTTGATCAGCGTATCTACAAACGTTCCCAGCTCCGGGCTTTGCTTTGCGGCAATGATTTCCTTGGATACGATCATCGCGAATTCGTCATTCTTGATCGTATCCAGGATTGCTCCGAGCTTCGAATATTCACCATTTTGAATCAATGATTTAATGCCAGTTTCAGGATCTTCCAAAATCGAGGCCCATTCCGGGTGTTCCAGGGCAAGCTGGTGCTTGGAAGCATACTTTTTAGAAGTTCCGAGTTGAAGCAGCTTGAGTTCTCCTGGCTCAATTCTGCGCTGCGGGTTTGCGCGATTGTGAATGTCAATAAAGTCACGGATGGAGGCCTCGATCATCGGATCATCTGGATGCGCTTTGAACAAAGCAGATAGCTCGTTTTTTAGCGACAGAAGGTCACCGAGTGCCTGCACTTTTACTAGATTGCGCCAAAACGTGCGACGCGATTCAAATAAGGATTTTTCTTTTTCCGCATATGCCAGTAGATCCTGCATATAAGAAATTGCCTTGCTTTTAGAGACTGCGCCGTCTGACTGCCCAATCACCGTTGACATAGGGTGCCACCTTCCACCGACCGATAGGAATCTATCCGAGCGGTTTGTATACCGGGGCATGTGTTCGTAACTAATAATTGTGTAATGCATCGACCCGGGATCTAACCGGGGCGCGTTGGGATTTAAGGCGGTAAGAAATACCCGAGTGGAAGGGATATTTGCATTTTGAGAACACATCAGATGCGTTTTGAGTTTTGAGCGAAGGTGTGCGGGAAAGCGCTCGCCAATCACTCTTGGAATGGTGCCTTCAAAACCGGTATCCACAAAAAGAAACTTTTTGGCAGAGCTTAAGGATTTTTCAGAAATCCCTTCCTGCGACAGGTAATCCGAAATGTGATCTGCTCGCATGTTGGCACGGGAAACATTCAGAAGATGAATTTGATTCAGTGCCTTGGGTTGATCCTTCAAAGCCCACCGTGCGTAGTCATATAGAAGCTCTGAATCCCGGGCCAAAAAGTATATCTCCCTATCGGGATAAAGTTCCAACAGTTGGGCCGTAGCTTCAAGATGTGCACGCTTGAGATTCTGCCAGTCGGATCCAAATTCGTTATGGGTTACAGGCTTGATTTTGAGGATATCCGGCCGATCCAGATAGCTCTCATAGCCAGAGGGAATCGCATCCGATGCATACGCAAAGTAGCCGTTATACTGCCCTGGAATTAGTTGACAGGCACTGATCAAAGCCAGGCCAAACAATAGATAACTTACCCATCTGCAAAGGTTTAAGAAAATCTGGCCCACTTTACCGTGTCGGACAAAATCTTAGGTTTGTTTACACTTTACTCATCCGATACGTGTGCCGATTTGCAAGGCTTTATGTAAAATTCCACAAGGAAATCAAGAGTATAGCCTGGTCTCGCGCTGAAGAACGGTTTGACTAGTATAATTAGTGCTGAACGAGCACTTCAACATCGCCGTCAGCCGGCGATCCGTAAACAATTCCAAGACCCAAGCCACCAGGAAGCTGAGCGTCTTTAATAATAAAAGCCTGAAGAGGTCTGCTGAACTGGCCTTTAAAGACGACGCCCTCACAAGTGGGGTCTCCGTAGCAGCTGACGACATCGATTCCGTGCCCGGTAAGAATCGTCTGGCGATATTTCTTCTTGAGGTGATCGCAATCCGCTTTCCAGTATTCGTCCTGATCGATCACGACAGAGCAGGCTTTATCGGCGCTGATATATTGCTTGCCAATGATTTCGCTTTTTGGCGTCAGAGCAAAAGCAGAGGAACTCAGAGCTAACGTCGCGAGGATGATCGTCAAAGTTTTCATGAAAGACTCCTTAATCAAGTAAACAGTTATTTGGGTGCTTGTAGCGCGTCGCGTCATTTTAGACAAGAGCTCTTAGCCGTGTGACGAAAGGGCCCCAAACACTGGAATCTACTCAGAAATTTACTTTTTATCTTTCTTTCGTGCTCGGTATTTGAGTTTGGAGTCTGCAGCCGATATCTCGAGCGCTGACCAGCTACTGTTGATTTGATCAGCACTGATTCCCGCATCTGCCAATTCTTCCGACTGAGTCAGGGCGTTTGATCGATCAGGGCAAGCTCGGACACATTCGCCGCAATAGATGCAAAGATACGGGTTAAGGTGAAACTCGACCTCGCCAGTCTCCACATTTTGTGTAAACAAAATCGCTCCGGGTGGACACGCTTTCTCACAAATAAAGCAGCTGATGCATTTTTCTTTTTTCCAGAGAACCAGCCCGCGATACCGAGCAGCTTTAGGCAGTTTTTCAGCGGGATAATTCCGGGTCACCGGTTTGCGAACCAGATTCTTAAATGCCAGACCCAGGGCTCGAAACATTCATCACCTCGCAGTGCACGACAGGCATGGATCAAAAGACGCCAGAATAGGAGGAGCGTTGCCGTATTCTTCTCCGACGAAAGCGTTTACAATTACGGGAATATTCGCAAATGTCGGAGCCTGGATCTTCACGCGGTCCAAGGTGGAGGTCATATTCCCTCTGACCATGTAGATACATTGCCCGCGGGGCGCTTCGATATGGCTGATGGCGTCCCCATCCGGATTTCCTTTTACCGGTACTTCTATGTCACCGACAGGCAAGCCATCCAGGATATTCTCAATCATCCTGATACTATTGGCGAGTTCTCTCAAGCGCACTACATTGCGGGAGTGAATATCTCCCGCCGTCTCCAAGGCCAGCTCAAAACCAACGTCCCCGTATGGCAACATATCGGCCTCGACCCGCAAATCCGTTGCTAAACCCGAGGCACGAGCAATGGGTCCGGTAGCATTAAAACGCTGAGCGTCTTCAAGCGACACCACTCCGATTCCCTTATACTTCAGCGACAGGCTCCAATTGCTCATGAACAATTCCTGTAAATCGTTCACCCGGTTTTTCAGCAATGAAAGTTTCTTTTTCATCAACAAAGCCATCTCGGGAGTCAAGTCGCGGTTGACACCTCCGATGTTCACATAATCAAACTGCATTCTGTTCCCAGTGAAGGCCTCGGTTAATTCCAAAGCAGTCTCCCGGTCCTTCATGCAGGCCATGAAAAGCGCCTCAAAGCCCGCACATTCACTGGTATGTCCCAGGGCTATGAAATGGGATTGAATGCGGTCCAACTCGTTGGCCACAATTCTCAGCCATTTCGTCCGGCGCGTAGTCTCGATCTTCATCAGTCTCTCTACCGCCGTGACATAAGCCGTGGAGTGCACGACTGCGCAAAGGCCACAGACTCGCGCCACAACATAGGGAACCTGCTTGAACTTGAACTTTGTGGCGCAAGCGAGCTCAATCCCACGGTGAACAAATCCGATATCCGCCTCAACCGAGGCGATTCTTTCGTTTTCCACCGTAAATAAAAATCGAATCGGTTCCAGCAGGGAAACATGTTGAGCGCCCAGGGGTATGACGTAAGTGCGGCTCATTTATTCTTCCTCAAGGGAGCCTGAATACTGTCTGAATCAAGCATGAGTCCTGGTTGAGTGCCTTCGATCTGTACCCCGAATAAATCCACAATCTCGCGTTCGATAATCCAGGCAGAGGGGATATATCTGGTTAATGTGGGAATAAGCGCCGAATAATCAAAATAAGCGCGAAAGACGGTTCGATCATTCAACTTCCCGTAAGCTGAGAATATCCATTGCAACTCCAGCTGCGAGCCGGTGTCCAATGCGACCACAGTAATCAGCTGATGTTCAGTCGGAAGATACCACTTCGCCATCTCCGCTATGGCATTGGACGGAGTAACTTCAATTCTCTGTTCCACGATTTGTACATCCCTTCTCAAGCGAAGCCACACTTCCCGCCAGCCCCCTCCGATCGACCTGTCCCCGATCTATTGTCACAGGACCTCTGAGTTGCGTGGGAAATTCCATTTCCTTGTTTTTCCCGGCGAGAATTCCAAGACTTTTCACCACTCCATCGATAATCTGTTCCGGATGAGCCGAACACCCGGGAATGTAAACATCGACGGGAATAAACGAATCCACGCCGTTTTCGACGTTGTACATTCCACGAAAAACCCCACCGGTGCAAGCACACGCACCCACCGCAATCACCACTTTGGGCTCAGGCATCTGGACATAGAGTTCCACCACCCGCTCACGAGCCCGTTTGGTAATAGGTCCGGTGATCAGCAGGATATCCGCCTGTATTGGGTTGCCTGTATTTACGATCCCAAAGCGCTCAATGTCGTACTTAGGAGCCAAGCAGGCAAGAATTTCAACATCACAACCATTGCAGCTGCCCGCATTAAAATGAAGAAGCCAGGGCGATCGCACGCTGTGTCTGCTCATATAGCAACCCTCTGTATCGAAAGCACCACATAGTTGATCACGACCAGGATGATTACGAGCGGCAGGGTGATCCGATTCATCTCCCCGTAAGTCACACGCGCCGTTGCATTGTCAACAGCCGCAAGCAGAACAAAAACGCCGACGAAGATCGCTAGAGCCAGCCCGAGCTGTCCACCGCTGAACAAGTACAGGAAGCTGTAGACATAGACATAGTCAAGCCACTTGGAAACCAGAAGGACCCCTTTGTAAAAACCGGAAAACTCAATTTCCACGCCTCCTATGATTTCCTGATGTGCTTCGGAAATATCAAATGGCGATTTCTTCAATTTCACCGGCAGAGCAATCAGCAAAGCGAAAAAAATAAATGGCAGGGTATAGAGAGGCGGGTTTGCAGAGGTTAAGATGCCAGCTGGTTGAAAAGTTCCATACTGAGTAAACAAAGCTATCACGCAGAGGACAAATACCGGCTCATAGGTCAGGGACGCCACAAGTTCTCGTGTTGCCCCCATGTTACTGAACACCGAGCGGACGGAATACCCGGCCACCACCAGGAGCAATGTCGCGAGCAAATGAAAGTAAATCACCATCAGCAGGTCACTATTGAAAAACAGCATTCCGATGCTGACCCAAAGGACGATCATATGAGCAAGAGCCAGCAAGGCATGATAGGAATGAACAATAAATTGTCGCTTTTCAAGAAGCTTCAGCAGGTCAAGAAAGGGCTGAAGGAGCGGAGGCCCTTTGCGGCTCTGCATTCGTGCCCGAATCACCCGATCCGCTCCATGGAGCAGTCCTCCCAGTACGGGAGCAGCAATAATAGCAGGAAACGCAATCCAGTAACTCATTGCCCGATCACCCCTGTAAGCAGAATAACAGCAAAGAGCAAAGCCAAAATGCGATTATGGAGCCGCTCCACTTTCCTTCCCCCGGAATAAGAATACATGACAAAGTTTGAAGCGAATTTCTCCCCACAGGCATACTCTTTGACAATGTCCACGTTTCTTAAAAGTAAAAGGTAAAATACCGGAGGCACTGTAACGACTAGAAGAAAAGCCAGGAGAATCTGCCAAAAGTAAATCGTCGTGAACCCCAGCCCGATCGAAAGGCCATCCGCCCAGAGCCAGGGTGTCACCGTTTGACTGCCAAGCAGCTGGTTCACTGCGGGCACGAGTGCGTTGGCAAGTATCGGAGCAATGAATATTGCAGCCAGCGCAAGGACTCCAAAAAGTCCAAACCCGGAACAAAGGTATACCCAGGGCAGTTTTTCCAACTCAATGGCCCGACTATTGGATGAGCGATAGTGTGCCTCCATCTTCATTGCAAGCACACCCATGATCTTGAAGTAGAGAATGGAAAGAACCACGCTTCCGAAACTCATTACCAGGATCGGCAGCAATAACTGAAGCAACCCCATTCCGCTTGAAGCCGTTGCCAATCCCAGCCACTTACCAACGAAGGCACCGAAAGGCGGGAGTGCAATGCTCAAGAATCCGACATTGATGAAAAATGTTGTAATTGGCGCATATCGAATGAGCTGTCCGAATTCGTCAATGTTCTTTTTGTGGAATACCTTCTCAAGTACACCCGCCTGCAAAAACAAAAGGGCCTTCGATACGCCGTGAAAGAGCATCAGAGCGAGCGCCGCAGTCATCGCTTGCGGAGTGCCAATTGCCGCTGTCAACATCATCAGTCCGAGCAGCCCCACGGTGGACCACGCCAGGACCCGCTTAAAATTGTTTTCACTCAAAGCCATCACGCCCGCAAGGATGTAAACCACTCCGGTCAGAAGAATTGTTGAAAAAGAAAGCCAAGTCCCTGCGATCAGAGGCGCCAATCTCAAAAGCAGGTAAGGTGCGATCTTTACCATTGTGGAAGAATGCAGAATTGCCGATACGGGCGTAGGTGCAACCATTGCCCCGAGCAGCCAGCCAGAAAACGGAAGCTGCGCACCCTTCACCAAGGCTGCAATGACCAGGAAAGCAATTGGCAAAAGTGGAAACATCCCCTCCATTCGTGACAAAGTGGAGAAGTGAATCGTGTTTTGATTCACGGTAAGAAGCGCGAGGGCGAGCAGAATGGAGACGCCGCCGATCTGGTTCATCCAAAGCGCGGTTTGGGCATTTTTCCTGGAAATTTCATCTTGACGAAAACCAATGAGGAGAAACGACGCGAGCGTTGTCGCTTCAAATGCCAAATAGAACCATTCAATGTTGTTTACTGAAACCAGGAAGTTCATGACTCCCAGGAACGCAACGAGGAGTGCGGTAAACAGGCTTTGCCTTCGCTGCGTGGTCTTTTCGTCCTCTATATATCGAAGGGCAAAAAATGCAACGACACCGCCTACTCCGTTGATCAGGAGATACATCAATGAAGCAAGGCGATCGACGCGGAAATCCGGAACGCCGGCGTGTGGCAGCTTCCCCGATATCCATGCGAGTAATACAATTTGAAAAATTGACAATAAGGCAATACGCCAACTCTTAGTGTGAAACCCTATCCAGGTGAATAGGGCCAAAATGAGGTAGTCGAGCCCAAGAAGCAGTTGAGAGCCGCTGCTCGAAAGCGACCAATGCACTTCGCTTGCGCTCTGTAAATTCGCAACTACCGAAATGACAGCTAAGCTCACGACCGCAACTAAAGTAAGCGCATAGCGGAAGAAACGATTTGAAAAATAAATAAGAAGGGCAAAAGACCAGGGAAGCACCAACAACAGCACTGAGCAAAGCTGTAGGGAGTTCATTTGATGGCAACGCTATCACAATCGAAGAAGCGATGCGTTTGCACAATCATGAAGTAAATGTTGAAACAGGCAGAAATGGCCGAAGAAGCCATTGGTGGTTAGGTCACGCATTTTCGCGCAAGGTGCACCTGCAACGGCTGGAGAAAGCAGTTTCGTTCATCTAGCGCGCTAGCAGGGATGTCAAGCCATTGAGAACGCAAGTTGGTTTTGCCTCCGTACGTTGCTTTCTCCGAAAAACGTACATCGGATCTAGCATCTGTGCGGTTCGTGTGCCGCGAACTGCGCTCTGAAGCTTGGAAAGACGCTTTGTCATCTCGGTTGGAATTCCGGATATTCCCTTTCGGGTCTGCTCTTTTACAAACTTCTCATACGCCCTTAGGAAGGTCATCCCCGCTGACCCGGCCAGGGAGATTCTGAGCCGAAGAGCCGCCGCAGTCTTGACGCGTGACTCAACCAAAAGGTGGGCCCGACGATTGGAAAATGGTTCGGGCTGGCTTGCTATAACCGAACTCATGGAGCCCACGGTGATGCTTTTTCACCGTGAGCGCTGGACGAAGAACAAGATCGACCTCTTGGAGCTGGTAACCCTAAGAGAGTCCGGACTGCCCCTTCGAATCATAGCCCGTCAACTTGGATATAACAGGGCGACGGTCCTCCGGTATTTGAGCCAAGTTAAGGTCCAAGGAGGCCCGCATGGAAAGCCTAATGGATAAATTCGTCGGCATCGCCCTTGCCCTCGTGATTGGGACCACGATCAGACATCCCCTGACCTATCGACAGGAGTTGTTGAAACTCCGAGTCCAGATCATGAAGGAAGTCCGCGCGCCGTGGGGGTGCCCGTCGTTCACAAAGGGTGCCTGCGATAATTTCGATCCAAAGCGGTATCACTGAGATTTCCGGTATTCGCGCGTCTTGTTGGAGAAGAGGATTTCCGGATTCCTAGTGTCAAATGACCATTATGAAGGACGTCTAAACATATTTATCAGAACGTTTATACGAGCTTAGAGAACATTTTGTCGTATAAAAAGCGCCGGTTCTCGCGTTAAAAACGCTGTTTTTGAAAAAGAAGGTTCGTCTTTCGATTCGACGAACGATCGAGATCGCACAGACTTTCAAGGACAGAGCCGACATTTTTCCGAGAACTGCCGCCGTCATAATAGTTCGTGTTCATGACATCAGGGGGAAAGAACACCTCGAAATAATACCTGCAAATTTATTTAGGAGTGCGCGACAACCATAGCTTTATAAGGTAGCCATGGTCGTATCGCCACTACACCCCTTATGCCCGCGTGGCTATTCGGTCACGGACAATACCGCTGGGGTTCGATATATTGTTGAAAAAAATCGTTTGGATCCATTAATCTTGAGTTCTCACATTCCAAAAGAGTATCCCGTCTGTCGGCTGCCCCCTGGATTACAAGATGTGGACGACCTCGGGTTTCCCAGTGAAACGGGTCGAGCCTGTCTTCAAATCGAGACAGGTCGGTTGCATACAGCCCGCGAAGATCAATTGTATACAATGCATGGGAGATAGGTCCCTTGATTTGTACAATTGGAATGAAATCCGGAGCGCCATTCACTCGGCCTTTGGAATCAATCTTTAGCTTCAGTTTCTCGGTGGTTGAACCAAAGAATCTTCTGAAAAAGCCGGAAACCGGAACTGTTATGGTAACTGTAATTAAATCACCATCCGTCTTACCTGAGTCGATCCTGCATGGAGATCTTCCTAATAGGTCAGCTGATCGGGTACGATTCCTGATGAGTGTGCCGATCAATTTCGCATCAGTAATGGGTTCGATTGCCGCTTCCTTGTTGCGCTCCTTCAAGTAAATCAAATTGGAGAGATTTGCATCGTAAATTTCGGATCCCACTTTGAAAGCAATGGCCGATTTGCCTTTCCATTGCATGCCAGGCTTGAGTTGGAGTTCTTCATAAATCCCAGTGGGTCCAACGCTGCTACAACCATTGCCGCCACCACCGTCGGTTCCTCCTCCGCCTCCTCCATCTGTTCCTCCGCCTCCACCCACTGGCACAACTGAAGCTTTAAATTTGGAGGATTGTGCAATTTTCTCCGCAGCAAGAAGTGGATTCACTTCCAATGTGCCGTCGCCGAGGTTGCGGTACATAAGGCATTTACGGATTCTCCATCGAGTCGCATCAGTTGTCTTTCTTTGCCCGGACTGAAACTTCCCGACCAATGCGGCGATGCGCGCTGGGCCGGCGAGATAAGAGTGCGGAAAGTAACGTAAATAGTTCTTAGCTATACAACTAAGATGGAAAGAAGGCCCTGTCGCAGATCCTGGGCGAATCTCAAATACCGGTGCCCCGCTCATACCGGCTGAAAGATAAGTATCGGTCAAACAGTCCTTGCCTGCTTGGTCGAAAGTCAGTCCTCCCAGAAATTTTCGCATTTCTGGCAGGCCGCCAGAAAGCAGCTTTTTGTCTTTCCAGTCTTCGGGGATATCTTCTCGCTTGATCCACGAAGGCACCGGCATCACGATCGAATCGCCGAGTCTTAATACTCGATTTTCCAGTGGGATGATCAGGCCTTCGGGTGTTGCATCGAACGTCTGGGTCGTCGGATTCCATCGCGCCGCAGGTCTGACTGCTAGCTTGGGAAGCTTGATAAGCTCGATATCTGAAAGATTGTCCGCAAGCCGTTCTGCCTTTTCCAGGTCGATTTCCTGGCCCGCGATCCGAGCCCGGGTGTGTTCACCTTGGCTGATATGGGACGCAGTCAAAAGAAACAGATCCTCGTTGATCTGGACCACCGTTCCGGCTCCAAATTTGGATACGGGTCTCAGAGTGTGATCTTCTGTGAACTCCGAGGTAATCTGTGCAAGCCACGGCGCGTCCGTTGGGGAATAGGCCGGCTTTAACCAGTTGCCCCCTTTTGTCCAGCCGACGGTTGCGCCGAACAACATCACAACAAAAAAAAGCAATCGCACGCGCCTCACGCTCGCCTCCGTGACCGGGATTTGACGTCGGACTTTATAGCTACATCGACTAGTCGATATAGACCGTCTTCAAAGACAATCAAGCTCGGATGTTTTGCTCGCAACCGGCTCAGCAGTGTTTTAAATCGTGTTTCGCGGGCCACCGGATCGATTCGACAGCCATACAAGGCCTCCATGAGTGCGAACTTGTCCTGAGGCCCCGAATTTAACGCTGCGATTAATTGGTTTTCGAGATCCCCCAACAATGGCAATCCTTTCGAAATCTTCCGACGTGAGCGATCGCGCCAAGTTGGCGTCAAAGCGCCTGATTCCGGAGATGCGCCATTCTTTAGGATTTGTTGCGCAGCCCTGACTTCTGGAAACGTCGTTAAATCACATTGACTCAGAACCTCTCCCGCTTCACGCGAGCGGCCCAGCTCTATGAGCAAGTGTGCCTGATGAACAAGCGCCATTTCATAATGGAGCGTTCCAAGGTCCTTCTTAAGATAGCCTACGGCCCGGCGACTAAACTTAAGTGCGACACCATAGGCCCCGATTCGTTGGTATTCGCGAGAAATATTATTGAGTACAGTTCCGGCTATTCCGAACTCGCGGAGTTTTCTGGCCTGGCGATAGATCAGATTGTATTGTGTGATCAGTCGCTTGGAATCCATGTCAATACATGAAAATGCTGCCAATTCGTTTGATCTTGCTTTGAGGGCTTTTCGTAGGGCTCCCATTTGGGTCAGCTCATTTGCGGCAATTTGGTAATGGTGAATTGCTTTTGCGTGTTCCCCCATTGTTTCGTAAGCCCATGCCGCAACAAAATAGCATTCCCCCAGCCACTCAGTTTTTCCTTCAGCCAAAGCCAAAATTTCACTAATCAAATTTTCTGATATCTTTCTTTCCCTGATGGCAAGCCTGAGCTTGGCGAGGACCAGAAGTAAGGGATGCTCGTTCGTTGACACAAGAAAGGCGATAATTTTCCTGAGTTCAACCATGTCGCCCTGCAGGTAGGCAAAAAGAATATCCCCATAGAGCCGCAGTGCTGTCCCGCGTGGGAGCTGCAGGCGCAGCTCTCCTAATTCTTCAATATTGGCCTCAATGAGGTGCTGAAGAATAATCATCATCCTATTCCATGTTTCGGACTGTTTTTGCCATTTCTTAAGCACGATTTTCGGTAACCAGTATGTTTTGTCAGCGTTTTTTTAAACGCCAGATGTAACCCCATGTAACTGTTGAACGGCACTGTGCCAGAGTAAATTAGTCAACATTGAGTCTGTTCCAAGTGGTGCGGATAAAAAAGGAGAATGAAAAAATGAAAACTCAAAAGTGGAAAAGAATAGCAGTAATCGCAGTACTAGGTGCAGCAGGCCCCGCAGCTTTGCTCGCCCATCAGTCAAACCCGTTGTCCACGGGAGGGCGGAATCCTGCGTCAGCAGAAAATAGCAGTGAAACCAAAACGCAATTGATCGCCCAAACACGGGACAAGCTCAAGTCAATCGACATTGCTCTGCTCAGCGGCACCGACAAGGAAAGAGTAATGCTTCTTCGGCAAGCTCTCGCAAGTCTCGCGGCTCCTGTGAGCAACCATAAAACCAACGCTTGGTCGATCATTCGACAGGCACAGGATCGTTTTGCGGAGATCGATTATCATACTTTAAACGATTTGGATCGAGTGCAATTCCTGGAGGCGCAATTGACTTTTGACGAGCTTGCCAACCTTCGATCTGTCAGGACTTTCGTGGGAGGAGAGATGGTCCAAAGGTCTCAAGTGATTACCGACTTTGGATCGGACGACTCTTCTGTATGCAGAGAGGCCGAACTCAACGCCTGGAATATGGCCATGGCTAAATGTACGAGTGCTGGATACGAAGAATGCGGTGGTCCTCGGCCATCTGTTTATGGCAACGATAAGATCAATGGACTTGTGGCTGCGGTTCGAACAAAAGGTGGAACTGTCACAGGTAGTATTGAGGGGAACACTTTTGTACCAAACGAGTATGGAGTGCACTATCTCAATACCTGCCAAATTGAGGTCTCTGTCCAGGGTTTTGGTTTCTAATAAGTGTTTTGGCCGGGGGCAGGTCAAACGATCTGCTTCCGGCTAATCAATGAGGAGGCCTGTATGCGCCCACTTAACGGATTTGTTCTGCTTCTGCTTCTGACTTGCTTCGAAGCGGTTGCTCAAAATACAAATTCATTTACCAACCTTTGTACGTGTCTTGATGAGCTGTCCCGTTTGGGAGCAATTGCCGATGCCGATGGCGCAATACAGGTGTGTGCAAGAGAAGGAAAAGGTCCAGGTGAAATTTCATCTCGCGAACAGCTGAGTGTTCTCAGTAATACTCTTGAGGCTGTAAACCAAAATGCGCTGCCCACTCCGACTCAGGCGTGTCTTTTAGAGTCAAGGCTATTGCTCCGAAAAGCACGGAAAGCAATTCAAATTCAACAACTGTTCACCGCCACAGGGCATGGCAAATATTCCGTTTCTAAGCACTTTTTCAAAGAACACTATGCTTGTGCTCTCGCAGAAAGGCGCGCCTGGGAAGAAGCTGTAGGAAAATGCGCAGAGGTAGGGGCGTCAGCATGTCAGGGGCCGAACCCAGCTCAATTCATTCGAAAATCGGTTGTGGATTCGGTGACCGTGGATCATTCTACCAGGCAGTTCGAGCCAGATTGGTACTCCCCCTCTATGGTAAAAGACTATCGAAAAGGAGGCGCGGTCAGCATCGAAGAGTCTTGCATTGTCACGGTAACCGTGGAGGGCGCGGTTTCCGGTTAGAGAGCACTTCTGAACGTGGTCATCAATCTTTGCGATAAAGCCCGCAATATAAACAGTTCTGGAATTTGCGTGGAATTCAATCAAGGCCGTGAGCGTCGAAAAAGTCTGTGATCCAATCGAACGCATGAAGTGCCGGCGATTTTTCACTGGCCGTGATGTTTCCGAGATAGCGGTTGGGTCGCATCAGTCCAAACAAGTGATTTTGGAAGGGGCCGGAGGGTTGATTATTCTGTGCTGGGATTTATGGTTGCTTATTTGGGAGCAGGCTTGGATCAAAGGCAGATCACTTTGCAAGTCTCATTAGCAGAGATTCGCTGTTCTCGAATCTTATAGCATTCTCTTCACGCGGGTCCAGAAGTCCAAAAATCCGTGCTGAAATCGGGTCGTCTTCGGGTGCGCCATAGCTTTGATTCGTGCCAAAGAAAACATGCTGAATTCCAAGCGCTCGCCAGGCTTCGATTGTGCGATCAATGATTTGCGTTCTCGTGGGCTCAACGATGTCGACGTCATCTACGTAGTCGATGCTCCCGCCGGGCCGAATGACCGTGCCATAGTCCCATCGCAGCTGAACGTACAAAGCTGATGAATCAACATAGATATTCTGGATGGAGGTAGGCATATAAACGTGAGATATTTCATAATCAGCGCTCCATGCTACAGACCCATAGCGATTTTCATTGAGAGAATGCGATCATTCAAATTTTGCAAGATCAGAAGCGATGCTGGATCTGACGTTCTGGTGATTGCCGCATCGATGAGTCCACGAAGCTGCGCGAATTCAGCTCCAAATTGCCTCCGTCGCTCCTGAGTAATAGTGCCTTTCCCTAATTTGGCATCGCTGATTTCATCCTCAGAGCGGGTCGTTCGCTGTAATAGGTCTAGCGACTCTGGAGTTACTGTGCTGATGTGTCCTTGAATGAAAGTTTCCAGCGATTCACAACGATAGTAAGTAATCCAGTGCTCGCAGCTGTCTTCGGGAGAATCATTTGTTCTTCTGCAGCGGGAGGTATCGGGAATAGTCCAGCCAGCGCCTAGAATTGCGTTAACATCCTCAATAGTGACCGGAGCGTCATCTCTGGTCCCATCCTTCGAAAATATCAGGTTGTCGGAAATGTGAATATATCCATGCACGTTCGGACTAGTCGGATGGTAATTCTTACCTAGGGGTGCGGGATAATATTTCGTTCGAATCGCTCCGATGTCACCAGGGCGAAGCGGCTCGTCAAGCGGTACCTTCTTGCATAAGGGCGAGGTCAGGATATTCTCAAATTCGCTTCCATGAACATATCGGAAACCCGGAATGATGTTGGCCGTCTGCAGTGCAAGATTATAACAATTCGGACCGATGCCAATTCCATGATTCGGGTGGATGCCTTGAAACTGACGAACGAACCCCGGCAACACGCCCTCGATCTGTGCTATGCAGGTCGTTCCGTGTTGCTCAATTTCGGGAAGGTTCGCGGCGGATTCACCTCTACTCAGAGTCCAAGAACGCAAAGTCTCCACTTCGGATCGGATCTGAGAGCATGGGCCGCTGAGCGAAATAGATCCGCTGTCTCCGCTCTTAACCGACCAAGGTGCCGAGCCGGAATCAGCATTTGCCGCGACAGCGACGGATAGGAATATTACGAGCGCCAAAGAACAAGAAGGGTTTTCCATACGGATTCCTCAAGAGGATTGCACGAACGTATCCTTAGCAGACCCGATGCGCCGCGTCAAGAATCCGCCAGCATACTTTCACGCGCACGGATTGTGGCCGAAAAACTAATGGTTGGAGCATGGGTACTGGATTTCATTGGAGGTCTTTGTCGACGTTAGAAAATAAGGATATTTCGTCGACATTGCACACCGTGATGACAAAACCCCGCGAATGGCGGCGCGACCGAGAGGCCCGGAATCAAAGTCCGAGGACGTTGAATACTTGCTGGCCAAAGTGATTTTGCTCAGATTCACGTGCCACACAGAATCTCGACTCCAACTATATCGGATCAAAATCATCGCAGACAGGGAGCGCTAGGGACCTGCCCTCGGTGGTGTATTCCCATGAGTCAAATGGGGGTTGTACAAGTGATAGCCACTATAATCATTGGCCTTTTAGTGGTCCAACATTTGCCGCCATTAGTTGACAATAGCGGTTTGGTATTGTATGAATTCTAACTAGAGGTGCTCCTCGTGGAATTATGTAAGTATTGGGTATTGTTTAGTATTTTCTCAGCAATCTCGACTTCGGCCTTCGCGAATGTTGATCTTTTTCTTGCCCGCATGTTCGACCCCGACAGTCCCTCTGTTAGTAATGATCTCAGAAGGGCATCCCATGCGGTCGGTAGCATGGCGTTCGCTGTTGGAAATTTTGGAGTGGAATTCCCTGAACGATTAATGGAAGCAAGCGTACGCACAAGCAATCTTGATGGAACACCAAAGGAAGATCCAATCACAATGCAGGATTCTCTGCGTGCATTAGGGATCAACATGACATGGAAATCTGGCGATGGTCCGTGGCACCTAGCCGTTTCACCGACACAGGAAAGCATCTTGGCCGGGCTAAAAAGAGGTCTAAATCTGCAATCCGATCAGATTCGCTGGCGTGGAGATATGAGCGAGACAACTCGTCGTCTCGTACCAGACAAGCGCGATACCCCTGGGGAAGGTCAGTGCACGGGGTTCCTGATTGGACCAAGCTATGTGATGACCAACCATCATTGCGTCTCAACAGATGAAAAGTGTGGGATTATTGCCTTTCGTTTCAATGAAGAAAAAGCGAACGATGGATCGCTGAAGTCAATATCCGCGTACAATTGTAAACGGTTGATAGTTGCTGACCAAGAACTCGATTTCGCGATAGTTGAGGTTGAAGGAGAGCCCGGAAAGCAGTGGGGAACTGTTAGCCTTTCTTCTCGCGAACCCGAGGGTCCTAATCAAGAGTGTCACTGGAAGTGGTTTCGACGTGAATGTAAGCCCATTTTAGGTGAATCTGTTTCTGTTGTGGGTCACCCCGCGCAACACGATCCCTACCCGGAGGGAAAGAAATTTCAAACAATCAAGAAAATCTCACAGTCCTGCAATGTAACTGGAATAACCTCATCCACCGAAATCAGATATAACTCCGCAATTGAATTTGGTTATCAATGGAATTTTGATGTCGAACGTCTCGTTTCTCATCTGGAGTTGGAAATTAAGCCCATACTTTGGCGTGACTTTAGTTCGGATTGCGCTTCAACTGGTGGTAGTTCCGGAAGCCCTGTTTTTGATAAAGATCTTCATGTAATTGGAATTCTTCATACAGGTGGAGGTTTTTGGACAAAAAATCCAGACGCTGCTCCTTCGAGCGGTATAGTACCCGTGTCGGAGATTGCATCAAGATATTCGTCACTGTTCTCTTCACTGGGAGTTGCATTCGAAAAGTAGCGGTTTCCGAATTTTCTTCCGCGATTTCTCTTTGAAGGACGATTGAAAAAGCACTGGATAATGTCCGGTATTTTTGCGGAATTCGCTCACATCGCCACGCTGTCCGGCGGGCTGATTACGATCGAGAAAACCGCGCCGTTGATGCGGTGGCCGGGATCGCGACCTATACCGGGATTTCTGCGAAGACACGTTTCGTCCCGGTATCTCAGTGCATTGTCGGAAACACGATTTCAGGAACACGCATGATTCCGGCCAAAATAAGCGGTTCTTCCTCTTCCAGAGGCTCCGAAATTCCGCCGCAAGCGTTATAGACGAAAGGGAATTCCCATTTTTGGACCGCCCGAGTGCCCACATGACTAATGCCTGCGATCCAGCGCCT
Source organism: Bdellovibrionales bacterium GWA1_52_35 (assembly GCA_001769805.1). Lineage (GTDB taxonomy): Bacteria > Bdellovibrionota > UBA1018 > UBA1018 > UBA1018 > GWA1-52-35. Next base: position 69,823 of record MEPO01000030.1, read on the forward strand.
TCTCCAAAAAGGCTCTAAGTTCGAGGAGATGGCGTAAGGTCCTGCGATCTCCAGAATCCGCGCGCCTTTCCGGGCGGACCCGACAGAGCGGCACCACGACAGACGCAAATGCGTTTTTTGAGGTCTTCGTGTCTTTTCAGCAAGTTGTCGAAATTTGAGACGCAAATACGTTCAAAAAATGAAGAGTGTCTTCCTACAAAGACACGGTGTCTTTGGGCGATGACACTTTTGGCTTTCCGGGGAGCCGTTATCGTTCGGCATGATCATCGAATCACAGCAAAGTGACGCATCGCATCTCTCAAGATGAGAGACAAGGTATCGTAACCTTTTTACAATTTTCACCGCTAAAATCGGCTGCGCTCATGTGAAATCAACATCTTAACTTCGACCCACCCTGGCACATTTCTGGCTCTACTATAAGTGAAAGGCCGGCGGGAGTGCCGGACTTCGAGGACTAAAACCGTTCGAGAGAATTTTTGAGAGGAACCGAAAACTTTTAACCATCATTGGGTCCAAGGGGCCCCGGGGAGTAGTTCGCCAAGATCGCAAAGAGAGTCGCTATCCGAGCTGATCCGCAAGTCTGATGCGGGGCCCTGAGCTTCGCGGTCGAGATGTGTGCGCAGTTCCGCGCTCGCCATCGACTGGATATCTCGCCGGGGCTCCCGATGGCGAACTATTGCCCAAATTGAAGAAAGAGAGAGTGTCTTATGAAAAACGACAACATTGATTACCTTTTGCCGTTTCTCGGAATCGCGCTGGCAATTGCGCTAGCTGGTTGGGGGCTGTCCGGGGCAGCGAGTTTTCTTGCCCAGTTCTATCATTCCATCGTCATGCCAAGCATCCGATTTGCTGACGTACTGATTGCAAACTATGGGCGGGGAATCGCGGAGGCCACTGTCCTTATCGCGCTTGGCAGTGCTGGGCTTCGATTCGGGTTCAAACAGACCGAAACGTTGGCCATCGAATTCTCAAAGGCAACCCAGGGGATCGTCGCCGAAAGCCAGCGCCTGAATGAAAAACTGGAAGGCCATTATCGAACCTTGAACCAACTTCACGCGGAGAAGATCCAACTGAAAGAAGAAGTGGAGTCCCTGAATCAATGCGCGAAGGAATTGGAGACGGAGAACTGTGGCCTTAAAGCCGAGATCGAGGACCTAAAACATCCGGAGCGACGGGAACAAGCACGACTTGAAGAAGAACGGCGAGCCATGGAGGAAAAGCTCAAAGCCTATGCATCGAATGCCCAGTGGGGAGGTGTATAAATGCCAAACCTCACAAGCGAATTGACCGAACGGGATTTAAAGCTGTTCAAGCTTCTTTCTGACTTTGGCGTCATCAGCACTGTCCAGTTGTCAAAGTGGATCTTCCCAAAAGTCGCAAGGACCACGGCTCTGAGACGACTGCGGTTACTCGAGAAGCGTGGCCTGATCCGAAAACGTGGAACCTTACCCGATGCGACTGCGGTCTGGATGATCGATCAAAAAGGGCAGCGGTTGATCGCGGGAATGACAGAAAACCTCTACTTCCCTGCTCATCAGCTGGAGCATGAAATCACTTTGAACGAGATCCGTTGGCGTCTGCATGGCCTCGGCGTTGTCCAATCCTGGATGAACGAACGGGAATTGCGCCGCAAAGCGCCGGACCGAAATGGCTTCGAGAGAGAGAATCTGGCTATTCCAGATGCGGTCATCCTGATGAAACACTTCGGCAGGCCCGAGGCGTTCGTGCGGCTTGAAGTCGAGTTGAATCTGAAATCAAACGAACGATACAAGCGACTATTCCGAAGGACCGATCCGTATAGCCAGGGAACGCGCGCGTGGATCTGGTATCTCGTGAAGAGTCGGTCCATGGGGAATCGGATTCTCAGGTACGCCAAGAAGCACGCCGACTACAGCCTGCCTCCTGTTCTCGGTTTTACCGTGATTGATGATTTCCTGACAGACCCGTGGAGCGCCGAATTCCATCAGCTTGAGAAAGCGACGACGCTTGCAACGGTAATGAAACTGTCTCGGCCGGAATCCGCAGTTAAAAACACCCATGCTCATGCAAGTGCTCACGCCTTGAGCACCGGAGGATTGAATGGAAATGCCGTTTCTGCCGCATAGAAAGTACTGAGAATGCGCAGTCTTCCACCCCATGAACTGAAATCGGGTTGAGCAGCCCCTTTAGCCCGAGACCCCTCCCCCCCTACCAGTGGTTGGTGAGAGGGGTCTCGGGCATGGGGCTAGGTAGAGTGAGAGTTCATGGGGTGGAGGAGTATTTTTTTAGGTAATTGGGTTGATACTTTTTCTGGGAATAAAGACAGGAAGAGAATTGAGGAACTGATGAGAGTTTTAGATTTATTTAAGGGTGGCTTGGGACAGCTGCGGACTTTATTGCTGCGGCTGATTCGGGTTACCGGGAAAGGAGATGACCTGTGGATTCACATAGGGATTCATCTTCTGCAAATATGCGCACACCCAGAAAACGCTGGGAGTGCAGCACCGTTAAGTACGTGAAAGTTGTGATTAATAAACCTGAGTGGGAAAGTCTTCTTGAACTGGTGGCCAAGGATCTGCTAAGCATGAATCACCAGCTCCAAGATCGACTCCGATCAAATTCTTCGATCCATTTAAACGACGTTCAATCCCCTGCGGCTATGGCCACGGGAGAAAGGGATATTCCACATGGATCAATATATGAAATTATCAAGCAAGCGGGCTAGTCAACAACACAAGGCAACAGAGAAACAGGTCGGATTCTACCTTCGCGTCAGCACGGAAGAGCAAGCCGAAAACCCGGAAGGCTCTATCAAGAATCAAGAGGAGAGATTAAAGCTGACGCTTGCCCTGAAAAATACGGACGGAAAGTTCGGAACACTCGCTGGTGTGTACTGCGACGCCGGACGCTCCGGCAAAGACATGAACCGACCCGAACTAAAACGATTGCTCAAAGCCATCGAGGCGGGTGAAATCAACATGGTCATGGTGAGCGAGCTTTCCCGCTTATCGCGGTCCATCAAGGACTTCTCTCAAATCTGGGAATTCATGCAGGCGCATGGTTGCGGATTTCTAAGCCTTCGAGAAAATTTTGATACCTCAACCGCAGCCGGTGAGATGATGCTTTACTCAATTGCAAATTTTGCGCAGTTCGAGCGCAGACAGACGAGCGAGCGCGTTGCGGCAGGATTTCTCAGTCGAGCACAGCGGGGACTTTGGAATGGAGGCCCCCTGCCGTTGGGTTATGAGCCGGATCCCGAGAAGAAGGGAAATCTTCGAATTGTAGAAGACGAGGCCGATGTCGTTAGGGTTGCCTTTCAAGCTTTACTCTCCCATGGATCAGTGCCCTTTGCTGCGAAATGGCTGAACGATAACGGCTACTCCCCGTATGGGCCTCTCCGCGGTGGTGGATATCTTCCGAGGCGTCGGCACTTCACAACCGCCTCGTTGTACCGGCTACTCAGGAATTCAGCCTATGCGGGAAGGCGAATCGTAAAGGCCAGAACTGGGAATGTCGTCCAGGTCGTGCCGGCCGCCTGGCCGTGCATTATTGAGGAGAGGCTTTTCGATCGCGCCCAAAAAGTCTTAGATGCAGGGAAAGGACAGAAGACTGGCCGGGGCTCACGGTATCCCTATCTGCTTTCAACTCGAATTACCTGCGGACAGTGCGGGGCCCCTTTGATCGGGAATTCAGCGCATGGTCGGACCACAAAGGTTCCCTACTATGGACATGGATCTCAACTGCGGAGGGAAGATTCTCTGGGTACCAAGGGGCCGCGCTGCAATCCGTTTCGAATTCCTGGGAGAAAGCTTGAGGAGCGCGTTTGGAAAGAGGTGGTGTCGCTGATTGAAAGCCCAAGTCACCGGGAGCCGCTCTTCCAGGCCATTCAGGGCCTCACGCAAATACACCCAAGCAAGAATGGGGAGGTCGCGCGAAAAGAAATTGACCTTACCGTTACTGCCCAAAAACTTGCAAACCTTGCCAAACGGATCGCAGAACTGCCACCAGAGGTCCCGGCTGAGGTGTTTTACGATGAAATGAAGAGTTTAGCGGAAAACCAGGGCAGGCTTAAACTTCAGCTTCAAGGAGCCAAGCTCAGAGCCGGTGAACAAAGATTAGCAGGCAGAGAGGACTATGAACGGATTTTGGAAACGCTCCGAAACCAGCTCACCGACCTAACGCCTGAGACTAAACGCAGGATAATTCATGCACTGATCCACAAGGTCGTGATCACGAATACAGGCTTTGAATTGCACTACTTTGCAGGAGTAGACCAAAAGAGCCACCAAACGAAAAAGGGGGAAGCGTTTGCTTCCCCCGCGTTTTCTTTGAATAAAAAAAATTATTTGCCGAGTTCGTTTAAAGGATTGAATGGTTCGGGCGATTGGGGTTGAACCAACGACCCCCACCGTGTCAAGGTGGTGCTCTGCCACTGAGCTACGCCCGAACATTTACACTGGCAAAGAAAATCTTTTTTAGCCTGAACTCGTTACGCCGTCAACGCCTGATTCACGATTCCAAAACTTCTTCAAAGCCGCGCTCCTGAGGGATTCACCAAGAGAAACAAATGCTTCCTCCTGACCTTCTGGCTGCCCATCCGGCTGCACCTGTGAAAGCAAAAACCCCACGGGCAGATCCAGACCACAGGGTCGTAGCCCCACAAAGCTCGTTGAGGTCCTGAAACCGTTCACGCAAAGACCGTGCAGCACCACCCCTTGCGCTATGTGGATCCCCACCGCTGCAAATTTCCCATGAGGTCCCCAGACACCCGTTTCTGCGCCACTTCGGATTTCGGCCTTCGGCTCAAACTGGCGACCGACTTCCAATGCAATCTCCAGCAAACCATTCACCGCAAGTCTCACCCCGCGTGAGTCACCCGTCAGTCGTGCCAGCGAATCCACCGCAAAAAGCACCCACTGCCCCGGACCGTGATAGGTCGCAAGCCCTCCGCGATCCGTTGTGTGAAGCTCAACTCCCTGCCGTTTCAAAATCTCCGGACTCAGCAGAATATCTCCGGGGTTTGTCCTGCGACCGATTGTGATCACCGGAGCTACTTCACTCAGAAGCAGAGCCCCCGCCCCCCCGGCCTGAACCCGCGCCAGGATATCTCGCTGCCTAAGATCCAGAGCCGCATAGCTCCAGGGTGCCCGCGAGTGGTGCCGTTTGATTTCTACTTCGGGTTCAATAGAGTTGGACAACATCGCCTTCTTGAAAATTGGCACCCGTATGAACTTCCGTCAGCGCGCCATCGGGTCCGATGAACTCGACCAGCTCCAGAGTTCCTTTGAGTTGACCGGGAGAGCGGCCCAAAAAAGCCCCCGTTACCGGATCATAGATGTCATCCCCAGGGGTCAGGACGCGGAGAATATCTCCTCCCATCAATCCGGAATTCTTCCCGGCATTGACGTAAACTTTCGTTCCGGCCACTTTGGCGATCCGGCCCTCCCAGGTCATCTTTTCGATTCCACGCACGACTTCCGGAATCAGGGGAGCAACAGCGTTTCGAATCGCGAGATGGGTCAACTCCGAACGGTACTCCTTGCTTTGAAGACTTTTTCCTTCAAACGCAACCAGCGAATTGGCCGAGGCTTCTCCCGAGCGGGAGAGAGCCAGAATCTCGCGGCCCATTGAAACATCGAAAACCTTGATTTCCACATCGGCTCCGGCGAGAGACTGCTTCTGGCGCAGCAAACCGACATCGTCCCCTCTCTGTCGGAAAATCGCTTTCGTCACGCGACCGATGATGAGTACCGAAACACCCAGCCGGCGACCTTCGCGGATCAGCTGGGCCACCTTGATCTTTTCACCTTGAATCAGATCTTCCGTGCTCAGGGAGGATTTCTCGGTGGTCAGGAGCAGTCGCTGAGTGGAGATCAAACCGCGCCGCAGTTCCTCAGCCGCAAAAAGTCCCATCTCGGATTCGCGAACGGGCGTATTATTCCAGAAATTCAGAACCAGTACCCTCTTCTTGGGCTGTCCCATGGATTCGATCCGCTGAGTGGGCGTCGTCGCAGCACTCGAGTAATAACTTGCGGGCTCGGATTTGGTGTATTCCTGGTCCTGGCGAAAGGCCGGAGAACGTGTACAGCCTGTAAAAGCGACAACCGCGGCAAGGGCAGCTAAACTCAGGGTCTTCATTGAACCTCCATCTTCACAGCCGTTTCGTGGCCCTGGCCAATAGCCGGGTCCTGCGCAGCCTGTGCGACCTGCTTGCGGATATCGTCGGCGCTTTGATCTGTCTGCAAAGCAAGACTGATCCGGCCCTTCGTCATCCGACGCTCGTCAATTGAACCGACGTTTTTGAAATACATTCCGAGCAGCTCGCGAATCTTCAGATAATGTTGAAAGTCCTTGAACCCCGAAATTTCGAGCATCACTTCTTTACGCGTCGTCATTCTCGCCATTTGCGCGGCCTGGAAAAGCTTGGCGCCCAGACTGCTGAAGCTATCGGTCAAAAGGCGGGCTACCGCTGTTTCAAAACGATCGTTTTCGAGCAGGTCCAGCTTGCCTTCCTGTTTTTCCATATCCCTCAGAAACAGATAGGATTGCGTGAAGTAATTTTTGTCTTCCCCGTGGATATCGTCGATATCATCCGAAATCACCTGTCCCCATTGCATCACCAAAGCTCCTGCAAGTCCCTTGGTTTTGGCGAGTTCGGTGACCCGGTCATTCAACGCCTTGCCTTTGAAGCCACTCACTTCCTCATCATTGAGCCAGACCGGCACGAGACCGCGGCGCTGCAGGCGGTTTTTGACCAGATCGCGGATTCCCGGCGTACTGGCCGTGCACTTAGTGCAGGCAGTATCCACTTTCAAAATAGTCAGGACTTTTTTGTTCTGAAATTTAAGGGTTTTGGGTGCGTAAAACCTCAGGTAGTTCTGAAGGATTTCAAGGTCCGCCACGCCCGAAACGCGGTTGCCGGTCTGACGGTAATCGCGGATGAACCGCTGATACTGCGGGATCACCTCGTCTTCGACAATTTTTTTCTGCCAGACCTCGAGCTCACCGATTTTAACGATTGCGTCGGTCAGCATTGTCTTCAACTGAGCGCTGACCTGATCCCCGGAACTTGGAGCTGGAGCCAGACTCGCTGATTCAGAAGGCCCCGGAACCGGTTCCGCCCGAAGATTCAAGCTGATCAACAATCCCGCCGCCAATAAATTCACACAGATCAGGCTTCGCATGAAATGAGCTTAACATGGCAGGAAGATAGAGCAAAGCTTACTGGAGCGAGACAACGTCCTGACCAAAAATTTTATTGATCCCGGCCATGATCAACGGGGTTGCTTCTACCGAAACAGTTTTGGGTAGAACCATGGTCGTCCGGAACGAGGGATCTTCAAATTCAATCCGCACCGGGCTCTTGCCCCGGTTCTGGAGAAGGTATTTTTTGAGTTCTCGAAGCTGTTCGGGCAGGACTTCTGCGGGTTTCAATTTCAAGATCACCTGCTGGACCCGCGATTTATGCGCTTCCGAAGCCCAACCCAGACTCTTGGCCAGAATTTTGGGCGCTTCATCTCCGCTTTCGAGCTCACCGATGAGAACAACCGGCTCAGCTTCGGCCAAAGCCCGCTTGATCGTTTCCTGAACCTGAGCATAAGTGTCCGGGAAAAACACGACTTCCAGCTTGCCTTTCAGGTCTTCAATCTGACCAAAAGCCATCCGCGTGCCTTTTTTAGTCATGACTTCCCGAATTTCAGAAAGCAGCCCACCCAATTTCACTTCGGGACGCTGGGGTCTCTGATACCGGCCGGTTTCGCCCCAACCGGTATCCTGCGCTGGTGCGGCAGCAGGACGGGCTGCCTTTTCCAGGCAATAAGTTTTCACTTTTTCAGTACTCCAGCCCAGCCACTCTTCACAGATCTTCTGCCAGTGGTCCATGGGGTGACCCGAAACATAGAAGCCGACAACCTGTTTTTCCTGAGAAAGCTTCTTGGCCAGCGGCCAATCCGTCTCCTGCTTGAATACCGACGACGAGGGCGTGACCAGTTTGATTTCTTCGGCTGAAAAGGAATCAAAAAGAGAAGACTGCCCCAGTTCGCGCTCAGCCTGCTCATCGCCTGCGACATCCAGAAGCGATTCGAGGGAGGCAAGAAGGCTCGGCCGGTTCACTTCTCCGATCCTGTCCAGTCCTCCGGCCAGGATCAAGGATTCCAGAACCTTCTTATTCAGCTTGCGCGTCGAAACGCGCTTGCAGAGATCCATCACGTTTTTGAAACGCGCGATGGCCCGGGCCTCGAGAATGGCATCAACTGCAATTCCCCCGACCCCCTTCACACCTTCGAGGCCGAAGCGTATTCCTTTGACCCGTTGACCGGATTTCCGGAGTTTCTCGGGATATTGCGGAGATTCCGGTGTGACCCATTCCACACTGAAGCGCTTCAAAGACGCATTCACATCGGGCGGCAGAATCGGAAGACCATGCGCCCTGGCATCACCGATGTACTTGGTGATCTTGTCGGTATTATCCATTTCCGTAGTCATCAATGCGGCCATGAATTCCGCAGGGAAATGGGTCTTCAGATAAGCCGTCTGATAAGTCAGCATTCCATAAGCCGCGGAATGGGATTTGTTGAAACCATATTCGGCAAACTTGGCCATGAGATCAAAAATACCTTCCGCTTTGGTGGCAGCAATCCCCTTCTCAACGGCGCCCTTGACGAAAATCTCGCGGTGTTTGGCCATTTCTTCGGGCTTCTTCTTGCCCATGGCTCGCCGGAGCAGGTCCGCCTGCCCCAGACTGTAGCCGGCCAGTTCGCGGGCGATCTGCATCACCTGCTCCTGATACAGGATCACGCCATAAGTATCCTTGAGGATGGGAGCGAGGATCTCGACATCGTAGACAATCGGTTTACGCCCGTGCTTGCGGTCAATGAAGTCGTCGACCATGCCGGAACCCAAAGGACCCGGCCGGTAAAGAGCGTTGATGGCAGTCAGATCCTCCAGGGAGTTTGGCTGAATCCGCGAGCAAAGATCTTTCATCCCTGAACTTTCGACCTGAAATACGCCATCCGTATCGCCGGAGCTGATCAAGGCGAAGACTGCCGGATCATGATAATTCATCCGGTCAAAAACGAAATCAGCCTCGGGCGTCCCGGGCTCCGCGCCCATCTTGACGAGCTTGACTGCGTTGTCAATGACCGTCAGGGTCTTGAGTCCGAGGAAATCGAATTTCACCAGCCCGATGGCTTCACAAAAATCCTTGTCGAATTGGGAAACGACATGTCCGTCTTTCCCCATGTAAAGCGGACAGTAGGTGACAATCGGTTTCTCAGTGATGATCACGCCGGCAGCATGAATTCCCGCATTCCGGTACAGCCCCTCAAGCGCGCGGGCGTAGGACATGATTTTGGCGACTTTGGGTTCGTTCTCGATCCGCTCGCGAAGGCGAGGCTCCATTTCAAGAGCACGATCGATGGTGATATCCAGCTCACTCGGCAGCAGCTTGGTGATCGCGTCCATGTCCGCAAAGCTTAACCCGAGTACCCGGCCCACATCTTTGATTACGGCGCGCGCCTGCAGCTTGCCGAAGGTGATGATCTGGCAAACATTGGATTTACCGTATTTGCGCGAAACGTAATCGATCACTTCCCCTCGCCGGTCCTGGCAGAAATCGACGTCAAAATCGGGCATGCTGATACGTTCGGGATTGATGAAACGCTCAAAAAGAAGATTGAATTCGAGCGGGTCAATGTCGGTGATCTTCAAACTGTAGGCAACGAGCGAGCCCGCGCCTGAACCACGGCCCGGGCCCACGGGAATTGTCTCGCGCTTGGCCCAATTGATGAAATCAGCAACGATCAGGAAGTAGCCGGCAAAACCAGTCCGCTCGATCATCGCCAGCTCATCATCGAGACGTTTGATGTATTCTTTTTCCTTCTCAGCCCAATCCGGCAGCTTCCGTTTGCGCTCGAACGAGGGCTCTACAAATCTTTCTTCCAGGCCTTTGCGAGCCTGCTGCCGAAAGTAGGCCAGCAGATCAAATTCGGCATCGGCCGCGATGTCATCCGGGCGATAGCGCGGCAGATGATAGATCTGCCTCCCCTTTTCATCTTTGAAATTAAATTCGAGATTACAGCGATCGGCGATGAGTTTCGTGTTCTCAAAGGCACCGGGGAAAGGTTCAAAACGCGCGCGCAGGACTTCGGCTGTCTTCAGATGAAATTCAGAAGGCACGAGGCTGGCGGGCCGGTCAAAATCGAGATTCCTGCCATGCTCGATGCACTGAAAAACTTCATGGGCTTCGGCGATTTCGGGATCCAGATAATGGCAGTCGACCGTGCCGACACACGGAATGTCATGTTTCCGGCCGAGATCACTCAGGCGCTGATTGACATTATCCTGCTCCGGAATTCCGCTGTCCTGAAGCTCCAGGAAGAAATCCTCACCAAATCTTTTCTTGAACCAGAGCATGGAATCAACGGCGGCGGCCTCGTCACCCGTCAAAACCTTATAGGGGATCTCCCCACGCAGACACCCCGATAAAACGATCAGCCCGTTACCCCAGGTATCCAGCAGTTCACGATCCACAAAGGCGCGAATACTGGTCGACTGTCCCTTCTGCGGCAGCGGGGCATTCAAATACGAGGCGGTCACCATCTGGCAGAGGTTCTGGTAACCGGACAGGTCTTTGCAAAGGACCGTCAGGTGATGGTACTTGGGGGCGGAATTCTGCTGGCCTGCTTGCTGAACCGAGGCCTGTCCGAGGGGGGCATAAATCAACTCGCAACCGATGATTGGCTTTATCCCGGCCTTCTTGGCTTCGAGGTAAAAATCCACGGCTCCGAAAAGGTTATGCGTATCCGTCATTGCGACGGCAGGCATTTTCAACTCGGCTACACGCTTGACCAGGGCATCGGTCTGATTTGCACCCTGGAGCAAACTGTATTGAGTATGAACGTGCAGGTGCACGAAGGATTCGTTTTGCATGGATTCCATTCTTGTAACCAAGAGTTCAAACAAAGGCTAGAAGTGTAATTTGACGCTATGTGTCGTCATCGCTCCCGTGCCATAGTCTTGGTCCATCGATATCATTAAAGAAAGAGAAAGAGACTCCCCTATATGAAAAAAGCCAAAAGCGCTTCCAAGAAATCCCCTGCCAAAAAGAAAACTTCGGTCGCCAAGAAAGCCGCCGCAATTTCTTGCACGAGTCCGCTTTGCAAGCTCATGACTTCCGCCAAAGGCCGCGCCTTCGGTCGCGCCGGCGAAGTGTTCTACACGGAGTATCTAAAGATCATGAAAAAGAAAGGCGACAAGGAAGCCATGAAGGCTTTGGCTCCCGCCCTGGTTGAAATGAGCGCAATGGCCCAAGGGAAAATCTGCGCTTGCGATACGGAATGCGGCACTGACGAAAAGTGTGCCGATGGTTGCGACTGCAACTGCTGAGCTCAGCCAGTCGTTCCAAGATCAATTCTGTTCAGCCGCGCACCACGGCAACGTGCGGGGTGTAAGGTGCGGCCATATAGCGTGACCGGGTGAAGTGACGCCCAAGATCGCAAATGGCAAGCTCCACTCCCGGCTCAGGCACATCCATGCTCTCTGGCAGGTAAACCCGGAGCTGCTTGTTCCTTCCCAGCTCAACCGTGATTGAACGCAGGCAGAATGCCCAACCAAAGAGATCATTCGGCATTTCCGCCGGATGCGTGACTCTCCCGATGAACAGCCCCTTTCCGGATTGAAGCGCCTTTCCGGCTTTCTGATAAACTGAAATCAGCCGGGACAGCGCCACTCGCAAAAAAAGACCGGCAAAAAGAAAAGGGAAAAAGACCCAAAACGCGGTAAGAGCCACTTCCATTTGATAATCACCGCAGCGCTCTTTCTGAAATTCGCTGACAAAATCGCCGCTCACGCAAACGGCCGGCGGATGGGTCAACACCCACGGAAGACGGCTGAACTCATAACCCGCCATATCGATGGGTCCCAGATTCACCTGTTCATTATTCGCCATCGCTCCCATCAGGACAAAGCCGATGAAAAAAACAAAGATCGAGATCCGCGCCATGCGGAGCAAAAAGACCTTCTTCGGAATATAATGAAACGGTGTCATCGACATTTCTGTTCACTCCCACTCGATCGTGGCGGGGGGTTTGGAAGAGATATCGTAAACCACTCGATTCACCCCACGAACTTCATTGCAAATCTTCGAAGAAACTTTAGCCAGAAACTGGGGTTCAAACGGATACCAATCCGCAGTCATGCCGTCTGATGAGGTGACGGCACGCAAGGCGACGACATGATCGTGCGTACGACCATCGCCTTGGACACCCACGGACTTAATGGGCAGAAATACGGCGAAAGCCTGCCAGATCTTTTCATAGAGCCCGTCCTGATGCAGGGACTCGATAAAGATCTCATCCACCTGCCGCAGAATTTCCAGGCGCTCGGGGGTGATTTCACCAATGATCCGGACCGCCAGCCCAGGACCGGGGAAGGGATGCCGCCTGAGAAAATCAACCGGTACTCCGAGTTCGCGCCCGAGCGCACGAACTTCGTCTTTGAAAAGTTCTCTCAAAGGTTCGACCAGTTGAAATTTCAAGTCCTTCGGCAGCCCACCGACATTGTGATGAGACTTGATCGTCGCGGCACTGAGATGGCCGGCGCTGGATTCGATCACGTCGGGGTAAAGGGTGCCCTGAACAAGGAATGCCGGAATGCTTCCGATCTCCTTGCCAATCACGAGCGCCGCTTCATCAAAAGCGCGGATGAATTCCGCACCGATGATTTTTCGTTTTTTTTCCGGATCAGTCACGCCCTGGAGTTCGCCCAGAAACCGCTTGGAAGCATCCACAATGCGAACCGGAAGATGCATGCTCTGATTGAAAAGTTGCTGCATCCGCTCTCGTTCATTGAACCGGAGCAGACCATGATCCACGAAAACACAGTGCAGCCGGTCGCCGATCGCCTTATGAACCAGGGTTGCGGCGACGGCCGAATCCACGCCACCGGAAAGAGCGCAAAGAACATGCTGTCCGGGTTTTACAAGGCCCTGAATTTTTTCGACCTGCTCCTCCAGAACTGAACGCATGTTCCAATCAGCTTTGAGTCCTGCCAGCTTTGTCAGAAAATGACCGAGCAGTTCCCGACCGTTTTCCGTGTGAGTGACTTCCGGATGAAACTGCAAGCCGTAAAAATGAGTTGTCGGATTTTCGAAAGCCGCCAAAGCTCCCGATTCACTGCGCGCGGTTTCCTTGAACCCGGCAGGCACCCGGACTGTCTCATCCCCGTGACTCATCCAGGCTTCAAAACTCCTGATTTCCGCTCCGAAGAATGCGCTCGATTTTGCGAGAACCCGCATCCGTCCATATTCCCGGGACTCGGCCCTCTTGACTTCGCCGCCCAGATCACGTGCGAGCAACTGCATTCCGTAGCAAATCCCCAGAACCGGAAACTGCTCCTGTTTCTGATATTCAAGGAATCCGTTCGGCAGCGCTGGTGCCCCCGCATCATAAACCGAAGATGGCCCACCTGACAGAACCACGGCACGCGGTTTAAAGGTCTTTAATCTTTCGAGCTCAATGTTCGCCGGCAGAATCACGGAAAAAATTCCGAGTTCCCTCACCCGGCGGGTGATGAGCTGGGTATACTGGGACCCGTAGTCGAGAATAACCACTGCGCCATGCATTGGGATACTCATCGATTGCGACTCTCCATCCGGTAATTGGGAGCTTCTTTGGTGACGTCCACGTCGTGGGGATGACTTTCGACCAGACCGCTGTTGGTAATACGCACAAATTCGGAAATTTCCTGCAGCTGTGTAATCGAACTCGCGCCGCAATACCCCATTCCGGCTCTCAAGCCCCCGAGAAGCTGTGCAATGTTGAACGAGAGGCTTCCGCGATAAGGCACCCGCCCCTCAATACCTTCAGGAACGAGTTTTTTGACTTCATCGACTTCGCCTTGGAAATAACGGTCACGAGATCCCTTGGCCATGGCATCCAGACTGCCCATGCCCCGGTACATTTTATATGAACGTCCCTGATACAGAACGGTTTCGCCCGGTGCTTCATCGGTTCCCGCAAAAAGTGACCCGATCATCACGCACTGGGCTCCGGCCGCCAGAGCTTTCGTGATGTCGCCGCTGTATTTGATTCCGCCATCCGCGATGAGCGGAATCCCCTTGGGATTTGCGGCGCGGGCGCATTCCGATACGGCAAAAAGCTGGGGCACTCCGATTCCGGCCACGACCCGCGTCGTACAGATGGAGCCTGGACCGATTCCGACCTTGATGGCATCAGCGCCTGCACCGATCAGGGCTTGGGCGGCATTGAAGGTCGCGATGTTCCCGCCAACCACATCCACCTTGCTGCCGTACAATTTTTTGAGGTAGGCAACCATATCGATCACGCCTTTGGAATGCCCATGGGCGCTGTCGACAAACAAAACATCAACGCCGGCTTCCACGAGGGCGGCCGCGCGTTCGGGATTGTCCCCCCCGACACCGATCGCGGCTCCAACGACCAGACGCCCGAAGGAATCTTTGTTGGCATTTGGGAAATCCTGCTGCTTCTTGATATCCTTGATCGTGATCAAACCTTTTAAAAATCCTTCGGAATTCACCACCGGCAGTTTTTCAACCCGGTTCTCTTTCAGGATTTTTTTGGCCTGTTCCAGAGTCGTGCCTTCCGGAACGGTGATCAGCGGCATTTTGGTCATGCGATCGCTGACCAACTGGGTGAGATCCTCTTCAAAACGCAAATCGCGGTTGGTGAGGATCCCGATGAGTTTGAGGCCACGAGCCTCTTTCACGGTCACAGGTACGCCGGAAATTTTGTAAGTTCTCATCAGATCAAAAGCCTGGGCGATCTTTTCAGAGGGATCAATCGTGATCGGATCAATGATCATGCCCCATTCACTTTTTTTGACTTTTTCGACTTCGAAGGCCTGATTCCTGATCGAAAGATTTTTGTGAATCACGCCGATTCCGCCTTCTTGCGCGAGGGTGATGGCGGTTTTGCTTTCAGTCACGGTATCCATGGCTGCCGAAAGCAGCGGCATCCGCATCGGAATGCGTTTGGTCAGTTGGGTCCCGAGCGATACCTGGGAAGGCAGGACTTCCGAATAACCGGGAAGCAAAAGAACATCATCAAATGTCAGCGCTTCATGCAGAATCTTCATTGCTCGCTCTCCTGGGCTTCTTCTTCAATCAAAGTTTCGAGATCCGCCTGATCATCTCCCAGACGAACCGGACCATGCAAGTAGCGATAATAACCTACAGAATCATTCACATAATTATCGGCGCTTTTTTTCAGAAATTCACGCTCCTCGGGTTTCAATTCCCGTGCGACCCTGGCCGGCGCCCCGATCACCAGGCTGCCGGGTGGAACTGTCATCCCTTTGGTCACCAGTGCTCCCGCCCCAATGATGCAATCGTCCCCGATCTGCGCCTCATCCAGGATGATCGCCCCCATGCCTACCAGAATCCGGTTGCCCAGAGTGCAGCCATGAATCGTCGCACGATGGCCAACGGTCACTTCGTCACCGATGACCAGAGGACTGGTCTTGCGGGTCACGTGAAGTACGGTCTGATCCTGGATATTGGTTCTGGAGCCGATCCTGATCCAATTCACATCCCCTCGAAGCACGCACTGAAACCAGACGCTGGAATGGGCGCCGATTTCCACTTCTCCGATGATATCCGAGGAGGGAGCAACAAAGGCCGTCTCGTGAATTTGCGGCCAGCGGCCATGGTGCGGAATAATCATAATTTCCCCTGTAAGGTGAGACTCGTTGATCCGGTGATTTCAATTTCAAGGAATTTACCAGTCAGGTCTTCTGCCGGGCCCGCGCCGGCTGGCACGAGGAAGTTCACGATGCGAAAGCAGCTGGTTCTCCCTGTCCACACCCGGCCCGTTCCGGAGGGTGCAGCCTTTGTGTCAAATTTCGGCTCGCGTTCATGCTCCGCGCCCTCGTCATGGTAATGAGTTCGGGCCTTCCGGGCGCCACCGGTCACGATATTCTGATTCTTTGCTTCCCCTTCAACCAGGATCTCCACACGTTTGCCGATGAAAGCGGCATAGCGCTGCTGTGAAATTTTCAGCTGATGGCTCAGCAAAATATTCAGGCGCTCACGTTTCAGCGAATCAGGCACATCATCCGGCATCTTGGCCGCACGGGTTCCGGGTCTGGGAGAATAGGCGAAGGCGTAGGCACCATCATATTGAAGGCGATCAAGCAGCTCGAGAGTCGCTTTGAAGTCCTCATCCGTTTCGGTTGGGAAGCCCACGATCAGGTCGGTGGAAAGCCCGACGTCCGGGCGGAGCTTTCGCAAATGTTCCATCTGAGACAGGTACTGCTCGACTTTATGGTGACGTCCCATCTTCTGCAGAACCGAGTTGGAACCACTCTGAACCGGAAGATGAAGCTGCGAAGCCAGTCGCGTGACACCGCCCTGCTCAGGCGGCGCGTAGCACTCAATCAACTCTTCGCTGAAATCAAGGGGATGGCTCGAGGTGAAACGAATTCTTTTAAGTGCCGAACAGCGGGGGTCGGAATCGATGGCCCGCAGGAGCTGCGGGAAGTTCTCCTCACCTTCCTTGGGCCCGACTTTTCCGATCACGTTATGCAAGGTTCTGGGTTCCCGGGCCAGGGTATTCACATTGCCCTTACCGAAGGAATTGACGTTCTGGCCGAGCAGCGTCACTTCCCGCACTCCCGTCGCCACGAGTCGCGCCACATCATTCACTACTTCGTCGATAGTCCGTGATTTCTCGCGTCCGCGGGTATAGGGGACAATGCAGTAAGTACAGTATTTGTCGCAGCCCTTCATGATGTTCACGAAAGCCTGAGCCGAAGCCGTGTGAATCTTGGTTTCGGTGGAGTAATCCATTGATGGGTCAAAGTCAGTGTAAATGACGTGACGTTCGCCACTGCGGACCCGGTGAAGAATTTCGGGAAGATTGTCGATCGTGTCGGTTCCGAAGACAAAATCAAGATAAGGCGCGCGCTTGAAAAGTTCCTTCTGGTCGAGCTGCCCCACACAGCCTCCCATTCCGATAATGGGTGCACCCCCGATGCCGGGATCACGTTTGAGCAACTGTAATTCCCCGAGCTGGGACACCGCTTTATGGACGGCCTTCTCTCGCACTGAACAGCCGTTGATAATGATCACCTGCGCCTGCTCGATCTCATCCGCAGGATCCATACCCAGGCCGGCCAGGAGAGCGGCCATCCGCTCCGAGTCAGCAACATTCATCTGGCAACCAAAGGTTTTTATGTAAAATTTCTGATTCATTTTGAGGCGAAGCTATATCGTATCTTGCGCCGAAGTACTAGGCTCTCGATCAGCACATAGACGATCGCGCTGACGGTAAACCCGACCCCTTTGAGCAGGGCCCAGGCTGCTGTCGACCAATGAAGCGCGGCCCAGGTGGCAAGCGCCGCGTGCAGCCCGAAGAATATCCCGATTCGCACCGTCATTCCCGCAAGAGCCGGAGAAAGATTCTTGAGATCCAGCTGGAGTCCCTGCTGCTTCGTGGCTTTTTCCATAAAGATCGCCATCAAGGGTCGCCCGATCAATACGGAACCGATCAGTACCAGTGCCATGACCGCCTCGATCAAGGCTGGCTGAAGTTTGAACCAGAGCCCCTCCTGGGTAAACAAGGATACTCCGCCCAGAACCAGGATCATCCCGTTCGCGGCCCAGGTCAGAGTTTCGACTCGCCGCTGCGAGTACCATTCCCAGAAGATCTCCCCGGCCCCGAAAATCATACCTGCGCCCAGACCCCAGAGAGTCCCAAAGCGATCTTCGATGACGGTGAATATAAGGACGGGCAGAATCCCACCCAAGAGCAACGCCCGCAAAGCCTTGCCGCGATCAGCGGGTAAGTTCACCTGCCGCTCCGTTCCCCCCTTCGTTATTCCCGGATAACAGGCGACCTGTGGCGGTTTCGACGAGAGTGGAAGGATCCAGACCATCTCCCGGGCAATGGGCGACACCAAAACGCAATTTGATTCCGAGCGATCTTTCAAAACGGCCGACCACAGCTTGTGCGTCGTTTTGCCTGCAGTCATCGAGAACCAAGGCAATTTGCCGGCGCTTGGGGAGGACATAAACAGCGTCGGTGGCTCGAAACAATTTTGCTGCAATTTTGGCCCTGAATTCGTGCAAGTCTTCTGCAGCGGGAACTTCAACCAGAGCCAACGCGACGGAGCCGATCTCGTGAGACACGACATAGGCTCGCGAAACGAGAATCGCTCGCAAGCCCTCGTCCGAGGAAATATCGGGAAACTGCAGGATCAGCGAAACCTGACGCTCCCGGCGCTCCTGATTGAACTGCCCGATGTGCAGCCGTAAAATCTGATGAAGGAGCACAAATTCGCTGCCAAGCCCCTCTCTCATCCGGGAGAGAAATCCTTTTTCAGACTGGACTACACCGCCAAAAACCGATGAAGGTGAGCCGACCCCCCCGTGGAAAGCCGCCAGGCCCTGGCTCCATTCCTTGTCCCACTCGGCCTCCGTTCCTTCCGCCAAGGTGAAAGTGAACTGAACTTTGCGATGATCGACCTGAGCCTGAACTGCACCCTTGGGCTCCCCCCAACCGGTGACAATCGCGAAACAGACATCGAAGGCGCGGCCGATCTTCTGAGGATCGGCGAGAGCAAGGGTGTCGGGTGTACGGGAAACGAGCTCCACCTGAAAGCCGTTCTCCTTGAATTCCGCCAATCCGGCCTGCACTTCCCAACGGGCCCGTAAAACCCGGAGCAGATCCACCTCGCGGAGTCGTGCATGGAAAGCGCCGCTTTCGATCGAAGCCAGATCCAGCAAAGTGATCAGAGTACGGTGGAGGCGCTGGGCATTCTTGTGCGCCATCGAAATCAAGTCGCGCTCAGACATTCCTTCAGGGGTGCCGCTTTCGAGAACGCCGAGGGCATTCAAAACTCCGGTGAGCGGTGTGCGAAGCTCATGAGAGATGAGCGAGAGGAGATTTGCCTGAAAAGCTTCAAAAAGCGCTTTATCCGAAGGTGTTAATTCAATGTTTGGCTGGTAACCGACCGCAAGCCCCTGGGTGAGTTCAAACCCGGCATCCGAGTTGGGCGTGCGCGTGGACTGGACCGCACGCTTTGTTTTGGCCTTTGCCGGAATTTTTGCCGGGACTTTTGACGGAGCTTTGATTGCAGAAGTACGCGCGAGTTTACGCGAACTCTTTGAGCTCAGTGGGGTCTTCGACTTCGAGTTTGACAAGCCAGCCCTCTTCCAGAGGATCTTCGGTCACGCGATCCGTTTCCTCTTTGATTTCAGAATTCACTTCATGAACCATCCCGCTCGCCGGGGCGATCACTTCGATTTCACTGTTACTACCCGTCACCGTTACGACGACCTCCCCTTTGGTAAAGTCATCGCCTTCCTCGGGCATTTCAATTTTTTGAACTGCTCCGATTTCCTCGATCGCGGCACTGGTCAGGCCGATGGTCACAATAGCCGCTTTGCGGGTGAACCAGAGCTTGCCGTCCAAATACTCGCCAGATTTCGGTGCTGCTTCACTCATCGTGAAAGTCCTTTGTTTCAAACATTTAGGGGCCTCAATCAGAGTGCCATACTGGCACATACCCGGGCAACTCTTTCTGCCTGTGTCTGTTTTGACTCAAGGCAAGAGAGTTCCTCTGGAAGACAGATACTTGACGATTTGACTCCATTATATTTTTGCGTCACAATTAACTTAATAGGTTTTAGCTTGGCCGGGGGTTTTGGCCAACCTAGGGGGACGTCATGAAATTTACTCAGCTTATCGTTGTGGGTGTTGGTGTTGGATTGGTACTTGCGCTCACTCCAGGAGTCGCGTGGGCAGCAGACTATGTTGCTCCCAAGCCCTACCAGGCACCAAAATCACTCGGAGTAGGACAACTCAACACTGATGCACCCACCGGAATGGGGCTGAGCGGGTATAACCGGCTCAACACCACGGGCTCCATTGCGGAAGGCGACGTGAATGCGTGTTACGCCGCTCAGAACAAATGCTACCAATCGCGCTGCAGTATCGTCGACGAAAACAAGAAACCTGAATGTATTGAATTATGTAACGAAGACTTTCGCGCTTGCGACGAAGCCTATAGGGCGAGTAATGAGGCCAAAGAAGCAGGACGATCTGCCAAGGGAATGCAAAGTTCAGCTGAAACTCACTTCAAGACGGATAAAGAAACAAGATTCACGGAAACTTTTGCCACCGGCGCCCAAGTCATGAACATGGCAGGCACGATGAGCACTAATGCCGCGACAACAGTGATGGGTGCACAAGCGGCGAACAAAGCCATGACCAACAACAGTCAATCCGAGCAGCTCAAAAGTGCAGCTTCCATGACCCGAATCACCGGTGCCTCGCAACTCGGCCTGGGCACGATAGGTGCGGCAGCAGGGGGTTACCTGATTTCACGCGGCCTGAAGCATGATTCACATTCAGAACGAATTGCCGCCCTCAAAAGGAATGCAGAAAACGAGAAAGAAACAGCTGCTGATGCACGGCAAAAAGCCGATCTTGCAGCTAGGGCAGGCAAATTCAGGGAAGCGGATGCTTACGCGCTTTCGGCCGGAAAAGCCGAACGTGCCGCAGCGGCTGCCGTCAATGAACTCAACGCTTTACAGGCCAAAGAAGCCTCCGCAGCCGCGAAAGCCCAAGCCATGGGGGCAACCTCTTTGATGAAAGGAATGGGCGATATGATCAGCGGTACTGCCGCAATCCTAGCAGCCAGAGAGATGGACAAAGCCGCCAAGAACATGCAGGCAAGCCAAGGCATCATTGCTCCAGGAATGTCGATGAGCAGCGACCCACTCGCACCCAAAGACGGTGTGGTGATATCTGGAAGCGGCGAAGGTCCGGAGATTGCCGGCGTGACGGCGGATGATGCGGCAAAAACGGGCGACGATGATCTGGGGACACCGCTTGGGAATCTGGCTCCGGATGGGTTATCTCCGGCGCCTCCTGCTGGAGAATTCGTTTCCAAAGAAATTTCTCCGGGAAGCGGTGGCGGCGGTGGCGGCGGTACGAGCACCTCTCCTTCCGGCGGCAGTGGTGCAGACGGCGATTCCGCCCCGAAAATGGCGGCGGCAAGCCAGGGCAGCTACGAAAGCTCCGGTGGTGGAACCAGCAGTAGCAGCGGCGGAGGCCGCGGCGGTGTTGCGGATAAGGGAATTGATCTGGCCAGCATGCTGGGCCAGCTTCTGCCAAAACCCGAACAGGAAGAACAGAGAACAGATATTCTGGCCTTCGGCAATCGTGAACCGGCTTCAGACAATTCAATTCTGGGGCCGGATTCAAAGAGTCTCTTTCAACGAGTCGCCGAGACGACCCAGGCAAAATACAAAAACGGCATGCTTCGTTAGTCGGTCTGGTGAGCGGGGGTAAAGGGGGTATATGGCTTTCTCAAAAAACAGCTCCGTATTTTTTGCAGTCACTCTCCTTTTCAGCATCGCCACTGCCAACAGTGTCCGAGGCGCGGAGGATCCCTGTGCCGGTGCAAACGATTCAGATATTGATCAGCAACAACGCCGGGAATATTGCGCAGCGGCCAAAGACGCTAAAGAAGGCGCCAAGAAAGATAAGATTCTGGGTGGCGTCTGGGCAGCCGTTACGGCTACCTGCACGGCAATTTGTGTTACTCCCTTGGCCGGGCAGACGTATGGTGCGGCCGTTTGCGATGCTGCAAACATGGGTGCGAGTATTACGGATGCGATGGTGACCAAGCAATATGCCTCTGCGTTGAGTTCGGTGGGAATGGTGGGCATGAGCATGATGATGCGCGGCGGGATCACAACCCCTAAGGGCAGCGAGAGCCGGGGTCGAATGAGCGCCTGCCTCGGCGCAGCGACAGCCGGAATCCAAACTTTCATCAAATTTGCCGCCGCCAAAAATCACAATAGCAATGCCGATGCGAATTTGGGCAATGCCAGAAGACTCAACAGCATCAACATGCCGGGCACCAGCACTGATCCGCTCGCCGCGAAGGACAGCAACACCACTGCCCCTGTCGGGTCCGGAATCCAGGGCAATGCGGATGCTTCTTCAGCCTGTTCCGTCGCAACCACATCGAGCAATATCAGTGCGCATATTTCCTGCGCGGTATCCAATGATCAGAATCTCCCCCCTTTCGTCCGCTCACCCGCATTTCCTGCAGAATTCAAGAAAATGACCGGAACTGACCTGGCGGAATTTCTTTCCAAATCTCAGGATAATCCTTCCAACGCCATCGCCAGTGCTTCAGGTCTGGATGCAGACGGAGCCTCCAAAGTCGCGAGCTTGATGGACGATATGAACAGTAAATATGGTGCCGCTGGACTTAACTCCGGGATTTATGCAGAGGGCGGTGGGGGCGGCGGAGGCGCGGCCGCAGGCGGGGGCGCGACTCCGGATTTCAACGAAATCATGGCTGGTCTGATGGCACAGGTGAATCCAAAGGGAGAGGAAGGTCCTCCGCCGGGATTCAGTGAGGCAGATGTCGCCCAAATGAAACGGTCGCCGGCACAGGTTTCGGAAGATCGTACTTTAAGTATTTTCGCCCGTGTTTCCTACCGCTACTATTATGTCGGTAAACGAGTATTATTTTCTCAACAAGCCCCCGGTAATACGATACCGGCAGGGAGGCCTCAATGAAACTTTTGCACCAGGTGGCCGCAATCCTACAGTGTCTGCTGCTTGCATCACCCTTGGCTTTCTACTCGAGCACTGCGCAAGCGGGATGCCCGGCCTGCAGCAAATTCGAAGCCGCATCGGCAGCCTGCAAGAACCCAGCACCCGCAGCCTCCCCTGCCGCTTCCAGCTCCAAAGTCGATCTCTGCGCCGATGACCGATTCCAGCAGGACTGGGGGCAGATCGGACATCAATGTGCTGCCGTCACGGCAAGCGAAAAGGGAAAGACAGCCGAGATGGTGACGGCGTCTGTTTACACCGCCGCCGCCGCTGTTTGCACCTCTGCCTGTATCGCCATGCATTCACCGATTATCGCAGCGTCTTCGGCATTGCTGGCTGCCTGCACTGTCTCGGGCACGGTAGCGGGTATCACAGATCTGACCTATTCGATTCTGATCGGAAATGCGGTAGGCGGGGTGATGGGCGGGCTTGTAGGCGCGGCCGGAGCCGTAGGCAGCGCAGCGGTTACTGGTGTGGCCAGTTCGAGCGCGGGACACAAGATTGCCGGAAGCCCGTGCTGGTCCATGGGCATTCTCTTCGCTGTTGCCGGAATCAAATGGTACATGATGAGCAACAGTGCCGGTGCCGCCCGTGAAGCCTGTAATGCCGCCGGAAAATACGCTGACAGTAATGCCATGGGGAATGGTGGCGGTTCAAGAACAAGGATCAACACTCCCCTTGGAACAAAGAACCCGCTGGCGCCTTACGATGCAAACGCTGGGGCACCGAGCCCGTATATTTCGAATTTGGACAATCTGGATGGATTCCCCTCCACTCACCTTTCAGCCGCAAAAGCCAGTCCGGATATTTTCGGCGCTTTTCCGAATAGCGGTACTTTTCCTGAAGCACTCAAGGAACTCAATATTAACCCCGGGGATATCGCACGCCAGCTCGAAAACCAGAGCCCGGCAGCCCTCCTGTCCGGTATGTCAGGTATGCCCGATAATATCCGGCAAAAACTATGGGAAATTGATGACGCAATCAAGAGCGGTGGCATCCAACTCACCGGAGGCGGGGGTGGCGTTTACAGTGGCGGCAGCGGCGGGGGAAGTGGCGCGGTTGGCGGCGGCTCAGGGAAGAATCCCTTTGGAGACCTGAGTGCTTTCGGTAAAAAGAAAGATGAAGCCGTTGAAGGTCCTGCTCTCTTGAAGTTAAGCGCAAAAGACTCTGATATATCATCTCTGAATGACGACGATATCTGGCACTCGACCTTCAAAGGAACGATTTTTGAAATTGTTTCCCATCGACTCACCAAAAGCCGCGACAAAATCCTGCCCGGCGAATGGGCAACCCCCTTGAACCGCGCCTTGATGGGACTTCCCGCAGCCAAGAATGAGCCTACTCAGTAGCAGGGTGCGCCACCTCGGAAATGAGTTGCAAACCCAACTCGTCCTGAGTATGACTAACGAACAATTTGTTTAGGTACGGGGCTGTAGCTCAACTGGTAGAGCGCCACAATGGCATTGTGGAGGTCGTCGGTTCGATCCCGATCAGCTCCACCAATTTTCCAAGTCCCTAGATGCCTTCCCAGCCTAAAGTACCGAAACAAATAACAAATGGTTTCAGCACTTTTCAGGCAATCAAAACAAGAACCATCACAGAAAATCACAGAGCATCACGGGGCGTGGCTACTTTCGTGCTACATCCTGGCTACACAGGAACGCAGTGACTTTTCGGGCGTCATCCATTTCAATTTTGTCGAAGACCATTCAACGCGAACTCAGGAAGGAAAGCAGAATGGCACGACTCATTGCAACGGTCATTCAATGGGCATTATTTTTAGGAGTCTCCGGCGGACTGGTGGATGCCACGATCGCCATGCGAAAGGAGGCGGCCAAGGCGCATCAGATCGGTCTGATCAGCCTGGGCCATCTCAACCGCAGTCTTCTCGGGCAGTCTCGCAACTCCCGATAATCAAATACCCCGCGTCTCGGACTCACTCGTTGGGTTCCGGGCGCGGGGTATTTTTTTGTCCAAACTTCAAAACGGGAGTGATTCATGACAACGGAAACCGCGAATAAAGCTAAGATTACGGCCCTGTACGCAAGAACGTCGACGGTCGACCAAAAAAATGGGCTCGAAGCACAAATTAGAACCCTGCAGGAATACTGCGAAAGAAACAAGATCACCAACTTTGAAATCTTTGCGGATGATGGGATCAGCGGCACGAAGGCGAGCCGCCCGTCACTGGATCGAATGATGGCGCTTGCCCGTACGGGCGGCGTGGAGCGAAATATTGTCTACAGTTTCAGCCGGTACGCGAGAAGCGTGACCCACCTGCTATCTGCACTTGAGGAACTCCGGGCTCTGAACGTGGGATTTACGTCGTACACGGAGAACCTGGACACAAACACCCCCGCCGGAAGGGCCTTCTTCGTGATCATTGCCGCCGTGAGTCAACTTGAAAGAGATTTAATAGTGGAACGCGTGAAAAATGGCTTAAAAAACGCAAAAATGAAAGAAGCTATGGATGACCGGCACTGATTAACACATCAGGGCCATTACCCCGAAAAGTAAGTAACCAAAAACACTTACTCTA
>MEPO01000031.1 GCA_001769805.1 Bdellovibrionales bacterium GWA1_52_35
AAGACGCGCTCCCTTGTGCAGAGGGTGGGCGGGTAATTCAAGGACTGAGTATCTAACTGTTGAGATCTCTGTAAGCAGGACCGGAATCAAGCAGACGGGAATGAAAATAGGATCAAGCGTCGGTCATTTCAATCTTCCTGCAAACTGACAGCCGTGTCCCGATGTGTTAAACAGCTCCCAAAAGGCTTTGCTGAAATGAGATTGAGGAAAAAGTTCTCCACATCAACCATAACCCCCACCAACGACGTGGTGCCTTGGCTTGCTGCCAGCGGGCCGTTGGCGTACACGCCCGAGGCCCCTCCGGCCAGAGATTACTACTTTCAGTATGGGTGGATCTTACCTGAGATCTTTGCTGACGATACCGATATCAAGCGTCATCGCTTCTTCGGGTTGATGGGAAAAGAGGATGCCAGGAACGTCTATGCATTTTGGCAGAATGCCAGAGCAGGCAAGGTGGATCAGGTTTTCAAGAAGACCGGAGCAATTACCCCCTTGACGGTCTCAGCCCCCATTGCTGTTTATCGGCATCAACTCTATGGCCGTGGTGATCCAGGGCTGATGTTCATACAGCATGGCAGTTACCAGCATATCCATAGTAAAGATCAGCCCGAGATTGAGAAAGGCATAGTTTATCTCTATAGAGGAATCGGGGACTCAACTGAGTTCAATTGGCTGAAGTTTGATGTCACAGCACTGAAGAACAAAAACAAAGAAGCCTGGCTTGCCTTCGTGAAGACGCAGGGCCAGGTTCTTTCTGATTCTGTTCTATCCTTCAATTCTATTCATGATAGAGCGGTGAGGTCTGAAACGAAAATCATCAGGGACCGGAGCCACATGTCCAATGACCTTGCCAAAAAGAATGATCTCGATGTCGACAGTGACGGCTTTCCCGGCTTGCTGTGGGAGACTCATCATCAATGTTTCGGCATGGAGCATTGGGTTGCAGAGCGGAAGTTTGGCCCAAACTATGTTGTCTGTAAAACGCCTGTCACCAACATCAGGATTACAACGTGGTTTGCGGGGGAATGCGAAGCAAAGGTCCTAGACCCGAACAGGGTTGAGTTTGTGGGGGCGGTTGGGTGTAAGGTGAAGGAGGTGTCCGAATAATGCGCCTCTGGTCCATCCATCCAATATACTTGTGTGGCATGGGTTCCGTCGTTCAAGACGAAGTTTCTCCGGAAAGTCCAGGACTGGGAATCTCTTTACGAAAATCATATAGATCAATCAATTCGGCTGCCTCGTCACCCTTCATGTTAAAGAGCTGGACGTTTCCGAATCTCGGTGAGTTGTCATACAGCTCATGCACAGCTCTCCCCCCGATGCACACGGTCAGTGGAAGGCGCTTAAGGGCGGGAAGGTGCTCTTTGAGTAAATCTGCCCTGGTGAAAGACAAGCAAACAGTTGTAGGCGAAATCGCTTCCACTGCCTTTCGCAGTTGGTCCATTGACAGATGCGGTCCCATATAGTTGATGTCCCACCCTTTCCGTTTCAAATGGACCATAAAGATCATCGAGCCACCTTCATGTACTTCATCCGGAAGAGTCGCACAGAGGGCCGACCTAGCTGTGGCTTGGGTCATCGGAGTCCAATAGTTGAGATAAACTGCGAGCTTCATCCTGAGAAACGCACTGGTGAAATGCTCATGAAAGACCCTGATTCGCCCATCCTCCCAATCCGATCCGATACGTTCTAAAAGTGCCTGGTACACCAGTTCCAAGAGCCGATCAGGAGAAAGGCGTAGGGCAAGAGTTGCGAGAATCTGCTCAGCCTGTTTCTGGTCAAACCGAACGAGAGATGTATACAGGGATTCAATGCTCTGAGAGATATCCACAGGAAGATCAGGACTCTTCGGCTCCGAAAGTGGCGAGCCTTCCTTTACGGTTAAAATCAGATCCCGAATTGCCCTTCCTTCTCCCACAAGAAGAGCAAGCGTTTTCAACGCTATGGCTTGATCGACAGAATAGATGCGAGAACCATCCGGTTGTCTGCGAGGACGTGGATAACCATATCTTCGCTCCCAGTTCCGAAGCGTAAAGGGGTTTAAGCCAGTAAGCCGTGAGATTGTATCAATCGAATAGTACATATCTAACTCCTTAAGCGAGTCATGAATAACATGGGCCTATTCAAACTGGAACTTTTTTGTGTTTCGGTAATCGGTGTGGACGAGAGCGTCGAAAGGTATAATCGCTCTGTTCGATTATAAAACGGCTCTTTTATTCCCAATTTCGCAAAATGATGCTTCGATATCGCCGCACAAATTTAGCGTCTTTGACGGGACGTGTGACTAAGCCAAAAAATCACAGCTCATATCAAGCCCGCCTTCTTTCCCGTCGATGAGCCACTAAGAAATTGAATGGGCGAAGACAGAGGGCAGCCAGGCGGAGGGTCGGATTCATCTCGTTTCTAGTTTCTGCATCAATGCCTCTGGCTCGATGCATAACGGAAATCAAGCTGATTAGAAACACGGCATCCTGACCAGTGCACTTACTAAAGTCCGACGAATCGGACAAAACGTCCGGTCTGTCGGATTTTTTTTGCCGTATCGGACTTTGCTACTGAAAGCCGGTCGGCAGCCGATGAGGAGGAAGTCATGAATTTAAAGCAACAGCTCCGACACTATTTGGCAGCCAGAGAGATGACTGCAGCAGACCTGGCGAAGCAAGCCGGTATGCCAAAGCAAACAGTCTCTGATTGGCTTTCGGGAGTTCCACCAAGGAGTCTCGATAAATTGCGCAAGGTCTGTCTTGTTCTCAATGTCAGCCTTGATGAACTTTGCTTTGGCGACTGTAAGGAAAATCGTAAGACTGAGGTCAAGAAGCAAGAACAGCAGGCATTTGTGCCAGAAGCACTGATCTTGCCTATCAACGGATCAGTGAGCGGACTGTTCGAGGTCCGTATCAGGAGAGTTCGATAAATTCCCTCAGAAAGGTCATTTAAAAAACAAAGTATGGATGATTTTGAGAAAGAACTTAGATGCACTTTTCTTGATGAAGCCAAGGATCTCATTGCTGGCACTGAAAAATGCTTTCTCAGTCTTGAAGCTGCAAAAACTGACCCTACGATTCTCGAAAGCATTTTTCGCCTTGCCCACAACCTAAAGGGCTCGGCCAAGGCTGTGGGTTTCACTAGTCTCTCTGAATTTACCCATAAGCTCGAATCTCTCCTTCTCAAAATCAAATCAAAGGAATTCGGCATTGACTCAGACGTTATTAACCTTCTTCTTTCCTGTAACGATCATCTTGCCAAAGTGGTTGAGCGACTAAAGAATAATCCTGAAGACTCTTGCGCCGATCCATTACTTCAACAAGCGATTGAAGGCTATCTAAAAGGTGAAAGAAATATCACTCAACTGGGAGGCGAAATCGAAATTAAGAGCGCTCCCCAGCAGGGAATGTCAGTTCAAATTGTTCTTCCTCTCACCTTGGCAATTGTTGACGGAATGATGATTAGAGCCAGCGATCAGAAGTATGTAGTTCCCGTTTCTCAGGTCTACGAATCCGTAAAAGCACCAGACGAGGCCATTTCTTCTATTAGTGGCGGTGCGATCCTGGGTGACGGAAAGATCGCACTCATTCTCGATTTAGAACAGTTGGTGACAAGGCACAGGAGCGTCTCACATCATCAACAATCCTATCAAACAAAGGAGGCAATATGAGCGAACAAACTCAGGTGGTTTCGCAGGCCGAAACCAAACCAAATGGCGAGGCACAGCGCTATTTGGCGTTTTCATTGTGCGGTGAGGAGTATGCGATTCCTCTTCTGAAAGTTAAAGAGGTGATCGCACTCTCGGAGATCACTCCAGTTCCCTATACGCCACCTCATTTCAAAGGGATTATGAATTTGAGGGGACAAGTGATTTCGGTCATGGATCTTCGGCTGAAGTTCCGAATGGTAAAGCCCAAGATTACATCCGAGACGGCCATTATCATTTTGGATCTGGCGCCGCTTTCTTTGGGCGTGATTATCGATTCAGTCGATAGCGTTTTAGCTGTTGAACCGACGGAGATCAGTCCACCACCTGATCTCGAAGTAGGCGTACAAAAGGATCATCTTACAGGGGTTGCCCGCAAAGACAAAAAACTCGTCCTCTTGCTTGATATCGCCAAGGCATTGAGTGTTGAGGATATCAAAACATTAAGTAACCAACAAACGGCTGCATAGCCAAATTAATAAATAAGGAGGACTGAGTATGAACGGTGTTTCAAAATGGTTTCGTGGATTGAGAGGTAAACTTTTGCTCATGGTCGCTTTGCCAATGGTAATTCTTGGCGGCGTCGTGTTCTTTTCACTATCTGGGCTTTCAAAGGTAGGAAATAACGTAGAAGAGCTTGGCAAAAGCCGTATACCGATCACCGCCGAAGTGGGCGCACTTAGAACAATGCTGAATGCAAGTTTGCGTTATGCTTGGAAAGCGGCAGCTCAACGAGATGCAAAGCGGACCAAGGAGGCCGCCGAGACAGCAAGGGAGAAAATGAAGTCACTCGAAGAGAGTATGGCCGGTATTGGTAAAATGAATACTAACGACCGGACCAAGGAACTTTTGGCATTGGCTGCCAGCGAATGGAAGATACTAAAGAAAGCGCTAGAGGAGAGTTATGCGCTGGAGCAACAAGAAGCCATCAAACTACTTAATGAAAAAGCAGATGAACCGGCGGCAAAATTAACTGAGGCCCTGAGAGAAGTCGATTCCATTAGTGAAAGCAGAAATAATGAGATTATCAAAGCGTCCCTCGATACACGCAATCAGGTGGAACGATTGGTCTATGTCGCAACACTTGTAGGCGTACTGGCTCTTCTCGTCTTCGGGCTTTCGCTGGCTGCTTCACTTGCTAGAACATTAACCAAGATTGCGGGAAGCCTTGAATCAGGTGCCGATGAGGTTGCTTCGGCAGCAGCGGAAATCTCGGCAACAAGTGAAGAGCTTTCAGCAAGTGCTACCGAACAGGCGGCATCACTACAGGAAACCTCTTCTTCGGTAGAAGAGATGAACGCAATGGTCAACAAGAATTCCGATAACGCCAACAAGTCTCGGGATGTGGCCAACGAAAGTTTGACTTCAGCCAATAATGGGAAACAGGTCGTTGAGGATATGATCCACGCCGTGGAGGAAATCAACCAATCAAACGGCGACATTATGACCCAGATTGAACAGAGCAACCAACAGATCTCAGACATCGTGAAAGTGATTGCCGAGATTGGAAATAAGACAAAGGTCATTAATGACATCGTATTCCAGACGAAGCTCCTCTCCTTTAATGCTTCTGTTGAGGCAGCACGAGCTGGCGAGCATGGAAAGGGATTTGCTGTCGTTGCCGAAGAGGTTGGAAACCTTGCTCAGATGAGCGGCAACGCCGCCAAGGAAATTACCGCCATGTTGGATGGAAGCATCCAAAAGGTGGAAAACATTGTCACTGACACGAAGACAAAGGTCGAAAAGCTCGTGGAAGTGGGCAAAGCCAAAGTCGAAACAGGAACCAAGGTAGCCAAGCGCTGCGGCGAAGTACTTGATGATCTCGTACGCAATGTCGGCAACGTGAACGGCATGGTGACGGAGATCTCAACGGCTTCTCAAGAACAATCAAGGGGGGTTGAGGAAATCACCAAGGCCATGACTCAACTAGATCAGGTCACCCAGCAAAATGCCTCAGCTTCCCAGCAATCTGCATCAGCATCCGAGGAGTTGGCAAGGCAAGCAGAAGTGTTACGCAGCTCAGTACAGGACCTGCTCTTAACGGTGGATGGCGGGGATCGCCAGAAGGAGTACTCTGAAACGACACACCATGAACCGAAACGACTTATCCATCACAATTCAAAGGTCGAAGGTAAGGTTGTTCATTTGTCCGTGGCAAAAGCCGATCACAACAAAGCTAAACCAAGCGCTGCTCCGGTTCCCTATAGGAAGGCGGCATCAGGAGATGTTCCATCGGGCACCGATTCCCGCTTTGGTGAGTAAATCGGCAGCTTAACTAAGCAGTGGAGGTTTGGCGTGTTTTCAATAGGTGATAACGAGTGCGGTGATGATGAATTCCAATATTTTCAGGATCTCATTATGAGGCTCTGCGGAATTCATCTGAAGCCGATCAAAAAAGACCTACTGAAAACACGCCTCCTCCGTCGCCTGAATGATCTTGGTCTTGGCTCTTTAGCGGAATACCGCACCTACCTCTCTCACCTTCCAAGTACTAACGAGGAGTGGCAAGTCCTGATTAACGTCATGACGACAAACAAGACGGATTTCTTTCGAGAATCGTCACATCTTCAATTTCTCCTGGAACGCTACTTACCCGAATGGGAAAAACGACAATTAAATAGAAGATTGCGAATATGGTCGGCTGCTTCTTCTACAGGAGAAGAACCGTATTCTTTAGCAATGGTGCTGGATAGCTATTTTAAGGGAGCCGACCGATTCGAGATTTGTGCTTCAGACGTAGATACTGAGGTCCTGGCCCACGCAAAAAATGGAGTGTATTCGCTTGATCGACTGCAAGGAATTCCCGCTCAGTATCAATTTCGGGGGATAACACGAGGATCAGGTGAGTTACGCCGCTGGTTTAAGATTAAAAAAGAAATTCAATCTAAAGTACAGTTTCAATACAGAAACCTGGTTGAGACGCCCTATTCTGATATGGGTGCGTTTGACATTATTTTTTGTAGAAATGTTTTTATCTATTTTGCATCTGATCTGATTGAGAAAGTCATTAATGAATTCTATGAGGTCTCGGCTACTGGCTCACTACTGGTGATCGGACACTCAGAAACCCTTCAAAACACTAAAAGCCAATGGGAATATGGCGGGGCATCGATTTTCACCAAATCAAGTGCTAAGCATGCCCTTAGCCCGTCGAGATCTGCTCCCACTAAAGTGCTGATGCACCCGACGCCTGCTCCGCATAAGCCCATTCCAGTAACAAGGGTTTCATCGTTAGCGTCACCAGCCGCTGTTTCAGTCCACGCCAAAAAGAAGGTACTTATCGTCGATGATTCAAAAACGATTCGAGATTTGCTTGAACGGCTATTTCGCCAGGATAGCGAGCTTGAGGTCATTGGCAAGGCAACAAATCCCATTGAAGCATGGGAAATGATCAAGGGGGAGAGGCCCGATGTAATCACACTCGATATTCACATGCCGGAGATGGACGGTGTGACGTTTCTGGAGACATTGCTTCCCAAAGACCCCATTCCAGTTGTGATGATCACTTCGATCAGCCAGGAAGAGAGCGGTCATGTGTTCCGAGCACTTGAGCTTGGGGCTGTCGATTATATCCAGAAGCCAAGTCTTCCTGAGCTAAATTCAATCGGACCGATGATCTGTGAAAAAGTCAGACAGGCGGCAACTGGGAAGGTGTTACACAAGCAGAAGAAGCTCAGCCCGATTACGAGATCACTATCTGGTCAGGGACTCGATCAATCCACGATTGTTGCTATTGGTTCTTCTACGGGCGGAACCGAAGCACTCAAACATGTCCTAACGGAGCTTCCAAAGGGGATTCCACCTATCGTCATCGTGCAGCACATTCCTCCTGTATTTTCCGCTGCATTTGCGAATCGACTCAATCAGCTTTGTCCTTTTGAAGTGAAAGAGGCTAGATCAGGCGATATCCTCCTTCCTGATCAGGTGCTTATTGCTCCCGGCGCAAAACAGCTTTCATTAGCTCCAAGTGGGAATACCTACTGCGTGAAGATTACAGATGATCCTCCCGTGAATCGACATAAGCCGTCTGTGGACGTCTTATTCGATTCAGTAGCCAAACATATCGGCAAAAAAGCTATCGGAATCATCCTTACGGGAATGGGGGCGGACGGAGCAAAAGGACTATTAAAGATGCGAGAGGCGGGAGCAAGGACGGCGGCCCAAGATGAAGAAAGTTGTGTGGTCTTTGGAATGCCAAAGGAAGCAATCAGACTCGGAGCGGTGGAGGAGATCCGACCACTTAATGAGATCGCTGCGCTGCTTTACTCATGGCTGGATAGGGACAAAAGGTTGTCTTGGGTTAAAAAATATGCATAGGGCCTCTAATGCTCTTGGTAGCACAATCCTTTTACTCGTTAATCATGAATCAATTCGAGCACAAGTTCGGCGGGCGCTTCAACAAATAGGAATCGCCCCGCTAGAGTCAAGCAGTAGCGAAGATATGCTGGCTCAAATTGGGAGACTGAACATAAAGAATGGTTCCAATTTGGCACCTCACGTTTTCCATCTCTTTTTGAGCCAATTCAAACATAAAATCCGCTGGGAAACGGTCAATGTTGCGCCGTACTGCTCTTTTAAGCGCCTTTGTTTCAACTTGGTAGAGCAATGCCAGGTCCTTTTCAAGCATCACTTTTCGATCACGAATAATGAAAATCATCTTTTCGATATTCATCGCCATCATGGAATCCATTGCATACCTGCCTTTGCGAAGGTCCCCATACAAGAAATGGACTCGGCAGAATCGGCATGGATCGGGCATCACTCAGAATGGCTTTTGGACTCTAAGGCAGGAGATCGGGCCGGATCAAGGTGACGAAAACAAATGGTAACAATACTGGAAGCGGTAACAGTGGATTTTAACCACGTTACAAAATGATTGTTATCAGCGGACGAATAATATTGCGTCATTTCAGCGCATTGTCTACGCTGCGTAATCCATGCACGCGGTTCGAAATTCGTCCAGGTGAGCCCACCAACTTTAAATCCCGCATAAACTAATGCACCTCTACAACGCTTCATGGCAGAATATATGAAATGAGTCGAAGGGTCATATTCCGGAATCTGCGATCAGGTCTGAGCCTCTGGCTTGCCGGTGCATTTTTATTGCCGTGCGCTTGGGCGGCCTCTTATACGCTTTTTGATCAGCAGGGGCGGCAGTCTTCCACTTACAACGAAATCATGAGCTCCGTGGGGGTGGGTGATACGGTCACTTTTGGGAACGGCAAAACCATTCGTCTCGGCAAGCTTCTGGGCACTGGTAATACGACCTTGATTTTTGAACTCGCCGAAAACAAGGGGCAGGCAATCCGGCTTCCAAAGAAATCCGGGTATTTTTCAGATGACTACCGTTACGTGGACTTCATCAGATCATTCGAGAAGGGTCTTCCGATTCTCGAAAAGCACCATATCCCTGCGGTTCAGGTTCATGAAATTTACCGTGGTGAATATGCCATTGTTGATCGAGTTCAACCGGACCTCACGTTCCGGCGTTTCCTTCACGACCCCAAGATTTCAAACCGGTTGCGCCTCGACATGGTGGATGCCCTCGTGACCTTTGCGCGTGAGACGGCAATGCTGGAACATATCGGAGATTTCCATCAGGACCAGCTTGTTTACGACGGCCCTCGCAAAAAATGGATTCTGCTGGATTGGACACACTCGCATAAAGAAGTTATTTTTGACGAAGAACGCTATGTGCGGGCGTCGCCCAATATATTCCTCGACAAGGCCGGGGCCGGTGGCGCGCGTTACGATTTTTTTTCAAGTTACACGGAAAGAATCGTGGGTACTGACGGCCAAATCACATGGATGGCGAAGAAGCCCGCTTATCAGTGGATTGCCCGGGCGGCGAACCGGGTTAATCGCGCAGTAACTGATGAACGGCTCAAAATTCTCAAGACCCGGGCTGGTTCAGCTATTCCTGTAGTCCGCCGGACTCAAAGCTGCATGTCGAGTTTCATTCGGTCCTTCCTTTCTCAGCGGTAGAGATCCGCACGTTTGTCATTTTGCCGGTCCGGCCACCGCCGGGGACCCGACGGATGACAGAATCCGGTTCACATGGGTGTAGCTGTTAGACTCGCGAGCGTCTCGCATGGCCTTTATAACTGCGAGATTTGAGTAAACGATGAACTTTTCATCCGAGTTCAACCGATTCAGATTGAAAGATTCATTGGGCTCCAACTTGGATTTGCTAGCCGCGATCTCGAATGCTTTCATCATAAAACTGTAACTAATGCTCTTGGCGCAGGCCAGAGCCGCTGCTTGGGCTTTGCGCTCCGCCGGGCTCAGCCCGGAGACTCCCGCCGCTTCGGCTTCGTCGAGCCGCTCGAGTGTGCTTTGGACACTCAGACCGCAGCCATCAACATTGGATTTCTTCGAGCAAGACTGTTCCTTGTCAAACGAGAATGCGAGTTTCTGTAACAATCCGGTCTTACGGCTTTCAATGAGCTTCGTGCCATCGATCGTCCGTTGTTTGACTCCCATTCCAGATGTCGAATAGGTGAACGCGCCCGGTTTCGAGAACTGGATCGTGAGGGCTTTTTGCTTATGTCCGCTAAATGGCGAACGGGAAGCCTGTTTGAATGTGATGGGTTCCTTGAACTCTTTTCCGCAAGTCATCGGATCGGGAAGATCGTTATCGGCAGCGCGCGCACTAAAGGTGGCCAGACAAACTCCGAGACAAATATA
Organism: Bdellovibrionales bacterium GWA1_52_35; assembly: GCA_001769805.1. Classification (GTDB taxonomy): domain Bacteria; phylum Bdellovibrionota; class UBA1018; order UBA1018; family UBA1018; genus GWA1-52-35. Next base: position 10,379 of record MEPO01000031.1, read on the forward strand.
GTGGTTCAAGTGGATTAAGCGCATTAAAGAATCCCTCCAAATGGGTCGGTTTTATTCATACTTAGCAGTATGCATGCCATGCGTAAATGCGCCGAGAATTGCGTACTTAATGGGACAAGGTCAGATTAGACACATTTCAGAAGTTGAACAGAAGATGAGCGCTTGGACATCAACTGGGGTCATTCAATAAATTGAACCGCTGTTTACGGCCAGATTCGCTGAATGACGATTTTCCCATCGACCGTTGTCCCGATCAGGATTTTTCCATCTGGCTGCAGGCGCATGGCATTGAGCGAAAACGCACTCCCGCCCGAAGCTATTGTAAGTTTTCCTGCCGTGCCGAAGGTGTTGTCGAGTGCGCCGGTGGAGCTGAGCCGGATGAGGCCAAAGCCAGCGCCGGCTGTTCCTGCCGCGAGGATCTTCCCGTCGGGCTGCAGCTCCATGCAGTAGGCTTGATCCCAACCGCCTCCAAAATCGACCGCCCGCATTCCGGCAACACCGAAAGTCGCGTCCGCGAGGAGCCCGTCAGAAGCAATTCGCAGCACCGTCATGTCATAACGAGTGGTGAAATCAGTGAACTTCCAACCTGCCAGAAGGACCTTACCCGTGCCATCGACCGCCAGTCCTCGCGCAACATCCATCTCGGAATACATCCTGAAGCCGCTGGCATTTCCAAACGTCACATCCGCCACTCCGCTCGCGGTAAACCGCCCTACAATGGAATCAGACTGATACTCGCCGACGACCAGAAACCGGTCATCAGGGAGTACCTTGATTTCGTATCCTTTTTGTGTATTCAGTGCACCGTAGGGAACTGCTTTGAGAAGTCCGTTGGTGCCAAACGTCGTATCCGGCGCGCCTGAGGTCGTCAATCGTGCCAAGGCGACACTCGAACCAAAAGGAACACTGAGAGCAGTGCCAACAATGATGATATTCCCGGTGGATTGAAGGGCGACCCTACTCGCTTCGTCATTCAGGAGGTCTCCGAAGTCGAGCGTCGTTTTGCCGTTCGTGCCGAAGCCTGTATCGATCATCCCGTTCGTGTTGAGCCGAGTGATCGCGAAGTCGCTCCCGGAGGTTGGTCCCACTGTCGTACCCGCAACCACGATTTTTCCGTCCGCTTGAATCGCAATGCCTACTGCGGAATCGCTCGCCCCGCCAAAATCAACTTCGACCATTCCACCAGTTCCGAAACTCGGGTCCAGCAATCCATCCGCAAGAAACTGGGCTACCAGGAAGTTGCCCCCGTGTTGCCCGGCGATTATGCTGCGGCCATCCGGAAGAAATTTCATCTCGTTGAGAGTGGCGCCCCCAGTCAGGATGAGTTCCGCTTGTCCCGAAACTCCGAAGCTGGAGTCCACGGTCCCCCCGGCGGGGGCTGTGGTGAGCGTGGTGATATCAGCGGTGTCGCTTTCACCTTCCGAGTCAGAAACTCGCACCTGCGTCACACCGCTCGCTACGGGAGCGGTGAAGACGCCAGTCACTGGATCAATGGAGCCGGCTCCAGAGAGGATTTCGTAGAAAAACGGTGGTGTGCCGCCAATCGCTGCAAATGTTTGAACCGCGCCCTTGGCAAGCTCAATGGCTTGAGGATGAAGTGAAACCGCAGGGGGCAGTGCCGACGCGACAAACGTGATCGACTTCGGTAAACCCGGCAGAGCGTTGTTTGAAGCCACTAACGTGTTATTACTAGTGCCAGGATTCGGACCCATGGTGAAAGTAGTGGACGCAAATCCCTGCGCGTTGCTCGTGGCGCTCGCCGCTCCGGCCACCCCGCCTCCGGCAGTAACCGCGAAACCGATCGTGATCCCGCTGACTGGATTTCCAAAATTGTCGACGACCTTGACCCGGGGGTCGATTGAGAGGGCAGTTCCCACCCGGGCCGACTGTCCGGCACCCGCCGCAATTTCCAGATGATCAGCCGCTCCCGCACTGAAAACGAGCGCATGATTGCCCGGTGCAAGTGCGGTAGACGAGGCGCTCAGCGCATATGCTTTCGCCTCGTTACTTCTGAAATACACCTCAGCTCCAGCGCTCCCCGTCGTGACGTTGATTGAATCGACAGAGTCACTGCAGGAAGAAACGCTCGAAAACGCGGCTGCCTCTTCTCCGCTCAGGGTAATAACTATGGGTGATGAGGCGAAGGTATTCTGGTTCGATGCGTCTCGGAGCTCGAGGGTGATCGGACCGGCGCATTCGCCGGCCTGAGCGCTCGATGGGCCGCTTGCGATCAGCGCGGTCGGCGCGGTGGGCGCAACCACGATCTCAAATTCCGCGACTACGCCAGAGGAGTCGGTTGCGCGTATCACAATCGTGCCGAGAGTGTTTCCGGCGACGAGCGTATTTGTGCTGGTGTTGAGGGCGCCTGGACCGGAAATGAGGCTGAGCTGGATTTCACCCGTTCCGCCGCTCGTACGAAGGACTCGTGAAGTGCGAAGCAGAAGCGGGGACGTGTCCTCGAGTAAGATGGCCAGGCCAAGCTCCGCCGTTTTTACAGCGTCCACAATCGTGGGGCTGCAAGCGCTGGTCAAAGCAGAAAGGCCGAGCACCCAAGCGATGGCGATCGTCCGCGCCCGCCGCATAACATGCACGATATCGAACTTTTCGAATTTCAACGGGCCTCTTTTCTCCGCAACGTTCCGCAGGATATGACTATTATATCAAATAACTTACAGTTAGCGCGAAATTCAATTTGACTTTTTTCCGTCAGGTCACTTCAGACACATATGAACGGTATTGAAAACATGCGACAATTTATGAAAACCTATTCTATAATATGCAAAGGCATATTCTATGTTGAAATTTTTACACATTATGAAACTAGGCTGCGCCTTCGCTTTGGGAATATCTCCCATTTTTGGCTGCTCGCCTCATCTTGTCAACACAAGTGCCCTCACGAGCTCTGCTGACATCCCCCTGACTCGTATTTTTCGTCTTTATTTTAATGTGTGGGGAACCGATGCCTCTCAACGGTCGTATGTGGCCCGTGCAACATTGAATATGGATACGATGACCGCCATGGTAGATAAGAAGACCGAATTAGCAAGTTACTTTGGGAACACTAATATTATTCGAGGTGGCTTAGCGTTTTCTGCAAATGGAGAAATACTCGTCGGCAGCGCAGGACATTCGAAACTTATTCGCCTGGATAAAGAGCTGAACGTATTGGGTGAGATCACGATCTCCGGTGGTTCAGTGGGCGGCGCAGTAGCGCCGGATTTATCGGGTGAGCCCTTGTCGATTCTAAGCGCCCATACCATGTGTGTTCTTCCCAATGGCAACTGGGTTCTGGGGCGTTATGGTGATGAAGGTCAGGGGGCTGGATACAATGGCCCGCTCCAAGAATACTCTTCCAGTGGGGAGGCCATTCGTCGTTTGGGCTGGGCAATCGCATCTCCCGCTGGCGCGCTTGGCCAATGTCTGGCACCTTCTTCAGAGCGCCTGTACTGGGTCGACTACGGTGCCAGTGGTGAAGTGGGCGGTGGAATTGTAATTTCAGAAAATGCCGGAGGAACTGGGCCGTGGGTTGAAAAAGCGCGTTTGCATTATTCTGCGGGACTTCCCGTAAGCCAACGTCGGTCTCTTTATGGACTCGCTTTACATCCCGATGGGAATTTATATGTGTTCCCGCAAAATTTGGGACTAGCGAATAGAAAGGTGATCCGCTGCCAAAATATCGCTGCCGTCATGGATAGTGCCGGATTATCCTCGGCCTGTGCAGAGGTCGGCGAGGATCTATCGACTTATGGAGTGGACACAACAGGTGGACCGGATGGTCAATATCGTCTGCTGATGGGCTCGACGTTACTTCCGAATCGGCAGGAAATCGCGTTTTTGAATTCTGCAGGGAAACTCTTCCTCTATACTCCCGGATCAAATTCGGGCGATATCGCGGAGGAAGTGACTTTCGTCACTGACTTTATTTCCGCGCAGGAAAACCCCTTGACCGATGTTTATGGAATTATGGGATTATTGGCCGAAGCCATCGAATAAATACATTCTGCTTGACTATTCAAGAAATCTATTGAATACTACATAACGAACTTGCATTCATCTCCCATAATCCGAGGTTACATGTCCGCTAATGAAATTCAGACGTACGGGGTTTTCGGTCTCATAGCTGCTTTCATGATTTGGAAATTCTTAAAAAACCGCCGAATAAGACTACAGCTCTCCAGCTTACCCGGGCAGGACGCACTGATCGTCGATGTTCGCTCACCCGGTGAATTCAGAATGGGAGCGAACCCCAAGAGCATCAATATCCCGCTCGATCAATTTCAGGCAAAGCTTGCAACTTTGAGCTCAGACAAAACAATTATTCTCTGCTGCGCCTCCGGCGCGCGGAGCGGGACAGCGGCATCCATACTGAAGAAGGTCGGCTTTAAAAATGTGATCAATGCGGGGTCTTGGCAAAACACCCTGGGCTGACACCGATCCGGGTCAGCGGATCTTTACCGTGACTGACGTGGAATGACCCTGAAACGCTGCCTTGATATTTCCAGTCAAGTTCGAGCCCCCCCGTTTTTGAAAGCTCGAAATACATGTAGTGAACCCCATCGTAGCCATCGACATACTCCAACGTTATTGCGGAGCCTTTCAGACGGCCGACCCAACCTGTTTCGTCGTAGATCGCTCCGTCTTCAGCAATTTTGAGATTGAGAGCAGGAATTGAATTCTGAAATATGAGGCCATCGGGCGCTTCACATTCCACTGAAAGCAGCTTCAGCTGAAGCACACGATTTTGCTGCGCGATTTGGCATTCCAGCCGGCAGGAGTAAAAAGGAATAGAATCGGGACTTGTTTCGGGAAAGAAATCCGATACCGCGTCTGGTGTTTTCCAGTTTCCAGAAAAATCAACTGGTGCAGCGAAACTCACCTGACTGATAAGCGTTGGCACGGACAGCATCAAAATTTTTATCAGAATAGACATGAAGACGTTTTACTATAGTTTCGAATGTAAAACCAGACGGCTTGCGGCACGCGCTGACATTAGCCCTAGAAGCGAACCCCCGCAGCAATAGTCCCAATAGAAAAGAGGCCACCCACCTCAACCGACTCGGTCCCAAACCCAATCCGGTCAAAACCGACATTCGTGGTAAAAAACGCGCGTTTGGAATTCCACCCCAGGCCCAAGCGAATATGAAGATTCAAAACGGTGGAAGATTTCCGGCTCTCGACCCCATTGATGTCATATCGAGTGGTCTGATATCCGGGCCCCAGAGCACCTAGTCCGGAAAGATAGAAGTTACCGGGCACCCAATTGTAGGCATAGCCCCAGGAACCCGAAACGTTCATACTCCGAAATGCGCTGACATTCTGGTCCAAGCCGAAGTCGGGTCTTTTTTCCACAGGAACAAAGGGCACACCGTTTTGAATGTTCTGAAACCGAGAGCTCACCAGGATAACAGTCGAACCACCGGATTTTTTCTGAATCTCACTCTGATCAATTGCCGCGGACAATGAATAGCTCTTCGGATCACCTGTAAAGATCAGGTTGAACCCGTAACCCATGGATTCAAGATCCGGTAACCGGTACAAAGGAGCGCCGCCAAGAGATTCCGCGGAAAGGACTGAACTGTTTTCAAGTACGTACCCCTTGAACCGGTTATAGACAGCTTCAAACCCGAACTTTTTAAGGTAATACGACAGGCGGTAGTCCTGGTAATTGCTCACTCCCTCGACATCACGGACCTTGCTGCTTGCTGGCACACTGAAAGCCAAAGTTCCCGCTATCCATTTATAGCCCAGGATCAAACCTACATAGTTGGACTGGGCGGGGCGGAAGGTCAGTTTATTATTTTTGTCGCCCGGTACTTTTGGAATCAGTTCGAATCCGGCCGCGACTACCTGCGTACTCAGCCCCACCTTGAAGGGCGGATAATCCGCTGCCTTCGACTCGGATCCAAGCATGAATAGGACAATAATCGAAAGGATGTATCTGATTTGACTGTGCACGTTATGCAGCTTACCGGATCATGAGGCGAATTCAAGCTTCCCCACTTATTGCGGGCTGATTATTGCAGAAGTTTCTGCTTTTTTAATGAAGGGAAGATTATGAAATACATTTTAGTTTTATCCGCAGCATTGATGATGAGTTCCGTTTCGTTTGGTGGCGACAAAATGGGGAAAATGCACCCCAGCCCCACACCCGAGATGCGTCAGAAAATGGCAGAAATGCATCAGAAGATGTCGGAATGCCTGAAATCAGACAAACCCGTGGCCGAGTGCCGCGAGCAGATGATGAAGGATTGTCCCGCAGCCGGAATGGAGGGGTGCCCCATGATGGGAAAAGGTGGCATGAAGGGTATGAAACACAAGGGCATGCGTCACAAAAAAATGACTGAATAGTCGTTTGAATAATTTTTAAAGCGTCAGCTCAACGCATTCCGCTAAGGAACCAGTTCCGGAAAAAGAATGGGTCGCAATTGCTTCTCATAGGGATCACGCTGGAGCTGATTGAAGCGCTTTACGGAATCAACGGCATTCAGGATATTTCCCAAGTAGGTGACCGAAAACACCATGCCCGAGGCAACGGCGGCAGCAGGCATGTCTTTCCTCGCAAATTCGAGCGTGGTGGCGAGGAAAACTGCATTCAGTACAAACGAGAGCGCGGCAGATTGAAAATTCCGGGTATAGGCCTGGCCCGCCCCCGGCAGAACTGTACTCAGGCCTCCTGCAAGCCATTCACTCTTGGCCGGAACCAATCCGAGCCGGGTTCGAAGCGATTTCACCTCATCGAATTTTTGGGAACTCATCCCGTCAATTCGTAATGGTTCCATGAGTGAAGACTCAAGTCGCTCATCCCAGATCTTGAACCTGAGGCGGACACTCTCTAGAAGCAAAGGACTGCGATCTCCAGTCAGGAAAGAGCGAAGAACCGGCGCCTGCGGCAAAGACAGCGTCTCCAGCGTCCGTAATGCTTCCGAAACCTCACCCAGCTCTGCCAATGCCAAGGCATACGCATACAAAGACCGATCCCTGAGATCCGCATCACAGGCGGTCCCCGCGACCTGGGAAAAATGAGTGGCGCTCAAAAGGTATTGTCCGGCTCCATAGAGCGCACGCGCTCGTGAATATAATGAGGAGCCCGGATCCAGGCAGGCGGCGCGAGCGGGAGCAACGCTGCCTAACGTAGCCAGAGAGAGCAAAAGAATCCAATTTCTAGAAAAATGAACAATCATCGGGCTGATCCTCAAAATATATTTTCCCATTCAAGTTCAAAACTGGCGCACCTGAAAATCCCGCATCAGGCTCGAAATAAAATCGCGCCATTGCGCGAAAGGTGGAAACAACATGGCCACACCGGTTTGCGAGACTCTGAGTATATTGCGAGTCAGAAGGGAATAGCGTGCAACGGCTGCCAAGAGTCCGGGTGAGCACTCTTTGATAAAAAGTCACCCCGGAACTAGTCCCGAACCTTGAGTTCTTGCTGTTTTTGATTTGTTGGTAACGAAACTGCGCATCAATGGTGCTATGAAGCGGTACAACGTTCTTAGAGGTAACGGCACAACCTGAAAATAGCGGAATAAAAAATAGCAGGTATCCCAAATTGAGATACCCGCTATTGAACTTCATCTGATTACTTCGTCTTGACGCAGGAGTATTCATACTCATGCATGGGGCGGTATTTCTGAATCCATAGGAAAGGGAAAAGCAAAAACACGCCGCCCGCGCACGCGCCGGCATCAAATTCCTCATTCCTTGAGAAACTGAAAGTCTGGGTTTCGCAGCCTTCCTTTTTCAGCTTCACTATTGTGCTGGATCCAATGATTTTCGTATCGGAATAGCTGACGGAGCCAGTACCCAAAAACTGATCATCCACATAGATCTTCGCCGCTGAATCAGTGGACCGAATCATCGTCGTGCTGGAACAAGCCGTTCCAAAAACAGAAAGCAGAAGAACCCAAACAATCGCTGATTTAAAACTCATAGAGCCTCATAGTTAAGTTGTTGATTATCTGCGCCAAAGATTAAAAGCATCTTGGGCCAATTGCAACTTTTCATTGATTGAAGGACCTACAAAGTCCCTTGAATATGGAAAGGAGTAAGGCTGATAATCAAAACATGCGCAGCCAATATCTTTGTTATACGGACGGGGCCTGTAAAAAATCAAAAGATACACCCGGCGGTTGGGGTATTCACATAAAAGTCCCGAACGGGGAAATCATTGACCAGTATGGTGGTGCAATCAAAACTTCAGTCAGCGCCATGGAATTAACTGCTATCGCGGAAGCTCTCGAACAATTGCCCGAAAGAGCCAGTGCGGTTATATTTTCGGATTCCAAATCGGCGCTGGATTATTGCTCTGTTCAAATCCTGATCTGGCGGCGCAACCAATGGGTCGGTTGCAAGGATCCCAATATCAAATTATTGCAAGAGATTGACCGGCTCCTCACTGATAAAGTCTTGAAGATTGAATGGACTTGGATCAGAAGTCATAACGGAAATCCAGGCAACGAGCGCGCCGACGAACTGGCTGCGACCGGCGCCCGCGAAGCCCTGAAGAAAGTCAAGTCATCGACGCAATCAGCTCTCTGAGCCCGTCAGCATCCACGGTATATTCTTTCGTACAGAATTCACAATTGAGAGAAGCCTTGCCTTCGGTTTTGAGAAGATCACTCACCTCTTCAATGCCGCTAAGTTTGAGGGCGCGGATCGCGCGTTCGCGTGAACAGTTGCAGTAAGCTGTCAGCGGCCGATCCTCGAGCAGAACGAAAGCCGTGCTTTGAAAAATCCGGGCAAGCAGCTTGAGGGGATCATTTTCCCTGCTCAGCTCGGCAGTGAGTGAATCAATTTCCTGGATATGTTTTTCAACCAGCTTCACTTCTTCCGGACTCGCCTGCGGCATCACTTGAACGAGGAAGCCACCTGCGGTAACTACTTCATCTCCATCAACAGTGACGGCTAGCCCGACGGCTGAAGGAATTTGTTCGCTCTGAAACCAGTAAAACGTCAGATCCTTCGCGAGGTGCCCCGTGATCAGCGGAACTGTCCCGATGTACGGCTGGGAACCGGCATCACCCTTTTTGCGCAAAATTGAAAGTGAACCATTACCCCACGGGCCAAATTCATTGTGCTCACCAAAGAAGGCGTCTTTCGGTTCGCGCGGAATAACATAACCACGAACGGTCCCATCTGGATTGGCATCGACCAGCCCCTGAGTGAATTGCCCGGAACCGCGAATATTTAAATTCACCCGTTCACCGGCTTTGCAATATGACGAAACCAGCAAACCAGCCATCACTGCCTCGCCCAACCCCTGAGCCTGCATTCCATTCAGCTTGTGCAATTTGGCCAGCTCACGGATCAGACCGGTCGCCTCAAGTGCTACTCCGCGAATCGTACCATTGGTGGCGACGCATTTGAGCCAGCGGGAGCCGGAGGAGTGCTGAGCAGATTTGGCCTTTCCGGATTTGTCGTTATTCATCGGTTTCTGGTTATCCCATTTAAATTTCAAACCAGTCTAGCGAAAAAGCATAGGCGACTTCTTCTGGCGATTTTTTCACAACTGCCTTGAGCTGTTCGATGTTTCTGGCAAGCTGTTCGCGCAGAACTGTGGCGTCCAAAGCAGATAATGAAACCGCTGACGAATAATGAAGATTCTGCTGCAACGGATTCTCGAGCGCCCGGACCGCCTGCATTCTCCAGTTGATATGGTGTTTGGAAACGAGCGGTGAATCGACTCCCAGGTGAATTCTGGCCTCACCTATGGAATACGGCATCTTACCGTCCGTGTTCCGAACAATCAGGCCGGAAGTGATTAGAAAATCCAGGGCATTCGCAATTCGCTTTTTGTCGATTCGTAGACGCTCTGAAAGCGTCTCAACGGACTGGAATCCTGGAATCGAGATGAGTGCGTGAATAGCTGCGAAATGCCAGGAGCTGTAATAGGTCAACTGATCGGCCTCTGACAGAGGCTGTTTCACGCCGAGCCTCGTCTTTAAAACCTGCCGACTCTCGAGTGATCGCTCCATCTGTTTCAGATAGCGTGCCTTGAGCGCCCGGGTTCCTGCGCGAGCGAGTAAAACCAAAAGCAGGAAATAGTGTCCTTCTTCTTCGGAGTGTCCCAGAAATTCATTGGCAGCCTCGGCCTGCTCACCACTGAAGTGCGCAGTACCCCTGAGGACCTGAGCGGTATAAGCAGTTTGAACACCGATCGCCTGTGATAACCGGGAACGAGCCCCATGCCCCCCACCCTGTTTGGGGTTATTCAAACGGAGATTGAGGTAGATTTTATAGTCTTTGTGATCAAAAACAGAGACTTCCATTAGCTAAGTATAACTTAGTTAATGTGCTTATTTCTAATTATTTTCATCTATTCGCGATTTGTACCTTCGGATAATTCCCTCCTCATTGGCTGGCACAAGTGCTACGGTGCGTCACATTCTGAACGGGAGTTTTTATGGGGTCTCGGAAGAGCGTTTTGGTATTTCTATTTTTGAGCTTAACCGCGCAAGCAGGGGTCGACACCAGTGGCGGCGGCAATAGTGTGGTTTGCTTTGACTCCACTCAGACACGCCAGAGGGTTTACGAAGCGCTAGTTCGTGCCGAGAGTTCCGGGATCAATGCTGTCAACCCGTTTTCGGACGAAGCAGTTCTGAATACAATCCGCAGCATCGAACTGCTTGATCTCTATCTCCATCACCTTCCTCGCGGGCGGAATCAGGACCAGCTCCTGAGTACGGTCGAGTTACCGCCCGAGCTGAAATCCGATCAAGTTTTGGAATATCTCCTTTCCAGGATCGAAGTCAGAAACTATCTTCCCGACGAAATCCGGCACAGACTTTCCAAGCTGACCTGGGTTTCCGCAGATGGCGTGGCACGCATCGCGGATACGGGACTTCCGGTTCTTTTCTCACCCAACTGCCTGGTCGCCCAAACGGCCTACCGTAAAGGGAACCAGATCTTCTTTGATCGAAACCTCTACAATCGGCTGAGCCCCCTGAATCAGGCAGCTCTGGTGCTACATGAAGCTCTCTACGCAATTGCAAAAGATGATGGGGCAACGGACGCTTCGAAAATCTACGACCTCGTGAGCCTCTTCCTTCGCTCAGAAACGGACTTGGAGGGAATCGGGAGCGAAGCACTCACGCGCGAATTCGTGAAACTTCTGTTTACTGAGGAAGATAAATTCCTGACTATGCCCTGCAGTACCCAGTATTCAGGCACGAAGGTTTCCGTTCGGATCCTCGTAGATCACGGAGGGGCAAGATTTGCGTACCTCGCTCAAAGAACTGTCCTGGATGCATTTGGTTTCAAGTTGGATCTTTATCCAAGTGCTCAAATTGAAGAGTGCGTTCCGGATCTCGGCGACGCCGGATACCTTTACGCACCTACTGATAGTCATCGGAGGGTTGTGGGACAAATGGGAATTGGGGACGACCTGATCCACACAATGTACATCACTGAAATCAAGCTCGGGAACGCAACCCGACCCACAATCGGTCGCTATTCGGGAAAATTGAATTTCCTCCTCAGCACGGCCAAGCACCGTTATGACAGGATTATAGACGAAGAAGGCGGCTGGTTTGTACTGTCCGACGGTGACGTGACATTCAAGCATACAACTATCAAAATCAAACACAGATCAGGAGCTTCTTTGACTGCCAGTGAGGTGACGGTAGGAAACTTCGGGCAGGAACTAAAGTCAGCGGCGTTACAACAAGACCTCTCCATCGGGCCAATCTGGAACCGCAAGCACTTCAGAGCCGGTGCAAGAGTTGAGTTCGACAAAAACGGTGAAATTCGTTTAGCGAAATAGCAAAGAAGCGGTTTAAAAACTCACATACAAACTCCCTGGAGATTTCTCTCCGGGGAGTTTTGTATTTAGCCTTTAATGGGCGGATGGCATGTAAGGTCCGGTGTCTTTCTTGGGCCTCTCGGCAATGAGGGTCTCAGTTGTGAGCATCAAGCTCGGTCCGAGTAATCATTCAACTTAGGTATAATACAATTTTCATTATGCATTTTTTGAAAATAATCAAAACTGCTACACACCGCATCATGAGCCACTCAAACGAAAGAGATCCTATAAAGAATCGATTTGATTTGGGACTGATTCCATTTATTGCGCCTTTGACCTGGGGGCATACGCTCAAACCAGAAAAAACCGTGACCAAGCTGGACGCTTCTGGAAATGTCCTCGTTGTAATCCAAAGCGACGATGCCCAGGGCATCAAGTGTCGGGTTAAAAAAAATCCTGAAAGAGTAATTCAGCTTTTGCATGCGAAGCCAGATATAAAAAAGCCCCGGAGATTTCTCTCCGGGGCTTTTTGCATTTAGCCTGGAACGAGGCCGAGGACTTTACATCATGTCGCCGTAGCCGCCCATTCCGCCCATTCCGCCGCCGCCGGCTGGCATGGAAGGTCCGGTGTCTTTCTTGGGCTTTTCGGCAATGAGGGTCTCAGTGGTGAGCATCAAGCTCGCAACGGAGGCTGCATTGACAAGAGCGCAACGGGCCACCTTGGCAGGATCAATCACGCCGGCCGCGATCAGATCTTCATACTTCTCGGTCAGCGCATTGAAGCCGAACGCGTTGTTAGGATTATTGATCACTTTGTCGACCACGATCGAACCTTCGAAGCCCGCGTTGCCAGCGATCTGACGGAGGGGTTCTTCGAGGGCGCGTTTCACGATCGTCACGCCAGCATTCTGCTCGGCGTTCGCAAGTTTGAGGCCTTCAAGAGCTTTGGCCGTACGCAGAAGCGCGGTGCCACCGCCAGGAACGATGCCTTCTTCAACCGCAGCGCGGGTTGCATTCAAGGCGTCTTCCACGCGGGCTTTCTTTTCCTTCATTTCAACTTCAGAAGGGGCGCCAACGTTAATGACGGCCACGCCGCCAACCATCTTCGCAAGGCGCTCCTGGAGCTTCTCGCGATCGTAGTCAGAGGTGGTCTCTTCGATCTGGCCGCGAATCTGTTTCACGCGACCTTCCACATCGGCTTTCTTGCCTGCGCCATCGACGATCGTGGTGTTGTCTTTATCAACAGTCACTTTCTTCGCGGTGCCGAGATCTTCGAGGTGGGTGGCTTCGAGTTTATGACCCATGTCTTCAGAGATCACTTTGCCGCCGGTGAGGGTGGCGAGATCCTGCAACATTTCCTTGCGGCGATCGCCAAAGCCTGGTGCCTTGACGGCGCAGACCTGGATGGTGCCACGGAGTTTGTTGACGACGAGAGTGGCGAGCGCTTCGCCTTCAACTTCTTCGGCCACAATCATGAGGGGCTTGCTGCGTTGAACAACCTTCTCAAGAATGGGGAGCAGGTCCTTCATCGACGTGATCTTCTTGTCGTAGATCAGGATATAAGGGTTTTCGAGGGAGGCTTCCATCTTCTCTGCGTTCGTGACGAAGTAAGGAGAGAGATAGCCGCGATCAAATTGCATACCTTCGACGACGTCGAGGGTGGTTTCGGCAGTCTTGCTTTCTTCAACCGTGATCACGCCTTCTTTGCCGACTTTTTCCATCGCTTCGGCAATGATGTGGCCGATGGTGGTGTCGTTATTAGCGGAGACGCTACCGACCTGGGCAACTTCCTTCTGATCCTTGATCGGCTTGGAAATTTTCTTCAGTTCAGCGACGACCACTTCAACGGCCTTGTCGATACCGCGTTTCAGTTCCATCGGGTTATGACCGGCGGCTACGATTTTGGCGCCTTCACGGTAAATCGCCTGGGCGAGAACGGTCGCAGTCGTCGTGCCATCACCGGCATCGTCATTGGTCTTCGAAGCGACTTCACGAACCATCTGGGCGCCCATGTTTTCAAAGCGATCAGATAATTCGATTTCCTTGGCAACCGTGACACCGTCTTTGGTGATGTTCGGGGCGCCGAAGGACTTCTCGATCACGACGTTGCGGCCTTTGGGACCGAGCGTGACTTTCACTGCATTGGCAAGCACGTTGACACCATTCAAGATGGCCGAACGGGCTTCTTCAGAAAAACGTAATTCTTTTGCTGACATTTTTATATCTCCTGCTCTTTAAATTAGCGATCGTTGCTGAGAACGCCGAGAATATCTTCTTCGCGCATCATCAGGAATTCATCGCCATCAATCTTGATTTCAGTGCCGGCATATTTGCCGAAAAGCACGCGATCACCTTTTTTCACATCCAGAGGACGGATTTTGCCGTCTTCGTTGACGCGACCCTGACCCACGGCGATGATCTCGCCCTGGATGGGCTTTTCTTTCGCTGTATCAGGAATAATGATGCCACCTTTGGAACGCTCTTCTTCGGTAAAGCGCTTGACCAATACTCGGTCATGTAGAGGGCGAACTTGCATAGGATTAACCTCCCGGTCAAAAACGTTAAATTGTAATCAGTGGTTTAAAGCGACACTGCAAGAGTCTCTACTTCTTACTTCGGGTCACTTCTTTGCACTACTTTGGTTGTTCACCAACAGAAGCAAAGGTGGTGATGGACCCACGATTGTCAATTAAACCGGAGATCTTTTTAATTTTTAAAATATCCGAACCTTGAAATTACACGTGATTTACAATAGTTACAGACCAAACACCCCATTTGACGGGACCAGAGCTGAGTGCTAATACACTGCGTTATGAAAACTTCACTCACTTGTCTCACTCTCGTTCTTGCCGCTTTCTCCTTCACGATCACCGCCGAAGCAAAGGTCGCCAAGAATAAACCGGTCCAAACCTATTCCGCGACTGAGCCGGAGTCTGCCGCACCCGTGACTGTGACCACCGTGACTGTCGTTCCGACCGCCCCCGTTCCACAGTTAAGCGCACCCGCTCCGAAGGCTCCTGTCCAAAAAAATTCGAGTTATGACCCAGTGCCCTCAGACCAGGTGAATCCTGTCGTCAGACGCTTACGCCTCGTTGAAGAAATCGTCCGCAAACATCAGCGTGCTTATGATTACCGGATGCTCACAACGCGTGACCTTGAGAGCATTCTGGCCAGCCTGGAGAGCACACCACAGACTCCGTCAACCGCAGCACCTGCCGCTCCGATTCAAGACACGAGTGAAGAAGAACAGGACGCTTCAGAATTATAGGCCGCAAGTTTTCGGATTGCCTCCAACCTAGGGTTGGAGTAGCTTCGGAAACTATGATTTCAATCTCCCCAAGGCGCGTCTGGGCGTGTTCAGTCGGCGTCGTTTTCCTCGGTTATACTTTCGTGGCCTGCAGCCATCCTTCCGTGAACGCTTCACAATCCGCTTTACAGGACGCGAAGCTTCTGTATCCGGGAGAGGTTCATTTTAAAAATATCCGGCAACTCACCCGCGGCGGCTCAAATGCTGAGGCGTATTGGTCCTTCGATGGCAGAGCGCTGAGCTTCCAGCATAAAGGCCCACCGATCACGCAAGATCCAGCCGAACCCGGAACCGGCGTTGCCTGTGACCAGATTTACACGATGAAAGCTGATGGAAGCGGTGACTTCCAGTTTATTTCAAAAAACCGTGGCCGCACAACCTGCGCTTATTATCTCCCGAAGAATGAGCGGGTGCTTTTTGCCAGCACGTTTGCAACAGATATGAAGTGCCCTCCGGAACCTGATAAAAGTAAGGGGTACGTCTGGCCGATTTACAATTCTTATCAGCTTTATTCGACTGCGCTTGACGGCTCAGATCTTCGTCCGCTCGAGCCCGGCGCCCCTCGCGCCTACAATGCCGAAGCAACCGTTTGTCACGATGGCAGCGTAGTTTTTACGAGTGATCGAGACGGTGATCTGGACCTTTATGTCGGCTACCTGGATTCTTTGGGAACCCTCGGAGAGGTCAAACGAGTGACCCATGAACTCGGCTACGATGGCGGCGCGTTCTTCTCTCCTGACTGCAAGCAACTTGTGTGGAGAGCCTCCCGCCCGCGCCCGGGGCAGGACAAAAAAGAATACCTCTCGCTCCTCAAAAACCATCTGGTGCGCCCCGGAGCCCTTGAGCTTTGGATTGGCAACGCGGACGGTTCCCACGCCCGGCAGGTCACACGGATTGGTGCCGCGAGCTTCGCTCCATTCTTTACGCCCGATGCCAAGGCGATTATTTTTTCATCAAATCCCCGGGACCCCAGAGGTCGTCATTTTGATATCTATAAAATTCAGACGAATGGCACGGGGCTCGAACGGTTGAGCTTTTCAAATACTTTTGACAGCTTCCCGATGTTTTCGCCCGATGGAAAGAAACTCGCGTTTTCATCGAATCGCAACGCCACTCAACCGCACGAAACCAATGTCTTCGTAGCCGACTGGGTGGAAACAGCACCGGTCCCGCTTTCGATCAAGGACGAAGATCCGGCAAACCGTCTTGCGGCACTTTCTGTTGGGTTGACCCCGGAGAAGGCAATGCAGGAAGTTCTGAAGTCCGGCTTCACCCTCACCCCCTCCGAGCAGAAGCTTTCGGCGAGCTGGGGCAAAGCCTGCGGCAAAAAGCAGCCGGTCTTGATCACCGCAGACCCTGCAAATTCATTGAGCCTCGCGGCATGGGCAGAGGTGGCTCGAAAAATCCAAGGCTCACCCACTTCTGTCAGAAGCTGCTTCGTAGCGAGCCTGGAAAGCGCCCTCCCCAAGGCCAAGGTTGTTTTAAATATTGGTCCTGCCGGCACAATGGAAGGCAATCGGATCCGGGTTTCCAAAGAAGGCTTCAAAGTCACCCCGAACATGACGAAGGCTTTTTTGCAGGACTGCGAAAACAGGGCGCTTCACTGTGAGGTAACTGAAGCTCCTCCGACTCACGCTTCAGGCGCCCGACTGACCTTTGAAACGGTTGGCAGCCCATCTGAGGCGAATTACACAGGTGCCGTCCAGATGGTTGAAGTCATCAGTGAGCTGGCCCTCCGCGCCTCAGCTGGCAGGTAATAGTCGGCAATCAGGATGTAATAAAGGTTTGCATTTTCAGGTAAGATCGCATACCTCTTAATTTCTTCCGAAGATCACCGATCGATGGCTTGGTAGCTCAGTCGGTAGAGCAGCGCCCTGAAAAGGCGTGTGTCGGCGGTTCGATTCCGTCCCAAGCCACCACTTCATCCGCTGAAATTACAAATATTTCGGGTTCTTCGGTTCTTCTCGCGGTTCTTCCGGTTCTTCTCGCTCCATGGTGGGCGTGTATCTAAAATCCTTCAGCAACAAGCAGTTAAGACTTTGAGACGATAGTTACGGAAG
>MEPO01000032.1 GCA_001769805.1 Bdellovibrionales bacterium GWA1_52_35
AAGCAAAGGCGAACAGAAATCTGCAAGCAAAGGCGAACAGAAATCTGCAAGCAAAGGCGAACAGAAATCTGCAAGCAAAGGCGAACAGAAGTCGTCTGCTTTCAATCAAAAATCAGCGCAAAAGAATTAAATTCGCTGTATTTTCAAACACTAAAGAGGCGGCCCATTGTATTGGTGCCGCCTCTTTTTTTGCCTTTTTAATGTTCCGGGAGTCTTGCCCGCTTGATAAAGAATAGGTATGGTAAGACTCAATTAATTAAAGGGGACTTTTTATGAGCGGAATTCTCGATACCGTACTGCTTTTTGCCTTACCAGCATCCGGAAAGTCTGAAGTTCGCAAATACATGGCGAATTTGACGCCCGAGCAATGCCGGAATGATTTCCGGATGGGCCTGACTGTTCAGCTCGATGATTTTCCCTATGTTCACGTTATGCGCTGTATCGATGAAGAGCTTCAGAAGCGCAGCCAGACGCGTTTGTATTTCAATTCCTCCGACCGTCCGTTCATTGATCCTCGTGACTGGGGTACGTTGATGCAATTGATCAACGAAGATTATGCTGATTTGCTGGCTCACAAGACCTATCAGCCCAAATCCGCAGCCAGTCATCTCTTTGACCGGTTGGAAAATGCTGCCGGTAAAGTAGGTTTTTCGGGTCGCATTTCGAAACTCGATTCCACTGTTCGCGGCGCAATTGCTGATGTTCTTGAGAAAGAATGCAGAGCGCTTCTGGAGGAGAAGAATCAGAACTCAATGACCGATCTGACCGGCAAGACGATCATTATTGAAGCCGCACGGGGTGGAAAGCACGGTTCGAGCATGCCGCTGCCAAGTCCTTTCGGATATGCCTATTCAGTGCCCCAGTTATCTGACGCCATTCTGTCGAAGGCCCGAATTCTTTATGTCTGGGTCACCCCGGAAGAGTCCCGTCGCAAAAACCAAGAGCGCGCTAATCCGAACGATCCAGGTTCCATTCTCCATCACGGTGTTCCGATTGAAGTTATGATGAATGACTATGGTTGTGACGATATGGACTGGCTGGAGAAGAATTCTACCAAGCCGGGCACGATTTCGATCCAGGCGCATCAGAAGTCTTACCAGGTGCCGATTGCCCGTTTTGACAATCGCTCCGACAAGACCACCTTCGTGCGAAAAGAACGCAGCCAATGGCAAACGGATGAGGTGAAAAGCCTGCACGACGGCCTGAGTGGTGCTTTGACCCGTTTGGCTGATTTCAAGGCGTGATTAAACATATTGAATACAAGTAATCGAAAATAAAGCTATTTTATAGTTGACCTAAAAGATCAATTATATTGACGCCGAGCGGTTTGCCGTGTTAAACCTCCATTTATTGATCGGGGAGTTCCATGCTCCTCAGAATGTTGTCCTTGGAGGTTGTGATGTCGATCAAGTGGAAGTGGATGAGTCTTTTATCGTTGGCTGCGGTTCCTGGCGTCATTTCAATTGCTCTGGCCGCAGCAACCCCAGCTGCACCCCCCGTGGATGATGTTATTCCGCAGGAAGAGCTGCAGGAAGAAGCCGGACTTTTGGATGATTCCAGTTCCGCTCCCGATCGTGAGCTCCTGGTTCGCGTATCGGGTGAAAAAGGGATGAAAGCCCTTGCTGAAAAGCGCCTGCAGATCATCGTGCATAAATCCATGAAGGAAAAAGGTTATCAGTTCATGAGTGTTCAGGTCGACGGCGTCGAAGTGAGCACCTTTCCTGTTTCAACTGCTTATGAACGGAGAGTCACCGGGAAAAGTAAGCGGACTTATATGGCATCAACGCCGAACGGCAGCTTTTTAATCGATAAAATGCAGCCCAAAAGATTTTCCAACCTCTGGCAGGTCAATCTTTATCATGTACTGATGTTCACTGGTCATTACGCAGGTCGCACATTAGTGGACGGTGGGGTTTGGATCCACGCGACGACTCCCGATCATTTCGCTGAATTAGGCGCACCGGCTTCCGGCGGTTGTATACGCATGCACCCGAACGATGCTGAAACTCTCTACAAGCTGGTCAGCTCTTACGGAATGCAGGAAACCGCAATTACCATCATTCCTGCGCCAGGTGAACCTCAGGTCCCCAGTAAGCCAAGGAATTTGCCGCTACGCTAGTTTAGTTTAGTATTAATTCCCTAAGGAATAGCTCCCGTTTTCCGATAATCCTCACATGACTTACATGATTGAGGCTGAGAAGGAATTTGAGCGGCTGGAGTTCCAGGCAAAGATGCGGAACTACGACTTCCGTAAGGAGCTCAACCACTTGGAAATTGCTGAACGCGCCCAGATTGTGGATGCGGGTTCGGGCTCCGGTGTTGTTTCGCGTTATCTGGCAGAAGCGTATCCCCAGTCCTCAGTAACTGGTTTCGATTTTTCTGAGCTGCGGGTCAGGCAGGCTCAACGCGCTGCCACTGGCTTATCGAATCTCTGTTTTAAGACGGCTTCTTTGGACCGTCTTCCGATTTCGTCTGCTCAGGTGGACCTGATCGTGTGCAGATTTGTTCTGGAGCATTTGTCTGCAACCGAGCAGAAAGCCGTTCTCGATGAATTTTATCGATGCCTGAAGCCCGGGGGGCGCATCATTGCCATCGATGTGGATGGGTGGTTTCAGAATATCTATCCTTCGACCCCGTGGATTGATGAAGTCGTTGCAAAATGTAATCGAGAAAATCCGATAGATCTTCGCGTAGGCAGGAAGATTCCGACATTACTGGAAACCTCAGGTTTCAAAGTGCTTCCGCCCAGAATCGAACTGATGAATTTTGAGGGCGAGGAACTCGAGCACGAAAAGCAGTTGATCCGATCGAGGCTGGCCCAAGCCGCGCCATTTCTGAATGAGTTTCTTGAATCCAATGAAAACGTCACGCGCTTTGGAAACGATGTTCTGCACTGCCTCAATAGCCAGAATTCCGTTTTGTATTACTGCAAGTTCATCGTGACTGGTGTCAAACCCGATCGCGTTCTGCGATCCTTAACCTGAGAGATTCTATGTCAAACGTTCACTATCTGAATCCACCTGGCTCTGCCCAGACAATTTCCTTTTTAGGCCGGGAGTTTTCGGTCTTCATCATCGAATGTCCTTACGACAATTACTCCTTGCCGGAAGTTCGTGAACTCCTGCCTCGGGTGTTTGAACTTAAAATCCGGGGATATCAGAAGGAGCATCCATACGGTATTCTGCCTGTGGATAGTTACGACCAGGTCGGCAATCATATTCTGGTTGCCGAAAAGCTCAACGGAAGCTGGATTCCGAGAATGGGCTTCAAATCTGTCACGGCGCAGAGATGCCTGCTTCATCAACTGAATTTTCCATTGCACAATTATCTCAAGGGAGCGCCTCCGGAACACCGCCTTGCTGTGGAAGCCCTTATTTCTGAACACCTCGGGTCCAAGCAGAACCTCGGCTATAATGGTTCGTGGACAATGGATCCGGAACTTCGGCGGGATCCGGAATACCGCCTCCTGCTCAGAGATCTGACTCGGGCACTGCTGGTTCACTATTACCGCGACTACCAGATTCCGACGACCTCCGCCTTTGCGGTGATGCGCTTCAAGGTTCATGAAGAAAAGATGCTGCTGGGCTGGGAGTATATGAAAATCGACGGACAGCCATTACCGACTTTTCAATGCGAATCATTCTTCCGGGAGAATGTGGCTTTCATGGAATGGCGGCAGCCTTCGAAATTCGCTTTGGAAGTGGCCGAACAGTACCGGGAGTTCTGGGATAAGCGGATCACGCTTGGAAAAGCCAGGGATATTTCTGAGTCATTCGGAATTGCCGCCTAGCTTACCGGAGTTCGAGTTCCGGTGCGCGCTTCTTGAATGGAATCACGTGAGCTGAGGCGGTTTCCGGAAATTGAATTTCGTATCTGCAGCGGGAGTCTCCCTGCCAGATACAGGCGGTCTTCCGCACCGAGGAGTTTCTAAATCCGAGGTACCTCGGCACAGAACTCGTGAACCCAGTCCGGAGCGCGCACATGAGCGGATTATGCATTTCCTCGACCTCCGGAACATCGGGGTTCGGGTACCCGCTGACTGTGCAGCCTTGGTTCGAAATAGTCTCGATAGCCCAGATAAAATTCGCTTCGATGTATTTGCCCAGGATCTCGGACACTACAAATTCGTGAACTGTGCGCATTCCCTCCTGCGTTCGGATGAGGGCTCCCACTTTGCTGCTGGAATAGGTGTTGAAGGAGTGGTGACCCATGTCCACGATTGGCTGCAGGTCATTTGTGTAGCGGTGGACAAAACTGCAGATATCACTCGCCAGGCGGACATTCACCAGAGCATCGTCATTGACGAGGGCACTTTCCTTGATCTGAAATTTCCTGAGCAACATGGCCCGGGTCTGCCAGCCGTAGCGCTCTTCAACATAATTCAGAAAAGTTTTTGCGGAACGCATCCGGCTCATGGCTTTCAGGGCGTAGCGCTCGGGCAAGAGATGATCCTGCCCGCCATGGTGCAAGGTGAGACTTGTGTAATCAATCTGACCATTAAATAAGGCTTCCACCCCGATGTGCAGATGCTCGGAAAGTGAAAGCGCAGAAAGGATCGAGATATCCTTGCGCCCCGCTTTATGGGCGAGGAACTCCCGCTGAGTCATCTTCAAGAGCTCGGCCAGCTGCGCGTCTGAATAATTCTGGGTGATCTGGATCCGTGCAAGAGTATTCCAGAGAGCTCGCGCTGGAGTCGGGGCTTTGCTGTTTCTGCTGGAGTCGTTTTTGCCTGAAGCCATCTATATTTTAAACTCCTCCGCGACATGCCTGCCCAAACACTCAAGGAACGACTGATCAAAAGGCCCCGAAGTCTTGATTTGACCGTATGTTCCGGCCATCGGGCAAAACGCGTGGCCTAGGCCCGGAAACGTTTGAGTCAAAACCAGTGCCGGAAAGCTGCGGACATCGTCTTTTACCCATTGGCTGGCCACTTGGGCATCTTCATCGGCCTGATAAACGTATACAGGACAGTGGGTGTTGCTCGCGACAGTTTTGAAATCCGGAAGTGCGAACATGGACTCGGCCCAATCACTCAGCGGGGGGTGACGCCCAAGCTCAAGTACCGCTTGCAGCAGTCCCTGATAGTAAACGGTGCAGCCCGCTTCGAGGGAAATTTGGTTCTGAGTTCCCAGCAGCTCCTGGACCGAAGCGCGCGTGAGCGGCAGTTCTCGAATATTTTCTCTTCTGAAATCTTCATCGCAGATGATTCCATCACCATCCAGATCCAGGGTTCTTCGCAGCAATTCCACAGGCCAGGTGACGAATTGATACTGCAGGATTTCAAGAAAAGGTCGGGTCAGTGGTGCCAGCAGGAAAAGGGAATCGACCGCAGCGGTCTGCGCAGCCAGCGTTGCGACAACCGCGCCTTCGCTGAAGCCCACAAAGCCGGATTTGAGACCAGGGAAGCGGGCCTGAAGATTGCGCAAGGCTGCTCGGGCGTCTTTCTGAAGGTACGCGATTGTTTGTTGCCGCAGAAGGGAAGGATCGTCTACTCCTCGTTTTGAGTAGCGGAGCGAGGCTATACCCTTCTGGGCCAAGATATGGGCGATTTGTCTGCTGAGGAGAGGCTTTTGGCTCTGTAGTCCGAATCCCAGAAAATCACTGCTGATATCACCATCATAACTGACATTGCCGCTACCCTGGAGAATGACAACAGCGCCCATGGCGGGGCTTCTTGGTACTTCCAGAACCGAGGTGAGTCTGGTCCCGTCATCAGTGGTGATTTCGTGTATTTCTTCGCTGATCACGAAATGAAATCCTCGACTTTTTTATTTAAGAATAGGAGACGGCTAACGCAGTGCATGTATTCTGTCAAGTTGAGGCTATTGTTGTCGGAGACCTGAGCGGCAGCTGAACTCGAAACTCGGTTTGGAGCTCGTCTGAGCTGAAATAAATTCGGCCCTGATGGGCTTGCACGATTGTCTCGCAGATCGAAAGACCCAGTCCGGTACCGTTCTCAATTTCTTTGGTTGTAAAGTAAGGTCGAAAAAGCAGCCGTTGAAGGGTCAGTGGAATGGCCCGACCGTTATTGCGAACCGTAAAAATTGCATTCGGCCGACCAGAGTAGGCCTGATGCTTGTGGTGAGAAAGCTCCAGTGCAATTTTGGGGGTATCCGCGTGAACAGCGGCTTCCATTGCGTTTTTGAGAAGATTGATGATGAGCTGCTGAATCTGAATGGCGTTTCCGGTAACCAGGGTTGCTTCATCTGGGGTACGGAATTCAATAATAATGTTTCTGTTTCTGAACTCGTAAGCCAGCAAAGCATGAGCAGCGCTGATCTGCTCCAGTAAATTGACTTCGGTAAATTCACATGGATCATTTCTGATCAATTTTCGGAATTGTGTCATCAGCTCCGTCGAGTGCAGAGCCGCCTGGTGAATCGTTCGGGCCATGTTCTGGGCCATAGCGGTATCACCCGCTTTTTTTTCGGAGAGCTTTCCGGGGATCAGACCAGCGAGACTTGCAATCGTCTGAAGAGGTTGCCCAAGTTCATGAATGAGTGAGGAAAACAGGGATCCTGTCGTGCAGAGTCGTGATAAGTGAAGCAGCTTTCTGCCGCTGAGTTCAAGCTCTTGGCGGGTGAGGCAAAGTTGCTGCCGGATACTCCGGGTCTCAAAATAGCAGAAGAGGCCAAAGAAGATGGCAGCAAAGGCGACTGTGAAAGCGATAATGATGAAAGGGTACGTAAATTCCATATGCAATCCAGTGCTGATACTGAATTGTTGCCGAATCAAATCTGGATATCAATGAAATAATCCAAAAAGAATATTTACCGGGTCTGCGAAAACTGCAGGTGCATCATGCGCTTGCTTTCGAATTGAGCTGATAAACGCAGGCCTCGTCACCTGAATAGGTACAGCAGGTCTCAATGACCTTCAGTCCGGGCATGCCGCGATAGGCGGAGATGTTTTCCAGGTAATGCCGCCTCATGTCGCAAAAATCCCGATTCGCAAGCGAGGGATGGGAAGCAGAAATGTGAGAAAGAGGCTGGATCGAAAGTTCCAGGTGATTCTTGCTGCTTTGCAAAATTTCATAATTGAAATCGCAGTCGTAATGACGAATGTTGCGGATATATTCCTGGATGAGGTCCGAAGAGTTCTGTGCCTGGTCATAGCAGGTTTTCAAGCCACCGTGAAAAACTGGATTGGAAGCAGAAGCGGTGAGGACGGCGAGATCTCTCTTGGTTGCCAGTTTCTTTTCAATCAGAACGGTAATCAGGTCGAGAGAGAATTCAATTCCGATCTGATTATCGAGGTGAACAAAAAAATCCGGTGCCAGGCCATAGCTCTCAAGTAAACGAAGATATTTTGTGCTGCCCAGCTTCTGACGGGCAAAGTCCAGTAAAGGGAGCAAAGCGCGAACTTTGGTGCCACGGCTCCTGGCATACTGTTTGGGAAGCTTGAAGCCGTTTTCGCGCTGATCGTCCCGGAGTTTTGCAGGAACCATGAAATCGATGAAACCGGTTTTCAGGGATTCGTAGGGAATATTGACGAGATCGCAAAAATGAAACCATAAGATCGCATCCGGAACCATTTGTCCGGTCTCGAGTTTGGAAAGGTAGCCTTGGGTGACTCCCAATTTCCGGGCAACGTCCACCTGCTGAAGGCGGCTCGCTTTGCGGGCGGCTCTTAATACGTAACCGACCTGCAACATTTCGTCTTGTTGTTTGGTTGCAATCATATATAAAAAATAGCGCTTTCCTGCCCCTACGTCAATGCTGCACGAAATCAGGGTGTGGTGAAATTGAGGTTGGAATGGGCGTCGTTTGCCCACGCATCCAGGAAGTGTTTTCCGGCAGCCGTTTTGGGACTGTACGGAAGTTCCATGTCCATTGCTGCTTTGGGAATGGCATTGCCGTGCGCATCTACCTTGAAGGCTTCGCGGGCAAAATCATCAATCGGTGCATCGGGGGGGTAGCGCACTGATTTGCTGAAATGAGGTTGCGACCGGAAGGGGTTGGTTGCGTCGCCGATCGGCTTCACGCGGACTGTGCTGCCATCCGGATGGGCGTAAACCACCATGGTAATGGGTCGCCCATTCGGGCCCAGTACGGGCGCTTTGGTTTTAAAATCTCTGACAACGGTGTTGATCCGGTGAAAGCCACGATTCTTCAGAGTAACATCGATCTTTTTGGGTGAGAGATTCTCAATTTTGATTTGACGGATTGCCCTGCCATAAACTTCCCCGGAAGGAAGTTTTCTTTTGCCGAAGTCCTTGAGTGCTTGTTTCACTTCAGGATTCAGAGAGGATTTCCATAATTCCCGGGGGTGATGCTCCGCCCAGTCCCGGAAACGCGAAGCCCCAGTCACCGGGTCCCGGGTGACCGCAACAGGCACGGCCGTGATCATGGAGGAGATCTTGCGGTAAATTTCGGTGGATTTCAGGTACTGAATGAATTTTTTGATGATGAAAGCAATCGCGGTCCCGCCAGTCAGGACGGCAACCAGAGTCTGGGTTCCTATTTGGGAAACGAACCCGCAGATGATCCTGGCTTTCTGTTCAGGAGGCAATAAGAGGAAACCCTGATGAATCCGAGCGGCTTCATTTTGAAAATCGGTCATGAGCCGATAAATCGTTTGGACGCCGCCTTTGACTCCCTTCCAAAAAGCAGCAGGATTCTTGATGAGATCCGCTGCCATGATGATGCCGCCGAAAGCTCCGCGTCCAGCACCTCGCAGAGCCCCATCGAGGCACGGCCAGGCGAACTGGATGGTTTGAGCAAGACTGGAACGATTGGCACCTAGTAAAGCTTGTTCGAGTGACTGGGTGTTTGAGCGGTTCAGCACGGGTGCTGCCCTGCCGTCGCAATAGGGGCAATCCGCAGCGAATGCAGGAGTGATCAGCCAGTCAGTAATAGTCCGGCGGGTAGTTTCAACCAGATGAAAGCGTTTCAGCAAAGAGGCCAGCCGGGTGATCTCCAGTTGGGAGTAGCCTGAAAAGTAAAGGATATTAATCGCGCCATCGCGCCCCGGACGAAAGAGCGTGTAATCGCCCGAGGGGCTGTCGGACGCACTTCGGGGAATGTGAAATTGAAAACCGGCCGGGAGAGGTGCATTTGCCGGCCATTGCTTCACGTAAACGGATCTGCTGAGGTCATCGCTGGAAAATACCTGGTCAAGTTCAAGGAAGGGGAGATTGCCTGCTCGCGATCGATCGAGCTCGGTCATTCCATGAAATTCAAAGAAATGAGCCAGTTCCGTGAGATCCCAATGGACATCACCCGAGCAGCTTGCCTGTGCCGGAATGAGGCATAAGAACAGCAGAACCCCTAATCTGAGCATACCCTAATGATAGAGCAAAAAGCTCAAGCATGCCAGAGTCGATCAAGATAAAAACTGCCCTACCATTTTAGTTGATGGTAGGGCGTTGTCGATGCGTATTAGTTTGATTGCGAGCAGTCCAGCGGCTGACGGGCACCACTGCGCATTTCGATATAACTATCAGTTCGGTCTTTGGTATCGCCGAAATTGATGTAAAGCATATCGATTTCGCCGCTGTTCTCTGCACCGAGAGTGGCATACTCAAAGCCCTTCACCTTATCGTACTGACCTCGGAACAGAACGTTCTGGACAGGGTTCGGGCGTCCCCTCACGCTTCCCATCTGAACGGCAAGTTTTCCGGAAGCCGCAAAAGCACCTGACTGTACAGGTTTAAGCTTCAGTTGACCGCGGATGCTAACTTGGTAGCCCATGTTTGGACTCCGGCATTCCACGGACTTTGATTTTCCGGGCGCAGCTTGCGCGAGGACAGGCATGCTCATCAGAATCATTAATACTGCAGGGATTAAATTTTTCATTTGTTTTCTCCAGTGGCGAATGGGGTATCACGAGTTATGTTGCGGTGCAACATAAAATATAGGCTGAAATAGTTTAAAGAAATCAAGCACTAAACAGGCTAAAAGCTCTACGCAGATTTTGGGCACTCTGGAGCAGGACCTCTTTCGGGGAAACTTTTTTGATCATTGCAACTTTCTTGGCCACCAAGAAGATATCAGCAGGCTCGCTGAGCTGGTCAGGGCTGTCGGATTCGATGACGAGCTGGTTTAGATTCAGGCTTGTGATCGCTTTTTCAATCTGCCGGTTTCCCTCCCGAAGAACTGCTGCTCCAATTGAAATCAGTAGCCCGAGATCAGTGTAACGGTGGGCAAGATCGGCTGAGCCTGAGAACGAATGAAGGATTCCAGACCATTCGGGGTGCAACCGTTTCAAGAGTGCGAGTGCGGGCTCGTGAGCTTTGACGATGTGAAGAATCAACGGAAGCCGCGCACGGTGGGCCAACTCGAGTTGTTGCTCAAAAGCCTGGAGCTGCAAGGGATGGGTGCTTTCTGGAAATCGGGGCAGAAAATCGAGGCCGGTTTCTCCCAGGGCGATCGCGTCTGCAAGCGCTTGCTCAAGTAGCGTGAACGCTCCTTGAAACTCAGTTTCCGTATGGGTCGCCACCCACCAGGGGTGCAGGCCGAAGGAGCAATGAATCTTGCCAGGAAATTCAAAACGAAGCGCTTTTTGCCTGAACCAGTCTTGCGGATCAATGCCGCCCTGAATGAATTCCGTGATGCCCTGGTTTTGTGCACGCTCCAGGATTTCTTCCCGGATCTGATTGAGTTTTGGTTCTGCCAGGTGGCAATGGGCATCTATGAAGGAGGTCAGCGAATCGCTCACCCGTCAGCAGCTCCCTGCATCGCCGTGTAGAGTGAAAAAAGTGAGAACGCGAAAAAACTCGCAGCAGCTGCGACTCGAATCCAGCGCATTTTGAATTTGCCGGCCATTTTTTCGCCCACCAGGACGGCCAAGGCATCCGTACTGGTCATTCCGAGAGTGGTCCCGAGTGTCACGCAGATCGGATTGGGAAAGGCTGCGCCCAGGGCAATTGTCGAAAGCTGGGTTTTGTCGCCCAGCTCACCGATGAAGAAAAAAATAACAGTGGTCCAATAGGCTCCGAGCCGGCCGGGCTTTTGCTCCGCTTTTTCTTCATCATCGTCCGCTTTAAGCGTCCAGAGACCGAAAAGAGCAAAGAGGATTGCCAGCGCAATCGCCAGAACATTCGGGGGCAGGGCCGTCGCCACGAGTGATCCAAAGCTCGACGCGAGACCGTTACTAAGCAGGCTGGCCGTGAAAATTCCCGCAATGATCGCCCAGGGCTTACGGAACCGGGCAGTCAGCAAGAGGGCCAAAAGCTGCGTTTTGTCCCCCATTTCGCTCAAAGCGACGAGCCCGAAAGAGCTGAAGAATGCTTCCATAGGGGCCGAAATCTACCATAGGGTCAGCAAGCGCGGTATTCTTTTTCCCGTTGAAATGTTAGACCAAAGCTTCATGAAGACCTCTCAATTTATTTTCGCCGTATGCCAGGTGGGGGCGGAACCCGCGCTGAAGCAGGAAGTGACCCGGGCGCATCCGGACCTGCGCTTTGCCTATTCACGTCCTGGTTTTGTGACCTTTCGTTCTGAGAAGGAAAAAGTGCTGGCTCCGGGGTTTCGGCTCAATTCGGTGCTGGCTCGAGCCTATGGGATTTCCTTTGGACAAATAGGTGGCAAAACAGGTGCAAAAACAGAAGAGAAGGCTTTAACCGCTCAGCAGCGGGCAGAAAGTATTCTGGCCTGGGGCCGGGAGTTTGCTCAAGAAGCAAGCGGAACGACAGGTCGCAAAGCGGCTTTGAGGCTCCATGTCTGGGAACGTGATCGTTTTCCTTCCGGTGAAGAGCCGTTGAATTTTTCGTATGAGACCTGGAAGAATTCCACTTCCACGCTGATCCGCAGAATCGCCGAAGAACAGAAAGTCTTGTTTCCAACTCCCGTTTTTTCGCCCGAGGAGGCGCCTGCGGTCGGGGACTTTGTCTTGAATGTGATCGGGATTGAAGAAAATGAGTGGTGGCTCGGATTGCATATTCATTCGGAAGCTCATTCACCTTTTGCCGGCGGTCGGCCAGGGTTGGTATTGCCTGCGGAAGCTCCCTCTCGCGCTTACCTGAAGCTGGAGGAAGTACTGCTCTGGTCCGGTGCTGAACTCAAGCCGGGCGATGTTGCGCTCGAGGTGGGGAGCGCTCCGGGCGGAGCCTGTTACTCGCTTTTGAAACGAGGCCTGTCGGTCATCGGTGTGGATCCGGGGGCCATGGATCCTGTCGTGCGGGCCTACACTAAACCCATTATCCCGCTGGGGAGCTCCTCGAAAGTCCTGAGGGGTTTGCCCAAGAACTGGTTTCGTCACTATCAAATCGGCATCGCCGATCTGATGATTGAGGATCTTCCGGTTCCAGTGGATTGGGTGCTTTTAGACATGAATGTTGTTCCGAATATCTCGCTCGCTGCCGTCGAGCGGGTCATTACGCATCCGCGAGTGCAAAAGCGCCTGCTCGGGGTGTTGCTCACCGTGAAAATGAATCGGTGGATTCTTGTGCAGGATATTCCGCAGATGATCGAAAGAGTGCGCGCGATGGGGCTCACTGATGTTCGCGCGGCGCAGCTTTCCAGCCATAAGCAGGAAATCGCGATTTATGGTTTCACAGAGCAGGGTAAAGCGCGGCGAAGGCACGGCAACTGCTAAATACCGTTCGTGACCCGAGCTCTTCTCCTGCTCTGTTCTGTTTTGCTGATCCAGGCCTGTGGCAAAGCTGTCCCCGAAAAACCCATTGCCGATAAGCCGGCTTGTATCGCCAGTTCACTTCGTGCGGAGCAATTACGTTCGAATCTCGATGGCTTTGATGAGGAAGTCAGAGTGCCGCTTGCGGCAAACGACAAGACCACTCTGCGCATCAAGCACCCAAGCAGCACCTCCCGTTCGGAGAATGCAATCCTTTTTGTAACGGGAGTCGATGGGGGCTTCATCCAGCCGGCTGACCAGATTTACGGCCGAATTGCATTGCGAATGGCCGAGCGGGGGATTCCCTCCGCCTTCGTGCTTTACCGCACGCCCGGTGAGTTGTTGCCATCGCTCGCTGATGCAGGTGCAGCGGTGAATTATCTGAAAAAGCAGGGGGCCAGGAAAATTTCAGTTCTGGGGATGTCCTTCGGAGGGGCTGTAGCGATCCAAACTGCGATACGAGTCCCTGAGGTTGCGCTGGTTGTCCTGTTTTCCCCGCAAGGTAAAGACACGGAGCCCGTTGGAGAAATGAAAAAACAGGGGCTCCTCATTCTTCATTCCGTCGATGACGAAAACGTGCCCTATGATTCCTCGGTCGATCTTCTTGCCCGGGCCCCGAGAGATATTTCCAAAAAACTGGTGACGCTCCAAGGTGCTCTGCATACCCTGGACGGCTATTCGAGAGAAGTTGATCCCGTGGTGAACTCCTGGCTCGATGCCTTTATGCCGGTTGTCGCGGCAGAGCCATCAGCTTCGAAGTGTTCGTGACTTCCAGATTGCAAAAATAGCCGGATAAACCAGGAGCTCCATCGCAAACGACGTGATAATCCCTCCCAACATGGGCGCGGCAATCCGCTTCATCACATCGGCTCCCGCATTTGCGGTACTGCTCCACATGATCGGCAGCAGAGCCATGATGAGGCAGGCCACTGTCATCACCTTGGGGCGCACTCGTTTGACGGCACCTTCATGGATCGCATGCTTCAGATCCGCAAAATTCTGCAGCTTGCCGGCCTCTTTTGCCTTGGAGTAGGCGATGTCGAGATAAAGCAGCATGAAGATCCCGGTTTCGGCATCCACCCCGAGCAAAGCAATCAGTCCGACCCAGACGGCGATGCTCATGTTGTAATTGAGGAGATACAGCAACCAGATTGCGCCGATCGCGGAAAAGGGAACTGCCAGAAGAATGATTCCGGTCTTGGTCCAGTTCCGGGTATTCGCGTAGAGGAGCAGAATGACAAGCAATAAAGTGAGAGGAACAATCCCCTTGAGGCGCTCTGCGACCCGGGCCATGTGTTCATACTGGCCACTCC
Organism: Bdellovibrionales bacterium GWA1_52_35; assembly: GCA_001769805.1. Lineage (GTDB taxonomy): Bacteria > Bdellovibrionota > UBA1018 > UBA1018 > UBA1018 > GWA1-52-35. The sequence goes on from MEPO01000032.1 coordinate 13,887, forward strand.
AGGTCAGAGCGTAACCAGCCCGGGGCTCGAATTCCTTGGCAACCGCCTCTTTGGCGTCTTTGACGTAAGATCCGAGATCCCGTCCGGCGACATCAATGTAAACGTAGCCGGTGAGGAGTCCGTTTTCGTCACGAATCATCGAAGGACCTTCGCGCATTTCAAGTTCCGCCACCTGACCCAGGGGAATTTGCGCCCCTGAGGGGGTCGAGAGCAAGACGTGTCGGAGGTCATCCAGGTTGCTGCGGAAGTCCCGGGCATAACGGAGTTGGATCGTGTAACGTTCCCGGCCCTCGATTGTTTTGCCGATGGGTTCACCGCCGACGGCCATCATCAGGCTTTCCTGGGCCTCATTCATTCCTATTCCATAACGGGCCAGCTTCTCCCGATTGAAATTGAAATCCAGGAAGTAGCCGCCGGTGACTCGCTCGGAGAATACGGAGCGGGTCCCCGGAACTTTCGAAAGAATGCCTTCCAGTTCAATTCCAAGATTCTGGATTTCGTTCAGATCTTTTCCGGAGACTTTGATTCCTACCGGTGTTCGGATGCCGGTCGTCAGCATGTCAATGCGATTGCGAATCGGCATGGTCCAGGCATTCGTCTGACCCGGGAATTTCATCTTGGAATCCATTTCAGAGATCAGCTCTTCCCAGGACATGAACCTCGGCGTGAAGATCGTGAAAGGACTTTGCAAAATTCGGGGAAGGAAGGAGTACCAGCGGTCCTTCTCTCTCCATTCTCTCTGGGGCTTGAGCACGACGGTAGTTTCCATCATCGAAAACGGTGCAGGGTCGGTGGAAGTGTCGGCGCGCCCCGCCTTTCCGAGGACCCGGTCGACTTCAGGAAAAGATTTCAGGATTGCATCCTGCTTCTGGAGCAGGTCCTGTGCTGCGGTGACCGAAATACCCGGCATGGTAGTCGGCATGTACAAAATAGTGCCCTCATTCAAGGGGGGCATGAATTCCGAGCCCAACCCGAAGTACGCGGGGATGGTCAGGACGAGGGCTCCGGCTGCAATGACAAGCACTTTCTTGCGGTGATCCACAACCCAGTCCACCATCGGTCCATAGATCTTGAAAAGAAAGCGACTGATCGGGTGTTCCTCTTCTCTGTACATTTTGCCGACGAGTGCGGTGTTCACAACCGAAGTCAGCCACCGGCTCCGGAATTTGAACGGCTGGACACGGGTCAGATAGACCCGGATCGCCGGATCCAGCGTGATGGCCAGAATTGCCGCGACAATCATGGAAAGATTCTTGGTGAACGCCAGGGGTTTGAAGAGTTTTCCCTCCTGCGCTTCCAAAGCGAAGATCGGGATGAACGAGACCGCAATGACCAGCAGCGAATAAAAGCTCGCGGGCCCGACTTCCTTGATGGCCGTGATCACGACTTCAGCGGGATCTCCTTTGCGTCCTTCCCGGTCCCATTCTTCGAGATGCTTGTGCGCATTCTCGACCACCACAATGGCGGCATCCACCATGGCACCGATGGCGATCGCAATTCCTCCGAGGCTCATGATATTGGAGCTGACCCCCAGCGCGCGCATGAAAATGAAACTGATGAGAATAGAAAGCGGCAGGGTGATGATTGGAATCAGGGCACTGGGAAGATGGAGCAGGAAAACAAGAATCACGACGCTCACGATGAGCATTTCAAGCTGGAGTTCGTGGGTCAGGGTCGCAATCGCCCGGTGAATCAGATCCGAGCGGTCATAGGTGGTCACCACTTCCACTCCGGGAGGAAGTGTGGGTTTGAGCTCATTCATCTTCCGGCGCACGGCTTCAATCACGGAACTCGCGTTCTCGCCGTAGCGCATGACGATGATGCCGCTGACGACATCTCCCTCGCCATCCAAATCCGCAATACCCCGGCGCATCTCAGGACCGATCGAGATCTGAGCGACATTCTTCAGATAAACGGGAATGCCGTTTTCGTACGCAAGAACGATCTCGCCCAGGTCACGCGTGTTCTTGATATAACCCCGCCCGCGGATCATGTACTCGGCTCCGGAGACTTCCAGTACCCGGGCGCCGGTTTCCGTATTTCCGTTTTTGATCGCTTCGGCGACTTTCAGGAGAGGGATTTTATAGGATAAAAGTGCGTTCGGATTGATTTGGACCTGATACTGTTTCTGAAACCCACCCAAGGCTGCAACTTCCGCAACGCCGGGAACCGTCTGTAGATGGAAGCGCAGATACCAGTCCTGCAGAGAACGAAGTTCAGCGAGTGAGTGCTTTCCGGTGCGGTCAACCAGCGCGTATTGGTAGACCCAGCCGACACCCGTGGCATCCGGACCGAGTTCGGTGGTGACCCCTTGAGGCAGCTGCGGAGTGATCTTGGAGAGGTACTCCAGAGTCCGGGAACGCGCCCAATAGGGATCAGTACCGTCTTCAAAGATGACGTAAACATATGAAAAGCCAAAATCAGAAAAGCCGCGGATGTCTTTGACTTTCGGGGCGCCCAGCAAACTGCTGATGATGGGATAGGTGACCTGGTCCTCGATGATGTCGGGGCTGCGGTCCCAGCGTGAATAGATGATCACCTGGGTGTCGGACATGTCGGGAATTGCATCGACTGGAATGGACTGCAGCGAGTTCCAGCCAACGATCGCCGCGACTAGCGTCAGTGCGATGACCAGAAAGCGGTTGCGTGCGGAAAACTCAATTATCCTCTCAATCATTGAGCACGATCCGGGGAGTGGTCCGCGTGTGAAGGTGCTCCGGCTGCTACGGCCTTGAGTCGAGATTCGGAATCAATGATGAAGTTGGCACTCGTGACGATCACGTCTCCGGCTTGAAGTCCGCTTTCGATGGCCACCCAATCACCGACGCGGTGGCGTATCACGATCAGGCGGGGATCAATTTTTCCATTTTTTGTTTTCACGAAGACCCAGCTTTGAGTTCCGGAATCAAGAACGGCATCCGACGGAACGGCGATTTGCTCGCCCAGCGGTACCCGGATTGAAGTGTCGACATAAGTTTCGGGACGCAGGGTCAGCTTGGCCGCAGGTACGGTGATTCTGACTTTGGCGGTGCGGGTCGCAGGGTTCAGGACGCGATCAACAGAAACGACAGTTCCCGAAAGGGGTTTTCCGGCCAGGAATGTCGCGGAAATCTGAGCGGTGAGGCCCGGCTTGATGAAAGGCAGATCCATCTCGAAAACTTCCGCATAGACCCAGACATTTTCGCCGGCACCCTGCAGAAGCAGGGATGGGCTTCCGGGTTCGGCTTTGCCCAGAGCCAAAATCTGTTTGTCGGAAAGACCTAAAATTTTAAGTCGGAGTTTGGCGGATTCGACCATGCGTTCGGCGGAATGACGGACATCGGCGAGAGGTGATTCTTTCACGCGTGCGAGCTGTTTGAGGGCCTCTTGATATTCAGACTGCGCGGTATAGAGCTCCGGATCGAAAGCGACACGACCGGGTGCCCTGATCTCGCGGAAGAGTTCCCGCTTTTCGACTAAACCTGTTTTCACTCCGATCAGCTGTTCACGTTCCAGATTGAGTCTGAAACCCGCGTGTCCGAGCGGAATCGTGGAACCCTGTTCCGCTGCCGAGCCGGACGTATGTTCCTGATGTTCAGCTTCGGATTCACTCAGGATCAGATCCATTCCACAGATGGGGCAACGACCCGGTTCGTTTTGGCGGATCTGTGGATGCATCGGACAGACGTAAACGGGTTTTTGGACAGCGGCGGAAATAGCGGAAGGGGAAGGCGATGCTTCAGGGTGAGGTGTCTGGTGATTGCGCGTGCAGCCACTCAGCTGGGCCGCTAGGAGCAAAGTAAGCAAGGTGAAGAGTGCAGCCAGTTTCATAGAATCTCCTTGGGAAAGGGCAGATCACTTTTCGAACTGTTGGTAACGGCTTCGAGTTCGGCGACCGTCTCGGCGAAATCCAGCAAAGTCCTGTAGTAGCCGATTCGCACGCCGTAGAGTGCCCGTTGGCTGTCCAGAAGTTCCATCAATCCCACCTTGCCCGCCCGGTAAGCACCTTGGGAGGAATTGAACGTGGAAGTCGCTTGGGGAATCAACGAGGTCTGATCAATTTTCAGGAGAGTATTCTGCGCTTCAGCCCGGGCCGAAAGTGTCTGGACGCGGGCTTTGAGCTCGAGTTGCGCCTGGAGCTGCAGCTGTTCAGCATTTTGTCGGCGGGCCAAAGCACTTGAGGTTAAGCTCGTCTGTTGTAAAGGGAACCAGAGGGGAATAGAGGCTTCCACCCGAAAGCGTGACTCAGCGGTACTCGCCGCGCCGAACTGCTGCTGATACATGACCCGGAAATCAGGCAACCAGCTCATCCGGGCAAGATGTTGTTCGGCATTCATTTCCTGGGTGAACGCGGCTGCACGCAGCAGACTGGGAGAATTCTGTACTGAAGAAAGGAATTTTGCATTCTTGTCGACAGCATTCAGTTTGGGGGGGGAGAGCTCCTCAGAGGGAATTATCAGCGGGGGCTCATCCGAAACGTCAGAACCCAGTAGTGAGGCAAGCTCGGCCCTTGCGGCGGCGCGTTCCTGGCTGTTCATGATGATTTCGGCATTGGCGCGGGTTTCTTCTACGTGCGCTTTCATTTCATCCTGTTGAGTTACGGCGCCGGTGGCACGCCGGGCCTCCGCATTTCGCGCGATTTCGCGAGTGGTGTTCAGTTGGGCTTGCAAGAGCGAGTGAATGCGATCTAACGAAAACACCCGGAAGTAGGCGGCAATCAGACGTTTCCGGATCTCCAGCTGCTGAGAACGGAGTTCTGCCCGGGAGCCGGCCGCCCGGTGCTTTTGCGCGGCGCCCATTGCGAGATACTTGGTTGGAAACTGAATGTCCTGCGAAACCATCCACATATTCATGCCGAAGTCGCGCTCATAGCCGACCATCGGGTCGGAGAGGAAATACTGGGAGCGGGTCTTCTCGTGCTCCGCTTCAGCCATAAAAGTCGAAGCGGCAATCTCATGATTCGCGCTCAGGGCGATTTCCAGCGCGGTCGAAAGCGAGGTCTCCGCCGCGGAAACAGGGGCAATGATAAAAATCGCAGCAGAAAGTATAAAGAGGGCAGCGTTCATGCGGAACAAATATCATGTGCTGCGAGGTCCTGCGAGAAATTTACAGCAGGAGGTCTTACTGCGTTTTGTCGCTATTTTCGGCCCTTCTTGTCTTGCCCTTCGTACTTTTAACAAGCCGCAAAATTTCCGTGGAAGTATCTGCAAAATGCACGAAAGAAATATCTTCCTTTCTCAGTGCGCCACTCGCGATCACCGTGTCGTCGAGCCAGGTGAACAGGTCTTTCCAATAATCCGTACAGGCCAGTATCACCGGGAATTCGTGCACTTTCCCGGCTTGAATCAAAGTGATTGTCTCCGACAGCTCATCCAGTGTTCCGGTTCCTCCGGGCAGAATCACAAAAGCCGAGGAGTATTTGAGCAGCATCATTTTGCGGATGAAAAACGAATTGAAGGTGAACGCCTGATCCAGCCAGGCGTTGGGTTGCTGTTCGTAAGGAAGAACGATATTGCACCCGATGCTCAGTCCGTGTCCGGATTTCGCTCCGCGATTGGCGGCTTCCATTAATCCCGGGCCGCCGCCCGTAATTGTGGCAAAACCTTCGCGGGCGAGAGCGGCGCCGATTTCCGAGGCAAACTCCGCATAACGGTGGGACTGGGGAAAGCGAGCAGAGCCAAAGACTGTCACCGCAGGACCGATGCGGCGGAACATCCAGAAACCTCGGATGAACTCCCAGCAAATCGGCAGCAGACGAAGCACTTCCAAAAAAAAGTTATAATGACCGGCAAGAAATCGGGTCTCAGTACGTTTATTCATTTCATTAAAACCGCAGCGAAAATCTAGTGAAATAGACAAGTTTCGTCAACAATGATAAACGCGTCATATGCGAATCCTTCTGCTGACTCCGCCCATGACGCAGCTGAATACCCCTTATCCTGCGACCGCTTTTCTGAGTGGCTTCCTGCGGGAGCGGGGGCATGAGGTTGTCCAGGCGGATCTCGCGCTGGAACTCGCATTGAAAATCTTTTCTGCCGAAGGGTTGCGGCGCATTGCCGAAGAACTGAAAGGTGGACGAGGTTCGGTCGTCCGGGCTTTTTTGCGGGAAAAGCAGACTTACGTTCGCGTCATCGATCCGGTATTGCGCTTTCTGCAAGGGAAAGATCCTTCGCTGGCCTATCAGATCATCAACGGGCGTTTTCTGCCCGAAGGGCGCCGGCTTGCGGCGCTCCAGCAAGAGTCTCTGACCTGGGCTTTGGGTAGCCAGTCGGTACAGGATCTGGCGAAGCATCTGGCCAGCCTTTTTCTCGATGAAATCGCTGATGTGATTCGGGCTGGAGTGGATAACCGGTTTGGGCTTGCGAAGTATGGGGAGAAGCTTGCAGAAAGCACGGCTTCTTTTGAACCGCTTCACAAGGAATTGCAGAAGGCTGCAAAAGCGAAGGGAACTCTGATCGATGAGTTCCTGGAAGAGCTCGTGTTGGCGAGCGTCAAAACCTTTCACCCGGAGTGGGTCGGGGTGACGGCGCCTTTCACCGGTAATGCCTACGGAGCGTTCCGGGTGGCGCAGATCCTTAAAAAATTTGATCCCTCGCTGAAGATGATTTTGGGTGGCGGGTATGTGAACACGGAGCTCAGGGACTTATCGGAGCCAAGGGTCTTTGATTATTTTGATTATGTCACGCTCGATGACGGTGAGTTGCCGTTCCTGCAAATTGTTGACGCGAATTCCGGATCGGTAAACTCCGGCCTTTTGCGTACCTATGTCCGTGAAGGTGGCAAGGTCAGATTCATTCCTGGAAAGGAAGCGGAGCGCCTGAAGAGTGAGGCACTGCCCGCGCCGAGTTACCGGGGCTTGAAGCTGGATTCCTATCTTTCATTTGTGGAAGTACTCAATCCCATGCATCGGCTCTGGTCTGACGGCCGTTGGAACAAGCTGATGCTGGCCCACGGCTGCTATTGGAAGAAATGCGCGTTCTGTGACACTTCGCTGGATTATATTTCCCGGTACGAGCCCAGTGCGGCCCGACAGGTCGTGGACCGGATGGAAACGCTCATCGCCGAAACGGGACAGACCGGTTTTCATTTTGTGGATGAAGCAGCACCGCCGGCACTATTGAAGGCCATCGCGCGGGAAATTTTGCACCGCAAACTCGTGGTGACCTGGTGGGGGAATATCCGGTTTGAAAAAGCCTTCACTCCGGAACTGGCCTCCCTTCTGGCCCGCTCCGGTTGCGTGGCGGTGAGTGGAGGGCTGGAAGCGGCATCGGACCGGCTCCTGAAGCTCATGAGAAAAGGTGTGACCGTGGAACAGGTGGCTCAGGTTACCCACGGTTTTGCGAGTGCCGGCATCATGGTTCATGCTTACCTGATCTATGGTTTCCCCTCGCAGACTGTTCAGGAGACGATCGATTCACTTGAAAGAGTGCGCCAGTTGTTTGAAGTGGGATGTCTGCATTCTGCTTTCTGGCATCAGTTCTCGGCAACAGTTCACAGTCCCATCGGACGGAATCCCGCGGAGTATGGAATTCGTATCCAGGCAGAGGTCTTAAAAACGCGAGCTGTATTTGCCAGGAACGATCTCAAGTTCACGGACCTCAAGGGCTGCACTCCCAAGCAGAAGCAAGTCCTCGGTAAAGGACTGGAAAAGGCCGTTTTCAATTACATGCATGGCGCCGGATTTGATTTGCCCCTGAATATCTGGTTTCAAGGGAAAGTTCCGAAGACCACTCTTTCCGGATCTGAGATCCGGGGGGTGCTTTCTATTTCCACTTGAGTGGGATAAAATCCTCGGAATGGCTGAAAATCCAAGAATTCTGATTATTGTCCAGCAGGAGCGCGATCCGGTGCTGGAAGAGCTGAGCTTATTGCTGAAAGTCGGCACTGCAACGGGTATTCAGGTGATTCGCTGCAACTCACTGGCCGAGGCACCGCTTAAGATTGATGAAGTTCGGCGTGCTGTCCTGCTTTCCGTGATCTCCACCCCAGAGCAGCTTCGCGAACAGCTCGGGTTCACTCATGCCATCCGCCCTTATATCGAGGACGGAAACGTCGTTTTGATGGCCCTGAACCGGCTGACTCATCCGGATGTTCCCAAGGTCCTCAAGCGGATGGGTTACGCCGACGTCATTTCTTACACGGCGATTCGTGCTGCAGGCCTGAAATCCCGGCTTTTCGTTCTGTTCTCGGAATTCGAGCATCCTGAAGTTTTTTCTTTTGATCCCTTCGGAAGAGCGCCGGTCTGGGGACCTGTTCTGGACGTGGAACCCGAATGCGAATTCATTGAGCCGCTCACAATTTCTGAAGACTGCTGGTTGCTCCGGCACCCGGATGATGTCCGGATTGTGCGCAGCCATTGGGTCATCAAATTAGTGGGGCCGGGGCCGGTGGTGGGCAAATGGGCCCGGATGGAAGCTTCGTCGCAGAAATCCGAGGAGCATTCGGTCTGGCAGTGGCAGCCCAGAAATGCCCAGGGGGAGCTTCTCGCTGGCGAAAAAGGTTCTTGGGTCTTCTGGGGGAAAAGACCACAGTTCGAAGACCTGAGCTGGGTTTTTGTCAGCCGCAGTCCCAGGCTTACTTTTTACAAAGACAAAATGGCTGCGGGCGATTTTTTTGCGCTCGGGTCGGATCGAAGGCTCCACATTGCCAAGAATTCTGAAGTCGCCCTGGTCAAATGGCCGGCCATCCAAGCTTCGGTGCTCGGCGATCAGAAAGCCGCGGGTTCCAGGCAGCGGGCCAAAGTGGATCATCTTTCGCATTTTGTTCTCTTGAACCAGATTCAGAATACGCTGGCTCCCAAAAAAGACCTGTTCAGCCGGGCAGAAGCGCCCCAGAGCCGGCTGAATTTGCTGCGGGAACTGCAAGGGCTCAATGCAAAGGCCCAGTTGTGGACGCCTCAGCAGAAAATCCGCTTCAATTCGCGACTTCTCGAGAGTAATCCAGAGAGGAACCTACTCCGGCTCTCGCTGCCCAAAGGCAGGGAATCCGAGAAATTGCTCAAGGAGTATGCCGCGGATCCCACGCTGAAAATTTTCGTGAATATCAGTCTGGTCCGGGGAGGAGTGTTTTTTCTCGGAGAGATTTCGGAGATTCTGAAACCGCAGGACGAAATCCAGGTGCGGGTTCCAGATTCATTCTATGAAGTTCAGCGACGACAGTATTTCCGGCTCGAGCCAATCAGGGAAAATCCCTTTTATGTATCGATGGGCAATCGATCCTTGAAAATTGAAACTCTCAGCGCAGGCGGAATCAGTCTGGTTTCAGATGCGAAGGATCTTGAACTCTTTGCACCAGGGGCTGTGATTGAGAAGATCCGGTTTCAGATCAATGGCCGCAAAATCCAGTGTGAGGCTGAGGTCCGGTGGTCGAAGATTCTCGAAACTGTCCCTGTGGAGACGAGTCTGATAGTTGGAATTCAATTCAAAGGCCTTAAATCCGCCGACCAGCAGCGACTGAATCTTTTTGTTCTGGAAGCCCGGTTTGATTACCTCAAGAACCTCGTGGCGCCAGCACTGAGCGATTGAACTCAGTCTCCGCTTTTGGAGTTCTTCGGCTTTTTGAGAATTGTCTGACGGCGGGCGGCCACGTTCTTGGTCCGGTGCTCATTCAGAATATCATCGATGGCGCGAAGCTCATCTTCCAGCTCCCAACGCGCCAACAGAATTGCAGCCATTTCTTCGTGGGTATCAGGAGCTTTCATGGTTTCGTGCACCCGAAGCTTGTGACGGATGCCCAGAGAGCGTTGAATCAACTCCAGCTTCTGATCACGTTCCATAAAACTTCTTTCTCGGGCTCCCACGCGGGGTCATTTAAGTTGTTGTCGCAAGACGTAGGGGAGAATCCCACCGTTCTTAAAGTACTCCAATTCATTCGGTGTGTCGATTCTTGTAATCACTTCAAATTGCCGTGCCAGACCTTCTGTGGACTTGACCCGAACAATAAGCCTTTGACCGGGCTGAAGCTTCTTGAGACCTTCGCTATTGATGATATCGAAGGTTTCTCTACCCGTCAGGGCGAGAGAGTGGGAATCATGCGCCGGCGAGAATTGCAGGGGTAAGATACCCATTCCAATCAGGTTTGAACGGTGGATCCGTTCGAAGCTTTCGGCGATGATCGCCCGAACGCCAAGCAGCTTTGGCCCTTTGGCAGCCCAGTCGCGGGACGAACCCGTGCCATATTCCTTACCCGCGACAATGATCAGAGGCACTCGTTCCTGCTTGTACTTCATGGCGGCATCGTAAATCGTCATCCGGGTCTCTTGCGGCAGGTGAACCGTCAGTCCTCCTTCGACACCGGGAAGCATGCGGTTTTTGATTCGCACGTTTGCAAAGGTACCCCGGACCATGACTTCATGATTGCCCCGGCGTGAGCCATAGGAATTGAAATCCTTCGGAGCAATCCCGAGAGAGGAGAGGTATTGCCCGGCCGGCGTGTTCTTGCTGAAGGAACCGGCCGGAGAAATATGATCCGTGGTAACGGAATCTCCGAGAAGCGCCAGAACCCGGGCGTTCATGACCTCCTGGACCGGCGAAGCGGTGCGTTGGATTTCGTCAAAAAAAGGCGGTTCCTTGATGTAGCTTGAAGCCGGATCCCAGGAATAAAGTTTTCCTTCCGGTGCGGCAAGCTTCAGCCAGTGCTCGTCTCCCTTGAAAACATCAGAGTAACTTTTGCGGAACTGCTCGGCTGAGACATGCTTGCGGATCAACTCAGCAATTTCCCTGTCCTCCGGCCAGATGTCTTTCAGGAATACGGGCTCGCCGTTCGCGTCCAGGCCAAGCGGATCGCGCGTGAGGTTGATATTGATATTGCCGCCCAAGGCATAGGCGACGACCAGTGGCGGAGAAGCCAGGTAATTGGCCCGGACATGAGTATTGATCCTGCCCTCAAAATTCCGGTTCCCCGAGAGCACTGATGCTACCGCGAGATCTCCGTCAACGACGGCGTTGCTGATGTGCTCGGGAAGGGCTCCGCTGTTTCCGATGCAGGTCGTGCAACCGTATCCCACAAGATGAAAACGCAAGGCTTCCAGGTACGGCATCAGGCCGGTGTCCGTCAGATAATCTGTCACGGCTTTAGATCCCGGGGCGAGGCTGGTTTTGACCCACGGTTTTGTCTGTAACCCCATTTTTACTGCATTCCGTGCGAGAAGTCCGGCGGCAATCATCACTGCGGGATTGGAAGTATTGGTGCAACTGGTAATCGCCGCAATCACGACTGAGCCATGGACCAGGCTGTAGCTCAGACCATCAGGTTGGCGGATTGGGATTGTTTCACCGAGAGCTCCCAGGGAGGCGTCCGGATGAACGTTGGCGAGTTCCGGTGCAACCGTGACCGGGTTTCCGCCTTCAGTAAGCCAGCTGGCCATCGAGTCTTTATCCAGATTACGCAAACCTTCACCGAGGATGTTCACGAGAGCTTTTCGGAAGGAACCTCTGACGTCGGAAAGCGCGACCCGGTCCTGGGGACGGGCGGGACCCGCCAGACACGGTTCGACGGTGGCAAGATCCAGTTCCAAAGTATCGCTGTATTCCGGTGTATTTCCGGCGTCTTTCGCATCAAACCACAAACCTTGAGCTTTGTAATAGGCTTCCACCAGCGGGACGTTGTCGCCCCGGCCGGTCAGACGCAGAAACTCAGTCGTCATTTCATCCACCGGAAAGAGACCACAGGTGGCGCCATACTCGGGAGCCATGTTACCGATCGTCGCGCGATCCGCAAGAGTGAGGCTGGAAAGGCCCGGTCCAAAGAACTCCACAAATTTTCCGACCACGCCTTTTTTTCGCAGCATCTGAGTGACCGTGAGCACCAGATCGGTGGCCGTTGTCCCGGGTTGCAGTCTGCCTATCATGCGGAAGCCGACGACTTGAGGGATCAACATCGAGCACGGCTGTCCGAGCAGGGCGGCTTCGGCTTCAATTCCGCCCACGCCCCAGCCCAGAATGCCCAGACCGTTGATCATCGTCGTATGAGAGTCCGTTCCAACGAGTGTATCGGGGTAAACCCAATTATCTTTTTTAAAAGCAACCTGACCGAGATACTCGAGGTTGACCTGGTGGCAAATACCCGTAGCGGGAGGGACGACGCGGAAATTTTTGAAAGCCTGCTGTCCCCAGCGCAGAAAAACATAGCGCTCGCGGTTGCGTTCGAATTCAAGCTTGGAATTGTTCCCGAGAGATCCGGCTGTGCCGTATTGATCCACCTGGATCGAGTGATCGATCACCAGGTCCGCCGGCTGAAGCGGATTGATGCGATCGGGATCGCCTCCCAAGCGTTTCAGAGCCGAGCGCATCGCTGCAAGATCCGCTACGGCTGGAACACCAGTGAAATCCTGAAGCAGGACGCGAGCGGGCATGAACTGGATTTCGTGCTCGGGTGGGGCTTTGGATTTCCACTGGATCAGGGCTTCGATGTCCCTGGGCCTGATCATGACCCCGTCCTCATGACGCAAAAGATTTTCCAGCAGAATTCGCAAGGAGTAGGGAAGGTGCTCCACTTTGAGTTTCTGGAGTGAGTGGTACTGATAGGTCTGATTGCCCACCTTGAGTTCGGAAAGCGTTCCAAAACTGTTGCTCACACTGTTTGATGCTTCTTTTTCAGACATGCCCATTACCTCGTTCGCGAAAGCCTAACCTAAATTCGAAACGAGTGAAAGGCAGTGCAAGGAATTCCGACGAATATCGCACGTGTTTAATGCGTTGGATTATCTTCGTCGCCAATCACACCAAAGAGGTTCTCGCTGTCAATCTGTGCGGCAAGTTCCTGATAACTCGTCTTTGCCTTGCCGGAAGACCACGCGTCAATTGCGCGGAGCAATGCGAGATTCGTGTCATGCATGACGTCGAATGCCGTGGCCAGACCATTTGCAAGAATATCCAGATTTTTGGTGCCGCGAGGATCCGCGGAGGTTTGTTTGCGGGCAAAATAGTCCGTATTGAAATAAGTGTACGAAGTGCAACTATTGAAGAAATAGATCTGATAACGGGAAGGGTCCGGAGTGATTTTAAATTGTTCCGTACTTTCGATATCCGCCAAGTCCAGGTGCCCGCCCAGTCCGGAATGTCCGTCATAAATCATGACGGAAGCCTGCTCAAGTGCGCTTTTGTACAGGTGATGGAAAGCGGCGCTGTTTTCGTCGATTCCCGTCGGACCAAAGAAGAGCCGGATGACCAAGGTTGCTTTTGAGTTCTTCTTGGTCAAAGTTTCAAGGTACGGGAACGGAGAAGGTCTGAAGCCGAGCATTGCGGTGATTTCAGTCCGGGTGGATACGCGGGAGGTGAACCCCAGGTTGACGAGGCTCTGACGAATGGCTCTGAAGTTCTCTGAGTTCAGGTCGGCGGACTTCAGAGGGTTCTTGATGCTTGTTTCCTCATCCATGCCAAAGAACACGGCAATTTGAATCGTTCCGTCGCGGCCGGCCAGGCGCTCATAATCCGGGTAGGTCTTTACCGTATTGCGGATGCGCGTGACTTTTGCATCGATCCGGTCGAAATCCCGACCTTCTTCCAGTTGGCATCCCGGCTGATCGGGATTCCAGAAGTACCAGAAATCGTCTTCACTGTTGTAATGCTCATCTGTGCAGGGATATTCGAGCTTTCCGCGAACTTTGGTGATGGCCTTCTTGTAAATGGTTTTCGGGTTTCTCGGAAGAGTGACCGTGTACTGGTTGCCCGCCTGATTACCGACGACCATGGTTCCGGCGTAGTGATAACTGGCGATGAAACCGGCCGATACAGGCTTTGCCGGCAGGACCTGGATTTTCGTGATGGTATGATTTTCTTTAGGCGCCGCACTAATGACCGCTGCACTCAGTGGTCCAAAGAGGTGAGTCACCTGGGCTTCAATGGCGTCATGCGCCTGTTTGGGGGTGGGCTTCACTTTTGTTCTGATCTGAACCCGGTAATCGAATTCCACAACTGCTTCACTGTTGCCATGTCCCGTATAAAGGTTTGTTTTGGTATTCTTCGGGGGCTTTTGAACTTGAGACAACTCAGGAGCGCAGGCGGCTGCAAGGCTTGCGATCAGAATGGCAAGGAGAGGTGGAAAGTTTTTTTTCATAGTTTGCTCCGTTCAAGCTCGCCTTTCGTATCAGAATTGACAATAGGCGTCAACTCAAGCGGGTTCGAGTGTGTTTATATAAGTACTTGAATTTAACTAATAATATTGAATTGACGAAGCAGGGTATATCAGGCTATGACGCTATGCAATATATGAATCAAGATGTCGCAATTCCTGCAATTCTGAATCAACGCCTGACTTTGGAGGCCTTCTCGCAACTCTCTGGGAATCTGGGGGGCTTTCCTTTCGTGAAGGTGGTGATCGATCGTGGGAAGTCAGCCAACATTGCCACAGCGGTGAGCGCTTCGGAGCTGACGATTCATTTCCTGAATAACGATCGTTACAAGTTCCATTCTGACTATATCGCCGAACAGATCCTGGGCATCAGTGCCGAGGAACTCGACCAGAACATCGATGAGTTCAACAAGAGCGTGTATTTGAACCAGGAGCGCCGGTTTTACCTCGGGCTGGTTTCGCTCCATACGAAGGAAGACCGCTTCTTCAGTCTCGAAACAGTTGAAATCGACAACATGGATCGCGATATGCTGCGGTTCTTTTTTAAAACGATCAAAAATTTTCTCGATCTGGACCTTGCGGTGCTTTTCAAGCCCGCCAATCACCTGCAGGAAAACATTCTTTCCACGATGCCCGCAACAGAGATCCCGCGTGTCTATTCTCACGAGCTCTTTTCGACTGCCCAGTTCGTGGCCCTGAACCCCGGTGTGGCCCGTGGACGCTTGCGTGCCTTCGCCAATGAAGAGGAATATAAAAAGCAGAAGGCCACCATCGAATGGCATGATATCGTCGTCATGCACCGGGTGCCCGATGATATTCCCCGGCTCTCCGGCATTATCAATGCCAATCACACGACACCCCTTTCACATACGAATGTTCTGGCTTCGGGCTGGCAGATTCCGAACGCGATCCAGATCGGCATCTTTGAGCGGATAGAAAAAGAAAAATTGCAGGACCAGTGGGTCATGTATGGCGTCGACCTTAATGAGTCGATGATCTCGCTGAGCAAGATCGAAAAGCCGACCGCAGCCGCCCAGCGCCCCGCGTGGAGTGTGCAGCGGGTGAAACTCGAGGAGCCGGAAACTGCCAACACCCCGATCGCGGAGCTCAAGGATCTCCGGATGAGTGATCGTTACCGCTATGGAACAAAGGCCGCCAATATCGGGGAACTCAGATATATTCTTGAAAAAGGTTCCGAGCGGATTCTCGGATTTTACAAAATCAAAAGGCCGCCGCGGCAAAATCTGCTGCCGTATCTGGCCAGTGCGATCGGCCAGTCGGAGACCGAGGAGCTCGGTTCGATCACCCGCCGCGCCAACGAATACCTGCGGCAGGTGATTCAGATCCCACGTGGTCTGGCGCTGCCCTTCGCGATCCAGCAAAAATTTTTGGAGTCCTCTCCCCGCATTCAGCAGACGATTGGCAAACTCAAAATGGCACTGGAACTCAATGCCCGCGAGGTCGATTCCCTCTGTGTCACGCTTCAGACTCTGATTCGGGGCACCCGGATTCCGGATGCAATCCGTGACGCGATTGACGCGCAGATCGCCAACCACCTGGCCGGAGTATCGAGCTTCGTGGTGCGCAGTTCCTCGAATGCCGAAGATCTGGACGGCTTCTCGGCGGCAGGAATTTACGAGTCGATCAATCATGTGACGAGTGCCCAGAATATCTTTGAAAGCGTCAAAGAGGTCTGGGCTTCGCTCGTTTCGCCCCGCTGCGTGCGGCTCAGGCATGAAGTGGGGATTTCAACAGATGATTCCTACATGGGAGTCATCATCCAGGAGGAAGTCAAAGCGGCACTCGGCGGGGTGCTGGTCACGTCCAATCCCATGGATCGCCGCGACTTCCGGAATGTCTATATCAACGTGTCGACGCAGTCAGTGAATCAGGTCGTCAGTGGGGAAGTCCTTCCTTACCAATATCTCTTCAATACGGTGGAAGGGGGCGGGCGCACGCTTTCCATCGGAAACGCGCAGCAGGACCTCGGAGCTGAACAGAAAGGGATGCTTCAGAAGCTCGCGCTGGCGGGACGGCTCCTGCAATCCCATTTTTCACCTGATTATACCTTCAGCATGCCGATTGATATCGAGTGGCTGGTGAACGAAGAGGGGATTCATATCCTTCAGCTGCGGCCCTACTCGAAGTAAGAAATGCGAATGCAGGAATCTAACGCTGTTCAACCCGGCAAGCGCAGCAAAGCAGAGAAGGTGATCCGGCTTTTTTACGGCTTCCAGTTCTTCTTTGCTCTACTGCTCTGGGTGCCGATCTTCTATGAATTTGAACATCGGATCGGGCTCAGTGATCCCGAGATTTTCAAAATTCAGAGTTTCTATTATCTGGCATTCTGCCTGCTCGAAATCCCCACGGGGCTGCTGGCGGATTTTCTGGGACGGCGTACCTGCATGCGTGCCGGTACATTGATCGTCACGGCAGCGAATCTGATCCCAGTATTTTTTCAGTCCTTCACGGGCTTCATGGTTCACTTCTTCCTCATCGCGCTGGCGCGCTCCCTTGTTTCTGGAGCGGCGAGTGCCTACCTTTATGACACTTTGAAAGAATGCGATGCCGTGGAGCTGTACCGCAAGGCGGAGGGTAATGCGCGCGCGCTCGCTTTGGGTGGAAAGGTCCTGCTTTGGGCGGGGGTCGGGGCTCTGATGGAATGGCAGCTCACACTCCCGTACACCCTCACGGCCCTGGCCACGGCGATCTCTGCCGTTTACGCCTGGCGGATGCCCCGGGAAGCCGTGAAGCAGGAGGCTTTGGACAATCCCTACGAAAAATTCCGGCAGCTGGGCAGGATTTTCCCTCTTTTGCTGCGTTCTCCGAGAGTGTCCCTGGTCATTGTCCAAGGCGTTGCGATTTTCGTTCTTTCGCGAGTGGCGCAGGTGGATCTCTTTCAGCCCTATCTCAAGACCCTGGGGTTCACCGCCGCGAGCTTTGGAATCATCATGGGTGCGTTTACTCTTTTCGAAGCCTTGGGTGCTTCTCATCCGGACTGGGTTCGCAAGCTACTCGGGCGTTTGTCTCTCGGATCTGATTTGAGCTCCGTCTATGTTCTCACCCTGTTTCTCTCAGCCTGTCTGGCCTTCATGGCAGTTTCAGGACCTTGGGGTGGCATCTTCTGGCTTTGCCTTCTTTCGCTGGCAACCGGCTTTGCCTACCCGATTCAGCGCCAGCTCATGAATGATGTCATTCCGGATTCGCGCTATCGCGCGACGTTTCTTTCGTTCGAATCGATCATTGATCGCGCGGGTTCCGCAGTTTCCGCCGGTTTGATTGGAAGCTTTGTGGCGAGAGGCGAGGTGGGCAGGTTTCTGCTTCTTTCAGCAGGTATCAGTTTCGCGGGAGTGCTCGTGCTCCTTGGAGTTTCCTGGTTGGGCTTTTTATATTTCGGTTCTGAAAAATCGCGCCGATAAATTTGACGCCAGGCGGCAAATTAATTGTCGCAAAGTTTTGCCAAATACTTTGACAGGACTAACAGTGTCATTTAAAAAATTAAGATTGATAAACTCTTAATCTTTACCTGGAACTCAAAGGAATAATTCAATGCGCAAGAGCACATTCGTTAAATGGATCACCGCGCTGGCTATCTTTGCCGCTCACACGCAAGCATTTGCAAGTGAAGCCGAGCTGAAGATCCCGGAACTCAATGTTACCTATAATTTCTTCGGAACGGATGTTGCCGGTACGACAATTCTCGGGCTCGGAATGATTGTTTCGCTGCTGGGAATGGTTTTTGGTTTTCTGGAATTCCTGAAGATCAAGAAGCTCAGGGCTCATGGTTCAATGCTGGAAGTTTCGCATCTGATTTATGAAACCTGCAAAACCTACATGCTTCAGCAGGGAAAACTGCTGCTCCTGCTCGAAGGTTTCATCGGCATTTGCATTTTTTATTACTTCTTCGGACTCCAGCACATGGAGCTTCCACGGGTGCTTCTGATCCTGCTCTGGTCGGTACTCGGTATTCTGGGTTCCTACGGAGTGGCCTGGTTCGGTATCCGCATCAATACCTATGCGAATAGTCGCACAGCGTTTGCCTCCCTGGAAGGCAAGCCCTATCCGGTGATGGACATTCCGCTTCGCTCGGGCATGTCGATCGGCGTCCTGCTGATCTGCGTGGAACTCGTCATGATGATTTTTATCCTTCTATTTGTTCCGAAGGAAAGTGCTGGAGCCTGCTTCATCGGTTTTGCAATCGGTGAGTCGCTGGGCGCCTCCGCTCTCCGTATCTGCGGCGGTATCTTCACCAAGATCGCCGATATCGGTTCCGATCTCATGAAAATCGTCTTTAACATCAAGGAAGACGATGCACGTAATCCGGGCGTGATCGCCGACTGTACCGGAGACAATGCCGGTGACTCGGTTGGTCCCACGGCCGATGGTTTTGAAACTTATGGCGTGACGGGCGTTGCCTTGATCAGCTTCATCGTGCTGGCTTCCGGTATGACGATGGATGCGGATGGCAAACTGGTCCTCATGTCCGGCGGAATTGAAATCCAGGCGAAACTGATTGTCTGGATCTTCGCCATGCGTGTTCTCATGATCGTCACTTCGATTCTGTCTTATTGGCTGAACGGTGTCATGTCCAAGGCGCTTTACGGCAAGAAAGATCGTTTTGATTTTGAAGCACCTCTCACCTCGCTGGTATGGATGACTTCTCTTCTTTCGATCGCAGTGACCTACGGGGTCAGTTACTTCATGATCGGCGATATGGCCGGTGGCATGTGGTACAAGCTTTCGACGATCATCAGTTGCGGAACGATTGCTGCTGCAATCATCCCGGAACTGACCAAGATCTTCACCTCGTCCAAGTCCCAGCATGTTGCTGAAATTGTCGCAGCCTCCCGTGAAGGTGGCGCTTCGTTGACCATCCTCTCGGGGTTGGTCGCGGGTAATTTCGCAGCCTTCTGGAAAGGCATGACCATGGTCGGCCTGATGCTGGTGGCCTACAAGACCAGTGCCTACGGCTTGGATCAGTTCATGGCTTATCCTGCCGTTTTTGCCTTTGGTCTGGTGGCCTTCGGCTTCCTCGGCATGGGTCCTGTCACCATCGCGGTCGACAGCTATGGCCCGGTGACGGACAATGCGCAGTCGGTTTTTGAATTATCTCAGATTGAAGGCCTTCCAGGCATCAAGGAAGAAATTCAGCGCGATTTCGGTTTTGTGCCGAACTTCAGCAAGGGCAAAGAGCTGCTTGAGGAGAATGATTCCGCGGGTAACACCTTTAAAGCCACGGCCAAGCCCGTCTTGATCGGAACAGCAGTGATTGGCTCCACCACAATGATCTTTTCGATCATACTTCTTTTGAATCTGAAGCTCGACCTGCTTGATCCCCGCGTCTTGCTGGGCTTGATTACCGGCGGCGCAGTGATTTACTGGTTCTCCGGGGCTTCCATTCAAGCTGTGAGTACCGGTGCTTATCGCGCAGTGGAATACATCAAGGAGCATATCCGCCTTGACAGTACGGCCAAGGCTTCGATCAAGGACTCCAAAGAAGTCGTGAAGATCTGCACGCAGTACGCACAGGCCGGGATGCTCAACATCTTTGGCGTGATCTTCTCGTTCACGCTAGCTTTTGCCTTCTTTGATCCGACCTTCTTTGCGAGTTATCTCATTTCGATCGCAGCTTTCGGCTTATACCAGGCCATGTTCATGGCGAATGCCGGCGGCGCCTGGGATAATGCCAAGAAAGTGGTCGAAGTGGATCTGAAGGAAAAAGGCACTCCGCTTCATGCCGCAACCGTCGTTGGCGACACCGTTGGCGATCCTTACAAAGACACCTCCTCGGTGGCTTTGAACCCGATCATCAAGTTCACGACTCTTTTTGGCCTGCTCGCTGTGGAAATCGCAGTAGCCGCTCAAGAGACAGCCTTCTACCTGGGAATTGTGTTGTTTTTCGTAGGCTGCTTCTTCGTGTACCGCTCGTTCTACGGAATGCGAATCAGCGGTATCAAAGTCAAGTAACGCAACCGACTTTGATTCAAGTCACTAGGACGCCGGCACTCCGCAAGGATGGCCGGCGTTTTGTTACAAAAGAGCATATTCAAATTAAAAAAATTTAATCGCAAAAACAATGACTTCCGAGCATCGGTCCTCTTGACTGCAGAGTGAGTCATACCCATTATAAGTGACAATACGAGGTATTCAAAAATGGCGTGGTTCAAACGAATTAGTCTTTTCCTGCTCGTCAATTTTCTGGTCATTATTACGATCAGCGTAATTCTGAAGCTCCTGGGCATTCAACCCTATTTGACAGCCTACGGGATCGATTACGGCAATTTGATGGCATTCTGTCTCGTCTGGGGCATGGGTGGAGCATTTATTTCTCTCGCTCTTTCACGGATTATTGCGAAGTTCGCAATGGGCGTGAAGGTGATCGCCCCGGATACCCACGATCCTGCCTTGCAAGACCTCGTTCAAATGGTTCATCAGCTTGCCAAAAGTGCGGGGCTTCCTGCCATGCCTGAAGTCGGTATTTACAATTCTCCGGAGGTGAATGCTTTTGCCACTGGACCGACGAAATCCCGCGCTTTGGTCGCCGTTTCCACAGGCTTGCTGCAGAGAATGCATCGTGCTGAGGTGGAAGGCGTTTTAGGTCACGAAATCGCGCATGTTGCCAATGGGGACATGGTCACGATGACTCTCATTCAGGGCGTCGTGAACGCGTTTGTCATGTTCCTGGCCCGGGCAATTGCTTTTGCGCTCGCGCAGGCCATGCGCGGAGATCGCGACGATCGTGGCGGGGGAATCGCATTCGGTTCTTATTACATGATTCAGTTTGTACTTGAGATCATTTTCATGATCCTTGGCTCGATCGTCGTGGCATCTTTCTCCCGCTGGCGTGAGTTCAGGGCGGATCAGGGAGGGGCCCGGTTGGCCGGGCGCGATAATATGATCTCCGCGTTACGTGCCTTGCAGCGGACCTTTGATCGCGTGGACCCCCAAGCGCAGCCGTCGATCCAAGCCCTTAAAATCTCAAGTCGTTCGGGTGGGATTATGAAATTGTTTTCGACTCATCCGGCCTTGGAAGAAAGAAT
The DNA here is from genome assembly GCA_001769805.1 of Bdellovibrionales bacterium GWA1_52_35. Lineage (GTDB taxonomy): Bacteria > Bdellovibrionota > UBA1018 > UBA1018 > UBA1018 > GWA1-52-35. The sequence continues at coordinate 34,976 of MEPO01000032.1, forward strand.
TGCCCGGCTCGAACGACGGACGGCCTGATCCGGCCTCTTGCCTGTGGTTCAAGTTTTGATATTATTATAAACTGTGTTGTTCCACTTTCTAAGGAGATTTCATGGGCAAGAAGTTGTATGTGGGTAATCTTCCGTTCTCAATGACTGATGATGGTCTTCAACAGATATTCGCGCAGGCGGGTACGGTCGAAAGCGCCAAGGTCATTCAGGATCGGGATTCAGGTCGGAGTAAGGGTTTCGGTTTTGTGGAAATGGCAAGCGAGCAGGAAGCTGCGGCGGCGATTTCCAAATTGAATGGCACCGATTGCGAAGGTCGTCCTTTGACGGTTTCTGAAGCTCGTCCCATGGTTCCCCGCGAAGGCGGGGGTGGAGGGGGGCGTGGATTCGGGGGCGGCGGAGGCGGACGAGGCGGATTTGATCGCGGTAATCGACGCTAAGCGGTACTCAGTAAAAATTGGAGCGGGATCCGTCTTCGGGCTGATCCCGCTTTTTATTTTCGGCCGCTGGACTTCTGCCGTTCCAGGGGGACGTGGGATTTTTTCAGGGTTCCGTCCGGATGGAATTCGCTTTTTCTGCAGCCATTCTTGTCTTCTGCTGAACGCGCCAGCTCAAAACCCGGCAGCGTCGCATATTGAATGACCCGCGCAACATGGCGCTGAACGATGCAGCTTTTGAAGAAAGTCACTTTGTCAGTGCGTCCCGAAAAGTCCTGGAATTCGAGATTGTCCGTGTTCCTATTGTATTTCCCGGCCCAATAAAGTGACGAGATCAGCTCAGGTCCATAAAAGGCGTTCCAAGTCCCGGCGGACGCAAACGATTGCGGCGTCAGCCGAAGGTACCAGCCTACGTTGGTGACGATCCTGGAGCCGGCATTATAAATAGCATCAGCCAGAAGCCAGCCTGCATGGAGCGGGTAGGCTCGTGAAGGAAAGGGGCGGCGGCAGGCACGTTCATAGGTTTGCCCTGGCGCATAGGACTGAATCCCACGCATCGCGGGAGGAACTTCATTGTCAAAAAGAATCTTGAGTTGATTGGCTTTGGCCGGAATCGCTGAAGCAAAACGGGAACAGTTCTGGGTGAAGGCGCGGACTATCTTGAACCGGAGCTGCTGTTCGGACGGAGTCGCTGCAGGAAAGCCTGGGACAACTTCCTCGAGGCGAATATCCGCCAGATGCTCAGGGCCCATCCGGTAAGGCGGCGTGCCGTTGAGACGGGTGAGGCCGATTTTATAAAAAGGGCGGGCCAGCGTGGTCTGCAGCAAAGGGCTGGAGCAAACCGTCCGGGCTGAATGGGTTTGGCGCCACTTCAGGGCGTCTTCAGTAGGCCAGCCGAGCTCGGTCTGCGTTGCCGGCGCTTGCCTCTCGGCCCAGTTGCACCACTCAAGAACATTGAGCTGGGCAATGCCGCAGGAGAAATTGCTCCCGTCCTCAGAAATGCCGAGATCCGCCATGAGCGATTCCTGCATCAGGGCTCCGACGATGATCTGAGGCGGGACGCCGTATTCTTCAGAGGCCAGGTAAATGGCTTCGCCTTTCAGATCAGAATCCCGGGCTCCTTCGACTCTCATCCAGGCGCGCTCCAGCGTGATTTCTGAGAACGAGCCGGGCCGGAGTTCTTCGCGGCGAAGAACCTCCTCAGAACGGCAATGTCCCAGGGCTTTGGCGCGGGGACCTGACCAGAGGGCAGTCTCTTCAGGGGTGAAATCGGCAGGGAAGTCCTTGGTCGGGTCTTTGACCCGGGAGAGGTCCGGGCAACCGAAGGGAGATTTTTGCTGGATGATCTCTTCAACGCAGCCTACGGGGGGCTGGGCCCAGTCAATTACGGCCGTATTTTCAATTCCGTCCATGTAATCGGTGCTGGCCAATGAATAGACGGGTAAACAAAGGAACGATAAAAGGATTCCCAAGATCTTTTGAAACATACTGCTTGCCCCTTTTGGGCCCAAAATAGCAGAACTTCTAAAAAAATTGAATTTGTTATCGAGCTCTGTGTGTTAATTCTGAAAAGAAACGAGGTATGTCATGAGCCTGCATAAAACACCAACAGAAGCACTGAGTTGTCTGCAATCCGGCCACAGAGTTTTCATTCACGGCGGAGCTGCGACACCGTTCAAGCTCCTTGAGGGCCTGATTGGCAATGCCAAGCGCATCCGCGGTGTCGAACTCATCCACATCCATACCGAGGGCAAGGCAGATTACGCGAATGAAGAATATAAAGACAGCTTCCGCATTACCAATCTTTTTGTCGGCGCCAATATGCGCAAGAAGCTTGATTATGACCGGGTGGATTACCTTCCCTGTTTTCTTTCTGAAATTCCGATGCTTTTTCGTTCCGGCAAGAGACCGATAGATATTGCTTTGATCCATGTCTCCGCGCCGGATGAGCATGGCTTCTGCTCGCTTGGGACCTCCGTGGACGTGGCCCGTACGGCAGTCGAAGTCGCCCAGATTGTGGTGGCGCAGGTGAACAAGCAAATGCCTCGCGTTCATGGTGACGGGTTTATTCATATCAGTGAAATTGATCACTATATCGAAGTGGATGAGATCCTTCCCGAGCATCGGCCTGCACCGCTGCGAGAAGACGAGAAAGCGATTGGCCGTTTTTGCGCGGAACTGGTTGAAGATGGTGCGACTCTGCAGACCGGGATCGGTAACATTCCTGATGCCGTGCTGGCCTCTCTCACGGGACACCGCAATCTCGGGATTCATACTGAGCTTTTTTCAGACGGACTTCTGAAGCTTTTGAAATGTGGCGCCGTCAATAATTCGAAAAAGAAGGTTCATCCGGGCAAGACTGTTTCCGGTTTCATGATGGGAACCCAGGAACTTTATAAGTACGTGCATAATAATCCCTCGGTCGTGCAGCTCGATATCACTTATGTGAATGATCCGGCCGTGATCCGGCGCAACCCCAAAGTCACGGCCATCAATTCCGCAGTAGAAGTGGATTTGACCGGACAGGTTTGCGCGGATTCGATCGGGCACCGAATTATTTCCGGAGTGGGGGGGCAGATGGATTTCATCCGGGGAGCGTCCCTTTCTCCAGGCGGCAAGCCGATTATTGCCGTGACTTCGCGTTCCGCCAAAGGGATCCCCAGGATTGTGCCGGAGCTCAAGAGCGGAGCGGGCGTCGTGACGACTCGGGCCCATGTGCACTACGTGGTGACCGAGTTTGGGGTGGCAGATCTTTTCGGCAAGACTTTGAACGAAAGGGCTCATGCGCTGATCAATATCTCGCATCCCGACGATCGCGAAAACCTGGGCCGTGCCTGGCGTGCTCAAGGGGCCTTGCGTTAGTCGCGATTCGCGTTCAATATGAGCGATAAGATGAACAACGACGTCAATGAGAATGATCTGATCCATCTGGGTTCGTCGGAGTACAATGAAGCCAAGCGTCTGCAGGCCTTGTTGGCCGAGCGCGGCGTTTCGCTTTCTTTACTGCGCAATCCCGAAAATTGTTCAACCGGCTGTAAGATCACGGTTGAAGTTTATACTTCGCAGGGGGATCTGGACAAAGTCCGCGAGTTCTTCCGGGAGCAGAAGACCAGAGCTTTTGACGGACTTGCTGTGGACGAGGCGCTTCTGGATGAAGTTTACGATCCGGAGAAGGGGACGGCGCGCTGTCCCGCCTGCGCCACTGAATTTTCCACCACGCTCCAGGAATGTCCCGATTGCGGGCTGGTTTTTGCTTCTTGAACCCTCAAGAATGAATAAACGCAAAGTCATCGAGCAGGTCGTCGAATATCTCCGGGAAGAATTGCAAGAAGTGCACAGTACCGCCGCGCCCGGCGCACCGGAGCGTGCAAAAGAAATCGAACAACTCCTGCTCATGTATCGTTTCCTGCCTTCCCGTGAACTCCAAAGCACCGACGTGATCTGTCCGGCTGCCCTGGTTGAGCTGGAACTGAATGCCAGGCGCGCTTTTTATTTCATAGCCCCGCGAGGCGGAGGCCTGGTGACCCGTGTTGAAGAGCAGGCAGTGCAGGTGGTGACGCCTCAATCGCCGATCGGCGGGGCGATTCTGGGCAGGCATGTGGGGGATCTGGCCGAGGTTCGTCTGCGTGACGGTTCCCTGCGGCAATATCGGATCATCTCGGTGAGCTGATTGTGACTGAAGGCTTTCTCTCAAAATTGATTCTGAAACTGGAAGCCTTCATCGACCATGCTTGGGCGGTCCCGGGACTTGCGCTCATGGCCGGGCTTGATCTTTTCGTCTGGGTGATTCCCACGGAAGGAATTTTGATTTCGAGTGTGCTGTTGCGACCCAAACGCTGGTGGTCCATGACGCTCTGGTTGACAAGTGGTTCCGCTTTTGGGGCGTTGCTCCTGGCCTTTGTGACTCATCACCTGGGACCTTTGGTTGTGGAAAGTCTTTTTGATCATGCTCTCAGCTCGCCTTCCTGGCATCAGATGGAATTCTTTGTGGGCCAGTACGGAGCTCCAGCTCTGGCCTTGATTGCCATCAGTCCCTTTCCCCAGCAGCCTGCGGTCCTGATTGCGGCGCTGGGCGGAATGCCCCTTCTCGACATTGCAGCCATGATCTGGTTGGGACGATTTCCCAAATATCTTTTATTTGCCTGGCTTGCGTCCTATGCGCCCAAAGTCCTGCTCAAGTGGAATTGGGTGCGCCGGATGACTGCAAACGTTCTGCCGCGTGCTTCCGATTCAAACCCAAAAAGAGTTTAAACAAGACCAGGAGAGAGGAACAGTCGTTGCATCTTGCCCCATGGGTTAACCCGGAGGTGTCTAGTGGACGAGCAACAGTCAGCAGCGCGCGAGTTGGATGAAGCGTTGGATCGGATAAAAAGCAAGATTGACGGCAGTGCGGAAAGTCTGAAAAGCCGTATTGGCGGCACCGTGCATCAGATTGAGAGTGTCATCGATAGTGCGGACCATCTTTTGGGCAGTCTGATTGAGCGGGTGAATACCACCGCGACGCAGACGCGTGACGTCATGCATTCTGCAGAAAAAGTCGCAGAGCACCTGGAGGATCCTGTCGGTTGGGTCCGCAAATTCCCGATGGCCGCTTTGACCGGAGCGCTCGTGGGGGGGCTGGTGCTCGGGCTCCTGGTGAGACAGGAACGCAAAGGGTTCTTTTCTCGCCGTGAAGGTCGCCTGAAAATCGCGCCGTAATTATTTTTTGATCAGCAGCGTTCGCAGTTTGTATGGGCTCTCGAGCACCCGGAATGCCTCGTAACCGGCTGCACGCAGCTCCTCAACCGCTTCGGTCGCAAGTTCACAATACCTCCCGCGGCAGACGACATAAACGGGGCTGTTCTTGGCTGCTTGCTGTTTGATTTTGTCCAGGCTGTCTTTCAAATTGTCCAAAGGAATTGAAAGAGCTCCCGAAATAGGCGTGGCCGACGTTTCCTTGGAATCCCGTATATCCAGCAGGACGGCTTTTTTGGCCTGAACGGCGGCAAAAATCTGCTCCGCTGAAAGCGGACTGCGGTACGAAGGGTCATAAAGCCGCTGTTCGCAATCCACAAGTTCCGGCGAAAGCGTATGACCAAACTCCTGCAGACTTTCCCAGATCGCCAGCACAGCGGGTGAACTCAGCTGGTAAACCCGCGTCAGGCCATGACGAGTGGAATAGACGAGGCGTTCCTGGGACATCTTCTGAAGGTGCTGGGAGGTGTTCGCGACCGATTCGCCGCCGAGACGCGCCAGCTCTTCCACATTTCGAGGCGCCTGCGCCAGAAGCTGAATGATTCGCAGCCGGGCAGGTGAGCCCAGAACATGGGCAATGTGGGCAAGTTTTGTAAATATTCGAAGTTTAAGACCCTCACAGTTCGCTGAAAGAGGCGAAGCCTGACGTTCAGCTTTTTTGCCAGAAACCGGAGCGGATGATTTTTTTGCCATGTTCCCAGTATTCAATAAAATACTTGAATTATCAAGCTTCGCTCTTGCGCAGTCCCCACCCCTTCAGGTTATAACAATTCGACATGGCAAGTCATGAGCGAAAGCGCCTCCGTGTGGAAATCAGCGGAACGGTCCAGGGAGTGGGGTTCCGGCCTTTTGTTTACCGGCTGGCTCAAAAGGCCAGTCTGGTTGGATTCGTTTTCAATCACGACCAGGGGGTCACTGCCGAGGTGGAAGGATCAAGCGCTGCTCTTGAGAGATTTGTCGCCGATATCCGCGTCTACGCACCGCCTGCCGCTCACATCAGCTCTCTTGATGCCCAAGAAATTCCTCTGGTTTTGGATCAGGAAAGCGTCTTCTCCATCCGCCCCAGTGGTCAGACCAGCTCCGAAAAATTCGTAGCCATCTCGCCCGACCTGGCGCTTTGCGAGGAGTGCCGAAGCGAGATCTGGAACCCGCATAATCGACGTTATTTCTACCCTTTCACCAATTGCACCAACTGCGGCCCGCGTTTTTCAATTATCCGGGATGTCCCTTACGATCGACCTCTCACGACGATGGCCCAATTTGAGATGTGCGTGGATTGCCAGGCTGAGTATGACGACCCCGCAGACCGGCGCTTCCATGCCCAACCCAATGCCTGTGCCCGCTGCGGACCGCAGCTGAGTTTTTCTGAAATCCCCGCGGAGCGCGATTCGCGCAAGTTGATCCAGGCAGCCGCAGCGCTGTTGAGAAGCGGGCAGATTCTCGCTCTGAAGGGAATCGGCGGCTTTCACCTGGCCTGCGACGCCTTGAATGAGAACGCGGTTCAAAAGCTCAGGCAGCGCAAAACCCGGGAATTCAAACCGTTCGCCGTCATGTTTGGGACTCTCGATGCCGCACGCCGTTACGTCGAGCTTTCGTCCGGAGATGAACAGGCCCTGAGAACTCCCGCTGCACCGATCGTTCTTGCGCGAAAACGCGCCAGCGCTGACACCAGCGCGCTTTCTGTCGCCGCTTCCGTTGCGCCCGAAAACCATGAGCTCGGGGTGCTGCTTCCTTATTCTCCCTTGCATGAGCTTCTGCTGAATGTTTTTGAAGGCCCGCTGGTGATGACCAGTGGAAATCGCAGTGACGAGCCGATCTGCCAGACGAATGAACAGGCCCTGAAGATTTTAAAAGATATTGCCGACGGCTTCCTGCTGCACGACCGCGAAATCCACGTTCGCTGCGACGATTCGGTGCTCCGGGGCGAAACGGTCTTTCGCAGAAGCCGGGGCTTTGCTCCTCAGGCAGTCGCGTCGCCGGAAGCGTTCAGCAGCAGCATCCTGGGCGTGGGTGCGGAGCTCAAAAACACTTTCTGTCTGAGCCGCGCTGGCAGGCGAGACATGCTTCTCAGTCATCATATCGGAGATCTCGAAAATCTTTCCACTCTGGAGTCTTTTGAAAATGGGATCGATCATTTCAAGAAAATTTTCGGTATTGAACCGGCCTGGATTGCTCATGACCTCCATCCCGATTATCTGAATACGAAATGGGCGCTCCAGCAGACCCAAAAGTTGATCGGGGTCCAGCATCACCACGCCCATACGGTGGCTTGTATGCTCGAAAACGGCTCTCTTGAGCCGGTCATTGGTCTGGCGCTCGATGGTACGGGGTTTGGAACCGATGGAGCGATTTGGGGTGGAGAGCTGCTCGTGGCGGACGCGCGGGATTTTCTGCGGGTCGGACACTTGAAAAGAGTCCAGCTTCCAGCTGGCAATGCGGCCCTGAAGCGGCCGTGGATGCTCGCTCAGGCCTATTTGAAAGAAGTTTTTCCGGCTTCCGATTGTAATAAAGAATTTGCAGAGCTGACCTGTTTTTCGGCCGTGCAGCAATCGGACCGGGTGCTCTTGTCGCAGCTTCTCGATAAAAAGCTTCGAACTTACCCCAGCTCCAGCTGTGGTCGCCTCTTTGACGCTGTTTCTGCCTTGACCGGTATAGTTCGGGAAGTTCATTACGAAGGTCAGGCTGCCATTGAACTCGAGCGGGCTTTGCAAACAGGGGCAGCAGACCGGTCGGGAGACAGGTCTGGCGCAAAAGCGTATGTCTTTGAGATCGGAGTTCCTGAGTTAAAACGACCTGCCGAGATCGACTGGCGCCCGATCTTGCAGGATATCGTAAATGACCTCCGCAGCGGGACGGCTCCAGCTTTGATCAGCTGGAAATTCCATGAGGGGCTCGTCCGGGCATTTGCTGATTTAACTGCGCAGATATCTACGTTATATCACATCAGTACGGTAGCGTTGAGTGGGGGTTGTTTTCTGAATGAATTTCTCAGAAGGCGACTCACGAATGAACTCCGGCAAAGAGGTTTGAAAGTTCTGGTCCCTCGTGCACTCAGTCCAGGAGACGGCAGTATCGCGCTCGGGCAGGTGATCGTGGCAGATCAAATTGTGAAAGGTAAGAGCTCATGTGTTTGGCAATACCAATGAAGGTGCTGGAAGTGAACGGGACTGTGGGGCAGGTGGAAATTGGAGGCGTGCGCCGAGCCGTTGATCTTTCGCTCGTTGCCGGCGTGAAAGTCGGCCAATTTGTTGTCGTACATGCGGGTTTTGCGTTGTCTGTGACGGACGAAGACGAGGCCCAGAAGACTTTGGAGATTTTCGCGGAGATGGCACGCCGGGTTGCGGAAGCCGATGCTGCTGCCGGAAGCAAAGCGGGTTCTGATCAATGAAGTACATGACCGAATTCCGGAACTTTGCCGCCGCCCAGGCCCTTTCCCGCGAACTGCACTCACTTTGCACCGGGATCAAAGAGATCAAGATCATGGAAGTCTGCGGCGGGCATACAGCCGCGATTTTTAAATACGGTCTCCGGGATCTTTTACCTCCGAATATCCGGCTGATGAGTGGTCCGGGCTGCCCGGTCTGTGTCACGTCCAATTCTTTCCTCGACTACGCCATGGCCCTCAGCCGCGAGCCTGATGTGATTATTGCGAGCTTCGGAGATCTTCTGCGCGTTCCGGGCTCCCACTCGACCCTTCTTGCCGAGAAATCAAAAGGCGGAGATATCCGCATCTGCTATTCGTCTCTCGATGCTCTCGAACTGGCGCGGAAGAACCCTTCAAAGAAAATTGTTTTCCTTGGAATCGGTTTCGAAACCACGGCTCCGACCGTTGCTGCGGCGATCAAGCGGGCGGAGGCGGAGGGGCTGAAGAACTTTCTGGTCCTCAGTGCTTTCAAAACCATGCCTGAAGCCATGAAGGCGCTCCTTCAAAGCGGTGAGCTGGCCCTGAATGCATTCATCTGTCCGGGGCATGTTTCGGTTGTGACGGGGTTGCGGATTTATGATTTCATTGCCCGCGATTTCAAAACTCCCTGTGTCGTGACGGGCTTTGAGCCTTTGGATCTGCTGCAGGCGATTTTGATGATTGTGCGGCAGCTCAAGGATGGCCGGTCAACGGTCGAAAATCAGTACACCCGTGCCGCTTTACCTCTAGGCAATCCGGCCGCTCAGGCACTCTTGAACGAAATTTTCGCTCCGTCCGATGTGGAATGGCGCGGTCTGGGAGTTATCCCGGGCAGCGGTCTGGGAATCAGCGATGCCTATCAGGCCTTCGATGCGCAAAAGGTGATCCCTCTTCAGCTCGAACCCGCGCGCGAACAACCCGGCTGTATCTGTGGTTCAATCATGAGAGGCGTAAAAGTTCCCACGGAGTGCAAATTATTTGCAAAAGCCTGCAATCCCGAAAATCCCAAAGGGTCCTGCATGGTCAGTGATGAAGGCAATTGCGCCACGTATTACAAATACGCCCGCAACAGCCGCACGACTGTAATTGAAAATGAGGCAGGCACTTCATGAACATTGAACTGAAGAGTGAAAAACTCAGTCCTCAGATCACACTGGCTCATGGAAACGGCGGGAAGCTGACCCACGATTTGATCCGGTCGATGTTTGTCACGGCATTCTCGGCCGAGGCATTGTCGGCCGAGGCATTGTCGAATGACGCGCTTTCAGAACTGGCCGATTCCGCGAGACTGAAATTGCCGGAAGGCGAGATTGTTTTCACGACGGATTCGCACGTGGTGAACCCGCTGTTTTTCCCCGGGGGTGATATCGGCAAGCTCGCGGTTTGTGGCACTTTGAATGATTTGGCCGTGATGGGAGCCAAGCCACTCTACCTGAGTTGCGCCTTGATCATCGAAGAAGGTTTCGAAACTGCGCTCCTCAAGAAGATCATCGACTCCATGGCCGAAGCCGCGCGACAAAATGGTGTGCGGATCGTGACCGGCGATACGAAGGTGGTTGAAAAAGGCGCGGCCGACAAACTTTTCATCAATACGGCAGGGATCGGCGTGGTCCTGCCAGGTGCTCCCAAGGGTTTGAAGAGCTTTCAGGCGGGAGACGCTGTTCTGGTGAGTGGCTCTCTTGGGGATCATGGAATTGCAATTTATGCAGGACGCGAGGGGATCTCCCTGCAAACAGACCTGCAGAGTGATTGCGCCTGCATTTTTCCGCTCGTCGAGATCGCCCTCAAGATCTGCCCGGAACTCCGGATCATGCGTGACCCGACCCGGGGAGGATTGGCCACGACTCTGAACGAATTTGTCCAGGGCGGCCGTTTTGGAATTGAACTGGACGAACGTTCTCTGCCGATTCGAGATGAAGTGCGCGGAGTTTGCGAAATCCTGGGCTTCGACCCGCTTTATGTTGCCAATGAAGGCAAGCTGGTCCTGGTCCTTCCGCAAACCTCCGCTCCCGCAGTGCTGGAAGCTCTGAAATTGCATCCCTTGGGGCGCAAGGCAGCCGCCATCGGTCGCCTGACGGAGAGGGCTCCGGGCCGCGTTTATCTCAAAACCGATATTGGCGGCGAGCGCGTCCTGGACATGCTGGTCGGCGATATGCTGCCCCGAATTTGCTGAAGGAAGCACCTCATGCACGAGCTTGGCATCGCCCAAAACATCCTGAAGATTTCTGCTCAGGAACTCAGGCAGCGGAATATCACCCAAGCCGTGGAGAAGGTGGTCCTGAGGGTGGGGCGCCTCAAAGCGATTCTCCCTGATTCCCTGACCTTTCATTTTGATGTTCTGAAAAAGGAATTGCCGCAATTTCAAGCGGCCGTACTTGATATTCGCCAGATTCCGGTTAGAGTTTTGTGTACGGGATGTGCGCTCAGGTTCACGGTCGAAGAAATGAGTTTTTTCTGCGAGCACTGTGGCGCGCCACTTTCCGTCGAGTCGGGAGAGGAATTCTCGATCGATAGCATCGAAGTAGCCGATTAGTCGTTGGCTCTTATTCAGGGAGGAATGGACATGACCCAGTCAGTGAAGCGAATTGCGATTTCAACGGGTGGGGGCGATGCCCCCGGCCTGAATGCGGTCATTCGTGCAGTCGTCCTTTCGGCGGTGAAACGTGGCTGGGATTGCGTCGGAATCCGGGACGGTTATAACGGACTCCTGATGCCGGAAGAATTTCCTAGCGGTGGCGTCATTCAACTCACGCGCAAATCGGTCCGGGGGATCACTCATCTGGGCGGCACGATCCTGGGTACAACTAACCGGGGCAACCCGACCAAATTTCCGGTGAAGGGCGCGGATGGAAAAATCATGGAAGTAGACCGTTCCGACGAGCTGATCGAGGCGCTTCAGTCTTACGGCGTGGATTCGCTTGTATCCATCGGGGGAGACGGATCGCTTTCGATCGCGCATCATTTATTTCAAAAAGGTTTACGGGTCATCGGTGTTCCCAAGACGATCGACAATGATCTGGATCGCACGGTGGTGACCTTCGGTTTTGAAACCGCCGTCGCTTTTGCAACCGAATGCCTGGACCGGCTTCATTCGACGGCCGAAAGCCATCATCGCGTGATCGTCGTCGAAGTCATGGGCCGTTATGCAGGCTGGATTGCCCTGAATTCCGGAATCGCCGGCTCGGCAGATGTGATCCTGATCCCGGAAATCGCGTATGACCTCAACAAGGTCGCTGATAAAATTCGGGACCGAGAGCGCCAGGGAATCAATTATTCGATCATCATGGTGGCTGAGGGCGCCAAACCGAAGGATGGCCACCTCAGTGTGATCGAGCACGAGATCGGCCGCGCTGAGCGTTTGGGCGGCGTGGGCGACAAAATCGGTCGTGATCTTCAGAAAGTGACCGGCAAGGAAGTGCGTGTTGTCGTTCTCGGGCACCTTTTGCGCGGTGGCAGCCCCGTTTCTTTTGATCGCTTGACTGCTCTGCGTTTCGGCGCCGCCGCTGTCAGAGCAATTGACTCGGGTGAAAACGGCGTGATGGTCGCTCTTGATCCGCCTGTGGTTCGTTATGTGCCTCTGGCTGAAGCCACTCAGCGCATGAAGACCGTGCCGCTGGATTGCGATACCATTCTGACTGGCAGGGATCTTGGAATCAGCTTTGGCGATTAAAATTGCCGTTGCAGTCTGGGGACGGTTTTTGAACAGTTTCGTCCAAAGCTCTGATTCGGCGTTGTTATTGCTCTATATCCGAGCATGCACCTGAACAGTTCAGCTCGGCTCCCCACTCAATGCTTCTATTCTGCTTGTCCGTCATTTTCGCGAGGTACACCGTTCGTTCAGCCAGATTGAATCAACTGCCCCAGGCTGGTATGGCAGTTTTTGATCCGTTCCGCCAGCTCAGGAATGCCCTGCAACGTCTTCCCCGACGTTTCCAAAACCTGAAGCTTTGGATTCACTTGCAGCATGTTTTTACGTAAAAGTGGCAAATTCGTTTCTGCTGCAATAGCTAAATCAATTTTGTTTATTAGTCCGATATGGGCAGCTCGGAACATCAAGGGATACTTCAGCGGTTTGTCTTCTCCTTCAGTGACACTGAGAAGAACGATATTGAGATCCGAGCCCGTATCAAATTCCGCCGGACAAACAAGATTCCCGACGTTTTCCAGAAGAATAATATCGAGCGGTTCCTTCTCGATCTCCTGGTACCCACCCGCGACGACATGAGCGGCGAGGTGACAATCTCCACCAAAGAATTCAGTGCAGATCTGCGCGATCGGAATATTCAGATGTTGAAGGCGTTCAGCATCGCGGGTCGTGGTGATATCTCCCTCGATCACGCCTATTTTTAAGCCGCTTTTTTGTAATTCTGGAATCAGCTTCTCCAGCAGCCGAGTTTTGCCCGAGCCGGGCGCGCTCATGAAGTTCACCATGCATTGGCCACGAGAATGGAGCTTCTTGCGTAATTCATGGGCAAGCGTTTCATTTTCTTCAAAAACATTTTTAACCAGTTTGATCTCCATCCGGCAGTTATAGCGATTTCAACCAGCTGAGTCCAATCTTCAGTACCGGTCGTGGAGCAGACAACGCGATCCGTCTTAAAAGTTATATACGAACTGCTAAAAGCATTCCTTTAAGTGAGTCTCTGGTTTAAAGTACCCCCGTGAGCAAAGCCCGAATCATGGTCGTAGAGGACGAGGTTGTGAGCGCGATGGCACTCAAGATGTGCCTGGAAGCGTTCAGTTACACGACGTGCAGCATTGCTGCCAATGGCGATGAAGCCCTGTCGATTGCTGAAATAGAACGCCCGGATCTTGTCCTGATGGATATCAACCTCCCGGGGTCACTCGGTGGCGTGGATGCTGCACGCGAAATTTACAAGCGCTTCCAGGTCAGCTCGATCTTTCTTTCCGGATATCCGGAAGAGGAATTAGGGGTTTCCCTGAAGGACACGGGCTACGCCGGGTACCTCCTTAAGCCGTTCGATCTCAACGTGCTTGAGAAAATGATCGATCAGGCGCTCAGATCTTGATCTGTGATCCGATTTCGATCACCTGATCCGCAGGAAGGCTGAAGTATTCAGCCGCCGAACGGGCGTTTCGTGACATGAAGACAAAGAGTTTTTTACGCCAGAGCGCCATGCCGCTGTCTCCGGTGGTCACAAAAGATTCGCGCCCCAGGAAATAGCTGATCCTCTTCCGCTCGATTCTCAACCCGGAAGCTTCACAGCGGCTCAGAATTTCATCCATTCTGGGGTTTTCCATATAGCCATAGCGGGCAATCACTTTCACAAATCCGTGCTCAAGATCCGTCACGCGTACGCGTTCCATCATCGGGATTTCAGGCTCATGTTCCGTAATGACGGATACGAGAAGCACCTGCTCGTGCAGGATTTGATTATGTTTGAAATGGTGCAGGAGGACGGAAGGCGCAATGTCTTTCGTCAAAGTCATGAAGACCGCGGTCCCTTTCGCCCGGGGAGGAGGGGATTCATCGAGCTTTTTAAAGAATACATCGAGCCCGACCGCAGACGTGCGCATCCGGTCGGCGACAGATGTGCGTCCCCGTTTCCAGGTGGTCATGATGGAAAGAACGCAAATCGCGATGAGCACGGGAATCCAGCCACCGGCGGCGAGCTTCACGAGATTGGCGGAGAAGAACGAAATATCGGTGATCAGAAACACCAAGACCAGCAAACTCACGGGAACGAGCGGCCATTTCCAGACGTGCCGGGCTACGAGGAAGAACAGGATCGAAGTGATCGTCATCGTGCCGGTGACGGCGATGCCGTAAGCAGCCGCGAGCCGGGTGGAGGAACCGAACGCGATGACAAGCGCGATGCAGGAAACCATCAGGAATAAATTGATCTTCGGGACGTAAATCTGTCCTTCCTGCTCGCGTGAGGTGTACTGGATTGCGGTTCGGGGCAGGAAGCCTAGCTGGACACTCTGGAATGCAATTGAAAAGGCCCCGGAGATCAGCGCCTGGGAAGCGATCACGGTTGCCGCCGTGGAAATGAAGACGAGCGGATAAATCCACCAGCCGGAGACCAGCGCAAAGAACGTGTTGCCGAGCGCCGCTTCGCCGCGTTCCAGAATGACGGCACCTTGACCGAAGTAATTCAGAAGGAGCGCCGGAAAAACCACGAAGTACCAGCCAGCGCGAATCGGCTTTTTTCCGAAATGCCCCATGTCGGCGTAGAGGGCTTCAGCCCCCGTGATGCAAAGGACGACAGAGCCCAGAATGAAAAACCCTCTCCAGCCGTGTTCGGCAAAGAACTGCACCGCATAGAGCGGATTCACCGCATTCAGGATCTCTGGCCTGCGCAGGATCCATGGAATTCCGATTCCAGCCAGAGTCAGGAACCAGATCAGGGTTGTCGGCCCGAAAATGGCACCGATCAGGCCGGTTCCGCGTTTCTGGACCGAGAATAAAATCAGGAGAATGATGATCGTCAGTGGAACGATGAAAGGTTGAAAGGCCGGCGTGGCGACTTCCAGGCCTTCGATCGCGCTGAGAACTGAAATAGCAGGTGTGATCACGCCTTCTCCGAGCAAAAGCCCGGTTCCAAAAACCCCAAGCACAATCACGAGAAAGCGCAGGGCCGTGTTCTTCTGCTCGGTGAACTTCGGCAGCAGCAGCGCCAGGAGTGCTGTAATCCCGCCCTCGCCCCCTTTATCCGCTCTTAAAATAAAACTCGAATATTTCAGGACGATCACGAGGGTCAGGGACCAGAAAACGAGGGACAGAATACCGAGTACGTTATCGGGTGTTAAGACGAGGCCGTGTTCTGGATGGAAACTTTCCCGAATTGCGTAAAGGGGAGAGGTGCCGATATCGCCGAAAACCACGCCGAGTGCGCCGATGGTCAATTTGAAAACTGACCTGTCATGAGCATGAGGGTCAGGGTGCGCGTGTGATGAATGGACGGCCATTTCCTACTTCTTACCCAACGGGGCTTTGAGATCAATTGCAAATATTCGAAATAATGAGTTATTTTTAAAATGTTGACGATTTTTGTCAAGTTTTATATTCAGTCTGCGATGAACGCTTCGCTTTTTCCGGATCATTTGCCTTCGCCGCCTTCGCGGCGCTCTTGGCACTCGCGGTTTTTGTGGCTTCCGCAACTGGGATTTGGTCTCGGCCTGGTCCTCAGTTCGCAGCTGGCCTTTGGTCCACAGCTCTGGGCAGCCGTAGCCCCGAGCTCCCATTTGAGTTTGGGCGCCGAGCAGTTTGCGCGCGAAAACCGCGCAGATCCTAAAGTGGAACTCAACCTGTTCTGGGCAAGTGAGCAGAACAACAGAGAACTCAGACTTTATTCTTTTTTCGAAAGCGGTCAGGGCGGCGACAGAAGTTTCGATCTGGATCGGGCGGTCGTTCGGGTTCCCACGACCAGTACCTCGGCGGGCGGGTACTTCTGGCTGGGGCGGACTCATCCCCTTGAAGAGGGGGCTCAGGGGCTCCCGGTCGAAACCACGAGTGCCATCGGCGCCCACTGGGTTCAGAACCAATCGGACGCACTCAATCCCCGTGCCTCAGGCTGGATCGGTGCCGGCTGGAGCGGAAATTTCGAAAAATTCTCCCTCGATGCGGCGGCTTCCCCGCTCTTTTTGCCCTCGTTCGGACCCCGCCTGGATCTTTCCGAAACTGATGCCGTATCGGGTTCCCGTTACGCCCGGTTACCGCCCCAATTCGTGAACAGCAAAAGAGCGCTCGTCGCGATCCGGTATAAAGTAGAAACGGGGAGTATCAAAAACATCGTTCTTCAGCATCAGGCGTACGTGGCCTTCGGCAAGCGCACTGAGCTCGGGACCTTTCGTTTGCTGGGGTGGTCAGCCCCTTCGCCCGATCCGGAGTTGGATGTTTCGGATATCATTCGCGTGAACTCTGAAGATGCCAATGCACTGGTGACGGCAGCTCCGAGATTTCCGCGGCAGAATTTCGTCGCTTTTCAATGGAGGTTTCAGGGGAAGTTTCAGGGCGCAAATTCCAGCACGACACCCTTGGCAGTTTTCGAAAGCGCTTACGAGACGGGCAAAGCGAATCTTTCCACTTCGCTGAGTGTCCGTCTTTTGAAGTTCCTGAGACTGGGCGTGCTTCAGACCTCCGCTCTCGGGCAACAGGCCCTGGCCTCCAATCCGGCCCTGGATTCTGCAAGTTACGCCGAGGATCTCGTCTGGACCGAACTCTCGAGTTCTCTGTTTCAGCAGCGGCTCAGGGCTGCTTTGCGCTGGGAGCAGCATTGGACTTCCGACCGGCAGGGCACCTGGGTCCGCCCGCTTTTGGAGTACTCTCCTGAAAAACGCCTCATTCTTTTTGCACAGGCCAACCTGCTCGCAGGTCAGGCGGCAAGTTATTTCGGCGCCTGGCGCTCTCTGGATTCCGTGAACACGGGGGTGAGTTACCTATGGTAAGGACCAAGTCCGCCCTTTTCTACGCGGTCGCGTCCTGTCTTCTGGTGACTTCCATTTCGGGTTGCTCTTTGAAAAGGTTCTGGGGCGAACCGGCGGCCAACGGAGGCGTGATCGAAATGCCGGCCTCCACCGGTGAGTGTCGCCCTCTCAGCCGTATTCTGGAAGCGGAAGACGAGGAGTCCCAAGCGACACTCAATTGCTGGGCGGGAACGCTGGAGCAGATCTGGACCCGGATTGCCGGGCGCGAGCGTGACGTGCTTTCGAATGACGAAATCAATGTCCTGGTCAAAAAGGGAATCCTGACGTTCGGCGGCGGGATCGAAAGTGACCAGGCGAAACTGGTCGGGATCCGCAGGCTCCTGGGGCTCGGCAATTCCCTGCACCGGAGCGAGTTGAAGTCGTGGATCGATTTGTTCAAATCCAAGCGCGTGGACCTCCGGCTGCTCTACTCGAATTATCAGCTTCGCTCCCAAAAGCTGCTCAAATTGCAGTACTCCGACATCGCGCTTGCGGCTTCGGCTCTCGGGCCGGTTCTCCAGAAGATGAACTGGTCGATGAGCTCTGCCGAGCTGAGTGCAACACTTCTGGGCGTCTTGGACGTGAAGGATCCGGAAGTGCGCAAGATGTTTGAGCCGGCAAGTGCGCTCGCTATCAATTTCCTGAATTCCATATGCCCCTCTTTTACCGCCAAGGACATGTGGAGCACCAGTGAACTCGGTACCTGTCTGGTGAAGGGAACCCAACACTTTGCGGTGGGTGCGGCCTGGTTTGAATTTGTTTTTGATCCTGTGGACGTGGATTATTTGCTAATTGCGAAAGCCCGGGATGGACTTGAGGCCGTTTATCCGCGGGTGGAAAGCTGGTTCAAAGACCCTTCCCTGACGAAGTTTGCAGTTCAACGCGTTCTGGATTTCAGTCTCGCGATGGGAGTGACACCTCCGGAGAGCCTGACACGATCTCTGGATATCCTGAGCCGCTTCAACGACAAATCCAGTGGCGATTTTTTCGATCCCACGCTTTATTCCAGACTTTTTGGAATATTCGCAAAATTTCAAGATGAACTTCTGGTCAGCATGGAGCCTTTCATTCGGGCGCAGCTCCGAGGGGCTTGCGCCAATGCCCAGGCCGAAAACTGGCACACGTGCATACTGGACGTGCCGAGCCGCTTCGCTCGGGCGGAATTCCCGCTCCGACGCGCTTTGCAGATCAAGAACGTGCGCTACGGGATGAAGGTGGATCCCTTCAATGGAAACCGGTTCTCGTGGATTCTGTTTTACGATCGGATTGCCGCAGAAATGATTACCGCCTTTGCCGGTTTCAGCAAGGACGGCAAGAAAGAGACCGTGATTCGCTCTCAGCTCGGGGATGATTCGGACCCAGTGGTGCAGCTGATCAGTGGTGGCCTGGAATCGTACGAAACCGTGCGTGGGTTCATTGTGAATATCCAGCGCAAGATTCAGGGCCTGCCGTTCGTGGATTCCAATACGTTCCAGAAACTGCGCTTCCTGAATCCCAAAGGCCTGGCCCGGCTTGTGACAATGACCAACCAGCTTCTGGTTCAAAGGTCTTTTGAAGACCGCAATTCCTTCGAAAAAGCAGCGGCCATGTTGACCAATCTTTCACCGGAATCTCCGGTTTATCTGGACCGGCTGGCGCTGGCGGCTGTCCTGAATCTGGTCGACAGTCTGGGGGCCTACAAACAAGTCTACTTGCACCATCTCCAAGCGATCGATTCGCGCGATATGCGCGTCTGGTCCAAGCAGGAGGAACTCGACTCGGGTGTGGATTATCTGATTTCCCGTGAGGATTTCCGGCAGTCGCTCTCAGAGTTGCTTCGGGATAATTTCCCCCGGACGTTTGAGAGCTGCATGGAGTTTCATTTTGAGACCTCCTGTGCGATCGCCTTTGATCAGATCCTTCCGGATGTGGACGGCAAGCCCGGTTTCATCCATCTCGGGGATCTGGACGCGGTCACGATCATGGCCTCGGCAATGGAAGGGCTTTTTGACACCTGTGATCAGTCGGGCGACGGGAAGCTTTCGTGGTCTCTGTTTGATGGCAATGACGAGCTGGATTGCGCCTATGTCAAAATCAAAGACACGATCAAACGGCTAATCCAGGCCCGGATTATTTCGTCGTCCAAAACGGAACGCGCCGGGATCAACTTCCTGCTCGATTTCATGAATGCGAATGTCCTGACACGCGCCATGGGCAAGGCTTCGCTGATGCGCGGAACCAAGAGCAACATGATCGTGAACTGGCCCTTGTTCTGGATGAACCGGGATGCTTCGATCGGGTCTGTGTACGGCCTGCTTGCGGACGTCATAGATCATGACGAGGTCAATCGGCTGCGCAAGCAGCAGAAGCCGAACTTGAGTTTCTACTAGGCTGCCGGAATGCGGCTTGCAGTTTTCCGGGCGGAGACCCCATGACAAAATCAACCGGCATGCCAAAATTACCCAGTATTTTTCAAAGCTCTCCGTTTCAAGGATATCAGAGCGGAGATGAAATCCCGCTCGGTTCGTACGCTGCGATTTTAGGCGTTTACAGTATGCTTTTGGGAACGTTCATTTTTGATTCGGCCAAGAATGATTCCAAAAAGCTGAGATCCCGAGACCTGATCCTGCTGGCGGTCGCGACGCATAAGATTTCGCGAGCCATCACAAAAGGTGCGGTGACGGCTCCTTTGCGCGCACCATTTTCGACTTACAAAGAAGACCTCGGTTATGGGGAGATCAATGATAACCCCCGCGGAACTGGCTTCAGGCAGGTCGTGGGAGAGCTTCTGACGTGCAATTACTGCATGAATATGTGGGTGGGACTGGGAGCTCTTGCGGCTTTGCAGAAATTTCCGAAGCATTCGCGAATTCTGCTCAATCTCTTTGCTGCAGTTGCTGGTGCTGATTTTCTGCATGTTTTATATGAAGCAATCCGGACGCAGGAAAATCTGCTGACCATCGAAGAAGAGTTGCGGGAGAACCATAAGGGAAAATTTCCAGTAATCGACACGGGGACGACGGCCGCTTGATCAGAAACGTAATCCAAACGACCCCTGCCAGATTCGTTCAGCTTTGGACTGGTAGATGGAGTTCAGCCCGATTCCCCAGGTTCCAGTGTTAAAGACCATCCGGCGTGCGTCAAATGTCGCACCGGCTCCCCAATAACCGCCGTAGATTCCGCCCTGCGCTTTGAGTTCCCCACCACCGAAGCGGACGAACGAAACGTTCACGCCCGCGCCCAGAAGCGCGCGCAGTTCAGGCACAGTAGTGATGCCGTGCACGTAGTCCCAATTGCGGGGCAAGATATCGACCGGAATGGGTTGGGGGCCAGAAATCAGGTGAATACCCAGGAAGTAGGCTCTCGCGAAGGTGATGGATTTCCACCGATGGTTCAACGTGGTTGCCTGGAGATTGGAGCGATACGAAGACGCCTGGTAATCCACCGAAGTTCCAATTTGTGTCTCGTGATGGGCGGGGGTTTCAATTCGGAGGCCTACGTCCGTTCCAATGATCTGCACGGTTTCCTGCTGCTGGGGGACCTGCTCCAAAAGGTCGGTGCTGATGCCGTCGATTCGTTTTCCACTTCCCATTCCGGCAGTCACCCCCAAGCGCAAGCGCAGTGCGGAATCATAGAAGGCACTTTCGATACCGGTCGAAACACTTCCCATGCTCAGGACCCGGGCATGAAGTTCGGAAACGACAGGATTCTCGGTCATGGCCCAGGAAGTTCCTTCTCCGGAGGCTTCAAAATAAAAGTCATCGAGGCAAGTTCTGATCCTGAGTCGCGCGAAGGCATCCTGATTGTCGCCGTAACGGTCACGAAGCGTGCGCTCCAGCCGAACAGGGCTGCCGCGTGATCCGTCGAGGTCCTGAACAGCGTTCCAGAAGTCTGTCGACTGGGCCGCCGAAAGTTCGACGCTTGAACTGAAGTGCTCACTCATCGCAAACGCGAAATGATTCGAGGCGAGCAGGGGCAATAAGAAAAGCAGGGTCCAAGCCGCGCCTGCTGATTTCCTGCCGCTCTTAAATTTGTCGTTCTTAAATTCGAAAAATAGACCACTGCTCACCTGGCCCTGCAAAGCAAGCCAAGTGCCATGGGAAGTTTATGAAAATACATTGGTATTACAGGATTAAGCCTCAGGTCCGGGTGTGCCTTGACTGACCAGGCCCGGACGACTGTCGAAGGGCTAGACAGAGGAGACTGAGTTTTCTGCGGTTTTGTTCGGGATTTCAGAAATCGGCGCTTGGCTTCCGTCTTGCTTTACAAGGCTGCGGAGTGGAGTGAAATTGGGTAATCAATCCGTGAAAAAGTTTG
The DNA here is from genome assembly GCA_001769805.1 of Bdellovibrionales bacterium GWA1_52_35. Taxonomy (GTDB): domain Bacteria; phylum Bdellovibrionota; class UBA1018; order UBA1018; family UBA1018; genus GWA1-52-35. The sequence continues at coordinate 56,273 of MEPO01000032.1, forward strand.
CAGTGGTTTTCGGTCTCGGGCTGCTGCTTTTGCTCTCGGGCTGTTCTTCCTCGAAAAATTCGCGGACGAGTGCTCTTGAATTCGCACACGATCTCCTCGATCAGAAGCAATATAGCGATGCAGTACCGTTTTTAGCGGATCTGCTGCACGATTATCCCGGCGATTTGGATGTGGCGTCACTGCTCGCCAACGCTCATCTCGGGAGGGCCGGAATCGAAATTTTACCGATCATCACGGCGGTGATGGGCGTGCAGGACGAAGTGCCGCTTAAACTTCACCAAGAACCGGTCTGCCCGCGGGGGGCGGTCGAAAATCTCACCGAGCTTGAATATGATTGCCTGATCTACCGCTTTTTAAAAAGGGCGCCCGCTGCGGATCATCCGGATGTGCTGGCGGCGCGTGATCTCTTTCGTAAATATTTTCCCGACGCCGCGAAACAGAGTTCCAGTATCAATTTCGTTGCCGGGTTTGCGGAGGCCGCTTCGGCTCTAAGCAGGCTCAAGATATTACTGAATGCGGATTTCGTCGCCCAGATGGATTACGGAGTGAAAGTGAATCCCAAGCTCTTCCCGTACGATCCGGCGATTCATCATTCCAAAAGTCTGATTTCCGAAATCAACTGGGGCCTCGAGCGGTTCCGGGGTTCGTATAGCCGGTTCACCAGTCTCGTCCAAAGCTTGAATGGCCAGGCCTTATGGAAGATCGGTTCGCAGACTCTGGTTTTTGACGAGTCGATCAAGACTTCCGATATTTTAAGATTTGCCGCCGCAGTTGCCCAGGAGAAGACCTTGCCCTTGGACAAATATTTAAGTGAGGTCGCTACTGAAAATATGGGTGAGATGAGTGCGGGGCTTTTGGAAATCATTAAGGCTGCAAGTCCAGTTCCGATGATGGCCAGTACCCTGGGTGGCTACGCGCTTTCGGTGCATTTTGGTAATTACCTGGCAGGTGTTTTGGGAGCGATGGCGGAATCGCTTGATAAGGATGTAGAAGTCACATTTTTTGAACTCGCCTGGAAGAATCCCCCTCTCATTGTCCGGAACTTTCTAGCGGCTGCAGAGAAGTCCTGGGACATCGAGTCCGGGGCGCCTTTGCTGAGTTATTATGATGAGACGGAAGCCGCCTGGATGGATCTGAAGGGAATTCTCAATGACTGGAAGGCGTGGCTGAATGACGATATGGAGCCCGAGACCAAGTCCGCAACGTTGAGTGCGATCACTGCCGACGCGGCCCCTACTCATGAGCAGCTATTGTTCCCGAGTGAGTTCGATCCGCCTCAGATTACGGCCTGGGTACAGAATGTGATGGGTTTCATTGCCTATGAGCTGACAGGCTTTGGAATGCTGCCCGGTGCGCCAGCTCCTTCTGGTTTCTCGACACCGGCCATGGCTCTCCTCATGCCCACGCAACTGACAGAAGCCACAGTTTTACTCGAGCGCACGGATGTCTGGATGACGGCGAATTTTTATCCGATGAAGACTTGGGTGAGGACTTACTAGGATCTATTTGATGAAGCCGGGGTAAGCTGCTAATTTCTAGCGATTGATTTTAAAATCCCGTTTCACCCTGATCTTCATTTCCGCTGCACTTCTATCGTGCACGCACGCTTTTGCGAGCCCTTCTGTCTGGCTTTCCGGCGCGGCCGGTCCGAGTCTGCTCAGCGAATCGGGGTTCCACACGGGACTACATCCGAGTATCAGCCCATTTTTAGGCTTTGAAGCCGCCTATAACATCCGCGATGTGCTTTATATGGGAGGCTTTTACGATTTGAATTTGATGTCGGTAGAGAAGGGGAACTCTTTGCAAGGCGCAGATCTCCACTTCCTGGGCTTTCAGACCCGGGTGCGTCTGGCCCGACCGCAGGACTCCAGCAGCTTTATGGATATCAAGATGGGGCCTGCGCAGCTGAGGACGCAAGGGGCTGCCTCGCTTTGGGAGTTGGGTTTTGGAGTGGCGTATTCGTATGAGTATCCGTTCTCGCCCGGTCTCAGTATGGGTATCCGGCTAGGCTACCGGTTGATTCATTACGAAAGGTCTGCGGGCGAGTTGTCGCTGGGCTTTCTTGAATCAACAGTGCTTCTGAGGGTTGGGTTGTGAGGAAGGCTCTCATTCTCATGCTTTTATTGACCCTTGCAGCTCCTTCCGTACAGGCAGAGCAGTATTACCCGTTTAAACATGGGTACTATGGGTTCCGGGACCTCCTGCGCGGCGACAATCTGACTTTGATGGCGGTGGGCACGGGCCTCACTTTGGTTTCGCTGGGTTTTGATGACCAGATTTACAATTATTTTGACAGGAAGTCCTATTCAATAGGGACTGTTCCCCGCGAATCCGCAGCCCTTTTTAAACGCGAAATGCTGCCTTCGCTGATTGCGTTGGGCACCCTGACATATGGTTTACTGAGTGATCGTGAGAGGGAGATCGGTTCCGGCCAGGCGCAGTTTGAAGCAATCGGCTACTATGTCGTTCTGGTCGCTTCGATGAAGTTCCTGACTTTCCGGAATGGCCCTGGAGGCGATTCGCTCAGGCATGCCTTCCCCTCAGGACAGGTGGGCTTTGTGACGGCTGGGCATCTGACGCGGATGTATGGCTGGGCTTATGGCTTGCCGGTTCTGGCGATCACTTCTGCTGGTTTTGTGGATTACACGTTCCGAGGTGTGCACTGGATGTCGGATATGATTTTCGGGAGTGTCTTGGGATTTGCGATGGGAGCGGCCTTTGCGGATCACCATATTTCTGGGGAAGCGGACGCAGTTGAAATGACTTCGATCATGGCCTATCCGATACTCAGCACGAGTGCGGATTCTGGTCGGAGTTATGGGTTGGGGGTCCAGGTAAGGTACTAAAGGCCGTACGATACCGAATCAATCGGACTGGATTGCAGCGCAGAAAAGTTGCAATATCTAATCGGATGAGTGACGATTCAGCTGAAATCGCACATTCCTAAGTACTGCCCTCGATCAGGGCCGAGAATAACTCTATGACTCAGATGAAAAATTTGATTTTGTTGTTACTGCTTTGCTCCGGATTGCTTATCTCAACGGCTTTCAGCGCGGGATTTAATCAGGGAAATCTGGGCGAGGGGCCAAATGCTAATATGTTCCAAGGGGATTCATATGGCAGTCTCTCCGATGCCATGCGTGCTTATCAATCTTCTCGGAAAGCTCCGTCTGTTATGGGGCGACCACTGAATTTTTCGGATAATCTAAACAAGGCTACAGGCGAAGATAATACTCAGAAATCATTTCAAGCTGAATTTGAAGTACCTCCTCCAGCGCCGAATCTTTTTCAGTCTTTTGTTCAAAAGACAACAGGAGTCCTTTTACCTATTTTCGGACAGACTTTATTCAATCGAGTGAATACATTTGCTGAGCAGCAGTCTGCCCCGATTCCAGCTGATTACGTAGTAGGTCCAGGAGACGAGCTGCTTCTAAAAATTTTTGGTGCATCGGTTGATATTGATCAGCATGTTTTTGTCGATCGCGACGGTATGATTATATTACCGAAGGTAGGACCGGTTTCGGTAGCGGGAATACGCATGAGTGAGCTTGAAAAGCATCTTAAGCACAGAATTAGTAAAGTTCTGAGTAATTTTCGACTTTTTGTTTCCATGGGACAACTTCGCGGAATCGAAGTTTATATAATCGGACAGGCCCGGCATCCAGGTAAATACGTTGTCGGAGGTCTGAGTACCGTGATTAGCGCTCTCTTTTCAACAGGAGGACCAAGCAGTACTGGTTCACTGCGAGCAATTCAACTCGTGCGTAGTGGCAAGGTGATTGCTACGGTGGATTTATATGAATTTCTGACAAAGGGCGATAGCTCGAAAGACCGACGACTTCTCAGTGGAGATGTTATTAATATTTTGCCAGTCGGTCCGATGGTTGCCCTGAAAGGTGAGCTCCCGTCACCCGCGATTTTTGAGTTGAGTCGTGCACCGAATGCGACTTCGCTCAGGGATATCCTTTCTGCCGCCGGAGGAGTGGCTGCTCAGACAGCGCCTCAAAAGCTTTCGTTGGAACGCTTGGATCCGGAAAAACAGAAGCCTCTTGTGGTGCAAACGTTGGCTTTGAATGAGGAGGGCTTGAAGACGCCGCTCAAAGACGGAGATATCCTGACTTTTTTTCCAATTAAGGCAGATTTCGAAAACGCTGTCGCATTGCGTATTCTTGATGAAGATATTGTGAGAGTTCCGGTTACCGCTAGTACTCGGATCAAAGACGTGCTGCCTACCCGCGAAGCAATGTTGACGAGCGGCTATTTTTTGCGCCGTTTTGGTATTATTTGTAAGCCAGCAGAGTTGGATACTATCCGGACAAGCGCTCGTGCAGGCTTAAGTAATTCGCAAGCAGTGCAAAACCCATCAAAAATTCAAAATGCGCCTTCTGGGCAAAGCCAGGCGCAAAGCCAAATGCCTGCTCAGAACACAGGAACGCCTCTGCCGATGAACTGCTTTCCGGCTTCCCTCGATAAAGATTTGTCCAAGGAAGTCGGAGGCGAGAATGATATCAGCCGGATTAGGCGCTTCAACGGAATTGATCAAATTAATTGGGAGCATGCAATTATTGAACGTCCAAACCCAATGGAGTTCACGACGGAGATAATCCCATTTAATTTAGGGAAAGCTATCGCCGGCGATGAACTTAGTAATTTGTTGCTGCAGCCCGGAGATGCAATTACGGTGTTCAGCCAGCAAGACATTGCAGTTCCGATTGAGCGCCAAACACAAATTGTCAGAATTCAAGGTGAAGTGAAAGCGCCCGGAGTTTACCAGTTGCAGCCCGGTGAAACGTTAAAAGCTTTGGTCGCGCGCGCCGGAGGCGTTACGGCTAATGCTTATAATTATGGGACGGAGCTTTCGAGGCAATCGGTGAAAGTTCGACAAAGGGAGAACCTGAATACCATCATTAATCGTCTTGAGGCGCAACTCTCTATGGAGAGCGCCAAAGCACTTGCAGGAGCAACTCAAACAGCCGAAATATCGCAAGTATCAGCAATAAATGAACAATACACACGAAGTTTTCAAGCAAAAATCGAACGTTTGAAGCAAATGATGCCCAGCGGTCGCATTTCGCTTGAGATGGATCCTTCTGAGCCGGAATTTCCCGATTTTAAATTGACTGATGGAGATGAAATCAAAATTCCGACTGAGCCGGGGTATGTATCAGTGGTCGGTGCCGTTCTGAACGAGAATGTGTTGATTTTTCATCCGGGTCGAAAAGCATCGAACTATCTTGATGTTGCTGGTCTGGCAGAGAATGCTGAAACCCACGAAATATTCATTGTCAGGGCCGATGGATCAATTGAGCCTCCGAGTGCAAAAAGAGCCAAGGTATATCCAGGAGATACGATTGTAGTTCCTGAGAAATTTTATAAGGAATCCGGGTATTCGATTTTCATGAAAGGACTTAAGGACTGGACGCAGGTTTTCTTTCAGCTTGGGTTAGGTGCTGCAGCAGTTCATACATTGAACAAATGATCGGGTGGCGGACAAATGGGTGATCCAATGCATTCTGGAGCATATGAAGAGAGAGCGCAGTTTATCGAGCTGTTAACTGAGTTTGGGCATGACTGGAAGGTGGTATTTGGGATTCCATTTGGGCTTTGCCTGATTGCTGCGGTAATAAGCTTCCTTCTTCCGTCTCAGTTTACAGCAAAGACGATGGTGTTGCCGCCTCAACAACAGCCATCAGCTGCGACTGCGATCTTAGACCAACTTGGGCCATTAGCGGGCATGGCCGCAAGCGCTTCTGGTTTGAAAAGCCCGAGTGATTTGTATGCAGCCTTCCTCAAAAGCGCGACTGTCCGTGATAGTTTAATTACAAAATTCAAGTTGCAAGATAAGTATGGCGAAAAGCTGCGCTCCGATGCACATAAGGTATTAAGTAAGCATATCGATATCTCAGTGGATAAGGTATCAGGATTGATTTCGATTTCTGCAACCGATCGGGATCCGAAATTTGCAGCGGATCTTGCCAATGCTCACATGGAAGCAATGCAGGGATTGTTAGGACGACTTTCACTTTCTGATGCCCAACAACGGCGAAAATTTTTTGCCGAGCAGGTGAATTCGGTTTCTGAGAAGCCATTTCGAGATGTACGAGTGCAGGAACTGATTTTAAGTTCAATGATTCGCCAGTATGAACTGGCCAGAATAGATGAAGCTAAGGAAGGTCCGTTATTACAGCAGGTGGACGTCGCGACGCCCCCGGATAAGCGTTCGAAACCGATGCGTGGACTCATCGTATTGATTGCGGCATTAGTGGGGCTTGTAATTGGTATAATTCTGAGTTTATTTAAGCAGGCCGTGCGTCAGACACGGAGTAATCCTGTCGATAGCGAGAGAATGGATAAACTGCAGGAGGCTTGGGGTTCCGCCTGGCGGGCGATGATGGATTTAGGAAAAAGAAATTCTAGCCGGCGGCATGTTTAAGGTGATTCATTATCTTTGCTGATAGTTGTTTAAGTAGCCCTTTAAGCGACTGGTGGTGAATTAGTAGAGTTAAAAAAAACATTAAAAAACTCACCCAGAAAAACCGCGGTTCTCCGAAAGAGGCAACAGTAGCCTGCACAAGCAATAGTAGAGCTGAAAAAAGTAATTTGGGCAAATCAACTTGAATGGACACAAATTTGTTCAATTCTAAAAAGCGATAGCCAACGATAAAAGTATACGAGGCGAAACCCGCAACAGATGCTCCCAAAATCCCGAAGGGTTTTATCAGAAGTATACATAAAACAACATTGACCATGGCTCCGGCAATAGTAGTTCTCATCGTGATTGCATTTCTTTTGGCCGCAAAGAAAATGGTGCCTATAAATGCGGAGTAACAGCTGGCGACTGCTGCTAAAATCAAAAATGGTGAATAAATCCAAGCCGAATAGAATTCACCGATTAACAGTAATTTAGACAAGTACGGAGCTAGCGCAATCATCAAAGAGCCGAATATAAGTATTAGCGCAGAAACGGATTTGAATACTTCAGAATAAAACTGATCGCGCCCATTTTCATCGTATGTTGCAGAAGCGGAAATCTGCCACGATTGCTGAAACATGGTCGTTAGTAAATTTACTGATGCGGGAAGTTTGCTTGCAGCGGTAAATAGACCCGCAGCTGCAACATCGCGATACTCCAAAACAAAAAATCGTCCAGATACATTAATAAGCCACCAAGAAATTAGACCCGGAACGAGTGGTAGGCTAAATGCGCACATTTGCTTCATTAGCATGCGATCAATAGCTGTGTACCGAATCATCGAATACATTTTTCCAAAAAAGAAAAGAACGATAATAGAGAGCAGGTTCGAAAATATGATTGCCAATAAGTAACCTGTGATTCCGCTTTTATTGTAAATGAGCAGGAAATAACTGAAAATCAAAAGAGCAAACGCATTTAAAACGCTGCTAAAGAAGAAAAGCCGGATCTCATTAATGCCTCGGGCAAACATCCCCAGAAGCTGCCTTGTTGCGCTAGTAGCGTAAAGAAAGCAAAAGCAAAGTGCAATATTGTTAGAAAAAGATGAGACAAAGAATGGATAAAGAAAAAAAACAAAAAGAACTCCAATTATAACTATAGCCAGACCATTGCTCAATATAGCAGACTTTGATGAATTTTTATCGAGAGCGTAGCGTAATGCTGATTCGCTGATACTCAGAGTAAGGATCGGTACAAGTAACTCAGTTGTGCTATTCAATAGTTCAACAAAGCCGAACTGTTCTTTAGACAGAACAGATGTATACAAGCTGAGCAAAGCAAACTGAATCAGCTTGGTGATTGTTCCTGATACTCCAAATATTAAAGTATTTTTTGCAAGATTATTGGATTCGCTCATTAGGCCGGTTGTCTAGTAAGTTACGCCAAACTGGTTTAGCCAAAGTTTAATTTTTTCGTAATGCACCGGTAACGAAGTGGAAAAAGTTGAATTAATTTTGTATCGGAGTGTTTCGATATCATGACGTGGAATAACTATAGGGCTATTGCTGCCGAACATGTTTACAGTTCTGTAGTCTATGGATAATATTACAGCTCGTTTCTTTTGCTGAATGGCGTAGACTCCTCCATGAAGTCTATTTCCAACGTAATCAATTTGTCCTTGCAATAGTTTTTGATAACTTATCAGATTTGAGGGAATTATTGTGATCTCATCTGTGGCGTTTAAACGTTCCAAATACGCGATATCCTGAAATGCTTGCGGCCAGAAATACAATTTGTTGTAATTCCGACCGAGGATTTTGATCATTTCTCGGTCGCGTGCTTCGTCTGGGGTGTAATGGGTTAATGTGAACACGACTTCATCGCTCTTGCTGGTTGGAACCTGAGCAAGGTGTTCCTGGCTAAGTCCCCACATGGTTACACATCCCGTATTGAGTGCCCTAAATCCCATGTCTTCTAAAAATACTTTAGTGGCTTCATCCCTGACGCTGTGAATGAAGGATTTAGACAAAGTTCTCTTATAGAGGAGTCTGGTATAGAGATTGGCTTTTGTTGCGTTCTTTCCAAGGCCAACGCCAAGGAGGATTGCGTTCTTTGCTACTCCGGTATTTAGTAAGTCAATGTTCCAGTTGGGTAAGGGGCGCAGCATGTTTACGTAAAGCAAGTTAGTTCCGCAAATAAATTGGTAATCAACATTCCGATAAGCACTAAGTTTTTTTCGAAATAAAAGATTCTGAAGGATTGAGTGACAACGTGTATGTGTGGGGCATTCATAAACGCAAGCCTCATTTAGCAAGGGCCCTAAAGCAATAAGTGCAGAGTCATAAATCACTTTGTCGCCGATGTTCATCGATCCAAGAGCAGTGTTGAATAGTAGTATATTTTTCATGAGTGTCTTTCTAGAATAGTGATCCCCAATAAAAGTTATAGGGATAAACGCGGTTCCAGTCAGGTCGGTAATATTCAATCACACAGTCGTATGAAGTAAATAATAATACCACAATCAATATTGCTAATCGTGAATACGTCTTGTCCTTTATATAATGAAGAGAATTTGGAAGATAGATGATGGAAAATACCGTGAAATACGCGGCTGCTCGATCGAGCAAGTTAAATTTAAGTGAGATTGCGCTGATGACAACACCAATCAGCAATATATTAGTCGTCAAAAAGCCGTCTGGTATTTGATGGATATTGTTCGGCATAACGTACGAATGAGGTGAGTTGTCTTTTTTGTGGTAACCGACAAGAAATCCCAATGCGAGAATGGCTGAAAAAATAATTAAATTTGCGATGGTTGCTAGGCGCGTGTTCATATTTAGGTAGTCGGACCCAAGGTAATAAGCAAACCGAGAAAATGCAGTCAACAGAAGGCTAAAAAATTCGTCAAAATAGATAAGAATGCCGACAGTGACAATTGCTACAAAAAGTAGTGATGTCTTTTTTAACCGGAAATAAGATGCTGGCCATATAATCAGGAATGATAGTGCGGTGATGTGAAATGTTGAGGCGCAAAGAACAGAGATGATGAACCAAGTGTGCTGTTTTTTGTTAAATAGATGGTAAGCGAGCAAACAAATTAGTATTGCAAATGTGTGTCGAATACTGTTTACCGAAAGTGAGAAATAACGTAGCAGAAAAAAGAGCAAAGTACTCATCCATACCATATTAGAATACTTGTAAATAAATAGAGCAAATCCCAACATTGAAATTACGCTCGTGAAAATAAGGAGAATTTGGGGGTTCGGTGAAATTGCACTAAGAATCTTATTCAAATATAAATATCCAGGTTCATATCTTTCCATAAGGAGTGATGTGTCGGTTATTCCGGCGACTTCAGAAAAAAGGACGCTATAAGCCGAAGTATCATTTCCTACACTGCTTGACCGAAAAGCTCCTAGAAAAGCGAAAGAAGAAAAGACTAGAATTAGAAATGTGAAGTCCTTCGTCTTTGAGCTTCCGTTAAAATAAGTAAAAAGAGATGCGATAATAATGAGCGAAGTAATAACTAGTGTTGTGATCATTGTTACTTGCTCTTAAGTATTAGACTTGAGTAGAAAGTTTCGAGTTTATTTGCCTCTTCGCAGATGTCATATCCAACAAGTCGGTTGCTCTCATGAGTGCCTTCGCGCCTGCCGTTATGAATCGACAATGAAATCGTTTCGGACCAGAGACTGGCTTTCTCGCTCAAGCTTAAGTAAGTTACGTTTTTCGTGATAGCAGCCTCTCTTGTTACTGAATCAGAAAGAACACACGGCAGGCCGGAGGCTTGAGCCTCAATTGCTACCAAAGGCAGTCCTTCAAAAAAAGACGGCAGAACGAATGCATCCATAGCCTGAAACAACTCGTTTACATCGGTTCTGGTGCCTAAAAATAATACTTGCTTGCTAAGTCCGAGTGTTTCCACCTGTGAAGATATCTCACTGGATAGCTCGTTCAGTGGGCCGACTAATAGGAGAACTGAGTTCTTATTGGTTTTTGCAAATTCAGCAAAAATTGTTACTAAAAAGGAATGATTTTTTTGAGGGGCAAAACGGCCTACATGGCCCACTACTAGTTTGTCATCGATACCAAGTTTGGTTCGCACTTGGTGTCTAATATCTTTGTCGTATTTGAAGTGGTCGCAATCTATTGCGTTGTTCATGATGTACACTTTACCGCATTTTGCCGTGTTTTCCCCAAACAGAAACGCTGCAGCAGCCTTTGAACAGGCAAAGAGAATCGTTGCGTATTTCGTTAATCCCAAACAGAGAATAAAATTTCTGAGGCTTCTTGTCTTGTGATCGGAATATTTTGTGGCGTGAGAATGAGCAATCGCGTGTTGAATTCCATAATAGCGAGCAAGAGGAAATACCATGAACGCTATGTTTACTGAGTGAAGATGTACGGCAAGATAGTCTTTGTTTTTGCAAAAAAATCTCAGATATTCAGAAAAACACTTGATGCTATTTTTAATTGATAATCTCGGAAAGATATAGACGTTCGCACCCAAGGACTTTACCTGTTCGTCGAATAAACCGTTTTCGCTGGTTGCGTGTAAAATAAAATCAAACTGAATCTTGGTTTTATCAATGTTCCTGTAGTAGTTCAGTAGTACTGAGCCAACGCCACCTTGGGGGCGGCTGCCGATAATATGAAGTATCCTTGGGGGTATTAAATTCATCTTCCTGTTTGGCTTTCGGAGTTAACGGCGAACGGATTATCTAGTTATCTTGTAAGTTCGGTGAAAAGCTTTTGTTTTGATCTTTTTTGTAGATAGAAACTAGCAACTCCTCTAAGAAACCCATAACCATAGCCAAAATGGAAAGCGGTGAAAATAAAAGGCAGGATAGGTAGGTAGAGTAATTGGTCTAATCTGCGACAAGCATGTATTGTGGCTAGGGCTGTTCCGAGAATGTAGCACGATAATAGCGTAACAAGGGTGAGTTGTGCTGTTTTGGAGAAAAGTGCAAGAAGGCTAAGTGCAATCAGGCTGAAAATAAAAATGCCCGGAACGAGATGGCGGATCGAAGCGGGTGTTTTATGTTTCTGAATGACCCTGACCTTCCAATATCCGTACTGCATATACTGTTTAAATAAGGTTAATAAAGAAGCGCGAGGGTAATACCACGATTTAATTGTGGGAGATTGCCAGATCTTTCCGCCAGAGCGCACAATTCGGAGATTTAGCTCGTCGTCTTGGTTGCGAACAAAAGTTTCGTCAAACAGTCCAATAGCCTCTAATGTCTTTTTTTTCCAGCACCCTAGGTAAACAGTGTCCACCAGACCTTCGTACGCTAACGAGTGCGAGCCTGCTCCCCCTGAAGAAAATGGGGACTGGAATGCAAGAGCGATAGCATTTTGTAGATAATTAACGCCTTTTGCATGCCATGCGCCGCCCACATTGTCGGCACCAGTAGTATTGAGTTGTTGAATGCACTCACTGATATAGTCAAAGGAGTACTCGGAGTGAACGTCCATTCTTATAATTATCTCACCTTTTGCAGCGCGAATTGCATGATTTAATGCCGCGGGTGTGGTGCGATCCGGGTTGTCAATAACTCTCAGGTGGTCGTATTGATCAAGAATGTTCTTCAGTTTGTCTCGTGTTCCATCATCGCTCATGCCGTCTGCAATGATTATTTCAAGGTCAATGCCAGTGAGCATTTGGTTTGAGACAGACTTTACGAATTGTTCGATATATTCTACTTCATTGCGACAAGGTACTATAACTGAAACTTTTTGTACGCTCGTGTTCACTGTGAATTCTCCCTCGTAAAATCAAAATCGAGTGCTCCGAATATTGGCAACGCCGTTGGCAGCATTTTGTAATCACATTAATTTCGCATTCGTTTGCGGTATTCGCAATGATCAAATCGGGCTTCAGTTGTTCGATAAAGCGAGCAGCGATCTGTTTTCTTGCTGCGCAGAGACTAATGTGCTTAATTTGTTTTCACGAATGGAACTACTATGAAAAAGCGAGAAATATTTTTGCCATTTTCCCCCCCTCTCATTGGCGAAGAGGAAATAAAGGAGGTCGTAGCGACCTTGCGCACAGATTGGATCACAACCGGGCCGAAGACCAAAGACTTTGAAAAGCAGTTTGCCTCTTATGTGCAAGGACCGGGCGCCTTGGCTCTGAACTCCTGTACTGCCGCTCTTCATACCGCACTCGTGACCCTCGGTATTGGCGCTGGAGACGAAGTCATCTCAACCCCCATGACCTTTGTAGCGAGTGCCAATGTGGTCGAATATGCCGGCGCTCGGCCTGTTTTGGTCGATGTTTGCAGTGATACCCTCAACATTGATCCAGCAAAGGTCGAAGCAGCCATCACCCCTAAGACTCGCGCAATCATACCAGTCCATTACTCAGGTCACCCAGCGGATATGGACCCGATCCATGCGCTGGCAGCCAAACACAAATTGACCGTCATTGAAGATGCCGCTCATGCAGTGCCCGCGAAATATAAGGGTAGGTTCATCGGCTCTGGCCCCAATCCCGTTGCTTTCAGCTTCTACGCAACCAAGAACATGACAACCGCAGAAGGCGGTATGTTGACGGCGAGCCCCGAGTTCCTGGAGCAGGCGAGAGTGGTCAGTCTTCATGGAATGAATCGGGATGCTTGGAAGCGATATCAGCCGGGCGGTAACTGGAAATACGATGTCGTGACCCCAGGTTTCAAATATAATATGACTGATATTCAGGCGAGTCTTGGGCTCTGGCAATTGAAAAAACTTCAGAGCTTTCAAGCGCGCAGACGAGAAATCGTAGCACAGTATCAGAGAGCTTTTGGCGATAGTCCTGCTTTAGAGATCCCAGTATTGCGTCCCGAGGTGGAGCATGCCTGGCATTTGTACGTGCTGAGGCTTCGGGCTGAGGCGCTCAAGATCGAAAGGGATCAGTTCATTGAAGAGCTGACCGCGCGAAAGATCGGGACTTCCGTGCATTTCATTCCCGTACATCTCCATTCCTTTTACCGTAATAAGTATGGATTGAAGGAAAGAGACTTCCCGGTCACTTTTGACAACTATTTACGAATGCTGAGCCTGCCGCTTAATCCGAGAATGACTGATCAGGATGTTGCTGATGTGATTGAAGCCGTTCTGGATATCGTCACTCAGAATCGGAGATGAGCTGCAGCATGCGACGATTTAAGGGCGTTAAACGGGTATTTGATTTGCTCTTTGTGATTCCTGGTCTCATCGTCTTGGTACCGGTTTTTGTAGGGGTTGCGGTATTAATTAAGCTCGAGGGTGATGGCCCTGTTTTTTTTCGGCAGACTCGGGTGGGGTATAAGGGCAAACTCTTTAAGATCTGGAAATTTCGAACCATGTACGTCGATGCCGAAAAGCGTGGCCTTGGGATTACCGTAGGGCAAGATCCTCGAATTACGAGAGCGGGGAGGGTGCTTCGCAAGTTGAAATTAGACGAGTTGCCCCAGCTTGTTAATGTTCTACTTGGGGAAATGAGCCTGGTCGGACCAAGGCCTGAATTGCTGCGTTATGTCGAAAAATACACCGATCAACAGCGAGCAGTATTATTATACAGCCCCGGTATAACCGACCCGGCATCGATTCAATTCAGAAACGAAAGTGAGATCCTGGCCGGGGAGTCGGATCCTGACAAGGTTTATATCGAGCGGATTATGCCCGAAAAGATTCGCATTAATTTGCATTACGCTACTCGCGCCGGCGTGTTTGATGATCTAGCTGTTATTTTCAAAACCATTTTTGCAATTGCCCGTTGAGATTGAGATAAAGCGCTGGGTACATCGGCAGTCACGCTGTACGGAAACTTTAAAGGCCGGTTGTAGACGTTTCTTGATGATATTTAATTTCAGTATAACCGATCAGGTTTAACGTTTTTTCGTAACGCCTGTCGCATTGCGCCGAAATACACTCCAAAAGCGGGGTGCTAATCACATACATTCAAAATTTTATTCAACTGTTTTCATTGAAAAAAACTTCACAAGAACGTATTTTTTTGGACCTGGGTATTTTTCGCTTTTTTAGGAGAGAGAGCCAAATGATTGAACGTTGTAAACGCGTAGGATGGGAGCATTTTGTCATCGATGCTTTTCTGATGGTCATATCTGGTTACGCCAGCGCCTACGTTGTTTTGGGTCATGATCTATTCAACGCGCGCCTCGGACTGATCACCGCTTGGATATTTTTGTCGATACCAGTCCGTTTTGCTGTTTTTGTCCTGAATGGGGTTTATGATTCCATCTGGCGATATACTTCCTTAACGGACGCAGTCAAACTTGCTTCAGCACTGTTTGTTTCCGGGCTGGTTCTTTTCACGGTTTATGTCTCTTTCTACGGTTTAGGCAGACTCTCCCCGTTCATTTTTATTATTAACATGCTTCAGCTCCTGGTTCTTCTGAGCGCGGTACGAGTGGGGCGGCGTATTGTTCACGAGCACAGAGCGCGCAAGAAGCGTCGCGACAAAGGGCGAGCTACCCTGATTTATGGCGCTGGGGTCAACGGTCGCACCCTGGCCTCCCGCTTTATGATGGATGATGCACTTCGCTCGGAAGTCATCGGTTTCATCGATGATGATCAAAAGAAAATCGGGCACATGATCAACGGAGTCCGGGTGCTCTCCTCGCGTAAAGACCTGGCCAAGATTCTTTCGCAATACAGAGTGGAAGAACTGGTCATCGCCATACCCAACCTGCCAGGCGAAGCGGTCCGCGAGACCATGCATATCTGCAAAGGCTTCAGTATCCGCCCGCGCCTGATGGCGAGTCCCCGGATGGATTCGCGCGATACCATTGACTTGGTTCGTGAGGTGGCGCTCGATGACCTTCTGGCCCGTCCCTTTGCCAGTATCGATCTAAGTGCCATTCGGGAGTATTGCCACAAAAAGCGCGTTTTAATCACGGGGGCTGGCGGTTCGATCGGAAGCGAAATTGCGCGCCAGGTATTCGAATTCAGGCCTGAGCGTCTCATGATTCTGGATAGTTCCGAGTTCGCTCTTTACCTGATTGATCAGGACTTGCGCGGCGGCTCGAGCGATATCTCAACCGTCGCTCCGGTCCTCGTTGATCTCAAAAACCGCGCGTCTTTGGACGCGGCCATGAAGCAACATCAACCGCAAGTCGTATTTCATGCGGCAGCCTATAAGCACGTGCATCTCGTCGAATACAATCCGGCTTCCTCCATTTTGAACAATATCGGTGGGACCTGGAATCTCTTGGAAGCCTGTCAGAGAGTCGGGGTCGAAACCTTTGTGCAGATCTCCACCGATAAAGCGGTCAATCCAGTTGGAGCCATGGGCGCCACCAAGCGTGTTTGTGAGCTGATGGTGAGCCGGGTGGGACAAAAGACCGGTAAACGGTATTGCACCGTCCGCTTTGGTAATGTGGTTGGAAGCAGTGGCAGTTTGCTGCAGCTTTTGAAAAAACAGATCCGCAAGGGCGGGCCGATCACCATCACTCACGAAAACATGACTCGTTATTTCATGCGCATTCGTGAAGCTGTTTCGCTCGTTCTGAAGTCAGCGAGCATCGCGCAGCCCGGTGATATTTGTATTCTGAAGATGGGTGATCCGATCAAAATCCTCGATATCGCAAAAAGTCTCATCATGCTCCTGGGAAAAAAAGAGAGCGAAATTCCGATCGAGTTCATCGGCGCCCGGCCCGGCGAGAAGCTTCATGAGGAGCTTTATCTTACGGGCGAAGAAATCAGCACCGAGCATCCCGATATTCTTGTTTTGCCAAAAGGGGCGCAGCAATCCATTACGCCCGTTCAGCAAGGGGCTTCGCTTGACACCGCAATTGCACAGTTATTGGCTGCCGCCGAAGATGAAGAGCGTCACAATATTGTGAAAATGTTGCTCGCTATCGCGCAGCCGGCCGGGTTTTCAGCTAAAGCACTCATCACGGGATCGACCGGCCATGAGCTTTGTGAACAGGAATTGCGGGCAGTTCGCTAGTAGCTTTAAGATTTGCTAAAAAAAAGTACAGTAAGATCAATTATCTATGAATATTATCGCAATATCTGACCAATATAGTAATATATTAATAAGGGATAGTTTATGGGGGTGGGGGATGAAAAGTACAACACGTTTTATCTTTATTTTCATATTGCCAATAAGTTTGGTCATTGCCGGTTGCGAGCAAAGGGTTGAGCTTGAAAAAGGTCAGCTCACGGACAAAGGGTCTAGTTTGTCCCAGCTGGAACCTTCGGATGAACCGGGTGTTGACCCTATTATTCCAGAAGTCGGGCCAGATCCAACCGCGACGCCCAGCCCGAGCAATACCTCCACCCCGATCGTTTATGAGTTTAAAACTGATACCTTCCAGATTCTGAATCGCACGAACAAGACGGTCACGGTCCCTCAACCCGTGGACATTCTCTGGGTCATCGATAATTCCGGCAGTATGGGAGACGATCAGACGAAGCTGGCCACTGGCTTTGCGGATTTTGCGGGAGCTTACCTGACGGCTCAATATGACATTCGGACAGCCGCAATTACGACAGATGTTTATCTGGCTGGGAATACCTCGAATTCAGCTTATGGTCCCAATAAGGGTGCACTGTACTCCCGTCTGCTTCCCGGGTACGCGGATGGCAAGCGGCCCGGAGTTTTGACCGGTACCCGTTCAGGGGAGCCGATCATCAGCACCCTGATTCCCTCTGGCTACTCCCAGGAGAGTTGGACCTCGCATATGAGTTCAGTTTTCGCGATCAATGCGAAACCAGGCACGACCGGCAATGGTAATGAACGAGGGATGCAGTCTATCGATAAATTCCTGCTCGATAACGAGGAACGCCCGGAATGCCGCCAGGCCACTGTGACAGATAGCTCCTGCCTCTTCCGGAAAAATTCGGCTCGCGCGATCGTGATTGTCTCGGATGAAAACGACAGTTCCACTTTTCCGGGAGCGCCGGTGGGTAATTCTGTTCTGGATGCGGTGGTGGATTTCAATACCAGCTACGGCAAAAGCCGGATGGATAATTTTTTCCTTGCCCTGGATTCGACCGAGGGTGTTGCGAAGGTGAACCCGAATTACTTCGTCAGTGCCATTATCAATCCGGTACTGACGTCGCCGAGCAACTGCACGACTTCAAGCTGTGCTTCCGGTAAAACCTATAATGCTCTGGTTAACAAGATGAAAGCAGCTTCGGTCAATGCACTGTCTTCGTTTTCATCGGTTTACGACATCACCTCGGCAAGCTACAGCGGAATTCTCAGTACGCTTGGACAAACGATCATTTCGAACGTCAGCACCGTCGTGCCGGTCTCGGCATTCAGTCTGAGCGCTGCGCCTGTGGCAGGCCAGGCGATCAGTGCCCAGATCCTCTCGGACGTTGGCGCGGTGCTTTTGAATGTGCCCGCCGCAGATATCGTCTTGACGGGAAATGAGGTTCGGATCCGGAACGTGGATTTCACCACTTTCCCGGTCAGTGCGAAGATTGCTTTCACCTATGCGCTGATGCCGTAACCAAAAGCTGGGGCTTATGGCGTTGGTCCGTTCCGGGGTAGATCGAAGTAGAAAGTGCTTCCCGATCCCGCTTGACTTGTGACTCCAATCTTCCCCCCGTGTAATTCCATGATCCGTTTACATATGAATAACCCAAGGCCGAGGCCGCCGGCTCGTTCTTCCGTGTCAGTTGAGCCTCTTTCGAAAGCCCCGAACACTGCATGCAGTTTCGATTGTGAAATGCCTGGCCCGCGATCTTTAATAAGTACCCGTATCCTGTCTGTTGCCTCTTCAAGCTCGATATCAATTCGTGACCCAGAGGGGGTGTACTTAATCGCATTGTCGATTATGTTTGATAAGACTTGAAAAACGCGCTCGCGATCAAAGTTTGCCTCGACAGCATGCCCGGGGTGGTGAAATGTCATCGATCGAGACGGTGCTTGAAGCCGGAAAATATCCAGACATTCAGAGATGAGCGGCACGATGTCTCCGAACTGCTTCTTCAGAGTTAATCCACGCTCAAGACGAGAAACATCCAGGAGATCAATTACGAGAGAGGATAGCCGATCTGTCTGCCTTCTGAGTCGAGCAATGGTTTCTGATTCGACGGGGATACCTTTCTGCAGCTGCTTTTCAGTGATTTGAAGGAGTAGAGAAAAGGCCGTTACTGGTGTGCGTAACTCATGGGCCGCAATGTCCAAGAATCGCGACTTCAGGCGAGATGTGTTCTCAGCAGCCGCTTTTTCTTTAGATAGTCCCAACAGGAGCTGCTTGCGAGCCGAAATATCTGTAAAAAGTGCGGCAAGCTGGCCTGACCTTTGAGAAAACGCTGCAACCGAAAACCAGGTATTCAACGAGGGAATCTCAACTTCAAAGCGTTCTGCGGGACTCCCCGATGCAATTCTACCGAATTTAATAATTAACTCCGTAGCAGGGTGATCGGCAATATTAGCAAGTTCAGATCCCTTTTTGCCGGTCGGATCCTGAACTCCAATCATCTCGCAGAAAGAGGCGTTCGCATCGATGACAGAGAAGTCAATCGGGTGCGCTCGATCGTCATAGATCAGTTTAGCCAAGACAAAGCCGTCAATCATATTTTCAAGCAGTGTCGCGCGTTCCTGATTCGTTTCGGCCAGGATCTTCTGCTTCAGCAATTCTTCGCGAATTTCTTCGGCCGCCTTTTGATCGGTAATGTCGCGGCTGATCCCAAAGATTCCAATGACGGTCTTTCCATCTTCTCCAAAGACGGGCCATTTATTAGTATTGACCCAGCGACGAGCCCCCTCCGCGTCATAGTAGGGGTCTACTTTGTTAATCAGAGGTTTGCCTTCCTGAAATACCGGAAGTTCCTCTTCATAATAAATTTTGGCCGTGTCGGGCGGAAATATTTCGAAATCGTGTTTCCCGATCATCTCGCGCCAGTGTTGAAAGCCGCAGATCCTAGCGAGCGTCTGACTGCAGAAGCGAATGCGGCTATCCTTATCCTTAAAGTAGATAAAGTCGGTCGTCGTTTCAAGTATCGTCTGAAAATCTCGATACAATTCTTTTAGAAGGTTTTCAGTATGTGGATCCATGTTGAGCCGTTCTCTTCTCGGAAGTCTTAATGAAAACAGCAAGGAGCAGGCCAGAATACAAGCAGACCTTGCAAAATAGCTGGCCTGAACCATGCAAAGATATCGGGTTTGGTGATTTACCAGCAGCAAGGAGAAATTATGAATCGAAAATATGTCGATTGTCGTGAGCAACTAAGTGAATCCAAATGTTCTTTGAGAATTTCAGGTCTTGAGGACGAGGTCGTTCGCGCGTCCATCGAGCATGCGGTTTCGGTTCATCGAGAGAAAGATACACCGGAATTTCGGGAGGAAGTGCGTAAGAGTCTTAAGGATGAGCCTCAAGCGCAGTTTGAGAAGAAGTCCTCAGCCGCTTAGGCAAGAGAACTGCATCTTGGGCCGAAATGAGCGGCACCGGCCCAATCGATGGTTTAAAATGGAAGCGCGCGATATGTGGGATATGCCCCGCTGGCTGTTGGGTGGAAATCGCGGGCGGCGAAAAAATTGAGGATATCCGACCGGACCCATCACATAGTCTGGGGATGATTTGTCGACGCGGGCAACACTCGGCAGACATTGTCTATTCCGAGCACCGGCTGAAGTATCCCCTGAAGCGCAAGGGACCTAAGGGATCATTTGAATTTGAGCGGATTTCCTGGGACGAAGCTTATGACACGATTTGCGCCAAGCTGAATCAATTCAAGCAGGAGTCCGGTCCGGAAACGGTTTCTATTTATACGGGGCGCGGCGCATTTGAACTATCGCTTTGCGACATGTTTCAGCCCAAGGGAGTTGCTGTCTCATCCGCCTCAAGCGTACTTTTTCCTTTCGGATCTCCGAACACGATGGGGGTCGGGGCGCTCTGCTATGTTTCCTACGCGATGATCGCGCCACATGTCACTTTCGGTCGCATGCTTGTGAACATGTTCACCGATATTGAACATGCCGAAACCATCATCGTCTGGGGAGCAAACCCGGCCACCGATTCTCCCCCGATGGACATGATTCGTCTGGAGGCTGCAGCCAAGCGCGGTGCTAAGATCATTGTTATTGACCCGAGACATACCGAGACCGCGTACCGCTGCGGGGCCGAGTGGCTTGCGATCCGGCCGGGAACTGACGGGGCCTTGGCCCTTTCCCTCATCCAGGTCATGATCGAAGAAGAATTGTATGATCAGGATTTTGCGACGAGCTGGTGCCACGGATTCGATGAGCTGGGCAGATACGTCCAGCATTTCAGACCCGAAGTGGTCGAGACGATCACTGGCATTGCGGCCGCAACGATCCGCGATCTCGCAAGACGGATCTGCCAGGCAAGCGGTTGCGCACCCGTCATGTATACGGGTTTGGAGTATTCAAATAGCGGCATTCAGGCAATCCGCGCTGTACTGACGGTCTGGGCGCTCGCAGGTCAACTGGATGTGCCAGGTGGTCTGGGCTTAGCCATGCTGAACACTCACTTTCCGATCAGTCGCGCATGCAATATTGAAAATCCAAATCTGGACCGCGCCGTCAGCCGTGACAAATTCCCGATTTACAGCCTCTACCGGGGTGAATCCCATGCCAGCGGCCTGATCGATTCCGTTGTGAAAAGTGATCCCTACCGGATTCGTGGTTTGATTATCCACGGTGCCTCGTTGCTGACTTCCTGGCCGCAAACCCAGGTCTGGAGAGAGACATTATCGAAATTGGAATTCCTCGTCTGCATCGATCGTCAACTGACCGCGGATGCCGCATACGCCGATATCCTGCTGCCTGCAGCAACGATGTTTGAGATCGATTCGTACATGGTCTATGGCCCGATCTTCCGTCTTCGCGAAAAGGTCATTGAACCTGTCGGAGAAGCCAGGAATGACTACTTGATCATGGCTGAGCTCGCGAGACGACTCGGCTACGGAGAACGCTACCCGCAATCTGAAGAGGAGATGATCCGATTTGCGCTTCAGGGTTCGGGCTACAGCCTTGAAGACGTAAAGGCTGCGGGAGGTTGGGTCAAAATCCCGACGCCCATGATGGAATATAAAAAATGGCAAAAAGGGGGGCTCAGGCCCGATAGAAAGCCTGGGTTTGATACTCCCACCGGAAAGTTTGAGATTCTATCGACTCTGCTTTCCGACTACGGGTACGAACCCTTGCCCAAATACACCGAGCCCAAAGAGGGTCCGCTGGCCAGCCCCGAAGCAGCCAGGAGTTTTCCCCTGGTATTTAATTCCGGGTCGCGACTGCATACCGATTTTCGTTCGCAGCACCATGGAATAGGCCCCCTCGTCCGCGAAGCTTCCGAACCATTTGTGGAATTGAACATCGACGATGCGAAAGATCGTCGAATCCAGGATGGGGATCAGGTGGAGGTGCGTACAGCGCGAGGCGCTGTTCGGTTCCGTGCGCGTGTCACGGACGATATCGTGAAGGGCGCAGTCGAGTGCAATATGGGCGGCGGTACACCCGTCGGCCCAAAGGCGTGGCGGGACTCGAATGTGAACGAGCTCACTGATATGGGCAATTACGACGAAATTTCAGGCTTTCCCGTTTACAAATCCCTCTTATGTGAAGTCGTGAAAACAGAGGCGGGATCCAGTACCAATCACCTGTCCCGCTCACGCCCACCCTCGGTTGTCGCGGCAGATTCCGGAGCAGCCTCTTTGAAACGGCGGATCTATCTTGATAACAATGCCACAACAAAAATGAGTGACGCGGTACGGGCGGCGATGTCTCCGTACTTCGATTCACTATTTGGCAATCCGTCGAGCATTCATGGTTCAGCGCGCGAAAGCGTCGAGGCGATTGACCGCGCCCGACGCCAGGTTGCGAACCTCATCCATGCCAAGCCGCGGCGGATTATTTTCACGAGTGGTGGATCGGAGGCCGATAATCTTGCTCTGAAAGGGGTGGCGCTCACAGGTAAAAACAAAGGCAAGCACATCATCACCAGCAGCATTGAACATCCCGCTATTCTAAAGACCTGCAAATTTCTGGAAGAATTCGGATATCGAGTGACCTATCTACCGGTCGATTCCGAAGGCAGCGTGGATCCGGCGCGGCTTGCTTCCGCCATTACGGATGAAACGATTCTCGTCTCCATCATGATGGCCAACAACGAAGTGGGGACGATTCAGCCGATTCGCGAGCTCTGTTCGATCGCGCACGAAAGAGGAGTACTTTTCCACACCGACGCGGTCCAGGCTGTCGGGAAAATCAAAGTGGATGTGGAAGATCTGAATGTGGATCTGCTGAGCCTCTCCGGGCATAAGTTTCATGGACCCAAGGGCATGGGTGCACTGTATGTCAACAAGGCCGTCTCTTTGGAACCTCTCATTCACGGTGGAAAGCAGGAGGGCGGCTTCCGCGGAGGGACGGAGAATGTTCCGGCAATCGTCGGAATTGGAAAAGCCGCTGAGCTGGTCCTTGAGCAGTGGTCCGCGTCTGATCACATGAGAAAACTCCGTGACAAGCTGGAGTGCGCCATCATGACTTTGATCCCGGGTGCAAAGCTCAATGGCCACCGCCAGCTCCGTTTAACCAATACGTTGAACCTCACGTTGCCGGAGCTCCGAGGCGAGTCGCTCGTTATCGCGCTGGATCAGCATGGAATTTCATTATCGTCCGGCTCTGCCTGCAAATCAGGATCTCCGGATCCAACGCATGTTTTACTTGCCATGCAGCGCAGCCGCGAGGAAGCCCATTGCGCGGTCAGATTTTCGCTGTCCCATGAAACAACCGAGCAGGACATCGAGAATACTATGGCGGCGTTGCGCACAGTCTTGAAGGAAATGGAAACCACAATCCGATTTCTTCCGTGCAAATGAAACACGCTCACCAGACGCGTCGGGTCACGACGGGTTGCCCCTTGATTCTGGCTTAAACTGTGCAGAATTTTTTATTTATGGTGACATTCTGCGACGACGTTTTGGCAGGACTGCAACTTCCTCAAAAATCCATACCTTCAAAATATTTCTACGATAGACGGGGTTCAGAACTCTTTGAAGAAATCTGTAATCTCAAGGAATACTATATTTTCAGCAGTGAAGTGGAGATCCTGACGGCGAGGGCGCCCGAACTCACACAGGTCACTGGTCGGAAGTGCAACCTGATCGAACTTGGCAGCGGATCAAGCGTAAAGACAAAATTCCTTCTCGATCAACTTGAGAGCGGTAGCGCATACGTGCCGGTCGACGTCTCGCAGGAACTTCTGGAGGAAGTCACAAGAGATCTCAGGCTGACCTATCCGGAACTGAAAATCCACCCCGTTGCAGGCGATTTCTGCTCCTCTTTGGGGCATCTCGCGGAAGCCTGCGACAAACGTCTCGGAAACGCGTTGTTCTTTCCGGGCTCCACGATCGGGAACTTTAATCCAGACAGCGCCGAAGACATCCTTCGTCGCTGTCGCGAACTGGCGGGGAAAAACGGATTTATGATAATAGGTGTGGACCTGGTCAAGACGAAATCCGTCCTGGAGGCCGCTTATAATGACTCACGAGGTGTAACCGCTGCTTTTAACCTGAATTTACTGACGAGGATGAATGAAGAGCTTTCCGCGTGCTTTGACCTTTCGACTTTTCAACATAGCGCCTTCTTTAACGAGAAAGAGAGCCGAATTGAGATGCATTTGGTGAGTCTCAATTCCCAGACCATCCCCATAGCGGGTCAGCAAGTACACTTCGATCGCGACGAGACGATTCATACAGAAAACTCCTATAAGTACCGACCCGAGGATTTCATAAAGCTGGCGCAAAAGTGCGGCTTTTCGGCCCACCTCGGTTGGACGGATTCAAAAGGTTACTTTTCGGTATTTATTCTGAGTAGTTCGTCTGAATAGGAAGCACCGGTCAAAGAATTCGAGGATCACAAACGCAATCTGAAAACTCCGGTGAACAAACGAATGTCGAAAATACTGTCGTCACTATAGCGTTGCCAGGTAACAGACGGGGTGAGGATAAATTCTACGTCGCCCTTTGAAAATCCAAAACCCAGCATTGGAAAATATGAATAGAAGTCAGTACTGCTATTTAAAGACCCTATTCTCTGAGTATGTAAAAACCCGACATTTACTCCAAGTGGACGAAAATGGATGACATCAGTAAGGGGAATGGTGGCTGTGGCGCCGACTAAAGCGCTGATTGTCTTTGTGTCATCCTCGCCGGAGCGATCATCTAAGAGCCATTGCGCGTCAATCATCCCGTTCAGTTCAAGAAACGAAAATACACTGTAGCTGTATGTGGGCCCGGTTACATTACCGACGCTAAGACCTAGAGTGTGCGGAGCTTGATTCGTTTTCTCATTCCATGTTGATGCCTGAGAGGGAGACATCACAAAAAATAGTAGTGTTAGAGAAAACAAATAAAACGATTGCATGCGATTTCCTCATATATACAGCAATATTTTGGTGCCTAGGGCGGGAATCGAACCCGCACGCCCCTTTCGGAAGCCCAGGATTTTAAGTCCTGTGCGTCTACCAATTTCGCCACCCAGGCACGAGTGCAGCAAAACACTGCCATAGACTCATTTAGTTTTCAATCGGGCAGTTTCAGTCAAGCTGTGGTGCGTCGACTTTAAAAAAGAGGCTTGGGTTTCATTGGGTTTAAAAGATGGGATTTTGAGCCCTGATTGAGTAATCTGCCGGGTATGTCCAAAGAACTTGGGTTGGCCTGGATATGGATGCGGTCGTCTCAGTGGATGGCCCGGAAGGTCCTCGAGCAGGTCGGCTTCCGCTGGGAGTTGCGGCGAGCAGGGGATCTGAAGATCGGCCTTTGGCGCAAAAAGTTTAAGACCCGGCCTCTCGCACCCCTGGTCAGCCTCAGGCGGATCGTTTTAATACCCGGATTCGGGGACTCGAGCCTTTCGTGGTTTGGGGTGATTAGTGCTCTTATTCCTGTTCTGCGCAAGGAGCATGACGAACTGGTACTTTTTGAATTTCCGGGATTTTTAGGGTTCCTGGCAAAAGAAAAATCTTTTGACTCCATGGAGCACCTTTCGACCCGGGTATACGAGATTTTGGATACGTTAGGCCCGCGTACTCTTATCGGGCATTCGCTCGGAGGCTGGCTGGCCGCCCTTTATGCCGCCGATTGTGGTTCGGGAGCGAGGACCAGCATGTCTGGACCGGATAAACTAATTCTCATCAATCCCGGTGGGGTGATAACGGATGAACTCGGAGGTCGGAACCTCAAGGAATCTCTCAGAGAGGTCTTCGGTTCGGACCCCGAGAAAGGCGTCCAGCTTTGGCGCAAACTCATCTTTGGCAAGGAGCCCCTTTGGTTTCCCGTCTTTGCGTCAGAAATGCGGCGGTTCCTCACTCGGCGGGAAACCCGCGAGTTCATCGAGTCCGTTGGGGACGAGTACCTGCTCATGGAGAAATTGGCTAATATTCGAGCAGAGGTTCGCTTCGTCTGGGGCGAGTTGGATGCGCTCTTCCCTCCCGAACTGGCAGAGGTCTGGATCAAGCATCTGACAATTCAGCGTGAGGAGCAGCATCTTTCCAAGCCCTTTGCTCTCATCATTCGGGGAGTGGGGCATAGCCCGCATATTGAAAGCGCTGTGAAGACCACGGCGGCCTTGGCAAGAGTCATGGGAAATGGGACTGCCACGGAACCCAGAGGCAAGCTCAGTGCCCGCTGGTGGCGCGTGGTAGGGGTTCCAGAGCTACCGGATTAAAACTGCCCTCCCAGTCTGGGGCAGTTGATCAATACGGCCGGTAAAGAACGCAGTTCAAGCGCAAGGTAAGCTAAGGATCGTGCCAAACCCGTGGCTTTACTCGGTTAGGACCTGATTATGATAATTCAGATAAATATACAGGTGATCTTCAAGCCGGTCGATTCGCTTTGTGTATTCCATGTCCTGCGAAATAGCCGGCTGACATGAGCACGGATCATCGCGCAAGTGTGATTGAGCGAAAACAGCGGATCAAATCCGCCGCCCTTCAGTTCGCCTTGTCCAACAACACATTCGCGTCGACCCTTGGTTGTAGAACTGACCAAAGTGTTGGAATGTGTATGATCCATGCGGGGTACTTTGGATTTTGATCTGTAAATATACAGGCCGCAGGAGCCAGTACGGGATCAACCTGTTTAAAAATCTTCTGCGCACATTCGGGGCGTTCATCTCGTCTCGGACCGTACCTTCTGACTGAAACCGCGGCCAGTAGCCCCTTTGCTGGCATGGAGCAGGCGCTGATGGCCAGGATCTTTCGAGTCTTAGGTTCAACAATCAAGGGGATGCTTACGGGCAGACACTTGGACCTTTCGAAAGTCTCCATTTCATCAAATTGAACAAGGTCGAATTTGGTATTAGAACGCACGAGAGCCTGCAAAAACTGCTGATGAGTCAGACGTGCTTGTGCTGCCAAAAACCGGAATTTGCGTTCCACGGTTTTCCGTGAAGTCTTGAGAACGCGCGCGAGAAGGAGCGATTACAGATCTTACATTGAAAACGTGCGATGTATTTGGAATCAGAGGATCTAAAAAAGAAGCCCTTTCGGACCAAGTGAACGAACGGTGTACCTCGCGAAAATGACGGACAATCAGAATAGAAGCATTGAGTGGGGAGCCGAGCTGAACTGTTCAGGTGCATGCTCGGGTATAGAGCAATAACAAAGCCGAATCAGCGCCTTAGAGGAATTATTCAGAAATCGTCCCCAGACTTGGAGGGCAGTTTTTACTTAAACGACACCAAGTGATAGTTCTTCTTCCCCTTGCGGAGCACGAGATAGCCCCCGCAAATCAGTTGCTCTGAACGGACCATGAAGGCTGGGTCATTCACGCGTTCATTATTGAGGTAAATCCCGCCGGCCGTAATGTCCTTTCGGGCGGCCCCTTTGGATGAAACAAGTGCGGCATCCACGAGTAAATCAATGAGTGGCACTCCCGAGCTGAGAGCGTCTTTGGGACGGGCACTGTGAGGTGCTCCGCTCAGGACATCGAGCAAAGTGCGTTCGTCGAGTTCACGGATCGAGGCACCAAAAAGAGCATGCGAGGCTTTTTCGACCCGGGCAAGTTCCTCTGCTCCATGCACAAGCTGGGTGACTTCACGCGCAAGCCGGATCTGAGCTGAACGTTTTTCGGGAGTGGTCTTCGTCTCTTCTTCAAGCGCGAGAATCTCGTCTTTCGAAAGGAAAGTGAAATACCTGAGATACGTCCCGACGTCAGCATCCGGGGTCTGAATGAAATACTGATAAAACTGGTAAGGTGAAGTCTTATGCGCATCCAGCCAGATCGTGCCGGATTCGGTTTTCCCGAATTTGCCGCCATCGGCTTTCATCACCAGAGGGTGAGTCATCCCGAAAACTCCCACATGCGGCCCTTTGATCTTGCGGATGAGGTCCGTGCCGGCCGTGATATTTCCCCACTGATCCGAACCGCCGAGCTGGAGCTGACAGCCGAGCTTCTGGTTGAGATGTAAAAAATCATACGCCTGCAGGAGCATGTACGAAAATTCCGTATACGAAATGCCGTGTTCACGATCTTCCAGGCGCGCGCGAACGGATTCCTTGGCCATCATGTGGTTAATCGTGAAATGTTTGCCGATATCTCGCAGAAAATGCAGAAAGGACATGTCCTTCGTCCATTCGGCATTGTTCACGATCTGGGCGGGCGAAGGGCCGGATTCCGGAAGGAGACGGGAAATCAGGCGGCGAAGGCCGGCGACATTGCGGGCCAGGGATTCGTCATCCTGCAGGGAGCGTTCGGCCGTCTTGCCACTGGGATCACCGATCATTCCAGTCGCGCCGCCGATCACGGCGATGGGCTTGTGTCCCGCAAGTTGAAAGCGGCGCAAAGTAACCAAAGGAAGCAGGCTCCCGACGTGCAGGCTGTCGGAGGTCGGGTCAAAGCCGCAGTACAGGGTGAGTGACTCGCGGTTGAGCACGGTGCCCAGCGTGTCGTCCGTCACCTGTTTGACGAGATTGCGGAATTGAAGATCAGAAAAAAAATCGGACTTGGGAGAATTCATAGTCTGAACATAACTCAATCAGCGCCGAAGGACCAGACCCAGCCTTTGTCTAAAAACGAATGCTTACTTCGAGCCAGCGCGTTGCTTCATGAGAACGTGGTAGGCCGGACCGTAATCGCCTTGAAGAGAACCTTCATTCACGTGGATATAGCCCACGAAATTAGCTGAAATGAACAGCTGCGCGCACCAGAGCACGCCCAGGATGGCTCTGGCATTTGCGACCGGGCGTTCGCGCAGAACGAGATAGGCCAGCCAGACAAATTCCAAGGGGAAGGTCACCATCATGTAATAGCGCCGGATATTCACCGTCGTGCCCGTGAGCAGAAGACCACAGCCCCAAAGTGCTGCCGAAATAGCGACCCACGCCATCGGGCCTTTAGGGAAGAAGATTTCCCGCAGCGCCTGACGGTTGAAAAACCCATTCCGGATGAAAAATCCTACCAGTGCCGTTCCGAAAATCCAGAGGGCCAGCGCAAGAATCGCGAAATGGGCCACACCGGTCAGGTACGAGGGATGTCCGTTGATAATCGGATACCGGACAAAATCAGAAATCTGATGCCAGAGCGAAGAGCCGCGCATGAGTCCGAGCGGATTACCCAGATGCAGGCCGAGGGAATCGGTGATCCAGAAAACCCAGTATTTGAGTTGAATCGCCTCTCCAATGCCAGAGGTCATAGCCCCGCCCATAGGCCTTTTTAGAACGGCCAGAAACCAGGGAATTAGGGGGATGGCACCGACGGCGGAACCGATGAACCAGGCCTTCCAATGCGTCCGGGTGAGCGGAGCGGGCTTGTAAACGGCTTCATGCAGGAGTGTCCAGACGAAAAATCCGCCGGCTAGAAAGAAGCCGCTCATGTGAATCTGACCCAGCCAGGCTCCGATAAAGCCCCAGACGAGAGCGCCCCAGACATCGTGCCTCTTCCACCAGCCCATCAGCATGAGCATACTGAAGAACGGCAGGAAGGGTTCAGGCCAGAGTTTGCGTTGATAAAGAATGGCAAAGGGGTTGACCAGGGCCAGAGCGCAGGCCCAGAGCCAGGGTTCCTGCTCATTTTTTTTCAGAAAACGGGTCGCAAACGGAATAATGAGAAAGATCCCCAAGACCGCAAAAATTTGAAGCGCATGAGCCAGCGCCGTGGGCGTTGTGGCATTTGAGATTTTAGCCAAAGCGATGAAAACCCAGACGCTCATCCCGGGATTCTGCAGGTAAACTCCCGAGGGCATGCCCATGACCGGCCAATCGGTCACACCCCGGACGATCTGGGTTTGCTGGAAGTTGTATTCCTCATCCTCCTTGTATTCCATGTCATTGACATAGACGACGCGCAGAAGAATCCCGGCGATGAAAGCGATGAATAAAAATATCTTCCATTCTTTTGAAAGTGATCTCATGCGGGGTGATCCTTCTTGAAGAGGTGATTTAGCATGTCAAGCGCCCGGTATTCCGTAACCCGGGGGGCAACGTACGGATCCGCGTGCTCCCATTCATTTGCATCGGCGCGCAAGGCGGGATGAACGATGACTTCGGTCGGGACTTTCTGCTTTGCCAGCGCTGTTGCAAAGGTGCCGAGATCCAGGAAATGGCGTTCTTTGGGGTAAAAAAATGCAAGAGGCCTCAGTCCGAATGTCTTGAAATCACGTCGCGCAAAAGTCGCCAGGAGTGCCAACGCCCAGTGCCGTGAAAACCAGAGCGCACGCGAGTAGGGCAGCCTGACCTGCGTGATCTCTGCTTGCTTGAGAATAGCCTGCAAAGCACCTATCAGGCCTGGCACGACATGGATATGGTGATGACCATCGAGGTACTCAATTTTCTCCAGGCCTGTTGCCCGGAGCCGGGCAAGTTGCGCGAGCAGTTCCGTGCGGACGTATTCGCGAAGGTCAGACTTGGAATTGGAAAGCAGCCAGTCTTTCAAAAAAGCTCCCGGGCTGGGATGGCGTTTGCCGTAAGTGAGGTTATAGTGCAAGCCCAGGGAAACCTGACCCTTCTTTTGAAGTGCAAGGAGCGCAGCCAGTTCATGCTTCAGGAATTTTCCATCCGCCATGAGGGAAACCCGACGAACAACGCCTTTTTTTATAAGTTCCAGAATTCCTTCGTTCACGCCACGGGAAATTCCCCAATCATCCGCACTGATGAATAAGTCGCTCGAACTCAGATTCAGTTGCGGGGCATACGCCCCGTGTTTCAGGCGTAGCGCGAGAAACGGCAGGCCGAGCAGGATGTGCAACGTTTCGTGAAACATTCTTGAGACCGACTTTTCCTGTGCAAGGTAAAGCGTGACCGGAAGTTCGGTCTCGGTGAAATGATTCGCCCCGGCAATCAGACTGATCTCGAGATCAAAAAGAAAATCTGGAGATGTCTGAAGTCCGAAAACGCGCTCGGCAAGCCGCCTGGTCATGACCAGAGTGCCGGAATGGGTATCGGTTGTCTGGACCGGAAGCATAACGCGGACCAGGCGATTGAAAGAAAGTCCGAAGCGATGACGTTTGTGAACGAGGGGTAGCAGTGAAACCGGGATTTTAAAGCGGGTGCCCTCCAGTCTTCGGTTGGCGCGCACGAGCGCAGGCCCACTGGAATTCTGGTTCAGAATGTTCAACGCTCGGTCGAAGAACTCGGGCTCGCATGGTTGTTCAAAATGGAAAAAGAGCAAAGTCCTTCCTTTAGATTCCAGGAACCCCCGGCGCAAGGCGTAACCCCGGCCGTCAAAACCGGCCAGTGGCAGAATGATCTTACTGGGTGAATCGCCCTGCCCACTCAGGGCCCTTTGGGTTGCGCGGAAGATCGGGTGCAGCTCACTGATCCGGTTGCCATACGGAAGGAAGAGGACTTCGGCTTTCACGCCCCAGCGTGCCCGGGCGTATTCCAGAAGCTGGTTGCTCAGATTTTCGGCACGCACTGAAGATTCCGGACTGATTCCGGAGGCATCCAGACGAATCGGAACGAGCAGAGAAATATCAAGGGTCGGCTTTTCGGGTAGTTTTTCCCAAGGCCCGATTCGGCGCATGGAAAAGATCGAATAGAGCGTTTTGAGCAAGGGCGAAGGCAGTGAATGCCTCGATGCCTGGCGAAATACCGCCAGCCCCAGCAGCACGGTGGCAAAAAATGGTACGGAAGCGCGCTGTAGGCCAAAGAACAGGGTGTCTCCCACGATGTCTTTGCCGGGAAGCGACAGGGTCAAAAAGCCAAAGCCCAGAACGAAACGCTCCAACTGGAACTGACAGCGTTCACCGGTTGCGGTTCTGCTGAAAGCGAGGGCCGCCAGAGCCGCAACTGGAAAGGCAAGCATCGTCAGGGAATATTTGAAAGTCTCGGGCATGAACCAGAGATACGGAAATATGCCGGTAGAAAAAAACAGGACACGTCCCAGCGATCCCTTGGGTCTCCGCAAGAACCAGAAGGCGATCAGTCCAATGCAAACCGTGAGCGCAAGGCTGAGAAAGATCCCTTGCGTCTGAGGCGCGGTGAGCCACCCTGCTTTGACAGAGCGAAGTAAAAAACTGTTGAGAGACTGACTCCCGTAATGGGAGGCATCGTAGTAAACCGAGTCATTGACGACAATCAGCTGCCAATCTTTCCAGAGCTGAATAAAGCGGGTCAATGTGTTCGTGAGGGTCTGACTCTTCATCCAAAGGGCCAATCCTGTGATCAGATTCAACCCTATAAAAAGGCTAACCGCCGCCTTCAGACTCCGCGTCCGAGCCTGGGTGCGGCCACTCGTGAAAAGCGCGAAGAGAAATCCTGGCCCGATTTTCAAGAGAGAGGGAATGAACAGACCCATGCCTGCCCAGGCAAAACGCCGGTAAGTCCAACCATAAAGAGCGACGGCATACCCGAGAAACATGACGCTTGAGATCTGGCCAATCGTGAAGGTATCGAGGCAGAAACGAAGAATGAAAAGAAAGGCAAACGCAGTCAGAGCGCGCGAGTTATTTCCGTTCGAACGGGGCATTCCCGAGGATCTGCGACAGCAGGCACCCACCAGGGTTTTGTGAAGAAGCCAGAATCCCAGGCCAAAGCAGAGAAGCTGAATGAAATACCAGGCCAACTGTGCGGGTTGAGAAGGAAGAGCGGTGAAAATCGAGAAAAACGGAAGCGTCAGCGGGACGTAGCGGAAGGGGGACGCCCCATCAGAAAGATCGTAAACTTGGTTGAGCTCTCCTTTTGTGAAGTGCCCGGCTGCTTTGTAATAAACACTGAAATCCGTATAATCGGATTTCTGCAGGACTTTGTAAGCGTAAAGCGGGGTGACCAGCAGCGCGATCAGAAGTGCAAGTCGGACCAGGAATTTCATACGCCGCGCTCGCAGATGAAGAGAACGTCAGAAAAAAAGATGCTGCTGCAGCGCTCGGAGCGGACCTGGAAGCCGGCTTCCCGGAAGAGGGCCTCCCATTGCGCGGTATTCCGAAAATGGAGATCTTCGCTTTTGGAACGGGTGAAACCAGTGGAGGTCGCCAATTTTTCATAAAATCGGTTCAAACTCGAAATGATTCCTGCCTCCGGCTCCACTTCGCGAACCAGTAAACGTCCGCCGGGCGCGAGGGCCGCATAAGCTTGGTCGATCAGTTCCTTCTGCGCCGCCGGCGGGAAGTAATGCATGACATCGATGAGGGTTATGCCATTGAATTTCTGTTCGGGGAATTTCATTCCATTCACCCTAAAGCGCAGGTTGCCAATGTTTTTCGCCGCCGTTTCGGCGAGCCGGATCCGGGTTTCATCGTGATCAAAAGCCGTGACCTGACAGCGCAAACGAGTCAGCGCAATGGCTTTGGCCAGTAGCCCATGACCACAGCCCAAATCGAGAATCGTCCCTGATTTCGGGAGGTGCCGGACCATTTCCAGATAAGGCGTCAGATACCAGCGGGCGTTCAGGAAGAACCGGGTGCCTAAGCTGCAGTTTTCGTAACCGGAGAGAATCATCGAACCACTGACTTTGGATTTTGCCGCCGACCCGTAGCGACCGCGAAAGTGCCGGTAAGTGATCCGGGCCAGCCAGTAGCCTGCGAGAATGGATTCCCGCAGGACGCGAACCGTGCTTTTTTCTGAATTCAAATGCAGAGTCACCGGCAATTCGGTGTGCAGGAATCCCTGCCCCGCCGCAGTCATGAAAAATTCGAGATCAAAAAAGAAGCCCGGACAGACTTGGGCGCCAAAAGCTTTGAGGGCCAGGTCCCGGGACATCGCCTTGATTCCCGCCTGCGTGTCGGTCGTATGAATGGGAAGTAAAAAGCGCACCACGCGGTTAAACCAGAGTCCCAGGCGATGCCGGGCATAGGCGAGATGGAGCAGGGTCACGGGCATGTGGAAGTGGCTGTTAGGGAGTCTGCGGTTCCCTGAGACAAGATCAACTCCCCGACGCAGTTCCACGGTGGCGCGCTCGAAAAAGTCGAGTTCATAGGGAAGATCGGCATCCGTGAAAAAAATGAGGCGACCGCGCGATTGTGCAAAACCTGTGCGCAAGGCGGCACCTTTGCCAGGAGGGGAGAGATGCGGAACGACACGAATTTGCGAATAGCGCCGGGCCAGAGCCTCTGAAACATCGATGGAATGATCAGCGGGGTTTCCGGCAGCGGGATTGGGGATGAGAACGATTTCAAAATTAGATCCGAACTGTCTTGAGAGAAACGCATGCGCCGTCGAAACAGTATGCTCCAGAACCTCACCGGCATTGCGAGCAGGGATCAGGAGAGAGACTTCAACGGGGGGCTCTCCTGAAGCGAACTCCAAACAGGGAAGGTCCTGGATTTCCTGCAAAAATGCCATATATGTAAACGATTACCGCAAGTTGCCTATCAACGCACTCACTATATGGGCAAAATGGAAAACTCTTTAGTAATTACTTCGCATATCCTCAAGCAGGTCGCGGGCCGCGAACCCAAAAGCAGGTTCAATACGAATGACCGTCTTCCAATTCTTCGAGCTTCAATTTGCGACCAAAGCGGTAATAAACCCAACCTTGATAGCCAATGACGACCGGCAGAACCGCAAGCGCAATGCCAAGCATGATCTTCAGAGTCAGGGCGCTCGAGGCGGAATTGAAAGCCGTGACATTGTACATCGGATTGATGCTCGAAATCAGCGTATTCGGGAACATTCCCACGACGCCAAAGAGTGCTGTCGAGCCAATTGCCAACGCTGATGCTGTAAACGCCGGCCAAAGCGAACGGCGCGCAAGAAAAACCCGGGTCATGATGAACGCCGCTACCGCAAACACCAGAATGAGGAAGAGCCAGGGGTGGTTCAGGTAATTGGTGAAAAGGTCTGTCCGGTAGGTGCTCGTCAGAAGGAAGAGTACCACTGTAATGATGGACGCCGGCCAGAAGGTGCGTGCCACATGCAGAGCTCGCTCCAGAAGGTCCCCTTCAACCATGATCGCAAGCCAGAGCGCTCCGTGAACGATGAACAGAGTCAGGAACAAAACGCCGCCTAGCAAGGCATAGGGATGAAGGAAGTCGATCAGCCCCCCTTGCAGAACTCCTTGGGCATCGATCGGGATTCCAGCAAAGAGATTCGCGAAAAACACGCCGAGCAGTACGGCAGGGGCCGCGCTCCCCACAAACAGGCAGCCGTCCCAGATCCGGCGCCAGCGCGCGCTGTCCACCTTGGCTCTGAACTCGAAGGCGACGCCACGAAAAATTAACGCAAAGAGCAGAAGCATCAGGGGAATGTACATCGCGCTGAACATGGTCGCATACGTCCGGGGGAACGCTGCAAACGTGACCCCGCCGGCCGTGACGAGCCAGACTTCGTTTCCGTCCCAGAACGGGCCCATGGAATTCACGATCAATTTGCGATCGCCTTCACTGCGGCCCAGGAAAGGCAACAATGTCCCAAGCCCGAAGTCAAAACCATCGGACGCGAGATAAATCGCCCAGAGCAATCCCCAAAGAATAAACCAAGTAGTCTCAAGCATGGGACCCTCCAGTGGCTGTATTCGTCTTTTTCTCTAATTTCAGCCCGCCGGTAAAATCCGGCCCGCGACGTGCTATTTTAAACAGCAGATAAAAATCCACCGCACCCAGCAAACCATAGACAAAGATGAAACCGATCAGGGTCACCAGGACATAAGAGGAGGGAATGATCGAAACAGCATCGCGGGTTTTCATCAGGCCATAAACAATCCAGGGTTGACGTCCCATTTCAGCAAGGACCCAACCCAGTTCATTGGCAAGATAGGGGAGCGGGATTGCATAAACACAGATCTTCAGGAACCACGGGAACTCACGAATTCGCTCGCGCATGACTACAGCAAAAAGCGATATTCCCATCATCACCATTCCCAAGCCCACCATGAGCCGAAACGTAAGGAAACTCACAAGAACCGGGGGGCGGTCTTCGGGCGCCCATTCCTTGAGGCCTTTCAGTTCCGCAGTGATGTTGTTCGTCGCCAAGAGGCTGAGCATTCCGGGAACTTTCAACGTCTGAAAATAATTTGTGGAATTTTTTTCATCAGGCCAGGTCAGTAGATACATTGGCACACTTTTTCCGGTTTCCCAATGGGCTTCCATCGCGGCGAGCTTCGCCGGCTGGGTATCATAGAGAATGGACGCATTCATGTGACCGAGGCCAATGACCAGGAACGCGGCAACTGTCGAAAAGATGGAAGCGATCTTGAATGAACGTCCGAAGAAATCCGTATTCTGTTCCTTCAGGAGATGCCAAGCCGAAATACCCATGACAAAAAATCCGCCGACCATGAAACAGCCGCCAAGGACGTGCACAAATTCATAAACGGCAAAGCGTTGTGTGACCACAGCCAGGAAATCCACCAGTTCAGCCCGACCGTTGCGAAGTTCATAACCGACCGGATGTTGCATCCAGGCGTTCGCTGCGATGATCCAGTAAGCCGACATGATGGACGCAAGCGCGACGATCCAAATCGAGACGCAGTGGAGTTTTTTGGAAATTTTGTTCCACCCAAAAAACCAGACCGCAATGAAAGTACTTTCCAGAAAGAACGCTACCGTCGCTTCGATCGCCAGCAGGGAGCCAAAAATATCCCCGACATAAGTGGAATATCGCGACCAGTTCGTACCAAACTGAAATTCAAGGGTGAGGCCCGTGACAATTCCAATGGCGAAGTTGATGAGGAAGAGCTTGCCCCAGAATTTCGCCATCTTTTTATAGATTTCATTCCCGGTTCGGACCCAGTAGGTCTCCATGATCGCGACAATCAGGGCAAGGCCGATTGTCAGCGGAACAAAAAGGAAATGAAACATTGTCGCTACAGCAAATTGAATTCGCGACAGGGTAAGGACGTCCATAGGTCAACCCCCGGTGATTACAAGTTGAGAATATCGGAGTATTCAACGGAACTTATTGGACTGCAAGGGTTTGTATAGGGAATGGAAAAAAATGGAGCGGGAAAAGGGGTTCGAACCCTCGACCTCCACGTTGGCAACGTGGCGCTCTAAACCAACTGAGCTACTCCCGCATTCCAGGGAATTACCGGTTATTTCTCCGAGGTGCCGAATCTCCTCAGGTGAGCTGTAGCAGTAACCAGTGAATCTTGTTTAAACCGTTCTCTTGGGTTCCGTCAAGTAGAGTTTTGCGATGGTAATATTCTGGAAAAAAAGTCATGTACGAGGAAAGGAGCCCGCTTAGGTAATGAAAATTTATACAAAAAGAGGAGATCAGGGTTCAACCGGTCTTCTGGCCGGAGCCAGTGTATTCAAGGATCATCCCCGCATTCGCACCTACGGGACATTCGATGAACTGAACGCCGTATTGGGGTTCGCCCTGGCGGAAGTCATTCCTGATATGAAGCTCGAAAAAAATCTGCAACGGGTGCAAAGCGAGCTTTTTCAGTTGGGTTCCGAACTCGCCACCCCGGCAGGCAAAGCTCCTCCGATTCGCCCTCTGGATGCCGAGCAGGTCCAAGCGCTCGAAATCGAAATCGACGAGATGCAGGCTGTTTTAAAGCCGCTGGAGCACTTTATTCTCCCAGGGGGGGCGCGTCTCACGGCAGCCCTGCACCTGGCTCGAACGGTTTGCAGAAGAGCGGAACGGGAACTTGTCGCTTTACATCATGACGAGCCGGTCCGGGCCATCGTACTGGAGTATGTCAATCGTCTGGGGGATTACTTTTTTGTCTGCGCCCGGTACTCCAACAAGCTCTTGGGTCAGGAAGATACTCTGTGGGTTCCTCGCTGATACCGGCGGATATTCTGGATCCACGGACTTAAAAAAAGCAGAAACGTCAAACCGGTACAGAAAGCAAACCAGCCGAACCAGTCGCCCCATTTTATCATGAGGGTTGGAATAGGTTGGATGATGGGAATTTTGGAGTTCATGACGGTGGGAATCCCCCAGGCAGTGGTCTGGACGATTTCTCCATCCGGCAAAATCAGCGCGGAAATCCCGGTATTCGTACTGCGCAGTTGAGGCAGGCGGCTTTCAATGCTCCGGAACGTGACAAGGGCCAGATGCAGCTGAGGTTCACCCCAGGGACCGAACCACGAGTCGTTGGTGATATTGAGGATCATCTGACTGCCTTTACGGGCGGCCTCAATGATGTAATTTGGAAACAAGGCTTCGTAACAGATCACAGGGCTTGCGAGGACTTCCGGGAGAGAACCACTCGAACCGGCTCCTCTTGCCGGATGCACCGTGAGAATGCTCGGGCCAGGGCCGCGGCCGAAATTTCCAACCTGAGGGAAGGTCTCCCGCAACCAACGGATGTAACTGGCGCCTGGAATATACTCACCAAACATCAGCAGCATGTTCTTGTGATAAACTTGAATGTGATTTTCATCACCCCGGGTCATGCTCGCTTTCGTCAGGGCGGGGGGCAAAGCTGTGGGGGGAGTCAGGACAAAGAATGAATTGAAGTCCTTGCGCCCATCGTGATCATAGCCTCCGAAAAGCAGGGGGATCTTGCGTTCGGCTACAAAGCGTTCGACTTGGAGATCCCGCCCGAGTTCATCTGCGGTCTGAGGAGTGCGGAAAGTCGAGGGATAGGAGGTTTCAGGCCAGATCAGAATATCGGGTCGGGGACTCATCGCCAGCGCCCGATCTGATAAATCGAGCATCGTGCCGATCACGGATTCTGCCGCATCATGCAGACCACGTTCAGCGGCAATTTTTTCAATATCGCCGATGTTCCCTTGGATGACACCGGCCTGAAGATAACCCAGAGGCTTGGCCAAGGCTTTTTCCAGGACTTTCAGGCGAACTGAGCCGTAGCTCCAGGCGCTCGCGCAAAGAAGGAGGACAAGACCGAGTTGTGGCAAAGCGGCATTGAGGGCGGGCCAGAAGCTTGGTTCTCCGCGGTTTCGGATGCGCTCAAGCAAGGTAAACAAAGCATAGTTGGACGCAAAGATCAGCGTGGTCAGAAGATGCGCGCCGCCAAGATCGGCGGCCTGCCTGAGGTGCCGGGCGGAAAATAAGGAATGGCCGAGAGTGTCAGTGAAAATTTTTGGAAGAAACCAGTCCACGCCTGCATAAAAAAGCGTGAGTCCCAGGAGGAAAAATGCTCCACGCCAGCCATGCCGGGTGGACTCCGGGAAACGTTCACGTAGAAACCAGATTCCCGGACCCATGGCGAGGAATTGTGGTTGCCCGATCAAGCCAAAGAGCAGAAGGGCGAGGATGCTGAAAACCCAGGGGATGTTTCCAAACTCATGAAGCACGGAGGCAACCCAGTGGAAACCGAGCACCGACATCAGGAAGCTCAGCCAGATTCCCTGGACCCAGGCCGCTTTCAAGGAACGGGCGCGGGAAAGTGCAAAAAGCCACGGGATGAGTGCGACCCAGATCAAAGGCGCGAAACCCCAGGGCGGAAAAGCTAAAACGATTAAAACTGCTGACACGACAGTCAGGATGTCCGGGTAAGAGAACTTTCTCATTTCCCATTCATTCTAGTAAAGACCTGGCTTCAAATCTAGTCTCCAAATCCAGGTGCTTCAACAAATTGCTTCATCAAAGAAACAGGACGCCTGGTGAGGAACTCCGTGCTTCGTGCAGGTGAGAGGCGACCTTTGTCGGCAAGAGCAAGCAAGGCATGGTAAGCATTGACCCGCCCGCCGGTGGCGAGTTTGTTGGCAAGCTGCGGAATTTTGTCGACTGACGCCATGATCAAGGCTTTGAGCTCGGCGGGTTTCAGAGCGGGGTCTTTGGCGAGGAGAAGGGCGGCCATTCCGCTCACGAAGGCGGTCGCCTGCGAAGTTCCTGTCATGTATCCATACCGACCGCCTGGAAGCGTGCTGTAAATGTTTTCGCCTGGAGCTGCCACATCCACCTGTCGCTTGCCCCAGTTCGAAGAGGGCAGAAGATTGTTCTGAATGTCAGTGGCTGCAACGGAAATCATGTTCGGCAGGCGATACGCCGAGGGGTAATAATAATTCTGGGCGACGTCGGTGTTCTGCCTTTCGTTACCGGCTGCAGCAACAAAGAGCACACCATGAGCTTCGGCGCGCTTGATGGCCAGGTATTCCTCTTCCGAAAACTCCGGTCCGCCGCCACTGTAATTGATGACCTTGGCTCCATGATCAACGGCATAATTGATGGCTTTGACTGTGTTGGCGAGATTCACGGCTCCGGAATTCGCATCGGAGAAGTATTTGACAGCCATGATTGAAACGCTGTGGGCGACACCGCTCACACCTGATTTGGGGTTTGAAACCGCGCCGATGATTCCGGCGACATGGGTTCCATGTCCGTGATCATCGATGGGATTTGCGCGATTGACAATAAAGTTCCAGCCATAGACCGGAGAGTTTCGATTGGTTTTGTCATGCCAGATATTCCTGGAGAGATCGCGATGGGTGGTGTCGACTCCCGTATCAATGACTGCAACCACGACATCCCGGCTGCCTTCTGAGATTTTCCAGGCATCCACCGCCTGAATATGGGAGCGGCTGCGTGCGGAGGTATTGGACAAACCCCAGTTTTTGAACGTGACTGTGGCCGCAGGGGGGGGGGTGAAACCGAAGACCGTCAGGCTCGTTAAGCTGAGCCAGGTAATCGCCGACGACCAGAGAGTTATTTTAGCTATGCCGCTACGCATATAACCGCCTTTTCAACTTCAACTTTATTCAGCACTGTTTCTCGTCCGGTGGCATTTACATGAACCGAGAGACGTTCGCAGCACCCACTAAGCAAGCGGTATGCCTTCGGTAAAAAAGGGTCTATTTTATAAAGCGTAATAATTTCATGTATTTGATAGTGCAATTTTCTGGGCGCTGCTCAATCATTGGTGGGTAGACTGCCTAAACTTTAGACACCTGTGTCTATTTGGACTGTTTTAGTAAAGTATTCAGACTTACGAAATTTTACCGATACGTAGGCATGGGTCTTAGTAGTCTACTTAATCGCTCATATATTGTTCTGTTTGGGGTGGGGCTCTTTTGCGTTTCGCAGGTTCTACCTGGAAGCTCCCTTGGGGCTGAGCAGATAGACCCTCTGCTGAAGAAAGCGCTTTCCATTCTGAACAGTACTTCGGGCGGCAAGCTTCTTCTCGAAAAAGCAGTGATCCTCTGGGAAGCCAAGACTTTGGACGAGCTCAGTCATCACCTGCGCTGGAGTTCCACATCACGAACTGATGCGGTTTTGACCCGTCAATTTGATCCCATGACCGGCCAGGAGACTCGTAGCCGCGAGGTGACAATTTACCTCAAAAGAACCACCTCGATGCCGGATCTGGTTCTGGATATTGCGCATGAGATGGTGCACGCGACTTCGCGCCCAGCCTGGGATCCGTATGACCCTGCACTGACGGCCGGAAAATACATCTGGACAACCCTGGAGGGCGAGGGTGGCGAAGTGGAGGCGGTGATTGCAGAATGCCGGATCAGTTCTGAGGTTCCGTCTTTTCAGGAAATTTACAAAAAACGCTGCAGTACATATCTGGATAGCAGCAAGGCTCTGGTGGACCGGACCAAGGTCCGGCAGGATTTTTATCGCGTGGGGCGCTGGAATAAGGAACTCCTGCGGGAATTGGGGCACGAAGTGGTGACCTTG
Organism: Bdellovibrionales bacterium GWA1_52_35; assembly: GCA_001769805.1. Lineage (GTDB taxonomy): Bacteria > Bdellovibrionota > UBA1018 > UBA1018 > UBA1018 > GWA1-52-35. The sequence continues at coordinate 97,562 of MEPO01000032.1, forward strand.
CCTTTGCTGACTGCGGATGAACCGCGATTGATTTCCTCCACCGGCAGTACGCCTTACCCCGTAGCCCTACTCAGGGAATACCGGGAACTCACACAGGTCGCTTGCGAAAATTCCAAAAAGCGTATCGAAGTCGCAGCCCATCAAACAGTGGGTCGATCGCTCGCTTCCGAAACGACCACGCCGGAACGGGAGAATAAGGATTTCCTGCAGCGCCGGTGCAAGAGCCGAACGTTTTGAGCTGGATTTTTCTGCTGTATTTTCCTGATCATATTTTTCTGGTCATGCCGAAAATGAAAATTCCCGGTGCAAATTCGATTTTTTCGAGCACGGAGAATCCTGTTTTCTCATAAAAAGGAACTGGCGCAGCACCGCAAAAGACATGAATGCCGGGGATCTGCTTTTTCTTCAAGACCTCGAAGAACGTCTCCTGAAGTTGGCGTCCCAGGCCGCTTCCGCGTGCACTCTCGTCCAGGTTGATATGAAGGTGGGCGGGGTACTCCCGTTTTAAAATTTCATGTGTTCCCTTGGAGAAACGCGCTTCCGGACCTTTTTCGAGGAGGAGGGTCCTGCGAATAAAACGGCGGGTGTCATTGTTCTTCACGAATGATCCTGAGAAAATCCGGAGGAGGAGAGAGGGGGTGAAAAGCAGGGCTTTCTTGCAGTCCAAAATCGCGGAATTCGGGCAACCCGTGAGGTAGCCCAGCACTTGACCATCGTTTTCAGCAACGAAGCACCAGTCTGAAAGTAGCTTTTGATAGGGTCCGACCCAGAGCTCGCCAAAAAAGGGCCAGCGCAACGGGTCGATGGGTTTGCCGGAGTTTCCGGTCTTGCAGCAGATCTCTCGAATGGCAGCCCAGTCTTCAGTACGGGCGCGACGGATCGAGGGGGGCAATGAGCTCATAGTTCTTCATCAAGCAGCTTTTGGTGAACACAGGAGTCCAGGGCCGGAGGCTCAATCATACGAAGTGTGAGTGGCTTGAGATGATAAATTCCTGCTTTGGACAGGGTTGTGGAGCCGTCGCGTCCCGTGCCGGTGAACAGGTCGATCCGGTCTTTCTTGATTGCGCCACCCACGTCGTCAGCGCGCCAGATACCGTCGTGAAGGCTGCCGTCGGGCAGGACCATTCCAACCGTCTCTTCAATCTTGACGGTGGAGCCGAGCGGGATTTGCGAGGGGTCCACAGCAATGGTGTGAAAGGGGACCAGTTCACAAGTTCCAACTCCAAGACCCCAGGGGGCATCGGTAAACAGATAGCGAACTTCCTTGTCAACGCGGCCTGCATAATTCACGATGCGACCGTTAATGAGTTTGCCCGTGCCTTCGATGTCGAGGGCTTTTTTGAACCGGGAACTGACTTCGGCAATGACATTGCCTTTCATACTCCGCAGGACGGTGTCCGTCGGGTACTGCGCATAGTCCGCTTCAATCACGACATAATAATAAGTGTTTCGGAATTGTCCGAGCATCTCGGGGCGCTCTGAAAGCTCAGCGCCAGCATTTAAGGAAGTACTTGAACCCAGCATTATTAACATGGCGAAGATAAACGTCATATTCGCGGATGATCTGTTGAAAATGACAGACTTGTAAAGCGGAATATTCAAGATAAAGGCACAAAGCGTCAGTTGAATGTTTTCTGTTATTATACACGCTACTTACCCGCTTGACCGGCTCCGCGCATGACCTATAGTCGAGGGCATGCACACCCATTTTTTAATCCTGTCTTTGTTATGTCTATTTCCATCCTCGGGAGCGACCGCGGCACCGTTCGGAAATGACATTGTTTATCAAATCATCACGGATCGTTTCGAAGACGGGGATTCTGGTAATAACTGCGGTCAAAACGATCAGGGACTGACTTCTGAGCAGAAGGTGATCAATCAGCGGACGTGCGACCCAAGTCGCAAGGACTGGAACCGGTACTGGGGGGGCGACTTCGAGGGAATTCAGAAGCGCTTGGGATATCTCAAAAGCCTCGGCGTGACCCAGCTCTGGATCAGTCCCATCGTGGAAAACGCGCGCGGTTTTGCGGTCGGAGATGGTACGCTTAAAACGTCATACCACGGGTTCTGGGGACGGGATTGGTTCAGGCTCAATGAGCATTGGACGAAGAAGGGGACTCAGGATCTGGATTCCTTCCGAAACCTGGTTGCTGCGGCCAAAGAGCAGGGGCTGGGCGTGCTGGTCGACACGGTCGCCAATCATACGAGTCCTGCATTGGATGCGGAATACGGTGCGCTGTACGAAGATGGAAAATTCCGGGCAGACGCCTTGAATTTTGCCACCTCGCCTGGGGGATCTTGGTTCCATCCATACCCTTCGATCCGCTGGGATCTGGCAGAGGCTCCTCTCGATAATGCGGCGAAGATCGGGCTTCTCCGGGATTATATTTTTCAGCACCTATTGCGAACGGGAAAGGTAAACGTTTCTGAGCGCTTGGCTTTTGATAAAAAAACAGCGACCGAGCTGCAAAGCTACATGCTTCAGAATTTCATGCTCGCGGATCTGGCCGATTTTGACGAAACCAATCCCAAAGTAGCCGAATACCTCACTCGTGCGCATGAGCAGTGGCTGGATTTCGGAATTTCCGGCTATCGCGTCGATACGGCCCGGCATCTTCCACAAACGTACTGGCGGAAATTTGTGGACGGTCTGGAAAAGAAGTCCCCCGGTATCAAGCTCGTGGGTGAATGGTATGGCGGTGGGCCCGGTAATGCGGATTCCATGGCGTTTATCCGAAGTACTGGAATGACGATGTTCGATTTTGCGCTTCGCCGGGAGTTTTTTGATCTTTTTCTTAAAAAGAAAGATCTGAAGAAGTTTGCCGCGTTTCTTCAGTCGAGTGTGGATCCAGCCAAGGGGACGGACGCGGCAGGGGATCTGGTGACGTTCATCGATAATCACGACATGCCAAGAATGCAGGCGGACGGGGCGAACGGTGCTGACGTGATGCAAATGCTCCGGTTGATCTTTGCCGTACGCGGGGTGCCTTGCATTTACTATGGTCTTGAAAATTTCATTTATACGAAACAAGAAGGCGGGCGGGACCCATACAATCGGGATGCGATGGTCTTCACTCCTGAGGAGAAAGCTCCGGCACAGAAGCTGCTCAAATCCTTAGCAACGCTTCGCCAGACATTTCCGGAACTTCGTTCGGCCGTGACCCGCATTCTGGTTCAGCAGTCCGAGGCCCTGGTGTTTGAGCGCGGGGAACGCGGAAAGCTTCGAATATTGGTCAGCCGTGCGGACCAGAATGGCATTCCAAAATCCGCGAGAAAAGCTCTTGCTGGTTTTCAAGAACTCAAACTTTTCGAGAGCGGAAAGACTGAGGGCAAAAGCGCGTGGCAGGTGAGGTACTTTAAGTAGCCGTCAGGCATTCTCGTGCTTCTGCTGATTAGTAGATAAACAAATTTCAACAGATAGGCTGAGTTAGGTTATGTTCCGTACCATTTAGGTCGTTTTCTGATTTACGTGACGAATTCTACTTAGCTTTTGCTGCCGAGCTTTCCAGTATCTCGTCAGCCAGGCCGGGGGCCTCTGACAGCGATTTGAGCTTTTGGTCATTTTGAGCAGCATTAAACTGTTTGCACCCGCCGATATCAATTGCATCGCGCAGAACCGGGCGAAGTTTTGCAATGTATTGCAGCTCCTGCTTGTACAAGTCGGTATGCAAACTGGCCTCTTCAGCCTGGAGTTTTAATACCTTCGCAGTGGACGAGCCAAACGTATACAGATCTTTTACCCGACTCGTAGTTGCTTTCTGGCGTGCCGCAGTGATTACGCCATGCGCTTTATCCATATTAGAAAAATACATGCGGGATGCGATCATCGGATTTTTCGGAATGGGCTTGCGGTACTTATCTTGAGTATGCGCGTTCCATCCGTGAACACCCAGTGCGGAAAAAAGTACGGCGCCAGTCATCAATTGTGATCCAGTATTGCTTAACGTAGATACTGGAACTACTGCTGCCTCAAGTACAATTATATCAGCGATGAGTCCTGCCCAGGCCCCCGCCAAAAGACCAGTTGAGAGAGCGGCTTTGCTATAAAATGCAACCGACTGGGCGCCTCTGGCATCCGATTCCAGGCGTTTGATATCACCTTCCCAGAGGTTCAAACCGATTTTAGCCACTCTTTCTCGCGAATCCAATTTTTGGAGCGCGCTAATCAGATCAGATTGCGAGCACCGCTGTTCACCTGAAAACGCTGCAGGGGAGGTCAGAATGCTACCGAAAGCGACCAGGACCGCGGTGATTCGTAATATTTTCATATCCTTTTAGCGAGCAAGTATTGTGCCTCGTTTTGTTGAAGTAAAGCTGAACAGAATCAGTAAAGGTAACCTACGACACATGCAACTGGATTAGGCACTCTGACAAAAATCGTACTGGCCTCCGCAGTGACCTGCTTGCATTTCAGATAAGACTTTCGCGCCGATCCACTCTGGAGATTTTGTGTTCCGGTATTCGGAATTTCGAACTTAACAGCTAAGGCTGCTTAAAAACTCTGCGGAAGCAATTCCGGTTTCTTGCACTGAAGCTTGACCATGAGTTCACTTACAGCAGTGGCTTCGGATTTGAGTTTGCTGACGCGGTCACGTTGAGCGCGAACTCCGGCTGCGGTCGAACCGAAGCAGGTGTTCTGCATGTATTTATAATCGTGGCGATTAATCGTTGAATTAAAAGCTTTGCAGAATTCCCGACCCGCTTGAACATGGATATCCGCGGCGTACCAGGTGTTTCTAGCCTGCTCCGCTTGGGAGCAGAGGTCGGCAAGTTGCCCGGAGGTTGCAGGGGCGGGGCTCTCAACAATGCTTTTGTGCTGCTTTCCGAAGCTCTTGAGGCGCGACTCGCTCAGGCGTACTTTATAGGCAACCCAGGACTGCCCCAGACCTTTACGTCCCCAACCGCGGTCACCGAAAATAATCTCCCGGACTTCGCTCAGTGTTGAAAGAATTTCAGACGTCTCGATGATCGCACCCGAGGCAAGAAGTTCCGACAGGAACTTCTGCCGCAACTGATAATCTTCTATTTCCTTTTTCTTCTTATGGAGCTGTTCTTTCCATTTTAGGTGGTTCGCCAGAATGGGGTCGTCTTTCACCTGAAGGTCAATTAACGCGAGCGTTTTGAGGAGGATCTGCTCCAATGAATTCATCCACAGGCCCGCTCGTGCCGTGCATTCAATGGGCTTCTTCGCATCGTATTGATTCGAGCGGTTCAACGTCGTATTAAAGTACTCAACCAGTGCCAAGTCGTTTGCGACGCTGGGAGAGCCGTCGTTCTTAATAATGGAAAGCAGACGTTTGCCGGCAGAATCAAATTCGCCTTTGGAGATTTTCTGGGTCACCAGGAAGCACGAGAAACCATTGTCTTTGACCGTCTCCACTGAGCTGCGGATGGATTTGAGCTTCTTGAGATCTGCTTCAGCGGCCGAAGTGGCCGCATAAAGTTCACCTTCTGGTCGGGGCGGTTCCGAAGCAGCCAGGATCTTCAACTGCTCGGTCGCCTCTGCCAGTTTCTTCTGGATGTCGGTTTCTTCCGATTGCTGCAATTGAATCAAAGAGCGAACGGTTTCATTGAGCGAGTAATAGCTGCAGGCGTTCTCGATGAAGGCGCGCCTTTGATCCCCCTGTTCCATGTCGATTCCGTTTTTGGCAAAGTGCTGGATCACCGTCTTGATTGCCGACCCGGTGACCATCGTACCCATTGCCCAGGGTGTTGCGGCCGGACCTCCGAAGAGAAGGACGTAAGGAGTGACCGCATTGATCGTATCGATGAATGCATTCAGGAAATCGCCGGTGGTGAGGAGAGTTTTGGCGCATTCATCGCGCAGGAGTGAATTGATCGTACCGAGACTGGAGATGGCTTGGATGGCGGAAGCTTTTCCTTTGACGACGTTCTCCTGGACGACAGGATCCCCGAGTGTCATGAGCTGGTCCGCGGAGCTGCTGAGAGTCTGCGTGGCTTCTTGCAACGAAGCCTGTTTGGCCGCGCATTGCGAGGGGAGCTTGATCTTGACCGAGAGCGCAGTCACGGCTTCGGACAAGGTCCTGTATTTAGGATTTGAGAGGGGACAGCTGGGCCCGGCTTGAACGGAAGAGGGTGTCAGCGACAGCATCAGGATCGGGACTAAGGCGAAGCCCCAGAGCCAGCCGTTCTTTCGATTCTTGTCAGCAATCACCATGCGGCATTCCTCCTGACGCGTTGCATTATATCAGGGCGAATAGTGATCGACAAGTATAATAAGAGCTTCTGAATTCAGCTAGTTACACTAGAACGTTCGAAGTCTCTACCAGCCCTCATGCCCCTCAAAAAAGGTGCCCCCTGTCGTGAATTTGCTCTCCACTGCGGCTAGGTGGGGCAGGTTTGGGACGGTGAAGACTATCCGGTACTTTTTGCCTTTTTTCAGACCGTAAATCTCGCTCCGCAGATCATGAGGGCCGTCGTAATTCGTTTGGGACCAGGGCTCAATTCCCGGGGCTTTGCTGTTCTTTACGAAAATTGCCATCCGTAACTTGAGGTTGCCAGCCGTTGAAAAGTTGGTCAGCACTCGGAACTCTGCGTGAGTTTTTCCAATGTTACTGACAAAAACTTTCATTGCCGGTCGAGGAGTAATGAACCGAAGGACAGCGGCATCCCCGATGGAAACCGTACCTTGCTCAGCATCCACTGTTTTGATCCGGACAGTGTAAGCTGTTTCTGGTTTCAGCTCGGAAAGAGAAATAGAAAGATTCCCTGTTTCAAAAACTTCGGCCTGGTTTGTCGAATTCGTCGAGCCGGGCGAATCTTCCACGAGATGGACTTCAAAAGATTTTCCACTTTCTGCCGCATCCCAATCAAGCTTGATACTGTCACTCTGAAGGCCCACACTGCGAAGGTTGAGCACGTCTTGAGGAATGATTCCCGGCGGGGTGCCGACCACCCGAATGAGAGGTTGGGAATAGCTGCCATTGCGGCTTTTGGCACAGGCAATCAGCGTGTACGGCGTACCGGAACGGAGGCGGACCAGATTGAATTTGGCTTCGTACAGCTTTCCATTCAGGTGACCCGAAACTCTCCATCTCAGTTTGTCGCAGGACAATTGTGGATCATCTTCGGTGATCGCATCGAAAGTAAAATCCACCTCGTCGGGGCTGCTCATCATGATGCTGAGCTGGGTGGGCGCTAGCCTTGTGATAACCAGATCCGTGATTTCAGGAGCAGTGGTCGTAAAAGTGGTGGTCGTGCTGCTTACTTTTTTGCCGCGGGCATAAACGCAGAGGCGGGCGGAGTAGGTGGTATTCGCAAGGAGATGATCCAATTTCGTCTGAGGCTTCAAAATGCGATTACCCCCACGCGGGCATTCTTCCGGTGCGGTGTCGCCCTGATCGACGGCGAGCTGATAAGACAAGGCACCGGGCATGGCGGACCATTCGAGAAGAACACTGCTGGACCTCAAATTTTGAATACTGATGAAGCTTGGACTGGGTTGCGTCAGATCTGTGCAGGCTCCTCCTTTGGAAGCAGCCTCGATGTCCAGAGTTCCACCTGACCAGATTTTATCCACGGAGCCCTCCGGCAGGAGTTTGGTACAGCCGGTGATTCTCGCGATGATCTGGGAATAGGATTCTTCGGGATAAATGGATTTGAGGAGCGCAACAGCACCGGTGACCATGGGTGCTGCCATCGAGGTGCCGTTCAGCCTTTTGTACTTGTCTGAAGGGCTGGTGCTGTAAATTTTTTCGCCCGGAGCAGCCAGATGGACGGAGGTTTGTCCGTAATTCGAAAAGTCGGAGAGTTCGCCCGAAGAATCGATTGCACCGACCGAAATGATATTGTCCAGATCAAAAGAAGCAGGGAAGCAGGGATCATAACCGTCATTATCCGCTTCTTCGTTTCCAGCAGCAGCGACGACGATCACGCCAGCACTGCGGGCTTCAGAAATGGCATCGTATAAAGGTTGCTCATAGCCGGGGCCACCCAGAGATAAGTTGATGACGGCGGCCTTCATGCGAATGGCGTATTCAATCCCCTGAACCACACTCGAAACAGTTCCGGCTCCGTCCGCATCCAGCACGCGAACGGGCAGAAGTTGGACATTCCAGTTAATTCCAGAAATCCCGAGATTGTTGTTTCCAACAGCGCCGATAATTCCGGCAACATGGGTTCCGTGCCCGGCTTCGTCGATTGGCTCGGCATCGAAATCATCGAAATTCCAGCCATGGACGTCATCTTCAAATTCGTTCTCATCATTATCAATTCCATCATCAGGGATCTCGTTCGGATTGGTGAAAAGATTGGCGGCCAGATCGGGATGGGTCATGTCTATTCCGGAATCCACGATTGCAACCACGACTTTTTTGCTTCCCGTGAAGCCTTGGGCCCAGACCGGAAGCACGTTCACATGGTAGCTTGAACCGCCTGCCATGTTTTTAGGGCGAAGAGCCCATTGGCTAACATAATCTGTGTCATTTAAAATATCGGGCAAAACATCGGGGATCGGCTGGACCAGGTGCACGAGTGAATCGGGCTCGACATATTGGACGCCGGAAATTGCGGCGATCTCTTGAGCAATACGCTTGGGGTCTTTGCCATTCGTGTCCACGCGCAGGAGTTCAAATTGACGGCCGGTCATCAAGGACCGAATGGGTTCATTCTCATTTATGGAGCCTTCCATGAGGCCACCTAAAATACCCTGGTTTTGCTTTCCCAAAACGGTAAGAATTTTAGATAAAATCGCGTCCCGGGTGGGAAATCCGGAATTTGTGACTTTGAACGAATGTCCAACTGGAGACTGGGAGTGGGTTTTGATTTTGACAATTAGCCCCGGTTTTTGCCTGGGCTTCGGTGCAGCTGAAACCGGTGCAACCATGCAGAGACAAAGAACCAGTGTTGGAAGCAGGAAAATGAAGCGAAAAGGCATGGACAAACTCCAATGGATTCAGACGAGTAGCTATTCAAAATCACGCAGCATGTCAAATTCAAAGAGGGGCAATATTGGGTCTGATAAGGTATATTATGTTAACCAAATTCTTCGTGTGCAGGAGTTTCGGTATCCGTTAAAATATATACGACAGGAGTATGCTTCCATTGCGGCTTCAAATCAGCATTTTAGCAGTTGTGATGAGCGGCTGCTTGGTTTCGGATTCAGTTTTCGCCGAAAACAAATGCCTAGCTCAACTCACTTCTGCTTTTCTAAAAGCGACCAGGACCCCGACCGAAGATGAGCTGATTCAGGACGCAGTTAAAAACCGGCGTTTCTGGTTGGATCCGAAATTAAATGTCCATTTCGAAGCGAACCCCGAACTGGTGCCAGCCCTCGCGCGTCACTGGTACGAATCCGAAGCTCTTCCTCAGTCGGTTTACCCAAAGGTGGTCAGCGCCGTTGGGAAAAAACGTGCTCATCTCATGCTGGATCCAAGGATTGTCTGTCGAATTGACCAGTTCCTTGCCTGGAGTACCACGTTTCTTAAAACTCATCCTGAGGCGACCGCGAATGAACTCCGCTCTTCTTTTGCTGCGAGTCTGGGTCAAACCAAAGTCTTCCGGGGAATGAGGCTTGGAAGCGCGGTTGAGGCGGCGCAACTGAAGTCCCAGGGAATACTTGCCTCAGGCCTTCGAACTCAAAATGAGCAGTATCTCCGAAATAAAATGAAGCTGGAACTCGACCCAAGCATCATTGATCACAAAAAAAAACAGGACCACCTGCTCGGCTTTGGAACTGACCTGCGGAACCGGCAAATCAATCGGGGTTTGGACCACTCCATGCTCATTTCAACTTCTGATTGGATCGAAATCGCAGCATCAGTTGGATATCACCATCCACAGGCCGTAAAAATGTCCCCTGCCGGCCGTTTGTATCTTTTTGAAATCGATATCCCGGAGTTTGAGCTGGTCCGTAAAGCTGGCCCGCTTTCCAGCGGCCACGCTTATCGCAAGGGATCCGGAAGTTATCAGATCGGCAACAAAAGCATTGAATATGACGAGTTCAAAGTCGAGTCATTTATTCCTTATGAGATTCGGCCCGAATGGATCAGCAATGTGCACCATTATCAGGACGCACCGCCTAAATGGGAGTTCAAGCGCTGATCTTCACGAGATTTTGCATTGAAAAGCCCCTCAGGGTTTGAAATACAAGGTAAATGCTAGCCAAACGAGTCCAACATCTAGAAAGCTCCGGAATCCGTCGTCTTTTTGAACTCGGCCTGAAGATGAAAAATCCTGTCGATTTGTCTTTGGGACAGCCGGATTTTGATGTCCCGCCAGCAGTGAAAAAAGCTGCGATCGAAGCGATTGAAGCCGGTAAAAACCGCTACACTCCAACGGCCGGAATCCCGGAACTGCGAAAGGCACTTTCTGCAAAACTGAAGGCCGAAGGCGTTCTGACTCATCAGAATGTCATGGTTGTTTCGGGTGGTTCTGGCGGCATCAACCTGGCGCTCTTTGCGATTGCCGACGAGACCGCGGACGTCTACCTGCTGGACCCCTGCTTTTTAACCTACCCTCAACTCATTAAACTTGTCGGTTCAACGGCCGTCTATGTCTCCACTTATCCTGACTTTCGCGTCACTCCAGACGGGCTTTTAGCTGCGGTGAACAAACGTGAAGCAGAGCTTGCGGCGCAAGGAATTGCACCCAAACGAAAAATCCTGATCTTCAATTCTCCGGGAAATCCGACAGGCATCGCGTATTCAGCCGACCAGGTAAAAGCTTTGGCACTGCGTGCCCGCGAGCTGGAGTTCCAGGTCATCAGTGACGAAGTCTACGACACGTTCAACTATGATCAGAAACATGCCAGCTGGGGCGAGTTTGATGATCAGGCGATCGTGATCCGCGCTTTCAGCAAAACGGGCGGTATGCCAGGCTGGCGTATTGGTTATGCAACGGCTCCCACGATTGTTTTTGATCAGATGCTCAAGCTTCAGCAGTTTACTTTCATCTGCATCAATACACCGGCCCAGTGGGGCTGTTTGAAATTACTGGAAACCGATATTTCTCATGTGATCAATGAATACCGAGGCCGTCGCGAACTCATCTGTTCGCTGCTAGACGAGGCGGGCTTCAAGTACGTGCGCCCGAATGGGAGTTTTTTCATCTTCCCATTTTACCCGGTTGCCGATGTGGCCCGTTTCAACCAGCTTTGCATAGAACGCGAGCTTCTGGTTGTGCCCGGGGAGCTTTTCTCGAAACAAAATACCAACTTCCGGCTTTCGTTTTCAGCCAACCCGGAAATCCTCCGCCGTGGGGTGAAGATCCTGTCTGAGATTGCCAATGAGCTGTGTTGATTGTTAAAAAAAAGGGGAGTCGACGCTCAATCGACTCCCCTCTTCTGATTTCAATTTTAATTTTTACTTAAAATTGGCGGCAAACCAGTCTTGCTTCGTTGCAAACATAGTTTGTTTCGTAATGGAAACAGCTCGCACGTGCAGCTGCTGCTGCGGAGGCAAAACTGTAACCGGTCCCGACGTATGAGGTGCGGAACGTCGTCACGGTGCAGGAAAACTGCTGGTAAGAAGGCGGATAATAAGGAGGATAGGCGGGCGGATACGAAGGGGGGTAATGGGGGGGCGGGTAATGCGGAGGATAAGAAGGTGGATAATGAGGAGGGTAGCCTGGGCGATGATCCCCTCGCCCACCGCGGCCGCGATCATCCCGTCCGCCTCTTCCGTCTCCACGCCCGTCTCCTCGGCCATTGCCGCGTCCGCCGCGGTCATCGCGTCCAAAGCCTTCGGTTGAGACGGAGTCCTGATCGTAGGTATACTCTTCGGAAAATTCCTGGGCCTGTGCGGTCCCGTAGCTAAATGCAAAGAGCCCGGAGGCAAAGCCTGCGACGAGTAAAATTTTGCGGTTCATTTTTTTCTCCTGGTAATTGTTTAAACCTGCTGCGGCATTGAGCAAGCGCCATTCCAATTGTGCTGAGTCCGAGATGCCATGAGCTGCTCTATATTGCAGTACAGGCTCGGTTTTCAGGTCGGAACCAATAGCTGGTGTCCTGATGACTCCAGATTTCCGGGGTTGCCATGAAATTAGGGATCACATTGTTGAGGCTCTGTATCACGCAAAGAAGTATGTTAGGTCTTTCGGATGAAAAAAATATCCTTTATCACTGCAACCCTGATGGTCATCATGAACTTACTTTCAGCTCAAAGCACCTTGGCCAATTCCTATCCCAACGCGATTGCGCCTTTGGAAGCCAAGAGATTATTGGATCAGGGCTCCGCCGTCCTGATTGATATCCGCGAGAAGTCAGAAATTGCACTGGGAATGGCTGCGCCGGCTCTCTGGTATCCCAAGTCCACGATTGATGCAGATCTGGAGGGCTTCCTTGCCTTTTTGGCGACACATTCCGGCAAGGAAATCATTCTCTACTGTCGCTCCGGCAATCGCGTTTCCGCCGTCATCAAGATGCTGACCCCTCGCGGAATTCATGCGTGGAACATGGGCGGATTCGCCGCCTGGGTGGATGCCAGGTTGCCTACAAAGATTCCTCAGTTTGCTTATTGAGCCAAGAACATCTGGATTCTGCGACTCACGCAGATGTTCTTGATCGTTTTGTCGAAATCAAAAAGTTTCTTCTTGCGGATCAGATCCTGATTTTCAGGGCTGAGATAGAACGCTTTTACATCACGGACAAAAGCTGAGGGGTCCTTGGGTGTGAGATCACTTTCGACCGCGACTCGCCAGAGCTCCGGAATATCGTAATACCTGGGACTGCCTGGATTCCTTGCATGCTCTTCAAGCATTTTCTGGCGAATAGCCAAGAGCTGACCCTCGCCATTAAGCGCTTCCGGGATGAATTGCTCCGGCTTTAGGAACAAGTCATGATCAAAATCCCGCAAGAAAAGCGGCTTCTCGTTTTGAGCCTGATACAGTGCCCGAAAGGTACGGCCGTTATAATCGCTGAACGGATGAATGGATAAGAATTTCTGATATTTTCCGTATCCAGTCGCGCCAGAGTCAGATTTTTCCACGGATTCAATCAAAAACCCAAGTACTTTGCGCGTCAGCTCTGAATTTTCAAGCGTGCCTGCCGCCTCAGCTGCCCGCAGTTCAGTAACCAGCTCGGGACTGAGAAGATTCTCGAATTTCCGGTAAGTCTTGGCAGAGGGATATTCATGTCTCCCCAGATAAAGACGCTGCTTTTTGCGTGCTGTGGGATCAGGGATTATTTCGACGGAAAGATACGGGTTGGCTTCCAAAGCCCTCTTTTCGAACTCTGTAATCCGGTAATATCCTTTAGCTCCAACCATGATGTCACCACCGGCAACAATCGGGGTATTGCGGATATCTGCTGAAGGATTCCCGGAGAGGATTCGATTGATACGCAGCTTCTGCTCGGTAGATCCTTTTGCAATCCCGTCGGGAGTTTTTGCCGTTGCTTCAACCCAGCGCTCCAGAAGCGGCCGCTGTCCGTCTGTATCGTAACGCCTCCAGGGCTCTCCGGCACCTTGAGCGAGCTCGAGCATCAGGTCGTTATAATCGATGAATTCCATGGCACGCGCCAGCTTCTGGCCAAATGGATCGAGTTTGAGAATGTCGGGTATTGCTTTTTCCGTGGGATGAAACTCGAGCAAAGATACCTTGGGTCGATGGGGCGCTTTAGTTCCCAGAATTGACTCGAAATCCAACCCGAGCTGCCGTCCTGTCCGGACAAGATATTCGAAAGTAGAACTGTTCATTTTAAAATCGGGGGCGGATTCCCGGATTTTTTGACTCAATTCTATTGTAATTTCGGGTCGGAAGTACCGTGCCAGTTTGGGCCCGAGGTCTTGCCGCGAATACAGGTAATTCAGAAACTGATTCCAGATTTTTGCTCTTTCTTCCGGGCTGAGGGGCAGGCCGCGGAATATTTTAACAGTTTCGGGATGCTGTTTTTGAACTTCCGGATGGTTCAGGTCGATGAGTCCGTGGGTTTCGAGCATCGCCAATTTGGAGAGTTGCGTGAAAGCGTTGGATTTGACAAAGTCGTCAGTCAGAACGGGTTTTATCGATTCCAAGGCGCTCGGATCAATGAAATTGAACCAGGTGTTTGAGTCATATTGAAAAAAGCTGTAGCCGCTCTCTCGAAGCTTGCGGGCAAGCTCGATTTTATCTTTAATTGTTTTTCGCGGGTAGGTACCTTTAATGCCCTTCAATTCTGAAGGCAGGTCCACTGCCACCACGTGCGTGCCAAAGCCGCTGGAATCCAGTGAATCGAGAGATCCATAATACCCCCCCCCTGCAGCCTGACCTTCAAATTGGGTAATCAGGAAATCCAACTCCCCGGAGTCCACCTTCCCCTGCCCAAGCCAGCGCTTGGAGTCTTCTTCCTTACTCCAATGATAAAACCGGGAGCCCTTCTGGGCTTTTACGGTTTTGCCCAGAGTGTATTTGACGGGAGCGGCACCAGAGCCGTCGGTTTCAATCGCAATCACCTCATCGCCTTTTATCTCGATCGAGATTTCGGCCCAGGCCGACACGCTCACCGAGGAGATCAGAAAAAGCAGGTTCAGAAATATTTTGCGTTTAAATTCCATATTATTGCTTAAAGAACATCTCGATCCTGCGGCTCACGCAAGTTTTTTTTATTATGATGTCAAAATCAAAGAACTTCTTCTGGTGGATCAGGTTTTGGTTCTCAGGATTCAGATAAGACGCTTTGACTTGCCGGACAAAATCCGCGGGATCTTTGGGCTTCAGTTCGCTTTCGACGGCGACACGCCAGATTTCTGGGATGTCATAATATTTGGGAGATGCGGGATTTCTCGAATACTCTTCCAGCATCTTCTGCCGGATTGCCAGGAGCTGTCCTTCGCCATTAATGGCTTCGGGAATGAATTGCTGGGGAGCTAAAAGTAAATCATGGTCAAAATCTCTCAGAAACAGAGGCTTCTTTGAGCGCCGTTGGTAAATCGCGCGAAAGGTCCTGCCATTGTAATCCGCAAAAGGATGAATCGACATTTGGGTTTGGTAAAGTTCCAGGCTCGTTTTCATTCCAGTGTGAGACTCATTCAGGAGATGACGGAGTACTTTACGCGTCAGCTCCGGGTCAGTCAGTTGCCCGGCTTCTTCTGCTGCACGGAGCTCAGTCAACATGTCTGACGAGAGATGGTTTGCAAATTTCTTATAGTTCATCGCCGAAGGGTACTCATGCCTTCCCAGGTAAAGACGTTGCCCCGGGCGAGCCGAGGGATCAGGAATGATATCGACCGTCAAATAGGGGTTGGCTTCCAAGGCCTTCTTCTCAAGCTCCGTGACCCGGTAATATCCCTTGCCGTTGATGATGGTATCGCCTCCTGCAACGACCGGTGTCCCTCGAATATCAGCGGATGAATCCCCGGAGATGAGCCGATGGACGGCGAGTTTCATCTCAAGCGAGTCATTGGATAGGTCTTTCAGTTTGGGTCCCGTTGCTTCAATCCAGCGATCTAGAAGAGGCCGTTGCCCGGGCAGATCATAGCGGCGCCAAGGCTCACCCTTGCCTTGAGCCATCTCCAGCAGCAGGTCGTTGTAATCGATGAACTCCATAGCCCGCGCAAGTTTCTGCCCGAATGGATCGAGCTTGGAGATGCTGGGCATATCTTTTAGTTGTGGATGAATTTCTACTAAAGGCACCTTGGGCCGATGCGGAGCCGTGGCCCCCAGGATCTCTGAGTAATCCAATCCGAAACCGCGTCCTTGCCTGATGTAGCTTTCATAAGTCCAACTTGTTCTGGTACCCAGTTCAGCGGCAGAGCGGCGAACTTTGTCAACAATCACGGCTTGAATCTCAGGTCTGAAATACTGAATCAATCTCGGCGAAAATTCGCTACCGGAAGTATTCATGCCTTTCTCTACTTGGCTCCATACCTCCTCTTTCGACTTTGAATTGATCGCCTGACCGAGCAGGATTTTGGCAAAAACACGATGCCTCTTCTGGACCTCCGGGAGACGCAGGTCAATGAGCCCCCGTTTTTCGAGTGCACTGAGCGAGATCCACTTGTCAAAGGCGGGGGATTTTAGAAAATCACCTGAACTCACTGCAGCGGTGGTCTGAAGGGCTGCAGGATCAATGAAGTTGAACCAGGTGTGGAGGTTATAATTCAAAAAGGAAATTCCTTTTGCGCGGAGCTTTTTCGCCAGTTCGATTTTGTCGGTAATCAAACTTGGATAGGAACCTCTCACTCCTTTCAGGTCGGAAGAAAGTTCGATTGCAATAGCATTCTTTCCGAAGGACATTGAATCCAGCGGGTCTTTCGATCCGTAAAAACCACCGCCCGCCAGCTGTCCTTCGGGCTGAGTAATCAGGAAGTCCAGCTCCCCGGAATCCACTCTCCCCTGTTTCTTCCAACGCTGAATGTTTTCATCGGAACCCCAATGATAAAAACGGGTGCCTTTATTAATCGTTGTGAGTTTCCCGAGAGAATACTTTTCAGAAATGCCGCTTGAAGGAATCTTCTCGGTCACAAAAACCTCATCCCCTTTGATCTCAACGAGAATCTCCGCCCAAACTGCGGGAGAAAAGAGAACAGGGAGTAGAGAAGCGAGCAGAAGATAAGGGCGTAGCAGTACCTGGAATGTCACGATTACTTTTCGACAAAAAGATCGCGAAACTTAAAGCAAAGTTCGAAAGCGATTCAGTTTTTAACGCTATGTGCCGATCCATTCAGCAGATCAGTCGTGCTCCGGCCCTTGATGAACCAGACATCGTGAGGCGATGGCCAGAAATTCTTGAATTCGTCGGCAGAAATCACCCCTTCTGAAGTGATTTCGACCCCCTGTTCAAGATAAATCGCGCGGGCCAGGACCCCTTCCCATTCGCCCTGATGAAGACTGAAGAACTGCGCATCCTGATAATTGGAGTTGGCGAGCTTGGAGGCGTGCTCGACCAACGCTCCGAAATCCGCATACTGCCTGGGCAGCCCCCATTGAAGACAGGGATTCTCAGAGACAAAGGGGAAGAAAAAGCAGAAGAGAGGCGGCTTGCCTCTGGGGGCTTTGCGCCAGGCGAATTTCAGGAAGTCATCCGCGAAACACTCGATCTGTCTCCCTTGTTTACGAAATGCCTGAGCATAGGCATTGGCGTAATCCACGCGCCTATAAAGATTCCAGTAGCGGCGGAGGCTGTCAATTTCGACGCCTTCGAGCTGGGCATTCTGAAAAAAGTCAGCAATGGAAGCGAGATATGACCAGTTCCGGCAGCCGACATCGAGAACCAGATTCTGGCGCTGGGCTTCATCCGGCGAAAACGCTCTTTTGAGCACCAAATCATAGAACTGGCGCTCTTTGAGCCGGGCTGGTTCCTGGGGCTGAACCGTGGGTAAACCTGAGCGAAGCTGCCAATTGCCCCAGAACCGATGGCGAAGCTTCAAGCTGATCTGATTGAGGAAACTTTGAGTTCTCTCCACCGGGTATCTCCACCCTCATCTTCAACAAATCCCTGTCAGAATTCAACCACTTATCTCGAATAAAAATAACAAGCTGCATCCATGATTTTTTTCTCGCCAACAGGTTCTTTGAACAGGTATCAAGAACCTCCTTTTAAATTCATACGGGGAAGTGAATGACCAAGATCGACCTTCGGTCTCTGCTGCTCTCAGCGGCAGAATCCGCCGGCTCCCAGTCTCATGCGACAGAAGAAGCGTCGCGTGCTGTTGAGCCGAACATGCAATCTGAAATACTCGGTGAGTTGCAGCAATCTCCTGTGGATCAGATTCGTGCACAGATGGCGGACCTCGTTGCTGCGAAAACGAGTGTCTCTGAATATTCCGGGGATACAGTTGTCACGGAAATCTCCTCACCTTTCTCGTCCGTGCTTCCCTCCTTACTTGAACTCAAAACTGATATTCTGCAAGAGCTCGAAAATCATGTCAGCCGCCTTTTGACGCTGAACCCGAGTCGGCGTGAAGCCATCGCAAACTATCTCGATAAGCTGGCCGGTGGATCGTCCGGTCCGGGAGCTGGCAAAACTGCGGATCCTGCCGGAGGCTTGCGGCGGTGGGTGGAGGAATCCCGCTCCCCTGCTCAGACCGCGGCGCTACACCGCTATTTTGAAGAGATCGCCTTACTGGTGCTCGGGCAGGTTCTGCTGCTCAAAGCCTGGTCGGATCGCGGCATCCGGGCCTGGACAC
The DNA here is from genome assembly GCA_001769805.1 of Bdellovibrionales bacterium GWA1_52_35. GTDB lineage: Bacteria > Bdellovibrionota > UBA1018 > UBA1018 > UBA1018 > GWA1-52-35. The sequence goes on from MEPO01000032.1 coordinate 115,624, forward strand.
GAGCAGATCTTAATAATTTGAATTGGACTCTGAGCAAAGCTTTGAAACCGATGGTGCCGCTGGACCGGGAAGGCTGGCAGATCACCCGCCCGAACCTTTATTCCTGGTACGTTCCAAGTATTCCTCTTCAAGAGCAGATCTGGTCCCGCTTTGATCCCCTGCCTCTCGCGAACGAAGGCCCTACCTGCCTGGCGACTTTGCTGAATTCCTATCTGAGCTATCACTCCAAGGCGAGCCACGTTGTCCGCGCGGGGTTTGACCCGCGGTTTCTAAAAGCACTCTGGGACGCCACAGGACGCTTCGGTTTGGACGGGCAAGCTGAGCAGATTCAGCCTACAGTTGTCCCTCGCAAGCGAATTGCGTTCAGTCCGACCCTTCGTGATGGGACTCTGGTCAGGACCGGCCCGGTCTCGATGACCTGGCTTGGCGCTGAAGAATCACTCTTTCTTTTACTCTCGGCAGAATTGGCCCAACTCTGGTGGGGCCCTTCTTCCCCCCCGCTCTGGGCAGTTGGCAGTGGCCTGGAAGCTCATTCACGTGATCAGCTCTCTCTCGGCCTGGGGCTATCCAAACCTTCCCTCATGTCCAGGATCGCGGAGATCGAGTCCTGTGACACAGCTTTTGTGCTGGAAGAGAAAACGACACGGGGCCAGGGACGCGGGCTGGATGCTCAGGCCTTCCGGGAGCAGCTGGAAGCTCTTCCTTATTTCAAGAAACTCCGGAGACCCGGCACCACGCTCGGCGCTTTGCAGGCATGCGTGGCTTTAAGCAAACTTCGTCCCGGAGGCGTCCTCTGGTGGGCGCGTGAAGAAGCCATTGGGGCAGGCGAAGGCGACGATGTGCTGAATTTTCTGCTCGACCGGGCGAAAATTATTTGTGAATGGGATTTTTCGGATATCCACCATGCCTTGCCTCATTCGATGGCCATGGTCATGGCGCTCTTCCCCAAACACCTTTACCTGCTTGCGCGGGAGCCCCGGATCGAGGAGCGTCTTAATCACCGTCCTCTGCGCCTGTCTGTGCACGGAAACTTGCGCAGCCATGTCGAAATTCCGCTTCTTTTCCAGGATGCCTTCGAACGAGTGCAGCAGGCTCCCAGCACCTCAACATTCTACGGCCATGGACAATGGAAGACGCAACTTTCGAAAAGCCCTACCCCCCAAAAAGACTGGGCCGATCACTGGCCGGATGCAGTCTGCCAGAATACGTTGCGCTCGATTGAAGCGCTCCGCGGCGCCTCCCTGCCGCTGGCTCATGCAGTGACCGTCCGCAAAGCTCCAGAGTCGAATTGCTCGAAGCTCTGGAGCATGGATCCAGCCCTATTCGGGTTCTGGATTGATTCGGCAGTCGAGGGCGGCAAGAGAAATCTGGTCATACGCCCGTTACCACGCTTGGAGCAAGAGGCCACCGGTTCGGGCTTTGTGATCCTGGTCTCTGATGAAAGTTGGATTGCCCCCCTTTCTCTTTACCTGCAATCCGAAGGTATTCAGCGCTGGCTGGACCACCATTCTGAACGCAAAGCCGGACGCTGGATTCTGGACGAGCAAACCGTTCGGTTCCTGCCGGTGCCGAAAACACTTTGGCGAGCACTGGGCGTATTTGGTGAGGCGGAAGCTTCTGAAGCCACGCCTATGCTCGCCCGTCCCCTTCCGGGCGAATGGGAGAAGCTGTCTTCAGAAATGTCTTATAAACCTCGTAAACTCAGGGAAGCGCTGGTTTCACTTCCAATAACGGATGAGCTTTCGCGGGAAATCCATTCAACGGTATTTGTCCGGGCGGCACGGATCATTGAACAGCTTCGGCATGCCCAGGATCGGATGGCTTCGGTTGTCCTGTCTTCGGGGACGATCAATTGGGCCGGTATTCTGAGCATCCTTCCCAAATCAGAACCTTTACTCATCTCGATGCACCCCCTGATCACGGTTTCCGGAAATTTGCCGCTTCATATTCCGATTTCAAAAATTGATCTCGTCAAGATGCCGGCTCCGACCCTGATGTTCCTCACAGAGATTGGGTTGCACATGCGCCTGACGTCGGACCATCCCCGGATTCTCGAGGTCATCGCCCAGCAGCTTGAAGGGATTACCCATCCGACTTGGAGCGAGATTGTGGAAAATGTCCGGGTGCCCCGCCGAATTGAACTCGCAGAGACAACTGCTTCAGACATTCTCAAATCCTATGGCGAACAGGTGACCCGTGCCGGCGAACTGTTTGATCTGCTCAGCGCCTGTCAACTTTATTGACAGAGTTCTGCCCAAATTTTTGATGTGTCATCGGGCACACTTCTTAAAATAATTATTGTTTCCAGAGACTTACTTAATTTTGACTCGGTCCGCTGCTTTGGCACCTGACCTGCAAACTCTACTCTCAAGACGAGTGGCAAGACGAGTGGAGAAATTATGAAGTCCCTAAAGCAAAATCAAAACAGAGTGAATTGGGTGCCCCTCTCATTGACTCTCACCGCTTCGGTTCTTCTCACCGGTTGCGGTCAGGGCAAAGTGGCAGTCACCCGTGATGATGCTGTCACCCACCGCGAGCCGCAACATCAAGTCACGCCCATGGCTGCCGGGGAACCTGGACCAACCGCAAATCTTGGCTTTTTTGCTCCCCAAATCCTCAGCCAGCTCATGGGTATCTACACCGGCACAATCCAGGGCTGGGCTTTGAACGGAGACGCTTTTTCCCAGCCTTTTTCCCTGACTCTGACGTCCACCCAGCAGAACGGAATGACCATGGCCTACGCCACCTTTCAAACAGGTGGTGGCAGCGATACCACTCCGATCAGTTTCACGTCCTGGGTCGCACCCGGATTGACGGGAATGTACGTCAACAATGTCGCGACATACAGTTTTGTCACCCAGATATTGGATATTCCCAGCATCAGCGAGTTCCCGGTAGCGATCGAGATTATTCTCGCGCTCGGGGGAACTGGCTACACTTTTGTTCCGAGGCAGTCTGCGATTTTCGTCAAGGACTGCAGGTTTTCCCAAGGCGTCGAGTGTAATAATGATTTTCAGGACGTTTGGTTTCTCGACGATTTAGGAAAGCGCAACTAACACCCATCCCAATATCCCGCCGGGCCCCGTTCGTTAGAAATTCGGAACACGGGGCCCGACCCCCTCTCACTTTTAAAATGGATTCACCTCTTCCAAAGCTTCGGTTACACTGAGGCTGCATGAAAGAGTATCCCTGGCATCTTCCAAGCGCTTCCGAAAAGCACCAGCAATGGTTCCGGAACATCATCGATTTCAATGAGCTGACGCTGATGTGGATGGACGATTTGCAGATCAAACCCGAACCCCATCTTCTGTCCCGTGGGCATGCGGCTGACGAAGTTGTCCGTGATTTGAATACGCTCCAGAGCCTTTCTGCCCGCAGTTTCGAAAGTCTTCTGGATGAAAACTCGCCCGACGAGCTTTTGCAGCGGCTGGACCACATGGTCTGGTCGGTTCAAGGCTATATCCTGAGCAACCTTCTTGTCCGAGCCAAGAATGCGGCGGAGAAGAGTTCGCTGCTGGTCGTCCTGGAACAGAGTTCCTGGAAAAACGGCAGAGCCCTAGCGGAGAAGCGCTGGGCGGGGCTTCCACCTCAGGATCTTGAAAAACTCCAGAGTCTCCAGGGCGCTTTGCGCGACACGCAGGTGGGCACGGAAGGTTTCCTGACCAAGCGGTCGATGGCATCGAGTCTGGACTTTGAATTGAAAAGTTGTCCGCATCAGATTTTGTATATGGAAGTCTATCCCGTTGCCGATCTCCTTTGCCGGCTGCACACGCATTGGATTCGAGGATTCATTTACGCACTCAACCCCCATGTCACGATTGAACACAAGATCCAGCAGCCCCGCTGCCTTCATTCCTGGACCTACCTTTAATAAATCTATGATTGAAAATCTATGACTGCTTCCGAACGCTATTCCCGCCAGATCAGTCTTCCGGGGTTCGGTACGTCCGGTCAGGAGAAACTGCGAAACTCTTCCGTCCTTCTGGTCGGCGTGGGCGGTCTGGGGTCTCCTCTGGCGCTGTATCTGGCAGCGGCGGGAATTGGCCGGCTGGGGATCATGGATGATGACCGGGTCAGTCTTTCGAATTTGCAGAGACAGGTGCTCTTTGATTCTGCGGATCAGGGCATGCCCAAGGTTGAAGTCGCAAAACGGCGCCTGAATGCCCTGAACCCTGAAGTCGAAGTCATCACGTATTTTGAACGATTGCGGCTTGAAAATGCAGAAGCCCGGGCTGCAGGTTACGATCTTCTGATTGGAGCCACTGATAATTTTGAATCGAGAGTTCTTTTGAACGATATCGCCGTTCGCTCGGGCAAGCCTTTTGTTCACGGATCCATTTCTGAGTTTGAGGGCCAGGTATCGGTTTTCTATGCAGCCGAAGGGCCCTGCTACCGCTGTCTTTATCCGGAACCCAAAGCTGCGATCAATCAAGGGGCACCACTCGGAGTGCTTGGTGCTTTACCCGGCATTGTCGGCTCGGTGCAGGCGTTGGAGGCTGTCAAGTGGCTCGTGCGCGGGAGTTTTCGGGATTCGATTCTGGAACCGCTGATTGGCAAGCTCTGGCTGATTGACGGAACCACGATGGACACGAGGACGCTTATTTTGAGGCCACGCGCCGGTTGCCGGTGTCGATCTCAAGTTTAACGGACAAAACACCAGCGTCCGGGGTTGCAAACTGGCTGGCAATACTTTCTGATTTGGAGCCGGCCTTCGCAAGCAGGCGTTCCAGATCGTGACGTAAAATGACAATGACCAGATCCGCACCGAACCCCCCACTCTCAGTTGTGAAAGAAATCACGACCGGCAGCGCTGTTTCCGTAGCAGGAATCTGGGCCAGGCGAATACCGTACCGGAACCGCTTCCCATTCGGGAAGCGGGTGGATGCGTCCATTGAACCGCGCTCCAAAAGTCTTTGTGCGTCTTCGCCCGTCAAGCGTACGCGGATGTTTTCATCTGAAAATTTGATATTCATAACTCACCTTTTGGACAGCTGGTTTGCAATCGTCTGAAGTCCTCCGGACTGTTCACATTTCTAAACGCGGCGGCGTCCCGCGCCGAAACGTCCAGGACTTTTGTCCGGCTTGTTTTTAGAAATTCTCCAAAATTACGAACAGCATCGGGTGTAGCTGAGTGGGTCAACCGATAAAGGGTGTTCAGTAATTCTGGTATGGGACGAAAGGCCAAGGGAAGAACTGACGCCTCGAAATGAACTGCATCCAGCTCAGGGTCCTGATCCAGCTGAGCCACGAGAGACTCGAGTTCCGGGAGTTTCAACGCCGGCATGTCAACTGGCAGGACCAGAAAGGTTTTGGTCTCCAAACGAAGGCCCGCTTTTTGTAAGGTCTGTAGGACTGAGGCAATTCCGCCGAGCGGCCCGAGCAGGTGGAATTCCGGGAGATCGGTGATAAAAATGGACGAAGGCAGACTTCCTTCGCGGGGCTCCCCGCTCAGAACTACCGCAGAATGAGCGAGCCCATGGGCGAGCGTTTCGGCGCGATTCAGAAGGGTCGCGCCTTCATACATGAGCAGGCATTTGTCAGATCCCATGCGGAGGGAGCGGCCGCCCGCCAGAACAACAAAGATTCGCCGGGCTTGCGTGAAGGCAGGAATATGGGCCTTTGTGAACCCGTTACTCAGCATGAGTTCTCAGCGAGTGCCCAGGCAGCCACTGGCTTTCGCCATCCTCGTAATGTTCTTTCTTCCAAACCGGTAAGCGGGTTTTGATTTCTTCCAGTGCTGTGCGCGAAGCTTCATACGCTTCCGCCCTGTGAGGAGCTCCTACCGCGATGATCACACTGGCCTCTCCCACTGCCACTGGACCCGTGCGATGCGCGATCGCGATTTGTGCGCCCGTGCGGGAATGAATTTCGGTGCAAATCTGCTTCAGGACTTCCTGAGCAAGGACGACATGGGCGTCATACGTGACCGCAAGGACGGTCTTCTGATTGTGTTCGTTGCGAACCAAACCGGAAAATACGAGGACCGCTCCGGATTCCGGGCGGGAAATGCGTGCAGCCATTCCAGAAGGATCCAGTGGATTGGAAGTGATCTCAGTCCAGATGTTCACTGTTCAACCCCCGCAGACCGGAGGCAGAACGGACAGTTCAAGTGCGCGATCCAGAACGTCCCCATCGGAAAGAACCCGGCTTTCATCCGCCACTGCGCTTTGCTCAAGAAGTTCCTGGTCCTCTGGGGAGGGAAAGTCAGGATTGGAAAGTTTCAGAATCTCACCGATCTGTGAACGTGCCGCACCCGCTGTCAGTCCCTGAGGTACGGGAAGCTCCAGTTCGGCTTTGCCTTCGAAGTACTTTCGAAATGCTCCAAAAAACCGAACCCGGATCCGTCTTGATTCATTCATTAAAGAAACTCCCGATCAGGTGACAGGAAATCATCGCCCCTTTTTGCAATTCTTGCGCTGCGCTTGGCAGAACTGCCCAGGCATTCGCCTCCGCCAACGGTCCCACACGGAAGGACGCCTGCCCCTGCAGGATGCTCACGCCGAGTTGACCCTGGGAATCCACCAGCACCCTGGCTTTGAAAAAGCACGTCAGACCCTCCGGCTTGCTGACTGGCTCCAGTAATACCGCTTGAAGAGCTCCTTCCGGGGCCCGCTGACTGATTGCCTTCAGGAAGGGCTGTACAAAAAACCGGACACCGACTGCGGTCGAAACCGGATTGCCCGGTAAACCGAAAAGAACAGTTCTCTTGCCGAGCTTTTTGAAATCAGCAAATAGCAGGGGTTTTCCAGGTCGAATCGCGACTTTGTGAAAACAGATGCTCGCCTGCATTTCTTCAAGGGCCGGTCGGATAAAGTCAAATTTGCCCATGGATACCGCGCCTGTCGTCAGGATGATGTCTGGAGCATTCTCCCGCAAAATACGTTCAAGAAGCCCACGGAACTCAGCAGAATTATCCCGGATGATTCCATGAACCCGAACCTCGCAACCCAGGGCTTCCAGTTCAGCTTGAAGAAATGAAGCAGTCGAATTGCGGATCTGGCTCGGGGCCAGCAATTTGCAGTTCACGTCGACGAGTTCGGTCCCGGTAGGAATCACCGCGACTGTGGGTTTCTTGATGACATTGAACCCGGTCAGGCCCATCGCGGCCAAGGGGAGAAGGTGCCGAGGACGAAGAAGCGTTCCGGAAGCGAGTACCTGCGTCCCGATGCTGAAATCCTCCCCCGCCCGGCGAACATGATCTCCGGCAGAGGCGGCCCTCTGGATTTTGACCCGGTCCGAACCTTTCTCGCGAATGGCATCTTCGACTTTGACGATCGCATCGAAACCCTGTGGTATCGGGGCACCTGTCATGATTTCGCAGCAAACCCCAGACGCCGCTTGAATTCCGTTGATGGAATCCCCGGCCGCAACCATTCGGACTACTTGCAACTCGACCGGCTTGATGGCATCGGCATTGATCGTATCTTGGGCCCGCACCGCAAAGCCATCCATTGCAGAATTATCAAAAGCAGGAATATTTTCGGGGCTTGAAATGGATTCCGCAAGAACGCGCCCCGGGCAGTCTTCCAGCAAGACGCGTTCGGAATTCAACGGCAAGTCCTGGGCAGCTGAAAGAATTCGCGCCAGAGCTTCAGAATAAGCGAGCATCTTTTAATGTCCCCCACCCAAAATCATCTGATGCGCATGTGAAACAATCGGCAGCACAATCTGCATTCCTTCACGAACCGCTTTCTCGCTACCCGGAAATGCAATGACCAAGGCCTGGCCCACCTGTACCGCTTCTGTGCGGCTGATCCAGGCCATCGGCGTTTTAAGGCTTCCTGCGGTCCGGAGCAGTTCTCCAATCCCGGGAATGACGCGATCGCTGATCTTCGCTAGTGCTTCCGGTGTGACATCGCGAGCACTGAGGCCGGTTCCACCAGTGGTAAAAACTATGTCGGCTTTTTGTTTGATGGCAAAATCAGAAACCGCTTTGACTATTTCGGTCACTTCATCGGCGACAAGCGCCTGTCCCAGCAAAGTGCCACCTTCTTTTTTGACCAGTTCCATGATTGCCGGACCCGATCGGTCCTGGGCCTCGCCCCTGGAGCAGCGGTCACTGACGGTGATCACCGCGATTTTCAATCCGGTCAGAAGTGAAGTCGTCGGAGCTTCTGTGTCTTTGGGAGGTGCTTCAGGATGAGTCCAGAAGCCGCTTTTGCCGCCTTCTTTTGTTTCCAGATGAATGTCGGAAATCCAAAGCGCCGCATTTACGCCCTTAGTCAGGTCATAAATTGAAAGAAGCGCGGCATTGACGCCGGCAAGAGCTTCCATCTCCACTCCGGTTTTGGCAGTGGCAATTGCCTCACAGCGCGCGAGAACACTCCAGTCGTTTTCCTGAAATTCAAAAGACATCCGGATGGAATCAAGACCGAGCGGATGACAGAGCGGAATCCAATTGGAGGCATTCTTTGCAGCCATGATGCCGGCGACTTCAGCCAGCGCAAGCACATCCCCCTTGGGAAGTGTGTGCTCCCGGATTCTTTGAAAGGCATCAGCGCCAACGAGGATTTTGCCACTCGCCACGGCCCGTCGGCGGGTCGTATGCTTTGCACCAACATCAATCATTTTGAAACGGGAATCAGCCGCCAATGGAGGCAAGGTTCTGTGTGCTGCCATAATGACCCTCCAGCAAACGATGCGATTGTTGCTTGGCTCCGAGGAGATTAGTGACCGCCAATTGCAACTCCGGCAATTGCTGCGCTGATTGCAGGAAAGGTCTGAGTGAATACTCCCCTTCTCCGAAAAGGCAAAGTCTCAGGGCTCCGCGGGCACTGACCCGCAGGCGATTGCAGGAAGCGCAGAAATTCTGGGAATAAGGCGTAATCAAGCCCACCGTGCCCACGAACTCCGGATGACTGAACACAGTTGCGGGACCCATGTTGAGACGGGTTCCGGGGGTGACCTGCTGCCAGCCTTGCGCCAGAATTTGCTTTCCGACGAGATCCGCCGGCAGATGCCGTTCCGCAAAGAATTCCCTGTTATCCGAAGTCTGCATCAGTTCGATGAAGCGGATGCTGAGCCGTTTGTTCCGGACAAGTTCGAGATAGGCCGGAAGTTCTTCGCTGTTCAAGCCTTTCAGAAGAACGACATTGATCTTCACGGATTCAAAATTCTGAACCAGCGCGCTCTCCACTGCTTTGAGAACATCCGCTGCACTTGATTTGCCCGTTATCGCCTCGAACTGGTTGGGTTGCAGGCTGTCGACGCTGAAATTGATGGCAGTCAAACCGGCAGCTTTTAGAAAAGGAAGGAGCGGCAATATTTTATGTCCGTTCGTCGTCAGCGCCACGGCTTCAATTCCCGGCACACTGGCAACGGCTTGGATGATACTGATAAGGTCCTTTCGCAATGTGGGCTCTCCGCCAGTCAGGCGGACTTTGGAAACGCCCATTTCGGCGAAGCCGCGCACGAGATTGCGGATCTCATCAACGGAAAGGGGCTGCTGTTCGGGTTTGGCACAGCCCTCCGGCAGGCAGTAAAGGCAACGAAAATTGCAAAGCTCAGTAATGGAAAGTCTGAGATAGGAAAACTGCCGTTGAAAATTATCAGTCAACACTTGGATTTCCTCTGCAAGGCAACCCGATCCAGGTACCTTTCGAGGGCGCAGGTGATCACAACCGCATAAAGCGAGCCGAGCAGGACGTCGAGAATATAGTGGTGATTCAGATAAACAGCCGCAAAGCACATTGTTACATAGAAAAATATGCTGAACGCGCGGAATCGTCCAAATTTAAAAGCAAAATAAACCGCTTGCAGAGGATACGCAACGTGCAGCGAGGGAATCGCGCCAAAGACATCGGCGGAACGGCCGTACCACTCAGTGAAAAACTTGGTTCCCAAAAGCTCGTCAAACCGCACGCAACCGGCGGCGTTGGCGAGCGTGTCCATCTTCGCCGGACCGAAACCATGCAATGCCACGTACCAGGGCGGAGCGGCTGCATACCAATAGTAAGTCGTATAGCCGATCAGATTCACCCAGAAGAACGACCACATGTACCGGGGGGCGAGTTCCTGAATACGATCTGCACTGAGTTTCGGAGTGCCCGTTCGGCTCGCCCAGAAATAGAAATAAGCGCCGATTGCCGCGAAAATTGGAACAAAACTGATGTAAAAAAATCCAGTGATGAGATCCAGAATGGGATTTGTGTGAAGTTGAAACCACTCGTTCGGAGTCAGCCGTCCGGTGGCTGTTTCAATTCCAAACCATCGCAGGTCAAAGAAATAGGGTTCTTCCACATGGACCGGGCCGCGGATGTAGTCCCCATAGAATCGTTGGCTGTCATAAACAATTGCGGTGGCGAGTATCGGCAGCAGAAATTTATAAATATGGTTCAGACCTCGTCCGCCATAACTCCCGACAAGGATCACCAGTCCCCCACTGATGTGATCCGAACGAAAGCCGTTCAGCAGGAGCAGGAGCGACCAATAGACAAGAACAAAAACCAAAGGTGCAAATCTTTGGGTCTGCGTGCGCTCCGCCCACCACTTGGTCCATTCTTCTGGGTAACTTTTAAGGGTGACGGCAAGTGTGCGTGTGAGTTGAGTGATCATGTCAGATCCTGTCAGCGGGCAAAAACTTTTACAGGAAATCCTTTTTGGCGGATCTCTTCTGCAAAAGCCTCCAGCTCCTCTCTTTTGACCGGCTCGGCATCCGGAAAAGCCGGTTCGCGGTCCACTGTTGTGATAAAAATCTGCTTGGGTGCGATTTTAACGTAGGCTCTCAGAACCGCTTGTCGGTTGGCTTCAGTCCAATTTGAAACTTCCGGGCTAGAACTGCAGTTCCAGAAGAGTGACTGAATCATGGGTTTGGAAAGTCGTTGAATGCGTTCAATATGCGCCTCAATCGATCCCACTGACGCAGTTGGACGATTCAAGCGCCTGAACAGGTCATCAATTCCGCAGTCGAGCTTGATCCAGGCTTCGTCCAGCGCATTGCAGCCCTCAACGACGGTGGCCCGGTTGAGTTCCGAACCATTGCTCAGGCAGTTGAAAATCCAGCGGCCGTTGACTTTTTTTCGTAGCGCCAGAATCGACCGGACAATTTCCAGGAAGTCAGGATGCGCTGTCGGCTCGGAATTTCCAGCCAGAGTGACAGAATCGAGATTGGGATGAAGGTTCAAGGCGCCAGCAAGTTCCTCTAAAACCTGGTTGACGGGAGGAAGTTTCTGACCTTCCACCGTTTCGGTGGATTCCTTGCGCGAACCAAAACCGCACTGACAGTAAATGCAACCCCAGGTGCAGATCTTGGCGTACGGATCCCCAAGATTAATCCCAAGGGAGAGTCCGTGACGACGACTCTGAACGGGTCCATAGATTGCCGGGCAATGTTTTCTCAAGTTCATACTCAGGAACGGCCACTATATACAGGGTTTGCCTTGCGAATCAACCCTTCTGCCGCACCACGGCGGCACAGTCTCTTCAAACAATGCGGGTTGAGTTAGGATTTGAAGTACGGTATCGAATCTTACTCAGCGCTCACAAAGGGAGATCAGCCGGCATGAATTCAACAGAACTGGGACACCAAATGCTTTTAGGTGACGAGGCCATTGCCCTTGGGGCGGTTCACGGTGGAGCTAGCTTGGCCTATGGTTATCCGGGAACGCCGTCGACTGAAATACTGGAGACATGCTTAGGATATGCGAAGGTATTTCCCAGATTCAAAGCCACCTGGTGTACAAACGAAAAGACCGCCTACGAACAGGCTCTTGGGGCCTCTCTCGCCGGTCGCCGCGTCCTCGTCACTATGAAGCATGTTGGCTTGAACGTGGCTGCTGACCCCTTCATGAGTTCCGCCCTGGTTTCGATTCATGGTGGACTTGTGCTCGCTGTGGCGGATGACCCTGGAATGCACAGTTCCCAGAATGAGCAGGACAGCCGCTACTTTGCTGATTTCGCCAAGATCATCTGTCTGGAACCTGCTGACCATCAACAGGCCTACGATATGACCAGAGAGGCCTTCGTTCTTTCTGAAAAATACAAGATGCCTGTGGTCCTCCGGATTGTAACCCGTCTCGCCCATAGCCGAGGGGTAGTCCTCCCCCGCTCCGCCTCAGCGATCAATTCCGTGAATAAGGCGCAAGATCCTCAATCCTGGATTCTTTTGCCCAATAATGCCCGACGGCAATGGCATGAGCGCCTGACTTCCGAAGCCACTCTTAAGAATGAGATCGAAACAGGCCCTCATAATCAGCTTTCGTTGGCACCCGGAGATGACGTTTTGGGAGTGATCACCACCGGCACTGCACGGAACTATTATCTGGAAGTCGCCAGCGAGCTGAAAACTCCAGTTTCTCATCTGCACATCGGAGCCTACCCCTTGCCTGAACAAAAAATTCAGCAGCTGCTCGCAGGGGTGAAGAAACTCGTGATTTTCGAAGAAGGCTATCCCTATCTGGAGCGCCTGATCCGGGGCGTGGGGAACTCAAGTCCAAAACCCATTTCAGGGCGGATGTCTGGAGAAGTTCCCGCAGACGGCGAACTCAATCCGGACATCGTTCGTGCGGCTCTGGGCTTATCTGTTCAAAAAGGGCTTTCTGCCCCGGCAAGCTTCACGATTCCAGGACGTCCTCCGCAACTTTGCCCCGGCTGCCCGCATATCGACAGCTACGCCTCCATCAAAGAAGCACTCAGCGCATTCGGTGTGAGTCTGGTAACGGCTGATATCGGTTGCTACACTCTCGGTGCGATGCCCGAGTACAAGGCCATCGAAAGCTGCGTCTGTATGGGCGCGTCCATTGGGATGGCCAAAGGGGCTTCCGAAGCGGGGCTGCAACCCGTGGTCGCCGTAATTGGGGACAGCACGTTCTTTCATTCCGGCATGACGGCTCTCGTTGATGCTATTTCCGCCAATTCCAATATCACGGTGATGATCCTGGATAACGAAACGGTCGGAATGACAGGAGGGCAGACGACGATTCTGCCTTCAAACGGGATGCAGACACGAATTAAAGACGTCGTACTGGGTCTGGGTGTCAACCCCGAGCACGTCCACGTCCTGCACACTCATCGCACACAGGTTCACGTGAACTCCGCCATCATTCAAAAGGAGATCGAGTACCAGGGGCTTTCGGTGATCATTGCCGTCCGTGAGTGCATTGAAACAGCGAAGCGGAAAAAGGTGACCTCATGAAATGCGATCTGATTTTTGCAGGTGTTGGAGGACAAGGCGTGCTGTCAGTTTCGGCGGCAATCGGGACCGCAGCACTGAGTGAGGGATTGCACATGAAGCAATCAGAAGTACACGGAATGTCCCAAAGAGGCGGGGCAGTGACTGCCGCTCTCCGGATTTCCGATGTTCCGGTTCACAGCCCGCTTGTTTCCAGCGGTTCGGCCCAGCTTCTGCTGAGCATGGAGCCTCTTGAGGCTCTCCGGTATCTTCCTATGCTTTCTAAAGACGCAACTGTCATTTCCGCAATGGCTCCCGTCAAGAACATCGGCAATTATCCCGACCTCCAAGAGATCTATGCCCAGATCCGGAGCTTGCCCAAGGCTTTCCTGATTGATGCCGAGCAACTTGCCCGTGAAGCCGGCTCCGTCCGGACCTCGAACATTGTGCTGGTGGGAGCGGCCTCAAAATTCCTTCCAGTTCAGGCGGATTCACTCGTTCAAGCGATCCGCAGCCTTTTTGAGCGTAAAGGCGAAAAGATTGTCGAAATGAATTTGAAGGCATTCCAGCTGGGTCGCGCGGCTGCCCATTGAGGTCGAGTACTTATGAATTTTACGGCGATTGAGTCAATTCTGAATAAAGCCCGACAGCAGCAGCGAATGTCCCTTCTGGAAACAGAAGGAATGGAGATCCTCAAAGCGCTCGGAATACAGGTCCCTCATCGGATTTTGCTCCGAAATTCTTCCGAGCTGAATTCTGAGATTTTGTCCGGCCTGCAGGGCAAGCTGGCCGTCATCAAGGTTGTATCTCACGAGATACTCCACAAGAGCGATCTGGGCGGGGTCAAAATTGTTGAAAACCGGATGGACATGGTGCGGGACGCAATTCTGGACATGGAGCGGCGTTTTGCTGAAAAATTCAAAGTAACTGGATACTCCATCAGCGAATGCATTCCCTATGATTCGTCACTGGGAAACGAACTTCTCCTGGGTATGCGCTGGACTGAGGATTTCGGCGCAGTAATCACGCTCAGCGCGGGTGGAATCTTTACAGAATTCCTGGCTTCCCACTTCCGGGAAGGTCGCGATGCAGCCGTCCTCAGTCCGAGTGCCGGCTCTGAGAAAAGCCTGGCTCAGGCTCTTTCTCAAGTGGCCGTGGTTCAGCTGGCGACCCGGACTCTTCGCGGGCAAAAGCCGCGAATCGCCCTCACTCAGATCACGGAAGTGGTTCAGCAGTTATTTCAGATTTCCGAACGCCTCATGCCTTCGGAAATAAAGGAATTCGAAATCAATCCCCTGGTCATCTCAGAAGGAAAACTGATTGCGCTCGATGCGCTGGTGACTCTGGCGCATGCCCCTGCTTCTGCAACAGCCCTTTCGATCCGCCCCGCTGAAAAAATCCGTAACCTCCTGGAGCCCCGCACGATCGCGGTCATGGGGGTTTCAGAAAAAATGAATCCGGGACGTACGATCGTTGAAAATATTTTGCACCAGGGTTTTGATCCATCCCGACTTTATATCATCAAACCCGGGATGCAGACCCTTGCCGGCTGTCCCTGCGTCCCTAGCATTTCAGCGCTGCCCGGAAAAGTGGATCTTCTGGTGCTCGCGGTTTCCGCCAAGCAGATACCAGACGCGATCACCGAAGTGGCGGCCTTTGAGAAGGCCGAAAGCGTGATTGCGATTCCAGGAGGTCTGGAAGAAAAACAAGGAACTCAAGCCATCGTTAGCAGCATGAACCAGGCGCTTGAGAATTCCCGTCGCACGACCTGGAAGGGGCCTGTGATCAATGGTGGGAACTGCCTGGGCATCCGCTCGGTCCCGGGGAAATACAATACGCTCTTTATTCCACCCTACAAACTCCCGCTTCCGACCGGCCCCGCAGCACCGCTTGCGTTCCTCTCCCAGAGCGGAGCTTTTGCGGTTTCAAAATCAAGCAAGCTCGGAGCAATCAATCCAAAATACACGATTTCAATCGGAAACCAGATGGATCTCACGGTCGGGGATTATCTGGATTATCTGAAAAGTGATTTGGAGATTCAGACCTACGCGGTTTACGTCGAGGGATTCAAGGCGCTGGATGGTCTCAAGTTCATCAGAGCCGCCCGTGAAATTGTCAAAAGCGGCCGCACGGTCATTCTGTATCGCGCGGGACGAACCCTCGAAGGTGCTCATGCTTCTGCCAGCCACACGGCTTCGATTGCTGGCAATTACGCAGTTACCCGTGGGCTCTGCCAGGAAGCCGGTGTCTTGCTTGCAGAAACCGTCGCTGACTTCGAAGACCTGACAAAGATGTTCGTGTTCCTCGGCCCCAACCGTCATTTGATCACAGGCCGGCAGCCCCGTCTCGGCGCGATTTCGAATGCCGGCTTCGAATGCGTTGCTTTTGCAGATAATCTGGGGAGTTTCACCCTGCCCGCTTTTGAAGGTACTGCTCAGAGGGCTCTTGAAGAGTCTTTGGATAAGGCAGGGCTTTCTTCCATCGTCGATGTTCACAATCCGGTGGACCTCACGCCCATGACGAACGATGCCGGTTATGACCGAGTGATCCGCACCGTACTGACGGATTCCGCGATGGATGCGGTGATCGTCGGAATCGTCCCGCTCACTCCCGCTACAATGACCCTCAGTATCTCACCCGCCGAACACTCCGAAGACCTCATGCATCCAGACGCGCTGGCGTTGAGACTTGCGCGGATCAAGAAAGAATTCACCGCAGCAGGAGCAGGCAAACCCTGGGTTGCGGTTGTGGATGCGGGGGAACTCTACGACGCTTTTGCCTATCAACTCGAGCGTTTTCAGATTCCAACCTTCCGGACCGCTGACCGGGCTTTACGTATCCTGAATGCTTATTTCATGACTTCCCGGTAGCATTTTTCAAAACGTTCCCACATGACTTTGTCGCTTCCCGTATAACCAATACTCAAGCGCAAAAGCCCCTGCGAAAGGTGCATCTTCTTCTGCGCATCTTCCGGAATTTCACTCGACGTACTCACGGCGGGGCAACTCATCAGAGTCCGGGAGAATCCGAGAGATACGGCATAAAGGCCAAATTTTTCTTCCTGAAGTCGTGAAGCGAGTTTGGCTGCACGCTCTTTAGTCCCGCAGTCCACCGTGACCATGCCACCAAAGCCATATTCCGGGTGCATGATGGATTTGATAAGCTCGTGATGAGGATGACTCTTGAGCCCGGGATAAATCGTTTTGACGCCCGCCTCTTCCATCTTGATTGCAAGGTAACCCGCTGAACGGGAATGAGCAGCCATCCGGATGGGCAGATGATCGAGCCGCAGATAGAGCTCGTGCGCCACCCTGGGATCCATGACCGGTCCCATTAGCATGACGACCCCGTGGTTCAGATCCACCAGGTCGTCGATGAATTTGCGGGAGCCAACAATCGCACCGGCGATCAAATCGCTCGAACCCGACAAGTACTTGGTACAGGAATAAACGACGACATCAGCACCGAACTCGACCGGTGCAACCTGAACAGGCGTGAAGGTATTATCCACTACGAGTTTAATGTTCTTTTTTTTTGCCAAAGCACCGAGCGCTTTCAAATCGCTGATACCGAGCAGCGGATTTGAAACAGTCTCGGTATAGATCACCTTGGTATCGGGCCGAATGGCTTTTTCAAACGCGGAGACATCATCCGGATCTACAAACGTGACCTGGATTCCACGATTCGGGAAGATATTATTAAAGAGCGCATAGGTTCCGCCGTAAATGGTCTGGGAGGAAACCAGGTGCCCGCCTTGGGGCATGAGCTGCTCCACCGCCGAAGCAATGGCCGCTATTCCGCTTGCGACACCAAGCGCCGCTTCCATTCCCTCCATGGCCGCAAGCTTTCTGCCGAAGGCGTTGACGGTGGGATTGGCATGGCGGCTATAAAGATAGCGATCGGGAAGCTCGCCCCGGAATGCCCGCTCCATATCCGCCGGATCGAGAAAAGTCGAAGTCGCCGCCACATCGATGACTGGAACTACCCCGCCTTCTTCGCCAAAGTGCTGAATATCCCGAATTGCCTGTCGTGACCGTTCCATAGCGCCTCCTGCTGTTGCCCTTGTTAAAACAAAAATACCACATCAAGGCCCCAGCGGAAGGTGCTAATTGCTGTTCGACATGCTGCAATAAAGAATTAGGCTGCTTTTTCCTTCTTTTTATCGCTTTCGATCAGCATTTTTTCAAATGACTCACTTGCGCCCTCGGTGATCTGGATGGGCTTGGACTTGCTTTCTGCGGCTTTGGGCAGGGCGACTCTCAGGACACCGTCCTTGTAGTTGGCTTGTACTTTTTCAGCATCGACGGCAGAAGGGAGTGAGAATATCCGCTGAAAAGAACCATAGAATCTCTCGGTCGCATGTCTTGCGGATTTTTCGCGGGTTTCTTCCTCCTGTCTCTCTCCTGAAACAATGAGCTGGTTGTCTTTCACTTCAATCTTGACGTTATCCTTGGAAACGCCGGGCAGGTCGAAACTGAAGAGAAAATGCTTGTCTGTTTCCTCCAGATTGCAAGGAGGTGAAAAAACCAGCGGGTCTTCACCGAAAGACTGCTCGTAAGGACTCATGAAGTCCCCGAACATGCGGTCCAGCGTCCGCTGGAGTCTTGAGATTTCGCGAACCGGGTTCCAAGCTGCCTCCCGGCGCCAGATATCGGGCAGATGACGATTGGCCATAGAACACTCCTTTTCAATAATTCCAGATTTATGATGCATTTGAAATGCCTGAGGTGCCGGTCAGATTTGGTAGAATATCCCCGGTTGAATTCCCCAGCCGCTTGGGTTAGAACTCCCAAACATCTCAAGAGCGGCCTCACATGCGTCCCCATCGTCTAGAGGCCTAGGACGGCGCCTTCTCACGGCGTAAACCGGGGTTCGAATCCCCGTGGGGACGCCAAACAAAAGAGTATCCGCCTCCTTTTTGATGCTTATCGCGTCATCGCTACTGATTGCCCGTTTAATATTCTCAGTACATTGTTTTTGAAACACCTACAGCGAGCGGTGGGGATTCGACGTGCGTAAACGCCTGCCTACAGCCCTGAGAGCAACGAGATCGCAGAGGCATTCGTGAAATAATGGTCCCGCTTTTTACTCTGTCCCGCCTTTAACTCGGCCTAGCTCAAAATTGCCTTACATTCAGCGAAAAACGCTGATGGAGCATTTGAGTAAAAACATTATAAACAGAATCTTTTCACTTATATCAAAAGCAGTTTCTTGCAAAAATACTGCCCGTGTCTGCTTAATTTAAACACCGCGTAAATAAGAATTGCGTTATTACCAGACTTTTCAATCTACTTGATTGCGTGCTCTTATGCCCTTCCCTCGGGACCTCGATTGGCTTAGATTCGATATGTGCCTATCGCCCGCGTAGCCCTGAAAACTGTCCTGCCCTACACGGTCTTCGCAAGCCTTTGGATTGTTTTTTCCGACAAAGCGCTCGAGAGACTCGGATTGGTTGCCGAGCAGATGACCACGTTTTCCATCGTCAAAGGCCTATTTTTTGTTCTGGTGACATCGCTTCTTCTTCTCATCCTGATCAGAGGCCAATTGCGTGCGATCATTTACTCAGAGGAGCAGCTGAATTCAATTATTTCTCATTTGCCTGACGCCATTGTTCTCATCAGTAAAGCTCGAGAAGTCATTCATGTAAATGAAGCGGCGAAGACGCTTTTCGAAATTGATTCCACTGCAAATGCCAATTTAGAAATGACAAAATTCTTTTTCAACTATTGCACGTATTCCTTAACCCATCCGGAAGGGGGTCCAATTGAATCAGCGGAACGCGCTTCCGAAAGAGCTTTAAATGGTGAAATCATCCGCAACATGCCTTCGGTTCTTCACCTCCCCTCGGGTAAAACAATTCACCTCAGCGTCTCCGCCGCACCTGCATCCATGCAGGAAAACCAGATCCAAACCGTCGCACTCGCCATCCGCGATGTCAGTGAGCTGCGCCGGCTCGAGGGACTCCGGGACGAGTTTCTCTCCAACGCTGCCCATGATCTCAAAACGCCGCTGTCGGTGATCAAAACCAATACCCAGCTCTTTCATCGTCTGGGTGAAAAGTGGGACAGCACAAAGCGAACCGCTCTTCTGGAATCCACAGACAGGCAATGCGACAAGCTGACCACCCTGATTGAGGAGCTGCTCGACTCCGCGGCTTCCTCAGAGGGAATGCTCAGACTCAATCGTTCCTCATTCGATCTTGCACGGATGATCCGGGAGGTCAGCGCTAATCTCGGAGCAATTGCTTACCCGGTCAACATTTCAGTTGAGTCACCTGATCGGCTTGAGGTTTTCGCCGATCAGCAGAGAATCGAGCGAGTCCTGACAAATCTGCTTCAAAACGCGGTAAAGTATTCCAAAGATACGGGAGAAATCACGGTCTGTCTCAGAGCCGTGGCTTCACAGGCCCGCATCGAAGTGCGGGATACCGGAATCGGAATTTCAGAAACTGATAAGCACAGGGTTTTTGAGCGATACTTCCAGGGAAATGCACGGGCGCATCGGCAGCTGGGAGGAATGGGCCTGGGACTTCACCTGAGTCGGCAAATCATCGAAGCCCACGGCGGCAAGATGAACTACACCAGTCAATTGGGAGTGGGCTCGACCTTCTACTTCACGCTCCCTTTGGGAGGATCTCCGGATTATGACAATAACCGCTGACATTGTACTCGTCATTGAAGACGATCCTTCTCTTGCAGCCTCCATGGAGATGCTCCTTCGGGCGGCTCAAGTCGAAGTACTGAGCGCGGGCAATGGTCTTGAAGCACTCCAGTTACTCGAGCACCATAAACCGGATCTGATTCTGCTCGATATGAAGATGCCGATCATGGATGGTTGGGAGTTCGCAAAGTTATTTTATCAGAAATATGGGCACACCATCCCGATCATTGTCCTGACTGCAGCCGAAAACGCCGGAAAGAGAGCGGAAGAAATTCAGGCGGATGATTTTGTGAGCAAGCCATTTCAAATAGATGAACTTCTGAAGAAACTTTCCAGATTTGTGCGAGTAGAGATTTTTTAACTGATCTGCAACTGTGTTCCTCACCACTCGGTCGGAAAATAATCTTTCAGGAAATTTCCCCACGAGTGCTTGCCAGTCAAAAGACCTGAAAAGAAGGGATCACAAACGCGCGCCGCTCCGTCTACAATATCCAGCGGCGGCTGGAAGTCATGCTCTTCCTGCTTGCGCGCGGAGATCGCTGCCGGGTCTTCATCCGTCACCCAGCCGGTATCCACGGCATTCATGAAAATTCCGCTTTTCGCGTAATCACGCGCCGAGGTCAGAGTCATCATGTTCAGCGCCGCTTTGGCCATGTTCGTGTGAGGATGTTTATCCGTCTTGGTGTGCCGCGCGAACTTCCCTTCCATCGCCGATACATTGACGATGTGCTTTTCGCCCGTAGGGTGCCGAAGCATCAGCGCTTTGAGCTTGCTGCAAAGAATAAACGGCGCCACGGAATTCACCAGCTGGACTTCGAGCATTTCAGCCGTCGGTACATCTCCCAGCGTCAGGCGCCAGGTATTGATTCCGCGTAAATCCACCTGCTGAAGATCGGCATCCAGCTTGCCGGCCGGAAATAAGGCTTCGGACGCTTCGGGATCATCACATTGATAGGGAATCTGTGAGAGCTCAGCTGAGGAAGTCAGCCCGAGTACTTTTGGATCTCGCCCATGCCAGCTCGAAAGCCAGGTCGTATCGCCACTCGAGGGATGATTCGCACTTGTACTACCGCTCGCGGCACTAGGCCCTGTCAGGGCAACCTTGCAGGCCTGATGATTCAGCAAAAGCGCTCGTGCATCCGCAGGAAGCTCCTCATGGGCCAGCTTTTCAGTACTCATCAGATGGGAATAGAATCCGGGTGGCCGTCTGACGGTTTGCGCAGCATTGTTGATGAGAATATCCAGGCGCTCATAAGTCTGATTGACGAACCGAGTGAAGGTCTCAACACTGGGCGAATGGCGGAGATCCAGGCCATGGATCTGAAGGCGTGCACCCCAGGCCGCAAAGTCCGGTTCACGAGCATAGCGGATGGCGGCATCCTGGGGGAACCTCGTGGTCACGATGACCCGTGCCCCGGCTCGAAGCATCATCAGTGCTGCCTGATAACCAATCTTCAGTCTGGCGCCGGTGATCAGGGCGACCCTGCCCTGCAAGGAGGCGGTTTGAAATCTTTTCTCATAATTGAAAGGTGCGCATTTTGGGCACATGGAATCATAAAAAAAATGAAGCCGGGTGAATTCAGTTTTGCAGACGTAGCAGGCCCGAGGGTGCTCAAGCTCGCGCGCGGGAGCTTCATTTGTTTCGGATTCGAGGGCCAATACGCGAGGCGGTGGAACGAAAACCGAATCCAGTCTTGCGGTGCGAATCTCGGCGGAAGCGCGAACAAGCCGGTCCCGATTCTGCTTCTGCTTGCGCTTCTCACGCCGCAGAGCCTTCAGACGGCGGGTTACTTCCGTGCGTTCCGGATGAATGGTTCGTCCTGCTGAGACCAAGAGCCGGAGTCGATCTTCTTTTGACAAAGATGAGAGGATAATGGAGTCGCCGGCCAGGGCTTCCATCACGCGAATGCAGTGTTGCAGGTCTTCCTGGGTTATTTTCTCCATTACGGGGACCCTATCAGAAATATTCAGTGACCGCATTCCCGGAGATAAATGTCTTCCACTTCTTTCCGGGCCCAGGGGGTTCTGCGAAGGAAAGTCAGGCTCGATTTCATGCTCGGATTGTTCTTGAAACATTTGATCGGAACAACCTGGCCGAGCTTCTCCCAGCCGTACAACTCCACCAAGCGGGTGACAATCATTTCCAGGGTGACGTTATGCAACGGATTTTTGGGCTGGGGCTCGGTCATTCTTGAATAATTATGATTATTGATTGCCTTTGACCGAAACCCAGTCACCAAAGAACCAGGAGTTCTTGATCAGATAACGGGTCTTTGTATCGAGCGCCCTGAGGGTATAGACGTCATCACGGCCGTCCACAGTTTTCTGTGAACCGATGACTTCAAAGGTTTCTTCTTCGTTGGGACCGAGGCGGGAAGCTTTTTTAAAGGTCAGCTTGAAAGAAGCCTGCTTCTCTTTGTAGGCGACACCGGTTTCGGCGCAGTAAACCTGGGGATGGTAGCAGGAATTCATATATTCGTGGCACCGGTTATAGCACTCCTGCCCCCATGCAACACAACCGCCATGACTGTTCCAAACCTGACAATAATTGCTGCAGACCAGATTGCATTCGGTGTAATAGCCGCAGGAGGAGTCGGGACCCCAGACCGTCCGGGTTTCGTAACGAGAGCAATAGGTACGTCCAAAGGGAATATTCATGTAAACTTTGATGGATCTTGGAGTGCTAGCGGTCCTGACCAGAATCGCTTTGTCTGTATCAATGGAGACCTTATTGCTGTCGAGAACCACGCGCTTGGCGACATCCCCTTCGGCAGCGAAAACCGCTCCTGAGCAGGACAGCATCAACCCCATAAAGCCAAAAATACCGGCAACAAAAAACTTCATAAAGCTCACCCCTTTGTAGACTTCCTTCTAAACGCTGGGTGCAAGGAAAGCAAGCGCCTGAATGGATTTTTTATGCTCTGCAACATTTCTCAGTTTCAGCCAGTACTCGCATTGCGCAAGCTTCGGCAGACTATCAATGAGCGGCACGAGAATCCTCATTGAATGACCGAGCAGCTCGCCGGACAATGAGGCGAGGTAAGTTTCTAAAATTCCCTCTCTTTCGGACTGAGACAGGGAAAGCAGTGAAAATTCCAGTGGTTCATAAAGAAAGGTCCGAAACACTTCAAGCTTTTGAGCTTTTCCGAATTCGTGGAAGCCAGCAAGTTCCGCCCAGTTGTCTTTTTGCACCAGGAAATTGATCTTCAGTCCCAGACTGCTAAGCGACTTCTGGATGCGCCGACGGTCATACTGAACCAGAAGCTCAAGATTCTTCAGAACGACTTCCAAGCTGCCACCGCGAATCAGCGCATAGGTCTGGGGATTCAGGGAATCAAGACTGACGATCAAATTTTTTACAGGGATCTTGTCCAGAGCGGCCTCGATCCGCTGATTGAATTTCCAATGGCCGTTCGTCGTGATCGTCCACTGGCAGGCCGGATTGATCCGGCTGATGAGATCAATCAGCCGATAAGTGTCCTTCTGAACGAAGGGTTCTCCGGAAAGCAACTCCACCTCCCTGACATGCGGAAGCAGGGCTTCGAGCTGCGACCAATAACGGGGCTCGCTATAAAGGCCATTGGGCTTTTTCCAGACATGGCACATTCGGCAGCGAAGATTACAATGGCCGTTCAGGTTCAAACCCAGGCGCAAAGGAGGAGCGGACTGCCATTCAGCCGGCGACACCAGGGGGAAAAGCGTGTTGTAGCGCGGACAGAGATGACAGGCACGATGCCGGGTTTCTGTTTTACAGGTCTGAACCTCACCTTTCAGAAATTCCCGGCGCCAGGAACGCAAGCCGGGTCCGTTCCAAATTTCGAGCAGCGAGCGTTCCATAATCGAGCCGACTGAAAAGTCGCTGCCCTTGTGCCGGCAGGAACCCACCTGACCATCCGGCTCGAGAATCAAGGTGGAAAAAGGCACAAGACAAAAATCATCTGGCAAACCGCGCAGGGCGAATTCTTTCTGGATTTCTTGGGGCGACAGTCCAGAAGCTGCCTCGTCTTTCACCATTTGGAAAACCATACTCCGTATGCTAACTTCTGCGCAATCGACAAGATTTCTCGAATTATGTTTAAAAAAGATTCAAATTTTCCCGTTCTTGCTGTCGAAATCGAAATCAATCCGGACTGCAACAAGAGCTGTTCCTATTGCCCGAACTCGATTCTAAAAAGAAAAGCCTCCCGCCCAATGGACGAGAGGCTTTTTCGAAACATCCTCGAGCAGCTCCGGGGAGCGGGATACAACGGGCGCATTTCTTTTCATTTTTACAATGAGCCCCTGCTCTGTGCCGAACTCGATCATTTTGCGGCGCTGACCCGGCAAGCACTTCCGAAGTGCTTCATTGAGCTTTATACAAACGGAACGCTGCTCACGCGGGAGCGTCTCGAAAGCCTGCTCCGTTCGGGCGTGAGCAAATTCACGGTTACGCGCCACCCCGGTTCCGGGGACTATCCGTTTGAGGCTTTGCTGGAGACGCTGGCACTCGAAGTACGGACGAAAATCCGGTACCAGATGAGCGAAACGCTGCTCTTCACCAATCGCGGTGGTCTGATGAAGGACGTCGGAGTTTGCTCGGAGAAGCCGCCACTTCCGCACCCCTGCTTCATTCCCCATTCCGCGCTCGTCATCACGGCCGAGGGAAACGTGATTCCCTGCTTTGAAGATTATGAGGAGCAGAATGTCATGGGCCAGATCACCGGCCAGCCTCATGAACCCACTCTGGTTGAAATCTGGAATTCCGCCAGATACCGCAAGTTCAGGGACTCCCTCAAGAAAGCCGGAGGCCGACAGGGTCATCCTGTTTGCCGCGACTGCAACTCTCTGCTAATAATACCCTGATGTATTTCATAGATGAAAAAGAACTCGACGCGATTCGGGCGGTTTTCGAACGCAAGCGGCTTTTTCGCTACCAGCCAGATGAAGGCGGCGAATGCGACCTTTTTGAGCGCGAATTTGAGCGCTACCTGCCGGTTCCTCATTCCCTCCTGGTCACGAGCGGGACCAACGCCCTCATCGCAGCTTTGAAATCCGGAGGCATCGGTCCCGGTGATGAGGTCATCATCCCGGCTTATACCTTTGTGGCGACCGCTGCGGCCGTGGCCCAGGTCGGGGCGGTGCCGGTCATCGCGAATATCGATGAGACTTTGGGAATCTCCCCTTCCGATATCGAGGCGAAACTTTCTTCGCGCACCCGCGCGCTTCTCCCCGTGCACATGGACGGGCTGGCTGCGGATATGAATGCAATCACCCGGCTCGCTCAAAGCCGGCAGCTGCTCCTGATTGAAGATGTCGCCCAAGCCATCGGCGGCAGTTTCCAGGGGAGAAAGCTCGGAACCCTCGGGGACTTTGGCTGTTTCTCGCTCAACGAAAACAAAAATATCTCCTGCGGTGAGGGCGGGATCGTTACGGCGACCAGTCGCGCCCGTTACGAGAACCTCTTCTGTCAGCACGACGTTTCGGCGCAGTATAATCCGGTCAAAAGCAGATTTTTCGTTGAAACCCGGCCTTTCCTGGGCAGCTCCATGCGGATTTCGGAAATTTCCGGAGCGATCATGCGCGTGCAGCTTTCACGACTGGACGAAATTCTCAGGCTCTTGCGCGAACGCAAAGCGATTTACCGCGAAGCGCTGGCCGGACTCAGGCAGGTCCGTTTGATTACCGGTAATTGTTCCGAAGGCGATTGTGGCTCTTCCATTCATCTTCTCTGCTCGGACCCCGGTTATGCCATTCAAGCCGGTCAGGCTTTAAGGAACGCTGGTTATCTTTTTGCGCCTGTTACCACGCGACCGGCGCATGCCGCCTGGAAATGGCTGCCACTTCTGGACAAAGAACCGGCGCCGCGCGGGCAAGCGCCGAACCAGATGGCTCATTTCCTTCAATCGGTCGACGTCCTGACCCGCGTTTTGAGACTTGAGACCGATATTCATAAAAGCCTGGCGGCAACCCAGACGGACGCGCGGAGCGTTCGGCACATCTTGGAGAGCCTATAAGCGATGCAAAGCGATTCGGGCTCCTCGTTCATCGGGCTTGGCAAAACCCTCTTCAACTCCTCGGTCGCGCGCATCGTGGCGCCGGAAACAGACGCTCTCAACCGTGAACCCGAAATCGACCTCATCCTGACAGAACGACTCAATCGCAAAAAAGCCTCTGGCGCCTGGCCTGAGCAGGCACTTTTGCGCCTGCTAGGAAATGCGCCGGAAGGCGCTCTTGATATTGCCGAAAATCGCGATGTCCTGCATCCCGCCGAGTGGGAAAGATTTCTCAATCAGCAATTTCCTTTTGCAGAATATTTGAAGAAGCGCGGCCTGGAACTGTTCAGCAGTTCAACCAATCCTTCGGTCGCCTTTGTCCCTCACCACCTTTGCCATGCCTCGGCAGCGCAGCTTTTTTCACCCTTTGATCGTTCGATCATCCTTGTGATGGACGGGGCCGGAACCCGTGCTGCGGATTTCCCCTCCGGACATCCCGAGATCCGGGAATTCGGACCACCGGGCGGGGCCGAATCACTAGCCCACGAAGAATATTCCGTTTACCTGCACGACCTTAAATCGCTTCGCTGTGTTTACAAGAGCTGGCAGTTCTTCAAGCCAAGCCGAAGGCATCCCAGCCATCACTTCAGCGAGGGGCTCGGAACGCTGTATGAAAAATCCGCCGAGTATATTTTCAAGGACAAGCGCGCTTCCGGAAAAGTCATGGGGCTGGCATCTTTTGGAATCTCAACTCCCATTCACAACCGGCAGGAATTTCTGGATGTGCTGGACTGGAAACGGGCTTTTCAGGGCGGCGGAAAAGAACGCTGGGAAAACTCCGGAGAGTTCAGCCATTACGCCGACCTCGCGGCCAGCATTCAGAATCATTATGAGGAAAGTCTCCAGCAGATCGCGTCCCAGCTCCGCGACCGGTACCCGGAATACCGGCAGCTGATCTTCACCGGGGGCTCGGCCCTCAACTGCACGAACAATATGAAGATGCTCGAGGCCGGGTATTTTGATGAAATTTACACGCCGCCGTTCCCCGGTGATGAATGCATTGGACTCGGTGCTGCCGCTCACCGATATTTCAAATCAAGCGCAACTGGCTGGCATGCCATGGGCCATAACCAGCAACGCTCGTCTTTTGGTTCGCCGGCCTCCGTGCCAACCGAAAAAGAAATTCTGACAACCTTTGCAGACTTCCAGCTGGAACGTCCGTCGAATCTGGCTGACCAGTGCGCCGAGATGCTTGCAAATGGTAAAATTCTCGCCTGGTGCCAGGGACGAAGTGAGTGCGGCCCGCGGGCCCTGGGCCATCGGAGCATTCTCGCCCGACCTGACCGCCCTGGAATCAAGGATTACCTGAACCGCTCCATTAAGTTTCGCGAAGCCTTCCGGCCGTATGGCGGGAGTTGTCTGCACGAGAAAGCACCGGAATACTTCAAGGTGCCCAACGGATTCAACAATCCCTTCATGTCCTTTGCGCCCGAGACCCGGCCTGAATACCGCAAAGCCCTCGCTGAGATCACACATCAGGACCTGCGGTCCCGCGTGCAGACCGTCCGGCGTCCGGCCAATCCGCTTTTTTATGATCTGATTGATTCCTTCGGTCAGAAAACAGGTCTCTTCTGCCTGCTCAATACGAGCTTGAACGTCATGGGCGAACCCATTGTCGAAACCGCTCAAGACGCTCTGCGGTTGCTGACCAGCACTCCGGTAGATGGTCTGATCATCGGAAATTTCCTGGTGCATAACAATGGCTGACAAAACTCCGGATTCGCTTCGGCATACCGTGGTCCTGACTTCTCGTGAGAATTTTGTCTGGCACAGCATGCAGGAGATCATCCCCGCACTCGAGCAGCTCTGGGTAGAAGCAGCGCGCCCTGAAAGGCACCGGGTCTCGGTTTTGAATGCAGACGAAGCGAGCTTTTCGAAAATCCTGCAGGCGTGCCTGAGCGCCGACCAGATCGTTTTCACCTGCTTTACCGTCAAGCTGGCCCGGATCGGTCAGCTGCTGCGCGAAAAATGCTCTCTGGATTGCCGCTACATTCTGTATCTCCATCAGCTGGCGACGATCGGCTGCTGGCCCCTTCATGAATGGGGTCTGGCGCAGGTTTTACGGAGCTCCGATCTTTTTCTGTCCAGTTGCCGCAAAGACGCCGACACCCTGAAACTCAGCTTCGCAAGCCCGGATGTCCGGGTACTCCCGTTCACGATCTTTGATTTTCCGGAGACAAGAACTCGCGCGCGGGCCTCATTTGAGCCTGCCACGCCGGTTTCTCTGATTTATGCCGGGAGAATTTCGGCGCAGAAGAATCTGCACACGCTTCTTCAGGCGCTGAGTCTCCTGGCTCTTCGAAGGCCCGAACTCGAATTTAAATTGGATATTTACGGAAGCGAGGACAATCTGGGTAGCCCGAACATGGGGCTCGAATCCCGCGGCTACGCGCTTTTTCTCACGGAGCTCAACCACCGGCTTGGGCTCGAGCACCAGGTCCGCTTCGGAGGAATGCTGCCACGCGAAGCACTTCACGAGCGACTCTGGAGCAAACCCTGTATTTTCATATCCCCCAGCCTCCACTCAGACGAGAATTTTGGAATGGCGGCTTTTCGCTCTCTGTGTCTCGGCAACCTTGCCGTTCTCAGTGACTGGGGTGGGCATGCTGATTTTGACCAGTGTTTTCCAGGACAGGTTTTCTACGCCCCGGTTCGAGAGTCCAGCGCAGGGCCATTTATTCATCCCGAGGAACTCAGCGCTTTGATTTCCGAGGCTAGCAAAAAGGCTCGCACGGGTTCATTTCAACTGCCCGCAAACTACACCCCTTCTGCAATCAGCGAAGCACTTTTGAAAATCGCGCTCGAGCCGAAGGCCAAATCCGCCCCCTTGCAGGCGACTGATACCTCCCGGGCACTGCTGGCAAACCGGAAGCATTACTTGAACGATTCCCCGAAAATGTCCAAAATCTTTGCCTCTTATGAGGACCCACTCGCGAAGCTCTTCTTCAGGGCCTATGGAATGATTCCAAAACCAGCTACAACGGCCCCCTCCCCGCTCGCACTCGTTCCCTGGGCGCAACGAGAAAATGGTGAAATCACGATTGTCGATCCGCACCGCGGCAACTTCAGCTTCTCCAATATTGACAAGGCGGCCGAATACGGGTTTGCTCACCACTCGTCATGCTGAAAATCCATCCCAACGATCTGGATAGCGATGTCTGTCAAACGAGCATCGATGTCCTTCGCAATAAGGTTCAACTCTGGCTTGCCGCCCGCCACCCGGGCGAGCCCGTCTATTTCCCCGATGACCAGAGCGCCTTGCCGCTTCCGCAGAACGATCAACCGCTGAATATTGTTTTTTTCGGCGGATTTCTGCGGCGTTTTCTGGAATCCGGGAACTGGCTGCATCCCGGTTTTCGCATCTGGGTTCTCAGCCGGGCGGTTCAAAACACCTTGGTCAAACTGCTGGGCTTCTCTCAAAACCAGATCGGGATCATTCCCCGCTATGAACTTTTCGGTCGACAACCTGAAACCGCCCCCTTCATCCTGCGTCGCCCCACTCAATGGGTCTTTGCCGGACGGCTGTCGGCAACGAAGAATTTGACCATGCTTCTCGCCACAGTCTCAGCACTGCAAACCCGGCATCAGCTCCCGGTCGAACTCCATCTCTCAGGGGAATTTGACGAGGAGATCCACGAAGACCGGGGACGGCGCGAGCGGGGTGGCTATCACGAACATCTGATCGCCTTCAGCACCCAACTTCCTTGGACCAAACCTCCCATTTTCCACGCCCCCGCAGCCCCCACTGAATGGATCCGGAAATTCCGGGAGAATCCCTGTTTTGTGAGTTTTTCCACCTCGATTACCGAAGATTTCGGAGTCGCACTGGCGCAGGCGCAAGAGGCCGGCTGGCCCTGCCTGGTCTCAGATTGGGGTGGGCACCGAGATGCGGAAGGAAATAATATTCTAAAACTTCCTGCACCCCTTATCGGCAATAGCCACGAACCTTCTGAGCTGATTCGCATCAAAGGCTCCGCGCTCGCAGCCTGGCTCGTGAGAGAACAGAACCTGACCGGAAGTTCAGAGCCTCAAACCCCGAACTATCCGTCCCCGCTAACGACTCCCCTCACTCAGGTTGATCTGCTCCGCAGAGCCTTCATTACGGCACAGGACGGAGCGCCCATCGAAATTCAACGCTCCGGACCCGCTGCTTTTGCGGATACGGAGCAAGGACGCGTGTTCTACAGCCGGCATCGGCTCGCGTTTTCCAGTTCACCCCCTGATTCCTATGTTTTGGTTTTCGTCAATGATCTGCACCCGACGGCCGACTCAGCGCAGGCGGACCTGATCGCCCTTTGCAGTCACGCCTGGGAGTATTATTCCACAGACCAGAACCAAGCCGTGATCTACCTTTCGCTCCGCGAAGCAAACACCCCCGAAGGAGAGCTTCTGCTTTTCAAAGCGAAGCAGCTCATTCTGCCCTGGTTTGGCGCAAATACCCAAAAGATCCTCCGCGCTTTTGCCTCGCAACTCTCCCTTTGGCCTCCGCTTCTGGCCTGCGTTCCCGAGGGCACAACTCTTCAAACTCAAGCGAGTCTTCTTGCTTACTCGCCAGCCCATTTGCAAATGGAGAATCCTTTTCATGCCCGGAAAATCTAATCTCTCCGGCCTCAAGTGCCATATCGTGAGCGACTCCATGCATCCCGTACTCAAAGTCGGTGACTGGGTTACACTCGAGCCGGTCGGGTCGCAGGAGTCATTAAAACGTTTTGACCTGATCGTTTTCAAAAGAGCTGACCGCGTGGTTTGCCATTATTTATGGAGGATTAACCAGCAGCTGCTTCCGGGCACCCTCGTCACACGATCCTTGAGATCCCCGCACCACGATGAATTTCCCGTTTCTTTTGCGGATATTTTGGGGCGAGTCACGCAGAAAAGGATTCCGGCCTGGACGCGAGCGGTTCTGATCCTCAGAACCCTGCTCAGGGGCACGACCTGAAAAGTTCCTGAGCCAAGTCATAGGCCAGGCTTTCAAAAGCGGGTGAACAGAATTTCTTTCCGCTTCTGAACGCGCCTTTGACGGGGTACGATAGTTCTTCCCGGGCGAGGACCGGATTATTCCGAAACGACGCGAGCGCCTCAGAAGTCCGAAGTCGTTTAAAGCTCTCCTCCTTCTGGTGGAACCCGATCTCAAATTCGTGCAGGAGAGAAACAGGAAGAACCACAGGGAGTGCCTCCGGGCGATCCCCAGCACTGCCGGTCACCGAGGAATAATTGAGAGCCCCTCTCCGCATCAATTCATGAACGATGAAACTGTCTGAGTAATAAAAATCCACTTCATTCACATCCAGGAAAATCGTTCTCTGCAGCCCCCTTTGTAGCAATTCCGGCAGCGTGACTGGAGTCACGGGACTCCCCAGCTCCGCCTGCAGTTTCGCGATCATCTCAAAAGCATAGGGGTAAGACTCGACAAAACATTCTTTCCGGACCTGGAATTCTCCCGAAAAATAGACCAGACATTTGAACGAGATTTTGCCTGGCTGCTGTCCGGACCACTTCCTGATATTCGCGAGTTGCGCCGCCAGCCACTTCGGGCTGGCTTGACGTTCATCGATCAAGGTCAGAATGAAAACAAAATCCTCGATCCGCTCCGCATCCAGCAACTGGTCTCTTGTAGTCCGGGTGGTCCGGGGCAAATACCACGCACTCTGGCCAATCCATGCTTCCGGGACCAGGTTGCGAAGCTTCCCAGGAATCAGGAGCAGCTGTTCGGCAACGGAAGGTTCAGGATGATGATAAAAATAATGCAGAAGTGACAAGGCCCCGTCCCGAACGATCAAGGGTGAAAAATGTGCAAGAACAGCGTTATTTCTAGCTAAAAGAACAAAGAGCGGCCGCATGGCATGAAAGTACTCGATGGAATGAGGCACGATGAATTCAAGGAAGCGTTCTGCCGTACGGCCCTTTCGACTCCAGCTACGCTCCTCCCAGAAGCCACTCGTGGCGGCAATTCCTTCAGCACTGGCGCGAACAATCCGTTCACGAATGGAGGATTCAGAGATATTTTTCATAAACCTTCCGGTACAGGGCGGAATAGCCGGTGCCACTCCGGAACGGGGAATCGGGATACGCTTCAAATGCCTGAGCAACCTGTCGAAAAAGAGGACTGAATCCCGAAAAGCGCTGCTTCGTATCGCGCCGCCCCTGCTGCTCGCTCTTCAGAACCCCGGCTACCGACGAGATCGACAGATACTCCGCCGCTCGCTTGGCCAGAGTCTCACGGGAAAAACCTTTTTCAGCTTGAGCAGCCATTCCGATCATGGCCTGAACACAGCCCTCAAAAGCTGGGCTCACGCGTTTTTCTTCAATTCGCACCGGTACCCGGGCGACCAGGCCCGCATCGGTACCCACACCGGAAAACGAAGAGTAGCCGCCCCAGTCACTCAGAATCAACGGAAGCCCGCAACAGGCCGCCTCAGCCGGCGCCATTCCAAAATCTTCATCGTTATGAGTGCTCAAGCTGATGAAAAAATCAGCGGCGCCGTAGATCTGAACCAGCATCTCCGTCTGGAGATCTCCAAAATAGCGAACCTGCCGGCTCGCTTCAGGAGGAATGGTCTTGCGGATGGCTTCAAGTAAATCACTCGAGAAAGTCCCGCTCAGGCAGCGCTTCCCCAGATAGGGAACCCCCAGGTCATCCATCGGCCCCGCCAACCAGAGCTGCGCCCTCGGATCAATCTGCCGGAGGTAAGCTCCAAAACTCCTGATCAGGAGAATGAGGTTCTTCTGGAGACTGAGGCGCCCGGTATAGAGAAAGACCAAGTCGCCTGCTGGGACGCCTGCTTGCTTCCTGAATCCCGCTCGTGCCTGACTGGAGGACGGCCGGAACTCCTGGGTGGAAACTGGAAAAGGAGCGATCCTGATCTGCGCAGCCCCCCCTTGCACAAATGACCCGATCAGTTGCCGCTGTTTCTCGGAGGCACAAAAGAATGTAACATCAAGCGCCTTTAAAACCTGCTCACAGCCGACCCACTGTACTGCGTGCAAGGTGAAATCACCAAAAACATGGACGAAAATCCGGGGCGGTTTTGGAATGTTTTGAGAGAGGGCCTGCAGCAAGGTCCCGGGAAAGGGCGAATGATCAATGAAGACCAGAAGGTCCGGAGCAAACTCTGAAACCGTCCGAGCCGTCTGGATCGCAACGTAGGGATTGACCTGTGCTTCACAGAAAATATCGCGAAACTCCGCCTTCGGGAACGCAAGCCGGTAGGCCTGCGCCAGGTTACGAGTGATGGAGCGACAGCTGGTCCAGTCCGAGAGATGAGATCTGTAAATCAAAGCGATTTTTTCCATACGACTCGCCTTTTACTCTAGTTGCCATTTCTCGGTCCTTCTAGTAATTTGTTCGTAGTTTTTACACTTACGCACGGGGTCCCCATGAATAAAGAGAATCAAGAGACCGGAAAAGTTATTACACAGGGTGTCGTATCGCGAAGAAATCAGGACGGGACAGTCATTCTCATGAAACTGGATGAGTCCAATCTCTTTTTCAAGATAGACGGAATTGCCGCGGCAACCTGGGGAGAATACGAGAATCCGGTCACGCTCAACGCCCTGATCGAGAAATACTCAGCTGTTTATACTGAAAACCAGGACCAACTCACCCGGGACCTGACCGCGTTTCACCAGGAGCTCAGCCGGAGGGGCCTCATTGTTTCGACAACCGGCGCTCAAACGCTCCAAAAGACGACCGGGACTCCAAGCCCCCTCAAGAAAGTCACTCCCTACTGCTTCGGCAGCATCAAGGAATTCAATCTGGAGCAGATTGAAACCGAAGTTCTGAGCGAAAGCCTGTATTTGGATGTTTTTGCCGGGTCCGACCTTCGTCTGAAAAAAGACATCACTCCGATCGCAAATGCACTTGATCAAGTGCTTCAGTTGGATGGAGTTCATTTTGAGTGGAAAAACGCGGATGCTCCCCAAGGCCTGCAGGCCGGCCTCATTGCCCAGCAAGTGGCCGCCGCGATGCCCGAATTGGTTCGCAAGGACTCTGAGTCTGGCATGCTCGCCGTCAATTATCCGAAGATGACTTCCTATCTGGTTGAAGCCATCAAGACGCTGAACACTCAAGTGCGTACGCTGGAAGACCGGATCAAAGAACTGGAATGCAACTGATCCGATCCTGGATCCAGATCCGTTCTCTCACCGCGGCCCAGATCCGGGCTCGTTACCGCAGAACGATTGCCGGGTTTTTCTGGGTCGTCCTGAGTCCTCTTATCATGTATGCGGCCCAGGCGACTGTCTTCAAACACATCCTGAAGATCGGAATTCCTCATTACGGAATTTTTCTTCTCAGCGGCCTTCTGCCCTGGCTTTTTGTCGTGAATACGCTCGAAATGGGAATCCCCGTTCTCCGTAGCTCCCGGGATCTCCTGGGCTCGTTCCGAATCCCGCCTCATTGGCTGGTTTTGAGTGTCGCGCTCGACAATGCTATCAACTTCGCTGCGGCCACGCTGATCGTACTGATCCCGATGATTGCTTTGCTTCGCCCGCCCATGGGAGGTCTCTGGACACTTCCCTTCAGCTTTCTTATCCTGGTGATCGGGACTGCGGCGCTAACCTCCTGGCTCGCGGTTCTGAACGTCTTCTTCCGGGACACCCGCTTTGTGGTTCATTTCCTGATCAGTGTGCTCTTTTTTTTGACGCCGGTTTTCTACCCTGCGGAGCTGATTCCGGAACCCTGGAGGCAGGGAATTCTACTGAATCCGGTTTACATCCTTTTGGAGCCGCTGCGCCTGGGCATCTATGGTTACAGTTTCCCGAAGTTCCTGGCCTCATTCGGGCGCTCACTCGTGGTCTGCGGTCTTTTCGTGTCCATTGCGGTATTTTCCTGGAGGAGGCAGAAGAATGAATTCTATCACTTCCTCTAAGCCCATCCTGGAGATCGAAGATCTGCATCTGTTTTTCAAGATCCGGCATTTCCACAGCCCCACGCTTCGCGACGCTTTCGTCAATTTTTTGCGAGCCCCCCTGGAAACACTTCTCGGCCCCTCAGAATCTCTCCCGGTTCTCCGGGGGATCCATTTGAAGTTGCATCGTGGAGAGCGCCTGGGTCTGATCGGAGTCAATGGTTCGGGCAAAACGAGTCTTTGCCGCTGCATAGCGGGAATGTTGACCCCCACTGCGGGGAACATCGTTCTGAACGGCCATTGCCGCGCCATTTTCAACCCTCAGATCGGGGTCATTCCCGAGCTCACCGGAAGGGAGAACGCCCATCTGCTCGCCCAGCTGATCTACCCTGAACTGGAGCACAAAGAACTTCAGGCGATCACCGCTGAATCGATGGAATTCTCGGAACTCGGGCATTTTCTGGACACGCCATTTGAAAACTACAGCCAAGGAATGCGCGCGCGCCTTTGCCTTTCGCTGATGACTGCCAGAAGTTGCGATCTTTTGATCCTCGATGAAGTCACCGACAATACTGATCAGTTCTTCCGGAAGAAGATGGAAGCCCGGCTGCAGAACTTCCTCTCAGGAGCAGGAGTGGTTCTCTTTGTCAGTCATTCAATGGATCATCTGGAAAAAGTCTGTGATCGGGCAGCGATTCTGCACGAAGGGAAGATCGCTTTTGAAGGTCCCCTCTCAAAAGCCATGGAGGCCTACTCGTTTTTGAACCAGACGCCTTTGGAAAGTTTCAATAAATGAAGCCCCCTGCCCCCCCCCTCCCTGAAGCCTTCTGTGCGGCCAAATGGCTTCAGGTCACGATCGATCTGGCCAACGGCACCACCCATAGCTGCCATCATCCTGAGCGACATCGCATCCCTGAAGAGGAATTGAAAACGAATCCCTCCGCGCTTCACAACACCTCCTTCAAGAAATCAGTGCGACGACAGATGCTGGAGGGAATCCGTCCGAAGGAGTGCTCCTTTTGCTGGAAGCTTGAGGATGAGACGGCGACAGGAATTTCCGATCGCTTCATCAAATCTTCAGACCCGTGGGCGGCCCCTTACCTGGATAATCTTCTCAAAATGCCCTGGGACGCGGATGTGAATCCCACTTACCTCGAGGTCATGCTCGACGACCTCTGCAACTGTTCCTGTATTTACTGCCTCGGAAGCATCAGTACAAGTGTCGCCAGTGAGATGCACCGTCATGGACCGTACCCGGTCGCCGCCTGGCGCAATCGAATGCCCCTTCCAAACCCTCCTCGGGACCCGCAAGTTTATTCGGACGCTTTTTACCGCTGGTTGCCTGAGATCCTGCCCTCTCTCCACGTTCTGAGAATTACGGGAGGAGAGCCCCTGCTCAGCCCCAAATGGGCACAGCTCCAAGCGCTTCTCCGGGGGCAGAAAAGTCCGAAACTGACTCTCGCCCTGAACTCCCATCTCAGTCACCCTCCCGATCGTTTTGATGCTTTTCTGAAAGATTTCAGAGCACTGAAAGATTCCGGGCACGTGGGTGCGCTCGAGCTTTTTACCAGTCTTGACGCCTGGGGCGGGGAAGCCGAGTACATCCGTCACGGGCTGGAGCTGGAGCTCTGGCAGAGAAATATCCGAGCTTTTGCTGAAGCCCTTCCGGGGACGCCGATCATTGTGATGTGCACTTTCAATCTGCTCTCTTTCTCTGGAATCCGAAAGCTTCTGGAAGAGATTCTGGAGATGAAAAAGATTCACTCCCAGCTCTGCATTGACGCCGCTCTCCTGAGGTATCCTGAGTATCTCTTCCCTGATCTAGCCACTCCCGAGCTGAAGGCAAAGCTGACCAGCGCGCTGGATTTCATGAAAGCCGCCCGTCAGCCTGGGTTCACGACTCATGAAATCCAGAAATTTCAGAATATCCATGAAGCTCTGGAATGCCCGATGGCGGAGGAGGAACTGGCGCGCCTGAGGGCCGATTTCTACCGCTTTATTCACGAGTTTGACCGTCGCAAAGGCTCTGTGTTTTTGACCCATTTTTCGGAATACCGGGACTTCCTGATCGAGTGCAAAAAAGCCTTTCTCGCAACTCTTGGGTCAAGCGGGAGCAGACCTGGGTCTTTAACCCCCTGAATTCGAGGGCTTGGGCCCTCTTTTTTCATTGGAGAGCCGGGCCGAATCGTAAGATAATAGAAGATATATGAAAAAGATTCACGGGGTACGCCGGAAGTCCGTACTGGGTTTTACGTTGATTGAAACCATGGTTGTTTTGGGCATTCTCGCGGGCGCCTCTGCCATGGTTGCAGCCCTGATGCAGAATATGAACCGGGGGCAAGTCCAGTTCATGCAATCAATGGCGTTGCAAGACATGATCACCGAAATCACTCAGTACTTGAGGGATCCTGGAGCCTGCAAACAAACGATGACAGCGGCATCCATTCCTGGACCGGGGGGAAGCACGAACATCGCTGCAATAAAAAACAGCACAGGAACAAACGCAGTTCAAGTGAATCAAGAGTACGGAAGCGGGTTCGGCAAAATCAAACCGGTTTCATTTAAATTAAAAAATACCGGTCCTGCACCGGCAAATCAAAAGATTCTGACAACCTATCTGGAGGTCGGTTATCAAAAAATGAAAATGCCCACTGGCTGGCATCCCACTCAATATAAAAGTATCAACATCACCGTTCAATCATCCGGAGGCCCCGTAACCGTGATTGGCTGCGCAACCGATGCCAATATCATGAGTGAAGCCATGTGCACAGCTCTGGGAGGGGCTTACGATTTCAGCGATTCTCGGTGCAAGGAGCTGAACCTGATCGGACCCACGAGCCTCAGTGGCGCAACGAGCCTGAACGGTCCAGTCAATATCACTGGAGCCACCACCGTGAACGGGAATGCCACGGTTACAGGAAACATCGTCGCGAACAGCTCGTCAATCGGAACGCTGACGGTGGCGGCAAATGCGACGGTCAGTGGCTTAATGGCGGTCACTAATGCAAACCTGAACGGCACTCTCATCTTAAACGGAGCGGGAAGGCTTTGTGGTGCAACCGGCTGTATGACTCGATTTCCTCAGGGAGTTTGCACCGGAGCGAAGCAAGTCATGCTTGGGATTTCTGGAGGCAACGTGATCTGCGGAACGAAGTGGTAGCGAACTTGAAACTATGGCTGCGTAATAGCCGGGCCCTCGATTATGCCGGCTGGAAAAGTGATTTTGACCTGACCCTCTGGTGCCAGAATATCGCTCCAGAAACGATCTCAATCCTGGCGCACTGGCACTCGAGACTTCGACAATTCTTCCCAATCCTGGGGGAAGCCGCATTCATCACTGACAGGAATATTGACCTCATTATCAAACATCAGAACCCCCTGGAGCTTCGCCGCGACCCGGTCCTCCTGCGTAGCCTGCGTAAAAGGAATCTTGAACGTTGTACGCCCAGCACCGCTCAGAAATTTGTCTATTTCGCCAGAATGCTGGACGCTGATTTCGCGAATATCAGCACCGGCAACCTCGACAACAGACGGAAGAAATGGTCGTTTCATTTTTCAGAATTACAGATCTCCCTCCCTTTTTCTGCGCTGAATATGAAATCTCTGCTTGAAGCTGCAAAACCTTTTCTGCCATTACATCAAGACGAGGCGACAGCAGCACTCGAGGCCCGCCGTTTGGGTGCGGAGGAACTCTCGCTTGGCTCGTTTCTGCTATTCACCCAGCGGTGGAATCGCCACGCCCATGCTTCTGGTTTCATAAAAAATATCAAAGCGCTTCCGGCTCTCACATCGGAACAGAAGGAGATAGTGTACGAGCAGGTTCGTTGGGAGCTCACCAATCTTTCAATGCAACCGGCTCAAAATCTGGAGGCACTCAAAGGTCATGTGCGCACGCTTGCGAACCTCCTTGAATTCACGAAAGATCCGAGACGCAACGAGCTGATTCACGAATTTTCGGCTTACTGGGGGCTAGATCCCGAGCCGCTACTCTCCCCGTTATTTGCGAGCACCGTCTCTCCCACTTTCTGCATCCTCCCGTGGTTCCGTCTCCACTTTGATTCAGACGGTTCGTACCTGCTTTGCGAGCACTCCCAGGCCCGTTTCCCGGGACTCAACTGGAATGAGCGAGATCTGTCTTCTCTCGCCGCTGAACCCGAACTTCTGCAGCTCTGGCGAAAGATGAAAGAAGGAGAACTCCCGCCGCAGTGCAAAAGTTGCAGTACCCCGCGGCTCGAGGCAAATCGCTTCTATGACGAAGAAATCAACCGGGGTCTGCCTCTTTTTGAACCGAGAGAACTCGTCCTGTCCTTGGGGCGCGACTGCGAACGTCAGTGCCTGAGCTGCAATCCCGGTCAATCTTCCCGCTGGGCGGAGTTTCTTAAACCGCAGGTTGAAGACCCTTCGTACAACTGGCATAGCAAGCCACTTTTTCAGAATGCCGCCCCAGGGCTTCTGGCCCAAGTCCAGAAAATCACTTTCTCTCATTGTGAAACACTCCAGGACCCCACTCATCCGCAGCTCCTGCAAGGCCTCATCGAGTCGGGCAAAGCCCGGGATATCGCGCTGATTTACTTTACCCGCGGCGACGTTGATTTATCAGAATGGTTCCCTCGCTGGGAGACCTTCAAAAGCGTGGAACTGCGAATCGACTTTGAAGGTGTAGGAGCCAGAAGCGACTACCTCTGCGCACCCAGCCGATTCTCGGACTTGGAGTCCAACCTGTCAAAAGTTCAGCAGAGCGCCCGAAGAGCAACGAATATCAACCTCGTGTTCCAGATCCAACTCTATTGCCTCAATGCCTATTACCTCTCAGAGTGCCTGGCCTGGCTTGAATCCCAAGGTACCGGATTTCATCCGGGTCTGTTCGTCACCAGTCATCCGGCGCCGAGCGGACTTTCCGCAATTCCTCCAGAACTCAAGAAGGCCCTGAGGGAAAGATGGCTCGCTCCTGAAACTTCCGAAGGGTCGCTGGCGAAATGGGTTCCAAGGCCGGTAATTCTGCAATTGCTCGGGAAAATGGAGGAAGCGGACTTGAGCCCCCTGCCGATGATCCGGCTCTTAGGCAAACTGGATCAGCTCCGAAATAAAAAATTTGCTGATCTTTTTCCGGAGATTGCGCCATATTGGAAATCATGAGAGCGGCTCAGGTGATCCATTTCGTTTTTCATGAGATCCGGGTTCGAGTCAAGAGCGACTGCCCTGAACTTCTTGACCGCCTCAAGAGTGATTTCAGCCAATATGCAGTTGGCGAATCACTGCTGCCAAAACTCACGGTGGAAGGATTTCTTTCTCAACCCTCTTCTGGGCTTCGTGATTCATTTCCCGTCCGGCCGATCCGGACCCGGAATGCCGATATCCGTGATGTCGGCCACAAACGCTTCTCAGACTACT
The DNA here is from genome assembly GCA_001769805.1 of Bdellovibrionales bacterium GWA1_52_35. Classification (GTDB taxonomy): domain Bacteria; phylum Bdellovibrionota; class UBA1018; order UBA1018; family UBA1018; genus GWA1-52-35. Next base: position 155,664 of record MEPO01000032.1, read on the forward strand.
CCGGCGCAGGCTGGTCGGTTTTTGATTTCGAAAAAGAATCCGCCCATGTTTTCAGCCCCAGGCTGGATCGCCTGCATGAAATAACCTACCTCCTGATCTTATCGAGAGTGGGGAAACATCTCGACCGGGCAGGCCTGCACCGCATACATGCCATGTCCATTGCCGTCAGGCAGAAAGCCCTCATTCTTCTGCTCCCCATGAAGGGCGGGAAGACCACCCTTCTCTCATATCTGGCAGAGCAGGCACTCGCCTCCGGGGTGGGCGGATTATCCATTCTTTCAGACGATTCTCCTCTGGTGAGCCGGACAGGCCTGGTCCGCGCTCTTGCCCTGCGGGCGGGTACCCTGCAAAACCAGCTGACTCTGGGGGCTTTGTCCCTCAAGAAGCCGGCCTATGAGCTGGATCGAATGCGTTATGGAAGAAAGTATCTTTTTCCGATCGAGAATTTCGGGTGCCCAGTATCCAAAGAAGAGCATGGCGAGATCGTCCTTGTCTTAGGAAGGCGGACAAGCCGGAGCGAACCGGAAGTCCGCCCTCTGAACGCGTTGTGGATTTTGCCCACCCTTTTTTCACAGATGGTCATCGGCGCAGGGCTTCCCATGATGCGCGAGTACTTTATCGAAAACCGTCCACGTGACTATCTCCTTCTGGTCAGGATCGCTTGGTCACGCCTGATAGCTGCTTACCGGCTTCTGAGACGATCCACGATTCATGAGCTGCAGCTGAGCACCGACTCTTCCAAAAATGCAGCCCTGGTGACCCAAATCATGGAACGAGAATAGACAATTTTTTATACCTCGAATACGATCACAGGATCTGATGAAGAACTCCAGCGTGTTTGCAGTCTTTCTGCTCATCGTATTTGTTCTCTATGGGTTTTCGCTCCCATTCCCTTTCTTCATCTTCGATGACCCCCAGCATATTTACGCCAATCCCATTTTTCATCCCGTAAAGATGGAAAGCCTCCAATGGATTTTTTCCGAATCCATCATGAGCCTGCCCTATGCCCTCTGGGCAGCGCTGGCCAGTATCTTTGGGACCGCCAACCCCATTCCTTATCGCTCCCTGAACCTTCTACTGCATGGGGTAAACTCCGCGCTGGCATTCCTGGTTCTAAAACAGCTGCTTCCACTTTTCTGGGCTAAAAAGCCGGAATACCAGAAGTATACGACTGCGGCGGCTCTTCTCGGGGCGACCCTCTTCTGTGTTCATCCGGTGCAAGTCGAAACCGTGGTTTGGATATCCTGCCTGAAGGATTTGCTCGCAGGACTGTTTTCACTTTTGGCCCTCTGGCTCTTTCTCAAAACGATGAGTTCCCCGGATCTTTCCGTTCCGAATCGCCGACTGGGTCTGGCCTGGAGTGCCATCATCCTGCTTATGGGAATGTTCGCCAAGATTTCAGCTGCGGGCTACGCCCTGGTCCTGATTTGGCTGCATCAGCTATTTTTCAGGACCCATCAGCGCAAGGCCTTTGCACTCATAAGTCTGCTCCTGCTCGGCTTTGCGGCAGCCTTTTACACTGTCTATGTCCATCACGTGCCGGAAACACTCCTGCCTTTCATTCCCACCGCCGGGCAGCGACTTTTCATCGCGTCTGATGCTTTCCTCTTCAATCTCCGACAACTCTTCATCCCCTACGAGTACTTTTTCCTTCATGGACGAACCCCTCTTCGGGTCTTGTTGACCTACTCGGAAGCCCCCCTCATCACGAGCGTTCTTCTGATTGGACTCTTGGGCGCATTGGCGGTTCTGGCCTGGGGGGCGAAGAATCCCCGCCTGCGAGCGGCTCATGGGGTGATCTTTCTAATCCTGCTTTCAACTTTGCCGACTCTGGGCGCGGTTCCATTTGCCCATCAGAATCTCTCCACTACGGCCGACCATTACCTCTATCTCGCGGTTCTGGGCGTAGCGCTGGCGGCGGGACTGGCCTTCCCCTTGGTTCTCAAGGCTAGAAAGCCGCTTTCCTGGATTTCCATTTTTGTGCTGGTCGCGGCTTTCACCACCAAGACCTGGGTACAGCAGAAAATCTGGAAAGATTCCGAAAGCTGCATCCAGTACACTCTGGACGTCGCCCCTTTGAGCGATACTGCCCATGATGCCGCAGGATACCTTCGCGCGAAGGGGGGCCAGCTGAACGAAGCAGTTGAACACTTCGCCGCCGCTCAGAATATCCGCAATCAGATCAAAATCATCACAGCGGAATCGCTCGCACCCGCGGCTGCCGAGTCACCGCGCCCCAAGCTGTTGCCCGATTTCTGGAGCTCTTCACAATGACGGCTTTCTGCATTCTTCCCTTTCTCCATGTGATGCTTCACCAGGATGGAAAGATTCAGACCTGCTGCCGGGGAGGTGAACTGGCGCATGCGTACGGGTCACTGCAAGCTGAACCTTTTGAGAAAATCTGGAACGGCCCCGCCGCTCGCTCGATGCGCTGCGCACTCCTGGAGGGAAACGCCTTGCCCCAATGCGAGACCTGCTACCGCGAAGAGGCCCAAGGCAAGGCGAGCCTGAGAACAACGAGCCTCGAGCAATTCAAAGAGAGTCTGCATTTAAGTGCGACAACGGCTCCCGACGGAACTGTTCCCGGAGAGCAGCTCAGGTACCTGGGGCTTCGACTTTCGAACCACTGTAATCTCCGCTGCCGAACCTGCAGCCCGGGAAGCAGCTCGGCCTGGGCGCAGGATGGCCTGGCCCTGAGTGGCAAAAACGCGAACAATGAAACCACTTCGCTGGACGAAGGCAAACTCTGGCAAACGCTCACGCCACTTCTCCCTCAGCTGAAGCAGATCTATTTTGCCGGTGGGGAGCCACTTCTTCATAAAATGCATTACCGAATATTGGAAGAGCTGCTGGCTTGCGGTCGGACGAATCTGAGCCTCGTTTACAACTCCAATCTGAGTGTTCTCAAATTTCAGAACTGGGATATCAGCGCGCTTTGGAGTCGGTTCCGGCAGGTCGAGGTGAATGTCAGCTTTGATGGAATCTTTGCGCAATCAGACCTTCTACGCAACAATTCGAGCTGGCTGCAGCTGGAAGCGAATTTTGAGACTCTCCGCAGGACTCTTCCCGGGCTGCACCTCAAGATCAATCCAACGGCCAGCGTGATGAATGCTTTCCATCTGATTCCAGCCCTTCAATACTGGATTGAGCGAGGCTTCCTGAAAAACCCCGGTGATCTGACGCTCAATATTCTGGACTTCCCCCGCCATTTCAATCTGCAGATCCTCAATCTGACCGAACGCTCGCGATTGAAATCTGAGCTGACCCGTTTTCTGGACAAGCTTGCAGCAAAGCTGAACCCTGAATTCCATCAGTCACTCGTGGTGGAACTTAGACCCTTGCTGGCACTCTGTGATTCCCCCGTTTATTTCGAAGCGGAGAGACAGATTTTCCGGACAGTGACTTTCAAACTGGATCGCTTGCGCAAAGAAAAATTCGTAGATCATTTCCCCGAGCATTTCGGACTGCTCTATGAGTAAAACAACTTTCCTTTGGATATTTCTCGTTTTCCTGAGTCTGCCTCATGCGCGGGCCGCTGCCCCCTGCATGATACTGACAGGCGCGCAGTTCCTGGAGCCGGCCACGGGAGAATTCATCCCGGGCTCCCAGATCCTGATCCGGGGGGAGCGCATTGCTTACATTGGAGACCAGCCTCCCGGACCGCTTGCGAAATGTCGAAAAATCAAGCTCGCGTCGATGGTCATCATTCCGGGTTTGATTGACAGCCACACCCACCTGCTCACAACCGACCGCAGCTTCGGCAATGATTTCTCAACGCAGTTGTTACTTACAGTGGGAGAGACTTTCGCCCAGCGCAAAGCCCAAGCACGCAAATATGCCCACTCTCTTCTTCTAGCCGGGATCACCAGCATTCGGGATCTCGGTAATTCCGGGCGTTTTCTGGATGTCGGGCTTCAGAAAGAATTTGCTTCAAAAACGCCGGGTCCGCGCCTCTTCACCTCCGGTCCAGGGCTTGCCGCGCCAGAAGGCCAGTTCCCCGCGGGAACGCCGGATCATCTGTCTGGTAAAGAATATACGCTTCTTCGTCCTGGAACCGACTTTCCGGGACTGCTCAAGGAGTATCTGAAACAAAAGACCGGCTGGCTGAAAATTTATGCAGACAATGACCCCAACCCGAGCGCCCTTTCGTATGAGTTGCTCGAGGCGGCCATTCAGGCGGCTCACGCAGCCCGATTGAAAGTCGCAGTTCATGCCACGTCTGAAACTACCGCCGAGCATGCCGTCAAAGCTCTCGCCGACAGCATTGAACATGGCCCGCGTCTTTTGGATACGACCCTTCAGCAAATGGCTGAGCGCCGGATCTTCCTCGTGCCCACTCACTTCAGCCGTGCCATTTGCAAAGTGATCGCCAGTAAAGCACCTCGCGGGGATTGCGGAAATTACGAAAACCACCTGAAGGCGGCTTCAGATCGCCTGCGCCGGGCGCTTGAAAAGAAGGTCCCCGTTGCTTTTGGTTCAGACATGTATCTGGAGCTCGAAAATGCAGGCTGGGACCGCGGACGCGCCTCAAAAGAAGGACTCTACGCCTACGTCGAAGCCGGAATGACACCCCTGCAAGCTCTGCAAACCGCTACGGTCAACGCCGCTGAACTTTTACAAATGCAAAATAAGCTCGGGACCCTCCAGGTGAATGCCTATGCCGATCTCCTTGGAGTTCAAGACGATCCCAGCAAGAATATCCGCAGTCTCAGTCATGTTCTCTTTGTCATGAAAAATGGCAGGATTATCTACAACCCCAAAGTTCCTACGAGCCAATAAGATCGCTCTTCACTGCAACTTGAAAGAGCTGCGTGAATTTATCACGAAATCCCGATGGCAGACTTTCGGCGAGGGCCCGAATCAGCCGGTGTGAGTACGGGAATTGTTGCGGGCTCAGATTTTTAAAACAATACTCCAGAACCCCGATCCGTTCTGCCTCAGACAGGGTCAGAACCGAGAATTCTTCAGGTCGATAAAGAACCTGGACAAAGGGCAGAATCCCCTTCTGCAAGGGAAATTCAATCAACGCTGGAAGTTCCCGCCAGTTCTCCCGGAAGATCGTACAATTGACGATCAGTTTGAAATCGCCCAGTCCTCTGCGGATCCGATCTTTCCGGTACTCGAGGAGCTCGTCCACTGTTTTTAAGACCCGCTCCAGCCTGCCTTTGCGGATCGAGGCATACTTTTCAGCGGATAAAGAATCAATACTGATGGAAATAAAGCCAATCTGAATCCGGTCAAGCTGCGCCTGAATATACGGACTCAGGCGCCAATGGCCATTCGTCGTGAAACGCCATTCACAGCCGGGATTGAGTTCCGCCATCCGGTCAATCAGGCGATAGAGATCTTTCTGAATAAAGGGTTCGCCCGAAAGTGGGTCCATCTGCCGGAGCTGCGGAAAGATCTTCTCCTCCATCATGGGCCAGAGCTTCAGGCGGTCATAAAGTCCGTTCGGCTTTTCGCGCACATGACAGATTCCGCAACCCAGATTGCAGTGGCCATTGAAATCCGGCGAAAACCGCAAAAGCCGCCTGGGGGTCAGACTGATGTCGACCTCCGCCAGCAAATCCCGGTTGGACGCCAGGCAATGACAGGACTTCTGCCGCATGTCATCAGCACAGGTCCGGATATTTCCTTCCAGAAACTCCCGGCGCCAGTCCTGCATCCGGGGGCTGTTCCAGATCTCTTCCAGAGCCTGTTTTGTGATATCGCCAATGAAATGATCCGAGCCCTTCTCCCGGCAGACCCCGACCTTCCCATCCGGGTTGAAGATCAGGGTACTGAAAGGGACAGGGCAGAAGGTCTTGGAGTCTTTCGGCAGCATTCAAAACCTATGTTATGTTAAGCTGAAAAAAAGAAAAGGGGCATATGAACCGGCTTCCGGATGATCTCCAAAAACTGAATGTCTATACGGAGTGGGGCAAGCTCAAAGAGATCATTGTCGGCCATTGCATCGATACGGATCGAGTGAGTGTTGATACCTCCTTCCGCCTTTTTTACCATCAGCAGATCAAGGACGTCCTTCTCAAAAACAGCTACGAACTTCAGAAGAAAATGGTCCAGGAACGCCAGGAGGACCTCGACGCTCTTCAAAAAACCCTCGAAAGCCTTGACGTTCGCGTACGGCGCCCCAAACGTCTGGAAGCCGTCACTCCGTTCGCTACCCCACATTTCCAGGGGCATTTGACTTCGGTTCAAAATCCCCGGGATCAGATCCTGATAGCGGGAGACGAAATCATCGAGTCTTCGTGCGTGAACCGCAGCCGCTATTTTGAAACTGATCTTCTGAAAGAAATATTTTACGGGTACTTCCGGGCCGGTGCGCGCTGGACCTGCGCCCCCCGCCCGATGATGAGAGAAGAGTCTTTCGATTACAGCCAGGCTCAAAAAGTCCCTGGTAAGGGCGAGTCCTGGAAGGACCGGCAAAACCAGGACAGCTCATTTGAAATGATGTTTGATGCCGCGCAATGTCTGAAGTTCGGCAAAGACATCGTGATGAATGTCGCCAATGCCAATCATGCGTTGGGTGCTGATTGGTTGGAGCGGCACCTGCAAGACCGCTTCCGGGTCCATCGGGTTACGCTCACGGATCATCATATTGATGGCATGTTCATGCCCCTGCGCCCCGGAGTGCTTCTGATCAATCCGCTCACGATGCATGACAAACTGGACAGGCTTCCTGAGGCTTTGAAGAAATGGGACGTACTGACGGTTCCCGAGGCGGACAAGACTCGGTATCCCGAAGGCTCCGTGCTTCTGGCCAGCAGCAATATCAGTGTCAATGTCCTTCCGGTGGACGGGAATAAAGTGATTGTTTTTGATCAGCACGGCTCGGAGCATCACGCGCTGATGAAGACGCTGGAGCGCAAGGGCTTCACGCCAGTCCCGGTCAGACTGCGGCACTCGCGAGTCTTTGATGGCGGAGTCCACTGCGCGACTCTCGATACGGTGAGAGAAGATGCCCCGGAGGATTACTTCAGTGGCTGACCTTCTGCTGATCCAGCCTCCCGCCTATGACATCTACGCGCCCCCGCTCGGACTGGCCACTCTGGCGTCGGTTCTGAGACAGAACGAGGTCACGGTCAAATGTCTGGACTACAATATTCTTTTCTATCATCAAATCCATGACCACGCACCGGGCGCCTGGCAGTTCTCAACATCCCTGCAAATCTGGACTGACCCGCAGATTTACCGGAAGTTACTTCAACCGGCTTTCAAAATTTTCGGCCAGCGCCTTGTCCGGGATGTCCTGGAGTCCGGCGCAAAAACAGTCGGCATTTCCATCCTGCAAACCGGAATTCTTCCGGCAATTGACCTGATCGAAACACTGCGGGAGTTCTGCGGCGACATTCAGATTATTCTGGGCGGACCCAGCATGAATGAGCAGGAGGCCCGGCGTTTCCTGGACGACTACCGTGTTTTGACGGTGATTGAAGGCGAGGCGGAACGCGCGCTGCCCGAAGTCATGCGAAGACTCAAGGCCCCGTTCCCGCTGTCGCTTTCGGGTATTCCGGGGGCCATCTATAAAAGTGAAGGTCAGATCCTGAGCCAAGCCAAAGATCTGATCACCGATATCAATCCCCTGCCCTTTCCGGATTTCAGCGATTTCAATCTCGATCAGTATGCCTGGCGTGAAAGACTGCTTCCCATTGCAACTTCGCGCGGCTGTATTGCCCGTTGCCGGTTTTGCGGTGAAACGCAGGCCATGGGGAAATTTCGTGAGTTGAAACCCTCCCGGGTGGTCGATGAGCTTGCGCATCAGGCGACCAAGCATTCGGTGACCGCCTTCCGGATGAATGATTCCCTGATCAACGGAAATCTCGAGCATCTCGAAGCTTGGCTGGACGGCGTTATCGACCGCAAACTCGATATTATTTTTGGCGGTGCCCAGGCCCGCATCAACAACCGGATGAGTGATGAACTCCTCTGGAAGCTGAAGGAATGCGGTTGTCAGCTGATCATGTACGGCGTGGAATCCGGTTCGGATTCACTTCTGAAAATCATGCGAAAGGGCATCACCAGCCAGGACGCCCTCGAGGTGATCGGGAGAACCTCGCTCGCTGGGATTGCGATGCAAGTGAACATCATCGTAGGGCATTTCGAGGAAAGCCTGGTTGATTTCCTGAAATCGGTCTTGTTCGTTATTCGCATTCGAAAACAGATTCAGTACCTTCACGTGAATTGCTACGATTTTGCAGATCAATCCGAAGACTATCGTTTGGCTACGAATATCGTGAACCGGAAAAGCCCCCGCTGGCGTACCCGCTCGGGTCTGAATAATTATTATACGCGGCAGGCCCGGCGCGGCATTTTGCTGGTCCTGATGAAACTATTTGGAATTCGTGAATCATGAGCTTTGAAGCACCCTCTCTCACTTTTTGCGCGATCCCGTGGATGCACCTGGAGCTGCAAGGCGACGGTAAAGTGGTTTTCTGCCGGACGCATGGGCAAAAGGAAATCGGCAATTTCTGTCAGAACACCCTGCCTGAAATCTGGAATTCACCTGAGCAAAAATCGATCCGGGCGCGCATGATCGATGGCGAAGGAGTCTCCGAATGCGGCAAGTGCCTGCGGAACGAGCATTTCGGTTCGCTGAGTACGCGATCACTTGCGAACCGTCTTTACGGCAGCAGAATTCAGCAAAGCGTGGCCGGTACTGAATCAGGGAAATCACCGGAATTCAAACCGCTTTATCTCAGTATAAAAACCTCGACTCATTGCAATTGCCGCTGCCGGACCTGCGGGCCCTGGAACAGCACGGGTTGGCTCGGCGACTACACCAAGCTGACGGGCCTGGTTTTTGAGACTCCGCGTATTGAGGAAAAACAATTGCTTTCGGCTTTGGACTCCGTACTGGACAGCCTGGAGCTGCTGTATTTCGTCGGCGGTGAGCCGCTTTTGAGTGAGCTGCATTACAAAGCTCTGGATCAGGTCCTGGCCCACGGACGCGACGATCTTCATCTGAGCTACAGCACGAATCTGACAACGCTTAAATTCAAGAGCTGGTCGGCCCTGGATTACTGGAAACGGTTTGAACATGTAACCTTGTCCTTGAGCGTGGATGATATCGGCGAGCGCAATGAATACCTGAGGAAGGGTTCGGTCTGGCAGGAGCTTCTCGAAAATCGTGAGCTTCTCCGGCGACACGCGCCTCACGTCCGCGTAATAGTTCATCCGACCATCAGTGCCTTCAATGTGGCCGGCCTGCCGCACTACATGGAATGGATGATCAGTAGCGGGTTTATTGAACTGCAGAACGGCTCTTTCATCTTCAATCGACTGGAGGAGCCAGAACACCAGAGCATTCAGATCCTGCCACTCGAGATGAAAAATAAAATCACCAGCGACATTCAAACTTATCTTCGAGACCAGCTCCTGAAGAACTATCCCCTGGAGCACTGCCTCACGACCTTGCGCGGGTTAAAGGGGGTCTTGGCCTACATGAATGAGGCAGATCAAAGCCATCGCCTTCCGACCTTCCTGAAAGAAACGCAGGCACTCGATCAGATTCGCGGGGAAGCTGTTCTCAGCGATTTTCCAGAGCTTGAAGGGCTGTTCGGCTAGCGCCTCGAAAACACGCTGTAAACGCAAGGCACGACGATCAACGTCAGCAGGGTCGAGACCAGGACTCCTCCGATCACGGCCAGAGCCATGGGGATACGGCTCTCTGCTCCCGGGCCGATCGCAAGGGCGGGAGGGATCGCTGCAGCGACGGTTGCAAAAGAAGTCATGAGAATCGGACGAAGCCGGACGGGACAGGCCTCCAGGAGTGATTCTCGAACCCCCAGTCCGCGACTCCTCACCTGGTTGGTGAAATCGACAAGCAGGATTGAGTTCTTTTTAACGATTCCCATGAGGAGAATCAAACCAATCATGCTGTAGATATTGAGCGACTGGCCGCCGAGATAAAGAGCGACCAAAGCTCCCGAAACACTGAAGGGTAGCGCCATCAGGACAGTTACCGGGTGAATAAAACTGTTGAACTGGGAGGCAAGCACCATATACGAAACCAGCAGACCCAGAAGCAGCGCGAAAACCAGGCTATTCATGCTTTCCTTGAAAGTCTTGGCGCTCCCGCTGACGACCATATGATAGCCTGCGGGCAGGATTTTTTTGGCAAGGCCCTGCACTGTTTCCAGGGATTTGGCCTGCGAACTGGACTCGGAGACATTGGCGAATACCGTGATTGCACGCTCCCGGTCCTGGCGCGAAATAGCCTGAAGACTTTTGGTCTCTTTGAGATTGACGAGATCAGAGATGGTGATCAGCTCGCCGCGATTATTTCTCACCTTCAGCTTGTGGATGTCTCCGACCTGCCCACGCTCTTCAGGAAGCAGACGAACGCGCACATCATAGCGATGCCCGTTTTTGGAAAATTTCCCAGCCACCACGCCGCCCATCAGCGCATTAATCGTGACTCCGATTTCGTTCACACTGACGCCGCGTTCGCGGGCGCGCGCGCGGTCGGGCGTGACTCGGACTTCAGGCAGGCCGGCCAGATAATCCGAATCAATATCAGTCATCATGCCAGTCTCTTCCATTGCCTTCATGAGCTTCTCAGTGGAACTGACCAGCACACCCCAATCCGGGCCGCGAACGGCAAATTCAATCGGAAAGCCACGTTTAGCTGAAAAGCCCCTCAACGAAGGGTCCTGGATCACCACCCGCAGGCCTTTCACCTTTTTGAATTCAGCCCGCAGGACGCCTATCAGCTCCTGTTGCGTATAGGGCTTGTGCGTTTTTGGGTTGATTCGTCGCGCACGCTGCGGAACCAGATTGAGGGAAATCGCGCCGGAATTCACGTCACCGCCGCCCCCCATCCCCCCACCGATCGTCGTAAAGTACTCTTTGACTTCAGGTACATTCTTCAGGAGAGCTTCCACTTCGCTGATCTTGAAATCCGTCACATCCATCGACGTCCCGACGGGAGCCATGAGCCGCAGCGAAAGAAGACTCTGATCCTGCGCCGGAACGAATTCTTTTTTCAGGGCACTCACAAAGAACATCGTGCTTCCGAAAAAAAGCAAGGAGGTGAGAATCGTCACTACCCGGTGCCTCAGAACCATCCCCAGAATCCTGCGATAAAGAGCTGCGCTTTTTGTAAACCCACTCTCTACCCATCTGCCGATGAAGGTACGCCGCTTCTGCATTTCCAGAAATTGCGAACAGCGCATCGGAGTCAAAGTCAGGGCTTCGACAAGCGACAGAACGACGGCAACGGAAAGAGTCACCCCAAACTGGAAGAAGAATTTACCGATGATTCCCTGCATGAAGGCAACGGGCAGAAAAATGGCGACGATCGCGATAGTCGCAGCCAGTGCGGCAAAGGTGATTTCCCGCGAACCGGTCAAAGCGGCATCCATCCGGTTCTTGCCGGACTCGAGGTGCCGTACGATATTTTCGAGGACCATGATCGCATCATCGACCACAATTCCGATCGCCAGCGACAAAGCTAGGAGTGTGAAGGTGTTGAGCGTAAAGCCGAGCGCATAAAGAACAATGAAACTTCCGATGACTGAAGTCGGAATTGCCAGAATGATATTGAGCGTGGCTGACCAGGATCCCAGGAAAAGCCAACAGATAGCGGCAGTCAAAATTGCGGAAAGAATGAGTGTGAAATTCAACTCGTCGACTGATTCCTTGATAAACCTCGTCGCATCCGAGCGCACCCCGATCGTGACGCCCTCAGGGAGCATCGCCTGGACTTCCTGCACCCGTTCTTTCACCAGACGGGCGACTTCCACAGCATTGGATCCCCGCTGTTTACGGATACCGAGACCGATTGCCGCACGACCATTGGAGCGACTCTTGCGGCGGATGTCCGAAAGCCCGTCCTCGACCTGCGCCACCGCGTTAAGCGTGAGAGGCGCAAAATTCGGCGCCCCGCCCCGCTTGTTAATCGCGAGCTTCCCGAATTCTTCAGCTGTCGGAGCTTCACCCATCGTCCGGATATTCAGTTCCTTGTCAGGCGCTTCGATCCTTCCGGAGGGTTGCTCGGAATGCTCCTGCCGAATCGTATTCAGGATATCATCCACCGTCAGCTCATACTGATTTAGCTTTCTGGCCGAGAGCCAGACCCGTAAAGCCGGATCAACATAGCCTCCGAGATGCACCTCGCCCACACCCGAAACCGTGGAGAAGCGGTCCTTGACCCGGTCCCGAACCAGATTCATGAGTTCGCGATTGTTCATGCTCTCTGCGGTAATCGCGAGCCAGAGAATCGGCTGGTCTTCAGGGTTTGTCTTCCGGATGGAGGGAGGATTCAGCTCTTTCGGAAGGTGCCGGGCCACTTGCCCCAGAATCGTCTGAACTTCCTGAACGGCGACATCGATGTTCTTGTCCAGGCCAAACTCAAGTGTAATCGTGGCCGATCCGGTGCGCGAGGAGGAAGACAGAGACGTAATCCCCTGCAACGACATCAATGATTCTTCAATCTGGTCGACCACGTCGACTTCCATCACCTCCGGAGCGGCGCCTTCCAGGGTCAGCCCGATGCTCACGACCGGGAAGTCCACATCCGGTAGCTGACTCACACCCATCCGCTCAAAACAAATGCCCCCGAAGATGATCAGGCCAGCCATCAGCATCCAGGCGAAAACAGGTCTTTTGATTGAAAGTTCGGATAGACTCATAATCCTTGCTCAAGAGTACAACGCGCGGGCAGCCACGGCAATACTACAGTGTTTACTGGTCTCGGCTTTGCACCCGGTCACGTTATGAGAACACTAATCGCAATTTGTATCGTTCTTTTGGCAGCCGGGTGTACATCCGGGCCGCTCAGCACGGGGAAAACGGACAAGGACATCGCTGTTGTCGGACCGACAATTATGGACGCCAGAAGTAGTCCCTCGACAATAGAACTCAACCGAAACTATGCTCTGAAGAGTGCGGAAGTCCTGGCGGAAGTGAAGGACTTCAAATCGGAAGTGAAGGATGTCCGTTTGAACTTCACCCACGTCCCGCTTCAAATCAAGATGATCCACATCCGGGGGACCACTTGGCGGGCAGACCTTGGGCCCTATTTGAAGCAACTGGCAGTGGGCGGGAAAACCATGAAATACGACGCGGAGATTGTGGCAGAAAACAAGGCCGGACAGGTTTCTACAAGCACGCAACCCGTAACCATAAATATCAAGTCGCCCGATCTTTCCAGGAACGTGGGCTGAGAACGTCGGCTGATTCAGTATTCGAGTTAGAATGTCTCATTCTTGCATTCAGAATTTTAAGTGGAACACGAGTTGATCGAGGACAGCAAAGAAACGGAACGCCTGAAGCACGAACTGTCAGTAATCAAAGGACGCCTCAAACAGCTTGAACATGTCGCTCACATAGGAAGCTGGCAATGGGATATTCGCTGCAACAAAGTCATTTGGTCAGAGGGAACCCATGCCATTTTTGGGACCTGCCCCGGTGGAACTTACGAAGATTATCTCAAGCGCGTCCACCCTGAAGACCTAAAGATGGTCACCGACGCCATCACTGCAGCACTTGAGAAAAACACACCTTACAACATTGATCATCGCATCATCCGTACCGACGGAACAACGATCACTGTTCACTGCGACGGGGAAGTCATTCGAGACAAGAAAACCGGCACTCCGCGTACGATGTTCGGAACGACGCAGAATATCACGTTGCGCAAACGTCTGGAAATCTACCAGAGTTTTCTGGCGGACTTCGGAAAGCAGCTTTCGGAATCGATCGACTTTTCAGCCACTCTTCAGCAAGTTGGATCTGCGGCAATACCCGCCTTTGCGAATTGGTCTGCAGTATACCTTTTGGAAAAGAATAGCGTTCGAATTGCGCTTCTGCGGCATTCGGACAAGCAAAAACTGCTGCAGATGAAGCGTTGCATCGGCAGCGAAGTTCCTGCGCTTTGTAAAAAGCTCATTTATAGATCGATGGCAAGAGGAAGGGCGATACTTCTTCCAATGCTCTCCAATTACGGACTCGAACCGCAGCAGTTCGTGATGGCTCCGATGATCGCGCACGGACGTCGGGTTGGAGCAATCGCATTTGGCCTGACCCCTTCCCAGGAATTCGACAAAATTGCGCGAAATCTGTATTCCGAATACGCTTTCAGGTCGGCTCTCGCTCTGGATAACTCGCTCCATTTTCAGGACGCGCAAAAGGCGACACGCTCACGCGAGGAAATTGTCGCAATCGTTTCCCATGATCTTCAAAACCCTGTTTCGGCAATCCAGCTCAATGTTGATTTTCTAAAAAAAACAATCCGGGAGCTGGGAATCCAGAATAAGAATATCTCGCGCGTCATCAGTGCGGTCGAGGAATCGCTCAGACAGATGAAAACGCTGATATCGGACCTGCTCGATTTTGCACGCAATAGAGCCGGAAACCTTCAGTTTGAAATGGAAGCGGTCGATCCCACCTGGCTGATCACGCAATACCTGGAAATAATCAAGCCTCTTGCGGACAAGAAAGAAGTCGAGCTGACACTCACAGTCCCCTCTCACCTGCCCGAACTCCGGTGCAATCCTGACCGTGTGAAACAGGTCCTTTCGAACCTGGTTGGGAACGCGATTAAATTCACTCCGAAAGGCGGCAGAATCAGTATACTCCTTGAAGAACTGGATCGTTTTGTCCGATTCGTGATTTCGGATACAGGCCCTGGAATTCCTCCTGAAGACATGGAACGAATATTTGAAATGTACTCTGAGCCCAAGCGTCGCGCGAGCGGCGCAGGATTGGGCTTGACCATCGCCAAAGCGATTGTTGAAGCTCAGTCTGGATCGATCGGAGTCGAAAGTCAGGAGGGGAAAGGCAGCCGGTTCTGGTTTACGATTCCAAAACTGTCGTTGCAGTCTGGGCACGATTATTGAGCATCTTCACCTGACTATTTGCATTAACCTCCCCAGACTGGGGGGGCAGTTTTCGACAAAATGCCGCCAGAACCAAGCCCCAGACCAACCCGACCCCGTACCAGTAATGACAAAGGAAAAATAAAAAAGGCAATCTTAAAAGCTCCAGCGGAGCCCGCTCTGATCTGGCACTGATCGCGGAAGCGACAGCGGTGAAACCCAAATAAAGATAAAAAGGGGACCAAACCAGAGGCACCACAATCCAGCCATTCAAAGTGGCAAGAGCAATCGCGAACAGGAGGCCCGTGACATAAAGAGCAAAAACCAGCGGAATAAAAAAGATCCCGTCCAGAAAAGTTGTCCTGAGCAGCGAGGCTTTGACCCTTCCTTTTCCATAGCGGAGCATCTGCGCGATGAATTCGCCCAACGTGCCCCGCTGCTGCCGGTAAACAACCGCTCGAGGATGATGAATCATTTCGTACCGGTCACGCAGGCGGTTCAGGAACTCATTCTCTTCATTGGGATAAAGATTTTCGTTAAAACCTTTCTCCGCGATGAACACTTTCTTCTTCACACAAAGATTACAGAGGATCAGATCGCGCTCCGTCGCTTTTCTCAGATCTCCCAGCGATTGATAACGGGAGCGGAACGGGCCCAAACCGAACCATGAAGAGAAAACCAAATGAATGCCGTTGGAGAGCGGATTAGCCGTTTTTTTCAAACAACTCGGCCCCCCTACAACGGCAACCTGAGGTGACACTTCCATTCCCTGGAGATAGTACTTCAACAGTAATGGATGCACTTCTGAATCGTTATCGAGGAATACCAGGAACTCCCCTTGGGCCACCTTCGCAGCGCGATTCCTCTGCATCGAAGGACAATTACCGGTCGACAAAATAACTTCGTAGCCGCCGTTTCCAGATTCAAGACTCTGAAGTGAAGCCAGCACCCCCTGCACTTCCGTTTCAGAGCGGGCCACCATGATGATCGAGAATTTCAGTGGAGTCGCTTCAGTCTGAACCACGAGGCGACCTTCTCAGCAGCTTCTTTTCGGAATGCCGGCCTTTCGCTTCTTTCAACCTGCGTTGACTGGATTTGGAAGGCTTCACCTTCTTGCGTAGTTTCGGAACTTCGGCGGCGGCCAGGAGCAGCTCGCTCAATTTCTGGAAGCAGTCTTCGCGATTCCGGAGCTGGTCCCGAAACCGGTCACTGGTGATAATCAGATACCCCTCCGCACTCAACCGGGGGCCCAGCCGGGCAAGCAGACGAGTCCGGGCCCCGATTGGCAGACTGGGGCTTTTCAGGAGATTCCAGCGGAGAACCGCCTTGCTGTTGACCTTGTTTACGTTCTGCCCCCCCGGGCCGGAGCTTCGCACGTACGAAAGCTCAAACTCGCTCAAGGGAATGCGAATTTCCGGTGAAAGGGTCCAGAACACGAATGACGCCCGATTCTATTCGCGCGGATAGCAATTATGGCAGTCACCGCATTCGATGCAAACCCAGCGTTTGCAGATCTCGCACTGCCGTTCCGCATGTTCCTTCTTACAGAAATAACAAAATTGCATTTTCTTCCTCCAGGCTCAGGTTACGTTTTACAGCACCGGTCTTTAAGTGTGGTCAGATCCAGATCATCCAGGAAATCTTCAAACTGATCAATCAAAGTCAGCATCCGGTTACTCCCCAGTTCATCATCCGGCAAATCACGGATCTCCTTCAAAGTCTGGAAAACTCTCATACGATAATCAGCCAGATCCTGGCAGATTCGCGGTCCCAAGCTTCCGGGAAGAAAATAACGATCAAGCCGGGTCAACGCCTTCTGGCTTTCCTGGTCCAGCTGATTGCAGATCTCCGCGTGTTTTGAATTCAGAAAACAGGCATTGGCCACTTCGTGCATTTTCCTGAACTGGGCCAGAACTTCACTGGTCTGCTCATGAACCCTCGTAAGACATTGTTCGCGGGTTTCGGTTCTTACCGTCAGGCGATAAACCACTCCGGAAGTCGCCGTGAGCACCGCCAGACTGAGCAAGATCCATTTTCTTGGGTTCACAGGGCGGGCTTCTCTGGAAGGATTTCGGCGCGTTCTATTTCAGCAATAAACGCCCGATCCCCGCGCAGGGTGATTGTTTTCAATAGATTCCCGGTCAGCCGTGCTTTGGCTGCGGAGGGCTCGCCCAGAATACTATAAACCTTCAATTTCCAGGCTGAACCCGTGAGGGGCAACTGCACCGAAATTTTCTCGGTGCGAAGGTCCCGGGATCTTCCGGTCTTGTCCTTGACTTCCATCGGCAGCGAACTTCTGAGCCAACCAGTCAGAATGAAATTACCATTCTTCTTTTCGAAAGCATGCACCACACTCTGGGAGGCTGCAGGGCGATTGACTTTCAGCTGTGAAACCGGCCTTACGGGCTGGTCAAAAAGACGATTGTAGAGTTTCAGCGCGGAGAAAGCAGGTTTCTTTTGACCTTTCGTATCGAGCAGGCCGAGAAAGCGGTTATTCGCGTCTCCGATCACCACCTCATTCGTCGGCAGATCACGCGTCCGATACCAGGTCGTGAGCGAAACGTTATCCGCTGCACGCGCCAGCACATGATGCTTCCAGAGGGAGACTGCCTGGTAAATCGGTGTGTGCTCGTAATCATAGACGGCTTCGACCCACTCCGAAACTTTCCGGTCTGACAGTCTGAAATTACTGTAACCGAACTCCGCAAGCCAGAGATCACTGGAAGCGCGCGTGTCTTTCATCAGATCACGAACATCCTGAAGCCTCTGAGGATAACTTTCCGCAGGAGTCCCGTCCCAGGTTTCAAGATAACCGTGAACGCTGACCACATCAAAAAAAGAACCGAGCGCGAATTTGTCCAGAAGCTCTTCGAGAAACGGGCCTCTCGCCTGAGCCATCCCCCCGATCACGAGACGGGCTGCAGGATCAGCCCGCATCACCGCAAAAGCGCCTTCCCGGATCATCTGAGCAAAAAGTGAAACATCACCTAACCAGTAGTATTCGTTATCCGGTTCATTCCAGAGTTCCCACGAAGGAACCTTTCCTTTGTAACGCTTGGCGATTGCGAACATGAAATCGGCAAACCGTCGGAGATCCTTCGGCGGATTGCGCCAGTGGTCGTCGGGGTTTTCAGGATCAGAATTCAGCCACGCCGGCGTGTAGCAGACGTACGGCAGAATCGTCACACCATACTGGGGTGCCAGGCGAATCAGGTCATCCCAGTGTCCCCAATTGTATTTTCCAGGCACCTGCTCGATATCCGTCCAGGCAATGCCTACACGCAGGAACTGCACGCCCATTTCTGACAAGAGTTTCAAATCTTCACGAATCCGCCCGGGCGGCGTCGATCTTTGCGGGTAATCTTCGGCAACACCGGCAGGTTGAAAATAAAATCCCTGCGAATCCTGCTGCAGCGTCCTGGAAGGGAGAACCCAAGCAGCTGAAACGAGGACCGAGTTCAAGCCGAGCGCGGCCAAAATAAAGACGCGAAATAGTGGATTAATCAAGCCCCTACCTTAACCAACGCTACCGCTCCGCGCAAGAGCTGAAGCCGCAGTTCGACGGCCGACTGGCCTGTTTCATGAACGAGCTTTAACGAAAGGAACGAGACATGCCGCAACGCAAAAAACCACCTGCCGAGAAACAGGCTTGAGCTTTCTCAAACACATTTCCAAAGTACTTGTCGTTGCCGCCCACCCCGATGACGAAACCATCGGAGCCGGGGCACTTCTGCGCGGAATCAGCAGTAATGTCCGCATCATCCATATGACAGATGGCGCCCCGCGCAACGGTCTCGATGCGACGGCCTTGGGCTTCGCAACCGTCGCGGCTTACGCTCGAAGGCGGCGATCGGAATTGGAACGAGCCGTGGGCGAAGCAGGCATCCGCCCCAGGCAACTCACTCATTTTGGAATTCCGGATCAGGAACTCACGCATTGCCTTCCCGAGGCCATTCAAAAATTGCGAACTCTCATCGAGGAATTTGCTCCCGCGGTGATCCTGACCCATCCCTATGAGGGAGGCCATCCTGATCACGATTCAACCGCTCTTGCGGTCTTCATCGCAACCGCTCTCGTTGCCCAAACTTGTCAGCGGCCCCCTATGGTCGTTGAGTTCACGTCTTATCATGCAAAAATAGCGAATGCGGCAAGCAAGCACCGCGAAATGGAAACAGCAACCTTCCTTCCTGTTACAACATCTCCGGAATTCACCCTCACGCTAAGCACCGAAGAACAGGTCCAGAAATGCCTGATGTTTGCGCATTTCGAAACCCAACGCGAAGTCCTGAAAAATTTTCAGGTATCGGTGGAGAAGTTCCGGCGCGCCCCGAGCTATGATTTCACCCAGGCTCCGCATCCAGGTCCGCTTTTCTATGAGAATCATCCCAGGGCCTGGACTTGGGGAATGACTGGAAAAAAATGGCGCCAGAAAGCCGCGGAAGTTCTCCCATGTCTCTGACCATTCTGAGTGTAGCGTATCCCTTTTCGCCCGTCAGCCGCCACTCCGTCGGAGGTGCGGAACAGATTCTGGCGCAGCTGGATGAGTTTCTCGTGAAAAACCAGCACCGCTCCCTCGTGCTTGCCGAAGAAAGCTCTGAGATAGCGGGCACACTTCTGCCGCTGAAAAAATGTCCGGGACAAATCACCGGAGCCGCTCGGGAAGAAATATATTCAGAAACCCGGTTGAAAATCAAATGGGCTCTCGAGAACTGCTCCGTCGATCTCCTTCACTTTCACGGTATTGATTTTCACCAGTATCTTCCTGTTTCCGGGCCGGGCTCCCAGGTTCCCGTGCTGGTGACCTTGCACCTGCCACTGAGCTGGTATCCCAAAGACGTATTCCAAACGAGCAGAGCCAATGTATTCTTCCAATGTGTTTCAAGTTCGCAGCTGGCCACCGCGCCAAAAATGCCCGGACTCGTGGGCTTCATTGAAAACGGGGTTTCGCTTCCGCTACGGAGATCCCGGCACCATGCTTTTGTTCTGAGCATGGGGCGCATCTGCCCTGAAAAAGGTTTTCATCTCTCCCTGGATGCCGCGCGCAAAAGCGCTGCCCCCATGCTGCTGGCGGGCAAAGTTTTCCCTTACGTTGCGCATCAGGAATATTTTCGTACCGAGATTCTGCCCCGACTGGATCAGCAACGACGCTTCATCGGCCCGGCAGAAAACGACCGCAAACAGACTCTGCTTTCCTGGGCGCAGTGCCTTTTGATTCCCAGCCTGGCGCAGGAAACTAGTTCCCTGGTGGCGATGGAAGCGCTTGCTGCGGGCACGCCGGTCATCGCCTTTCCGAATGGCGCACTGCCGGAGGTGATTGAGGATGGTCGAACGGGCTTTCTCGTCAAGAACACCGATGAGATGGCCCGTGCAATTGATCAGTGCCGAGGGCTTGACCCCGAGGTCTGCCGAAGAGTGGCTCGTGAACGCTTCTCTTCGGAGCGCATGGCACGGAGTTATCTCGAACTTTATGAAAAGGTGACAAATGCAGATCCGGGTGATCTCCAGCTGCAGTGAACTCGAGGCGATGACTGAGCCGTGGTTCGAACTTCTGCAGCGAAGCCGTCGGGCCACGCCCTTCCAGGCCCCTGAGTGGCTGCTCCCCTGGTGGCATCATTTTGGATCAGGTAAGCTGAATGTGCTGGTCTTCGAAGACAGAGGGGTCCTCGTGGGACTCGCCCCGCTCTGCCTCGCTGAAACCCCGGATGGTCCGACCGTCACTCGCTTCATCGGCACGGGAAATACCGATTATCTCGACCTGCTGGCTAAAGCGGGTCACGAAGAAGTAGTGCTTGCGGAGTTTTCAAAATATATAGCAGAAATGCGCCGCCATTCGCGGGCCGGTTTTGATTTTCAGGAACTTCGAGAAGAGGCGCTCGCCACCTCCCTTGGTCCGAAGGCAGTTCAGGAAGTCTGTCCGGTCGTACCTCTTCAGAACACCTCGACATGGGAGGACCTGAGAGATGTCTGGAGCGCTGGGCTTTTCACAAAACTTCAGAAATACCGGCGGCGTCTGGAACGGGAAGGCACGGTTCAGTATGAAGCTGTTTCTGAAAAAAACTTCAGCATTCTTTTTGAGACGATCGTCACTTTGCATCAGAGGCAATGGGGACAATGGAAGGAAGGCGTGCGCACGGATGTCGGGGTATTTGGAAATGAAAAATCAATTCTCTTTCACCGGGAGGCGGCTCAGGGGTATTTGAAGAAAGACTTGCTTCGTCTTTACTGTCTCAGCCTGAACGGCGTTCGAATCGCAGCAATATATGGATTCGTGCATCACCGAAGGGCGTACTATTACATCAGTGGCTTTGATCCACTTTATGCACAGTTCAGCCCGGGCAGTCTGATCATAGCTTATGCAATGGAACAGGCCGTGAAAGGAAAAATCCAGGAATTCGACTTCCTGCGTGGTGCTGAGCCTTACAAGTATCGCTGGGGGGCAGTGGACCGGCGGAACTACCGGATCCTCATGCCACCTTTCTAGGCTTCTGGAGAATTAGCATTCCAATTGCAAACTGTTCGGCCATGAAGCTGGTGATTTTTGGGCTCTCGATCAGCTCGTCGTGGGGCAATGGTCACGCGACGCTCTGGCGCGGGCTTTGTCGGGCGCTGGCCCGCCAGGGTCACACGGTCGTGTTTTTTGAAAAAGACGTTCCGTACTATGCCTCCCATCGCGACAAAACCGAGCCTGACGGCGTGCGCCTGGTGCTCTATCGCGACTGGAATGAGATCCAGCCACTCGCTCGCCGGGAGCTCGATTCGGCAGAGGTTTCGATCATCACTTCGTACTGCCCGGATGCGCTTGCCGCGACCCAGCTCCTGCTTGATTCAAAAGTACGGCTCCGGGTTTTCTATGATCTTGACACTCCGGTCACCTTGGAGCGCCTCGCCCAGGGTTTACCCGTCGAGTACCTTGGCGAAGACGGATTAAAAAATTTCAATCTGGTCCTCAGTTACACGGGAGGGCGGGCCCTGACTGAATTGAAAGAAAAACTCGGGGCAAAAAGGGTCGCACCTCTCTACGGCAGCGTGGATCCGGAGATCCATTTTCCGGTACAACTCCAAGATAGTTTCAGGGCGGATCTTTCCTACCTGGGAACTTACGCGGCAAACCGTCAGAAGGCTGTCGAGCTACTTCTGCTGGAACCCGCGCAGCGGCTTGCGCACCGGCAATTCCTGATCGGTGGCTCCATGTACCCCCAGGATTTCCCTTGGAAACAGAATATTTTTTATCGTTCCCATGTTCCACCTCCGGAGCACGCGGCCTTTTACTGCTCCTCCCGTCTGACTTTGAACATCACCCGCTCCGCAATGGCTCTCATGGGCTACTGTCCTTCAGGACGACTTTTTGAATCGGCCGCCTGCGGAGTGCCGGTACTCAGTGACACCTGGGAAGGCTTGGACCAGTTCTTTGTTCCCGGTAAAGAAATCATTCTCGCGGAAACTGCTGATCAGGCTGTGAATGCCATAGAACTCTCAGACCGCGAGCTGCAGCAAATTTCCAAAGCCGCCCGCGCGCGGACGCTCACCCACCATACGGCCGAGATTCGCGCGCAGGAACTGGAGCGGATTCTGGATGCCGCAACCCGGCCTTGCGTGCCGTCCATATCCAAAGCCGCCTCTGCTCGAGACATCGAACTCCGCAATGAGCGGACCGTCTGGGGAATCATTCCCGCTGCCGGTGCGGGTACGCGCATCCAGCCACTGGCCTTTTCCAAAGAGCTACTGCCCATCGGCAGTTATCAGGACTGCGAAACGGAACGACCCCGCGCGGTCAGCGAATTTCTGATCGAACGAATGGTGTTGGGAGGTGCGACCCGGCTCTGCTTCGTCATCTCACCCGGTAAAAACGATATTATCTCCTACTACGGAGGATCTTACGGACCGGCTCAGATCTGCTACACAGTCCAGCCGAAACCCGCCGGCCTCTGCGACGCGCTTTTCCGGGCCGCGCCCTTCGTTCGGGCAGATGACCTCGTTTTGGTAGGCCTCCCCGATACAATCTGGTTTCCTGAAGAGGGCTTTCATCTTCTGCATAATCGGATGCTATCTTTTCTGCTCTTCCCCGTGGAACACCCGGAGTACTTCGATGCCGTCGTTCACGACGAGAAATCACGCGTGACAGAAATCCAGGTGAAGAAAAAAGACGCAAGCTCCACGTGGGTTTGGGGCGCGTTCAAATTGCCGGGAGAGGTCTTTCATCGCCTTTATCACCTCTGGTGCGAACGCGGCAAAAATGACGAATACCTCGGAACCCTCGTGAACGCTTATATCGCCGAAGGGGGAGAAGTTGTTGCCTCACGATTCGGAACAACTTATTCCGATGTCGGAACCCTGCACGGGTACCGCGAGGCGGTAACGGTCCTGCAGAAGCGGGCCGGCTAGCCTGAATGCGGCGGAATTGGAACTGGATCGGCCCCTTGCTTGCGATCGGCGGACGAATTCCAGAAGAACTGAATTGCAGATGGGAATTGCTGGGTGAAGGTATCAGCCGCGTCATTGATCTTCGCGATCTTCGCGCTGAAACGCAGCCCGAATGGCTGCCTGGCGTCGAACTGCTGCACCTTCCCACTCCGGACCACCAGCCGATTTCGCAGTCGATGATTTGGCAAGGCGTCCAGTGGACGCGCAAGGCGTGGGAAGCGAATCTGCGCGTCTTGATTCATTGCGAACATGGAATCGGGCGCTGCGCCCTGCTCGCAGCCTGTGTCCTGGTCAGCGAAGGCGCCTCGCCCACGGAGGCGATCCGCGAACTCAAGCAGGTGCGCTCCTGCATCGCCCCCTCTCCGGTGCAACTTCATGCACTGCTTGCCTGGGCTGCCTCCTGGAATCAGTCGCAGGGAAAACCGCCATCTACCGACACCTGGGCGGCTCTTTCCCGAATTGCCTACCTCGGCATCACATCTGTGAACAGACCTTGAAGACAGCCGCAGCTGGTCTTTCTTTTGCACCCCGCCCCTCGTCCTTCTGGAGGGAATTTCATGAAAGCTTCCGTTTTGACCGGTCCGAGACAGATGCGTGTGGAAAATGTCAGTTTACCGGAGCCTGGGCCCGGAGAAGTCCGCTTGAAACTGGAAGGCTGCGGCGTTTGCGGCTCCAATCTGGCGTCGTGGGTGGGAATGCCGTGGACCCAATATCCCCTGGCCCCCGGCGCGCTGGGACATGAGGGCTGGGGCCGGGTTGACGCAATTGGCTCGGGTGTCACAGGAATCAAAAAAGGTGACCGTGTTTCGGCGCTTTCCGATCATGCGTTTGCAGAATATGACATCACGCGAGCCGATCGCGTCGTGCCCCTTCCACTCGACATGAAGGATTTTCCGGGTGAAGCCGTGGGATGCGCGATGAATATCTTCCGCCGCAGCAAAATCAGCAAAGGTCAGACGGTTGCAATCGTAGGCATCGGCTTTCTCGGAGCGGTGCTGACCCGCCTGGCAGAAAGAGAAGGCGCGCGCGTAATCGCGATTTCCCGCCGTTCCTTCTCTCTGGAAGTTGCCCGCAAAATGGGAGCGGCAGAAGTCATTCCCATGGATGATCATTACAAAATCATCAACCGCGTCAAAGAGCTCACGGACGGTCTCTTCTGTGACCGCGTAATCGAAGCCATTGGCCAGCAATGGCCTTTGGACTTGAGTGCGGAATTGACCCGGGAACGCGGCAGACTCATGATTGCAGGCTACCATCAGGATGGCCCCCGGCAGATCAATATGCAACTCTGGAACTGGCGTGGCCTCGATGTTGTCAATGCCCACGAGCGCGATCCAGAAGTCTATATTCAGGGGATACGGGACGCCCTGCAGGCGATCCAGACGGGACGCATTGACCCGACTCTCTTATACACGCATCGCTATCCGCTTGAGCATCTGGACGAAGCGTTGAATGCCAATCTCGAAAGGCCCGAAGGCTTTCTAAAGGCGCTGGTGACTTATGATTAAATCAAAACCAAGATTGGGCTTTCTCGGAACGGGTTGGATCGGTCGCCATCGCATGAAGAAAATCATCGAAAGTGGCGCGGCGGAAGCAGCGCTGATCTATGATCCGCACTCGGAGAGTCTTGCGGAGGCGTTAAAAGAGGTCCCCACAGCCAGCCCTGCGGACAGCTATGATGATTTCCTCAGCTCGGACCTGGACGGGATCGTGATTGCCACACCCAGTGCACAGCATGCCGAGCAATCGATCCAGGCGCTGCAAGCCGGTTACGCCGTTTTTTGTCAGAAGCCCCTCGGCCGGACGGCCACGGAAGTGAAGAACGTGGTGGCCGCCGCGAAAAGTACGGACACTTTCCTCGGAGTGGATTTTTCTTATCGTTATACGGAAGGCATGAAGCGAATTCATTCGTTAATCAACGAAGGCGAGATCGGTGAGATCCACGCAGTGGATCTGGTCTTTCACAATGCCTACGGCCCGGATAAGACCTGGTTTTACGACCCCAAGCAGTCGGGTGGCGGTTGTGTGATGGATCTGGGCGTTCACCTCGTGGATCTGGCGCTCTGGTGCCTGAATTTTCCAAAAATTCTCGAATCCTCCAGTCGCCTGTTCACAGGCGGAAAGCCCCTCGTGAACGAAACCGAACAGGTCGAGGACTTTGCGCTGGCTCAACTCGACTGCGCCGGCGGAACCACCTTCCGCCTTGCCTGCTCCTGGCGACTCCCCGCTGGTTGCGACTGCGTGATCTCCGCGGATTTTTACGGTTCAAAGGGCGGCTTGAGCTTCCGAAGCCTGAATGGATCATTTTACGACTTCATTGCGGAACGCTTCCGTGGCACCGCCCGAGAGGTGCTCTTTCAGGCGGCTCCTCCGGGAATGGATCCCCCAGCAGAAGACTGGGGCGGTCGCGCTGCCGTCGCTTGGGCGAAACGCCTGGCCGAGGGAACACGTTTTGACCCCAGCTGCGAAAACTTGATCACGGTTGCCGGAGTACTCGATCGGATCTACCGGCGCTGAGCGATAGTACCGAACTGAGGCCCCCTCTCACTCAAATACAGGGTCGTGATCGAAATCGGCGGGATCTCGATGCGCAGGAGATTTTCGAGCGGTGCACCCAAGAAATGCATGATCGTCGAGCGTAGAATATCGGAGTGACTGAAAACCACAATCACCTGTCCCAGTCGAGACAGCCGCAGTTTTTCCAGCTCCGCCACGGCACGCAGCTGCACACCAAGCAGAAATTCCCCGCCAGGGATCTGGATGCTGCTGCGAAAGCCATGAAAGTTTCGCCATTCCGGAACCGCAATCAGTTCCTCTATGCTTCGTCCGGTCCAGTCTCCGTAATCCACTTCCGTGAAGGCTTCCGAAATTTGAATCGGAAGATTCCGTGCTCTCGCTAAAGGGCCGGCGGTCTCCCGGGTCCGCTCCAGGGGGCTTGAATAAATGGCATCCATCTTTTGCCCTTGTAGAACTGAGACGAGTTCTTCCGCCTGCACTCGTCCCTCTTGGTTCAAATGAATTCCGGGGCGTCGCCCTGCCAGTTTTATTCCCACATGGTCGCAGATGCCATGCCTGATCAGCAAAAACGTGGTGGTAACCATTAGTTGGGAACGTAGCGTTCCAGAACCGCTCTCGCGAACCCGGCAAAATCCGACGCCTCCAAGGGAGGACTCGTATGGTCCGGCCGTTTCCCTCGGGAAGGAGGCGTGAAACAAAGAGTGATCGTCAGATCAAAATCAGCGAGCGCCTGCATCTGCCGATCAAACCAGTCGAGCGCATTCGGCCGATGCCAGTCCGCCCAGCTGATGCCAGTTCTGAGCTTCTTCACGCCCAGGCGTTTGAGCCAGTCCACCGCAAAATCCAGGCGGGGATCCTCGTAATGAAACCACTGGCAGATTCCCATCTCAGGATCGAAGACTTCAACCGCGGGCTTGGGCGTGCCATCATGACGAATCAAACCCATATAAAAATGCCGGTAATAGGAACTTCCTTCGTTTTCCTTATGCCGGGTTGTGGCACCCCAGGCCGGGGGCAGATCCAAAAGACTGTACCAGAAAATTCGCTCGGATTTTCCTGCAAGAAGCTCGAAGGTCTTCTTCAAACCAAACGTCTGAACCTCATCGGCGCCAAAACTCGAGACACCCACCTCGGTGATCCAGACAGGCTTGCCGGAGACCTTCTGAATACCTTCGAGTTTTTCGGGCCATTCTTCCAGGCGCCAATGATTCCAGTCCAGAGGAAAACCGTGAATCGCGACGATATCCACGGCGTCCAAAACGCCCTGTCGCTGCATCCGGTGGACAAAGGCCGGATCAATCGGAGACATTCCCCCGAGGACAATTGGCATATGAGGTCTGACTTTGCGGATTTCCCGGGCACCGAGGATGGTCATCTCGGAGAAATCCTTCCACTCCGGATCCAGCTCAAAATCCCAGTGTGAAAGGTTGTTCGGCTCGTTCCAGATCTTGATCGCTTCGATCATAGGCGCTCCTGTCGGGATTCTCCGGTTGCACTCGCCCACTCTTCCTCTTCCCAGATGCGCCGCTTCCGGACACCTTGCGCAGGCGGTTCGCAAAAATAAACTTCGTGGGTGATTCGTTTTATTTTTTCAAAACCTGTAGAACGGAGCTGGGCCTCCACTGCCGCATGATTCGGAACCCACCAGTTGGTTGCATCGTTGGAATAGGACTTTTCAATGAAAGCCATCTTCGGCCAGCCCCGTTCATTGAAGATCTTCCGCTCGGTGATCGGGTAATCATCTTTGGTCGGAAAGTTCGGGAGTTCTTGCGCCGGGTCTTCTGTCGTGAGGGTTTGAAAAACCATGAGCTTGTTCACTTTTTCGGCCACGGTATCCAGCGCCAGGGTGGGATAGCGCAGATGGTAAAAAACTCCCATGAACAAGACGAGATCAAATTTCTCCGAAGTGCGCGCGAGATCATGAATCTGCATCTGGCGGAATTCCGGCTGATGCCGGAGGTTTCCTCCGAGCTGTCCGGCAATCCAGCGGGCCTGCGAAAGGTAAAGGGGCTCCGAATCGATGCCCAGGACCCGCCCGCCCCTTTTTGCCAACTCAAAGCTGTAGAAACCGGCGTTGCAACCGATGTCCAGGCAACGCCAACCGGTAAGATCCTGCGGAATCGCGTCCGCGATTTCCACCCATTTTCGCAACGGAAAATCTCCCAGGAAATGTTCGGGTGCGGTCTGCACTCCTTCGCTGAGATGGAAATTATGAAACCAGGGACCGAGTCGCTCTATCGCCTGACGTAATTGTCTGCTTGTTTCAGTTTCCACGATTTGTTCCTCGCTGAGTCATTGACGCTCTTTCGATTCAGGGCGTCGCGGAAATGCTGCTGCAACTCACACGCGCGATGAGCCGCAGTATGGGAATTCAGAATCCTTTTTCGGGCCCGCTCACCTATTGCAAGGCGCTCCTCTTCGGAGATTCTGCGAAGCATCCGGTTCACATCGTCTGTATGCCGCGCGATCAGGATTTCCAGACCGGGCTTGAAGAGCAGTTCTAGTCCAGACCAGTAATCAGATATAATCGGCGTCCCGCAAGCCGCGGCTTCGAAAAGTCGGACGCTCGGAGAGTGGCCGGCCCGAATCATGTTTTTACGGGTGACATTCAGGGTGAACCTGAGTGCATTGTAAAAATCGCGATGCGCCGAAGGAGGCAGATGCTCCACATGCTTTACGTTTTTTCCCCAGTCCAAGGCTCCTGGAAACTGCGCCCCTGCCACGATAAAGTGCCCCTCGGGCCAATTTCGCGCAGGCTCGAGCAGCAGAGTTTCGAGCGTCGGCTGGCGGTCAGGACTGTACGTCCCAAGGTATCCGAGATCCCAGCTGCTCTCGCCTTTTTGCGGATAATAGTGCAGTGGATCCACCGAACAAAAGAGAGGACGGGCCATGGGCGATCCGAATTCTTTTTCAAGGCGCTGGAGGGTGGGTCCTCCCGTGAAGGAGAGATAGAGCTGATATCTGGCGACAAGTTCCCGGGTCAGGTATTCACAGGAACCGAGACCAATATGAGCCAGGGTCTCAGGGGTATCGATGTCGTAGAAAACGGAAAGTCCCCGCGTGTTTTTGGTGACCCAATCGCCAAGTTCAATCCCCTCCGGAACAAAAGAGCCGACAATCACGGCATCGGCTTCCCGGATACTCCCGGTAAACCGGTCCTTGAATTCCTCCAGCGTCGAATAGAGTTCCGTTCGCCCATAGGGAGGAGCTGGAAGGTCCCGGTGCGCGGAGTACCAGGGACGGTCACGTTCGAGGAATAAAACTTCATTACCATTGGCCACCAGCTCCTTGACCAATCCCCGATAAGTGGTTGCATGACCATTCCCCCAGGAGGAGGTGATGGACAGACCGCAGATCACGATTCGGAGTGGTTTCATGTTTTCCTCAGCAGATTGTCCACTAAGGCGGCACGATGGTCATAGGTATGCTTGGCAATGACCTTTCGATAGGCCGCAGCACCGATTCGTCGCGCGCGATCCGGAGTGAGTGCTTCAAGATGAGCGATCAATTCATCACCGCTGCCCGCGACCAGGACTTCCTTACCCGGTTCGAAAAAGTAATCGACACCTTTCCAACGATCGGTAATGAGACAGGCCTCCGCACCCGCCGCTTCAAATACCCGGGTGGGCGGCGAATACCCGTAACTCACCATGCTCTCCCGATTCAAATTGAGAACCGTCCGAAGGCTGGAATTAAAGGCGTTGTGTTCATGAGTGTAAATATGTCCGAGATATTTCAGATTGGATGGGAGTTCTTTATCGGCCCACCCGTTTCCCCCGAGCAGAAAATCTGAGTTGGGCATCTGGCGGACTGCATGAAAAAAAAAGTCGTCCACCCGCTTTTCGCGGTCCGGCATGCGATTTCCGAGAAACCCCAGCATTCCTTCAAACCGGGAGTCAGCGGCGACGCGGTAATGAGTGGAGCAATCCAGCGCGTTGTACACCGGAACACAGGCACTGGCTCCGAGTTCCTCGTACTCCCGGACAACGGGATCACCACCGCCGTAAGTGAAGATCAGATCGTATTGCGGAATGAGCGAACGAAAAGGATCTCTTGGATTCAGATTCATGCGATCCAGCGTAGCCGGCGCATCCACATCCCAGAAAACAACACGGCGGCCCTCTTTCTTAAAATCAAGAACACGGGCCTCCAGTTCTTCGTCATAGACGCCGACCCCACTGGCTTTGACAATCAGGTCAGCATCCCTGGCACTTTCCAGGGCGCGTTCCAGCCCCAGGCGGTCTGCCGGCCAGACATGCACTTTCGCCCACTCCGGATCAGTAATATCCCGGTTCTTCTGCCGCTCATAGGCATCTGGTTCATAGAAGGTAATCTCATGTCCTCGCGCCGCCATCGCCCGGAGCAAGCCGCGATAATAGGTGGCAGCCCCGTTCCAGTAAGCAGAAACCAGACTCGAGCCAAAAAACGCCCATTTCATAAAATAAATTCCCCGAATTCCTGCTCCGCAACCACCTGGGTCCGCGACTTTTCGTTCTGAAGTGATCGCACCCAGTGCTCCAGGCTCTGAATTCCCTGTTCAAGCGAAGTGACGGGCCGCCAGCCGGTCATCCGGGTGAATTTGCCGTGATTGGAAACATAGTACCGCTGGTCTGAAGGTCTCCATTTTTCGTACTGGATACTCAGCCGAACACCTTGGAGCTTTTCCAGAAGCGATACGAGTTCAAGCAAGCTCGTCGTGTTTCCGGGACCTCCGCCGATCGTAAAGGCGTGGCCGCGAATCTTCGCGCTGTTCTGACGCGCCATCAGAAAGGCTTCGACCAGATCCTCGACAAAAAGTGCATCACGAACCTGCTTGCCGTCACCGTAGAAGCTCAGCGTTCTGCGGGCCATGGCTTTTCTGACGAAGTGTGCGACCCAGCCCTGGTCCTCATTCCCATACTGATGAGGACCATAAATACAGCTCATCCGGAAAACGACCGCGGGTATATTGAAGTTTCTCGCGTAATCCAGAACGTACTGGTCAGCAGCACCTTTGGAGCAACCATAGGGACTGCAGAATTCGATACTGCGGTCCTCACCGATTCCCTCGAGCATACCGAGATTTTCTTCAGCCGGCTCGTATCGGGTCGCCCGCTCCACCAGCTTGACGTCTTCGAGTCCACCGAGAACTTTATTCGTGGAGGTGTAGAGCAGAAAGGGCTTCTCGGATCTTTCATCTGTAAGCTTTCGCCTCCGGATGGCTTCCAGAAGATTCAGAGTGCCGCGAGCATTGATTTCAAAATCCGTGATGGGATCCTCAAGGCTTGTGGTGACCGCAACCTGCGCCGCCAGGTGATAGATGGCAGTGGCGCCTTCGACGGCGTCCTGGAGCTGCTCCATATCCCGAACATCGCCTTGCACAAAACTCACTTGCCCGGGATGGTGATTCAGAAGATAAAAAAGATTCTTCTCCACGCCAGCGCGGGATAGGTTATCGAAGACCAGAACTTTATGTCCCTCCTCGGCCAGGCGTTTGGCCAGATTAGTTCCGATAAATCCCGCCCCCCCGGTGATCAATACGTAGCTCATACCGCAAGTCCTTTCACTGCGAGCTCTTCACGGGCTTCCTGGGTGCGATCCACGGCTCTTTGTCCGGCGAGCCACTCGATGAGCTCCCGCATTCCGCTCTCCATGGAGACACGTGGTCGATAGCCCAAAAGCGTTCGGGCCAGACTGATATCCGCGAAGCAGTGCCGGATATCCCCGACTCGGTACTGTCCGGTAATTTCCGGAACGAGGTGCGGCTTGCCCATCGCTTCGGCCATGCGCAGCGCGACCTCTTGAATGGTGATCTGCTCACCACTTCCGATATTGAAGGCGTGATCAACAGCCTGCGGTCCTTCAAGCGCAAGACGGCAGGCCTGCACTACATCAGAGACGTGAACGAAATCCCGCATCTGCTTGCCATCCTCAAAAATGCTCGGCGTCTTCCCGTTCAAAAGCCGCGAGGCAAAAATGGCCATCACACCGGTATAGGGATTCGAAAGCGACTGCCCGGTCCCATACACGTTAAAAAACCGCAGGGCAACCGTAGGAATCCGGTAAGTTCTGCCCATGAGCAGGCACATCATTTCCTGATCGTATTTCGAAAGCGCATAGATGGAGGCAAGGTCGGGCCTTTTGCTTTCGGGCGTGGGGAGAGCCGATAAACTTTCACCTTCGGCGCCCAAAGGTTCCCATTCTTTTTTCTTAAGTCTCTCCAGCGGGCGCCGCGTCTCAAAATGCACCCGGCCATCAGCGCTCTTGTAAAGCCCCTCACCATAGAGACTCATACTGGAAGCCACGACCAGACGTTCCACCGGATTTTCAATCAGAAGCTGCAGGAGATTCGCCGTACCGAGCGTGTTGTTTTCCACGTAAGAGTGGACTTCGTACATGCTCTGGCCGACGCCCACGGAGGCAGCGAGATGATAAACAGCGTCAACATCCCGCAGCGCATGCTTCAGATGGGCTCGCGTTCGCACATCACCTTCGATGACTTCAATATTCTCAAACTGATCGGGGATTCGACTCGATTTGCCATGTACCTGGGCCGAAAAATTGTCCAGAACCCGCACAGTGTATCCGCTCCGTACCAATTCACGCGCCAAATGCGAGCCAATGAAACCCGCGCCACCGGTTATTAATACTCGTCTAATCATGGTTCTCTCTTTCAGCTGACGCTTGACGTCCGCAAACAGTACCTGCTTCGGTCGCGAGCGTATGCAATCGCTGCACCGGGCGCCCATTATTGCTGCTCCTCTGCAGCAGTTCTCGATTGATTGATGAAGCGCGCCTGCTCTATTCAGAGGGCAGCTTGCGCGAGAGAGACGCCGATAACGCAGCTGAAAGGGCACAAACATGAAGGTGGCGATCATAGGCACGGGTTACGTCGGAACAGTGGCCGGAGTCTGTTTTGCTGATGTCGGGAATTCCGTCATTTGCGTGGAAAAAGACCCAGTAAAACTTCAGGCACTATCAGAGGGAAACCCGGTCATCTTTGAACCGGGCCTCGAGGAACTGATTAAAAGGGGCCTCAACAAAAATACCCTGAAGTTCACCGATTCGATTCCTCAAGCCGTTGCCGAAAGTGAAGTGATCTTTCTGACGGTCGGTACGCCTTCCCTGCCAAACGGCGATGCAGATCTGAGTTTCATAGAAGCAGCGGTCCGCGAGATCGCGAAATGCATGTCTTCCCCGCGGATTATCGTGAACAAATCGACGGTTCCGGTTGGAACGAATAAGCTCGTTTCTGAATGGCTGCGCTCGGAAACCAAGCTGGGCTTCGATGTCGTCAGCAACCCCGAATTCCTGCGCGAAGGAGTCGCCATTCAGGATTTCATGACGCCCGAACGCGTGGTGATCGGGACCAGCAAGTCCGAGGTCTACGAAAAAATGCGAAAGCTGTACTCTCCGTTTGTGACCTCTGAAAGTTTGATCCTGCGAATGGACCCGGTCTCTGCTGAACTCACGAAGTACGCCTGCAATGCATTCCTCGCGACCCGGATCAGTTTCATGAATGAGTTATCAGATCTCTGCGATCGGGCGGGCGGTGATATTGAGAATATCCGCCGGGGAATGGGCCTCGACAGCCGCATCGGTAAATACTTCCTGAACGCCGGAATCGGATACGGCGGATCCTGCTTTCCAAAAGACATCCGGGCTTTGATTTCAACAGCAGATCTGTTCGGCTCCCCTCTGGAAATTGTTCGGGCGACGGAAGAAGTGAATCGTCGCCAGAAACATCATCTGGTGGAGGCCGTACGCGAGCGGCTTGGAACTCGTCTGTCCGGCAAGACGTTGGCAATTTGGGGCTTATCCTTCAAGCCCAGTACGGATGATATCCGAGAGGCGCCAGCGCTGGTAGCGATTGAAGATCTGCTACGTCTCGGGGCTACCGTACGGGCCTATGATCCGGTCGCCATGGAGAACACCCGCGGGAAGCTGAAAACACGGGTCCATTTCGCTGAGGACGCCTACTCCGCCGCAACCGGAGCGGACGCCCTAATCATCGCAACGGAATGGCCGGAATTTGCCAGACCCGATCTGACGCAGCTGCACTCAATCATGCGCAGCTACAATATTTTTGATGGACGCAATGTCTTGAACCCTACGGAAGTGATCGCTGCGGGATTCTATTACCGCTGCATCGGCCGGGGACAGACCATCAATATTCAAAAACTCGCAGCGACTGCTCCGCAGCCCTTGATACTCAAGCCGAAGCCGCCACAAAATTTGAGTGCCTGAAGCTGCCGGTTCAGCTGGTCAGTCCCGGCACTCGTAAAAACTTTCGCTTTCGATATCTTGCCACTTACCGTCAATTTTCGCCTTGGGAGCCGCGCGTCCCTTCATGTAGAACATCTCGCGCGTGACTTTATCGAAATAGAAATACATCGGCTTGACGACGGAAGAGATAAAAAAGCTCGTCGGCTTCATTTTCACGACAACGGCAGCGCGCCCGTGAACCACTTCTTCTCCGTGCTTGAATAGACTGAAACCGACGGTGTCCTTCCGATCGAGAACTGCAAAACGCACTTCAAGTGAATCGCCCTTGAGCAGCTTTTCCCATTGAGAATGCAAGTAGTTGACGATCCAGGGACCTACAAGTAAGTGCTCCGGCAGTTTCTCTGAGGAAGTCTCCGATTTCCCTTCCCGTGTGTACAGGAACTCCACTACGCCGTTACCCGTCTTCAAGGCGCCGGATTCACCGATATTGCGGCAATCCTGCGAAAAAAATAAAATCTTTCCATCCGGTCCCGTATCGATTACTTCACTGAAGACAACTTCTCCGTCGGAATTTTTATAAGCACTTTCGGAATGCACCCCTCCGCCATTCGCCGTTTTATCAGTGCGGTGGAAAAAAAATACCGGCGGCTTCTCCAACTGTCCCTCGGTGAAAATTTTCCCGGTGCAAGTCTTGCCGAAGGCAACACTGGAAGTGGAGAAAAGCATCATGATCAAAGACGCCTGTATGAATTTGGACATATACCCAAGTTTACGCCCCTCAATCGCCAGGCGCAAGCTGGCTTGCGGCAGACTTCTGCCCCGCCGAATCAATTGCCCTGCTGCGTAACCATACGGCGCATGAATTGCTAAAACATCCTCTATGATGAACTCTCGTGTACTGACTGCAACATTTTGGGCAATTCTGCTGACGACTGGCGCACTCACCCAGAATACCGCCTGGGCTGCGAGGTCCACCCCCATTGAAGTGAAAGAAAAAGGTGCGACCTTTCAGGGCGATTTGTATGTTCCCGAAAAAGGGTCCCCAACCGCGCTGCCACTGGTGATTGTGGTACATGAATGGTGGGGTAAGACCGATTACCCGAAAAAGCGCGCAGCGCAGATCGCCGACGAGCTGGGCTATGCGGCTTTGGCTGTGGATCTCTATGGGACCGCCGAAACAGTCAGTGATCCTAAGAATGCCCAGGCCAAGACCAAACCCTTTTACGATAATCCCGAACTCGGCGTTTCAAGAATTCGGAATTTCATAGCGGCGGCTCCCGCCGCCGCAAACAAACTCGATGCCGCGGTGGACTTGAAGCAGATCGCTGCAGTCGGTTTCTGCTTCGGTGGCAGCCAGGTTCTGAATCTCGCACGTTCCGGAAAACTCCCCAAAGGCCAGCAACTTCTCGGTGTGGTCAGTTTCCACGGGGGTCTGGCGTCCAGTCTGAAATCCAAAGGCAAGATCGATGCAAATATCCTTGTGCTTCATGGTGACGCGGACCCGATGGTCCCCAAGAAAGATATTGTAGATTTCAAAAATGAGATGAAAAAGGCAAAAGCCGATCTCAGATTCATCGCCTACCCCGGCGCCAAGCATGCATTCACAAATCCAGAAGCAACTGAAACAGGAATCATGTACAAAATGCCAATTGAGTACGATCCTGAGGCGACTACAAAAGCCTGGGCGGAGATGAAAACTTTCCTGCGTCAGATTTTCAGGGCGGGGAAGTAATCAATACGTCTTCCACATCTCTTCGATTTCGGCGATCTCTCGTTCCAGGTCTGAGTCCATCAGCTTTGATTTTCTGAGAACTTGCAGAAATTGCAGAGCTTCATTGTGGTCAAACTTGACCAACCCATAGGGATTGAAAAGATTCACCGCTCTCAGAAACACCTTCTTGTTCATATTCGGGTGAGAGACTAGAAGTGCGACGGTTTCAAGTTTGTTTCCGAGCATTGCTCTTCTGGTAAAGAGGGAATCAAGAACTCTGTCGAGTATCCTTATTGAAGTCCCGGGTTCAGAGAGAATTTCTTTCAGTAAGGGATCTGGCTCAACACTCCTGGGGTCGTATTGGGATTGACGGGATAAGTACTTAAGAACCGCGACAGTCACTGATTCATCTCTAATGGGTGCATGAAGAAGAGCAAGGAGTACGTCTTTACGATTACCCTTCTCCAACGGCCAATTCCCTAGACGGAAAGCAATTTCAACCAGATTGTCTGGAATTGAATGAGTTATAATCCGCTGCAGAAGCTCCATGATTTCTTTTGGCTCAAGATTGCTTCTTCCGATTGCTATGATCGCGGCGGAAGCAGGATCCCAGCGCGCTCTGTGCAAATGAGTGGGGTCCTTCGCCACTGCAGTTAAAACGAGCTTGATGACATGAGCCGTTTCAGCTTTCGAACGCGCCGGAGATGCAACTCTGGACAGAACGTCGGCATCGACTTTGGGCGAGTTTACAATCTCGGTAAGAAGATTCATTCTATGCTGGCTATTTCGTTCATCCTCTGAAGGCATATGGTAAACAATCGCTGGCAAAAGCGACGAATCCACCTTCGGATGGTTCAGCAATCTTCGGAGAACGGCAAAACGAACATCCATATCGGCCGTGGAATATACCTCAGGAATTCGCTTGAGGACGTGAGAGCCGATTTGCGAAGAATCAAGCAATTGATTTAGAAACTCCTGATCAGCCAGCTCGTGTTTATCAAGAGCCTTTAATAACGTCTCCTGATAATCCCTCAGATCCCTATCATCCGCCTTTTTACCCTGCATGGCCAGCTGCTCAAGAGCTTTGGATCGGATCAGGCGTTCAATAGAAGCGAAGGGTGTGCCGGTCATTTCCCTGAAGAATGCATAATAGTCAATTTTACGAATGAGACCGAGCTGGGGTGATGCGAGCTTCTGAGCGAGAAACTCCTGAAGCGAGGCATTATTTTTGAGTTTGTCCTGGACCTGATCCCGAAGAGCGAGATCTTCGAGTGTCACGTTCCCAGACAGTCTCTGCATGAGTTCGTAGATGGAATTAAAGCCGTACCCGATTGAAACCGGGTTCTTGAGAATCCGATCCAGAGTTTCCAAAATGGCTTTAGGCTGATTTTTGGCTTTCAAAATGCAATCATTGATCCGGGCTTCCCAAAGTTGCTTGTCTTCCGTACTGAGGAGCGCCTGGTAGGCATTCAGATCGGGATTATTGAAGCCCATCAACCCACTCTTCACGTTTCCATGCGAAATCCAGCCGCGAACAGCGGTGTCGCCACAGGAAGACCTCGATTCTGAATGGTCCGATAGCACCGAAACCAGGGCGTTCGCAAAGGCTCCAGCACTGAGCAACGATAATTTTTCGTTCAATGGATTGTCAAAAATATTCTTGCGATCATCATTGAGCATCGCGATATGAGCGATATGGTACGGAATAGAATACTCACTATGAGCATTGACTCCGGGCGCAGTTTTAGTCCAACCAAAGACTGTTGCGCGCGGAAAAGTTCGGAGATAGCGCGAAGAAAGCGGATTGTCCTGATCCAAGGTCGCGGAAAATTCAAGGTTCAGCTGCGAGAAGCTTTGAGTCAGATGATCCTCTTCCAGGACCGCCCCCACCCGGTGGGTGTGATAATCCGCGGATACCGCGGGATCTTCAAAACTCTCAATTCTACCTACGCCCAGTGTTCGACACCCTTGAAGCCAGAGCGCGCTGATTCCATTGAACCAGTCGGAGTAGAGTGGATCACAAGCAAGCTTTTCCATGAAATCGATACTCAGCGTACCATCCGCCCGAGCGCCACCAAATGAACCTGTATGATGGCCTGAAATAACAAGACCATTGCACCGCTCCCCTTTGGCGGTCATCGTACTCACCATTGCTTCAAAAGAATTTTCGGCCTCCGGGTTTTTGCTGCGATCCAGATATTCCACGACTTCAATTTTTCTAGGCGACAGTTGATTGAGCTTTTTCACAAAGCTGTCCATCGACTGAAATTCTTTTGCGTTATTCAAAGAAAAATAGCAGATGCGAAATGAGTCAGCTTTCGGCGGCTGGGCCGGCTGAGCAAGTGCGCTGCTCGCCAGAATCAATACAAAAGCCAAAATGCTGAAATAGGGCAGACCCATCAGATACTTTTCGGATAATCGGCGATAACACTGAAGGCATGCGGCACAGGTAGCAACAGAACATATAATCAGCTTTAAAAGCCGTTAGTTACGTCTCCTGCGGGGTTTATTTGCACGATTCCAAACGGGGGCATAGCCCCGGGTTACGAAATAGTATGCGGCAGTCCTTGTAGCGCGCTCACGTGTTCATTTTGTAACTCATATACTTTCTTGCGGCAGATTTTCAGGGCGGGAAGATAGTCAGCAGCGGAACGACGGGAATCGATTTAATGCCGCACGTCCGTGGCACTCACCAGATAAGTCAGTAATCTGGAAATACACTGACCTGAATTCCTGAGTATCCTCGGAATACTACTGTATTCAGGATGAGCCTTGAGTATTTTCTGCTTATTCGAATGCATCACTGCGCGCAGGGACTTTTCCAAGCCCTTCAGATCAGGTGATTCATCAAGGCTCGATCGAAACGAAAGTCGGCTTTCCATGTCTTTCAGAAGGTCATAAGCCTCACGTGTTCCAAGGCTCTCCAGCAACTCCGAAAGGTTCCCGATAGTGGATTTTTGGAAACCCAGGTCCGCATGGGTTACATAAAGCGCTCGGGAAAATGAGCGTTCAAGGACAACATAAAGGCCCCTGGGTGAGCGGCGGCAAAACACCATGTATTCGTCTAAAACTTCCTGTAGATCAGTAATGGGTTCATTCCGTTTGGCAGCAAGCAGTGAATCGATAAAGTTTTGGTTGGGTCCGGGGTCCATCCGCCGCAGCCCTTTGTAATAGACAAGTCTCTGTTCCGGCGTCATGTTCAGAACTCGTTGAAGTTCGGATTCTTTGAAAAGCATTCTTCGTCGCTCAGCCCGATCATAATTCGCCCGTAACTGTGGCGACTTCAAAACACTGTAGGCTTCGTTGATTTGAGCGGTTTGCATCTCATGTTCCAGACGAAGCTGTTCCGTCTGACCGGGAGTCAGGTGTTTTTCGTGGGCAATCTGTGCAGTGTGATCGGGATGAACGGACTTCAGAATGTTTCGGGCGGCTTTCTTGATTTCGTCCTGGGTTGCGGTTTTTTCAACTCCAAGTACAGAATAATAATCTCCGGCGTGTGCAAACGCCCCCCCGATGTTCAACGCCAAAAGAGCAAAAATTATGGAATGCCACCCCATATTCAAAGTGAATAAAGTGCTAAGCGCTGAAGATAGCTCTTCAACTTATTTTTTATGGCAATCGCCGCACCGAGTGGGGCCCTCTCCGCCTTTTTTATGGCAATCCAGGCAAATCGCATGACCCCGGTCTTTGCCGAGAGGTGCCAGGGGACCAATAGTTTCGCCGTGACATGCCGAACAACTCATGCTCTGGCCGTGAACTTTATGGTTGAACGTGATGTTGCCATACTTGCTTTTCAGCGTGACTGAATCGGGCGAATCTGCCGCGATGCCCAAGGTTGAAACCATCAAGCCTGCTGCGATCAAGACCAATTTCATAAGATCTCCTGTTAGGAACCGATTTTGTTTCCTGGAAAGTACCAGATTTTGCGAGATTTCGATAGAAACTTGTCGAGATTTAGTTTCCAGAACTATGCTTTGAAATATTTCTAGTAAAGAACTTGCTCGGATTCCACCTCCGACGTCGGAAGTGCATTACGACACCACCTGCACGCATCCATTTTCCCCGTTCTCCCTCTTTCACCCAATTTCATAGGCCTCGCCGGCGGCCGAACGACTGAGCGCTCGGGCAGCAGGGCCTGCCCCGCCCGCTTTCACTCACCGCTTTTCTGCAGTCGCCCGCCGCAAGCCCATTGAACGTACAAAGCTCCATACGTACGATGCTGACCATCTGCGTGAAAACTAAAACACTTGTATCAAATCATTTTGCCACAGCCCTCCTGCAACTCGGCAAAATCTCCGCTGCCGAGGAAATCACCCTTTCCGTCGAACAGGACGAGATCACTCTCGTCGCGACCTCAGAGCGGATCTTTCTTTTCAGTTCGAAGCCGGGCCCAAATGACCAGTATGGAACCCCCACGCTCATCGAAGACCTGGCTTTTGCCGAGATCACTGAGTTCAGGACACTTCCCGCAGTGGGGGCGGGGCTTCTGCAGATTCGGGTCGACGGAATCTGGCTGGATCTCCTGCGCTTTGAAAATCGCAATGCCTTCGCCTTTGATCAGCATGCCCGTCGCCTGGAAGGCCTCCGCAGAGGCGAACTCGCAGCACACTTCAACCAGAGTGGTCAAAACGAAAAAGACCCCAAGCGCTGTCCCGATTGCGGCATCATGTTGAACTACGTCGGGGAACTCTGCCCGCATTGTATTGACCACGGCGCCGCTCTTCAGCGCGTGACCCAGCTTCTGCGCCCGTACTGGAAATCGACGGCAGTCATGATGCTCTTTCTGTTCATCGGCATCGGGCTCGATATGTTCTGGCCGCTGCTCACCCGTTTCCTCGTCGACCATGTCCTGGTATCTCCAGGCAACCTCGAACCCCAGTCTTACGCCTTCCTCGAAAAATTTGACGCCCGCACCCTTCTCATTCTGGTTGTAGCCGCCTTGGCTGGAGTTCACATCCTGCGGGCGGGAGTTAATTTCGTTACCGGCCGAATCGCCAGTCGCGTCGGTAACGCCATGACCTTTGATATCCGGGGCAAGCTTGTCCACAAACTGGAAGAACTTGGACTCAACTATTACAGCCGCCAGGAAACCGGATCCCTGGTGGGCCGGATCGCCTATGATACTGACTCCATCCAGGGCTTTATCAGCCAGATCACCTCCGGCTTCTTCATGCAGTTTTTCCTCGTCGTCATTTCCTTCCTCATGATGTTCAAAATGGAACCCACCCTGGCCCTCTGGGCGGTCGTCCCCGCACCCGCCGTCATCGGCGGCGCGCTGGTCTACTGGCGGTACGTGCATCCTCATTTCCAACGCTACTGGGACCGTTCTTCCAAACAGGCCGGTCTCCTCAACGGAATCCTTTCAGGGATTCGCGTCGTCAAAGCCTTCGCGCAGGAGAAACGCGAATATGATCGCTTCCAGGAAACCTCCATGGATGTCCGGCGTACCCGCGAAGTTCTGGACCGGACGGCCGCATATTTTTACCCCGGAATGGGTCTCGTCTTCCAGGTGGGCGGCTGGATCATCTGGTACATCGGCGGACAGAGCGTTCTGCAAAACGGAATCAGTCTCGGTACTTTGATGGCTTTCTTCGGGTATCTCAGCATGTTTTACGGCCCACTGGGCAGCCTGACCAATCTCACCACTTGGCTCACCCAATTCAGCACCCAGGTGCACCGGATTTTTGAAGTTCTGGACACTCCGGTCGAACAGCCCGAAGCAAGAAATCCCATCGCCGTACCACACTTCAAGGGAGACATTGAGTTCCGAAATGTCACTTTCGGCTACACCCGTGGCGCCCCCGTTCTGAAGAACCTCAGCCTTCACTTCAAGTCCGGCGAAAAGATCGGACTCGTCGGTCGCAGCGGCTCTGGCAAGACCTCCCTGATCAATCTGATCTGCCGTTTTTATGATGTCGAAAGTGGCCTCATCCTCATCGACGGTGTTGATATCCGGGACATCGCTCAACACGACCTCCGCGCCCGGATTGGAATGGTCCTGCAAGAGCCGTTTTTATTTCGTGGCACCCTTCACGAGAACATTATCTACGGCAAGCCTCAGGCGCTCCCCGAAGAAGTCATTGCCGCAGCACGCGCCGCCAGCGCGCATGATTTCGTCCTGCAACATCCCCTGGGATACGACACCTCCGTGGGTGAACGCGGTCAGGAACTTTCAGGCGGAGAGCGGCAGAGAATTTCCATCGCGCGAGCCATCCTGCTTTCCCCCCCGATCCTCATCCTGGATGAAGCCACCAGCAGTCTGGACACCGAATCCGAACTCGCTATCCAAAACGCCCTCCAGGACGTTGCAGGCAAATCAACGGCAATCGTCATTGCTCATCGCCTGAGCACTCTTCAGAACTGTGATCGCATTTACGTACTTGAAAACGGCGAAATCCTGGAGAATGGCTCTCACCACGAGCTCATGGAAAAGTCCGGGCGCTACGCCAGTTGGGTTCGCATTCAGCAAGGGCACTCGTCTTTGGAAACAACCGCCCCGGAAACCGATTCATCCCTACTTTTGAAAAAGGCTGCTGAAAGTAAACACCCCGCCCGCTGGCTTGCGCCCGAAACCACTCAAATCCAGTCCCTCCGGCGTGGAGAGATTCAGGTCAGGTTGCCAGAACAGGTTTACCGCGGTGTCTTTGCCCTGCGCTGCTTCCCGGTGAGAATGCCGGATAGGTACATCAGTCTGCGTCACTTTAATTCCGAGGGTCGCAATGAAGAGCTTGGGATCATCCAGAATCTTTCGAAATGGCCCGAACCAGCCCAGGACCTGATCCGGGAATCACTGAACCGGCGCTACTTCTTCCGCACGATCCGTCGCCTGCATTCAGTCCGCAAATCAGCCAACTTCCTCAGCGTAGAGGCCCAGACCGATACAGGACGTGTGGCCTTCAGCATGCGTCACGTTCCGGAATCAGCAAAGGACTTTGGCAAGGGCGGAAAACTTCTGATCGACTCCGAAGAAAACCTCTACGTCATTCCGGATTTACAGGGTCTTTCCAAGGGGGAAAGAGTCGCCATGGACCGGTATATCTACTGGTAAGCTCCGCCAAAACCTTGGCGCCGATATTCCGGCGTTCTTGGTTGCCTCAAAGCGCATGTTCTCTCATCATTTATGAATGAAACAGCGTCTGAAGTTTCCCGTTCTGACCTCTGCGGCGATGACAGCCCTTCTTCTGCTCCCAAGTACCGGAACCCCATTCTCGAAAGCCCGAAAAACTCCGGTTCAAAACGGTTCCGAGAAAATTGCACACATCAGCTTACAATCGAGCACCGAAACGGATGGGGTCCCGAAGCTCGATCAGGTACTCGACCGGGGACTCAACGGACTGCCCACCGATCCTTCAGTCCTGATCAAGCTCTATGAATTCGCCGAAAGATTTGTCGAAAGCAGGAAATCACGAACTTCACTGGAGTGCGAAAGCGTTGACCACCCGGTCAGTACTGACCCCTTCTGCAACCTTGTTCCTGAAGCAACGGCAAGCCTGAGCAGCGCCCAGCAGCGTTCTCCCAAGATACGGAAAGCCGAAGCCAGAAAACTTGCTCAGGACATGAAGCAGGAACGCTTTGAGGTCCTGCAAAACGTTCCCGAAGCCACCTTCATGTCAGTTTTGAAAACACTCACTCCGGGTGATTTTGAAAGTGTCGCCCACGCAGCGGTGAAGGCCCCCACCTGCCCCAGCACGGCGCTCCTGACCGCACTCGGACTCAAGCTGGAAGAAAAACTTCCTGACCCGAAAATCCAGCAGCTTCTCAGCAAGGTATACGACCGGGCGCTCGCCTGCAGTCCCAACATTGCTGAAGATGGCTCCGCGATCAAATCCGCATACCGCTCGGGCTTGCTCAATGTTGCAGCGGGTGACTTTCAGAAAGCAGAAGAGCTTTTCGCCAAAATCGTCGCGACCCCTTCGGTCTTCCGTACGCGCATTCTTTACTGGAGACATTTCTGTGCCCAGAAACTCAACAACCCCACGCTCCAGGACGAAACACGAAAAGCGCTCCTGAGAGAAGCCCCGCTCAGCCTGCATGGCCTCATGGTTTCCGGAACGAACCTGACACTTTCAACTCCGGGTCTGACCAATAGCGATGAACCTCGGGTATTTTTCCGCTCCAGATCTCGACCGGAACTCAATGCATCAATTCTTGCCGCAGAACTGATGCACGCTTCGAATCGTCCGGAGCTTGCCTATAAACTTCTGATCCCGGCACTCGATCCAGTTCTCGGTGCTGAACCGGAGTTCCAGATCTATGTTGCAGTTCTTCTCATGAGGTCCGGCGATGTTCTCAGGAAGTTCCAGCTCATAACGTCCGTATTCAGGGACAATCCCTCCTACATTTCTAATGCCAGCATGCGGATGCTCTATCCCCTGCGCTCTCTCGAA
Organism: Bdellovibrionales bacterium GWA1_52_35; assembly: GCA_001769805.1. Classification (GTDB taxonomy): domain Bacteria; phylum Bdellovibrionota; class UBA1018; order UBA1018; family UBA1018; genus GWA1-52-35. The sequence continues at coordinate 199,724 of MEPO01000032.1, forward strand.
CTGATGAACGATCTTTCAACCCTGGATCCCTTCCTGATAGTCTCGCTGATCCGGCAGGAAAGTGCCTTCAATCACAAGGCACGCAGTCCCGCGGGAGCCATGGGATTGATGCAACTGATGCCCACGACTGCCCGCAGAATGGAACGCCAGACTCCGAAACGTCGTCTCTATGATCCCCAAATCAATGTCCGGATCGGCGTGAAATACTTCAATCAGCTCATGGAGAAATATGACGGTTCCGCGGAGCTTGCGCTCGCCGCTTACAACGCGGGGCCTGCGCGCGTCAACGATTGGGTGAAACGCTACCCGGTCGAAGACCGGATGCTTTTTGTCGACCTGATTCCGTTCCGGGAAACCCGTGAATATGTCGCCTCGATCGTGCGAAATTATTATTTCTATCTAAAACTGTATGAACAGGAATGGCTGCGTCGCTCACCTCAGAACAAACCGTCTTTCGGAAAATCACCGCTTTTCAGCTTTGTGATTTTCAACGAACCTTTGAAAGAAACCTCGAAAGTACGGTGATCCAGAATGGTCGTCCCAAGCCTGTCCATCACCTCTGATTTCCGCAAAGCCTTTGACCTGGATCCAGCCCTGATTTACCTGAACTCCGGCACGTTTTCGATTTCACCACGAATGGTTCTCAAGGCGCAGATCGAGTATCAGAAAGATTTTGAACGCAATCCCACAGCCTCGCTCATGGAAGCCTGGGGAAGGGTCTGGCGAATCCAGAAACTGCTGGCGGAATACTTTAATACCGTGCCTGAAAACCTTTTTTTGAGGCCCAATGTCACAGCCGCGATGAACGATTTCATCTCTCAAATTCCATTGCCCCGGGGAACAGAGATCGCGACGACGGATCTTGAATACGGCGCAATCGTCAATATCTGCCGCGCGCGAGCCGAGAAAGATAAATTCACTCTTCGGACTATTTCAGTTCCTGCCTCCGCCAACCATACCGACGAACTCGTCAGCCACATCGTGGAGCAGCTGAACGACAGGACCGCGCTGCTCATGATCAGCCACATTATGACAGGTACCGGCCTGATCCTGCCTCTGAAGGAACTCGCCGCGGAACTCCGCAAGCGCGACATCATTCTCGCGGTGGACGGCGCACATGGTCCTGGAGCACTGCCGCTGGATTTCAATCAGCTCCTGGATCTCGATTTTTACGGCGGCAATCTGCATAAATGGTTTCTGGGCCCCAAAGGAACTGCATTCGGCTGGGTAAATCCCCGTCATCACGAAGCGCTCGACCCCCTGTATACCGGCTGGACAACTTACGAACCGGCACCGCCCGCTTTTAGGAATTTTGCCCCGGGCAGTCACTTCGCCCGCAAGATGCTCCACTCCGCCTGCCAGAATTTCGGACCCTACTTTGCGCTGGAAGACTCACTCCGCTACTGGACCGAAATGGGTGCGGCAAGTATCTACTCGGAATTGAAACGTCTTCAGACCCAACTGGAATCAAAGATTTTTGCGAAAACCGGCTGGAAGTCCATTTCACCCTCCGATCCGGCACTCCGAGGACCTCTTCTGACCTACGTCCCGCCCGGCCTTCACGTGGCCGAGGCAGGACCACTCATGGAAAACCTTCGCAGCCAGCACGGTCTTCAAGTAGCCATTCCGGGCATCAAAGGTGTTCCCTGCCTGCGCCTCTCACCGCATATTTACAACACGGATGAGGAACTCGAGCGCGCGGTCACAATTCTGGCCTCAGTATTCGAATAGTATTCGCCTAGTATTCGAATGAACTTCCACCTAGGAACTCCCGCAGCAATGAATGCCTCGGCACCACGTCCATGGGAATTGGAAGAAAATACGATAAAAACTTCTTCAGCCGTACCGCCTCGCCGTAGGCCGGCGACTCATGGGGAACTGCATCGAGAAGTGGTTCCACTCCGGGTTTGAGAGCCGCGAATTCGTAAAAGAGAGCGGTATTGAAAAACACATCCGCCTCTTCCTGGAACGGAAACACATGTCTGGTCTCGCCTTCCCGTACGGAGGGCCAGCGCAGGATCGTCTGTGCGGCAGAGTAGCTGCGGAATTGATGATCCCGGAGCATGCGCCGGAGAATGCGGATATCCGTCGTCGGAATGCGGTTGTGACTGTCGAGCGGAATTTCTGTCAGTGGACTGACGTAGATTTTGAAGACGCTCCCCTTGGGCAATGAAGACGAAAAGAGCGGATTCAACCCATGAATGCCCTCAACAATGACCACGTTATCTTCACTCGGCTTGATTGTCTTGCCGGACATGCCACTCGTACCGGTTTTGAAATCATACCGCGGAAGTTCGGTCTCCTCACTGGCGACAATCGCCTTCAGATTCTTGAGGAAGAGTTCAATATTCATCGCATGCGGCGACTCGAAGTCGTGATCACCATTGGCTGATTTCGGTGTCTTGTCCCGGTCCAGGAAATAGTCATCCATCGATATCAGAAGCGGCTTCAGACCGTTGATCCGCAACTGCATGGCCAGACGTTTCACAAACGTGGTCTTGCCCGAGGCGGAAGGCCCGGACAGCAGGATGACCTTGGTCTGCTTGCGCTTGAAAATCGTATCGGCAATCTGCGCAATTTTCTTTTCGTGGAAAGCTTCCGCTAGAAGCACGAATTCCGTGTAACGTTCACTGCGAATCAGGGAATTCAGCATGCCAACATCCTCGACATCGAGGATCTGGCGCCACTTCAGGGTTTCCTTGAAAACGTCATAAAGCTTCTTGTTCTTCTTGGCACGAACGAGCTTGTTCGGATTCGAAATGGACGGGAGATGCAGAATCATCCCGTGATCATGTGGAGTGAGAGAAAACGTCTTGATATAGCTCGTGGTGGGCGCCAGATAGCCGTAGAAATAATTCAATTGCCCGTCCAGCTTGTAGATACTGGCTTTCGGGGCGTTGCGATAGCTCAGCAACCTGGCCTTGTCTTCCCGGCCTGAGCTGCGGAAGGTTTCGATCGCTTCGGCAATCGGCACTTCCTCACGCGTGAAGGGCAGATCCAAAGCCACAATTTCCTGCATCCGGTGCTCAACCGCTTTCACAAATTGAGGGGAAATTTCGAACCCGGAAATCTCGACGTACAAACCATTGGCAATGGGATGAAGGATTTTGATCCTCGCATCCGGCGCAAGGTCATGCACGGCTTTGATCAGAATGAACGAGGCGCTCCGCTGATAAATGCGGATTCCATCCAGATGCTCCAGGCCAACGAGGCGGACTTCGGAATCCTGCTCCACGGTCGTACTGAGTTCCCGCATTTTGTTATCAACGTACGCGGCGAACACGGCCTTTTGTGCCGGATTGGCAATGAGTTTGATCACTTCCGAAAGAGTCGTTCCCCGACTCACTTTGATTTCCGAATCATCCACTTTCAATGTCACTGACACAAGTCACCCCTCCCAAGCCCTGGCAAAGCCCCCCGTTATCCGGAGGTCGTCATCACTTTTTGCTGATCGAGTTTATTATAATCCAATTCAGAGCCAAACATGCTGTGGGGAATCAGATAAACACCCCACATCACAAAGACGGCGGCCAGAACCCAGCGTGCGGGCTTCCTGGCCAGATGAAGCATTGCGAGCGCCAGCAACCAGACTATCCAGGCGATCAGGGTTTTATTGTCAGTGAGATCTGTTCCATAAGGCCAGCCGGTCCAGAGCGCGCCGAAGGCGTAGAGCTGCACCACGGGGCCCAGAAACATTCCGCCGAAACTGAATAGCCCGACGGTCCAATAGGCAAGCTTCTTGAGTTCCGTCGGCTTCACCAGCGCCTGAATGCCCGTCCGGGTGGCCAGCAACATTGCCGCGAACATGGCGATCACGTGCGGAACGAGAATGAACGGAGGGACTTTGCCCTTGAAGCGAATGACAATTCCTTTTTCATCGGGAAGGACCGCACTGATGGTCGCACCGGTTTGCAGTGCCTCAAGTTTGATCCGGTACTGAAGTTTACCCGCCGGTGGCTGCCCCGGAAGAAAGCCCTGAAGTTCCCCATTCGCGAAGGTCATTGCAACAGCCGTCCAGGCGTCACTGGTTTTGAAGCGCTTCCATTCCAGAGTCCCCTGCCATGAATTGTCCGGAACCTTGAGCTGCACGGAATGGTTGTCGTTGCCGCTATGGCTTCGGTCGAATTTATAGCGGACCGTCTGCTCTCCCGCCGGAAGCTGCAGGACCGTCTTGCCTTTCAAAGCATACGTCGGGCCGGTCATCCGCTGATAAATTGCCAGGCTGAGTGTGAGCAGCGCGGCAAGGGCCCAAAGAAACGCATTATTCTTTATGAAGTTTTTGTTCATGTCGCTCTTTCACCTTTGTATCTCCCGGGAGTTTAAAGGATTTAGATTAAAATGCAAACAAACGCTTTCTCAAAACGACGACGTCAGGTAGATTTCTGACATGCAGCACCGGACTATCATTGAACCCTTTAAAATCAAAATCACCGAACCCCTTGCGATTCACACCCGCGAAGAGCGCTTAAGCGCCGCCGAAAAAGCGGGATACAATCTATTCCTCGTTCCCGCTGAAATGGTGACGTTCGACTTTCTGACGGATTCCGGAACGACGGCCATGAGCGCAGCCCAGTGGGCGGCCATGATGGTCGCCGACGAAAGCTATGCCGGTTCGCGAAGTTTTCATAAATTCGATGCCGTTGTTAAAAACCTGACCGGCTACTCGCATGTCATTCCCACGCATCAGGGTCGAGCATCCGAGCGCCTCCTTTTTTCCTTACTGGTCAAAAAAGGTTCCATGATCCCTTCGAACAATCATTTCGACACGACCCGCGCGAATATCGAACAGCTCGGCGGTGAAGCCGTGGATCTGGTCATCGATGAAGGTCGGCAGCCGGCGAACCTTCATCCTTTCAAAGGCAACATCGATCTCCAGAAGCTCGAGCGTTTTTGTGAGGCCAATCACGACCGGATTCCCGTGGGGATGATGACGATCACGAACAATACCGGCGGTGGCCAACCCGTCTCGCTTGAAAATCTCAAAGGCGCCGCCCGGATCTACAAAAAATACGGAATTCCGTTCATTCTGGATGCCTGCCGGTTTGCCGAGAACAGTTATTTCATCAAATTGCGAGAGGAAGGCCAGAAGCAAAGACCTGTTCGCGACATCGCCCAGGAAACTTTTTCGGTCGCTGACGGCTGTATGATGAGCGCCAAGAAAGACGGTCTTGTCAATATCGGTGGCTTCATTGCCCTCAAAGACAATCGCTGGCTCGATCACCTCAGAAGTTCTTTGATTTTGACCGAAGGTTTCCCGACCTATGGTGGACTTGCCGCGCGTGATCTCGAGGCTCTCGCCGTCGGTCTCGAAGAAGTTCTCAGCGAAGATTATCTGGCATACCGGATTGCCGTGAGCCGCTACATGGGTGAGAAACTCAATGAAGCCGGCATTCCCACGGTACAGCCTGCCGGAGGGCATGCGGTGTACATCGATGCCAAAACCTTCCTGCCGCATATTCCGTCGGAACATTTTCCGGGTCAGGCCCTGGTCGTCGAACTCTTCCTGGCTGAAGGGATTCGTTCCTGCGAGATCGGCTCAGCCATGTTCGGCAAGTACGTGGACGGTAAGTTTCAGCCCGCCGCGATGGAGCTGGTGCGCCTGGCCTTCCCCCGGAAGGTCTATACCCAGAGCCATTTTGATTACATTCTCGAAGGGCTGGCGGATCTGGCCGGACGCAAGGAGAAGATGCGAGGAATGCGGCTGGTGTACGATCCACCGTTTTTAAGGCATTTCACCGCGCATTTTGAGCCGCTGGGCTAGGTTTTGCGATTCGAAATATCTTGCTTGCGAAGTCTACAAAATCTAAACTGCCTTTCATGTCGAAAAATTATTACTTTTGCTTATTCGCGTTGGCTTTAACTATGGGTTGTGCGACTCCAACTTCCGCAAGCCGCTTAGTGAAGATCGTCGATCCCAGTGAACTTGCAGGTGTTAAGGGAAAATGTGAATATGTTGGGCTTGTGTCTGGTTCGGGTGAAGGACCGGATGCCTCAACTGGCAAGTCTTACGCCCTCATCGATATGAAAAACAAAGCAGCAGAAATGAAAGCGAACGTGGTCGTCAGTAAGCTCGAAGCTGAGAGATTCTCTTCCGGTGTTTTAGCTCCAACTTCACAACTAAAAGGGCAGGGATTTTTCTGCCATCCTGATCTCATGCCCAAATTTACTGATGCGGAAGGCCTTTAGACTAAATCACAGTTCTTCCAGCTTTGCCCGATCGAGAACTTCGATGCTGGCCACGGCGTTTTTAAGATCACACTTTGTGATCTTAAAAACGCGGATCTTGATCCAACGCTTTCAGACTGTCCTCTTTCTGCAATTCGAGAAATTTCTGTCCTCCCCAGCCCGCAGAAGGTTCACGCAAGGGGATCGCTCTTATCCCCCCAACAAATCTGTGAAGAGTTGCCCGCATGAAGGCCGGTCCTGAGCTTGCACTACATAGACGCCCAAAACGAATGATAGTAAATAAAAAGGCATGTACAGAGCTTCCCCCAAATTTTCTATTGGTTCTCTATTTCCAAACCCAATGCGTCCGGCGAAGTCGGTGACTCCAGCGGCTTCTTGCCGTCCAGCCTGCGGTAAATTGTTCGCGAGTTGATCCCGAGCAACCGGGCAGTCATGTTCTTATCGCCATCGGTGGCTTCAAGAGTTTTTCGAATCAGCAGCTCTTCAACGTCCTTGAGCGGAGTACCGAGCGCGACTTCTATTTTCTGCTTCAGCAGCTTCTCAAAATCGCCAGGGGCCTCTCCCCTCAGCTGACTCGAAAGCGCCATCAAATGGGGCGGCAGATCCGCCAGAGTCAGTTCCTCGCTCATCGCGAAGATCACCGCTCGTTCAATGACGTTCGAAAGCTCCCGGATATTTCCTGGCCAGAGATGCCCTTCGAGAACCGCCAAAGCCTGGTCCGTGATTCTCTCCACCGTCTTGCCGTGACGGGCGGCGCTGTCGTGCAAAAAATGAAACGCCAGCTTCCGAACATCCGCTTCGCGTTCGCGCAAAGCCGGAACTCTGAGCCCGATCACTTCGAGGCGATAAAGAAGATCCTGCCGGAACCGGCCCGCCTGCACTTCCGCGTGCAGATCGCGGTTCGTCGCTGCAATCACCCGGACATCCACTTTGCGGGAGTACGTGGCTCCGATTTTCCGGATTTCACTCTCCTGCAGCACGCGCAGCAGAGTCGTCTGCAGGGGCAACGGCATGTCACCGATTTCGTCCAAAAGAAGAGTGCCCCCGTGAGCGGTCTGAAAGAGCCCTTCTTTGGATCCTGTTGCGCCGGTGAACGAACCTTTCTCAAAACCAAAAAGCTCCGCTTCAATGAGCTGCTCTGGAACGGCGGCGCAGTTCAGACCGACAAAAGGGCCTTCTCGGCGAGGACTGGTTTCGTGAATACAGCGCGCCACGAGTTCCTTGCCTGTTCCGCTTTCGCCCGTCAAAAGAACGGATGCAACGGTACCGGCCACGCGCGAGATGTTCTCTCGCAGACTTCGGATCACTTCTGAATCGCCGATGATCCGCGATTCCAGGGAGCCTGAAAGCGCAGCACCGCTTGTGCCGACCGATGAACGTTTGGATCTTCTTAAAACAGCCTCCACAGCACTGAGAAGAACCTGGCGCTTGAAAGGTTTGGTCAGGAAATCAACGGCTCCGAGTTTCATCGCCCAGACGGCATCTTCAACTCGCCCGAAAGCTGTCATTAAAATCACCGGCGTCCGGTCACCGCAAAGGGAAATCGCCCGCAAAAATTCCAGACCGCCGAGTCTCGGCATTCTGACGTCGGTGACAATCAGGTCAAAACTTTCCTGGCTTCTCCCAGCGGCGGGGCGAACCAGATCGAGAGCATATTGCCCATCCTGAGCCGTCGTGACCTCGTACCCGGCAAAGGTCAGAATCTTCTGAGTGGATTGCAGCGACTGGGGATCGTCATCGACGAGTAAAATCTTAGGTGTTGGCATTATATTCCACCTCCTGATCCGGCTGATCCGGCTGATCCGGCCTCATCGGCATTTCCCGGTTCAGAGCTGCAAGCGGCAAAATAATTTCGAAGCAGGCGCCGTGCCCCTCGGCACTCCGGTACTCAATCCTGCCACCGTGGTCTTCAAAAACTTTTTTTACAAAAGAGAGCCCCAGGCCTGTTCCCTGGGACCGTGTCGTCACAAACGGAGTGAACAATTTGGGGAGAATTTCAGGGCTGATCCCCGGACCATTATCTTCCACTTTCAGCCAGACCCGGCCCGATTCAGCCGAGCCCAAAGCCAGGCGGATGGAAGGGGTCCAGGTCGGAGCTGGCTTGCCGGAGCTTTTAAACAATTCCAAAGCCTGCATCGAGTTCCGCAAAAGATTTCCGAGAGCCTGTTCGAGCAGATCGGGATCACCCAAGACCCTCAGATCCGCGAGCCCTTCGCGATGCCAGTCGACCCGGATGCCTTGGGCTTCGCAGCCGGAGGCATAGGTGGCCAGAACAGTCTCGAGCACATCCCCCATGTCGACAACGCGTTTTTCGCCTGCCGAAAGCCGGGAAAGCTTCAAATAATTTTCGGTGATTTTTTCCAGCCGGTCGACCGATGCCAGAATGGACTGCAGGGATTGCTTCACGGCAATGTCGCCGGATTTCGCAGCCATTTCCGCCGCCATCTCCGCTTCAAGACCGATCGAATGCAGTGGATTCCTGACTTCATGGGCCACCTGGGCGGACATGCGCCCGATTGCCGCCAGATTTTCTGCTCGATGGAGCTTCTCCTGGAGTTCCAATTCCTGGGTAAGATCATCAAAAACAACGATCGCTCCATGCGGCATTCCGAGATCATCCCTGAGCGACATGATTTGCCCGCCATAAACCCGATTGTCGAGCTCAAGGGGCTCAATTCGCTTCATCAGCCCGGCAGGTCCGGAGCTTTTCTCGTCCTGCTCGGCCGCCTGAATCCAGAGTGGCGCGCCGGCTTTGGCGAAGGCCTTCATTCGTGCCCACGAAAGCAAAGAAGAGCCCACGACTGCCCGGTCTTTTTGCCCCTCGAGTTCGCCCGCCTGAAGCCAGCTCACGCCGACCGGATTGCATTGGGTGATCTGTGCATTGAGATCGGTGACCAATAAAACGGAATGAATGCTGTGCAGGACATTTTCATTCAGCTTGCCCATCGTCCGGAGAAGGCGGTTCTGCTCACGAAGCTGAGCTTTCTGGGTTTCGACCATTTTCTCGCGTTCGAGCAGGACGGTGGCCATCCGGTGAAATTCATGAGCCAGTTGAGAAACCTCGTCATTTCTCGAAAGCGGCATGTCGGGCAAGAGCCCCTTGTCTTCTTTTCTGAGACCCCGGGTCGCAATCTCTCTCACAAGATGAGTCACCTCAGCGAGAGGCCGGAGTGCCCGCTCGCCGAACCAGAGCATCAAGAGCGAAAGGGCCACGACCACTCCGAGGATCACTTCCAGCCCGGTCCGCAGATCGACGATCCGGGCCTGCGCCAGCGAAAAAGTCTTGCGGATGGAACGGTCGTACTCACCCGCTCCCCAGGCAATTTGGCGACGCCATTCTTCCATATTGCTCGCCCAACGGGAACTGAGCTGCATGGAAGCGGAATCATCTTTCTGAGTCAAGGCCGCATGCAGGCGCGTGGAGTCCAGGCGCAACTCACCCAGATTCCGGTACATGGTCTCGGCCCAACTCTTCCACTGCTGCTTTTCTTCTGCAGTGGCCCAGGCGGAATCATTGGCAACGAGCTGGCTTAAACGCGCCATCTCGTCTTCCAATACATCCTGAATCCAGCGGGGAACCTGGCGGGGACGCCAGTGAGGATCTTTCCAGTGAGCGGCGCCGAGGCTGCGCTCCATTTCCCTGCGGAAGATTTCGGTATCCGACTGCAATTGCGAGAAGAGCCGGCTGAGAGGAACCGAAACGCGATTGATCCCGTTTAAAAGATGATTGACCTCAGTAACCCGATAAAGACTGATAGTTGAGCCGAGCAGCGATAAAAGAATGAGGGTGCTGACAGACAAAAGAATCCTGCGACGGAGAGAGGAAGTCTTTTCAATTTTCTGAGTATTTTCAGCAGCTCCCATTTGAATAGCTCAAGCATAACTGAGCACTTTGATTTGCCAAGTATTATTCAGCATGCTGCGCAGCATTAAAACCGCCTGAACGCAAATAGCTCATGTCTAAGTATTAGACAGAACTCACGTCCACCAACACTCAGGTCCAATCCCGAGGGCCGTCAGTCCGCCAGAATCTTCGAAACTGCAGCCCTTTTTTTTAATCTGAATCCGGTACGCTTCCTGCTCTAGGGGGTCCCTGCGGTGTATTGCCGCTCAGAAATATTCAAAAAGGTGGACGTATGAACTTTCAATGGAACCGTACCCGTTTCTTCGCTCCAGGCAAAATCATGATCCCGGTGCTCCTGTCTTTCACGCTCGTTTACTGCGCCGATCCGATGAGCAAACGATCCAACCTCGAAACGACCAATGAAGAGGCTCAAGCGAGTCTGGAGGTTCGACTCAAAAAAACGGATGAAGTTCGAGTTCAGCTGAATTCGATTCGAGACGCGCTCCGGCCAATTGAATCGGTTTTCACTGACATCTCCAATGGTCTGAATGCCAGGGTCACCATTGACGGGAAACCTGCTGATCGGTTCAAAACCGGAATTGAACGTCTAAGATTAATCCTGAAAGAATCCACCAAAGGAGTTGTTCAAAACAATCCTGACGGGAGTTGGATGATTCAACGGAAGATCTCACTTCCGCTGGGCCGCAAAGATTACGCCTGCAAGAGTTCCGAGCTTCATATTTTCGGATCTCGTGTGAATGATCACGAAGAAATGCAGATTTTTCTGACGGATTGCTCTTCTATTTATCCATTGCAGTTGGTTTCGGCCCGGGCTTTCAGTGACCATCTTGAGGTCCAGTTCTTCCCGGAAACTCTGGACACGCTCATTCAACCGGAGATGCAGGTCGGCCAATGCTCGGTTCGAATTCAGAAAAACAACGCACAGGTCCAATGTGAGCCCATTGAAATCATGTCGCCGGATTTCACGGCAGTCATACATCCGCTGGATTTCGCAAGTACCAGCCAAGGGATCGACGCTAGCGTGAAATTGAATATCCGAGACAAAGCCGATCTGTTCGTCGCCGAACTTCGCCTGGAAGCGCACCCAGGGTTCGGAACTCAAATTGACGTTCGTACAAAAGAATAAAATCCCGAAAGGATTTATGAACTCGAGCCTTGAATTGTTCCGCACGACGTTCTTCGCCTGTCTGATTGCATCCCTGGCAGTTGCATGCGCAAAGCCGGATCAGCAACCCCGTACGCCCACGCCACTGCACGAAGCATACGAACTGATGGACCGGGGTCAGAACGCGAAAGCGATTCTCCTGCTCGAGAATATTTCGCGGAAGGCCCCGGACAGTGACGAAGCGCGGGTTCTGCTGGCATCCGCATGTCTGGGCGAGGCCGGCGTCGATGTTTATGCGATTTATGATTCCTTTAAGGAAATCATTTTTGCTAAATCCCTGGAAGACAGCTTCTGGCAGCCCAAAGCCGACGTACCGGCTCCTGAACACCCGAAAGAAAAGCCGGTTGTCCACGGAAAGCAGGCCCAAGAGCCGGCCCCACTCGAACTCCTGATCGACAGGCTCGATCTGAACCTCGCTCGAGTTCAGAATGTCACCAACCTCTTGAGTCGTTTCCCGGACGTCGCAAAGGAAAAATGGAGTTTACTCGATAAAGCTCTGGAGAACCTTGACTCGGTTACGCAGTCACGAGATGTTCATTTGTATAAAGTCTTCATCCGGGTGGTCTATCTCAAAGCCTTTCTTGGCCAGGAAGTAGTCTCAGATTCTGACTTTGGCCGGAAACGATGGGCATGCAAGCTCGATCTGGAAAAACTGCGGGAGAATTTTGTTTGGATTACGCAAAATCTAGTAGCTGCGTCCGAAGATTTCCGCAGTGTTTTTCCAAGCAAAGCGACTTCCCTCGACGGCATGCATGGCCAGCTAGCGGGGGTTCTGACCATACTGGAAGAAATGAAATCCAGTGGTCCCGTCGGTTCCAATACGGGACTTCTGAGCGCCCAATTGAAACTTCAGAGCACGTTCCGCTGCGACACGAGTTCTTCCGCCTTTTAATTAAGGCCTTCTGCCTCATTGCTCTATTTTCAATCTTGATCCGCCCCCTTCCTGCTTTTGCGGTTCCGTCTGATTTCGCCTTCACTTCCGTGCCGTCGCGTTTTCATACCCTGGAGCTGACAGTAGCTTCCCGCGCCCTCGGGGAAATCTGCTTTTCTCGCGACACGATGCCGGACGGTACTGTTTGCAACGCAGCCTTTTTGCCAGAACAGCGCGACAGCGTCCTGCTGGGACGGGCGTTCATCGGCAATGGGTACACGGCACTCTCCACCGCCGACCAGTTCATCTATCAGCCGATCTCGAAAGAATTCCTGCAGACTCTCTTCCAAAATCAAAATGTCACGAGTGTTGAAGCGCATATTGGCCTCACATTTTCGAGCAAACACTTCTCTGCCGGCTTTTCTCCCTACCGCGTCCAGTATGTTTCCGAAATTCACAATCCCAACCTCCCAGTCATTGCAATCCATGCGTCAGTTGAGCGAAGTTTCACGCTTGCGGGCGGAATTCCACTGGAGATGCTCGACCGAAGTCTCGGTGGCTTTTCTTTTGGAACGCGAGCCCGCCTTCTCCAGCGCAAGTACGTCCATGGCTCCTTTTCCATGTTCCAGGCCATCAGTGATGACCCAAGAGCCCTGCTACCGACAAAATCACAGACTGCAGTTCTGCTGGATCCGACTCTGGGCTGGACCTCGCCAAAAACCCTCTGGAAACCAAGAGCAAGCCTTGGTTTAAGCAACCTTGGAAAGACCTGGCCCGACGACGCTCTCTTTCCGATCTCTACCGATCTCACAGCTGGCCTCGGAGTCGAGCCGCCTGTGAAATTCGGGAGGTTCAGAGTTGGACTTGATCTCGTTAACCTGCTTTACGCACCTGATTTATTGTCTCGTACCCGACTTGGAACCTCGTATCAATTTGGAGTGGTGGAAATCATGGCGGGAATGAACGCTCATTCATTATCAGGAGGGCTGGAGATGGGATTGCAAATCATTCAGGTCGGGATAGTTTATGAGTTTATCAGAGACGACTTTGGAGGAACTTCACCTGAATCACGAATCTCAACTGAAATTGCGATCAGGCTCTAAAATGAAAATATTCTTATTCCTGCTCATGCTCACAGCTGCTGCGGCTGAATCCCGCGTTTGGGCTGCCACGTCGCCTTACGAGGTTCTGCAAAAGAAAGCTGAAACAATCAGAACCGAAAATTCCACCAACGGTTGGGCTTATATCGTCAGCGGTGCTTTTTCGCTCGGCGTTTCCATACCGGCTTATTTCCTTTCAGACGATGTATTCGCAAAATCGGTATATATCGTTGGGGAAACCCTGGGCATCGCCGCCGTCGGCTATGGCTCCTATCTTGTACTGATTGAAAACGATTATCGGCGTTTTAACAAAGTCCTCAAAGGCGTACCTGAACTTTCAGAGCACGAACGCAACAAGCTTTCACGGCTGTTCCTGCAGGAAAATGCGCTCCAAGCTAAGAATATCCGCAAGATCAAGGTCATCACTTTCGCTCTCACCGCCGGACTGAACTACCTGGATGGTTTCACAACTCAGCATCGAGAACTTAAAACGACCCATTTCTTTCTGGCGGCAATCAATACGCTGGCTGCCTTGAGCTTCACTCTTTCCAAGTCAGAAGAGGAAAAGATGTATGAATCGCTCGCAAGCTCTGACCCCGTTCATCAGATCGATCTGGTAGTAGGAAACTACGTCGGTTTGCGATTTCATTTTTAGGAGCGATGCGGGGTTGAGATCATAAACACTGGCGATTCTTCATTCTAAACGCAATGCCCCTGAAACCCAGCGTTTGAATTTTGACGCTCAAGCTACTCGGGCAATTGCTCGATAAGGAGAGATAGAGGAATTTCCGTGACCGATAAAGTGACCAATAAAAAGCCACCTTCCCTGACCCATGCTTTGAAAACGAGCCATAAACTCGGTCGGGTCGCTTTTGTCATGGATGACCGTCTTTCGCGCGAGAAGATCGCGCTTCTGAACCGAAACGTGCACGCCATGCGGAATTTTGCTGAAATCGAATTGCTTCCGGGAACCATCCTGGAAGATGAACTTCTCAAGAAGCTCGAAGCCACTCCCTTTCAACTCGTCATGGCACCCTGGTACCGCTACCTGGCCTGGAGCCGCGTGGAAGCACTCTATGGCCTGACCCGTACGAGTGGACCGACGTTCGCGGGATACCACTGCGAACCTCTCCTGGCGTATGAGCTCGGCGAACAGGCGGATCACCTTCGAGCAATTCTTTTTGATTTCGGGGCTTCTTTTCCAAGAGAAATGATCACACTGCTCCGCTCTCTCATTCAAGATACCAAACGCTCCGGGATCCTGCCGCTCCTGGAAACCAGGACCCCGGTGTATTGCGAACACTGGTTTGGAAGCCAGGGACTCGGCGCCCGGATGGATACGGTGATGAGCCTGCCGGAAATCGCGTCCTACGACTGGACCGGACGGGCCAACGCCATCCGGATCTGCCTGACCGCGCTTTGGAGCCTGATTTACGAAGAAGGGCCCGGAAAATCCGACACTGCGAGCAAAACACCGAAGGCTTCATTCCAAATTGGCATTGATGCGAACTCACTGGTACTTCGGCTTTCGTATTGCCTCCCGTCGTCCTCCCCTAAAGACCTTCTCTCGCGATTCTGGCCCAAGACGGACCAGCCCTCCGCACCGGCCCAGCTCCTGCTCAAATATTCCGACTTCTTGCGTGTTCATCACGTTGCCGAAGGATACCTGGTCGAGGTCGTGGTCGGTTTTTTGAAGTCCGCACCGTCTGAAGTGAGCCATCCCAACGTGCACACCCTTTGGATTGAACCGCTGGCCCCCAATCTCCTGCACGAACCACCTTTTGATTTACCAGGTCCCACCGCGCCGCATTTGAAGCTGCTTCCCTCCGTTCCAATTCTCAAAACAGCGGAAGCCCCGTCCGCAAGTTCAATTGAGGAGCTTCGGGCCAAAGAACGATTCATCACCGAAGCCAACGAAAAGATTCGCGGCCTGCGCAGCCTGGTGAATGAGCGGGATACACTCATTCACAACTTGCGCTCCGGCGGCGTCGGAACCGCCCCCCCTCTGCCGCCCCCGGACGCCGAGAACCTGCTGGATGCCTTCCAGGACAAATTTTTTGAAGCGCGGTATCTCATCCGGAATTTTGAACTGCGCATCGCCGAGCTCGAAACCGAGGGTTCCTCACAAACGGAAATCGAATTGCTTCGTAGAAAAATGGAAGAACTCCTGCAACGGCAGAACGAGTGGATTAAAAAGATCGCCAAGACGATCCAGGGTTACAAGGAAAGCCGGACCCGGAAATAATCAGGCCATTTGGTTTTCACTGGGAACGACAGCCCAGCTTCGAACACGATGGGCGTGTCTGCGAAGACAGAAAAGGGAAGTGGTACGCCAATCAGGTTTACGACATTGTTCTGCGCGAAAAGCGGCCCAAAAGCCTTCAGCCTACTGTTGAGCACGGTACCGGTTCGCTCACTTCAGGAGGGTAACTCGTAGCGCAGCCTCTAATGCGGCAGAGTTTATTTCATGTGCGCCATCGAACTCGTAAAGCTTTACAGGGATATTGAGGTCCCGCAATCGACTGAAAAAAACGTGATGTGGGTCTCGGTTAACCTCATCATTTTTTCCAATCACAATACTCAGTGTCCCGCCGACAGGCGATGAGCGAGAGAAAGCAGCTGGAAGGTCACCAAAGTCACTTCCAATCGAAATCATGGCAAAAGGTGTGCGATGATTTAGGCTTCCGACATTCAGAAACCACGAATTGACAAAATAGCCGCCATTCGAAAAGCCGATGACTCCAAAAGGTGCGTTTTCTGGAAAGCAAGAAGCACCTGCCGCGAGAATGCGGGGTAGAGCGGATTCAAGTTCTGCTTGATCGAATGTCCAGCCCCAGCAGAGCAAAGCACCATTTGTAGGGCAAGCGGTTACGGCTCGCGGTAAGGCGATTCGTATGTTCATCTTGGCAGCTAGTTCATTGAGGACCGCGCGGTTCTGGTGCTCTTGATGACTGAGATTCTGAGTGTCCATTCCATGTAGATAAATAAAGTAGGTGTCTGCGTTCGCCGGACCGATACAGTCAATGTCGTCGGCCACGGCTACTTCACTGTTGATGTGAAGAAATGCTGACGTGATCAACCAAGCGAGAACTGAATTACGAAGAAATCGCGCGAAATTCACAGTGCGTTAATAGCAAACGAGGGCTGGTAATGCGACTACTAAGTGTGGTCCTTAATGAGTTTTGGATACCCGCTCACCCTGGGCCGCCGCAGGCGGCGGGCGGAGCGAACCACTGGAACATGTTCGATAGATGACGCAGCAAGCATCAAAAAGGAGGCGGATACTTTTAATTGTTCATCTTCAGGAAAGCCTGCCGCAATTTTTCAGAAAATACCGGCGAAAACATTCCAGGATGATTCAATTCTTCGTTGATGATCTGAACGCGGGCTTCCTTCTGATCCACCCGCTGCACTCCCATCCGGATCAGGGTACGGCGGTCAAACTCGCGACAGAAGTGAATGAGCTGGGCTCCTTCGGTGAGTTTTCTGCCCGTAATGCCTTTGGGGAACCCCGTCCCATCGGCCCGTTCATGGGTGGCCAGCATGAGGTCCCGGAGCTTTTCCTCCAGTGGCAGTTTGCGCGTGAGAATGACATCGAGGCTTCGCAGCGGGTACTTGCGGTAAACTGCTTTTTCTTCTTCTGTGAACCGATCAAGCTTCTGGTCACGGATCTTGGCCGAAATTGCCGGAGGCAAAAGAAGCAGGCCGACGTCCGCCAGCAGCGCTGCCATCATCATGTCATCAATATTATTGAGGTTCATCTGCAACCCGAAGAGCGCCGCATAGGCGGCAATCGCGGGAGCCCGTTCTGTTGAACCGAATTCGCCGATCGACGAGTTGTTCACGATCTCCCAGGCGTTGCCAAACTCACCGAGAGCGGTCATCAACTCACCAGCGAGCAGCCGGCATTTTTTTACAAGTTCTTCGCCCTGCTTGAAGGAGGACTGTTCACTCTGGTCTGTCAGAAGTAAAACCAGTTCCGAGTAACTGGCATAAAGCGCGAGGAACTGGCCGCGGCAGCGCCGGGCCAAACCGGCGGCTGAGCGATCATTCATGGAGCTGACATATTTCTTGAATTCTTCCGCCGCGGATTTCTTGATGTAAAGTTCGCCGACTTCACTGAGCTTCTTGAGCTTTTCGTCCGTGAACTCCGCACCTTCAAAAGCACACTGCAGAAACTTCTTCCTCATAGGCAGCAGATGATAGACTCCGAACGGCAAAGGCTTGCCGATTGAGAAGTCCGAGGTTTTCACCGGAAGATAATCTGCCTTGACCATTTGGGTACAGGCATACTCGAGTTTGCTCATGTTCATGAGCTCGTCTTGAAGTAGAATGAGACTGGCGCCCGATTTTTTAATGAAGGCCGCGCCCTCTTTGTCGAGACGGTCACTGACCACACAGATCAGAAAGCAAGTCGGTGCCTTGAACCGGATGCCCTGTGCGAATTCTGCCGCGGCTTCCTTCGTATCGGATACGACGCAATCGGCAAGCACGACCCGTCCGGGTTCGCCTTTTTCCAAAAATTCCTCTATGGTCGCCGAGTTCCCAAAAGAATAGCCGAAGTCCTCGCAAACTCGCTGACAACGGGTTTTGACTTCTGCGCGGGAACTCACCAGGGCAAAATCCAGTTTCTCCTCAGCCATAAGTTTATTGAAGCACAGTGGCCATAAACAACAATACCCATTTAATCATTAAAAATCTTTAACGCGGGTCTCAGGCTCAAAGGCCTTGAGTTTAAAGAGTCCTGAAGGTTAAATATTTCCGGAATGGTCGCCGTTGCTTCAACTTTTGAGCAAACCCGCTGGAAACAGTGGCTCGGGATCTGGTTTCTTGCACTTCTGGTGCATGTCGGGTTTTTCCTGACCCAATTCCAATGGACCTTGCCCGTCTCGCCACAACGAGTGGAAATCGAGTCGATCGACACGCATCGTCTAGAAAAAATCCGCAAACAATGGAACACAAAAAAACAATTCATCCTGAATAAAAACCCGACCCTACCTAAAGCCGATGCGCCTCCCCCGGAAAACGCGAGGTATGAGTCCGATCGCAATCAGCAGGTCAAAACTGAACAGAAAGCCCGGATCACCGAGGTCGTTCCCAAAGCCGGAACGCCGGGAGCACAGCAAGCGCCAAATATACCGAAGCAGGTGACCGAAAAATCGGCTCGGCAATCGGCCAAGCGCGCTCTTCCCATTCCGAAGCTCCAGAATTTCGGTATCCCCTTTCGACTTTCAGCACCCAAAGCTGCCGCAGCGGTTCCCCAGAGCACCAGAGAGCAAGCGGCTGATCAGTACCTCAATGAAAAGCTCCCAGAAGGAAGCGAAAATCTCCTGAATACGCAGGAGTCCGTCTACTACTCCTTCTATTCAAGAATCTACAATGCGATCGGCCCAATTTGGCAGAGTCGCACGCGGGAGATCACCTATCGCCGCTTCATCCGCCCGGGTGACTATTCGACGATTGTCGATGTCGTCCTGGACCCAGAAGGCGAACTTCTGGCAATCCGCCATTTGCAGGACTCCGGTATTCCAGAACTCGATCATGCCGTGGACAGCTCCTGGCGCCGGGTCAATCGCTTCCCTAACCCACCCACTGGTCTTCTTAACGAGCAAAAAGAACTTCACATGGTCTGGACTTTTACCGTTCACATTGATGAAGGGGCTGGAATTCAGTACCTCCCCCCCGAACGAATCGACAATTGAGGCGCTTCGTCTCAGGCTCTGAAATAAAGGTAAAACAGACCCGCGCCCAGCAAAAGCACGAAGAGAATATCGGGCTTGCGAAAGAAGATGCTCAAGCTATTCAGAAACCGGGGATGGCCACTTCGGACTCGCGCGCTCTCCTGACAGGTTTTCTCCAGATTGGCGGCAAGCGCAGCCGGATCATTCGCACGCGGAATCAGACCTTCGACTTTGAAATACATTTCGCGACAACGGTTCAGGGTTTCACGGCACGGATCACAGGCCATCAAATGATTCTGAAGGAAGAGCCGGTCCGCACCCGAGCTGATTTCCTCATCCAGAAAACGCTGGGTCCAGGGACGATGCGAAAGATACTCGGGACAACAGGCCCCACCACAACCATTGCCTGAAGGGTAGGCCGTCGTATTTTTTCCGGCTTGTACGGCATGAGCGAAAATCTGTATGCGGGCCTGCCAGGCAAGCTCCTCGACTCGCTCCGGAGTTTCATCAAGAACCCGTGCTACTTTCGCGTACGACCAGCGCCCCAGGTGCAGCACCACGAGCAAAAACCGGGCAATCGGATCCAGCCGATAAAACGGGCTCGAAATCCTGCTCAAATTCCTGCGACTGTTTGCAACTGTACCGTCGTGAGCGGCGCGCTCCAGAAGAGCCATGGCGGCCCGTTCAATGGTCCTTTCGGGATTCAAATCGAGCAGGGAAACTGCGGCAACGGTCTCAAGCGTCGTCTGACGCGAGAATTCAGGATCGCCCCAGATCGCAATTCCAATCTCCGCCAGTGTTTTAAGATCTTCCCTCGGCATGAAGCTCTGATTCCCCCACTGATTGGAGTCTAGCGCGAAAAATTCCCGAGTGACTAATCTTTTTACACCTGACTGTCAGGTGAGTGAACTTACCCGAACAAAACCGCGTGTTTAAAATATACGATCAAACCATCCTCATAACTACCCGTAATCAATGCTATTTTATTACTTAACGCAATGCATTTAATTGGCCTTCTCCTTGCATTCTTTCCAGGTAAGCACTCAGAGAGGATGTCTGTATGGAAACGAATTGGAATTCTAAAATTCTAAAAAGCCCGCGCTGGATCGCCGCCGGCGCATGCGCGTTGCTCCTCTCCGCTTGTGGAGCGCAGCCCTACTCCTCTCAGAACACTTCAAACGTTGCCCAAAGTTTTTCGCTCCCTGAATCTCAAAACGCCCCACTCCCGGGTGAAACGACGACAACGACCAGCACTCCTGGCACATCCGTCAATTCGAACCTTCTACCCACGATCATAAAGCGAGTGGAAGGCGTCGGTTACGACCAAACGGTCAGTGTTGAAGTCCGGGTTCGCCGCATATTGAAAGTGAAATTCACACCCGGTATCGCGGATAAAACCGAAGCCGGAACGGGTTTTACGCGCCATTATTCGGGTCTTGGCGTTTACCTCTCGGTCGAATCCAATTCCCAGCCCACGCCCCTGCTGCAGAACGCCTTCAATGGTGCAACGCCCGAGAGCAAGACCATCGACTTCTCAGGATCGTTTACCCGGTCGTGTGCCACAACGGATACGAGTTGCCGGCAATTCGTCACCATCACCGTGAGCAAACCCAATTACGATTACCTGTGCCTGGTTGAACGGATGTGCGCGCCCTATTTCCCCGCCTGGACCCATGTGGCGGCCACCCACCCCTGGAACGGAACCCTGGAAATCCAGACAGATGATACGAGTGGATTGTGACCAAAGTTTGGACAGTCGTATGAAAAGACCTGATTTCCTGCAGGAATACGAAGAAAGATGATTTTGAGCAAAATGAAACGATCTCAACAAATTACCAGCCGGGACCCAAGTGGCCCCAGCATTGCAAAGAACCCAGTGAGAGCCAATTTTGGCGAAACAGGAGAAGTTATGAAAACGTGGAAAACATTCAGCCGAATCTCAGCAGTTCTGATGCTGACCGGATTAGTTTCCGCGTGCGGCAGTCAGGCTGTTCGTGAACCCGGTGGAATCCCCCAGGGATCTGAAGGCAATCCCGGTGGCGGAACGATTCCAACTCCGACTCCCACCTCAACCACGACACCGGATGGTGTGGCCCCTGTCTCCGTTTCCTTCAGCGTTCAAGGCGCTGGAACTTACACAAGCCCGGCCGTGAACACGGACAACCTGCTCAAAATCAGAATCATTCCGAACATGGCCCCTGTTATTTCGAGCACCGTCGGTTACACCCCTGCCTATAATTGCGCGAGCTTCAACGTCACGGTACTTGGGCGAACTGTTCGGACAGAAGTTCTTCGCGTGGGTTCCAATACTGCAAACTGCCCCAACGCAAAGGCCGAACAGATCATCGACTTCTCCGGACGGCTGAGCCCGGGTCACAATGAAGTCAATATCCTCGTGGATGCCGTGCAAACCGACTGGAAATTCTCAGCCTGCCTGAACGGTGGTTTTCAGCCCTACAACTTATGGCTCTGGCCCAATACGACGGCCACTACTTGTGGCTGGTACAGCCCGATGAACAGCCTCTACACCACGCACACGGCTACCGGCACTCTGGACATCCAGGTCAACGGCACTGGGCTGTAAGCGAAGCAAGCAAGCCGGTCAGCTCCGCCTGATTGGTTTTTGAAAAGCTCTTGGCCTCGACTGTCCGGATCACGCTCCAGAAGTACGCCCAGTCCAAGTGACAGGCTTTGAAAATTTTCGCGAACTCCTCAAGCCCTGTATTGTATTCCTTGTGATCCAGCAGAGTCGCGTTCGTGAAACGCCGTTTGGATTTGAGTTCCTCCTGCAGGGACAGAAGAATGCGAGCCTTCTCCTGCCGCTTTTCTTCGTCAGAGCGCGATGATCCGTAGATTTTCTCAAGCTGAACGTAGGTCTCATGCATCCGCTGGTTATAGACCTTCCCTCTTTTTTCGGATTCAAAATACGCCCGGGTCTCACCTGCCTCGGGCCCCTGCTTGACGCTCAGATACTGCTCAGTCAGACGGTCCCCGACGAAGCTTGCAAGGCTTTCGTTAAAATACGCCTGCCCATGAATGTAAAAAGTCGCGTGAACGGATTCATGGAGAACGACATTCACCAACCCTCCCAGAGCGGCATCCCCTTCATAAATCATCGACGAGAGAATCGGGTCTTTAAACCAGCCCAGCGTGGAGTACGCTCCCGCCCCCCTCAGATCCACATCCCATCCCTCGCGCTCCAGCTCCCGGGCAAACTCTTCGGCGCGCTCACGGTCAAACCAGCCGAGATAAGGAACCGTTCCCACGATGGGGAAAGACCATTCCTTGGATTTGAAGCGCAGCGCTTCGGCCGCACTGACCACCCAGACTGCCGCCGGCCGGTCGAGCTGCACGTAATCCGTGTAATTTTTGGTGGCCTTGAGGCCCTGCGATTCACCGAATATTTTGATCGAGGGGATTTCCTTCAGAAGTCTGCGGATTCCGGTGGGAACGCGTTCATCCCGAAGCACCTCCTCGATCGGACGTGCGCGATTGGCAATCGCCAGCTGCCCCGCCCCTGCCTGCACGAGATAACCCAAAGTCCCACAGCCGCTCGTAACGGCGGCCAGAACCGCAAGCAGCAGAGCTTTCATAAATTGACTTTTCTGCATTTCACTCTATGTGTCTCAAAGATAGAGTGAAAAACCAAGCGTGAGCTTCGTATTATCTTTCCAGGTCCGGATACTGCCGCCCGTCAAATAGGACGTCACTTCGCTTCGCAGCCCCACATTGCGCGTGAGATAGATTTTGAGACCGCCCCCGAGCACTCCCATGACGGAATCCACGATTTCGGGAGGGGAAATTCCATTGGCGTAAGACCCGGTCGCTTCCCGGTTCAACTGCCCGATCCCCACCTTCACGTAAGGCTGTAAACCGGCATTCTTGCCGGCAAAACTCTGGGACCAGTCGACGGAATAGATTCGGTCATAAAACGTCGTGTCCTGATAATTCGCAATATGGGTTCGATCCGTCACATCCTGAAAGCTGAGTTCGATCTGGGTCAACTCCGTCAGATTATAACCGAAGGAAGCGCCCCAGACCCGCGTCCAGCTATAGCTGCCTTCCGCATAGGTACTCTGACTGAAGGAAAAGCCGGACGAAATCTCAACTCGCGCTGCGGCCTTCCTGGGGATCACGACCAGGGCGGTGGCGATTCCCAGGATCGCCATGGCGAAAAGCAGATTTGAATTGAGTTTGTTTTCAGAAATTTCCATAGCCATCCTCCTTGAACTTGCCTGCAACGAACCTGAAACTGCTGCTTACTGAAGTTGCCTGAGCTCATCGATGAGCTTCTGCTTTTCCTCTTCTTCAACAGTTTGTTTCGGTTTAAAAAATAGACCTGCCGGTTTGCGGCCGTTGGGTTTCCCGCCCGGTGAACTCACGCTGACCGAAACCTCTCCTTTGCGCGAGCTCGCCGTCTGGCCGGTGAGCTTGTCACCGATTGGCGTTCCACCGACAAACTTCTGGACCCAGTGGCCTTTCAGTTTTTCATCAACCTCACTCGGACGGTGCCGCATGTAGGTAACCTGCTCCTGCTCTTTGTGTTTTCGCCGGGCGATCGCGGTCTCGGAAGTCGCGCTGTCTGCGCTGCGCTCTGGATCATGCGAAAGAATGGCAAAAGAAGCCGGGCGGCGCCCCTGCCGCGCTTCGGCGCTCCGGGCGAGATGCTTCTGCTCCCGCAAATCCAGATTCAAGGTCACCAGCACGGATTTGAGCGAAGCCTGCGAGACGGCCCGAGGTGCGGAAGGAATGACTCTTAAAAGTTTGAAATTCAGCGAACTCGCCTCCCCGGCTTTGACGATCATTCTTTTGTCTTCAATAAACCGGTTTTCCAGAGCCGCCGTTTTATCGAGGGTGATCAGCTGCGAATCTTCAAGCTCATCGTTATAAACCAGAACCACCGTTCCCTGCCGTATTTTGGCGCGGGCATTGGCAGAAATCATGCGAAGCTCGGGTGCCCCAGGACTGACTTCCGCATAGACCGAACCCCGGTAAAGCAGCACCTGGTCTTTTTCAGTCCCCAGTGACGCGAACGATCCCGCGCCCACCGTGAGGTTGTGACCATCCCGGTGCTTCAGATGCAGAGAACCTGAAACCACGGAAATCCACGATCCGCAACCCACGACCATTTTCCGTTCAGGCTCGACCGTCTTCGTACGATTCGCATCCATGATACTGATCTGACCGACAAAGCTGCTGATGATGGCACAAACCGGCGCCTGTTCAGCACCGGGCTGCAGATCGCGCGCGGCGACAGGCGCCGCGATGAACGCCAGCAAAGAAAGACAGAAGATAATTTTAGGATTATTCCTCTTGAAACTATTCTTTTGGGGTTGCGGAATGATGCACTGAAGCCGTGGCACGTTCCACCTCCTTAGAATTGACCCATTTCGCTTCCTTGGAATGGGGATGATGGTCGATCAGGTCACGAACCCAGTACTGCGCCTTCATCTGTTTGCCTTGCCGTGAAGCCGTCAACGCTTTCCAAAGCCGAGCCTGAGCCTGGAATTTCAGAATCTCCGGCGTTTCAGGGGTTTTGAGGACGTATTCAAAATATTGATCCGCAAGCTCATAGTTATCCAGACGGTACCAGGCGATACCGGTTGTCAGCCAGTGCGGCGCGGTCTTGTAAGTGCTGACGTCTTCGAGTCCTGTCAGGAAAGTGAAAATGACCGCAGCTTTTTCGTCTTCGCGCGTTTTGAAATACGAAATCCCGAGCGTGTAAAGCTGCGAGGGCAGCAAATTGCTCGGAGGCGAATAATTAATGGAGGCCAGGTTTCGGCCGACGCGGCTGCCAGTCTCTTTGGAAAGTTTCATTTGCAGCTTTTCAGTCTGTTCCGCCGCTTTTTCGGAACGACAGCTGTAACGCGAAGTTTCAAGCTTCACTTTCAAATGCGCATTCTCCAAACTGAGGCGACGATTCTGCTCTTCGGCCCGACGGAGCGCATTCATCTTATCCTGCACACTGACAAAAGCCTGCCCGTAGGTATCCACCAGATCCGAGACGCTGAGCCACTCACCGATGCGAGCCCAGAGCTTCTTTGTTTCCGCAGGAGCTACTGCGGCGTGTGTCTCAGTTTTGGCCTGAGTGGCAGGCGCAGAGTGACCACGCGTGGTATAGAAGCCAGTGCCAATCGCAATAGCCGCGACACCTGCTATCCCCAGCAGCTTTGTCCGATTTAGCGACGTTAATAAATCCAATAGTCTGCGGTCCATCTCAGATGACTCTTCGGCCGGACGCGCTAAGATCTTGAAGTCCTTTACGGATTTTTAATATTCTTTAGTAACAACTACTTACGGAAGAACGGTTTCCAGAATTTCCCGGTTTTGGCCTTGACCACCTCAGCCGGAGCGGAATCGCCCAGAAGCTTCTGCGCTTCATCAGCAGCAATCTTGCCTTCAGCGGCCGCCTTCGCAACCAACTCGCGAGCCAGCTCTTCAGTCATTTCAGAGCTGGCAGGCTCTGGTTGTGGAGCCGCACTGGCTGCAGCACCAAGTGAAGGCTGCAATGCACGAAGCATCTGCTGGAACTCGACAGGCAGAGTCTGCTCAAAATCCGCCGCCTCTCGAGAAACATCTTTTCCGGCCATCGCTTTCTGCATCAAACCCTGAATCCTCTGCAACTGTCCTTTGGGCAGGCGCTGCATGGCTTGCGCGACTTCCATCATTTTAGCTTGATCCATTCCCATCGCCGCCGGATCAAAACCACCGGGTGCACCGGGCATTCCGGGTGCTCCTGCCGCAGGGGCACTCAATTTGGGCGCTGCACTGACGCCGCAACAGCGTTTGTATTTCTTGCCACTGCCACAAGGACACGGCTCGTTGCGTCCGAGAACGTTAGCTGTATTTTTTTCTGACTCTTCGCTCATGACTTGACCCCGATCCTTTAGAGTTTTACGCTCGCTTGGTGAGAGCAAAAACCATTTTAGCCACCTGTGCAGTACTCTATTTTCTGAGCCAGGTTCTGTTTCTCGTCAACATCCAATTTCCGCGCGGCTACGACTTTGACGAATTTCATTACGTCCCGTCAGCCAAACAATTCCTTCAGATGAAGGAAAACCAGAACTGGGAACATCCTCCGCTGGGCAAGGAAATCATGGCCGCGAGCATCGCATTATGGGGCGATCGCCCGATCGGCTGGCGATTTCTGAGTACGGTCTTCGGTTCGCTGACTCTGGTCGCATTCTACCTGTGGGGCCTCGCACTTTTCAAGAGCCAGCGCGCAGCTCTGCTGGTGGCCGGGCTCACAGCAGTCAACTCGCTGCTTTACGTGCAGGCCCGGATTGGGATGCTCGATACCTTCATGTTCTGCTTCACCAGCTGGGGTCTGGCCGCTTTCACGTTCAGCTGGAATCCGGAAAACCCGGCAGCCCTCAACCGGCGTCTTTTGATTTTTACGGGACTGATGATGGGACTCGCCACTGCGACGAAGTGGTCAGCTGTGATCCCATGGATTCTCTGCCTGGGCCTGATTCTGCTCATTCGGTTACTGCAATATTGGAAGACCTCATTCGGCCCCAGGCCCTCACCCGACGACTGGTATCATGTCTCGCTTTGGAAAGGCATTCGCGTCCGCGATTTTTTGCTCTGGCTGGTTGCGCTGCCTCTTTTGGTTTATTTCATTCCTTTCATCCCGCTGCTTTATACGGAAGGTTCCAAGAAATCTTTCTGGGATCTTTTCACAATGCAAAAAAAGATGTGGGAAGGTCAGCTTCGGGTTGTAACGGCCCACCCCTACATGAGCACCTGGCCGGACTGGCCCCTCCTGAAAAGGCCCATTTGGTACGCCTTTGACAAGGAGGGCGAAAAAGACGCCTTCGTTCGCGGGGTGATTCTTCTTGGGAACCCTCTGATCATGTGGAGCGGAGTACTGGCCGTCCTGCTCTGTCTTCGCGACTGGATTGCGGAACGCCGCCGGGAAGCCTTCCTGATCACCGCATTTTACGCCGCGCTTTACCTCTGCTGGATCATCATCCCCCGGAAGGTTTCGTTCTATTATTATTATTACCCGGCGGGCATGACGCTGAGTCTGGCGCTGGCTTATGTTTTCCACCGAGCGGAGCGGACGAATTCGCCAAAAGCCGTGCGCAATGGGGGTCTTTTGTTCCTGCTGGCCTGTCTGGCGCTGTTCATTTATTTCTTCCCGATTTTGGCGGCGCTGAGAATCCAGGCCAACACTTTCCAGAACTGGATGTGGTTCAGGAGCTGGATTTGACGGTGTGAGCGGCAAATAAAGGTTCGTAACTGCGGAAGGCATAGGCAGTTTTCAAGCCGAGGCGTTTCTGGATTTCATCACGCTTGATTCCGTTGACATACCAATGAACCACTGCCGAATGACGAAAGGTCCTGGGCGTGAGTTCCTCGGCTTCCTCGCTCAGTAGTCTTGAGGCATACGAACGCACCAGAAGTTCGACCCCCCGGGCAGTGATCGCTCCGCCCAGGCCGAGCGGGCCGAATTTATTAAAGCCAATGAAAAGATAATCGGTGGCATTCAAAGGCAGTTCCTGCACGGCCGCAAGCAAGTCGCGCGATACGGGAAGGGTCCTCCCCGCTTTACCGTGTAAACGCAGGGCGCAGTTACCGGAGTGCTCATCGGAACATTGCCAGTCTTCAAAGCGAATCTGCCGCAGTTCACTGACCTGACAACCGGTTTCAGCGAGGGTCCAAAGCAGGATGCGGTTTCTGCGGTCCAGTACGGTTTCGACGGGCAAAGCGCGAATGGCGCCGATCAAGACTTCAGAGGGAACGATGAAGGGAATTCTCTCCACTTTCTGAGGGGCGGCCACTTTACGATCAAGGGTTTCAGGAACTTTTTTCCGCCTGCTGAGGTAGCCCAGGAATTTTCGCACGGTATGCAGTTTGCGGCGGCGGGTATTGGTTTTGAGACCATCCTTTTTCAACCAGTTATGAAATTCTTCAATGTAGCTCTGATCCAGCTCCTCGAGTTTGACCTCTGGTCTCTTGTCATAAGAAAGCAGGAATTTTTCAAAGGCGAGCAGGTCAAAATGGTAGTTGCGGATGGTGTGCTCGGATTTAGAGGTCCCTTCGAGATACCCTTCGAAGCTCTTAAGCGCGGCTGCAAAGTTGAGGTGTTTGGACATAACGGAGGTGAGTCTAGCATACCTGATGAATCTCCGCTTGCCCCTCGGTAGGAAGCCTGCGAAAATCGGAATATGCGATTTCCTCCCCTCTTAGGTTTGCCCTTATTGCTGACGATACTCACGTCCGTAAGTACGCTCACTCACCGGGCAGCAGCCGAAGAGCCTGGAACACCGGCTCCCGAATTCGCCCTCCCTCCGCAGGTTTCGGAGCCCTACAACCCTCCTCCTCCGCCGCCGGAGCCTCCTTTTGTTCCGGATGAAGTACCCACTGCACCGGAGGGTTTGCCGGATGTCGTTGCAGAGCCAATGATCCCCCCTGCACCGGAACTGGATACTCCTAATCCAGATTCGCCGCCTGCTCAGAGTTTTACTTCGATCGACGATTTTGATGACCCTCGAGTCCCACGCTTCACGCGTCAGCGGCCTTATCTGGCTTTCGAGTTTTCGGGGTCCCTCAGAGCATTCAAAGATCGGGGTGCTTTGGCGGGCACCCAGCCGATTCGGGCGATTACGGGATCGATTCATATCCAGCCGACGTTCACGCAGGCGATGGGCATTTTTTCCTTCGGGCCGGCCGTGTCTCTCTATCCCTTCTTGCCAAGGCTCAGTGCGACTCCGTCCGGGTTTTCGATCTGGGGGGCAGGCGGTCAGGTGCAGTACCAGGCGCGCTATTTCAGGGAGCAGATCCTGGTTCCGGTTGTGGGCTATACGGCCGAGATGATGCAGTACAAATTCAGTGATGGTCCGAAAGGGCAGCTCACGACGAAAGGTCCCTACTTTGGTTTGTATCTTTTATTGAATGCTCTGGAGCCCCGTGCGGCCTCTGATTTCTTTGCAAACCATGGGGTGCTTCGGAGTTATCTCGTTGCGGAACTCCGCAATCTGGAAGGAACAGATGCGAATCTTACGTTAGGCGGCAGCAGCGTCTATTTTGGTTTCAGAATTGAACACTAACGCAACCAGTCAGCCGCGCTTTTAGATTATTTCCCGTTGACATCAAGCCAGTAATTGAGCAAAAACAAATAACTCTCAAGCGTTCAGTCCTTTGTGCGGGGATGGTGGAATTGGTAGACACGTACGTTTGAGGGGCGTATGCCGCAAGGCGTCCGGGTTCAAGTCCCGGTCTCCGCACCATTATGAACAAGATGGAACACAGTCCATGTTCTTGAATCTCGAACGAACAGGCTCCCCCAGGAGGGGGGCAGGTTCGACTTCCCAACCA
>MEPO01000033.1 GCA_001769805.1 Bdellovibrionales bacterium GWA1_52_35
CGAAGAGTTCCTGCGGAGACATCAGGAAGCATTCTGATGTCGAAAACCCAACGCGGCGTTTCTATATTTCTCCCTGGGCGAAAACAGGGGGAAGGTCAGCTTCGCTCCGGCGTCTTGGCGCATGCACAGCCACATCCCCCAGAAAACTCGGGTTTTAGTGCCGCGCGCGTGGTCTCAAAACCCTGTTTTCCAATGAAAAATGCAATTACCAGCGCCGCGACTGAATCGGCCCACCACAACGATGGCGCAATAATAAATACCAAACTCCCGCTCAGCAAAACTCCAGATAACTTAATACACGCTAGCGAACACGCAGCATCCATTTCCATGGCCGCACTGTTCATCGCATGCGCCAATTTCAGCTTGGATGTCCACAGCCAAAACATAAACGACAGACTCACGATTGCGATAACGGTACCGGGAACCGTTGTCGCTGGGTGTGAGCCGGATTTCAACTGCAGGCACGAAGCGATTGAAGTCGTTATGGCCAGCACCAAAAAGAGCGTGCCAATGCCAAGGGTTGCTTTCCGCTCGCGCGCAATCGCAATACCCGATCCAAGGCTCGCTTCGCTTCGAAATCTCCACAGAATGAGCAAAGCCGATCCCACTTCGATCAATGAGTCGACGCCGAATCCGGCCAGAGCGACTGAATCATCGCTGACTCCAAAGCCGATCGATACAGCCCCCTCCAGCAAATTATAAATAACTGTAAACCAGGAGAGGAATATTGCTTTCTGAACCAGAGCCCTCATCTATACCCCCTAGACACCGCATCTATTTTTTGCATCATCGTGGCGAGACTGAGCGAGCTGATAATCCTGTTGTTAACAAATATGTTTGAGTGCCAGTGGCTTCAGCAAGAGTTCCGTCTTTCTTGTCGTTCTCTACCAATTTGTCGATCTCAGGATCTTTCCTGTCTAAAACACTATTTCAGCGCACTAATTTGGCAGTATGCCCCATTCCGTTCGTAACACAATCCGCCTTTATAGCGGCTCGTCTCAGCGTAATAGATGTCACAATCGACGGTAGCGATCCAAAGCGGCTTGGACACGCCTGCGTCCGTTTTGCCTGATATCTGAACCTCAGACGTGCGCTGCACATCCACTTCTTGAATAGTGTGCCACCCAGCCGAGTTACAAACTCGATAGACATGCTGTTTCGAATTCAAAACACTTTCTTTTGAGATCTCGAACTTCTCAAACGGGGCAATCACACTTCTCAGATTGGCCATTTCGGATGCATTGCCGTACTGAACGGCCATATCTGCGGTCAACGTACTCCGAAACAACTTTACGTCGTTTGCCATCAATGCCTTACCGGCAGTCTTAATGACGCCTTTTGGGGTGTAATATGTATTACACGCAGTCAGACCAAAAAGACTGATACAGATCACAAAAACCGAACTCACATTTTTCATAAGCTTCCTTTATATTTGAAGAAGTAACACTTATACGAGGGTCACGACCTAATCACTTTCCTCGCAGCTTAATTGGAATCCTTCCAAAATCGGATCAATGGCAACGACCCCACGGATCAAACCATCATCACCCGGTCTCATTTTGATTTTTCCCAACGTCTTGACAGTGAATGGAATAGTAAAAGGGTAATGCGGATTGTGCTCCATCGTAATTTCAAGCGGAGACTTGTAATAGCCCCAACGAAAGCTCAGAATTCCCTGTTTAGTGACTCTGAGGGAATGAGAGGAACGAGAGTGCGCGGTAAACCCAATCGGCTCCTGGAACGCAACACCATTCGAATCCAGCACCTGACAATGGATAGTTGGAATTCTCGATGCACTCGCTGGGATTGTCGACAGAACACCCGACAAACAGGCAACGATCAACAGTTTCTTCATATTTGCTCCGTTGCTTTATTTGAGAAGAGAACCTTCGGCCTCTACCGTGCCCGAATAGTTCCAGCGTTTAATTAAAACGCACCACTTTCCTTTTTTGGAAACTAATGTCGAATAAGAAGCAGGACCATGCTCAACAGTGACCATCAACGGGCCTGCACTGCTTGGATGACTGGCGTTTCCGCATACTTCCATTGCCCGATTATCAGCGTTTGTGAGGGACTCAATTGTGACCTGCACCTGATCATCGGCGATAACCGGCGAAACAAAACTTATCGCACCTAAAATCAAAATAGCTCCATACTTATTCATATTTTTATCCTCTTTACCTTTATTGAAAAAAAACAATTTTACAGTCGGGCACCGAAACAACTAGTTCCTGAAGAGAAGGCTGAAGTTGGGCCCGTATGGCTGCAATGTTCGCCTCGTATTTCCGGACCTCCTCTGCACAAAGAAAGAACTGATTCTTCGTACAATTCTTCACGATTTGCTGCCAATCTGCCTTTGCAACAAGACCGCGCTTGCAAACACTTCCCATGTCTTCCTTTAAAAGGCGTTTGTTGACGGCCTTTCGAACTGATTCATCCGAACTCAGTGAGGCGGCGAAATTGCTTATTGTGGTAAAATAGGATTTCAAATCTTCTTGCTGCTCCTTTTTATACGGAGTGTTATTCATCTGCTTGTCGACCACAGCTTTTTGCTCCTCAACAACTAAAAACCACTCATCAAAAGATGACCGGGTTTCACAAGCGCTCAACATAGACAAAATCAGCAATTGCCATACAATCTTTTTCATATCCTTAGTTCCTCCCCGTAGTTGCGGCTGCTTCCCCGTGCTCGATCACTGGTGGATTGCCTTCGTAATCAGAGGCAAAAAGCAACCGCTCCAAACGATCAATCTGCGTGAGAAAGCGTGCCTTAACTCCCGCGAACGCTGTTTCTGCCTGCATATGATTCCGAGACGCCTCGATCAGCTCTAAAATATCGATATCCTCACCCAGTCGAATGCGGGATTTTAGAAATTCGAGCGACTCAAGAGATAACTGAACACGTCGTTTCATACTGGAGTAGTTCTCAAGATCCAAATTATAGTTCCGCACAACATTCTGAAGTTGCCTTTTGAGTGTCTCAACTACGCCACGTTTTTGCAGCTTTAGCGATTCCTTTTTTGCTTTGATGATTTCTATCGCAGGACCTGCCCCGAATCCAAGACCGCTCTGAATTGGAATATCGTCAAAAACTCCGCCAGAAACACCTCGGCTAGCCGTCGAGGTACCCAGAACAGACCAGTAGACTTCCTTCTTGACGTAGTCTGCGGCAGCCAGAATGTAGTCAAATTGTTTCACTTCAGGCGCATTATCCAGGGCACGAAATTCAAAGTCTTCGTAGCTTAATGGTTCTAACTTCTCAAAATCGGGAAATTGGAGCGGCTCCAAAGTCACTGAAACGTTGCCCTGAATACCTAGAATATAAGAAAGCGAATCCAGTTCCTGATCAACAAGCACTTTCAAGGCGCGCTCGTCTTCTTTCAATGCAAGAATTCGTATTTCCAAGTCGCGAGAAAGTCCCGGTTTTGAAACACCCATCATCTCCCTCGTCCTTACAATCAGGAGAAGATCTTCCATTTCTTTCCGAATCTCTCCGACATGGCGAAGAAGGTTGAGATCAGAGTTGGAATTTACGAAAAGCGCCTTTGCTGTCATTACCTCATTAGCCCACAGAGCCCTGTAGGCCTGCATTTCAGCCTGGTGGAGTAGTTTCTGTTCTTTTAGTCTGAGCCAATTACCCGGAACTAAAAATGGGGCTACATCCTCAATCATCCCGACCATCGAAGTAGGCTCAAAAACAACCGAAATAACTCTCCAGACATTAAGTGAGGGAAGGAGATTCGCTCTAGCTGAATGAATCGCCTCCTTGGATTGATAGGTCCTCAATGCGTTTTCTAAAACGAGGTAATTTTCGTTACTTACCTTTTCAACGATCTGTTTCAGTGTAATCTGATTTTCAGAAACGGTTTGAGAAGCATCACTGAAAGCAAATGCGACAGACGTCGAGAGCAGCACCGCTGAACAAAGCAGCAAAATAGGTGACCTCATTACTCTACCCTCTTAAGCATAAAATAATAAACTTCGGCATTTGTAGTTGGTTTCATTTGTCCAATCAGGTGCTGCACAACACCACCCTTTCCTTCCAAAATCGCGTGAGCGATCTTTTCTGACTGGCTAGCCTCTTGACTCCACTTGCGTTTTAAAGACTCTCGATTTTCTGGATCAGCTTCATCTTTGCCAGCACCCGGCTCATCACTGATCTTAACTGTATAGAAATTCGGACACTCCGATGACGCGACAGTCAGTTCGCCTTCAGTCAAATTCGGCCGAATTCCCATTGCGCGGCAGCCGGTCGCACTCATAGAGTTACTAGGATGCCATTGAACGATTTGGGTGCTGATCGACAGGTTATTCAAATCAGAAACGATCTCTTCCGGCATCCTGGTCCTATCTGAGGCAAAAGGCGGGATGGTAGAAACGAGTGTTACACGCATATTGAAAGCACCCTGGTCTGTTTGCAAGCTTCCTTCGTAGGTCCCGGCAACCGCTTGAAAGAACCTCTGCCGCCGCGAAAGATCGAGTTCCAGTTCGCTCGAACGGCGTTTCAGATTAACATTTTCTGCGTCAACTTGCTTTTCAGCGGCGACAGCCCCTTCTAAACCCGCCTTCTCCACCAATCGTTCATTTCCCTGACATCCGCTCAGGAGAGTCAAACCAATAACCGACAATAATATTTGTGTTTTCATGAATAGTCCCTCGTTACAATCAATGATTATGCCCATCGCCAGGTCCGTGTGACGACGCTTTGTCTTTTTTAGTTGCCGCGTGTGGGCATTCGCAAATGGATTCAGGCTTGCCACATTCAGCGCAAATAGCAGCCTTTTTCTTCCTCGAAACTTTTCCGTCCTTCTTCACCTCTTTGTTGGTGTCTTCCTGGGCCGGCTTAGCATTCTCAACACCCCACGAAGAGGTGGCGACGGTAAAAGCAGCGAGAATCAGCATCATTTTTGTTTTCATGGTTTTCTTTCTCCTTTGTTTCATTAGTTAAGACTTAGACTTAATGGCGATACAATTTCCGAATTCTTTTCTCGAACATCAGATAGAGCACAGGCAATACGATTAACGTGAGCAATGTGGACGAAATAATTCCACCAATGACTGCGGTGGCAAGCGGACGTTGCACCTCTGAGCCCACTCCAGACGACAGAGCCATCGGTAAAAATCCAAAAATCTCAACCAAAGCCGTCATCAATACAGGCCGCAACCGAATCATTGCGCCTTGTTTGACCATGGACGTTCCGCTAAGCCCTCGTGCATGAAGATCATTAAAGTAGTTCACGAGGACCACGCCATTCAGTACTGCGATACCCGCTAACGCAATAAAGCCAACGCCCGCAGAAATACTAAAATGCAGTCCCATGATCATAAGAGCCAAAACACCGCCAACCAATGCGAGCGGAATGCACAAAAATATCAGCACGGCTTCCAGCGCATTCCTAAATGCAGCGTAGATCATCAAAAACACTAGAAACAGTGCCATCGGCGTGAGCAGACCCAATCGTACTTTTGCCTCAGTTAAATTCTTAAAGTTCCCGCCCCAATCCGTAAAATAACCTGGAGGCAACTTAATTTTCTCATTTACCTCGGCTTGTGCCTCGGCAACAAAGCTTTCAGTATCCCGGTCTCGCGGATTAATAAGTACCGCAATCCGCCGCTTTGTTTGTTCCCGACTGTAAGAACTATACACCTCTTTAAATTTGATTTCCGCCACTTCGTGAAGCGGAACCATCGCACTGGCGGCGATACCGACAGGAAGATTCTTCAGGGTTTCTACGTCACTCCTCACTTCATCACTCATACGCATGATAATGGGAAAGCGCTTCATTCCTTCATAAAATTCGCCGACCGTCTCGCCCCCAATTGCCGACCCCACCGTTTCAAGCACCTCGCGTGTTGACACTCCAAGGCTCTTCAATATTCCCTTTTTTGGCGAAATATCGAGCATCGTCATGGTGCCCTTGGCTTCCAATTCCACGTCACCAGCACCAGGTACGGTTTTGATAATTTCAACAGCTTGCTGAGCAATTTCCGTCAGTACCTTTTGATCTTCACCGAAGATCTTAAACGAAACATCTGCCCGCGTGCCCTCTGTCAACTCGTTAAATCTGAGCTGAATAGGCTGGCTGACCAAAATACGTTGACCCGGCGCCCGAGCCTCAAGTTCATTAACGATGTTTTTAACAATTTCCATCTTGGTACGTTTTCTTCCCTCGATTTTTGGCCAATCTTTGGTTGGCTTTAACATCACGTACGCGTCAGAAATATTGGGCCCCATAGGATCAGTAGAAATTTCAGCAGTTCCGATCCGAGTAAAAACATGACTGACTTCGGGCACTTCAAGAATAATTTTCTCAGACTTCTCCTCTAGTGCAACCGAGTGCGACAACCCCACGGATACCGGCCTAATCATCTGAATCGCGATCGACCCCTCATCGAGCTGAGGCAAGAACTCGCCGCCGAGGCGACTAAACAGCACCACGCCGAGAACCACCGCCGCAATGGCGCCTGACACCACACTCCTTTTATAACGAATTCCCAAATCCAACACGGGTTTGTAAAGCTCGCCAATTTTCCGCATGAGCCACGGTTCCTGATCTTCGACATCGCCTCGTAAAATCAAGCTCGCCAAGGCTGGAACAAACGTGAAAGAAAGAATCAAGGCTCCGACAATTGCATAAATGAACGTCGTCGCCATAGGGATGAACATTTTCCCTTCGATACCGACAAAGGCAAATACCGGCAGGAAAACTACGACGATGATCAGCTGACCAAAGCCGCCAGACTTTCGAATCTCAACTGTCGCCTCACAAATCGTCTGCCCCAACTCAGCTTTTGAAAGCGTTCGCTTCAACTCCTTTGTCTTTTCGTGAATATGACGGACGCAATTATCGATAACGATCACCGCACCGTCAACGATGATACCGAAATCCAAAGCTCCGAGACTCACCAAATTTCCGGTGATGTTGTATTGCCGCATTAAAATAAACGTTATGAGCAACGACAAAGGGATCACGATCGCTGTGATGAGAGCCGCTCTGAAATTACCAACTAGAAGTAACAGAACGACGATAACCAGCGCAGCCCCGGTCAACAGATTGTGTTGCACGGTCGACAAAGTTGCTGTGACCAAATCAGAACGGTCATAAGCGGGAATAACAGTGTAACCCTTTGGAAGCCCATTCTTGATTTCTTGCAGCTGTGTGGCAACCCTGGAACTTACGTTTCGGCTGTTCTCACCCATGAGCATCAGCACGGTTCCCAAAACGACTTCATGCCCATTATAAAGAGCTGACCCTGAACGCAGTTCTTTGCCTAGCCCAACTTTAGCGAGGTCACCAATCGATACAATCTTGAAATTTTCTAACGTCTTAACAGGAACGTCTTTAATGTCTTCAAGCGAGGTAAACAGACCCGTCGCTTGAACCTGAAACTGGTCCCCAGTTTGCTCAACATAACCGCCGCCCACGTTCTGATTGACGGTTTCAATAGCCTCTTTGATATCACTAAAATGAATACCGTATTGGGCCATCAAAGCTCGATTAGGTTGAATATGATACTGACGTTCATATCCTCCGATTGAATTCACTTCCGCGACGCCCTTGATAGCTAACAAGCGCGGTTTAATGTACCAATCTTGAAGAGTTCGAAGCTCTGACAACTGCTGAATGCGCGATTCTTTATTTTCTTCGATCTTTTCAGCCTCAACAACGTAATGGAATACTTCCCCCAGGCCCGTGCTGACCGGACCCAGTTGGGCATTGGACCCCGCTGGCAGCTCCGACGCAACCCCCTGCAAGCGCTCTGAGACGAGTTGACGCGCCCTATAAATATCAGTGTCGTCTTCAAAAACAACACTTACCTGAGACAGCCCCGTGCGAGTAATTGATCGAACTTGGGTAACGCCCGGAATCCCATTGAATGCAGTCTCAAGTGGCAACGTAATCGTGCGCTCAATCTCCTCCGGCCCCAGTGCTCCGATTTGAGTATTAACCTGAACCTGAATATTTGTAATATCTGGGACGGCATCAATCGATAAATTCTTGAAACTCACCATCCCGACCACGGCAACAATGGCAGTCAAAAGCATGACCATCCATCGGTATCGAATCGAGAATTCTACGATCTTATTAATCATTCTTTTTTCCTCGGCACAATCAGTGCGAACAGGTATCCACAGTGTCAGAATTCAAATCCGATTCAGTCATCCTCAGAAACTGCGTGCCGGAAATAGCCACCTCATCACCGGTCTGCAAATCCTCCGAACTGATCGCGACAGTGTCCTTGTCACCAGAAACTAACTTAACCAGCACGAGCGATATCCAACCATCAAAACGTCGGTAAACTGCAGTTGAGTGTTTAATGTTGACCAAGGCGCCTCGTGGAACGCGCCAAGGTGCGTCTTTACTCAAAGCTACAAACGTAACCCCGAGTGATTTGATGCCCTTTTCAGAAAGTTTAAACCCCTCTTCCGCATTAAACTCCATCACCGCCATATGGGCGCCAAACCGCTTCGTCTCCGACTCTTCTCCTTTATGTTTTTCAGCGGTCTCGGTCTGCCCATAAGCAAAAGTGCCCGTCAAAAAAATGAGCCCCGCCGAAACCATCCACTGCTTAAATCGTATTTGCCTGATCATAAAATGGCCTCCAATGAATCGCCTTTGAGAATAGTGATTCGAATCAGCGCCTCAAGCGCTTCGAGTTCATATTGATTTTGGTTTGTAATTAAATCGAGTAGCTGCCGGTGCGCTTCCAAAAGAAGTGCACTACTGACTACACCTCTGTTGAAATGACCTTCTGCCTCTTTGTGCAATTTTTCGACGAGTTTACGCGTCGGCTGCAACGAAATATTTTCGATGATTCGATTATATTTTTTTATTAATGTCTCCAGTTCTGCGCCTAACTCATTTCCAAGCTGCGCCTGATTCACCTCCGCTGCGGAAATAGATTTTAAAGCCACGGCGCGCCCGCCACCGTTGAGACTCAGAATTTGCAATGGAAACGAGAAACTCACCCCAACACTTGCCGAGGTCAATCCACCTTGATTATCGTAACCTATTGTCGGACCTATCTTGAGATCCGGGTAAGATTCGGCTTTTGCCAATTCGTATTCCATTTGGGCTGCATCCATCCCCGCCGTGGCAGCCTGAACCTCCGCCCCTTTAAGGTCAGTCCTTCCGCTCATTGGCAATACTCTCGGCCATTCCTTACGCTTATCAGCAAAAGGATAGACATCACTCCGAAAGTGGCCGCCCGTTGCAAGCTCGAGAACTTTGACAGCCTCGGCCCATTCCGTATTGAGTTGAGACTTCTTGATGACATAATCGGCTTCCGCAAGAGTCAGAACGCTGCTTGACACTTCCTGTTCCGGACTGAGACGGGGCCGCTTACGATATTGATCTAACACCTGCCGAAACGTTGAAATAGTTTCATCAATGATTCCCAATTCCTCTTTAATCTGCCTAGAGCGATAGAGATGTTTCAGCGCTTCAGTAAAAATTATTTCTTTCGTTTTGGAAATTTCAGCCTCAGAAAGCAATTTTTGGCTGTTCGCAAGATTCATACGCGAAGACCGCTTTCCACCCACTTCAAAAGTAAACAAAAGGCTCGCTTCAGCTGACGTATTGATGTCGCCAAGCGACTGCCCCACCATCCATTGCCCGTCGATCTCCGGATTGATCCGTTGACCGGCTCTTTCGATCCCAGCTTCAGCCTGCTCCACATGGGTACGACTGCGTTTGATTGCCGGATGACTTGCCCATGCGCAGGTCACCACATCCTTGCTGTTTTTCGGCGTGCCACAACTGTCGGGAGCAGAAAACGCAGAGACACTCACTGAGAGACCAATTGAAATGAACAGAAATGTATTTATTACGTTGATGATTTTCATTTTGATATTCCAGTAAACGAGAGACCTCGTCCGTTGAGGCCTCTCGCAACATTATTCGCTCCTATTCGGTAAACGATTCTGTATGGGACATCACACGCTCCGCCTTAATATTGCCCCTTAGGTCTACTGGATTGGGAAAGGTCACCGTAGCTATGCCCTCGGGATTCACTTGCGTGATTTGCGCGTCCCCTCTCCGACTCTTGGTACATGTGCGCCGCGCCGACCGCCCGATGCCGGTAGTGCATTCCTCTGCGTAAAATACGACGCGATCACCGACGCCAGTTTTTGTTTTGCCCACATAGATTTCGGCTTCCTTTTCCGAAACTACTTTAGTCACCGAGCCCAGCCGTGGTCCCGTCGCACAGCCAGCGGCCGCTACGACAGAAATGGAAACAAGAATCAGTATTTGTGTTTTTCTATATGCTTTCATTGTGGTTCCTTGCTTTCGTTGAAATGTTTGGAATGAATAGAAGAGACGCGTAATACCGCGTTGATCACACGTCATTACGACGCACGAGTGACGATATCCCGCAAAATTGAAAGGTTAGGCTCTAGGTGGGCGTAGAAACGTAGGCAGATCTAATTGGCCGGGAGAATATGAGGTATACGAAATATCGCCAACCATTGTGACAAATTGCAGACAGATAGTGGATGGCGGTACAAAGGGGCAATGACCGAAATGACAGTCTTGGCAATCAGAGTGGCTCGACTGCTCCTGAGCAGGTGAGCCCGAGTCAGCACCGTTCGAAGCGTTCTGATTACTCGCTTTTACGATATTCTGTATTTCATTCTGATAGGGATGGTGGGATTCCTCTGAGGCATTAGAAAAGATAGTGATGCTATTAATCAGCACCAATACCATCAAAAATAAGCTTATAGCTTGCCTCATAGGAATCTATTTATAAGTAAAGTAGTGAATTTGTCAATCACTATGAATTCACCCTGATTCTGCTTTTAATTTCAAAACATTGGGTGTTCAAAAGATAGATACAACAGGAACCCTCGGTCGTCAGCAGACGGCCCGATCCCGAGAGGCAAACTTAGGCCAGGAACGATTTGTAAACCAGAGTCAAAATTGATTGCAAAACGAACCCCGGGATTAACAAAAAATGTCTCGTTGCGCTCTGTCTCTCCACTGTCCTGTACTGATTCTGAAGACGTTCCTGCGAATTCGAACATCAAATTGAAGGTTTCAGAAAACAGATAGATGAAGCTCGTGCCATAGTTGAAACCAAGCGTGTTTGCAGTGACTCCGTTCGCGGCTTTCGCGGATGGAATGAGAGTGAATCCAGCATTCCAGTGGTTCACCCAATTTGGCGAAAGGATCAGACTGACGGGCATATTACCCTGTACGCCGATGGCGCCTCCGCCTAATCCATTTTTGTAATCTCCCGTCGGAAGCACGGCCGACAATCGCGGGGCAACTGCTATTCGGTCGTCAGCAAGCAGCTGATATCGGTAGTTTAAAAGAATATCCCCGATACCAGTAAGTTCCGGAATTTCCGGCCGGGCAACAGGTACCGTTATCGACACTTGGTGCGTTTGACCTGGAACTGGCCATTCTTCCGTAAAGGTATAACCCCACGTTTTGTTTTTCATGTATTGAAAAGCCTGAATGTGTTGAATCACGCCTGGTTCCTGATTATATGCCTCCTCCAGCAAAAAGGAGTTGTCTTCGATCCTCTTGGGTTCTGGCGAACCCTTTTGATCATTTGCAAGACCTTCATATGAAACCAAGGTTCCCGCTGCCACTGCCAACAAAACTAAATTATAAAAATAGCGCTTCATTTCTCATACTCCTCGCATCAAAAACTGCCTGATTCATTTCGATTAGTTTTCAGCGGATCAATAAGTATGTCAACAAAAACCCTTTAAACCAATCAGTGCTACGAATGCATCAACATTAAAAGTCAGAACGATTACTGTAGATACACACGAATATGACAGTTTGAATTCAGCTAATCTCGGCTGGATGCGGATGCACTTGACTGAGTTTAAGATTACCGACTGCTTGACGGACTAAACGGACGGCTGACCTTGGACAACCTGCGCGCTCTTCAGCCAGAACACTCTCAAATCCCTCCCCGGTAAACCCGCTGGCGAGAGCAGGATGAACTCTTAAGACGGTTGCGATACTTGATTTGCAATCATAACGCACTGCATCTATCAACTTGAGAGACGGGGTATCATGTAAAAACCACCCGATCCTGCATACGCGTAAACACGCACGCAAAGGGCTTAAAAGCAGCGCCAGTTCGCCATTTAATCGTTATTGCAGGGAATTATTATTTTTGCTCTATTTAACATTATGCGTTATAAATCGACCCTATTTTGGCTGGGATTTCGCTCATGGAGCGCTTCATCGAACTTGGAAAACCTACCAGCGGATACAAAGGGGTGGTCTCAACATGAGAGGGAATCTCTCGGGCCTCACAAGGGCTCTGTACATTACTATTTTCTTTTCGCTCGCAGGCCCACAGCCCGGCAGCGCCGCGCCGACGCCCACGGAAGCGGGAACTTATATAAAGGCCGTCTATTCCCTCCCCCTTACGCTTGATCCCGTCCAGATGAACGACACCGCTTCCCTCGTCGCGGGAAACCTGATTTACGACGGTCTTCTCCGTTTCTCGCCAACACTCAAAATCGAAAGCGCCCTCGCTGACACTTGGTCAACCAGTGCCGATGGAAAAACCCTGACCTTCACTCTCCGAAAGAATGCGCAGTTTCACAATGGCGACCCCATCACAGCAGACGATGTCGTCGCTTCCCTCACCCGCGCTCTGGCACCCACAAGCCCGGTTCGCAAATTCTATGACTGCATCGAAGGCGAAGATAAACCCGTAACCCTGGCGAGATTAGGCATTCAGGCTCTCGACGGACGGACCGTCGCCATCCGGCTGAAACATCCCTTCCCTCCGTTTCTCTCTGTCTTGGCCGGAGCAACAGCGAAAATACTTCCCCGCAAACTCATCAGTACCCCTGGCTTTTTTGATCATCCGGTAGGATCAGGACCTTTCGTGTTTGCGTCGAAATCCCTTACGCCGACCAAGGACCTGGAACTCACACGATTTGAAAAATATTACAAAGGACCGCCAAAAATCGCGCGCATGATCCTGCGCGAACTGCCCGAAGCCGAGGCAAAGATCGCTGCCGCTAGAGGACAGCTACATGACCTTGCCAACTGGCCGCTCACTGTCAACGACTCGGTATTCAAAAGCGGCAAAGATATTTCCAGCCCCGTCGCTGCTACGTGGACTATTGGCATGAATGTCAGAAAACGCCCCTTCACGTCCGCTTCGGTTCGCACTCTTTTCAAACAGGATGTGGATACCGAGGGTTTTCGAAAAGCTTTTTATCCCGACGCGTCTCCGGCGCTCGGATATATCCCTCCGGGCCTTCCGGGATACCAAAGCAAGGAAAACACAAAGTCCCGCATACATGGCAGGCCACCCAAAGACCGCGTTAGCCTTGTGATTCCCAGCGAACTGGCTCATGCGGAACAAATGAGAACCTTTCTTGAAACGAATCTCAAAGCGAAGGGCTGGAATATCGAAGTGGCCACCATGGAATGGGATCAACTCATGAAAGGTTATGACGAGAAGACCCATCAAGCATTTCTGGTGGCCATGAACATGGATTACCCGGACTCAGAATTTCTTCTTCGCAATTTTGAATCCAGCAATCGAGATAACTTCAGCGGCCTTCAGAATCCCGAGCTTGACCGAATTCTCGGCAGCGCGCGGACTCTTCGAGACCGAAAGGCGCGCGAAAGCCTTTATCGCCAGGCACTTCAGATTATCGACAACGAGGCGGTCACGGTGAATCTCTTCCATCCCCGGGCCAACTACTGGGTTGCAAGCTGTGTTGAAGGATTTACTCCGAATATCCTCGCCGATGTCTATATCGATTATTCGAATGTTGCGCTTGGAGCTGGCTGCGAGAGAAAGGTGGCCGCACAATGAACAGCCGCGCCGTAACATTTGCACGCCACGTACACCAAGCCCTCAGCCCCTATCGCTGGACACTCGCGATCTCGATTTCTCTCATGGTTTCAAGTGTTTTCACTGGATTTGCGCTCACCACGCGCGCTAACTCCAACCAACAGCTCCTTGAAACTCTCTCGCCCTACCTGGCAACACTTGTCGAATCCCAAGACCGCACCGAAATATTACGCATTCTTGAGGCTGTCTCGGAAAAACGCGGAACCAAGCTCGTTCTGGTTCAAAACGGGATCGCGCTGGCAAGCACCCGAAGCATCTCCGAAATGGACCAGCCCTTCAGACCGATCCAACACTCCTTCTCATTTTTCGGCATCACCCTGACAGGGTACGAAATCCTCGGAAGCACCGCTGTTGCTCGAACAGATAGCCCCGATCAAGGAGTTAGGCTCTACAGTTTTACGCCTTTGCGACCCACTGCCGTTTTCGCAATGACTATTGCAATAGTTACATTCTTAACTGGCGTTTTCGCATCTCTTTTGTTTGGACGAAAGATGAAATCAGCAATCCATGGAGCCCTCCTGCCGCTGGAAATACTTCATAGGGAAATTCAAGCTATCGGAGATGCAAAAGCGCCGTCCTCTCAGCCAATTCTGATACAGGAACTTGAAGAAATTCGTCGCACCATATCGAAAACCAAGATTGACCTCGCAAACGCGAGAGAGCGACTTGCCGAGGAGCGTGCCAGACAACTCACTGCAAAGTCCTACAAGGATCTGATCCATGATCTCCATAACCCGGTTGCCGCGCTCCGCCAGTGGATTACAATCCTGACCAGTCCCGAAACTGAACCTGATGATCGAGAAGAAGCCAAGGAGGCGGTGCCCAGAATATCGGATCAGATTCTGCGCCAAGTGGACTCGGCGAAGAAGAACCTTGAGGTGCAACCCGAAGCTCTCCGCGAGTCCGACTTGAGAGAATGCGTGAAAGCCAGCCTTCAGCAGATAAGAAGCCTTGCCGCTGTTTCGGCGAAGACCACTCTTTCACTGTCCCTCCCTGATTCTCCCGTCGTGGCAGCCCATGACCCAGATCTTCTGCAACGAGCCGTCATGAATCTCCTCGAAAATGGGATCGAGGCAAGCCGTGAAAAAGTCGAGCTTGTGCTGGAGCAAGAAGGCACGCGAGCTTTGATCCGCGTTTCTGATGACGGAGCCGGGATGAATGAGTCGGATGTCACAATTTATCTCCAAGGTCGCGGCCAATCCAAAAAGGCCCCTCGCGAAGCATTGGGCCTGTCTTCCGTAAATCACATCGTCCGTACTCATGGTGGAAAACTCGTCTATCGCCGAAGTCCGCTCGGCGGAGCGGCATTTGAAATCAGACTGGAGGCACGATGAGAGAGCGTCCACTAATTCTCATTGCCGACGACGATGCCGATCTACTGCGAAGCCTG
Source organism: Bdellovibrionales bacterium GWA1_52_35 (assembly GCA_001769805.1). Taxonomy (GTDB): domain Bacteria; phylum Bdellovibrionota; class UBA1018; order UBA1018; family UBA1018; genus GWA1-52-35. Next base: position 15,239 of record MEPO01000033.1, read on the forward strand.
AGCCTCCGGCTGAAAAGCAAGTTCGATGTCCACACCGCTTCAAGCGTTACTCGCGCCAAAAGTCTCGTTACCCGCAGCGATTATGACGCTGCAATTATAGACCTCAATTTCGAGGGTCAGGATCAGGACGGCGTGAATCTTCTCGACCACATGAACCGAGAAGCACCCGGAACTTTTTTGATCGTTCTCAGTGGCGACAGCGAAGTGAAGCGCGTTATCGAGGCCATGCGACGCAAGCATTTCGAGTTCATCTATAAAGAAGGAGATTTCTTCGACAATCTCGTCGCGACTCTTACGCGTGCAGCGCAAACCAAACGTGCACGAGAGAACGACTCCGCTACGAAATTCCTGACCGAATCCAAGGAGGTTCTGGACGTTCTGAGAAAAGCTGACCGCATTCTGAAGAGCCAAACAGACGCGTCGATCTTGATTAACGGCGAAACAGGTTCCGGGAAAGAGTTCCTCGCGAAGCATATCGCGCTAGGGATGAAGAAGTCCTTAGTGGCTGCAAATATGGCCAGCATCCCCAAGGAAACTGCTGAGTCGATCCTTTTCGGCCACGAAAAAGGAGCTTTTACCGGAGCCGTGATGAACAAGATCGGACTCATCGAATCCGCTAATAATGGAATATTCTTTCTCGATGAGATCGGCGAGTGTTCACCGGAGGTCCAGGCAAAACTGCTGCGCGTACTCCAGGAAAAAGAAGTGCTACCACTCGGAACGAATAAGCCAAGGAAGATCAATGTTCAATTTCTGGCGGCAACACACTGCGATTTGGAAGCCATGGTCGAGCAAGGCCGATTCCGCCGTGACCTGCTTCAACGATTGAATACGTTCATCCTGCGACTCCCGCCTCTCCGTGAACGACCCGAGGACATTCTGCTGTATACGAATCTGTTCCTTGATGAACTTTCAAAGGACGGTAGTCACTTTTCCGTCACGCAAGAGGGGGCGCAGGCACTACTCTCGCATTCTTGGCCCGGCAACGTCCGAGAGCTGAATCACGTCATCACGCGAATTGTCGTTCTATCTGATAGTCGCGTCCTGGATCGGGCAACCGTTCTGGATGCGATCGGAATCAGAGAGACTCAAACATCACCCACTCCATCGCTTGGCCGGATCGGAAGCGCGGAAACAAGTCTTCGCCGAAACGGTCTGATCAAGGCTTTGCATAACAATCACGGCAACAAGCGTCTGGCCGCGCAGGCTCTCGGCATCAGTGAAGCAACGCTCTACCGCTGGGTAGACGGCTTCGGCCTGAAAACGATGGTGAGCAGTCTGCGCCAAGGGACAATCGATCCATCGGAGGCCTGCAATGGTTAAGTTTACCCATGTCCCCTGCCATGCGAGCAATGCGCCAGCACTTGTCCTGATTCCCGGAGGACCGGGCCTAAGTTCCCTTACCCTAGGGTCGTTGGATATTCTGAACCGCTCTTTCGACCTACATTTTGTCGATCTGCCTGGTACCAACGGCCTGCCTTACGGCCGGGACCACTCACTCGAGGAACTGAGCAAGACCATCAACGCCAAGGTTGTTCAGTTACGTCGCCCCACCATTATGCTTGGCCATTCATTTGGTGGATTTTTCGCCGCAGATGTGGCGCTCAAGGTCACCAATGTCATGGGCTTGGTGTGTATCGGGACTCCGTTTACTGGCGAGAGTCTACGCGCTGCTGGCGCCAATTACGATCGCCTGAAGACGCCAGCGCTCATCGCCGCCGAAGAAAGGTGGGCCAAAGCTCCCTCCGATAAAACGTTCGCAGGGTGGCTGGCTGAGTATGGCGAACTTTATTTTGCAGAAGCAACGCAGACTGCTGGACGCGAACTATTACTCCGTGACTCCTCTTCATTTCGTCTGTTTCAATCACTCCGGCAGGACGCCGCCCGCATGGAAAGTCTTCTTCCGCGGCTCCGGGACTGGCCTCGCGGCAAACTGTTCCTCGCCGGAAAAGAGGATCGTCTCCTACCGATGGACGTCCTGCTCACCGATGCTGATTCCGGCAGTTTCGATTTCCGCCCCGTTTTAGGTGCGAGCCATTTTGCAATGTTCGATCAGCCCGCATCTGTTGCCGGGCTCATTGAAAAGCATTACGCGACAGAAGAAGTGAGAAGTATATGAAACGCATTTTCCAAGTTGTTACACTCTTGATCGCTCTCGGCGCGATCGTTCAAACTGCTGCTCAGGCGATCAAAAAACCGACCTCAGCGCAAAACACTGCTGGGCCGAAAGCAATCCTGCTCGCCGGTGAACCTGGGATTTGAACCGTGCACACTCGGATAAACAGCTTCCGGTCTGACCCGACTGGGTGGATCGGGGCTGGAATCATGCTCGGATTTGCAGCTTGGGCTGGCTGGAGGTGGGTCCAGTTTGGACTGCTATTCTTTGCGCTTACGGCACTGCGTGATGTCGCTGCCACATGGTTTCTACTCACTCGACGTCCCGATATCTCCGGCCACCGATTTTGCACTGCCGATTTGCTTGCATACATTTCGTGCGCGATGCCGTTGTTGTATGTGCCAGGACCCGATCATGGGAAGCTATTCTTCTTTGCCTCGAACGTGCTCGCAATTTCAGGGTTCGGGCTCGCGACCACTGCTCTATTTGAACTTGGCGTTTCGTTTGGCATATCTCCCGCTTACCGAGGCACCGTTGAATCCGGTGTCTATCGTTACACGCGACACCCGATGTACACGGGTTATGCGATTGCCGAGGCGAGCTTCATATTGTCCAACCCATATAATATCTGGATTTACGCGATCTCAATGTTGCTGTATCGACTTCGCGCCCTGAGTGAAAATAGCATTTTAAAGCAAACGTGAGCTTATTCTCATCTATGCGGGCAAGTCCCCAGCGGGAGCTCCTTCTTCCAGTCGACAAGTACCTGTGATGTTGGCACCGACTTCCACTTCTCAACGCCAGAACACCTTGGGTCGTCACACATCGCCAGCTTGTGCTTTGATGAATAGACACAAATAACGAATGTCTTGTCGAACGCATTCAACTCTTGTATCTCAAAATCGTTCAATGTCTCACGAATCTCTCCGGCCGCATCTTCATGGTACTGTCCAAGAATCTGCCTATACCGATTCAGATCGAAACGACGAAATCCCTGCCCTGACGTCAACAATACGTCCCCATAGACCTTTTCGTTCATCGTGCCGAATCTTAGACTCATTCTCTGAAGAGCAACGGTTTCACCAGTGGGCGTCACCGCTATAGTTGTGCATCCGAGCGCCAGCACGATAACCATTGGAAATAGTGTTTTTCTCATCTTTACACCCACAGTGCCGGCATTTCGGCGAGATTGTTTGCCAATAGAAGGCGTCCATTGTCTAGGTCGATGGCTGGAACTAGTGATCGATCGGGCACCTTCCCATTGAAGACCCAATCGTACCCGGCAACGATGACCTCTGGGAATCGGTCAAAATACCTCATTATCACATCATCGAAAAAGTGAACTGTGTCCTTTTTCATAAAATTGCTTGTAAGTCCCTTCTGTTCCGCATCCTTGGGCATACGGAGAGTCAAGATCTCATCCGATTCACTAATCAAATCGCTATAATCTTTAAATGCAATCCCCTGGTCTCCGAGGAGTGACCGATACCACCTAGGGAACTGCCCCTCTGCCGCACCAAAAACGGTTTGCATCGTAGAAATCCAGCCGCCGACGTCAGCAGGAATCACTTTATGATGAGGATATACTGAGTTGATCTGACGGGAAAAGCTGGCGAGAATTTGAGACTTAAAGTGGCTATCACTGATCCACTTTTGTTCGTCTTCGAACTCTAGTCCGTTTACCTCCATATTCAGAAGCTTTCTGGCAAGGAGAACATCTAGTTCCATTTCCAAAACACGATGCGCCTTTGCAGCCACATCGTAGTCCCCAACCTTGTCTCTTACAAACGGATGCACGAGTCCATCGGCGACTAGGTGGGAGCAATATCCAATGTAGAACGCATATAGCGCTCGTGCCTGATCGATCGGGCCGCCGCCTTCAACGATGGCTCTGGCTTCTGTCATTCCGCGAATAGGAACAAGATCAGTCACTCGGTAGTGCAGGTCATCCGCCACTAACTTGTGGCTCTTAAACAACTTGAGATCCAGATCGCTCATGTAGGGCAAGTCCGGCGCCACTGAACCAATCAGAAATGCGCCTGGCTCGCTCCGAAGCACGGCGGCTACAATCGGCTCCGCCTCATCGGCTACCCGATCAATTACAAACCTCGACAGCAACATGTGGGTGATACCGCTTGGCATAAAGTGTCTCCTTGCGTTTTGTGATTGGGAACTGGAGTTCGATGGAAAATACTCTACATGCTAAAACCTCGACCGTTATAATCTTCATGTCATAGTTTTCCTTGTAAGGATGCGTCTCAAGAAGATCCATTCTGTGTCAGGAAGACGTTGTCTGAGATTGGAAATCAAGTGCCAGTGACAATTTTTGAGACGTTTATTCTGACTGCACGGACATTTCCATTGGCGAGGTGGCTCTTCAACGACGGGAATATCCAGCACACGTCGGAGCTGATCTCGATTTTGCAGGGAAAGGCGCTCAAGAAAGTATTCAATGACGCCGTCATCGCCATGACTTCTTTCTCCAAAAATCCATTTTCCAGTCAGGCTTCGATATGCTTGAGAAAAGAAGAACTCCTTTACCGGGCCGTTGAGAAACTCTGTGAAGCCCGATCCTGGCGGCCATTTCTCCCAACGTTCAGGGGGAGCGAAAAGGCACGCTGAGCCATCAGGGTTAAAGTGATTTCCGGGGCTCTTTTCAATTTCTCCGCCTATTTCAAACACAACAGGAACTTCATCCGGGTAGCGATCTGGAAAGACAATCCGCATCTGATACTCGCGAATAAGCGATGCTTCTCCGTAAACTGGCCACCGACCTTCGACTTCGAATTGTTCGCCGTTAAAGTGATATCGCAGGTATGGGAACGCCATCAGTTCGGCTTTTACTCGATCCAGTACTTCAGAACGGGTTTTCCACCAGATCGACATTGTTACCAACGGCACCAGGGTTTCGACGGGTTGATGAAAGCCGGAGCTGCGGCTTCCATATCTCGAATAGCATGCACGCGCGAATCCGTGGAAGAATCTTCGAATTTCCTAAGCGACTCAGGAAAATCACTGCCGAACTGCCTTCTCAAAATCTTTGCAGCATCATCGTCAGACTTGTAGCGTGCCGATTCAAGATCACTCAAGAGAGACCCAAATCTTGATTTCAGGCGCTCCATCGCTTTGTCGCTGAGTTTTGCGAAAACATCCTCGAATTCTTGGGTCGGCTTCCTGATGGAGACCCGTCCATACGTATTCTTCACGGCGCAGGCCACGGCAATGAGGGCTTCAAGATCATTGGAGTCACCATTCTGGTCCAGAAATGGGGTGTTTAACTTATTGATAACGAGAAGGAGTGTAGCGAGTCCAAAGGGCTTGTCGGGGGAATCATCAGGGATGTCTATGTCGTTCCAACGCTTGAGGTAACGAGTGAGCCGTTGAAGCTGATCCGATCCACTTGAGTCCTTGGTGCCCACAAATGGTTTGCGTGCGTCGGATATATAGTCTTTGAGTTTCTTCGGCTCCGCAGGCTTCCAAGAACCATCTTTGTGGGCAAGTTGGTAATTCTCGACATCATCCTGATCCTTGAAACGGGCGTACACGACGAGATCGACATGGTATCCTGCGGCATAGCGAACGCGGATACAGGGTCCACGGTCTTCGACGTTTTTGGTATGATCCGCAATGGCGTCGTAAACCCATTTCCTTACCGTCTTCGCCTCATAGTCGAAGGCCTGAATCGGGAAATCAAGTCCGACATCTATGTCATATTCGATATCGCCGAGCGGCTTCACGCCGACACCATAGATGTAACTTCCCTGGTTCAAGGCCACCGGAAGCGGCTGCCCGGCTTTTTTGAGTGACGCCCGAATCTTCTCTACGAGAATATCGCGTTTTTCGCGAAGCTCTTCGGTTTCAACTTTGATCTCCTTGTGGAACCGAGTGAAGTATTGCTGAATGCTCATGGGACAATCTCCTTGGAATGTAAGATAGGCATTTCGGAAAAAATGTGGCGCAGCGCTTGATAGCTGTCGTTCTCTTTCAATGTACGGCCAAAAATCATGAGTGCATCAGAGTTTCCTAGTTCAATGAGGGTTGATTGCGCACGTGCTGACGCGCAATCAAGACCCAAATGACTGGCCTGCTCAGAGGAAGGAGCAGACTGATCGAGACGCAGGAGGCTTATCTGCCGGCCGCAGCGGTGAAAGTGTTGAATCAGAAAATCAGCCATGAACTGGTGTCCGCTTGCTTGGCCGTCCATAGAAAGTTCAAGAGCACGTATGCCGAAATTCCACTCAAGAAGTCCTCGCTTGGCCTCCGACGGCAGCAGTGCGCCGCCACTGGGCGGTGGGCAGGTGCCAATTGAGACGATCTCAACTGGGCGATCGGCTTCTGTTATATGAAGTGCTTCGACGAGGGCCACGAGAACTGGATTGTTCGCCCACAATCCACCGTCCACATAATGTGAAACCTGATTTTGAATGTGGGGGTTGGCTATGGAACCTACAGGCAAAACAATAGGAGCTGCTGAGGTTGCAATACAAACATCCTCTAGGGTTCGGCCATCATCGGCGTTACGTTGAGGATCGTGCGCGGTTTTGAATACCCTCGATTTATGAGTCGCAAGATCTAGACTCGTGATACAGAGGCCGATTTTTCTGCGTTCATACACGCTACCCACGGTTTCGGATTTGAAGATCGCTCTCAGGGCATTGCGCAGAAGCTCATTTGAATTTGCCGGCTTTCGTAGGTTTCGGAGAGCCCATTTCAGTTTCGCCGTAAACTTTTTTGGAACGGGGTCGCGAAAAATTGCAGGCCCTTCATTTCTATATAGGTCAATCACTCTTTCGATGGGTACCCCCGCGGCGAGGGCGCACGCCAAGATGCCGCCCGTGCTGGTCCCAGCGATGAGATTAAATCCCTTTCCGATGTCGAGTTGGTTACTGGGGGAGAAGCGCTGCGCCAACGTGCTAAGAACGGACGCAGTGTACAGCCCCCGCATACCGCCGCCATCCAGGGAAAGGACTCTAAAAGGTTTGATTTCGTTTTGAACCATTATTCCTCCGCGGGACCAGAAACCCGTCAATCCGCCGATACGCTGATTAGCGTATCACCAGACAACCAAGGAACGCAAGTGGGAATCTAAAATAAATTATGAGAAGAGCGATGGGCCGCGTTCATGCCCCAAGATGCCCAATTTAAGGAGGCGCACACGCGCTGCATCTTGCGATACTTGAAATTCACGAGAAATCAGGTCGATAATGTGGCGGCCGTTTTCACTTTGTGGAGAAATTGGGCCGAAGTGGTTACGAGAGCTAACAAAATCCGCTGCAAGTTTGCGAATGAATGAAATTGGCATCAAAATAGCACCGCAGATATATCCAGCCTGCCACTCCATCCAATCTGCCTGAGGGGCGTCGATAATATTTTCACGCTTGCTGATTAGCCTCTGGGGGGCTCCACTCTGAAAAAGTAGTCCTTGCTCCTGATTGAGGCTGAACAGGTAAGCGTGAAACTTAACGTGTCCGTATTCGTGAGTTAACGTGGTTCGAAGGCGATTCTCGAAGCGCTGGTCCTCGGTTAGTCGCCCAGAAATACGTACAAGGGGCTTCTTTCCAGGGCGAAATTCGGTCATACCCTCTACATCAGCGCCGTATTCTGCAAGATCGGCGTAGCAATCAAGCTCATAAGCATCTCGTTCAATCAAGCTCTTTAAATCTTCGGTATCAACAGGAAATCGGACCACGCCGTGCTTATCTTGAAGATAAGAGCGAATTATTTTTTCGCACTCCTGATCCAGCTCTCCAGGTTGGTAGTAAGGGCGTTCGCCGAATCTACCTGTTCTATCTTTTACATATAGAACCATTAACGCCGCCCACCGCTTTTTGTTTCGGTCTTACGGAAAGCAACCATTGCCTTCTCGAATTGCTCTGGGGTCATTCGTTCTCGGCGCTCGGGCTCGGGAAAGCGGCCATTCAAGTAGTGCAAATAGTCCGCATCTAGCTTCAAAGCCTTGGCGAATTCCTTCACCATATGATCCGAAGAGGGACTCCGACGATCTCGTTCAATGTCATTCAGGTATTGAGGAGAGATGGGTTCGCCATCTTCTCGAAGAATTCTCTCAGCAAGCTGCTTCTGGCTTAGGCCTACGCCTTTTCGTGCCTCAGCGATAACGCTGCCAAATGTTAGTTCGTCTGCCATATTCATTCCCCACTTTGTATTCACCATGATGCGTGGCTAATCCGCTTATCAGCATATCACGAAGGATTTCAGCTTGCCACTAGAGCTTCACGCCAGAAGTAGATCCGGGTTGCGCTTATTCGGAGCGTGCGATTCCTTGATGGGATGGGACTGCGCCGCTGGTCTTCGCGTAGAATCAGGGAGAGCTGTCCGGTTGAGACGGCCGTGACAGCGAGAACGACTGCAATCTGAATCAGCTTGTCGAGGCTCATAGGGCCTCTAGGTCTGAGGTCCAGTAGTAACTGCTGCCGTGGTCGAAGCTGATAATGTTACCCTCGTCAGCCTCTTGGGATTCCCACTCGGCCTTGGCAACGTTCCAGGAGACCGGGTCCATTTCCTTGGCGACACTCACGGTATCCATCTCCATCCACGCGACAGTCACAGTCTCGGGATAGCACTGGCGAACTGATTCCTCAAAAGCTTCTTCGGTGTTAACCGGCGTGAGTTCTGTGCTTAAAATCTCGCGAATGATCCAATCGGTTCCCCACTCGCAGCCAACTCCGGGCATTTCCCGCATCAAATCATCTGACCCACAGGTCTTGCAGCGACCCGTTGGCGCCTGGCGATAGCATGAATAGCAGAACGGAATTGATTTCTTGATGGCCAGTTGTTCGAGCTTTTCTTTAATTTCGGTTTTCATATCGTCTCCCTTTGTTTCTGTTTGGTTTTCCCTCTTGATTGAGGGTTCCTTCACGGGAACCGGGGAACCCGAGGAGGGAAAACAGCGACGTAGGGAGAGCGGACCTCGCCCCGACCGCGAATGCGGCAAGGCGAATGACAGGAGCGGAGCGACTGGCGTGAGACCTGCGGAGGGGCGAATCAGGGCCGCGCCCGAAGGAGCGTCAACCACAGAAACAACGCGGAGACACCCCGAAACACCAGGCAGCTCGTGCTGGCGCTCAGAACTATTTTGTCTGTGGCAAAAGCATCGCCTGGCCCCACTTCGAGGCCTGCGATTCGTGGATCAGATGAAGTTGCGCCACCCTGACGATGTGCAAGATACGCGGAAGCTGGCCCGTGGATGTGGCCAGCACAGCAAGAACAGCCGCTACGTGGATGAGTTTTTGGATTCCCATGAGAGTACCTCCTTAAGGAATTCGGGATGAGATTGATGCCATTCGAGTATGCGATGCACAGTGCACCGGTCCCAGCGTTTGGCGAGTCGAGGACGAAACTTTTGGTCATTGAGGTGGTCAGCAATTTCCCGCGAGTTCCGGCCGGAGTCCTCCAGCTTGAGGATAATTAGGAAGGTCTCGTACTCCTGCGGATGCCTGACGGCCCGCCCTCGCTCGTACCGGAACCCATAAGGCGAATTCCATCGGCCCTTACCGCGAAGGACTTTCCGATCCATTCGCCATGCATCGCGATCGGAAGAACGGAGAACCCCAGCACTCTCCAATTGAATCCGAATACCCTCTCGCGATTTGCCGAGCACCCTTGAGATCTCCGTAATGGAGTGCCCAGACCTGAATAGTTCGATCGATTTTTTGAGTTTTTCACGTTTCCCATTTATGCTAACGCTCAGTAACTGATGAGGTTTTAGTTTTGATGTTGTCGAAGGATTTGGGACCCCAAAATTTAATGCCTCGCGTTATTTACGGATTTATCCGAAGATTTCGCGGGGCTTTTTTGTATCTGCGATTAGCACCGTGCGTTCACGTCACGGTGCTCCGGTAACATCAAGTACTAACGAGCCGCCAGTCATTGCCTTCTCATGCAACGACTGGATTGTGGCAATCTCGTTTTGAAAAGAGTTTGTACAGCCCAAATCGGCATTTAGACCCGCGTCAGAGAATTTGAATCCAAAAATTTTATAAAAAATTGTCCTTCCCGCTCATTTGCGCGGGGGAAGAAGGCGGTCGTGTGCCTTCTGTTTGATCACGCTTCTTTCCGGGCGGTGGATTTACAGCAGGCGAGCCGCTCGTCTGGGCCTGTCGGGTGCTCTCAAGGCGCACCACTCCCTTTGGATGTCCGAATAGCTAAGTGTTGTGGGTTCAAATCCGTCTCACCAACCAATTTCAAAGCCCCTAAAATCGAGAAACTTCTCATCTGATTGTCAAAGAACGGATCATTTTGTGGATCCGTACTAGCCGAATCCGATAGCAGGTTCAGGCTTGTACTGCCATGCCTCTATGAGTCGAGTCACCGCCTCTCTAAAACGCAGCGGGATTTTCATCGTGAGTGTCCTTGCGTGTTTAATCAACCGTCCTGGAATGAATATGAACTTTCTCCTCAATTTCTTCGCGAAATGTGGCTTGTCCGGGCGATCTAGTACGGCAATTGTTCTCAAAAAATTGTGCGCCACTAATCCAAGCTGCCCATATGCGTGATTGGCCGAGAGCTTCTGGCAAGGGAAATGCTTCATGTCGTAATTGTATTTTTCCTCGCGGATAAAATTTTCGCTATTGCCCCTCTTGCGATGATGCTCAATGACCTCCTGATCCGTCTTCTTGAACAGATTGAAGTTCGTCATCACGGCATAATATTCCCAGACCCCGCCCATCTGATTCAAAAGGGGCAAATCCTGGCTCTTCGTCCTGACCACTACGACTGAAAACCTCAGACTATCGCTCCAGCTCGGACGATAAAGATAATGCCCGACTTCACATTCTGGGAGCTTTTCACCGCGTTTTTCAGCCTTTTTCACATCTGCTTCGGACCAAATCCAAGGCGTCCAATTTGTGATCTCGTTCTTATCGTTCATCCAGCCCATGTTCTCGTGAGCCGTGATCGTGAAGCGATATCCCAGCCTTAAGCAAGCTCGAAGAACCCCTTCATTACAGAACGCACTGTCCGCTCGAAAATACTTCTCGTCGTTATGCGAGAGCCCGGTCGTACAGCTCTCCAAAAGCTGCTCAGCTCCGACGCTGCTAAACGTATTGCCCGGACGCAACTCCATCCCATGGCAAAGCCCAACCTCGTCAAACGCCACCAAAGAGTCCAGACACCACTCTTTCTTGTAATTCCACGCGAGTCCTTCCATTTTCTCGCCGTGCTGCACGTGAGAGGTCGAGTCGATATCGAGGATCAGAGGCTTGTTTTTAGCTATTTTCTTGCGATAACTCATCGCCTGGCGGTGCAGAAAATGATTCAAATCCTTCCGGTTCTCGTCTGTAAAATCCCTCAACCAATCTCCGGTGGCCCGTGGCTTCGGTGTCTCTCCTAAAGCTGACTCGACTCCCGGCTCGTCCTCGAATTCCTCCTGATCATCGATCGAATCCTGGCCGTGAATAAACCCGGCCATCAGACTCAAAGCAAAAACCTCAGTTGGATACGAGTTATTACTGACGCGTTTCGGAAGGCACTGAATGAACTCAGGAAAGTGCGGCGTCTCTGCAAAGAGATCAATCAGCGTGCCTGTGGTCGCATACGAGGTCATTTCCTCCTCGACCCACTCGATTTTGACCTGTGGTTTTTCCCAAACCTTCGCTTCCCGGAACTTTCGTTTGCTCATGGCGCACGACAATACCAAGCCCGGCTAGTGCTGAAAATTGAAATGCGCGTATTCACCCATCGGGTGAACGGAGTTTCGACGTGAATCAGTTTTCAGACTCTGTACATCCGGTCAAATCTGACAAATTCAAAATTTTTTAAATGCGGATCTGGGGTACAGATCGAGTTCTCCGGCGCAGTTGAACAGCTTTTCTTTGCCATCGCACGCACCTGATCCAACAATACAGTAATCTTCAAACTCGAAAGATCCTGCGCTGCTCTCGATGGATCAGTGATGATCTGAGAAATTGCGCGAGTAGTATTGTTCATTTGCACGGCCACTGTGTGAAATTCCGAATCTGCGACCTTGGCCAAAACAGATCCAAACTCATTAAGGCGTTCCTTTAGGTCTGTAATTGCCAAATCAAAAGTCCGCTTTCTCTCACCATACTCTCTGACCTTTGAACAGACGATCTTCGCCTCTTCGATCTTGTATGGCTCTGCAATCAATCCTGGCCCATAGATTCCGTCCGAAAATATGCGCGAATGCCCCTGAGCAAGGTATCGTTTTACATTGGCATCAATTCCAGTGAGAGCCGACTCGCACAAGTTCGGGCAATTATCGATCTGGCCACGATAGAACTGACCATCTAATGACTTCGGAAAACAAGCCGCTTGGATGAAATATATTCGATCATCGAAAAGCGGATCCAGTGAGCAGCTATTTGCTGAGCGCGCCTTTGCTTTGCCTTCCAAGTGCCACCCCGTATTATTGGCCGGAAGAGCATGAAGAGCCTCATGAAACAACAACGATCCCAGCACCATTGTTTGCTGAGCCATTGTTTCCGGAGACGTGACATTCGCTGGATCGATCAACCCGACCCGCCCTGAGCCGTCCATCTGTAAGCTAACCTGATAGTCATGTTCAGCAGCAGCACTGGTCGTGTATCGTCCGAACAAGACCTTCGATGGACTCCAACCATGGTCGACGATTGCTCTCATTTCTGCGTCATGATGCCCCTGGACGGGCTGGCAGATTATCACCATGCGCCGAAGGATCGATATAATGCCCGGCAATTCTCGAAATCCAAATGCACGTTGGCAATTGTTCAGTTGAGAAACAGCATAAGACAGAGCTTTCTCGATTTTTCCAACCGTAAATGGCTTCTTGAGCTCACGTGGTCCGGTCGTGCATGAAGAATCAATGATTGCTCCGAAAGTGGTGGCAATGTCATCTTCTTGTGGCCGTCGCAAATACAGCTGCCCCAGTCGATCCATCTCCTGAGCCCATTTGCTTGGCTCGATAAGCCCGCCATTTTCTGGTGAACAATTCCCGACGACGGATGACTCGGCTAAGCTAATCTCCGAATTAACAGAGAAGAGCACGAGAACCGCAATCAGCGCAGAAAGCCGAAGATGCCTGAAGACTTTCACCTGGTAGAGCAAAAAGATCCCCCTCTTTAGCTATTCGTCGAAATTACAAGTTAGCTTTATCAAAGAAATACTTGAGTAATATGAATCTGCAAAACCAGGTTGGGGTACTGACATTAGGAAAAGCGAATATCACCTTGAAAACGGCACGAATCGCTCCTACAACTTGAATTCAGGTACCCAGTGCAACACTAGGTATAAAAAATAGAAGGGCCGATCTGGTCCTCTGATACCTTCCGACCTTACAAAAGAGAGGAGAGTATCAGGTGAGTTACCAACGATTGACCCGCGAGGAGAGATTCCAAATTCAAGCCCTCCTGGTCAGAAAAACGTCCGTTAGGGATATCGCTCGGATCTTAAACAGGCAGCAACCATCAGCCGCGAGATTCGTCGCAATCGCCCAGGTGGACGGCTTTACCGAGCTGCCAAAGCAGCGCAAAGAGCCGAGTCACTCAGAATCAACCAGCACCCAAGGCATAAGATCTCTGGATCGGTCGAGAAAGATCTCGTCGCATCATTAAAACTTGGATGGAGCCCGGAACAAATCTCTGGCCGCTGGAAGCAAAACGGGATCGCCATCACCCATGAGACTATTTATCAGTTCATTTACAGAAAAAGCCAAAAAGAAGAACAAAATCTTTACCTCTTTCTCCCCAGAAAACGTAAAAGACGACGAAGCCATGCAACACACAAGAAGCACGTTTTAGCGGGAAAACGGCTCAATCTTCCCTCAATCGAAGATCGTCCAGAGATCGTCGATACTCGCTCACGACTGGGAGACTTTGAGCGCGACTCCATCGTAAGCCCAAGACGGCAGGGATCTGGAATATTGACCATCGTGGATCGTAAGTCTCGCCTTACGCGAATTGGCAAGCTCCCTACCCTCGATTCCAACGATGCACACAGACTCACCGTTTCCCTACTCAAGGGATTGCCGATTCACACCATCACCAACGACAACGGCCCGGAGTTTTCAATGTACGAGCAAACTTCAAAACTCCTTGGGGCTGACATATTCTTCTCTAAACCTTACAGCTCCTGGCAGAGAGGCACGAACGAAAACACGAACGGTCTCATCCGGCGATTCTTCCCGAAAGGGACCCATTTCAACTCCGTTTCTGAGAAAGACATCAGGGCGGTGGAAAAGCTTCTGAACTCTAGACCTAGAAAATGTTTGGGCTTTCGCACCCCTCTTGAGGTACATAATGAATCAGTCGGGTGTTGCAATGAGTTCTAGAATCCAAGTTATAGGAAAAAATCAGCGCCAAGTGGCTGAAAAGATTGTGAACGGGTCAAGCACCCCAAAATTTAATGCCTCGCGTCATTTGCTGATTTTCCAGCCAGTTTCGCGGGGCTTTTTTTATTGATGTACCAGGACAACAAAGCGCGCGATTACCTGGTCATGAGGCACGGCTAGCATGAAATAAAGAGTGCGCCGGCTACTCTCACGACCTTGCGAATGCCACCGGTCTATTTCTTTCCACCTGCATCCCTCAGAACCTGCTCTAATTCTTTGAACCCGCGCTCCACGGCGATACTGAGTGACGTCTTCCCTGAAGAATCTTGTGCATTCACATTTGCGCCACGAGCTAGCAAGTATTTCACGGTTTGAATACTGTTAGACACAGTTGCGTTCATAAGTGGTGTAAACCCACCTGTACCTGACGCATTAATCGCAGCCCCTAAATTCAGGATCTTTTCAGCGATGTCGCGAGCAAGATTGTCATCAAGCACACCAACAGCGGTGAACAAAGGCGTGAAACTACCCGAAACCGAGCTGTAATTAACGTATTCTTGATAACTGAAGCCATCCGGCGCGTTCACGTCGACATTCTTTTCAATTAGCCTATTCACCAGATCGCCGTTGCCAATGAATAACATCAATGTCAGGGGCGAGACTGATACCGGCAACAAGGTCCTAAGGTACTGATCTTTCGGACTGAGCCGAACATAAATCTTCTGATTTAGCTCATCCCCGGCCATAGCTATCAATCGCGGAATTATCGAGAACTGCGGACTGCCATTCAAAAGCGCCGTCCTAACCTCAGAGCGAGTTCTATTTCCATCGAACAATGAAGACAAAACTGCCAGCAGCGGTGTCAGCCCTTGGTCATCTCGAATTGCTGCATCCGCCCCGAATGAAAGCAAAGCATCAACTACATCCGTTTGTCCCTGAACAACTGCGCGATGCAATGGAGTCTGACCTCTGGTGTCACGGCTATTTACGAGACAGCCATTATCAATCAGCAGCTGAATCATATTCCGAGACACCGCAAAAAACAGAGGCGTCTGCAAGTCACGATTAGTCTTTTCGGCAGTCGCGCCCTTCGAAATCAGGAGTCGTGCCAAATCGATGTTTTCGCTCTTAACGGCGATATGAAGAAGGGTATTTGAGCTGTCTTCGACGACCGTGTGATTCGGATCGGCCCCTTGCTCAAGAAAGGACTTGGCTTTGACGAGATTATTTTCGATTACACTGCGCTCAAGTTCATAGTTTAGACGCCATTCGGCATCGTCACCAATATACTCTTCGTGCCCCTTTCCGAGCCCGATGCTGTTGATAAAGTCCAGGAATTCGTCGGCTGACATTTTTTCAAAGCGCCTTGTATGGACTAACACATTAAATCTTCTGACCGCCTCGATGTCCGACGTAAGATCCCATAGGAACTCATGGAAATACCCCATTGATACCTGCAATGGGTCTTCACCTATCTTGGCAAGAATGGCTTTGTCGTAGAAATACAGAATCTGCTCTCCGACAAGTCTCCTCGTAATGAGTTGATGAATATCTAAGGTTTTAGTTCCACGCCGATAGCAATTAGCTGGGAACTTAACCAAAATTCGTTCGTCTTTTACATCCTCAAGCCCGTATTCAGAAGGAACCCAGACCCTTGATTGAGTCGAGTCCGTTGTATTGCTTGTATAATATCTGAATGTTTTGAAAGCTACGCCAAGGGAACGATTCTTTTCACTCAAGAGCTTTTCAATACGATCCATGGATTGTTTCAGGGACGACACTGCAACAAAATCGCGCTTACCCATTCCCTGAACCCGCGCAGTTAAGAAATCTAATGTATAATATCCGCTATATTCGCTCCCCGGAATCGCGCGGCACCATACAACATCACCACCGTTACCGGTTTCCGTGCCGGCATAGGCCAATGCCGGGGTGACGATTAGGGCAAGCATACTTAAAACGTATTTGTAACTCATAAAATCCTTCTATTTCTTCCTGGTTAACCTAAAGAGAGCCGGTACAAACGTATACACTTCCGTTCGATTCCCCTGCTCCAAAAAGTCTGTGAGTTTGCGCCGAAACTGGCTGATCATTTTGGCCGCATCTTGCAAACGATCGGGGTCTATTGCCATTGTCATCGTAGTAATATCGCGCTCATCGAGCGTCTGTTCGTCGAGAGACTCAATTGCCTTTTGTAGCACTTGGCGGCTGAACTTCCGAATAGCTGATGATGGAACACCATAGGAAGCCGTAAGGTTGATCTCTGTTTTCTTCAGTCCGCGTTTTTCATCTTCTTCCAGGAGTTCCAACTGTTTTAATCGTTGAACGGCCTGCTGCGTTTCATGAATTGAAATGCCCAGACGCGCGGCGATCCATCGAGGATCATTTTTGAAGCCCTTCGTTTCAACAAGTTCCAAAATAGCGTTGTGGTACCAGTCAGAGATAGCCTTGAACGCTTCGACGTCGAGCGTTGAGTAAGGGCTTTGAGCTGCCGCTTTTTCTTCTATTTTAAATTCAATGATCTTCTTAGCTGCCGCATTTTTGGCGTGAACGTAAAGGACTAGGTCGATAAATCGACTGGATTCATCGGGGGTCAACCCGAGCCTGTCTGCGATCTCAGCGGCAACCTCAATCGAAATACCCCTCTTGCCATTTAAGACATTACTGAGAATTTGAGGGGAAACTCGAATATCTCTTGAAAACGCGCGAAGCGAATATTTCGGATTCGAGGCAATCCGTCGCTCCAATTCGTCTTTTAAAAATGCCCGGTAGTCCCGGTACCTCGTTAATTCCATGGCGCGCTTTTTGTCATGCCATGCGCAGATTGTCAATTTGTAAGACTACAATCTGTAGTCTCAGAGCATACAACCCGAAAATGGTGATCTATTCAGCGCACACTACCCGTGTTTTTCTCGAATTTAGTGCACTTCGCGCCTAAGGGGAGCCACCACATACAACACTGCCACTAACCCAAAACTCACAGCAGAAACCACGATCCCCGTCGAGTAAGTCATATATCCACCGCCGACTAGAAAAGCGGAGCCCGTAGCCGCTAGAAAGTCGGATAATTTTCCCAGGATTTGCTCCAGCGCCGAGACTTCCGGGAACTCCGATTCCGAAGCGATCCTGCGCAGCAGAGTCTGCGAAGCAATCATATTGCTGCCATTGAAAATCCCGGCCACGAAGATCACAGCGATCAGCGCGGCAAATGATGGCACCTGGAGCAACCCGAAACGAGTCAACCCGATCAGCAAGGAACCACCTGCCGCCAGCATCGCATCATGATGTTTCGCAAACATCCTAAGGCGCGGTCCCAGGATCATGCTCGAAAGCACCGAGCCCGCCGCCGTCGCCACATAGGTCCAACCGTTCGCGGAAATATCAATGTGAAACCGCTCCTCGGTCAGCGTGTAAAGCAAGTAGTTGAAGACGCCAATCGGAATCCAAACCGCTACTCCACGGATCAGGAAGATCGAAAGAAGCGGCATGTTGCCCTTAAGATACTTGAGTGGCTTTAAAATCGAAAGCCGCATCGTTGAGAGCACCTTCGGATCCATCCGAAAGCATAGAGAAGATGAAATCAAAAAGGTCAATGCATCGACGCCGAAGAGCCAGCCGGGATGCGCGAACTGAAGGACACCGTAGCCCAGAATTGAGCCGATGAAAGCAGCCCCATAAAGACCACCAACTATTTGTGCCGTCAGGCTCCGGTGAGACTCTGCAGTTCCCAGGAGCTTTGAATATGTGTCACGTCCCAAGGTAAATTGCTGTTTTGAAATCGCCTGAAGTCCGAACAAAAGCAGGAACCACCAGGCCGGCGCCCCCAAGAATATTGAGGCGATCACGATGACCGAAAAAATGCCAGAAATCAGCTCAGAATACGCCAATACCTTCTGAATCCCACGATTAGAAATCAGCCGAGGAAAAATCATTGACCCAATTGCTAAGCCAAGGCTTCGAATCGGGATCACATAACCAGCGACCAATGCACTGCCAGTCAGCATGTGAAGGAGCTTAAGCGATGCCAATAGTGTGAGAAAGTCTTCGATGGACGTGACGAAGTTAATTCGAGAAAGCCTTTTATTGGATTCTTCGGCAGTCAGAAAAACGGGATCGCTCACAGCTCTTCCCTCCGCATTAATTTACAGAACAAAAACGAAAACACTGGCACATGCTCCGGCTTCGTTGTCCTCTCACCGATGGAGTAGATCCAATTTTTCATCGTCTCAAACTGCGCTTTAATTTTTTTCCGCGTTCTCTTTTGTCACCATCACGGTTTGCGCTGCTTCGAACTGGTGCGGACCTCCCTCGTAGGAAATATAGAGATTCATTTGTCAGAACCATTCATCTGTACGCACAATTTGGCCCGCAACAAATCGTGATTTTGAAACAGTGGCTACGCCCCGCAAGAGAATCTCATGTTAGGGACTAGAACTTTCGCATGTTTCACATAGGAACGTTGCCCGTATCCGTTCTCGCTGGCGTTTCGCTTGAGGTTTTCTGGCCTTCACCCCTCAAGAAACCGTTTGTATACCTCACGCGCTCATCCATAAATTGTGGGCGTCGGCCCCGGTGTCTGTCGGCTCTCACTGCATGGCTCGCAGCCGCATTATTTCACGGTCCAGCTCGACTTATTCTTGACATAGGTTCGTCAGATTCGGTATAAGAAACCACCCGTAACGTTTCGAGCCTTATTGTCCTTCGCGTACCGTGACTTTTTGGAAACGCGTACAGATGAATAGTTCCTCACTCCAGTTCCTGTTGTAATCCCTTCGCCACGTTTCAATTTTTTCTTTAGCGTCTTGAAGACTCACGAACCAGTTTTCATTCAAACACTCATCCCTAAGCTTCCCGTTGAAGCTTTCGATAAAGGCATTCTCAACGGGTTTGCCAGGACGAATGAAGATAATCTTCACTCCTCGTTCGTGTGCCCACCTATCGAGTGCGCTTCCGGCGAATTCTGGACCGTTGTCACAATCATGAGGGTGCAGAGGTCCAATATTGACAAGAGAAATATAATCCGCCATTACTTCCTTATCTTGGAGGCGAAGTGTCAACTCATTTGATATACTTTGTGGCTGCTATATTAATCGGAATTTCGAATGCAGTCTCAGCCGACGCGAGAGAAGTTAACCCAAATCAGTTCAAAGAATGCTTTCTCACGGCCAGGCAAATGCTTGCTGAAAATTCGTCCTACAATGCAGATGCGGTAATCGCTTGTTCCGGGGGCACTTCGTCTGATCAGTTCAGAGCCTGTTTTCCTGTGGCCAGACAAATGCTCGGCGGTACAAGGTATCAAAACAAGGATGCAGCTATCGCCTGCTCCGGAGGTACTCCCCCGGAGCAGTTCAGAGTCTGCTTTCCTGTGGCCAGACAAATGCTCGGTGGAACAGATTTTCAAAATAAGGCGGCAGTAATTGCCTGTTCGGGAGGCACTTCCCCTGATCAGTTCAGAGCCTGTTTACCTGTAGCTAGACGAATTTTCAGTAAGAGTGATTTTCAGGATAAGGAAGCAGTCAACGCTTGTTCTTTCGGAACCTCTCCTGAGCTACTCAAATCCTGCTTTCCTGAAGCCAGAAAAGTACTGGGTGATAATAGGTTGCATAATGGAGAGGCCGCAATTGCGTGTTCAGGGAATAGTACTCCTGAACAATTTAAAGCCTGCTACCCAGTAGCCAGGCAGCTGCTCGGTGGTACAAATTTTGCGAATAAACTAGCAACTGTTGCTTGCTCAGGAGGGACCTCCCCCGAACAGTTCAAGGCTTGTTTTCCAGTAGTCAGGAAAATTTTTTTTGATATCGACTTCCAGCATGGAGATATTGCAAAAGCATGTTCAAAAATGAATCGACTTGTTGATCCGGTACTTCAGACAGTGCACAAAGCTGAAGACCTAATGCGCAAATTGCGTAAAAATCAACAGAGCAATAGTAGCGCAAAAATTTCAAACCGAAGAAAGCAACCCGTGCGTGATGAAATTGTTTTCGGAACGGAACCACCGATAAGTCCGGCGGCTGCCGCTGCCAACGCCAAGCAATAGCATAGGTGGAATCCGAAACCAGCCTTTATATCCCTCGAGGTCCGGGTGATGATTCTCACGATGGGAAATCCATTGCCCCTCGATTGCTAATTTGCAGTCGAGCGCTCCAGCAGCGGAGCGGCCGAAAACTCGCTCCGCAGATGCTTTTCTGTCACTGCTCCGTGAGCGGAAAGACGCAAGGAAGCTGATCCACGGCTTTGTCATCAGAACCATTCATCTGTACGCACAATTTGGCCCGCAACAAATCGTGATTTTGAAAAAGTGGCTACGCCCCGCAAGGGAATCTCATGTTGGGGACTAGAACTTTCGCATGTTTCACATAGGAACGTTGCCCGTATCCGTTCTCGCTGGCGTTCCGCTTGAGGTTTTCTGGCCTTCACCCCTCAAGAAACCGTTTGTATACCTCACGCGCTCATCCATAAATTGTGGGCGTCGGCCCCGGTGTCTGTCGG
>MEPO01000034.1 GCA_001769805.1 Bdellovibrionales bacterium GWA1_52_35
TGAGGGTGCTTGCCCTTTGCGGCTGGAACGGAGTATTCAACCGTGTGGTCTAATCTGACCGCAGGACACACGTTCCCCCTTTAAGTGAGAAGAGCCGAAGAGCCGAAGAGCCAGGGCTTGGCCATGGATGGCCAGGCTTTCGGGATGACTGACAGGGGATTAAAATTATTGTTCGATGGTTCGAACACTTTGACAAATGGTGGGCCATGAAGGACTTGAACCTTCGACCAACGGATTATGAGTCCGCTGCTCTAACCAGCTGAGCTAATGGCCCTCCGAAGACGAACGTAGCACGGGAACTAGTGATTCTGTAGAGGGAAAAAGAAAAGGCGGAAGGGTTGCCCCTCCCGCCTTTCGAAGTAACTCAGCGTGTAAGATTACTTGTTTGCGCCGAAGCGGAAACCAACGAAGCCGGTGACATCGTTGTTTTTTTGTTTCATCGCAAGTGTTGAATCTGCTTTAGGGGAATATTGCTCGGCAAGTCCCATGTTATAGCGTGCGTCGATGATGAAGGCGACCTTGCTTCCCATTGGAATGCCGATACCAAGCCCGGCGGCAACGCCATAATCGAGGCGCTTGAATTCAGCTTCATCGTAGCTGTTCTTTTCTTCAACGTTCGACCTGGTCTCAGAAATCTGGCCAATACCGTTGTTCAAATAACCGCCCAAGCCTAAAGTCAAAAACTTATTCAGGTGCAGGTTGAACATGAGTGGAACCTGAATGTACGGGTGTTTAAATGTTACATCCAGTGACTGCGCTGCGCTGCCATCCGCCGGAGTGAACGTCATGGTCGCATCGTATTTGCGGGTCATGTAAAGAGCACCCAGCTCAAGGCCGACTCTGTTTGAAAGTGGGAACTCGACCAGTAAGCCACCACCGAACTGGGCTTTCCCGGAAGTCGTCCCCGATAAGGTCCCGGGGGCTATAGACGAATCAACCATGTCTTTGTAGGATGGCATTGCCAAATCTGCCGTACCCACGATCGAAAATTTCGCTGCGGCCATCGCCGACGAGACCGTAAATGCTGCGAGAATACTGGCTAATAATAAAAGTTTTTTCATAAAGCACTCCTTCTTGGTTGCTTTGAATTGTTTGATTTCGATTACAGTTTATTTAGTATTTGGCCACTCAGGGCAAAAAACAAGGAAAACCGCCCGCTGGGGTGAAGCGGTGCGTCTATAAGCGATCTAAGCGGAGAGCTATTAATCGACGAAGGCTTTCAGCAGCTTCGCGCGTGAAGGATGGCGGAGCTTGCGCAAGGCTTTTGCTTCGATCTGCCGGATACGTTCGCGGGTCACAAAGAAATCCTGTCCCACTTCTTCAAGCGTATGGTCGGACTTCTCACCGATGCCAAAGCGCATGCGAAGAACCTTCTCTTCACGAGGTGTCAGAGTCGCAAGAACTTTGCGGGTCTGCTCGGACAAATTGATATTCATCACCGCTTCGGACGGGTTGATGATCTTTTTGTCTTCGATGAAATCACCCAGGTACGAATCTTCTTCTTCACCGATCGGAGTTTCGAGGGAAATCGGTTCTTTCGCGATTTTCAGGACCTTGCGGACCTTGTCAACCGGGAGTTCCATCTTCACTGCGATCTCTTCGGGAGTCGGTTCGCGGCCTAACTGCTGAACCAGCAGACGAGAGGTGCGGATCAGCTTATTAATCGTCTCAATCATGTGCACTGGAATGCGGATCGTGCGGGCCTGGTCGGCGATCGCGCGGGTGATTGCCTGACGAATCCACCACGTGGCATACGTCGAGAATTTGTAACCGCGGCGATATTCGAACTTATCAACCGCTTTCATCAGGCCGATATTGCCTTCCTGAATCAGATCCAGAAATTGCAGACCACGGTTCGTGTATTTTTTTGCGATCGAAACCACAAGGCGGAGGTTGGCTTCGACGAGTTCGCTCTTGGCTTGGTCGGCCTTGCGTTCACCGACTGTCAGAGTGTCATAAATTCTATGGAGCTCCTGGATGTCGATCCCGGCTTCCTCTTCCAGGCGGCCGATCTTCTTTTCGACTTCCTCTTCCTGCTGAAGGAGTGTCGTGAGCCTCTGTTCGCTGACTTCGTACTTGCGGCAGAGTGCGGGACGGGCTTCCGGACCTTTTTTGAAGTCACGGGCGAGGTCGCGCATTTCCTTGGAGTCCCTGATGATCAGAAAATCGTAGATTTTTTTCTTCTCGACGAGAACTTCCTTGCCGCGCTCCCAGTAACCCTTGATCTTGCCCGAAAGGTAATTGATCGTTTTGCGGTTGAACGCGATGTCGTGGAAAGCAACTTCGACGTGCCGTTCACGACGGACGATTTCTTTCTGGATCTCTTCGCGCTTCTTCTGGGGAAGTTTCTTGCCTTCCGGGCCGATGAGCTTTTCAGCGGCCTTTTCCTGATAACTCAGAAGCGCCTTTACTTTTGAAATCGCTGTCAGAACTTTCTGCAGATAAACTTTTTCGTCATCGAGTGAAACTTCTTCGTCGACACCACGAATGACATCCTTCACTTTGGTGCGGCCGGTTTCGAGGCGTTCGCCGAGATCGACAATGGCGAGCGTTCCGAGTTTGGAGGCAAGAAGGGCGCGCAGGATTTCAACTTCGCCCTGCTCAATGCGTTTGGCGATTTCAACTTCGCCTTCGCGGGTAAGGAGCGAAACGCTTCCCATCTTCTTGAGATAGAGTTTAACGGGATCGGCACCCTTGGCGTAAGCCACGGCTTCCGGCGCTGCTTCTTCGGATTCTTCCGAAGCAGGCTTTGCCATTCCGAGCGGTGCTTCTTCAGCAGCTTCTTCACCGTCTTCTTCGCCATCTTTCGGGCGCTTAACGGAATCGATGATCTCGATTTCGTTTTCGGAGAGAAGATGCATCACTGCATCGATTTCGGTGGACGTGATCACTTCCAGAGGAAGGAGTTCGTTGACTTCAACGTAGGTTAAATAACCACGCTGAAGCCCCATATCAATGAGTTTCTTGATTTCTTTGTGATCATTCATAATGGTGCTGCTCACTACTCCAGCTGTAGCACCGGAGTGAGGTGCAGTGTCGGCGTCCCTAGGCTTCGTCATAGAAGCTGCTAAACTCCTTCAATTTCCGTTGAACGTCAAGGTATTCTTTCATCAAAATCGCCTGTAACCCCGCGTCCTTTTTGGCTTCTGCCTGGGCGATCGCTATTTTGATCTGCTGCGAAAAACGTGCCCAAAGCCGTCCCAAGGACCGGTCCACCGCAATTTTTATCTCTTCCTCGCTGTATCGAGTTTTCTCTTCCTGCATAATTGCTTCCGTAATACTCGAGCGGGCTTTCGAATCCTGAATGGTGGAGAGCAGGGAGTTGAGCTGCGAATTGCGTTCACCTGCTGCAGCCGGGTTGTCCGTATAAGCTTGAAATTTTTCAGCAAAGTCCCGGAGCTCCGGATGCTCAAAAAGGTCCCAAAGAGCATTGGCTTTCGGGAGATTCTGGGAGGCCCTCTGAAAAGGCTGGCTGTTCAAACCGAGCCGGACCAAGGCATGGATTAAAATATCTTCAGAACGGCCGAGACCATTATGAATGAGGATTGGGACCGGAGCGACTGGCCGGGGCGTGGGGGTGACCGGTGTCGAACTAGAACTGCGCCCGCCCGCTCCGCTGGTCACGCCCATTGCTTGATTCATCAATTGGCGGCTGATTCCGAGGCGATTTTGCAGGGCTTGGACACGGATTTCGCGGCCAACCGGATCTGTATAGCGCACCAGCCACTGTGCGGCCTGCTTGAGTGCAACCGTCTTCTGTTCCGGGCCCTGGCTGGCATACTGGACGGCATCGTCAATCCGGGAATCCAGAAGTGGTTTGGCTGCGGCCAGGATCGTTTTCATCTGCTCGAGGCCACCTGGCTTGGGCTGACCTGTGTTCTGGGAGAAGAGGACTTCATCGGGATCCAGACCTTCGGGCATGGCCGCGCCGTACAGGATCTGCCCGGCTTCCAGTCCGACTTCCATGGCCCGAGCGGTGGCCGAAATTCCCGCCTTATCACCGTCAAAAAGTACGATCACTTTGTCCGCAAAGCGACCGAAGAGCTTCAGGTGCTCACGGGTCAGGGATGTGCCGCAAGTCGCCACCGCATTTTGAAAACCGGCTGCATGGAGCGCTAAAACATCGAAATAGCCTTCGACCAGGATGACTTCGTTTTTCTCCCGAATATGTTTCTGCGCCTGGAACATGCCGAAGGCGAGCTGGCTTTTCTGAAAAACAGTGGACTCCTTGGAGTTCAGGTATTTGGGGCCTTCGCCTTCACTCTTCTCTGCTGAGGCGCTTCCCATCGCTCGACCACCGAAACCCACGACCTTTCCTCGGGTGTCGAGGATCGGGAACATGGCGCGGTTTCTGAACAGATCAAAATACCCGGGACCCGAGAGCTGGGCGTTTTTCTGCGAGGGCTGAATAAGACCGAGCTCAACAGCCAGGGGCAGGGGGGCTTTCTTGGCAACCAGGTGCGAGGCCAGACCATCCCAGGCTGCAGGCGCGGCTCCGACATAAAAAGCCCGGCGGAGTTCTGAACCGACGCCGCGATTCTCAAAGTACTTCTCGACCGCCGGAAGTTGAGAAAGGGTGGAGTGAAAAAAGGCTGCGGCAAAACGATTCAGTCGATAGGCGGTGGCGGTCTTCTCTCTCGCGGCGGCCCGGCGCTTCTGGGTTTCAGGATCATTGGAATCTTCACCGTTCCAATCGCTCGGAAGCGCGATTTTGGCGCGCTCGGCGAGATCTTCTATCGCTTCGAGAAAGCTGATGCCGTAAATTTCTGTCACAAAACCGATGAGATCGCCGCCTTTTTTGCAGCCATAACAATAAAAGAGTTGCTTGCTCTCGGTCACGCTGAAGGAGGGGGAGCGTTCAGAATGAAACGGACAGAGGCCACTGAAGTTGGCACCGGATTTTCGAAGAACTACGTGCTCACCAACGACATCGGTGATGTTTACGGCGTCTTTGATCTTCTGCAGAAGCTCGGCGGAAATCCGGCCGTGCTTTTTAGGGGTGGGATCAGACATCGCGGCTCCTGCTCTTGCGCCGTTTGCTTCGGCTTGTGCTTCGGGCGTTGGCAACCGAGCGGCTCACAAAAATATTTTCGGGGATGAAGAATCGCCATTCTTTTTTTTGGGCTTGGCTGATCCCGATCCGGGGAGAGGTGGCAACCCGCGAGGGTTTGAAACCATCATCGTACACGTAGAGTTTGGGGCCGGTGAGTTTTTGCGTGTTATGCGTCATGCGAATTCCGAAGGCGCTGGCCAGCTTGCCCGGTCCGGAGGTGAGGTCACGGCGTGAGTGGGATTTGCGGCGTCTCAGCATCAGCTCTTCGCCATAAAGAGGTTCGACGGCGCGGATGAGAACGGCTCCTGCGGAACCTCTGGGTTCGGTCACAAAATTCAGCATCTCATGCATTCCATAAATAAAGTAAACGTAAGCAACTCCCGGTTCACCGAACATAACCGAGCTTCGAGGCGTATGACCGCGAAAAGAGTGCGAAGCCGGATCTTTTTCTGAATAGGCTTCGGTTTCGACGATCCGGCCGGCAGTGACACCGGCAGGTGTCCGGACAATCAGGATCTTGCCCAAGAGTTCTTTAGCGACGCGCAGCGTGTCGCGACGGTAGAAATCAGTGCCGAGAAGCTCAGCCTTGGCCGAGACGCTCCCGGACAAGCTGGTTAACCAGTTTCCCATCGGCAAGTCCTTGAACCTTTGGCATCAGGAGTTTCATCACATTACCTATGTCCTTCGGCCCGGCGGCTTTGGATTCGGTGACAGCCCAGTCGACCAGGCTCCGGACTTCTGACTCTTCCATCTGCTTGGGCAGGAAGGATTGGAGGAATTGAAGTTCGGCGGTTTCCTTGGCGACGAGGTCCTCGCGATTGCCAGCGCGGAACTGATCAATGGAATCCTGGCGCTGTTTGATGGAGCTGGCAATGATTTTGAGAACTGCGGCGTCATCGAGGTCTTTGCGATCATCGATTTCTTTCTTGCGAATGGCCGCATGAAGATTGCGAACGAAAGAAAGCGTCTCTTTTGCCCCTGCTTTCATGGACGCCTTCATCATTTCTGAAAGACGTTCTTTGATGGTTGCCATAAATTCTCCCGTGAAATTTGAAAGACTGGAAAAAACGGAGCCTTCACATTGAGGCACACTCAGGCCCATTCTGGGAATGGCTCCGTCCGAAACTGTCGAAACCGCCTTCTTAGAACAGGCTGGGGCGCCCTTTTTTAACGGAGCGCTTGCGAGCGGCAATGGCCTTCTTCTTCCGTTTGACAGAAGGCTTTTCATACGCCTCACGTTTACGGATTTCATTCAGGGTGCCGGCTTTCTCACACTGCTTCTTGAACTTTTTCAGCGATCCCTCAAAAGAGTCTCCATCGCGAATTGTGATACCTGGCATATTGTCACCCCCTTCCGTTTTAAAATAGAGATTCAAGGTTTATATAAGCGTTTCGGCCAAAAAGCTAGGGTTTGCTGCCCCAGAGGGCGACGAGCATCCCGCCCCCACCGGCTCCGGTCAATTTCACAGCCAGTGCTCCCTTTTTATGCAGATCGTCTTCAAGATCGCGCGCTGCAGCAGGGACGAGACCCCAATTGTAAAAACACTCCCGTGCCTTGCTCATGGCTCGGGCAATCAGCTCGAGGCCCCGGGCTTCCTGGCCGGCATCAAAAAGAAGAAGCCCTTCTGTGGCATCACGTGAGGCTGCACCCATGGCTTCATCAATCGAAAGCGCCAGGGCAGGAGTGTCTTCTTTCATCGTTTCCACTTTATGAACACAGTCACTGGTCCGCATCCGGACACCCGTGTCATGAAAACTGAAAGACGGGGTCTTCCGGATTCCCAAAGGCTGGGCACCTTTTGAAAGTGAATAGGAAATGGGCTGAGCTGCCAGAATGACCGCGATGTCCATCCCGCTGCTTCGGCCATGAAACCGGTGCTCGAGCTGCCGCGCAAAATCAAAAACATCGCCCTCTGAGAGCTGCAGCGGTGCTTGCAGCCAGCGTGTCAGGGCGACGCAGAGTGCGGCTGATGAACCCATGCCCGCACCCAGTGGAATTGTACTGGTGATGGAAAGCTTCCCAAAAGGTCTGGGAAAGGACCGATCATTAGCCTGCCAGCGGTCTTCGATTGAACCGAGAAGTTCACGGATAATCGGTGCATGTTCTGCGGGTTCGATGATGAGTTGATTTTCGTTTGACGGGCGAAAATGCAACGTGAGTTGACGATCTGGCAGCGGCAAAGCGATGGCCGTCGCGCCACGCACGACGGCATGCTCTCCGCAAAGAACCCATTTTCCGCCCACTGAGATTTCGAAATCCCGAAAGCTCATGAAATCACCTCGGCGCCTTTGCCCTGCCGGTCGCAAAGCAAAACCGTATCGGGAAAAGCCGTGCGAATTCTCTGCTCCCAATCGGCTGCGGCTTCAAGCGGAACAAGGCAGTGGAGATTCGGGCCTGCATCGAGCGTCACAATCGGGAAAGGGTTTGCAGCTGAAGCCGGAGAATTCAGGAATGCTGAAAACCAGTTCAGAGCCCCGATCGTTTGTGGCTGCCAGTAGGTAAAGGGTGGCTCGGCTGTATGAAAAAGGCTGTGCATTTCCCAGCATTCGCTCCAGGAAAGGCGCGCGACCTGGTTGAGATCGCCACTGGCGAGCGCGGTCTTGAGTTGCTGCGCGCGCGCATTGGCGCGGTCTACACGGCCGGACCACAAGGGGGAGGACTTCACCCGGTGATGGGCTGTACTGGAGGAAACAGATTTCTCGGAAGCTGAAACCAGCAGAACGAAATGAGCAAGCTCCGGGAGTCTGCTTTCGAGCTTTTCTGCTTGTTCATTCTCCCAGAAAACCCAGGGTCCATCGAAGGACCGGCAGGAACTGCCAGACCCCTGGCGCGAAATCGCAGCCAGCAAGCTCCGGAGCTTCGGCTCGCTTTTGAAAGCTCTTGAAAAAAGCTCTTTGTCGCACGCGATCGTGAGAGTCGTTGCAAGGGTGATTGCGGCGAAAGCGGAGGCACTGGACGCAATTCCGGAGGCTGCCGGAAAAGTATTGGCGCTCTTTAAAATGAAGCGTCCGCCGGGCGGGAAGGATTCAAGGCCGAAGTGTTTCAGAATAGCAGGAACTTCCCGGTCGGTTCTTCGGACATGGCTTTGAATTTTTGAAATAGCCTCGTCCTGAAGTTGGGGAACCAAAACCGGGCCGTCGCCAGTCACAAATTCAGGAGCTTCACCAGTCCATTGGAATTCAACGGGCCCGTCGAGTTCACGACTGACTTCGGCCAGGGTGCAAAGCGAATTCAATGTGAGAGAAATACTGGAATTTTCGGGGAGGTTTGCGGAGCCTTCCTTCTTGCCCATGTACTTGATCAGCGCGATATTCGAAGGCGCCCGTGCTCGCCCGATGATTGGATTCACTTGAGTCCCTCATGGTTTTGCAGTCCATCACTGATCAGCACCAGGTTGCGCGCGCGCGCCTCGGCAATAATACGGGCACGATCAGCTTTGGCAGGATCGATCATGAGAAGTATGCCATCAGCCTGAAGGGCGCCAGTACCTTTTATGCCAATGACGCCTGGCAGGGGGCCAAGAACCGCCCGGTCTTCTGCCGTTGCCGGAATTTCCAGTTCACTTTCCGCGAGCAGATCGCCGTAACGGGTGAGCAGGGAACCAAAGACCGGGTGATCGCCCGCTTCAAAAGCGATTTCGGCTTCCTTTAAAACAGTTCTCAATTCATTGATCAATTGAGAATGAGTGACTGGAAAGCTTTGCAGTTTTGCGAGATGCAAATGGGTTGGCACTTTACGCGAGGGCTGTCCTGTTGCTGAGAAGAACAGGAAACGATTCCAATCCAGTTTACCGCTTCCATGAAGCTGTTCGAGCAATAAAGAGGATGGTGTAAAACGTACGATTCCACCTGCCCATTGCGCGACGAGGTCTGCGCCGCTCGGGGGCAGGGATTCGTGCTCCGTGACTTTGCGGTAGGCGTTAAAGACTTCTTTCCAGGATCGGTTCGGTCCCAGAGCCGCACGAAAAATAAGGATGAATTGGGCTGTCGATGCGCCCAGGCCTCCCTGGCCGGCCCACGGGTCGTGGAATTCTCCGGTCAGACCACCCAGAGCTGAGTTCGTGATGAACTTCCCTGCAGGGCTCTCAGGATGGAAAAGTTTTTTTAAAGAGGTTCCGGTTCCGGTTTGCAGCTCAAAACGCGGCCCGACGGTTGCCACCCAGGCGGGGGCTCCGGCCAGTACGGCATACTCACCCAGGAGAAAAGTCTTGCCCGCACATGAAAAGCGCTCCGGACTAGTGAACGGCGGCGGTATCGGCGACACGGATGGCCTCAAGAATTGCCTTGGCCTGGCTCAGGTTGATTCTCTTTTCGACGCGCAGAACTTCCGCCAGGCGATCGCGGACCCTTGCGATTTCGTGAACATCAGCGCCCGCGGCAATGGCGAGATTGGCGGCATGAAGCTGCATGTGACCTTTGACGATGCCGACGGTGGCGAGGGCCTTCAGGGCTCCGAGGTTTTGCACGAGTCCGACCGCAGCACAAATCCGGGCGAGGTCTTCCGCGCGGTTGACCTTCATCATTTTGAGAGAAATGCGCGCGACCGGGTGGAGTTTCGTTACGCCGCCGACGATTCCGACGGCCATGGGCACTTCAATCCGACCCACCAGATCCACTCCGTCCATGTGCCAGTCGGTCACGGGCTGGTATTTCCCGCTGCGGGCCGCATAAGCATGAACTCCGGCTTCCACTGCGCGCCAGTCATTCCCTGTTGCAATCAGGATGGGATCAATGCCGTTGAGAACGCCTTTGTTGTGAGTTGACGCGCGATAGGGATCGGCCTTGGCGAAAATCGCGGCTTCTTCAATTCCCCGGCCCACGGCAGGATCGACGTTGCGGAGGACTACTTCGGCGACCGCAAGTTTGGAATCGACCAGATTTGAGAGGATGCAAAGTCCGACGCGCTCGCCTGTGATTTCTTCCACGCGTGGCTTGAGCGCTTCGCAGACCTGATTGATGAGGTTTGCGCCCATGGCATCACAGGGATCGCAAAGAACATGCAGTACAAGCATTGTCCCATCGCCTTCGGGTCTCTCGATCTCGCGAATTGCGATGTCCCGAACGCCGCCCCCGCGGTCCACGAGAGAAGGCATGCAGGCATTGGCAAGGGCCATGAGCAATTCGCGTTTATCGTGCAAAACTTTGCGGGCAAATTTTACGTTCCGCACATTCGGGAGTTGAACCTGGCCGATGATCAGGCTGCCTTTGGAATAAGTATTGATGGACCCTTCTTTGCGGATCCACTTGGCCGTGGCGCTGGCGGCGGCAATGATCGAAGTCTCTTCAACTGCCATCGGGATCAGTAGATCATGACCATCGATTGTGAAATTCGTGGCGATTCCCATGGGAATGGGGAAGTAACCGACCACGTTTTCGATCAGATGCTCGGCGATGTCATAGGAAAGCGGTTTGCGGCCAGAAAGAGTGTTGATCTCGTCATCACTGAGTTCACAGATATGCTGAATGCGATCGAGGCGTTCTGTGCGCGTAAGGCGATGAAAACCCTCAGTTAAGCGCCGCATCATTTCCATGATTCCTCCTTCTTTCGCAAGTGAGAGGGGGTTTTACACCCGGTGCAAAATAACGCAACACGTAATTCATATTCTTGGAGTTCCATCCAGCGGAGTAAAGGTTTCGATCCGGCCAATGCTGCCTCAAGCGCCGGCTGGGCATAACCGACCCGTCGTGCTCCCAGAGCGATCAGTTTCGCACCATCCAGGCCCGAGCGGACTCCTCCGGAGCCCCAGATCTCAACTTTTTCTGTCAGAACTTCCTTTGCAGCCAGGAGGCTGTCCACGGTCGACTCCCCCCAATTGGCAAAGGTGCTCGCGGCGGCCGCAAGGTGTTGTTTTCCTGCTGTTTTAGCTGCCCGTGTTCCTTCAATTCTGCCCCAGTGGGTGCCACCCAGACCGGAAATATCGATCGCCGCCAGACCCAAAGGTGCCAGACGCTTGAGTGTGGTCTTGGAAAAACCGCAGCCCGTCTCTTTCAGGGCGACAGGGATCCCTTCGCTTTTGAAATCGCGGCAGACGCGACGAAGTGCCTCCAGCGACCCACTGAATTGAGGGGTGCCTTCCGGCTGCAGGACTTCCTGGAGCGGGTTCGTATGCACGACGAGGGCTTTGGCGTCTAAATTCGTGACCAACCTCATCAGTTCTGAGGATGCTGTCTGATCGAGCTGGCTGATTCCGAGATTTGCAAAGAGAACCAGGTCGGGGGCTTCGTCCCGGATTCTATGCCACCGATCGACTTGCTTGGCTTCGAGGTCTCTTCTCTGCGAGCCGACGCCCATCGCCCAGCCGCGCTGATCGCAGGCGAGCGCCAGGATCCGGTTGATCGCATTTGCGTTCGAATGTCCCGCAGTCATTCCTGCCACATAGAATGGGGTTTTGGTCCTGGCTCCGAAACAGGCGGTGGCAAGATCGATGTCTTCGAAATTCAGGTCTGGAATTGCCTCGTGATGCAGGTGAATGCGGCTGAAGCCACTCAGGCCGGTGGCCTGATGGTCAGGGTTGAGTGCGTGGCGAAGGTGATCCTGTTTGCGGCCTTCGAACTGCTGAATGTCCATTGGGCGCC
The DNA here is from genome assembly GCA_001769805.1 of Bdellovibrionales bacterium GWA1_52_35. GTDB lineage: Bacteria > Bdellovibrionota > UBA1018 > UBA1018 > UBA1018 > GWA1-52-35. The sequence goes on from MEPO01000034.1 coordinate 11,630, forward strand.
CACCCTACAACTTTTTTGTTTCGGCAGGAAGAGGGAAAAGAGAGTACTGTATTTCTTAACTTCTATGGAAACAGCTGGGCAAAAAGAAAGGCCAATAAACACGTTTGGACAGCGCCAACTCAGGAGGCTGGCCTGGCTGCTCAAGCCGCGTGTCCGCCCTGCGCTGATTGCGGCAATGGTGTTTTTGATTATCACGCAAATTGTGGTGCTTTCGCCCACCGCCCTGGAAAAGCCCCCCTTTGCTGGCTCGGCTCCCCTTGCCCCGGAGATGCTTGTTGATCAGCGCGATGAAGTCCTGGCGAGTGGTATTCCGAAGAGCACGATCGCGGAATATATAGTCGAACGATTTGAGTATGTTGCGACCCGTGAAGGCGAAAAGCAGTGGAAGCTTCATGCAGAGAGAGCTTTTTTGTATAACGAGAAAAAGCTCGTTCATGCCCGGAACATCAAGGCTTTCATATATGACCCGACCGGCAAGATCACCGTGGTGACAGGCAAAGAAGCAAAATATTTCATGAATGAGCGGGATCTCGAAATTTTCGGCAATGTGAACGTGGTTTTTCCGGATGGATTTAATTTGTACAGTTCGTATCTGCGCTATCTTCCGAATAAGCGGCGTATTGAAATGCCGGTGAGCATACCGGTGAAAGGTGAAGGAACAATTGCCGAAGCTGCCGGAAATTACGTTCAGTTCACCAGCAGCGGGCTGGAGTGGAACATGAATTCCTCCGCGCCCGACAGTGACCGGATTGTCCTGCCCCAGGGAGTGACGTTTAATTTTGAAAGCAAACGTTCGGGTGAGGGGGCGACCACCATTGTATCGGATCGAAGTGTCGTTTACCGCCAGAAGCAGCTGGCTCAATTTACCATGAATGCGAGCCGCCCGATTCCGAGTCGTTTTGTCCAGATTACCCAGGACACTCTACACGCCAAAGCACGTACGGCGGATTTGAATTATGGCGATTCATCCAAAATCGTAGAGTACTTGTCGCTTTTTGATGACGTGCTGATCCGGGAATTTGGAAAAGAATCTGCGCTTCAGTATGCGACAGCCGGGCGTGCGGACTTCGACTCTCAGCGGAACGTGATTGTCCTTTCGAAATTTCCACAGGTGTATCAAGATAGTGACACGGTCACTGGTGATATTATTTTGCTGCACCGAGACACGGATGTTGTGGAAGTCCAGAATAGCAATGCTTTCAGCCAAGGGGAAAAGTCTCAGTAAATTCTCATGAAGAACTCAGTACTTCAGGCAGTTCAGCTTCAGAAGGCATATAAAGGGCGCCGCGTTGTAGACGGAGTCGATCTGGAAGTAAAAGCTGGCCAGGTGGTTGGCCTTCTTGGTCCCAATGGCGCCGGCAAAACCACTTCTTTCTATATGGTTGTCGGCCTGATTCGTCCTGATGCCGGCCAAGTCCTGCTTAACGGGGAAGACATTGCGAGTTGGCCGGTTCATCGCAGGGCTCAGGCTGGAATTGCTTACCTCCCACAGGAGGCTTCGGTTTTTCGCAGGATGACGGCAGAGGAAAACATCCTTTCGGTTCTTGAAACCCTGCCTCTCACTGCAGCGGAGCGACATGACCGCTTGAACCAGCTTCTCGATGAATTCAGCATTCGAAAGATTGCCAAACAGAACGCCTATACTTTATCGGGCGGCGAGCGGCGGCGCGTTGAAGTTGCGCGGGCACTGGCCTTGAATCCGGTATTCCTTTTGCTAGATGAGCCGTTTGCTGGAATCGACCCCATGGCAGTTTCGGACATCCAAAGGATGATCCAGGTCCTCAAAAAAAGGGGGATCGGAGTTTTGATCACCGATCATAACGTTAGAGAAACATTGGAAATTTGTGATTTGGGATATTTGGTAAACAGTGGTAAAATTTTTGAGAAAGGGACCCCTCACGAAATCGCGAACAGTCGTACTGCGCGCGAGAAATACCTCGGAGAGGATTTTCAGTTTTGAACGTAAAGAATGCATAATGAAAGCTACAATGAGAGCTAAGGTACAATAGATCCATCATGGCATTAGAGATCAAACAAAGCCTCAGACTCAGTCAGCAGTTGGTCATGACCCCGCAACTGCAGCAAGCGATCAAGCTGCTCCAGTTGAATCGGATGGAGCTCCAGGAAGTTGTCAATCAGGAGCTTATTGAAAATCCGGTTCTGGAAGAAGTGATGGATGTTCCGGAAGGGGAAGCGGCGGCACCAGAGGACAATACTTCACCGGAAGCGCCCGATCCTGAAATGGAACAGCGCCGCGATGAAGATTCGTTTATTAAGGAAACGCCACGCGAAGAACAGCTGGTTGCCAGCAAGGACGATTTCAACTGGGAATCCTATGTTGAGGATTTCAATTCCAACTCGAGTTCAGCGCCGTCAATGCGTGAAATCAATGAAGAGTTGCCCAGCTTCGAAAACGTCCTGACCAAGACCACCTCGCTCGAAGATCATCTGGCCTGGCAGCTTTCGATGGTGACGATCTCCGAACCGGAGAAAAAATTAGGCGAATCGATTATTGGTAATCTGACCGACGACGGCTACTTGAATGCGAACCTCGCGGATCTCGCCCGTGAAGCCGGAATGGAGTTGGAGGACGCGGAAGAGGTTCTCAAGATCGTTCAGAACTTTGATCCCCTGGGTGTCGGATCACGAACACTTCAGGAGTGCCTGGCCATTCAGGCGAAGTTCATGAATCCCCGGCAGCCGCTGGTGGAGCAGATCATCGACAAGCATCTGGGGGATCTGGAACGCAAGAATTACCAGGCCGTCAGCAAGGCGCTCGGTATCCCGCTGGACAAGGTCATTGAAGCCACGAAGTTGATTCTCGAGTTCGAGCCGAAACCCGGGCGCTCCTTCCACACGAGTGATACCCAGTACATAACGCCGGATATTTACGTTTACAAAGTCGGCGACGAATTTGTGATCGTGTTGAATGAAGATGGAATGCCGAAGCTCAGGATTTCACCCTATTACAAGAGCATTCTGGCTTCCGCGCAGAAGGATCAGAACAAAGTCACGAAAGAATACGTGCAGGACAAGCTGCGTTCGGCAGTCTGGCTGATCCGTTCGATCCATAATCGGCAGAAGACCATTTACAAAGTGACTGACGCCATCGTAAAAAGGCAGCGGGATTTCTTCGAAAAAGGCGTGCAGATGCTCAAGCCCATGATCCTCAAGGATGTCGCCAATGATATCGGGATGCATGAGTCCACGATTTCGCGGGTCACGACCAACAAATTCGTGCATACGCCGGTCGGGATTTTCGAACTTAAATACTTCTTTAACTCAAGTATCAACGCAGCCGATGGCAGCGACGCTCTGGCGAGTGAGGCCGTGAAAGAGAAGATTCGTCAGATGATCCAGAAAGAAGATCAGAAGAATCCTCTATCGGACCAGAAGATTGTCGAATTGCTGCGCTCAGACAACATTGACATCGCCAGGCGAACCGTGGCGAAATATCGAGACATGCTGGGTATTCTTTCGTCCGGAAAACGGAAGAAAATCATTTAGGCCGTAGTCGATCTTCAGGAAGCAAGAATCGATGAATTTCAGAGTAGGAGAGAGAGATGGATCTGCACATTAGTTTCAGAAATATGGATACAAGCCAGGCCCTTCAGGTTTATACCCGCGAAAAATCAGAGAAGCTCAAAAAGTACTTTGACGGGCGTATCTCCGTCTCCTGGAATTTCAGTGTCGAGAAACTGAGCAAGGTTGCGCATTGCCGTCTGGTCGGCAACAACATGGATTATTTCGGCGAAGCTTCGACAGAAGACATTCACGCCTCGGTGGACCAGGCGTTGACCAAAATTGAAAAGCAGTTACGCAAACACAAGGAAATCGTGAAGGACCACTTGCACAAAACGCGTGTAACCGAGACCATCCTTCAGGACGTTGCAGAAGAAGAAGAAGAAGAAGAAGAGGAAGAATAGCTCTTCGTTATTCCAGTCTGAACGTTTTCACGGAGCCATCGTCCATTCCTATGGCGAGGAGCCTGGCACTTTCTGAAAAGTCATGCACGTAAAGATACGAGCCATCTCTTGTCAAAAGCGGGATATCCCAGAGCAACTGGCCGTTGAAATCAAAGATTCTGGCATGGCTATGGCGCTCGGCGCTCTCAATGTCGTCAAAGCCGATGATGGCATAATGCTCTGAAACAAAGAAGTTGGATGAGTAACTGGCGTAGGACTCCGCCACGCGATTCCAGTTTTCTGTCAAAGCCTTCTTCCCGGATACTTTCGAATATTGCGCCAGAACGGTAGTTCCGGGTGAGTTCCCGTACAAGAGCACGCTATCGGGAGAGGTAAACTCGAGCTTCTCCATTTTGCCAGCGAGAGGCTGCTCGGCCGAAAGTTTGCCACTGGAATCAAAGAATCCAAGTGAACGCTGGGTGGTCACCGTCTTTTTCTGAGCCTGGTCATAAAGAACCGCGGCAGTCGGTTCTTTTCCGTCCGACACGGCGAGGTCCACGATTTCGCCATTTAACTTGCGTTTCCACTTGGTTTTGAAATCCGGTCCGATCAAAATCATTTCACCGTGGGTCAGCCCCAGTAATATATTTTGTTTATCGCGTGAGAGCTTGAGGGTAAGGACATCGCTGGAGACGGGATATGAAAGAAGCTTTTTGCCTTTCAGGTCGAAAATATCAAATGCGATGTCCGACTCCGCATCTTCGTCGTGATAGCAGAGGATCTTCTGAGCTCCAGGTAAAATCAACGGGCGGCAGGTGGCATTCACGGACCAGAGCTCTTTGCCCAGGGAATCCATGGCGACGAGCTGATCGCCGTGATTGGCCGTGAGTACCAGCTTGCCATCATCAGAAAGGGTTTGGGCCCGGACGGGTGCGGTCTTTTTGCTCCAGAGCTTCTGCCCGGCTTGATTGAAAGTGGTTATGAGCGGAACCTGTGGGTTCGGTGCATCGGCTTCGCTATCCGGAACCGTTGCCAGGAGAATCGAACTTCCATCGACTGAAATATTCAGATCTGAAACAAATCCATCTAGGCGGGTGGACCAACCTTCGGTCCAGGTCCTCTTGGATTCGTGAGGATGCGAACTCTGGCTCGATTTTGATCCGGTAGCGCAACTGGTCAGAAGCAAAACTGATATCCATAAGACGGAGTTTGAGACTTTGAGCATCATGTCTTGAATGTTACAGTAGCGGTACACCCCATGGCAATACGATGCGTATAGCGATACTTTCGAGAAATAAAAGTCTGCACAGCATTCGCCGTCTCCGGGAGGAAGCCCGGAAGCTCAAGGTGGAATGTCTGGTGATCAATCCGTTGGAGTGCCAGCTCGTGGTAGACGGCAACAAACACGATATTCTCGTGGGCTCGGTTGTACTGCCTCGCTTCGATGTGATTCTCCCGCGTATCGGTGCGTCTATTACTGATTATGGTCTGGCAGTCGTGAAGCAGTTTGAAAATCAGGGGGTCCCGGTCCTCAATGGTTCGCTGGCGATCGCGCAGTCACGAGACAAGATGCGCAGTCTGCAGGTGCTGGCCAAAGCTGGAATCCGTGTGCCCAAGACAGTTTTAACCCGAAGCACGCGGGGTCTCAAGGCGGCAGCAGCGCGCGTGGGCGGTACTCCGGTGGTGATGAAGGTTTTGGAGGGAACCCAGGGGCTGGGGGTTATGCTTCTGGATTCTCCAATCGCTATGAGTTCGGTTTTCGAGACTTTAATCGGAATGGAACAGGACGTGATCGTTCAGCAGTTCCTTTCGGAAAAGGCGGGGCGGGATTATCGGGTCTTCGTCGTGGGCAAGCGCGTAGTTGCCGCGATGATGCGCACAGCGCCCGAGGGCGATTTCCGTACCAACATTCATCGGGGGGGCGAAGGCCATCTGGTAAAGCTGCCCAAAAATTATGAACGCATGGCTCTACGTGCCTGCCGGATTCTGGGGCTTGAAGTTGCTGGCGTCGATGTCATGGAGAGCCGGCGCGGACCGGTGATCATAGAAGTGAACAGTTCTCCCGGCTTTGAAGGGATCGAACGGGCAACCGGACTGAATATTGCCGGAGCCGTACTTCGGTATGTAAAACGGGCAGGAAAGCGATGACGCAAATTTCGATAGTGTTACCGGTTGCCAGTCAGGTTCAGCTCACCCGGCGCTGTCTGGATTCCCTGCTGGCTGGGACGAGCATTGCCCGGGAGCTGATAGTCATTGATAATCATTCCACGGATGCAACTCCGGGGGTTCTCAATGAGTACGCGGTTAAATTTCGGGAGCAGGGCTGGGAGTTTTTCTGCCTGAAAAATGCTGAGAACGTCGGCTTCGGACGTGCCTGCAATCAGGGGCTTGCCGCGTCGCATGGAGACTTTGTCACTGTTTTGAGAAACGACGTCTGGCTGATGCCGGGCTGGGACGCGGTTCTTCTGCGAAGAATTCAACACCTTCGGGTCGATATGGTCGGTCCGCATATTGACGAATCTCCTTTTGACCCGGTTCGGATTCGCGAGAAGGCAAGTCATTTTGTTCGCAAGAACCACGGCAAAGTTTCGAAAGACTGGGTCTCGACCCTGATGTTCTTCCGACGCGAGGCCCTGCAGGCGCTGGGAGTTGAAGACGGCCCCTTTGATGAACGTTTCTCCTCCGCGTATGAAGACACGGATCTTCGTTACCGGATGGAAAAAGCCGGGATGACTTACCGGCAGGTTGCTGACTGTTATATCTGGCGTTTTTCAGGTCATCGTGCAGGCAATCGCGAAAAAACGGAAGTCTCTTCGGCGTATGAAGAAGACCTGAAGCTCTTCATTGGAAAATGGGGTTTTGATCCGTTGATGGGCGAAAATACGAGGAAAGCGCGTTTCCACCGCCGCTGGAAAAAATTCAAAAAGGCGCTGGGGCTATTTTGAGGCTTTTTGTACGAGCTGCTCCAGCCAGACTTGCTTTTCAGGTGGCAACCATTTCTTGATCTTCGAATAATCGAGGTTTGTTGCGCTCTCATTTCTGATCGCGCTCAGAACATCATTTGCGTCCAGCTCCGAACCTCGTTCCGCCTTGAGTGCACAGAAAAGTGAAAGTGAGGGGCGAAAGATGCGCCCTTTCGGACCGGTCTGAAGCAAAATCAGCTCGGCTTCCCAGCCTGCAAAACGGTGGAGAAAGAACTCGACTGACAAATTGATGAATTCGGGACCCATGCCCAAATGCTTGAGCGTGAATTGAAAAAGCTGATTCTGAGTCGCGTCTTTGCTGAGTGAGGGATGCTTGATAAAGGCCAAGTCAATGTCTTCAGTCGCGCGCTCGCCGTTATACTGAAGTTGGACCAGTGTTCCGCCTAGAAGAACCCAGTCGCCGCCAATATTTTGACTCAGTTCTCGTAATATCTTGTCTACTTTTGCTTTATCCATGAGGAATTTGCTAACCTCTAGTCATGGTACCTGAGTGCGTAGAAAAGGCCAATCGCGTCCTGTCCGAAGCAGGCGAGGGCGGCATTACGCGTGAAAAGCTGGTCGCGTTCAGTACTATTTCAGCCTTCTGCCATCACTACCCAAGCCGCTCCACGGAGCTGCAGAGAAATCTTCTGAATCAGTTTTCGTGGATTCGGGAACGCGAGATGTCGCGCTATCTCAAACAGCGCAGAATCGCGTTGGTTCATATTCAGAATCAGCTCAACGTTTCTTGAGACTAGTGAACATTCAAATTTCGTTGGGCTCCAACATTCCACGAGGCGTGATCATAACCTTAATTATGAGATTCTATGTTTAAGGGTGCTTCGGCTGTATTTAATGCAGTTAATCTACTTCTTCACGCACGAAGCCAGCACGACGTGAACTTGGTTGCGGTTGATCTTAAATGTTGCTTGGCAAATTTCACTGAAGCCGATTTCGTGGTGGGCCCGGTGCGCGGGGGTTTCGGCGACTGCTTTGACTTGTTCTTCCGGGAACTGTTCGAAGATATCCTTGCAGCAGGATATGAATTGCTTCTCGAGGGAAAGTGCCGGATCCGGTTTGATGAAACCGGGCTTGGAGCTGAGGTTCATAATCAAATTGCCCAGGGCCGCGTCTTTGTTTGTAGCCGCCAGCGCCTCGCTTGTGATCTTGCTTGGTTTTTTTCCGGCTGCTTTAAGCCTGGAGAGCATTTCTTTGTAAAGTTTGCCGGATATCCCATGACCCCGGAATTTTTCATTCACCTGAACAAAGCTAATCGTGATCTTGTCCGTGCCGTCGGCCTCGGGCCAGGTATAGTACTGAATATAACCCAGCTCCGCCGGTTTTGCTCCATTCACGCTTCCAGAAAGGGCCAAGCCGCCGTCCTCTTCCTCGGGGCGCATTCTGAAGCGCTCTTTCGAGAGCTTGAATTCCGGTTTCTCCTTGGCTGCCAAAAGTGACTTGGACACGCAACCGGGATCCGCGGGCCTGGCGTAGGACACGTTCTGCAAAAATATTAATACAAGAACAAAAGTGATCACCTCAGGCCGCCTTTCTTGGCAAGCGGCTCGCCCAGCCTGACCAGTGTCTCAAGACCACGCTCGGTATTGCTCAAGAGATCGGCGTCAGGTTCCCACGCGCCGGGTTCTCCCAGGAGAATGACCGTCGAGCCGCCGAAAAGAAAGTAGCCCTTCTCATCGCCGCGCTCGAACATGACTTCTGACGAAGAATGGGCAGGATGGGTTTGTACAATGCGGCCCACACAGAGGGCGCCGACTTCGATATACGCGAGCCTCCCGAAATGCTCCGTCTGCAGAATCGAAATCTGGCGCTCGTTCGTGAGGAGAATATCATCGCGGTAAGTCAGCGCCGCGGGATTCACCGAATGAAGTTTGCCGTGAGCACGATGAGTTTCGAGCGTCTTGCCCGAGTCGGGGTAATGGAAGCGGTGATAATCCACCGGACAAAGCCGTGCGAGGAGTGCTGGACCGCCGATGAAAGGCCGGGCGCGATCTTCACTTCCAAGAAGTGCGGCGGGTGAAAGCTGGGCTCCTTTGACCGGAAACCGGGAATTCGGGTCCGATTGCGCGTACGCGAAATAGCGGGCTTCACATGGAGCGGGCATCAGCTCGGGAGTTTCGTTGAACTTCCGCTGATTCGGTTTAAATCTCCGGATAAAGAAATCATTGAATGAAAGGAATACACTTGATTCGTATTCGTTCATCGGAATCTTGAATTGAGAAATGAAAGACTTGATCTTCCGACGACTCAGCGGTGAGGATTGGTAAAGTCCGTAAAGTTCGCTCAGGGCCCGGCCGGCCAGAACACTTTCGGCCAGAGCCTGTCCCGGACGGGTTCCATAAAGGAGCTGCACCCAGAGTTCACCGTAAACCTGCTCGACCTCTTCGCAAGCCTTTGCGCGGTTCCAGTAGCGAATTGCTTTTGGCTCGGGATAAAAAATCATACTAATCGAGATAAGGGCCCAGTCCCTGTGCCACGCGAATCGCATCGGCAATCTCGCGAACCGCACCCCAGCCGCCGTGAACTTCAGTTACGTAATGGACGCGCGCCTTCACCGGTTCCACCGCCTGCGGGACCGTGGCGCTGAAGCCGACTTTTTCGATTACCGGAATGTCATAGAGGTCATCACCCATAAAAGCCATTTCGTCGTAAGGAAGTCCGGTGGCCGTCGCGATCTTTTCAAGCGCTTTGACCTTGTCTTCATCGCCGAGAAAGATGTGGGGAATTTTGAGAAATTCCATCCGCGTCCGAACGTCTTTGGAATCTCCACCGCTGATTGTTGCCACCTGAATTCCGGCCTTCATCAGGAGCTTGAGGCCGTAGCCGTCTTTCACGTGGAAATGACGGGTCCAGCCGTGGCCATTCAACCAGAAGATCCGGCCATCTGTCATGATTCCGTCCACATCGAGGATCAGGATTTTAATTTTCTTCAGGCGATTCTGGATATCCGGGGTCTTGAGGAGTTTGCCCTGATCAGTGGAAGGAGTAGGAGGCAGCATCAGTTATTTCTCTTTCGGTAAAAGTTTGGGCTGATTCTTCACCAGCTCGTGAATCGCAAGAAGCTGCCGGACGAACGCACCCACATGTTCCAGATAAAATGCATTCGCCGCATCACTCTTGGCTTCCGGCGGCCGGGGATGGCATTCCATGAACAAACCGTCGGCTCCTGCCGCGATTGCAGCCCGGGTGAGGGATTCCAGGTATTGGCGCTTCCCGCCGGTACTCTTTCCTCCGGGCCCTGCACCCGGACTCTGGACCGAATGAGTTGCATCGTAAATAACCGGTACACCGAACTCCTTCATGCACTGAAAAGAAGTCATATCCACGACCAGCGTATTATAGCCGAACGAGGTTCCACGTTCGATCAGGTAAAACCAGTCACTGATTGGAGCTTTGGAATCCGACTTCTTCTGAACAGCCATGACCTTTTCGACAATGTTCTTTGCGTCCGAAGGTGCCAGAAACTGGCCTTTTTTCACGTTTAATTTGCGGCCATGGCGAAGCGCAGCCTCCGCGCCCGCAATGATCATATCCGTCTGCCGGCAGAGGAAAGCGGGAATCTGCAGAAAGTCGACAATTTGAGCAACCGGCTCGGCTTGATCCGGAGTATGAAAGTCAGTCAGCAACTTCAATCCCGTCTTGGCGCGAATATTTGAGAGAATTGTCAGGCCGGCCTCCATCCCGGGCCCTCGAAAACCATCAATCGAGGTCCGGTTGGCTTTGTCAAAGGAAGCTTTGAAATAAAGATCAATTGGAAGACCCTGGAGCTGTCTTTTGAGCTCCTGTGCAATTTCGAGCGTAAGACCTTCATCTTCAATGACGCACGGGCCGGCGATAAGCGGGAAAAGTCTGGCCATAAAATTCTATCCAATGCCTTTGAGTTTGCGTTGAACCTGCTTCGAGCCGTCACAAACCGCTTTGATGAAGGCGTTGAACAAAGGATGCGGTTGCAGCGGCTTGCTGAGGAATTCCGGATGAAACTGACAACCCAGGAACCAGGGATGATTGGGGAGTTCCACCATTTCGACTAATTCCACCCCGGTTTCCTTGTCGATGTTCTTGCCGGAAACAACCAGACCTTTTTCCTCGATTTCCTTCCTGAAGGTATTTGAAACCTCGAAGCGGTGCCGGTGGCGTTCTGAAATCAGCTCGCGGCCGTAAGCGGAATAAGCCCGGGTGGGTTTGCCATTGTATTTGGAAAGAATTTGGCAGGGATAAGCACCCAGTCGCATCGTGCCGCCCTTATCCGTTACGGATTTTTGGGATTCCATGATGTCGATGACATTCTCTTGAGATTCAGTTTTGAATTCAGCAGAATTGGCGCTTTTCAAGCCGGCCATATTCCTTGCGAACTCAATCACGGCGAGTTGCATTCCAAGGCAAATCCCAAAGAAGGGGACGTTTTCTGTCCGGGCGTATTCGATGGCCTTGATCTTGCCTTCGATGCCACGCTCTCCGAAGCCGCCGGGGACAAGAATGCCGTCGACTGATTTCAGGAGTTCGGTATTGCCGTTTTCGATTTCCTCCGAATCAATGTAGACCATGTTCACCTTTGCGTCATTGGACACGCCGCCGTGGACGAGGGCTTCTGAAAGGGATTTGTAGCTGTCGCGCCAATCCGTGTACTTTCCGACGATTCCGATGGTCACCGTACGTTTGGGCTGACGGATCTTTTCGACCATATTTTTCCATTGCGAAAGGTCCGGGCGACCTCCCCAGATGCCGAGCTTTTCGGCGATCTTCTCGTCCAGGAATTCTTCATGGTAGTAAATCGGCACTTCATAAATGTTGCTGACATCCGTGGCGCTGAAAACATGATCACCCGAAACGTTGCAGAAAAGGCCGATCTTGTCCTTGACGTCTTTGGGGAGCTTGCGATCTGACCGGCAGAGAAGCACGTCGGGCTGTATTCCGATTTCGCGCAGTTCTTTGACACTGTGCTGAGTCGGTTTGGTTTTGAGTTCTCCGGCGGCAGCAATATAGGGTACCAGGGTCAGGTGAACGAAAACGACATTCTCCGCTCCTTCTTCCGTTCTCATCTGCCGGATGGCTTCGAGGAAAGGGAGGCTTTCGATATCGCCGACCGTGCCACCGACTTCAACGATCGCCAGGTCCGCGCTCTCAACCGCTTCGCGGAGATGTTTTTTGATTTCGTCGGTGATGTGCGGGATGACCTGGACTGTTTTGCCCAGATAACCGCCCGCGCGCTCGCGACGGATCACGGCATCGTAAATCCGGCCGGTCGTAAAGCTGTTCTTGCGCGTGAAGTGCGCGTTTTGGACAAATCGGGAGTAATGGCCGAGGTCCAAGTCGGTTTCCGCACCGTCATCCAGAACAAATACTTCTCCATGCTGGAAGGGGCTCATCGTGCCGGGGTCCACATTCAGGTAAGGATCCATTTTCACCATGGTGACTTTGATCCCGCGCTGTTCCAGCAGCATTCCAATTGAGGCGGCCGCTATGCCCTTGCCGATACTGGAGAGGACGCCGCCCGTTACAAAGATGTATTTTTTGTGTTTAGCCATTTCGAGAACTCCTGTCTTAACCTACTTTAAAATGTTCCGAACGTGCTCCAAATCCGCTGCCGTGTCTACGCCAATCGAGTGGAATTCAATTTCCGCGATTCCGATGGGTAAGCCATTTTCCAGTGCACGCAATTGCTCAAGTACCTCCGCCCTCTCGATCGAAGAAGAGGGCAGCGCGCGGAATTTCATCAGCGCCTCGCGCGTATAAACATAAAGGCCGACATGCCGGCGGCAGATAAAGGCTTCACCCGCAGCGGGCTCCGGTCCCCGGCTGTAAGGGATGGGATGACGGGAAAAGTAGATCGCACGTCCGTTCTGATCGGCAAGGACCTTGACCACCGAGGGATCGTGAAGTTCCGCGCTCGATTTGAGGGAGGTCATCACGGTGCCCATCGCGAAACGTCCGGACCGGACGAGTTCAATTCCGGCTTCAATCGCTTTCGGCTCCATGAGCGGCTCATCGCCCTGGACATTCACATAAATCGCGGCGGGAATCTGGTCGGCAACCGCCGCGACGCGATCCGTACCGCTGGTGATTTTGGTTGATGTCAGGACCGCTTCACCCCCGAACCCTTCCACGATATCGACGATGGATTGGTCATCGGTCGCGACCACGATCCGGTCGATTCCGCGCGCGAGGCGAGTGCGCTCATAAACCCATTGGATCATCGTTTTTCCATTGATGTCGATAAGCGGTTTTGCAAAGAGTCGGGTCGACCCGAGGCGGGCTGGGATGACGGCTATGACAGGGAGGGGTTGCATGAACAGAGATTAGTGGAGGTGGCATGGGCGGTCAAGTCACCCGGGCGTCTATATCTGCTTCGACGCAACGAGTTAATGCATCTTTTTCTCTGCAGGGGCGCCTGTTGGTGCTTCGGCTATGGTGACGGCGTTCCGAGTGGCCCGTTTGGAGCTGTACATAGCGTGATCGGCAGCATCGATAATGGCCTGTTTGCTGGAAGCATGATCCGGAAACAATGCTACGCCGATGGAAACCGTGAACCTCAGGTTCAGCTTGTCTTCTTCGAGAAAGATCTGCTTCTCAACCGTGGCTCGAATGCGTTCGGCTACAGTTTTGGCGGTAATCAGATCACAAGGGGATAGCACGGCGACGAACTCGTCTCCGCCATAGCGAAAAACGATATCCGAATCGCGAACCAGGCGGCGCAGGACGGCGCCGAGCTCAAACAGGATTTTCGTTCCTACCAGGTGGCCGTGGCCATCGTTGATTTTTTTGAAATGATCAGCATCGATGAAGAGCACAGCGAAGGAGCGCTTCTGGCCTTCAGCCTGGGTGATCTCCCGCTCAAGGATGTAATTGAGGTAACGGGTGTTATAAAGCCCGGTGGCATCATCCACATAGACCAGGCGATGTACCCCCATGTACTGGTCGATGTTTTTCCCGGTCAACTCGATTTGAGTCCTCAGCATCCCGATCCGACCCTCAAAGGCTTCGAGCGAGGGCGGTGTTTCCGGCGAAAGACAGACCAGAGCATATTTGCGAGGACCGGCACATTGGAAGCGGAAGATGAACAGCCTGGGGGAGAGCTGATTTTTCTCGATGAACTGATAAACACTCGAATGATCCGAAACCGCATCCATGATCCGGTTGCCCTGGACGGCAATATCCAGGACTTCTTCCATCGCGCGACCCTGTTCGCCGGTTTTAAGCGGGGTCGCCACTCGGGTCGCGACACTTTGGTCCTCCGCAATCGCGTAAATCGCAGAATAGGCACAGTCCAGCTCCCGGGCAAAATAGCTTTGAACGATGCTGAAAATTTTCGATAGCTCCAAAGAAGCGGAGATGAGTTGACAGCTGTTCAGGAGGTTGATGAGGCTCGAAATACCGGAATTTTCGCCGAAGACTTCCTTGCGGTCGAGACCGCGTTTGATCGCAAGTTGGAAGGTTTCGAGCTTGACCGGCTTTTTCAGATAATCTTCCGCACCCATTCGAATAGCGGTCACGGCCTGTTCCACCGTGGCGCGCTCGGAGATGACGATCACGCTCGTAACCGGGCTGATCCGTTTGATCTGTTCAAGAAGGGCAAGACCGTTGGGTGCGGTCAGGGGGGAACCCAAAGGCGGATCCAGCACCACCAGATGATAATTCGAGCGTGCAATCCAATCGAGGGAATCATCCGTTCGGCTGATGACGTCCACCGTGCAGTTGGCCACCTCGCGGATCAGATCCGCATAGAGCTCGCTCTGTTTGGGGTCTTCTTCCACCAAAAGCACTCGATAAAGAATATTCGCAAGAGTCATTACGAGGCTTCCTGTTGCCCATCCTCGGAGTTGGCAAGGTCAGAGAGATCGACAGGATTCCCGGAAGAGTCCAGAAATCCTCCGGCGACCCGGACAACCTGCGCTGCTTTGGTCAGACGCTCGTTGAGTTTGGCAGAGTTGTCTTTTTCCCTGGCGTACCGATCCTGCAAAAGGTCCATGTTGAATTCAAGAGTATCAAGCTTCCGCTTGAGTTCCATGATTTTGCTTTCCCGGGCGCCGATCAGGACTTCTGAATCCTTGCGGATGATCTCGAGTTTGTTCTCCAGTTCCTTTTCCCTCACCCGGATCTTGCGAATGTCGGAGCGGACGCGATCTTTAAGGCGCTCGGTTTCATCCGTGGCTTCCTGGACCTGGCCTTCCAGCAATTTGGCTTTATCGCTTTTGGCTTTCATCAGGAAACGGAGTTCAACAATTTCATTCTGAAGCTTGCTGGTTTCAGCGGTCTTGTTTTTTTGCAGATCGTTGATGGATTTCTTCTGGTCCTCAATCAGATTGTAGAGCTCCGTGTTTTTCGAACGCTCTTCCTGAACCTGATCCGAAAGATTTGTGATCTGCTGTCGAGCCGCTTTGAGCTGGGTTGAAAGTACGGCGACATCTTTTTCACGAAGCTGCAGATATTTTTTGATTGTCTCGAGATCAGGAGTATCGGCCGCGCCCCCCGGCACGATTGCATCGCCTTCAGTCTGGGCAAATAGAAACGGCTCAGTCTCCTCTGCTGCAGGCGTACTGTTTGTCTTGCTGAAGAGATATGGCATCTCCCGCACGGCTTCAAGGTCACTGAATTCTGTGGTTTCCCTGGCTACTGGGTTGCTTACAACCGAAGGGCTTGCTACCGGATCCGGCTCCGGAAGAAAGGGCGTGCTGCTGTCCTGAGCATCGTCTGAATCCAGCTCGAATTGAAAGTGGGTACCGGTTTCGGCTTTTGCCGCAGCGATCGCTTCAGCAATGGCGTCGGCAGGCGAGGAGTCGGGCATTGCCAGCCCTGGAACTGTCTCTGAGCCCGGGAGAGCGGAATCAAAAGACAAAACGGAATCAGAGGAGAGTGCAGATTCTGAAGGCAGCGGGGGAGGGCTCAAAGGAGTCTCGTCCGTTTCCGGGCCTTCGAGCGAAATGGAACTCAGTTCGTTTTTTCCGTTGATGCCAAAAATATCCGCGACGTGCTCGATACTGATGGGCCCCGAGGGGGCTTCCAGAAGGTTTTCTTGCGCGTTTTCCTCGAAACCAAAAATCGAGTTGATGATTTTGAAAAGCTGGTCCTGGATGTCGGGATCTGGAGCCGCCGGACAGTGAAGATAGGCATGAGCACCCTGCGTGCTTCTTTGGTGCTCGGCAAACTGGGGATCTCGCCAGATCTCGGAAGTGAGAATCAGCGGCAGGTCGGTGTAGGCGGGATCGGCTTTGAGCTTGGTAATGAACTGAATCCCGGCTTCCGGGGCTGTTGTTCCCGCTTCCCGGTGGACAATAGCAAGGTCCAGACTCTGCCCATGTAATTGAACGAGCTGCCACGCCTCTTTGGCGTTTTCGGGGACGAACACTACATCCCCGCGAGCTTTCCAGCTTGCCAGGATATTGCGCCATGCGTCGATATGAGGATTCAGTAGAAGAATCTTCATCAACATCCTCTTCGGCACTGGAGCGCCATAAGTTGACACTTATTTTATTAGACGATAACGTTTTTAAGGGCTCAGAACCAAAGGGAAACCGGATTTAATTGATTCACATGAAAGATAAGAAACGCAACCTTTCCGATAGTCTGACGGTACTTGTATTCAAAGATAGCTATGCAGCAAGGACGTTTCGGGTCCCGTTGAGCTGGATCAATCGAATCGGCAGCTGGATCGGGCTTCTCGTCCTGATCTCGGTTCTCAGTGGATTTTTGGCTGTAAAATTTTACTGGGCGAGTCGCATGGCCAGTCCTGCACGCGTGCAGGAGCTGGAATTTGAGCTGCAGGATTTGAAGGCATCGCTCATGCCTCAAAAGCAACCCGCCCTCAATGAAGTCGCAAGTCCGGTTCCAGAGATGACGACCAGTCCGGAGGCGGGCACGGAACAGGCCTCCTCCGATGAGGCGAATATCAAACAGCTTTTCCCCGAGGCCCAGCTTGCGAATCCGGATACAGTTCCGATTGGAATTCATTCGCCGAAAGTCGTCTGGGAAGGGAAATCGCTGGCCGTGAATTTCGCGATTCAGTACCGAAATGAGGATGGTAAAAACCAGCAGGGGAAAATCGTGGTGCTCGCCTACGGACCGGAAGCTCTTTTGACTTATCCGGCAGGCGTCCTGAATTTTTCTGGCTCAGGCAGTCTGCTGACGGCCGACAAGGGTGAATATTTCTCGGTGAGCCGTTTCCGGGAAGTGAAGGCAAAATTCGGCCCGGTTGCCTCAACAGATCATCTTAGAAATGTGGATATTTTCCTCTTTGAGAACAGCGGCAAACTTCTGGTTCATCAAAACTTCAAAACCGGGCCGGCCAAAAACCGTGAGCCTTCTCCTCGACCGGCAGCATCGGCGAAGGGGTTTTGAACATGACATCGACTCTTCAGGAAACAGCAATCAACTTCATTGCCGAGGGAACCCGCCTCGAAGGCAAGATGCGTTTCGGTCAGATTTCCCGAGTTCATGGAACACTGGTCGGCGAGGTCATCGCGGAAACAGGAAGCACATTGATCCTCGGCGAAAGCGCAGTTGTTGAAGGCAGTATCGAGGCGGATACGCTTGTCGTGGAAGGCTATGTTCAGGGCGATATTACTGCCTCGGGTAAAGTGCTCATCGCGGGAAACGGACGGGTTATCGGCAATATCCGGACTTCTGCTCTGGTCCTGGAATTCGGAGCTTACTTCGAAGGTAAGTGCAGCATGGAAATCGCGGCTGCAGCGGCAGTCTGAACGGAATCTTCAGAACAGGTCCTTCTGCGAAACCACCCGACTGCTGAACCCACCCTGTCCCGCGAGACTTGCCTTGATCTGTTTGGCATCACCCGCAACCACGACGTAAATCAAATCAGGATTGAAGTGCTTTTTTAGCGCGGCTTCAATTTCAATGCGTGTCAGTGCGTGAATTTTCGGAACAAACTGGTTGAGAAAGTCAGGGTCGAGTCCCATGACATGCCCGACTGTCCAGCGGGAGGCGATCGCACCGAGTGTAGCCGTTCCAAGCGGAAAGCCGCCCATCAGATATTCTTTGGCCGTCTCAATCTCCTGATCACCGATCGGCGCTGTTCGGAGGCTTTTGAGCGCATCGAGCACTTTGCGAATGAGGGGGCCTGTCGTTACATTGCGGGTTGCGGCAGCAATACTGAAAATTCCCAGCTCCCGGTTGTAACTGAAGTTGCTTCCGATCGCGTAGGTCAGGCCCAGTTTGTCCCGAATCACGGAATTCAGGCGGCTGTCAAAATATTCGCCAAAAAGTGCATTAATCACGGCAAGAGCATATTGATCCGGATGATTGAACTTCGGAGCCCGAAAGCCAATGCGGACTTGGGTCTGATTGAGTTCAGGGCGATTAACAATCAAAACCTGCCCGGTCTTTGCCGGAGGAATTCGCTTGTCCGAAAAAACTTTTGCTGTCCTCGGCGGCGCCTCCCCAGTCCAGCTGCCGAATGATTCCAGCAGTTGGGGGCGAAGTGCAACGCGATCCGCACGGCCAACAATCACGAGCGAA
This sequence comes from Bdellovibrionales bacterium GWA1_52_35, assembly GCA_001769805.1. GTDB lineage: Bacteria > Bdellovibrionota > UBA1018 > UBA1018 > UBA1018 > GWA1-52-35. The sequence goes on from MEPO01000034.1 coordinate 29,985, forward strand.
GCGTTTTTTGGTGTGAATTGGGATTTATGAAAGTTCACCAGGTCCGCAGGCGTGATTTTCCGAAACTCCTCAGCCGAAACGAGGGCACCTCTGCCATACGGAGTGGCGGCTGTGGTCTGCCGTCTGAAAGCGAGGCTCACCAGCGATTCGCCGGTATCACCGATATGCGACCAGTGATCCAGAATACTGGCATGCTGCCGATTGAACTCAGGCCCGGTCAGATCGGGATGAATTGCCATCTTGGCGAGCAATTTCAGCAAGACCGGTGCATCGGGTGCCAGGCCATGCAGCCCCAGAGTGAAGAACTCCTCATCAGGTGCCGTATAGTGGAACGCTCCCAGTGCTTCGATTTCAGGTCCACGATCCAGGACCTTTGCGAGCAATTCGGTCATGCCCGATTTTCCGGCAGGATCGTCACGAGAGCCGGATTTGAGTACCAGGGCAAGATCCACGAGGGGAAGTTTGTCATTCTGAAACCAGATGACTTCAAGCCCGTTTGGCAGCATCTCGACTTCGGGCGCGGGAAGTCGGATCTCGGGAGTGGCGGCTCTTGAGTTCGTTGCGGTCATGCTGCTCAGCCCTAGAAGGGCAAGAGGAAGAGCCAACACGAGTCCGAGTGCGGTTGCGATGGGAGATCTCATTTTTTACCCGCCTTGGGAACCAGTGTCACGATGGAACGATTATTCGGAATCAGGTATTTCTGTGCGACCCGTTTCACGTCTTCCCGGGTCACGTTCAGATATTTCTGCAGATCACTCGAGAAATCCCGGGAGTCACCCAGGATCGTATGAACGGTTCCGATCAGCTGCCCCAGTCCCTGCGGCGTGCGAATGCTGTCGAGCATCTGGACCGTGAGCTGTCTTACCGCCCTCTGGATTTCCTCTGCCGTGACGCTGTTTTCCTGGACTTCGCCAATCAGTTCGTTCAGGGCGGTCTGAACGCGGGTCGCGGGAACGCCCCCTTTCATAACGGCATTGATCATGAATAAACCGGGGTAGGTCGGAGTGTAGGCCGAACCGGAAATCGTGATGGCCAGATTCTGTTCTTCCACGATGCTGCGATAGGCTCTTGAGTGAGTGCCTTCAAAAAGAATATTGGCCAGAACATCGAGGGCGAATGAATCATCCTTCTCGGCGGAAGTGACATGATAAGCGCTGCTGAACCGTTCAGAAGCCACCTGATCGCGTAAAATCAGCTGACGCTCTTCTTCCTGCTGTGGCTCGGCGGCGAATTTCCGTAAGGGTCGGGGAGCGTTCTTCAACGGGCCGTAATATTTCTGGATCAGGCTCCAGAGGTGATCCGTTTTGAAGTCCCCGACAATGACGAGTGCTGCATTCGCCGGTTGGTAATGACTTCGGTAAAAAGCGGTCATCTGCTCCACATTCAGATTGAGCAGGTCCGGGGCATAGCCAATCACCGGGAACTGATACGGATGGTAACGGTAAGCAAGGGCCCAGAGGGCTTCCTGCATTTTTCCTTCCGGAGTGTTTTCGGCCCTGAGGCGGCGCTCTTCGAGAACCACCAGTTTCTCGGTGTTCAGGGTTTCTTCAGTCAGGGTGAGATTGGCCATCCGGTCGGATTCCATATCCACGACTTTTTCGAGCAGGTTTGGAACAAAATTTTCAAAATAAACGGTGTAATCTCGTGTCGTGAAAGCATTCACTTCCGCACCTTTTGCTTCCAGCTCCCGGAAGAACCGTCTGGGCCCGAATTTGGGCGTTCCTTTGAACATCAGATGTTCGAAAAGATGTGCCATACCGGTACTGCCGCCGTGCTCATCCACCGAGCCAACCCGAAACCAGGTTTGATAGGAGATGATCGGGACCGTGTGATCCTCAACCATGATCACCACAAGATCATTTGAAAGCTTCCGCTGATCGAGGGTGACCTTCGCGCCCAATCCTTCAATTTCCCGCCGACATCCGGTGAAGGCCAGCAGGAAAGCGAAGAGGACGAAAAGCTTCATAACCATTTTTCCTGTCGATACCATCCGATTGTTTGAGTCATTCCACTGCGCAGATCGAATTCCGGCGAGAAATTGAGCACTCGCGTGGCCTTTTCATTCGAGCAGACCCAGTAATCAGGGCGCAGTTCATTGAGCTTATCGAGATTCAGTGGAAAAGTCTTGCCCGTCATTTTGCCAATCCCCGACAATCCCCAGGCCAGGGAAGAAATGACAAACCGTGGAATTCGGAAAACGAACGGGTCACGATCCAGGCATTCCGCGATTGTGGCCAGGAACTCCCGGTAAGAGTGGACGGCACTGGCCGTTAAATAGAATTTCTCACCACTTGGAGCGGCGTCACTGGGCATCAAAGCTGCCTGAATGATTCCGCGGCAGAGGTCTTCAGAGTGGATTGCGCTGTAATACTTCTGACCATCGGGTGAGCCACCCTGAATGATGGGCATCAGATTGCGGGCAACCGTTTGAATAATGACAAAAACACCCTTGTCGCGAGGCCCATAAACCATCGGGGGTCGCACGATCGAAAGCTGAAACTGGTCTTTGTACTTCAAAAGCTCTCTTTCACCTTGCAGCTTGCTTTCCCCGTAAAAGGAAACCGGTTGCTCGGCTTCAGCTTCGGTTCGGGGGGTCTGGGAGCTTGCCGGACCGGCAGCGGCCAGGCTGGACACGAGCACGAAGCGCTTGAGCCCGGGATTCACTTCCGCGACTGCGCGTGCGAGCCTTTCTGTTCCCCAGGCATTTGCTTCAAAATAGGCGTCCCGATCAGGAGCGGCTGTTGCGCCTGCGAGATGGAAAACGTAATCAACGCCAGAAACCGCCTTTTTCAAAGACTCAAAATCCCCGAGATGGCCCTCGAAGCGTTCATAATGCATCCCGTTCAGATTCTTCAGGCTGGAACTGGAGCGCATCAGGGCCCGGATTTCGAATCCGAGCTGGTGGAGTTTCTCAATAAGGGTACTTCCAATGAATCCGCTGGCGCCGGTGATGAGTGCTTTCATAAGGTCTTGAATTTTTTGGTACCCGAGCGCCGGGAAACGTGTCAATAGGGGAATGCGAGAACCAAAATGAGGCTGACGATTTTAGGTTGTGGAACATCAACTGGCGTACCGCTGATTCATTGCAGCTGCCCGGTCTGTAAGTCCAGAAATTCCAAAAATAAACGACTCAGGGCTTCTGCCTGGCTGCAGATCCATGGAAAAAGTTTCCTGCTCGATACCTCCACGGACTTCAGGGCTCAGGCTTTGCGGACGAGGATTCCGCGGATCGATGCTGTTTTTTACACTCATCCCCATGCCGATCATATCCACGGGATTGACGATCTCCGCAGTTTCAATTTTATCCAGAAAGAAAGCATCCCGCTCTACGGGAATCAGTGGACCTGCGACGAAATGCGGGAAAAATTCAAATACATCTTTTCACCCCGCCCGGTGGAGGGAGGGGGAATTCCGCAGCTGACTCTGAACACGATCACTACGGCTTCGAAATCGCTCAAAGTCTCCGGTGTTAAGGTCGTGCCGATTTCCCTGAAACACGGCTCAAGAGAGACGGTCGGCTATCGGTTTGAGTCAATTGCATACCTGACCGATTGTAGTTATATTCCAATCTCGTCAATTGAGAGATTGAGAGGGCTTGAGGTTCTGGTTCTGGATTGCCTCCGGATCGAGCCTCACCAGACTCATTTGAATCTGGAGCAGGCTCTGGGCGTGATCAGGGAACTGAAACCCAAGAGGACGTATCTCACGCATTTGGGGCATGATTTCGATTACGTCAAGACTTCCAAGGCGCTGCCCAAAGGGGTGGCACTTGCATATGATGGACTGAAGATTTCCCTTTAAACAGGGGAGGGGATTTAAATGATTGTCGGTGTACCAAGAGAAATTAAGAATCGCGAAAACCGGGTTGGCATGGTGATCGCCGGAGTTCGTACGCTGACTCAGGCAGGGCACAAAGTTCTAATCCAGAACAATGCCGGTCAGGGCGCCGGGATTTCAGATGAAGATTATCGGAAAGCGGGCGCGACCATGGTCGAACTTGCCAAGGATATCTATGACCGCGCCGACATGATCGTCAAAGTCAAAGAGCCTCTGCCCGAGGAATACCCTTTGCTTCGCGAAGGCCAGATTATCTTCACGTACCTGCATCTTGCGGCCGATGAGCGGCTGACCAAAGCCCTGATGGAGCGCAAGATCGTTGGAATTGCGTATGAAACAATCCAGATGGCAGACAGTTCCTTGCCCGTATTGGCCCCGATGAGCGCGGTGGCCGGACGCATGGCGACTCAGATAGGCGCCAGCTATCTTCAACACGATCACGGTGGCAAGGGTCTGCTGCTCGGCGGAGTGACCGGGGTGCAGCGCGGACGCGTGGTCATTCTCGGCGGCGGAGTCGTCGGTGTGAACGCGGCTAAGATGGCGGCCGGCCTCGGAGCCAAAGTGACGATCATGGACGTCAACAGTCAAAGATTGGATTACCTCGCCGATATTTTCGGAAATGAGGTCAGCACGCTCTGCTCCAACAGTGAACAGATTGAGCGTGAGGTCATTCGTGCCGACCTGGTAATCGGTGCAGTTCTGGTTCCTGGAGCGAAGGCCCCCAAACTGGTCAGTCGGGAAATGATCGCCAAAATGCAGCCGGGCAGTGTGATTGTGGATGTGGCTGTTGACCAGGGCGGATGTGTCGAAACCTGCAGGCCCACCAGCCATGAGCACCCGACTTATACCGTGGATGGCGTGATTCATTACGCCGTTCCCAATATGCCGGGCGCCGTCCCCCGTACCTCGACCTACGCACTGACCAATGTGACGATGAGGTATGCCCTCATGATCGCAAACATGGGCTGGCGGGATGCGGTCAGCAAGGATGAGGCTCTCTTAAAAGGTGTGAATATCCTGAACGGGAAGGTCGCCTACAAGCGCGTGGCCGATGACCTGGGGCTTCCCTATGAGCCAGTTCACGTGTAAGCTTGATTGAGTGGCACCCAAGCTCAGTCCCTCGTTACTCATTGTCGCAGTGAATTCCCTTGTCGCTTTGGGCGCGGTGGGGTTCCTGGGCTATTCAAAACTCGTTTATAAGCGCCCCGTGATCACCGAACACAGTGAGCGTGCCAGACTTGCAAAAGGGCACGCCAGCCCAACCCCCGCGGCCATACCTGGCTCGATGGTTTTTGAGGCGATCACCGTGAATATCGAGTCTTCGCCCGCAGCACCTAAAGCCGCTGACGGAACGAACGCGCAGATCGAAGGCAAATATCACTACGCGACGGTAGGTTTCGTGCTGGAAATTCGTGACGCTGAAAGGAAAGCTGAATTGGAAGAGGCGCGGGCCTTGATCCTCGATAAATTCCTTTCCCTGATTGGACGCAAGAACTTCCGCGAGCTTGCGACGGTTCAGGGACGGTATCTCCTGAAGACGCAGCTCATCGATTCCATCAACCAGATCGCAAAAGATCGCAGCCCCGAAGGCCGCAAAGAGGCCCTCGTGACGAATCTCTTTTTCAGTCAGTTCATTATTCAATAAGCATTAAGTTTGAAAAATATGCCGATCTCGATTCTTTTGACGATCATTTCGCTTTCACTGACTTCCGCCCTGGGGCAACCCGATTGCGGTCGGGATCTGTTTCGACTGATTAAGGCTGAAGAAGGCATTCTGGATTCAGCCATGTCCAAGAACGGTGAAAAATTTTTCAAGCTCGATCCCAACCATTCCGTATTCCGCGTTGTTCCGGACGGGGACCCCTCGAAATCGTATATTCTGAAGAAATACCCTTCCACAGACGACCTGACGAATGACTTGCGTGGACTGGCTGTTCTCCGAAACAACCCGGTTTTCGAGGTGGTAGCCGCCGCAGGCGGAAAGACGCCAAAAACCATGATTCTGAAAGACATCCGTGGAAGGAGTCTTTCGGGAATTCTGGCGGACACAAGTACTTCTGCGGAGCTTCGCACGAAGCTTGTAGCGGACTACACCCGCCGCGTTCGCGAGTTGGAGTCCTTCCTCCGAGGGCGCTATGAAATCGAAAGCCTTCGCTCGGCCGAATCAGCGGGGCGGCTTCCAGGGTTCATGGCGCGTGTCATTGACCCCCAGACAGGTGAATCCATAAAGATCTGGATGAAGCCCGATCAGATCATCATTCCGGAGACATCCACGTCGGAACGCGTTCGGATGATCATCATCGACGCGTACTGAAACGTGATCTTAGAACGCGATCCCGGCGCTTAGCACCGTGGCAAAAACCATGGATACCTGGTTGTCCACTTCCGTGTTGCTGAATTTATGAAAGCCACCCGGGAAGTAAAATCCGAAATCCAGGCCGAAGCGGAAATTGTCATCCCACTGCAGAGCCGCACCGGTATCGAGTTCCCAGCCGAGGGAGCTCTCCTGGTTTTTGACAGCGACTGTATCTGACATTTTGCGCTGCCACATATTGTAGAAGTATTCACCCGCTACAGCGGTCTGACGGGCTTTTGCAAAAACAAAGTCGCCATGAAAAGTCCACTTGTCGGTGCGATATTTCCCGCCGATGTTCAAGTAGCGAGCATTGGTGATAGGATTGTCATAGGGCGAAGAGAGCTGGCTGGCCTCAAAACGGGGATCATTTTGGGTATTGATTCCAGCAAAATTCGCGAGCTGGTAATTGAACATGATCATCCCGAGCTTATAGTTCGGATGAAAGGAGAAGAGTTCCCATTTTCCGGGGTTGGTCACCGGAGCGTTGGGCTGACCAGGGGCTTGTCCCGCACGAGCCAGGAATTCCCAGCTGTCATTGAGCTTCCAGTTCACTTCACCGGCAATTGCGAAAGACGAATAGTCCACGCCAGCAACCGAGCCGGTGCTGATCGGGGCTTCTCCTGAAACAGTCAGTCTGCCGAATTTACGCCGGCCAAAGAGATCCCAGACGTTATAGTTCATGCCTGCGGCGGTGGCGTTCGGACCCAGAAAGCCGCTGAGCGGGTCTTGATCTGCGCCTGCCAAGCGTCGGATAAAGTTCACGCCTGCTTCGAAATCCTCTTCTGGATTGTCATACTTCAGCATGATGGCGTAGTCATTGATGCCGCCAGCACCCGCGCCGGGACGGCAGGGACCGAGCGCGGAAGCGGTGGGTGTTGTGTTTACAGTACCGGCCGGCGCTGCCCCTTGATCATAAACACAGGCACCACCGATGCTATTGCCTGTGGAGTAGGAAACGAAAGCCGGGCTGAACGAGAATGCGCCAAATTTCGAGACCAGCCGGATGACATCGCCGGTGGATTGATAACGATCATAAAGGCCATCACCACTGCTCCAGACCAGACCCAGACCGTAGTTCAACGGCGCGCGGCCAAGATGAACGGTTCCGAAATCGCTCAAAATTTCCGCCCAGTAACGTTGGGCGGTGATTGAAGCGCCTCGATTAAATGTGGAATTGAGCTGGCGCTGATCGCGCGAGTAAGGAGCGCCGCCGCCGAAGAGTCCATAGATCGGATCACCGACCCACCATTCTGATTTGATGTAAACATTGTCATTGATGACCAGCTTGGGGTTCAACCGTAAAAACAAATTCTGGAAATTCGCACTCTTTTGGCCCGAAGCAGGAACATAATACCCGCCGCCACCAAAGCGGGCGGGATCAAAAGTTCCGGAGTTGTCGCTCGAATCCATCGTGTAGTTATGGATCAGGTTTACTTCAGTGCGGAACTGGCCGGTCCAATCGAGCTCAAGCGCGCGTGCGTCTTTGAGAGCCATCAAATTTGCGCCCGTGATCAGAACCAAACCTGCCAGTAAAAACGATAAATTTTTCAAGTGCGTTACTCCCGCCGGTTGTCTTCTTGTTGCCTCTTTACATGTACTTAATCATCCAATTGAGGTATGCAAGGTTTTATTGACCGATCTGAATCCAGTCAAGGAGATAAAATGCGTCTGCGGCGCGTCGTAATTATTCTGGTCTTTGCTGGGGCGGTACTTTCGGTCATGTTTGGCGCTTATCTTTCGACGCTCTATCGGGAGCTAGGCATCTCTTTTACGAAAACAGAGCAGTTTATCCCCACTCGGATCTACTCAGACGCAACCCGGATGACAATAGGAGACCTGCGCGGCCGCCTTGAGTCACGGTTGAAGAGTCTCGGCTATGCTTTTGAAGGCAAGCCGGACGAGATCAGTTTTCTGCTCCATCCGATTGATTACCCGCATTATCTTATTCCCGAAAACCACCCGATCCTTGCTGTTTCTGAGCCTCAGATCCGGGTGGAGTTCGATGAAGCCCAGCAGATCCGGGCAATCCGTATGGGCGAGCAGGAACTTGAGGATTTTTACCTTGAGCCCGAACTCGCGGCCACTTTGACCCGGGGAGCGGAGCTGAAGGAAGTTCGGGAGCTTGTCAAATTCGAGGATATTCCGGCTTTGGTCGGTAAGTCGATCATCGCGATCGAAGACCAGCATTTCATCGAGCACAAAGGTTTTGATCCGCGCGGAATTGCACGAGCCATTTATGTGAATCTGAAGACCCTCTCAATGGCCCAGGGAGGCAGCACGATCACCCAGCAACTCGTGAAGAATCTCACCGCCCGTCGCGGAAAGGATCTCTTCAAAAAAGTGAATGAATTGTTCCTCTCTCTCATGCTCGAAGCCCGTTTCAGCAAAGAGCAGATTCTCGAACGCTACCTGAACGAAGTTTATCTGGGACAGATCGGCAGCCTCGAGGTTCACGGCGTGGCGGAGGGGGCGAAGTACTTTTTTGGAAAACGTCTCGATGAGCTGACTCTTTCGGAAATCGCGCTGATGGCCGGCTTGATTCGCGGCCCGGTTTACTATTCTCCTTATCGTTATCCGGAACGGGCATTGGAGCGGCAGCGCCTGGTCCTTCGCAAAATGGTCGAAACGGGACAGATTGCCGAGGCAGAGATGCAGGCGGCCCTCGAAATGCCACCCCGCCTGGCGCCACCCCAGCTCACCTCAAATAAAGCCCCGTTTTTTGCTGACTTCGTCAAAGCGGAACTCATCCGGCAATTGGGAGATCGTTTCACTGAACAGGAAATTACGCGCGCCGGTTTCCGGGTTTATACCACGCTGGATATGGTCATGAACGCGAGCGCGCAAAAGGCGGTTTCGTCCGGGGTATCTGAAATTGGTAACAAGATGAAGCTGCCCCCGACCGAAAGGCTCGAAGGCGCTCTCGCCGCAGTTGAACATTCGACCGGCCAAATCCGTGCGCTGGTTGGAGGGAGGCATTATGCCCAGTCCACTTTCAACCGCATTCTGAACATGAAGCGGCAGGTGGGATCGACCTTCAAGCCTCTGGTCTATCTTGCGGCCATTCGCAAAGGCAGTGACGCCCAGGGGATTCCCTACGGCCCCGGGCACCCTGCGGAAGATGCGCCCTGGAAGCTCACCTACGATAAGGGGCGACAGGAGTGGGCACCCAGAAATTACGAGAAAACTTATAAAGGCTGGATCTCCTATCGTGAAGCACTGGCTCATTCCGTCAATACGGTTGCGGCCAAGCTGGGTTACGAAGTGGGAATCGAAAACATCATCCAGACTGCAAAAGATCTGGGTATTGAGTCCGCGCTTCCTGCTGTTCCCTCCCTGGCTCTGGGTGTGGCGGAGCTCTCGCCCATCGAACTTCTGAAGGTTTATTCCACTTTTGCAAATCACGGAATACAGGAAGAGCTGACAGTGATTCGCGCAATCCACCAGAACGACGGATCCTTCTTTGCCCGTTTCATCAGCCGGTCCCATCAGGCGGTTGAAGCGGGTGCGGCGGACCTTCTCACCGACATGTTGAAAACCGTGGTCGTCAGGGGCACAGCAGCCTCTGTAAGAAGGCTCGGACTTGAACGTCCTGCGGCCGGGAAAACCGGGACCACAAGTGATCACCGCGACAGCTGGTTTGCGGGTTATACCCCGGAATTGACTGCCGTGGTTTGGGTGGGATTGGACCAGCAGGCACTCGGTGAACAGAAGACCCCTGGGAAGAAAAAAGGCCCCCGGATCGAACTGACTGGCTCCAGTTCCGCGCTTCCGATCTGGGTCAATTTCATGAAAGAGGCTCTCGCCGGAAAACCCGAGACGACGTTTTCGGTCAGTGATCAGCTCACGACAGTTTTGGTTGATCTGAAAAGCGGAAAACAGGCTCAGGATCAGTGCCCGGATTTACAGACTTCACTGGAGCCCTATTGGCGTGAGCACACGCCGCAATTGACTTCGTGTGAGGCTCTCTGGCCGGCTTCGGATGCGGGGACGGTAGGGTTTTAAGAGCAGGAATATCCTGAGCAGGTGCCTAATCTTTTGACAGTCTTTCGGGCGCAATCAAATTCACAAAATTGAATAGCAGCATGAATCCGACCAGTTGGCGTAGGTCCAGAATGCCACCAGCTGGTATGTGGCTTGCTGAATCAGTGTCAAAGCAAGGGCTTTGCTCACTATGAACATTTCATTCAAAAGCTTCGACAAAACCATCGTGGTTCTCCTGATTTCAAGTGTGCTCACCGCCGTGCTGGTGAACATCGATTTCAGTTTCATTGAAGCCAAACTTTATGATTTCAGAATGGCATATGGGATCAGCCAGAGTGCCGATGATCGCATTATCCTGGTGACCATCGATGATGCCACCGTCAAAGCCCTTGATGAGTTTGCGCCGCTCTCGCTGGATTTTCATACGCGATTCCTGGAGTCCGTCGAAAAGCTGAGTCCTCGCGGCATCGGCTACCTGGTTGATTTCAATCAGGTGAATCAGATGAATCCCGAACTGCACGCCAAAGCCGCGCCGCAATTCCTGAAAGCCGCTGAACGGCTTGCGCTCGCCGGAACGCAGATTCGCTTGGGCACGCCGTACGATGTCACCGGTGAAGTTCTTCCTCCTTATCCGCTCAGCGCCCTTCCTCATTCCATCGCTGTCGTGCATCAGGACGGAAATGTTTTTGCGGAGGACAAAGTCACCCGGCGCGCGCTGGTCAATTTCAATGAGAAGCCGGTTTTCCACTCTCAGTTTGCGCGGGATCTCGGCTGGCTCGACACCGAGCGACTCCCCCGCGGTACTTACAAGGTGCCGGAGATTGATGCCGAATACTTCTTCTTCAGGTATCACGGTAACACCACCCGGCGGGCAGGAGCCGGACGTTCTTATCAGTTGATTTCCTTCATCGATGTTCTGAATGGAAGGTTTCCGGTCGACGCCTTCAAAGGCAAGGTGCTGCTCGTCGGAACTCTTACGAAGGATAATTGGAGCGATTACGTCACGACCCCGTACTCCAAAGTCGGATTCACCAACCCCAAGGTGATCGTCCACGCGAATATTCTGGATTCTGTCATTCACAATCAGGGAATTGTCATGGCCCCGGGCTGGCTCAATTGGATGATCGTTTTTGCCGTCGTCACTTTCATTTTTGCCTGGGTGCTGGGCTCAAGTCCCGTCGGTGGCGTGATGGCGACCGCAGGTCTGATTTTTGGGTTCGCGATTTTCGCTCACATGCTCTTTCAGTTCAAAAGCTTCTGGATCAGTGAAGCTCAGCCCCTTGCCGCGATCCTGCTGGCTTACTATCTGGCGGTTCCTTACCGGTTGATCCGCGAGTACGAGAAGCGATGGGATTACCAGCGCAAGAATGAGATTCTGACCCAGGTCGAGCAGATGAAGACCAACTTCCTTTCACTCGTGACCCACGATCTGAAAACACCCGTCGCCCGTATCCAAGGATTGGCCGAAGTGCTTTTGCGTAAAGCCGCAGAGCGCCTGCTTCCGCGGGACGTGGAATCCGTTCACAACATCATTGCCTCAACCGAAGAGCTGAATCGGTTCATCACGAGTATTCTGGAGCTCAGCAAGCTGGAGTCCAACCGGCTGCACATTCAATTTGAGGCCAAAGATGTTAATCAACTCATCGAGCGCGCGGTTGAGGGCTTCAAAGCGCCTGCCCGAGCCCGGCGGATCACGATCAAAACCCAGCTGGATCCTCTTTTTCCGATCCAGCTCGATGCTTCCCTGATTTTCAAGGTCATCAACACCCTGCTGGACAACGCGCTCAAGTATTCACCGGATAACTCGGAAATCACCGTGGAGTCGCGCGAAGTCGGGGAGTGGGTCGAAATCGCGGTCAAAGATCAAGGAATCGGAATGACGCCGGAAGAGCAGGAAAAGCTTTTTACGCGTTTCTACCGGGCCAAAAATGATACGACAACACAGATTTCCGGAACCGGTCTCGGTCTGTATCTCACCAAATTTTTCGTCGAAGCTCATAGCGGACGAGTCGAGGTCCAGAGCGAAAAGGATGTCGGAAGTGACTTTAAAATATTCCTGCCGCTGCAGCAAGGTACCTCGGTAGCCGTCGTACCGGCAAAGGGCAGGTCTGGACCGTTTTTGAACAGGGTCGGACAGGGCTTGACCCGAAAGTTACAGAAGTCGCAGAAGAAGGAGAAGGAGTATGTTTAAAGTTCTTGTGGTTGATGATGATGCAGATTTGAGGTTGTCCGTGGCCTCTGCACTTTCTGAGAACAATTACATTGTTGATCAGGCCAAAGATGGCGAGGAGGCCGTGAACAGGATTCGGGCCTCCCGGTACGATCTGGTTCTGCTGGACGTCAGTATGCCGCGCATGACCGGACTCGAGGCCCTCAAGGAGATCAAGGCGCATGATCCGTCTATTATTGCCATCATGCTGACCGCATTTTCGAATGTTCGTGATGCCGTGGAGGCCACCAAAGAAGGTGCCTACAATTATCTCGAGAAGCCGGTTAAAGCCGAAAACCTCGTCTACATTGTCGACCGTGCGCTCAAGGCGCAGAAGATGATCAAGAATATGTCCCTGTCCGCACCGGTTCTGAAGCTTCCCAACGGAACGGACTTTATCGGGCAGAGCAGTGACATGAAAAGAATTTTCGGCGTTATCGACAAGCTCAGTCGCGTGGACACCGCGGTTTTGATCCGGGGTGAAAGCGGCACAGGCAAGGAACTCGTGGCGCAGGCTCTGCACTTCAACGGCCCTCGTAAAGACAATCGTTTTGTCACCATCAACTGCTCGGCGATTCCGGAAACCCTGATTGAAAGCGAATTTTTCGGCCACGAGAAAGGGGCCTTTACCGGTGCTGACTCCCGCAAGATCGGTAAATTCCAGTATGCCGACGGCGGCACTCTATTTCTGGACGAAATCGGCGACATCACAGCCGGCATGCAGGTGAAACTGCTGCGCGTTCTGCAGGAGAAGAAATTCACCCCCGTGGGTGCCAACCGCGAAGTCGAGGTGAACGTCCGGATAGTGGCAGCCACCAACCGGCATCTTGAGGAAATGGTCAAAAAAGGCGAATTTCGGGAAGATCTCTTCTATCGGCTCAACGTGCTCCCGATTCAGCTGCCAACTTTGCGTGAACGAAAGAATGACATTGATGCTTTGGTCACGTACTTCATCGAAAAATTCAACCAGCAGCACAAGAAAAACGTGACGGGCCTCTCGCCCGAAGCCATGGAGCTGGTCAAAGCGCATAACTGGCCGGGAAACATCCGTGAGCTTGAAAACGTCATTGAGCACGCCTTTGTGATTGAGTCTGGCAACACGATCATGCCGGCCAGCCTGCCTTCCTCGATCACCAGGATTGGACGGCCTGGCCTGGATGATGACGAGGATGAGCTCAGTGCGGGCAATGGCGACCTGGATCAGGATGATGGCGATGACCTGATGGCGGCCATTTCCGTCAGCACAGGAGGTCTGTCACCTCTCAATGTGGGCGGGAAGGGCTTTACCCTCGATATCAATCGTCTCGACTTCCAGGCCAACAAGGAGGAATTTGAACGCCAATTCCTGATCAGCGCCTTGACTGCATTCAAGGGACGGATCAATCAGACAGCGCTGCACGCCAATATCCCGAAAAAAACTCTGCTACGAAAGCTGCAGAAGTACGGGATCACGGCCAAGGACTACTCGGGTAGGATTACTTAGCGTCGATCGCTTTGTCGATGAATTCGACCTTGGCGTCTTTGCGGAGCTTGCCTACGAACGATTGCGCCAGTTCCTGGCGCAGGTCGTTCTGGGCTTTGAGCTCAACATCCGCAAAATCCATGACCTTGCCGAACTTCTTTTTGATGATCTTGATGACGTGATAGCCGTAGCCGGTTTTCACTGGCCCGATGATTTCACCTTCGCTTGCTTTAAAGGCGGGCTCAGTGAACTCCGGAACCATGCGGTCACGACCGAAAAAGCCGAGGTCGCCTCGGTTATTCTTGGCGGATGGGTCTTTGGAGTTTTTCTCGGCGAGTTCCTGAAAATCCGCGCCGGGCGCTTTCGCTTTCTTGAGCATTTCGCGCGCCTGTTCTTCGGTGGCGACAAGGATGTGCTGCGCGTGGACCATGTCCGTGCTGTAACGGTTTTTGTTTTTTTCGTAGAATTTCTTGACGGCTTTTTCGTTCACTTCCGGACCGAGGTTCTTCTGCAGGAGCCGGTTGGCCAGGTACTGCTTGCGGAAACCTTCCAGGGCACTTTTGAAATCCGGGGTCTGGTCGAGTTTCTCTTTTTCAGCTGCTTGCGCCAGGAGTTCCTGTTCAACCAGACCATTGATGATCTGGCGTTTGGAATTCGCATCTTTCAGAATCGTCTCCCGCTGGGCATCCGGGATGCCGGCAAGGGCGGTATCGAGATCCTTATCCGTGATCGCTTTACCATTCACCTTGGCAAGATCCGCAGACCAGGCCGAAGTGGTTCCAAAAATCAAAGCAAGAACAGTCAATACGCCAGCAGCTCTCATATGGTTCTCCCCAATAGTCTTAACCAAAATTCGTCAATGGAAACACTACAAATACGTCTCGAATAGTTTATTATAATGCGCTTGAATTGTATTTAAATCCACTAAGTTCAGAAAACTCGAAAAACTCATCCAAACGGAGATCCCGTTTAAATCCCTGAACTGAGGGGGCAGAAAAGAGGGGCCGTCAATGATCCCTTCCTTGTGTTTCTGGTACAGCAAAGGGATGTCCTCAACGTTCAGCTTTCCGGCGAACAGGAATGGCACCAGGTGAGGCCGTCCCGCCCGGATGGCAGCGCGCATGAAGTTGTAGTTTTCGACGAATCCCTTGCAGTACGAAATATCCTTGGTAAACGGAGCCCCGCCTTCCACGACGCCACCACGGAATATCCGGGTTGCATTATGGATGGACTCGTCTTCTGAATAGCCCTCGGTCCGGTAAAATTCGATCACTTCGAGCAGATTGGCGCCGTCTTCCGCCTTATCAATGGCAAGAATGCGGTCATTGATGTGCCGGGCTCTTCTCGGGTAGGACCGGAAAGTGAAGATCTCCATGATGACTGCCAGGCCCTCTTGGGTAGATGCTACTCGGGGAGGGCCTTTGCCGAGCCATTTGGCAATGTGCTGCCGCTGCCCATTCTGGCTTGTCCCCAGATGTACCCATCCCTCATGCACCTCGAGAATATCGATATCCCGTTCAGAAAATTTCGAGCTATGCCGGATTTTAACGATATCGCCACCAGCAGAGGCTTCCGCAACAATTCCGTCCGAAATCTTCGCGCGCACCGCCTGATCGCCAAAATAATTTTCAAAACGTTCATTGAGGGCTCTGACGACCTCCTCGGCCTCGATCACGCGGGGGTATTCCGCACCCAGAGATTCGTTGTCCAGTCCTCCGAGAATTTTGTAGAGAAGCTGGCCCAGCGAAAGAATCGTGTTTTTGTCGTCAAAAAACTTATCCTTCGGGGAACCATAGAGTTTGCTGCTGTAGCGCCAGAAGTCCGGAGTGCCGCGAGCCAGGAGCAGGCGGATGCAGTCCATGTATTGATCCGAGATAGTTTTAAGCAGTCGACCAATGTCATCTTCGGGCCCCAGAACCCGGTCGATTTCCTCCACAAGATCCCGCCAATCAGCCAGACGGGCCTGGGGGTCGAAACCGAGCTGGTTGCGCTCGTAGTACTCTGGCCCAACGCTTGGCAGTTCCTTGAAACTTGATTTTCGCAGCGCTGTCTCAATCGAATGATCCCACTTGATCGAGTCGAGGACCCGAATCGGCTTTTGCAGTTCGACAATCCGGTGCGAGAGTCGGGCGATTTTTTCCTTATAAGTGGTCCAAGGCATGGGTTGATCTAATTATGTATCGAAACCCTCATCTTGCGCGATGGGAATAGAATGCCTAGTTCAGGTTGGGGTGATTTGTTGCGCTGTATAAAACAAATGGTACCCCCGTTGCACGCTCTCATGGAGCGATCAAAAAGGAGCGCTGAGCTATGGCGGACAAAAATGCGGAACATGGTCCAGAGAACGCAGAGCATGAAATCAGGAAGGCTTACAATCTGGTCATCGAGTCGGGGTTGACGTTTTCCTGGGATCGGCGTCCGATTCCCTGGGTGAATCCGGATGAGGTCAGTACCCTCTATAAAATAGCTTACCAGGCCTTCCGGAATGGGGAGCGTCTTGCTTCAGAACGCTGGGCCAGAACCGCCAAACACCTGGCCCGGGCCTTTTGGCACGAAGCCAAGATCTCCTATCTGGAACCCAGGGCAACAGACCTGCCGTTTCTACAAGGCGCCAGTTCGGAAGAATACAACCTGCATGAACATAGCGACACAACGGAGGACCTGATTGAGTCTGTCGCGGGGCACGTGCCTCCTGGAATGACCCAGATGCCGGATCAAATGCAGCGCTATATCAGCCGGGCTCGAAAGCATCTGCAGGTTCTTGGACAGCCTTACTACGAAAACGAACTTTTACGCGCTGAGCGAATCAAGGCGGCTCATGAGTATGGCCGGGTTCTGGAATGCATGGCTCTCGCTTACGAGGCGGAAGCCGCCCGCAAGAAGAAGGCGGCTTAGATTTAATCTTATCCGTCAAAGGGGGCACTGCTCGTGGGGCCACGGGGGGCCAGACCGGACCGTGAAATTTGTTAAGCGCTTTGGCGGGTCGGTCAACGTCAATGCGTTTATTTCAAACATCAATCTAATCCCTTAAGTCTTTCCAAGTGCTGCCGATAAAATTCCACGAGGTATTTATTTATGTTTTTTAAACTGAGCTTGGAAAAGAAATTGGTTCTGATCTGCGGGCTTCTCGCTTTCAACGCAATTGTTGTCGGAGGTGTAGGTTTTGTCAGCTTTCAGAAAGCGACGACGGAATTTACCCGCCTGCATGACAACTACACCCTGAAGAATACTTTGCTTGATCAAATGCTTCTGGAAGCCAGACGGCTTAGAATCGATATCCGTTCGGCAGCTTTGATGGAATTCACCCTTGAGCAAAGAAAAGCCGCGGTTGAAGACGGAATGAAGGCGATTGACGCGTATCAAGACGCTGAAAAAACATTTTTGAAGATCGAGTCGACGCCCGAAGAAAAGGAATATTACAAAACCGTCCAAACCTCATGGAGTGCCTTCTACAAAGTTTCAAGCGACATGTTTGATCTTCTGGCGTCCGGCAATCAAATGGATCGCGACCGCGCAGTGACACTTTTTCCAGCTGAAGCAAAAACCGGGGCGGATCTTCGTGCTCATTTTCAGAAATTGATCACCAAACAAAATGAGCTGGCCTCGAAAGCCGAAGAACGCGCCAACACGGCTGCTTCACGGGGTTTTTGGATAATGGGAATCGTTTCGATTTCGGGCTTCATTTGTGCGCTTGTTTTCGGAATGCGTTTTGCCCGCTCCCTTTCAAAACAAGTCCGCACAGTAGCGACTGAACTCAACAAGCGCGCGACGGTACTTGCTTCGGCTGCGTCGGAAATCTCATCTACCAGCGTAGAACTTTCGAGTGCCGCAACCGAGCAAGCCGCGTCACTTCAACAAACTGCAGCCAGTGTTGACGAAATGAACTCCATATTGAAGAAAAATGCCGACAATTCGCAGGAGTCCAGTTCCATTGCGCGGGAAGGCCAGAGTGCGGCCGAAGAAGGGAGCCGCGTCGTCGAAGCAATGATTTCAGCGATACAAGAGATTGATCAGGCCAATGAATCGATCATTCATCAGACTGCCGAAAGTAATCGCGAATTTTCCGAAATCATCAAAATCATCGAAGAAATCGGACAAAAAACCAAAGTCATCAACGACATCGTCTTTCAAACAAAACTTCTCTCATTCAACGCGTCCGTGGAAGCGGCCCGAGCTGGCGAGCACGGAAAAGGTTTCGCAGTGGTTGCCGAGGAAGTCGGCAACCTTGCCCGAATGAGTGGAACGGCCTCGCACGAAATTTCGGGTCTCCTTGAAGCCAGCACGCGAAAAGTAGCCGCAATTGTTGAAGACTCGAAAGCAAAGATTACGCGCATTACTGATTCCAGCAAGGCGAAAGTCAGCTCGGGCACAGCGGTGGCACACCGGTGCAAGGAAATGTTGGGTAAAATCGTGAATAATGTCAGCGAAATAAGCAGGATGAGCGAGGAAATTTCGACCGCATCAGCGGAACAGGCCATGGGACTTCAAGAAATAACAAAAGCCATGGGCCAGTTGGACCAGGTCACGCATCAGAACGCCACCGCATCGTCGCAATCTTCGGCATCGGCCGCGGACTTGTCCAAGCAGGCTGAACATCTGAAAGCTGCGGTCAGCACACTTCTTCAAACCGTGAATGGCCAAACGCATAAGCCAGCCGAAATTAACGAGCACATAGGCACAATCTATACAGAAAAAGAGCTGACGCCCGTTTAAGGTTCTTTCTGTCGGGCTGCTCGGCACGGATTTGACGAAAAAAAAGGGTGGCATTTCTGCCACCCTTTTTTGAATTCTTCGGCCAGTGACCGAAACGAATTAACGTTTCGAGTACTGGAACCGGCGACGGGCGCCAGCCAAGCCGTATTTCTTACGCTCGACTTCGCGGGAATCGCGGGTAATGTGTCCGGCTTTCTTCAGAACTGGACGGAACGCGGGATCCACTTCCAGGAGTGCGCGGGAAATTCCATGCTTCACGGCGCCAGCCTGTCCAGAGGGACCGCCACCTTGTACATTGACGTAAATATCCCAACGGCCAACCGTGCTGGTCAGTTCCAGCGGCTGCATGATCAACATGCGCGAAGTGGGGCGGGTGAAATAATTTTCGAATGACCGGTTGTTGATCCGGATCACACCAGTTTCGCCGGCACGTGGACGAAGGTAAACACGGGCGATACCGTTTTTCCTTTTGCCGACTTGGTGAAATTGCTTTTCCATTAACTCTTCTCCTTAAAAGAAACTTACTTTACGGCTTTTTTCTTCGCCGTAAGAACTGTGCGACGGGTGACACCAGCCGGAAGGGGCTGAGGGGCCTGCGCCGTATGAGGATGATCCGCTGTCGTGTAGAGCTTCAGCTTCTTCATCTGATGGCGTGCGAGACTTGACTTGTTGGTCATGCCCCAGACTGCTTCACGAAGTACTTCTTCGGGATTCCGCTGAAGCATTTCTTTTGCCGTCATGGTCTTCAGTCCGCTGACGTAGCCTGTGTGTTTGCGATAAAGTTTGGTATTCAGCTTGTTGCGCGTGAACACGACTTTTCCAGCATTCACGACGATGACGAAATCACCGGTATCCGCATGTTTGGTATAAGTTGTTTTATGTTTTCCGGTAATAACTCGCGCAATGATTGTCGCAAGACGGCCAACGACTTGATCGTTTGCGTCGACGATGTACCATTTCGGGGCGTTTGGACCCGTGGTTTCAAAAAAATGCGGACCGGACTGCTTCGCCTGATAAGTCTTCTGCTGTAACATAGAGGGTTGGAATTACAGGAGCTACGATTTTTAGTCAACGGGTTTTTCGCCTTAAATCTCAACAAGATGTAGTGCCAGAGAATTGACGCTGAAATGGACCCTCTGCAGGGCGGGGCGAAAAAGGTCTATAAGCCTGATAATCTATTGAAATTAAAGCTATTTAGCTGCCGGATTTTCTTCAGATCACACCGATTGAAAAGTGAAATTTCCAGTAATCCTCACCCGGACGGGGAGTGAGATTAAAGCCCCAATCCAGGTTCACCGGACCGACCGGAGTTTGATAATGAAAGCCCACGCCCGCCCCATAACGCATGTCTGCACCCAGAGAGTAACGGTCCGTCAGGAGATTTGCGGCATCCAGAAAGGGGCCGAATTTCATTGCTCCGGAAAATGGCACATCGATTTGTGTCCGATAGTTCACGTACGAAAGTGTTCCGCCGATCTTGATGGAATACTTGTTCAGCTGCTGTTCCCGGAAGCCGCGCAAACTGCTTGGGCCGCCCAAAGTGAAGGTTTTGATCGAAGGAATCGCTCCGCTGCGGATTTCTCCCTCGACAGGTCTTTCCGTATTTCGCTCAATTCCGGTGCGGAAACTCATGAACCAGACTGTATCGCGGAAAAGCGGGATGTAGCCGTCGGACCTGAACTGGAAACGCGTATAGCCCACCGGAAAAAGAACTCTTTGCGAGCCGAGCCAGGGAGCGGCAAGTTCAAACGAAGCCATCGAAAATATTCCTGAACTGGGATTCAGCGGGTTGTCGCGCAAATCCAGCTGAATTCCTGGCAAAATCGAACCAATTCGCAAATCCTGATCATCAAATTCGTCAACGGAATTGAATTGGGTGATGCGTTCAAGATTGTAACCAAAGACGCCCGTGATGTTCGGCGACTTGAGCAATCGCTTTTCAAAAGTCATTCCCAGCGAAATGGTGCGGGCGGAAAAAGAAATATACTGCGAGCTGGTGACCGTGAAAGTGGGACGAAAAGTAAGATCGCGGTTCAGGAACCAGGGCCAGAGATAAGCGAGCTGTGCCTGGCCTTCAATGAATTGAAAATCCTCCACGCGCCGGTTTGCGATCAGTGCAAGTGAAAGTGTGTGATTCTTGCCCCACAGATTTGCGTAGCTGATCTGACCGAATGCCCGGGCGCCCTGATCATTGCGAAAACCCGGACCGCCGGCGATGACACCCGGGGTGCCCTCCTGGACGGAAATTCTGACAGTCTTGGTATCCATGCTGCCAGCTTCATCGAGGGTGCGGATTGATACGATCGAAAATATTCCCAAACGCCGCAGGCGGGCTTCGCTTTCGAGCAATGCCGGTTCGGTGAGAATATCGCCTTCCTGAATCGAGAGCTCCCGGCGGATGACTTCGTTTTTGGTATTGCCGTGGCCCTCAATCAGGATACGCCCGGTTTTGAATTGCGGACCTTCGGAAATATCCAGTCGCACTTCGGCCCGGCGGTTTTCCTGGATATAGCGGACCACATCATTGGAACTTTCGTTCGTGAGTGACATCGCCAGATAACCCCGTGCGCGGTAGGCTGCCTTGAGGTTTTCGAGACCCTCGGTGAACGCAAAAGGGTTCAGGGGCTGTTTTTCGGCAATCGCGAGCATCTTACTGATTTCATCCGGTGAGAATGCCGTCACGCCGTTGAAGGCCAGCTTGTCCACAATTGTCTGATCACCTTCATAAAGGTAAAGGGTCAGGCGGACAGAGTCGCCGGGGGTCGGCGAGGAGTTCACCGTGACAAGCTTGGCGGAAAGATAACCTCTCGATTTCATCCATTCGATCATCAGCTCGGCTGCACGCGAGACATCCTTCGCAACATAGTAACCCAGCTGAACTTGCAGCGGGGCCTGTTTGAAAAATTCCCGCCGCAACTCCTGCCGGGTGAAAACCAGGTTGCCATCAAAATGGATCGATTCAATGCTGATTCGGGGGCCTTCATCAATGACATACGATACATGCCGTTCCTGGCTATCCGGTTTTTCGAAGGTGAAAGGTTCGATTTTCACCTCAGCGTAACCCAGAGCCCGGTACTCGTCTTCCACGCGCGATTTGATCGCAGCGATGTAATCCGTGCTGAAGCCGATCAAGCGCTGCTCCTCAACAAGGGTCAGAAGCCTCGACGGGGGAAAGACGGTATTCCCGCGAAAGCCGAAGGTCACCCGATCTCCGAGATCCACATGGTATTCAAGAGCGACCCAGCGGGCAGCCCGTGGGTTCACAGCCCCCGGGAGGAGCGCCGGCGGTTTTGCATCGGCGACGCGGATATCGTCGACTTTGGCCCCCACGAACTCCTCGACCGCAAGCAGCTCCTTGAGATTGCGTTTGGAAGCAGTTATCCGGTTCTGATCAAAAAGATCTCCCGGTTCAATCTGCGCGCGTGAAGCCAGGGCGGCATCAATCCGGTGCCAGTAACGCTGAAAGGAGTCCGCCCGGATGTTCTCCGCGACAAAACGGATGCTGGCCACCCGGGTGGGCAAACCTTCGTTGATCGTCAGTTCCAGAACATTCTCAAACTGTCCTTCGGGATTCTTTTCGCGCAGGAGCCGGGTCTTGATCGTCACCTGTTCAAAGCCCTGGGCGTTGTAGATGGCCTGGAGGTTTTCGGCCGTTCGGACCACCTTCACGCGTTCCAGGCGGTCTCCGGGATTGAGCTCCATCGCGGATTCGATTTCAGAGCGAGGAAGCGAACTCACCCCGGAGATATCGATTCGGTCAATCGTGATGTCCAGTGCCGCTTTGGGGGGGGCTGCTTCCGCAACGGGCAAAAGAACTGATAATGCGAGAGTCAAAAAGGCGACAACCTTCATTTGAACCTCTTCTGAAATTTCAGATCCATGCCGTAGGATTTCTTTTGCTGGACATCAGGAGATTCATAGTTGTCCCAGACCCCGATGACGGAGAAGCCGGGGGTCACATGGTACTCCGCATTCACTTCCTTGCGGTTGTTCGTGCCGAGGCCGACGGTGCTGCCATAAGAAAGATCGAGATTCTTTCCAATCTGCTTTTTGATCACGATTTTGGGAGCGGCTGCGGTTTCACCCTGGGACTGAGGGCGGGTGATGCTGGTTCCCGTTTGGGAATCGACGGACTCGCCCAGTTGAATCTGGAATCCGGTCTTGCTGTGGACCTCGCGATTGAAATCCAGAGAGTGCAGCAGCAGGGAGGCGGCCTCTCCCTGCTCCACCAGGCTGCGATCCGTGGAACTGAGCCGCTTGGCTTCGTTGGGTGAGATGCCCATGGTGAGCAGCGATAGGATTTCGGATTCAGGCAGTACTGGATTGGAAGTCAACTCCGCACGCCAACTGCTGACCCGGCCGGAGGCATACAGCTGAATTTTCGTATTGTCGACATCGGTGCTGGCCGTCAGGTCGAACAAAGGATTGATGGTTGTGGGATTATCGAAATTGGCGTTTGCGGACTGGATCTGGAACGTCCGATTTTTAAAAATCATTTTGCCCTGGATCAGTCCTGCTGTACCGATGATCCGCGGGGTTTCAATCGTGTTGACGATAGTCACCTTTCCTTTGGCTTCCGCATCAAAAAGATCATTTTGGATGAAAATTCCCCGATCCGCGTGTGCATCGATCTGGAGTTTGAACTTCGGGTAACCGGTTTCGCTCTGGCTGGTGTGATGAGGCATGTATTGTGCCGATTTGAGGCCGCCTGCCTGCTTCTGCTGCATCACCTTTTCACGCAGGAGTCCGGAATCCACGGTAACGCCGCCTTTGATTAAATAAGGTACTTCATGCCCGCTGATATCCAGACCACCCGAAAGCTTCAGGTACTGAAAGGGATAAATTTTCAGTTTGGGGCCGCTGAGCTGCGCGTGAAGTGCCAACTCGGGGTAGCGATCTGCAAAGAGCTGGATGGAGCCGTCGATGCCCACGCGGCCACCCGCGAGGTCCGCTTCGAGGTTCTGCACGGTGACTGTGTTCTGCCGGAGCTGAAACATTCCAGTAATATTCTCAAAGGGGGATTCCACAGCCGCGATGCGAACCGAGCCGCTGTTCAAAATAGTCTTGCCGATCACCTTGGGTTCGCGGATGAAGCCGCCGATCGCAAAGTCAAGCAGGGCCGTGCCGGAAGCCTGCGTAACGGTGGAAGTGAGGAACTCGGTTGCGGAAATATCAATTTCCCCGAGCAGACTTCCCTCAAGTTGAGTGTTGTTGCTGGTGAGATTCAGCCGCGCTTCGCCCTGATTCCCTTTCAGACCGAGATTTTTGAATTCAAAACTTCCGTCTCGAACCTTGATCTGCGTGGGGTGAAGGAGTTCAAACCGCGTATTGGACTTTCTGAGAAGAAATTCAGAAATGGCCAGATTACCTGAACCTCGATCCGCGGCAGCGGACCGGAAGGTCATGTTCATGGAACCGGAAACTCTGGCTTCAAGTTCCGGGTCCTGCGAAAGCATGGGATTCAGCAGCAGCAGTACCGGTGAGTAATCAAAATGTTTGAACTCACTCCGCACGAAACTTTCGTTACCTGGCTTGAAATCATAGCCCATTTCCAGTATTCCCTGCCCGCCCAGCGCCGTACCTTTCGCCGAAACCATGCCCTCCGCTGTGGTGACTGACAACTGACTTGGCGCCAGGGGGGTGCCGCGGACCGAAAAATCTGTCAAACTAAAGAAATTTTCCGATATTATTGTTCCGAAAACACCGCGCCCGGAACTGGAAATGGTGATTTTACCTCGCATGGGGACGTCCAGACGCGCGAAAAAATCCAGATCGGTCAGCACCAGCTGCTCGGTGCGGACATCCCAGTCCAGCTTGCGAAAGGGGTCGTAAGAGATACGGCCGAAGACTTTTCCAGAGCGTTTGCTCGCCATAAAATCGCCGAGATAATACGTACCTTCTTTGTAGCCGCCGGTAAGTGAAAGATTTTTGAACCGCTCTCCCATGTACTCCCAATCCGCTCCTGTTGTTTTGGCAAGTACTTTCAGTTTATCTATTCCCAGGCCGCCGGTGACATTGATGGTTCCGGTGAAGGCTCCGATCAGGCTGTTGGGAAACCACCAGATGTCTTTGGTGAAAGCCTTCATGATCGTGCTGATGTCCTGTACGTAACCTCGTGCAATCTGAAATCCGAGATTGATGGAGTG
The DNA here is from genome assembly GCA_001769805.1 of Bdellovibrionales bacterium GWA1_52_35. Classification (GTDB taxonomy): domain Bacteria; phylum Bdellovibrionota; class UBA1018; order UBA1018; family UBA1018; genus GWA1-52-35. The sequence continues at coordinate 54,689 of MEPO01000034.1, forward strand.
GGCGGTGCCCAGATCCAGGAAACCAGTTCCGACATAAGGGGTTTTGCCCTGCTCGAGATGGACGTTGGTGAAAAGCAGTTTTTGGTGGTCATCGTCCCAGGTGATTCGCCCTTTCAGCGATCCCAAATCCAGATTCAGGTATGAGGCGCGCTTGAGATCAGCGTCAAAATCGATCATCACCGCTGACGAGGGTCCATGAACAAAGGCATTCAACGTGCCCTGACCTCGAATCGGGTTTTCTGCGATCTCGTGAAGGTCGGCGAGATCGATCGGACCCGAGGCCTGAAGGTCGTAATTGGAATGGGAATCAATCGTTCCGTTGAGGTGCAGCTTTGAATGCGCAAGGGTGAGCTCCATGTTCAGCGGTCTGACTCCCGCAGAATCGATGAGCAGTTCGCCCGCTAGCCGGATCGGTCCTGGAATACTGAGTATCTTGTGAAGTTGCCGGGTCTGTTTGTGGCGCTGGTTGTCGAGCTGCAGGTGATCCATGGTGAGATCACTCTTCGTGTGCAGGCTCCAGGGGCTTTGTCCCCGGGCACCAGTATAATTGAGAAGTACCGTTCCGGTGAGTCGCAGGTCGAGGGGGTAGAGATCTTCGAGTGCTGGTATCGCCAGCCAGTGCAGATGAGCGTGCTCCAGCCGGACGGGAATCGTGAGCTCGCGGATGCTATCGAGCGGGATTTTGAAGGAGCCGGTTTCAATTCTGCCGCCGAGGCCAGGCTTGCCGCCCGCACGCGGTGTCTCAGTCGAGGTGATAACAGCACGACCAACCGAGATTTCCCCGCCTCGGGTGTTCGGAGCCCAGGATACTTCTGCTTCCACCTGGTCCGCTGACCAGTTTTGATAATAGGCCCGCTGGATCAGAAGTTTGCCTTGAGTATGGAGGGTGCGGGTGAGGTCCACCAGATTTCCAAGTGCTTTGCCTTCGAAGCTGAGATCGCCCTGTATCTTGTGTGCTGACGAACCGCTTTTGAGATAACCGGCCAGAACATTCAAAGGACCCTTGAGTTTAACGGCGGCGTCCAGCTTGAGGTCGCTCTGCTGAAGGATGTTGCCGCGTATTTTACCACTCGTTTTAAGCTCGATGCCCTTGTCCAAAACGGCAAATTCCTCGACGTTCACACCCTCGGCATTCACACGGGCAGCTCCGCGGATTTGCTCCAGGTAGGCGGGAATCGGCCAGCCTTTTGGAAAGGTGCCGCGGACGTCCCGTATTTCAAAAACCGTGTCGTAGCCGATTCCCGATTTACTCGCCCACTGTCCAAGACGCAGTGAATGGGCGGTCAATTCGAGTGAAACGGCGGGCTCGGCGAAGGTAATGTTCAGGTGCGTGTCCCGCAGGGCAACCGCTTCCGCGCGGACTTGCAGCAGCTCATCCCATCTCAAATTGAAGGGGCGGTGTTTTTTTTTGACTGTCTCGGGAGCTTTGCCGAAGGCCAGGCGGACATCACCGTTCACGACGGTGACTTCATGAATCCGGATATTCCCGGAAAACATCTGGAATGGCCGAAAGCTGAGATCCAGGCCCTCGGCGATGAGCGAAGACCCAGGCGGCAGTCCGGCAATGTTCCGGCTCGTGACGACAATCCGCGGATTGCGGATGGAAATACCCGGGGGGAAAAGTTTTACGGCGAACTCCGAAAAATCGCCCTCGATGCCGATGTCAGCCGGAAGATATTTGGCAGCGGTCCGCTTGACGATGTTGGCGAAAGGCCGGCTCTGGATAAACCCGATCATGGTCGAAACCAGAACTGTCATGACGATGATGAAAACAACGAAAGGCTTTTTCAACGGGGTTTCCGAAGCTTGAGGCGCTCGGGTACATCCCGGTAATGGGGATCCAGAGCTGCGGTTTTCTTGTACCAGTTCAGCGCTTCTTGCGGCTTCTCCATGGCATCAAGCGCACGGGCCATCAGATAAAAAAGTTCCGTTTTATTCGCCTTGGGGATCTCCGGATCATTGATCACTGACTGCAGGCTCATCACTGCCTCAAATGGTTTTTGATCCAGGATCTGCGCGAAAGCATGCAGGGCGATGCCCGAGACCATCCGCGGATCAGCGCACTCTCCCCAGCCTTGCGCCGCAGTTTTAAAGAGCAGGCTTGCGAGTTCAAAAAGCCCGGTTTCCAGAAAGCCAATTCCGAGATCGACCCGGTCCTGCGGTGATGCGCCCGAAAGCTCCTTTTCCATTTTGCGGCAGAAGGCGTCCATATCGGATCTGTCGGTGAACAGTGAGGGGCTGGCTGAAACACCCAGATTCAGTTCACGATCCAGCTTTTCCAGGAGTTCGTGGCCATTGATGCTGCTGATATCAATTTCTTCGCGGTCAGGATTTGAACGGTAGATTTTTCGTGAACGCTCCTGATTGAAAATCTGCTGAAGTTCCTTGCTGTGAATTTCCTTGAGCAGTTCCGTGGCCGCATTGAATTTGGAGTCACGGGTGAGAACCTGATGAACGAGTTTTTTGGCTTCTTCGAGCATGCCTTCGCCCACCAGAATTTTCGCACTTTCGAAAAGGCTCTGGATACTTTCAGGCTCGAAGCTGGGTACAAGCAATTGTGCATGGGGATCCTGCTCAAGCAGATCCTCGCCCATGTCGATACGAGTCCCCTCAGATTCGGGAAAAGAATTTTTTTCGTCGGTCACAACTAATTAATTTTACTCATTTTTCGAAAGAAACTCTTCCAAAAAATGCGTATCGTAATCAGAGTCCGCGAATTTTCTGCTCGCAAGGATTCGTCGCTGAAACGGAATGTTGGTTTTGATGCCTTCGACGGCAAATTCGTCAAGTGCTTGACGCATTTTGGCGATCGCGTCAGTGCGGGTCGGTGCATGAACGATCAGCTTGCCGATCATTGAATCGTAAAACGGCAGAACCTTGTAGAGATCATAGACGAACGAATCCACGCGAACTCCAAAGCCGCCGGGCAGGTGAAAGGCGGTGATGGTACCGGGCGAGGGCGCCATCCGTTCGGGATCCTCGGCGTTGATGCGGCACTCGATCGCGTGCCCCTGGATTTTGATGTCGCTTTGCTTGAGCTTGAGGACTTTCCCCGCAGCCGCACGGATTTGCTCCTTGACGAGATCCAGGCCCGTGATCATTTCGGTGACCGGGTGCTCGACCTGGATCCGGGTATTCATCTCCATGAAATAGAAATTGCGCTTTTCATCCACGAGGAATTCAACGGTTCCGACATTCTCGTAATCGATCGCGGCACAGAGCTTCAGAGCGGCTTTGCTCATAGCCTCGCGGAGCTTGTCGGTCATGATCGGACTGGGACTTTCTTCGAGCAGCTTCTGGTGACGGCGCTGGATCGTGCAATCACGCTCGCCCAGCGTGACCCGGTTTCCGTGCTTGTCGCAGAGGACCTGGATTTCCACATGCCGGGGGTGCTCACAATATTTTTCGACATACATCGCGGGATTGCCGAAGGCGGCGCCCGCTTCCGAACTTGCGCGATCAAAAGAGGCCTGAAGCTCCTTGGCGCTGTAGACGACGTGAATACCTTTGCCACCGCCGCCCGCGGCTGCCTTCAAGATGACAGGATAGCCGATTTCCTCGGCGGCCACCAAGGCAGCCTCCATTCCCGGCACGGCTGAAACCGTTCCCGGAAGCATCGGAACGCCGGCAACTTTGGCGAGCGCGCGAGCGCGGGTTTTCTCACCCATGTCAACAATATTTTCGGGCGAAGGTCCGATGAACGTGATGTCACATTCCCGGCATAAACGCGCAAATTCCGCGTTTTCCGAGAGAAATCCGTAACCGGGATGGATCGCGTCGGCACCCGTGATGTCGGCGGCCGTCAGGATGTTTGCGATGTTCAGATAGCTGAGCTTGGAACGGGGCGGGCCGATGCAAACGGCTTCATCCGCAAGTTTCACATGCAGGGAATGCACGTCCGCCGTGGAGTAAACGGCTACCGTCTGAATTCCCATTTCCCGGCACGCACGAATCACCCGCAGGGCGATTTCACCACGATTGGCGATCAGGACTTTCTTGAACAGAGGCGATGAGCCCATGAGGTTCTCAGTTCGTTTCGATCACGAAAAGGGGTTCGCCAAATTCCACCGGCTGACCGTTCTCCACGAGAATCGAGATCACCTTGCCGGAGATTTCAGCTTCAATTTCGTTCATGAGCTTCATTGCTTCGATGATGCACAGAACGTCGCCTTTTTTGATCATCTGTCCTTCCCGCGCATAAGGTTCCGCGGTTGGAGCGGGGGCCCGATAAAAAGTGCCCACAAAAGGCGAGGTGACCTGCTTCTGGTTTGCCGAAAGGGCCGGAGCGACGTCTGCGGTCGCCACCGCTGGGGCCGCCGGTGCTGCAAACTGATGAGTGATATGCTGGGGTCCGGCGAAGGCGGGAGTCAGCGCGGAGCGAAGGCGTAGCTTCTCACCGCGTCTTTCCCATTCCAATTCTGCGATCTGGTTGCGAGCCATGAGTTGACACAGCTTTTCGAGGCGTCGCAATTCCTTCTGGTCTGAATCGTCAACCGAGCTTGCTCCTGCAGCAGTTTTGGGCTTGATTCTCATGTTTATTTGTTCGCCTTTTCTACGTAGCTGTAATCACGGGTGTCTACCTTGAGAACATCGCCTTCTTTGATATGGAAAGGAACTTGAATGACGGCGCCGGTTTCAAGGGTGGCGGGCTTGGTTCCACCGACCGTGTCGCCTTTGAAGGCACCCGTGGTTTCCGTCACCTTGAGATTGACAAAAGTGGGCAGTTCAACGCCAATTGGCCGCTCATTGAAGTACATCACCTGGATGACGAGGCTTTCCTGCAAGAAGTCCTTGCCGGATCCAAGCTGGTCAGCTGTCAGCGCGACTTGTTCGTAATTCGCATTGTTCATGAAATGGTACCCTTCTGCATCGTGGAAGAGGTATTGCATTTCCTTCTGCTCGGTATTGGCGCGATCCAGCTTATCGCCGGAGGTGATCGTACGTTCGATCACGTTCTGGTTCAGCATGTTCTTAAGTTTGGTGCGTGTGAAGGCGCGCCCTTTGCCGGGGCTGACGTGTTGGAAATCAATGATTTCAAACGGGACGCCTTCGAGTTCTACCTTGAGACCTTTGCGAAACTGATTGGTTGCGTACATGCAGCATAAGTATCCGAGGCTGCTTTCGCTGTCAACGGCCGGAATCAACCGGAATCAAAACGGAATCAAGTGTTTAGGTGCGGAGCGTCTTATAACGTTCCACCTTTTGAAGCAGGCTCTGCAGGAATTCTATTCGGGCAATCCAGCGGCGCTTGTGGAGTTCGGGATCTTCGTTGATCGCAGAATTTGCGGGTTTTTCAGCGTAATCTCCCCATTCGGTCCCCGGGTCAGTCCGAAGTACGAGCGTTCCCTGCTGGTAGGCCTGAGCCTCGAGTTCCTGGACCACTCTTGAGGTTTCGTTGTCTTGCGGGGCAAAATAAAGCAGCATTTTATAAGCGCTCAGCGCTTCGGCAACCCGCCCGAGCATCAGGCAGGATTCGCCCATGAGTCTTTGTGCGACGAGGTTGTCGGGGACGTCCTGAACAACGGTTTTGAGCTCCTCGACAACTTCGGCGTAAAGTTTCAGGTCAAACAGTGCCCGGGCCAGAGCAACGCGTCCTCCGGCAAATCCGGGGTGGATTCGGAGGCCTTCGCGTGCGATATCAACTGCTTCATTCACTAGGCCGGCTTTCCGATAGGCTTCGGCCAGCGGTGCAAAAACCCGCGACGTGGGATCTTCCTGATATTTTTTCAGGTAAGTATGGATCAGGGGATGATAGGGCGTCGGTTTGGCCATGGTCAGGTGTTGTTCTGGATCATGCCAGCTTCTTTGGGATTCAAGATTCGAGGTGTGATGAAGATGAACAACTCTGATTTCGAGGCGGAGGTGTTGTCGTTTCCGAAGAGCCAGCCCAGAAGCGGGAGCTTGCGAAGGAAGGGGAAGCCGGAACTTGAGTCATTAGTGGTCATTGAATAAATTCCGCCGATACTCAGAGTGGTGCCGCTTTCGACCAGGACCTGGGTATTGATACTCCGGTTGCCGATACCGCTCTGGCCACCGCCGAGCGAAACCGGAACGTCGCGTGCGATTGCAAGGGTCATCAGAACGCTTCCATCGTTCGTGACGGTCGGCGTGACATTGAGACTCAGGTTGGCCTGCTGAACGGAAACACCTGTCGAGGTTCCGACGCCTACCGTGGTGGTAGTCACCGGAACCAGTACTGGCGTGCCCTGAACAATGGTTGCGGTCCCTTTGTTGAGTACGACCGTCTTGGGTGAAGAGATGACCTTGAGCTGGTTTTCAGTCTCTCCCATTGTGAGAACTGCATTGAGTCGCAGGTTGTTCGTAAACATGCTGAAATCAGGTGAAAACGCGAAAGTACCGCCGCCGGCGGACTGGGTTCCCACCGCTGTTCCACTGGCGAAAACCCCGGGTGAGCCGAGCAGGGGATTGATCGGATTGGCGCCATTGAAGCTCGCGAGGTGGGGGGCAGGATTCAGCATGTTGCTCAGACCGATATTTCCTGAAATATTCTTGGCGAAAGATTCGGTTGCCTCGACCACCTTGGCTTCGATCATCACTTGTGGCGTCTGGGTATCGAGCATCTCGATGAGCTTTTTTATTTTTTCGATATTGTCGACCGTGTCCCGGACGAGAATGCTGTTGGTCCGCTCGTCAACCTGGACAACCGTATCCGTCGTGGCGGTGCCGCCGGCCTGGGCGACTGCAAATTTACTAAGAACTATCTGCAAATCGGCCAATTTTGCATAGCTGATGGGGAACATCCGGGTGACCCGGGGGGCCGCGGATTGCGCAGCCTGACTGGCTTTGATTTGTTCCGTTTTTTCGGTTGTGAGATTGGTCAGGGTGGTGATGCGCAGGACGTTGTTGTTGCGTTCTGCCCCCAGACGCATCGTGGTCAGGACGATTTCCAGCGCCTGATCCCAGGGGACATCGGTCAGGGAAAGGGTGAGTTTTCCCTTCACGTCATCGGTCAGAACGATATTGAATCCGCTGGCTTCACCGATGAGCCGCAGCACATCGGCGACATCCACGTCCCGGACATTCATTGAAATCGGCTTGCCTGAGAAGTTCTTGCTTGTCTGGCTTTCAGAAAACTCATCCAACCGGGTTTTAGGAGCGGCGGAAAATTCCGATGTGATGGGCGGTTCACTGTTCGCAACCGCTTCGGGGGTATCGGTGAAAGGCTGCTCTGTGGCTGGCGGGGCAGCCGGGAACGCCTCGGCCGAGTTGCCGGTTCCCGACGGAATGGAGACTTTGAGCGAATTTCCTTCCGCTGTGACTTCGGCGGCAACGAACTCTCGGAGCTGCACCACAATGCGGACCGTGTTGGCCTGGCCCGGGACTTCATAGGGGCTGATCAGGCTTACCTTGCTTTTGAAGGAGGAGGTGTCGATCTTCCGGGTCAGGGATTTCGGGATCTGAGCGTCCGTGATTTCGATTACGAATTGCCGGTCGGGTTCATTGTTTTCCTGCTGCCAGCTCAGCGGACTGTCGCCCGTGATCGTAATAATATTCGGATCAGTCGTTCCGTTGAATTTGATGTCGGTGATCTTGGCCGGGGCAGCAAAAGCATTAGTCTGGGCAAGATAGACGACAAGACTTGCAGCTGCGATCAGATTGTTCTTCATGAACTACCGCCTTCTTTTTTTAAATATTTGGCCACTGTGTTCGGGGGCAATGCCGGGCATTTCTGAAACTGAGGAATCAGAGGGTAGGGGACGTTCTGCACTGCGGTTCACCGGCAGGATCTCCGACGAGACGAGGTGCTCCTCTTTCTGGTTGCCTTCAGCGCGCATCTTGATTTCGGTGTCGATGTTCTCTTCCTGGCCCAGGAGATTGATTGTTTTCTCCCGGACGTAAACGGCTTCTGAAGTGATTCTCCGGACCAGGCCTCTCTTGAGCCCAAGCTTCATTCTCTCCGAAACAAAGAAGGTCTGGCCGTCGGGCGCCAGGAGCATGGCTTTCATTTTTTCGGGTCCGGTGAGCACTCCCACCAGTTTCAAGGTTTCCACCGCGTATTGCTCGAGCGCGTTCTTAGGTTCCAGGTTTTTCTGGACTTTTATCGAAGGCTTCTTGAACGGATCCCGAAGCGAGAGGATTTCATCCGGAATATCGATCACAATCGCCTGAACGGATGGTGCGCAAAGCAAGCTCATAAAAAGAGCGGACGTCAGAATTTTCATGCACCCCCCATATTTTGCCCGGCCGGGGTGGGGCTGGGTGCCGATCCGGGAATCTTGCCCAGCTCATCCGCTTTTGAGCCCTGATAACGATAGGCCTTGATCTGCATGGTTCCTTGCAGCTCCACAATGCGTGCACTGGAACTGCCGGCAGGACTGATCTCGAAATTGTCTACCCGCACGACTTTTTGAAGGTTCGCTAGCCGGTCAAGTAGCACGACCAACTGCACGAAGGCTCCCCGGAACGCGAATTCAAAAGGCTGTTCAACGTAATATTCTTTTTTCGTGGGCTCCATCGGCCGGATGCTCACGACCGAGATGCCGACCCGGCGCGCTTCGGTTGTGGTCAGACGTGCAAATTCGGCGACATCAAGAGTCTCTGAAACAGAGGCCTTGAACGATTCCAGCTTCGTGGCGGCATTGCGCAGCTCCACCCGGGTCGCTTCGAGATTTTTCAGGAATTCGTTCACTATCAGGATTTTGTCCTGAAGTTTAACATTCGTCTCCTTGATGGTCTTTGCTTCGGCGATCTTGGCCAGAAACGCAGAACCCGGATCGGTTTTGAATTCGTAAAAATCATAGCCGCACCAGGTGCAGAAAATGATGAGTACGGGAATCAGCGGGAGTTTGGAAATATTGTCTTTTATCCAATCCATATTATTGCCGTTGCTTGGCCCCCATTTCGAATGCCGCCACCTGGGCGCCGCTTTCATCCTTGACGGTCTGGCTCGATTTCAAGGTGACTTCCATGAACGTGGCATTTTCCTGCAGGGCTTTGATCAAGTCGGAAATCTGGGTGAAATCGACGGCATTGCCTTTCAGAACAATCTCGCTGTCCTTGACGCGAAAGTCGGTCAACCAGGTCTCCGGGGGCAGGGCGCTAGAGAGTGTTTTGAGGATTTTGGAGGCTCCGGCCCGTTCGAGCGTCAGCTTGGTCATTACTTCAAGTTTGGTCCGGATCAGAGCCTGGGCGGCTTCAACCTCAAGTTTATCCTTTTCGTAATTTTTTATCTTCGCTGCTTCTCTTTCAAGTTCTTCCCGTTTTTTATGAAGTGAGTCGATGACGGTCTGCTGGTTCGTCAGCAGCTCCTCTTTTTTGAAATCGAGATAGCCCCAGGCCAGCGAGCCCACGATCAGGACCAGCACCAGTTTTTTGATGACGGGGTCCCGGAGAAGTTCAGCGATTGAACCGAAATCCAGGTTGAGTTTCGCGCCGCTGCTCGCTTTGGCGTCCACTCCTGCGGGTTGTTTGCGGGTAGCGAGATTAATTTTAATCATTGCTGTCCCGCCCGGAGGGCCAGCCCGATTGGAATCGCCGCAATCGGTGCGATGGCATTCAGGTATTCCTGGGAAAAAATTGCGGGATCATAGGAGATCGAATTGAATGGATTGATGATCTGGGTGGGAAGATGAATCATATCCTCAATCACCTTGGAAATGCCCGGTATTTTGGCGCTTCCGCCCGCCAGAAGCACGTAAGAAACGGGCGCTCCGGAAGACGAGGCATTGTAGAAGTCAATGCCTCTGCGAATCTCGGTTGCGAGATTGTCAGCCATGACGTGCATCAGCTCGCCAATTTCCTGCGGCATGGGTCCGCCCTGACCACCCATTTTGAGAGTCTCAGCATCGGCATAAGAAAGACTCATCTGCTTCTGGATTTCTGCGGTGACATTGCGGCCGCCAATTGCAGAATCTTTCGTGTAAATCGGAATTCCGCCATGAACGATGACAAGTTTGAGGGAGCTGGATCCGATGTCCACGATCGCCACGGCTTCATTCGGATTTGAAGGGTAATTCGCTTCGAACACGTTTTGGAGTGCAAAGAAATCAACATCGACCACTTTTGATTTGAGGCCGGCATCTTCAATGCTGTTGATGTAGGAATCCAATACGGATTTTTTCACGGCGACCAGGAGAACGTCTGTCTTGTTGTCCTTGCCACGCGAGAGCATCTGGAAGTCCATAATCACTTCAGAAACATCAAAGGGGAGATATTGTTCAGCTTCCCAGAAAACCTGGCCTTCCAGATCCTTCAACTTGGGAACATCCAGGGACATTCTCTTGATGATCATGGATGTTCCGGAAAGCGCGGTACAGACATTCTTGCTGCCGAGTTTGATCTGGCTGATCAGCGTGCGAATATGGTCACTTACGGCGACGGAGTTGACGATTTCACGGTTCACAATCACATCTTCAGGTAACTGCACAATTCCGAAATGAAGAAGGCGCCAGCTTTTGCCTGTTTTTTTGAGTTCCACGAGTTTGATGGAGGACGAGCCAATGCTCAGACCCACGGCCGAGCCGCCTCCGAACGAGAGAAGATCTGAAATATTTGAGAAATGCTGGGCTAAACCCAGCGATGTCCCCGCCATGGAACGTCGCTCCTATCCTAAATTATCTTAATAATTTTGGCTTATCTGTTGAAAAAGGTCAACCTTCGTTCCTAATCGAAAGAAATTTCTGCCGAGCTGCCCTTCATCTGCAGAATTGAAATCCGATCGAGACGTTGCTCCAGAAGATCCTGGGTCGGAATGATCGCAAAGCCGACCGGAGCACCTGAAAGCGACTCTTTCGAATTTCCTAAAAGCGGATCATAGCAGAACTCCTGAGCCAGGTCTGAAAGGCCCAGGGAATCACCTTGCTGGGGGGTCAAAAGGGAAAGCTCGCTTGCCTGAATCGCTTTTGTTTCGGTAACTGCGACTTCGGGAACTCCAGCCAGACAACTCGGCAGCTCTTCAATCTGGTAACGCAGAGTGCCGTCACCGCTGAAGCGGATCCGAAAGGCTTTGTGCTTGAGCGCCGCCGCCACCTTAAGTCCGCTGATCTGGTGCGCGAGCTCATTGACCGCCTTTAAAGAGGCACGTTTGGGTTGCTGCTCTGAAAGAATAGGAATCGAGAAAAGAACGAAGAAGAGAACGAGGGTCGCCAGGATCCAGAGGCGCTGCCGCAGCTTGATCTTGTGTTCAAGTTTTTCCCAAAGCTCGTAATGATCCCATTCGCTTTTGGACCAGCGTTCTTCGGCTATGTCTGTGTCATAAATTGGAACCATAAAATATCGCCCAGAAGATAATAATACAATCCACCAATCACCAGAAAGGGTCCATAGGGGATTGAGGTTTTCATGATTTCTTTCTCGCCTTTGGCAAGAGCCCAGCCGATGCCTACCAGACTGCCCAGTACGGAGCTGATCAGGATGCTGGCAATGACTCCCTGAGGACCGAGAAACGCCCCCAACATTCCGAGCAGCTTGATATCCCCTCCCCCCATTCCCATGCGGCCGGTGAATTTCTCATATACCCAAGCCAAGAGGTAAAAACTGCCGAAACCCAAAGCTGCCCCGGAAATTGAAACAACCCAGAAGCCCGACGGCATCAGAAAAGAGGTCAGAAGTCCGAGCGCCATCCCCCCGAGACTCAGGACGTCAGGAATGATCCGGTGTTCGAGATCGATGAAAGTAATCGCCACCAGGATCGCCAGAAAGGGCCAATCCCGAACAAAAAGGAGCGGCGACCAGCCAAAGCGGACGTGCGCCGCCAGAAAAAGGAGCATCGTCAGAAGTTCAATAACGGGATAGCGGGCTGATATCGGTTTACCGCAGTTCCGGCATTTACCCCTGAGGAGCAGAAAGCTCAGGACCGGAATATTGTCATACCAGTGAATGAGTGCTTCGCATTCAGGACAGCGGCTTCGCGGACGCACGACTGAGAGGTCATGAGGCAGGCGAACCACGAGTACATTCACGAAACTCCCGATTAAAAGTCCGCTAAGCACTGTCGCAAGATACAGAAACCAGGTGGGATAGAGTTGCATCAGACCTCTTTTACCCGGATCAGAAGACTTGCGAGAAATAAAAACAAGGTCGAAACGATAATTCCGTAAATGACCCCGGCGCTGATCAGTCCGAGGGACGGGGGGAGCCCATACGTCACGGAGAGCCCCAGGTTGAAGTGCTCCAGATTGGGCATCAGTGCCGAAATGAAATTCAGAATCGCGCTGAAACCCGGAGATTTCGAGTGAGTTGCGAGCAGGCGAAGTTCGGAAATATTGTTTCCGATCAGATAAATGCCTACCGTGAACATGAACGTCAGGGAGCTGGTGCAAAAAGTCGAAAAAAACAGGGAGATGCTGGCCAGCACAAGTCCCTGAAGCAGCCCGAAAGCCAGGGCCCAGCCCAAAATCGGGGAGAGCATCTGCGAGAAATTATCAGCAGTGAGGCTCAGAATGAAAAGAAACGAGGTGACGAGCATGAACCAGTTGACCAGCAGAACCAGACCCAGACCGACGTATTTCCCTAAAAGGAACTGCGCCCGCGAAATGGGGTGCGACAAGGCTACGTAAGCGGTTCGTCTTTCGAATTCCCGGTTCAGAAGAGAGGAGCCTGTCAAAGAAGCGATCAGTGCACACGAAATGCTGAGCGCCGCCACTCCGAAATCCACCACGATTCGTTCCGGGTGCGCAAAAGTCATCTGGGCGGCCAGAAAGCCCATGCCCAGAATAATAACGGCAAAAAATATGATATTATAGAGGATCTTGTCGCGAATGATCTCGAGAAAAGTCACCCAGCTGATGGCCCGTATCGCTCTCACGTGCGACCCTCTTTCTGAAACAGCGCCTCAAGTGAAGGCCGAACGGGAAGTACCCAGAGAATTTCCGCGCGATTGTCCAGGAGCGCGCGAATCACCGGCTGCAGTGCCGCTGTGCCAGCCACAAACCCGCGGTAGCCTTCCGGGATCTGACTGTCGAATTCAAAGCCGGGAATCGAATTTGCCAGAAGCCGGGCCTGATCCACTCCAGAGCCGGAAAAGGCGACTTCCGTCCGGGAACTCTCGGCACCGGAAATATGTTTGCTGCTGAGTACTTCTGCGATCGTGCCGCAGCCGATAACCTTCCCGCTCTCAATGAGCCCGACTTGCGTGCAGATTGCTTCCACATCCGGAATCACATGTGAGCTGAAGAAAATGGTTTTGCCTCTTCTGGCCAGCCGGACCAGCAACTCCCGGACTTCCTTGCGACCGATGGGATCGAGACCGCTCATGGGTTCATCGAGGACCAGCAGCTCCGGGTCATGAAGCAGGGCCTGCGCAATCCCGATGCGTTGGAGCATACCCTTGGAATAACGCTTGAGTTCCAGGTGGCGCGGCATTTTGCGGCCCGCTCTTACTGAATTTTCGCCCAAGCCGACCTCTTCCAGGACAATCGGAATCCGGGCATTGATCTCCGGCCGGCCCATTCCGGAAAGGGCTCCGAAATAGTGGAGCATTCCTTCGCCGGTCAGGTGTTCGTGGAAATAAGGGCGTTCGGGCAGATAGCCGATCAGAGCTCTGGCCTCGCGGAGTGCGGCGTCTTTGCCGCTGATTTTCACAGTTCCTGTCACCGGCTTTCGCAAGCCTGCAATCAGATGAATCAGCGTGGTTTTGCCGGCTCCGTTCGCACCCAGGAATCCGAAAATCTGACCGCGGGGCACTTGGAGATCAATCTGGTGCAGGATCTGAGCTTTCTTGAGCCAGAAGCCGGTACGGAAGGCTTGATCGACCTTGATGATTTCAATCATGGGTGTGGGCATCGGTGCCTCCAATTTAAGTCATCCTTCCGTTGAGGTCAATCAGTGTGACCCATGCCGAAGACGGTCATGCGGGGTGTCGTTGAATCGATCATGCCATTTTCGTCAATGAAGAGATCGCCACCGAGCGGGTCTTGACCGGTGATTCCCTGCTGTTCGCGGAACCGGGGCCAGTGCTGGCTGGCCGCGCTGGCCGGCAGTTTCCGGTTTCGCAGGTCGGCCGTGAATTTGTCGTTCAACTCGCGAAGAAAATAGGAGAGTTCCAGGGCCTCATGCTTTTTGACCAGCTCGGCTTTACTGGTCTCATTCGGGGCATTCGAAATCATAAATTTCAAAAGTCTCAGCCCCACTTCGAATTCCCCGTTTCGTTTTCTGAACCGCTCGGCCAGAGACGAGAGGTAGGGAGGAGCGCCGGGAATCTGCGAAGCAAGAATGAAGGAGTCGGCGGCAGCCGGCAGATTCTGAAGTTCGAAGAGCTGGACGTAGGCCGAGAGGAGCGGAATTTTCCATTGATTCGGCCAATACCGTTCACGGAAACTTTCTGGATAGGTGGGCAAAGTTTTAGTTCGGAACTCCTCGGCGCGCTCAAGCAAATGAAGGGCTCCCGCGCCGTCCCTGCGGATCACGGCCAGTAAATTTGCACTTGCATAATAAGCAGTGAAGAAGGCGTTGTCGAGCCGGGTCAATAAATCAAAATTATAAAAAAGGGGAGGATGGGATCCCGCTGCGACTGGTGTGACCGTCGGGTCTACCAGGCAGAGCAGCCAGAGCCAGTCCACGGTGATGGGCAAGTGCCCGAGTGAAAGAATCTTGAAAAGCTTGGGATCGGCATTCTTCCGGTCCACCGACAGTTCAGAAGGTAATTCGATGCTCACGGGAGCGTTCATACGCAGATATGTGTTGAGCTGTATCTGCAACCCGAGCAGACCGAAAAGCGGGACTAAAATCCAGAGTTGCCTATTCAGTATCTTCCGAACCATTTGCGGTATCGATCCCAAGTTTGGTGAGGCGGTAGCGGATGCTTCGGAAGGTGATCCCCAGAAGATCAGCGGCTTTTCTTTTGACGCCGCCTGAATGCGCGAGCGCCTTCGTCAGATAAAGTTTTTCAATCTCGTTGAGTATGGCGTCGAGATTCAGGACGCCTTTGGAAAAATCAGGGGCCGGCAGCCGGATTTCAGCCGAATCGCCGTTGCTGCCGCCTGCGGTTCCGGTGAGACTGATCGAGGAGATTTCGTTTTTCCTTGAAGAGACGGGAACGGTCGGACTCGAGAAAACCGTGAGTGGAAGGGATTCCTTCATGATCAGATTCCCTGCCTCCAGGGTGACCGCACGTTCAATCACATTCTCCAGTTCCCGGATGTTCCCCGGCCAGCTGTGAGCGATGAGCGCTGCAAGCGCTTCAGGAGTGAAGCCTTCAAAAGAACGCTTGGAGCGAGTGGAAATTCGGTGCAGAAAGCTTTTGGCCAGCAGCTCCACGTCTCCGGTACGCTCGCGCAGCGGGGGGGTTTTGATCAGAATGACATTGAGGCGGTAATAAAGATCTTCCCGGAAGGTCCCTTTGGCGACGGCCGCCTCGAGATCACGGTTGGTGGCGGCGATGATCCTGAGATCAACCTTGATATCGTCGTTTCCGCCGACTTTTCTGAAAACCCGCTCCTGAATGGCGCGCAGTAATTTGACCTGCATATTGAGCGGGAGTTCGCCGACTTCGTCCAGAAAAAGAGTGCCGCCGTTGGCCGCTTCGAAAAGTCCCATTTTCTCGCTCACTGCGCCGGTAAAACTGCCGCGCCGGTGACCGAACATTTCACTTTCGATCAGGTTTTCTGGAATTGCCCCGCAGTTCACGGGAATAAATGGTTTGTCCTTGAGCGGTCCGGATTCATGAATCATCCGGGCAACCAGTTCCTTGCCGGTTCCGCTCTCACCGATGACGAGCAGATTGGTTTTGGAACCGGCAACACGTCCGATCAGTTTCAACAGGTCTTTGACTGCGGGGGATTCCCCGAGAATGGTTCGACTCACTTAATCTCCCTGCCCTGAGGCAAGTTTGAAAATTGGAAGATACATGGCCAGCATCATTCCACCGACCGAGCCTCCCAGAAAGACCAGGATGATCGGCTCAATCATTTTGCTCAGACCACCGACGAGGGATTCGACATCGGCCTCATAGAAATCCGCGATCTTCTCCAGCATCTTGTCAAGACTGCCGGTGGATTCGCCGACCTGGATCATCTGATAGGTCATCTTCGGGAAAACCGGAATTTTTTTGATGGACATTCCCAGCGTCTGGCCACCTTCAATATCAGTGCGGATTTTGGCCGTTGCTTCCTCGAGAACTGCATTGTCAATGGCGCAGCGGCAGATTTCGATGGCATCGAGCAGGTTCACCCCTGAGGTGAGCAGGGTCTGAAGCGTACGCGAAAAGCGCGCGATACCCGCCATGCGGATGATCGGACCGAAGATCGGCATGTTGAAAAAAATGCGGTCCTGTACCGCACGACCCTCGTCTGATCTGAAATAACGCAGTAGCAGGAACACGCTGATGCCCGTACCACCCACCAGCACCCCGAGATTGTTGATCATGAAATGCGAAGCCGTGATCACGATCTGGGTCGGAAGTGGCAGTTCCTGGTGATTGCCTTTCAGCATTTCCTCAAATTTCGGGATAACAAAGGCGAGCATGACCCCAATGACCAGCACACCCACGATGACGACCGCCATTGGATAAATCATCGCACCTTTGACCTGCTTTCGCAGGCGCTCGGCATCTTCAAGATAGCGGCTCAAGCGCTTGAGCATGGCATCCAGAGAGCCGGAAGCCTCACCGGCTCGGATGAGCGCGATGTAAAGTTTGGTGAAGGTCTTGGGATGGGCCGCCAGCGACTCCCAGAGATAAGATCCTTTGGATACCCGGTCACGAATGGAACCCAGGACGGCTTTAACCTGCGGGGTTGCGGATTGCTCATGAAGAATGTCCAGGCTCTGCATGAGCGGAATACCCGAATTGATCAGGACAAAAAGTTGCCGGGTGAAAATGACGATCATCTGATGCGGGATGGCTCCGCCGCTGAACACCTGGCCGAGGTCCGAGTTCATCATGTTTTGCTTCTTGATGCGTGTCGGTCGGATACCCTTCTGCCGGAGAATCATCCGCAGATCATTCTCGGTCGGCGCTTCGAGCTTCGAAGTGACTTTGGTCCCCTTTTTGTCTACTCCCTCAAAACTGTATTCAGGCATGCTGTTCCCGAGTTCCTAAGAATTGTTGAAGTTCTTCCGGCATCGAACTGTGGTCCATCGCGTCTGCCTTGGAAACTATCCGTTGCAAGGCGAGATAGGCAAGGGCCTGGTTCATCGTCTGCATTCCGCTTTCGCCTTGGCCGGCCTGCATTGCGCTGTAGAGTTGATGAATTTTGTCTTCCCGGATCATGTTGCGAATGGCCGGATTTGGAATCAGAACTTCACACGCGGCCACTCGTCCCGCTTCTCCCAGCCGGGGGAGTAATTGCTGGGACATGATCGCCTGCAAGCTGAACGAAAGCACGGCCCGGATCTGGGGTTGTTGGTGAGGCGGAAAGACGTTAATGATGCGGTTGATGGATTGCACAGCTCCATTGGTATGGAGAGTTCCGAATACCAGGTGGCCGGTTTCGGCCAGAGTCAGGGCGGTTTCGATCGTTTCAACATCGCGCATTTCGCCGACAAAAACATAGTCGGGATCCTGGCGCAGCACCCGTTTGAGTGCGGCGCCGAAGCCGCGGGTATCGACGCCGATCTCACGTTGATTGATGATGCAGTTCTTGTGCGGGTGCACGAACTCGATCGGGTCTTCCACTGTCATGATGTGGCCGAATTCTTCGCGATTGAGAATATCCAGCATGGACGCCAGACTCGTGGATTTACCACTGCCGGTTGGTCCGGTGACCAGAATCAGTCCGTTGGGCCGTCGAATCACTCGTTTGAGGATCTGCGGCAGGCCGAGACTGTCAAACTCGGGAATGACCATTGGAATCCGGCGGAATACGGCGGCAACGGCTCCCCGCTGGAAGAAGAGATTGCCGCGGAACCGGGACAGGTCTCGAATACCGAAGGAAAAATCCAGCTCCAGATTTTTTTCAAAATCGGCTTTCTGGGTATCCGTCAGAACGGAGTAGCAGAGTTCCTTGGTCTCGGTCGACGTCAAAGGTTCAATTTTCACTTTCACCATTTTGCCGTGGATACGAAACTGAGGAGGGACCCCGTTTGTGATGTGCAAGTCGGAGGCGCTCTGTTCAACCATGGCTTTGAGAAGTGCTGCGAGGCCTATTTTTGCCATTATGTCTCCATCGTCATTGAAAGCGCTTCTTCCAGGGTTGTCTTGCCTTCGGCTGCCTTGGTGATTGCAGCCATGCGCAAGCTCTTCATCCCATCTTTGGCCGCCTGTTTTTTAAGGTCCAGGACGGTTGCTCCCGAGAGCACCATCTCTTTGATCGCCGGAGTCATCGTGAGTACTTCATAAATCGCGATACGACCTTTGTACCCGGTCTTGTTGCACTTCTGGCAGCCCTGTCCCTTCATGCACTTCATCTGTGCGGCTATGGGTTCCGGAACTCCCATGGTCACCAGTTTTTCAACGGGAATGGGCATCTGGACCGCGCATCCCGAGCAGATGGTTCTGAGCAGTCGCTGGGCGACGATCGTGTTGGTTGAAGACACGATCAGGAAAGGCTCAATCCCCATATTCATGAGACGGGTGATGGTACTGACGGCATCATTCGTATGCAAAGTGGAAAGCACGAGATGGCCAGTCAGTGCTGCCTGGACCGCCACTTCGGCGGTTTCATAATCGCGGATTTCGCCGACGAGCACGACATCCGGGTCCTGACGGAGAAGGGCGCGCAACACGGCGGCGAAGGTGAGTCCGATTTCCTTGTGTACCTGGACCTGGTTGATGCCATCGAGGTTGTATTCAACGGGATCTTCAGCAGTCGAGAGATTATCGGTTACCTGATTGAGTTCAGAAAGTGCCGAATAAAGGGTGGTGGTTTTGCCGCTACCGGTAGGTCCGGTGACCAGAACCATGCCGTTCGGGGCGTAAATTCCTTTTTTGAAATCGACCAGCTGGCCGGCTTCAAAGCCGAGTTTCGTCAGGTCCAGATGCAGGTTGCCTTTGTTTAAAAGACGAAGAACGGCCTTCTCTCCGAAGAGGGTGGGCATCGTATTGACGCGGAAATCGATTTCACTGTTACCCTGTTTGAGCTTGATGCGTCCGTCCTGCGGAACGCGGGATTCGGCAATATCCATACGGGACATGATTTTAATGCGGGCAAGCATCGCCCGTTTCATTTCGATGGGAAGTTGCGCGATCTCCATCAGTGTTCCATCAATACGCATCCGCACCCGGAAACGTTTCTCGTAGGGTTCGATATGAATATCACTGGCGGCCCGCCGGATGGATTCGCTCAAAATTCCATTTACGGCCGTAATAACTGGTGCATCCTGATCGGCGGATGTGCCGCCGTCCTGGATTTCGTGGACCTGGACGAGGTCCATGCTCGCGAGCGCTTCAGTATTCTCTTTGTTTCCCTGGAAACTGGCAATTGCCGCGCCGACCGTGGCCGCACCGCCGTAATATTTGGAAAGCGCGGCATCAAAAGCCGAGTAGGAGGTGAGTACCGCTTCGATATTCATTTTGAGACGGAATTTCAGGTTTTCAAAACCTGAAATCATGGAAGGGTCGCAAAGTGCGACGACCAGCGTGCCCTTTGCGGACTGGATCGGGACAATCGCATGCTTGTAGGCGATTTCGGGGCTGATGATTCTCAAAATCGACTGCTCAATCTCAAATTTTTTGAGATTGATGCTGGGAAGCCCGAATTTCTGCCCAAGATAGTAGAGCAACTTGGATTCGGCTAAATGGTTCTTTTCTATCAAAAAGCGGACATAACTGGTCGCCCCACCTTTGACGGCAGTTTCAGCCTGTTCAAAATGGAATTGTGAGATGATCTTGTCTTTGACAAGAAGTTCAGCAAGTTGCCTCGACATGGTCCGCCCTTCAATTCAGTGTGAGAGGGGTAACAATTTTTGTCAAGGCAGCGAAAGACCGAACGTATTTCTCAAGTAAGAAGTTTACGAGCCTCTTCAGAGTCCAGAGCGATTTGCTTTTTCAGACCGTCAATCGAGGCGAAGCGTTGTTCAGGGCGCAGGTACTTTTTAAACCGGACCTCCAAGGTGTTGCCGTAAAGATTCAGGTTCACATCCAGTAAATGCGTTTCCACGAGGGCGGGCAGCTGGTGCTCCGGGTCTGGATAAAAAGTGGGCCGTACTCCGATATTAGTGACGCTGGGATAAGCCTTTCCTTCGAAGATGGCGTTTGAGGCATAAACACCCAGCGGCAAGGTCAATTTATTCTCGAGTTTGAGATTCGCCGTCGGAAAGCCGAGCTGCCGGCCCCGACCTTCGCCCCGGACGACCACTCCCCGATAAAAGAAAGGCCGCGAAAGCAGCGGTTCAGCCATTTCCACCTCGGCTGCAAGAAGGTGCTGCCTGACATGTGTGCTGGAAACGATTTCGCCCTCGAGCCGGTGCGGGGGGACTACGGTCAGCTCCACTCCTGCAGAGTTGCAGAAGGCCTGCAGCGCCGGGATATGGCCCTTCCGTTCTTTGCCGAACGAAAAATCGTAACCGACGACAATGGCCTCGGCGCTGAGCCGGTGGAGAATCAGGTCATTGAAGAACTGTTCGGGCTCGATCGTCGAAAACTCGCGGGTGAAGGGCTCTTCCACGACCAGATCCACTCCGAGTTCAGCCAGAATTTCCAGCTTCTCATCGTAGGTCGTCAGCAACGAGACCGCACCGGCGGTACTCAGCGTGGCTTGCGGATGCGGGCGGAACGTGTACACAACGGAACTCCCTCCTCGCGCGAGGGCTTTGGCCTTTACCAGTTCGATGATCTCCCGATGGCCGATATGCACCCCATCAAAGTTGCCGATCGTAACGACCGGGTGGGGAAGATTATGGGAAAGCTGCGAGATTCCTCTTATGATTTGCATGGCTCTGTCAACGCTGGTTATGCCGGTCGTTGTGTTTCTCAAGTTTCACTGAATCCACCTGGGCCGGAGTGCCGGTGCCTCTCCAGATGGTCGTCTGGTGTTTGCCGTTTCGCACTTTCGTGGACGTGATATCAGCTTCAATGATTGCGTTATAACCATCTTGCGCCGCAAAAAACGCGAGTCTCAAAATGGTTTCGTCGCGGTCGCCGCAATTTTCGACTGTTTCAGAAAGTCTCGCCTTCTTGATGATCGGCGGCGGCCTTTTCTGAGTATTGAAGAAAAAGTAAATATCGTGCGCCCGCTCCATCGTTTCGTTGTAGGCGTCCAAAGCGGCCTTGGCACTGTTTTCGTAACAACTTTGGCAATAATGGGTATGCGTCAGGACTTCCGGAGTCTTCTTCAGAAACGAAAAAGAAGACGGCTCAATGAAAGTCTCACAGTCTTTGCAGACGGGTTCTTGGCATAAGCCGCAAGGCACGGTGGCCCTGTTGGATCGACGGCAAGTGAGACAAAGCTGTTGCATGGAGGTCCTCGCTGGGAGTTAAATTAGCTCAAATAGAGAATTAAAGGAAATGGAGATACTAGTGAAAAACCTGAGCTACCCTGTTCTGATCCTTTTGAGTCTGGTCCTTGGGTTACCCTCGGCGGGGTTTGCCGCTCCAGTCAACGGAGCGAGAAACTTTGGACTGGGAATAGTGTTGGGAGAGCCGACCGGGCTTTCTGCCCAGTATGTCCTTGAGAAGGATCGTAAATTAGACTTTTCGCTGGCCTACTCCTTCAACTCCTGGGTTCAGATCACGGCAGACTATATCTTCATGCGACCGCAGTGGGTGAACTCGGTCCTGAAGCGGAGCTCCCCGGTCAGCGCTTACTGGGGTGCAGGCCTCCTGCTGGGGGTCGTGACGGATTCAAAGAAAGACGGCGACCTGGGGTTTGCCCTCCGCATCCCTTTTGGACTGGAGGGAATGCTCGACATGGAACCCATCGGATTCTTCGTCGAGCTGGTCCCGGGAATGGAGCTGGCGCCGTCCACCGATTTTATTTTCCAGGGTGGCTTGGGTGCCCGTTATTACTTCTGATGCTCAGGTGATGAAGAGCATTTCACGGTATTTCGGCAGCGGCCAGTAGTCATCCGCGACCAGGGACTCGAGTTCATCACTGGCGACACGAATTTCCGTCATTATCAGGGAAATTTCCCGCGACAGGTACTTGGCCTTTTCTTCCTCATTGCTGAAGCTTTCCAGCCGGCTGAGCATGACTGAGAGCGAATTGCGTTTACTTTGAACGGCGCCAATCAGGGCGGCGAGTTTTGTTGCCGATTCCTGCTGGGGGGTGGGCATGTTGGCGGCCTTCGCGGCTCCGATTCCTGAGGCCAGCATCCCGTAATAGGAATAACAAGCGGGGAGGATCTGAGTCTCGATCATGGAGCGGAGTGTATCGACTTCGATCAGCATGTTCTTGATATATCGTTCGATGCGCACGTGAAATCGTGAAACAACTTCCGCTTCCGAAAAAACACCATGCTTGGTGAGCATGGCGATTGCCGCAGGCGTCAGCAGCTGGGCAAGGGCTTCCGGAGTCTTCTTGAGATTCAAAAGACCACGTTTTTCGGCATCCGAGACCCATTGTTCCGAGTAGTTGTTGCCCTCAAAACGGATGGGTTTTGTTTCCTTGACCACATCCCGGATCACCTCAAGGATGGCGGCATTAATGGTCTTGGCCGTCGTGAGTTTGGGCTTGAGCGCCTCCATGACGTCGGAAATTCCATCCGTCACGGCCGCATTCAGCAGGGTAATGGGAAAAGCGGACGATGCGGATGAGCCGACAGCGCGGAACTCAAACTTGTTCCCGGTGAAGGCGAGCGGGGAAGTGCGATTGCGATCCGTATTGTCGCGCATAATTTCCGGCAACCGGGAGACCCCCAGCTTGATGAATTCCGCATCACTGATCTGCTCCGCTGTTCCGCTTTCGATCGAATTGAGAATCCGGCTGAGCATGTCACCCACGAAAACAGAGATGATCGCGGGAGGGGCTTCATTGGCACCGAGGCGATGATCATTTCCTGAGGAAGCCACCCCGGCGCGCAGGAGCCCGGAATGCTTGTAAACTCCCTTCAGGAAAGCGCAGAGGATCAGAAGAAACCGGAGATTTTCATGCGGCGTCTTGCCGGGATCGAGCAGGTTCTCTCCATCGACGGACGGACCACTGCAGGTCACCATCAGAGACCAGTTGTTGTGCTTGCCGCTGCCGTTGATGCCCGCGTAAGGCTTCTCGTGGAGCAGTACCGTGAAGTTATGCCTGGTCGCGACCTTCCGCAGGATTTCCATGTGGAGCTGGTTATGGTCCGTAGCGATGTTGGCTTCTTCGAAAATGGGAGCGAGCTCGAACTGGCTGGGAGCTACTTCATTATGACGGGTCTTGACCGGCACTCCCAATTTGTAGAGTTCAAATTCCATTTCACTCATGAAGGATTGCACGCGGCCGGGAATGCTTCCGAAGTAATGATCTTCGAGCTGCTGTCCTTTGGGCGGCTGGCCACCGAGCAGACTTCGGCCCGACATGACCAGATCCGGGCGAAGGCTGAATAACGCACGATCGATCAGGAAGTATTCCTGCTCAATTCCGAGAGTCGGCACGACGCGTTTGATTTCCTTGTCCCCGATCAGGTGTACCAGCTCGCAAACTTTATGCGACAGAATCTCGCCACTGCGCATGAGTGCGGTTTTTTCATCGAGTGAATGGCCATGGTAACTCAGGAAGACGGAAGGAATGCAGAGGGTCTTTCCGTTCGTATGCTCCATGATGAAGACCGGACTGGAGGGGTCCCAAGCGGTGTATCCGCGGGCTTCAAAGGTGGTGCGCATGCCGCCGGAAGGAAAGCTGGAGGCATCGGGTTCGCTCTGAATTAGCTGGGAGCCGGAAAATTTTTCAACCGGACGGCCGTTTTCTTCCAGGGACAAAAACGCATCGTGCTTCTCTGCGGTCGAGCCGGTTTGTGGTTGGAACCAGTGGCAGAAATGTGTCACTCCGCGGGCCAGGGCCCATTCTTTGATGGCGTGAGCAACGGTGTTGGCGATTTCAGGATCCAGCTTCTTCCCTGTTTCGATGGTGGAGAGGAGCTTGGTGAAAACTTCCTTGGGAAGTTTTTCGCGCATTTTGCGGATATCGAAAGTATTGATGCCAAAGAAATCTGAAATTCTCAGACGTTTGCCGTGGTCATCCCTGGGAGGATCAAATTTTCTGGGGGTACGGGAATTCACTTCTCGAATAGCTTCAAAGCGAGCGCTCGCTCCGGTTCCGATGCTCATAATGGGTCTCCTGATTTTCAATTGAGGGACGGTCTCAATGCCAAATCCCTGCATATTAATATAGCGGATTCAGGGCGGGATTTCAATTTGCTTCAAGAGCGAGAGTTGGGTGATTGCTTTCGTTCAAGCAGCAGGACAATGCTTTTTGCCTCATCGATCCACTTTGAAAACTCCAGGCGCGCCGCTTCTTGCGAAATCGCACCGGCAGATGACGCAAAACGGACCAGGTCGGCAAAATCCAAAGTTTTTTCAATTCGCTCCCAGAGAATTTCTGGAATCTGGTTTTCCTGGACCAGAATCTCCCTGAGTTCCTGGCGGGACAATGCGCGGGCACCACCTGGATGGAGTCTTTCAAGTGCGTCGAAGATCAAGGACTCAAGCAGCTCATAGCCAGAGACCACTTCATTCCAGGGAAGCTGGTCAGAATGCCGAGTGGCCGTACTTGCAAGCTCGCTTAGTTTTTCCCAGCTGCGTGCGTGTGCTTTAGCTTTCGCGTTAAAGCGCCCCTGCGCAGTCGCGCGTCCTTTTTCCAGAAGATCCCGTGCGACAAGCAGGAGGAATACTCCGAGAGCGACAATGGCCGCCCAATAGAACATGCGCCAAATGGGCCAGGCTGTGACCGGGGTGTCAACACCTGGCGGCTTCAGGTAACGGACTTCCTGTTTTTGCTCTGTTTGGGGATCCCCAGAGGCGGTGAGGCTGGGGGCTCCCTTTTTTGGCTGAGGGGCCGGGGCGCCTTGCGAGCCGGGCAGTACATTAATCGTGATCGGTTCGGTGGATCGAGTGATGTAAATTTTCTTGTTTGGATCAAAAAAACTTAGCTCCAGCCTGGGCAACGTCAGCGGTCCGGGGACGCGGGGGAGTAGTAAGAATTCAAAAATCTTGTCACCGACACCCGATTTGCTGGTTTTTGCCCGGCCCTTGGAATCATAGAGTTCCAGTTGATCCGGCCATTTTGCTTTCGGTTCCCCAATTGAAGCCAGATTGCCCCGCCCTTCCACTTTGGCGATCAAAGTCAGTGCCTCATTCGCTTTGACCTCGGTCTTGTCAACTGCGGCAGTCAGAGTGAAATCCCCGACACCGCCGGTGAATGAGGAGGGTTTGCCTTCCTCCGGAACCGGAATGACTTCAATGGTCAGGGTGTCGCTCCTGTCACTGCCGGGCCGCGGCGCCATCTGCTGGAAGAACTGGGTGAACGGATCGTCATCTTCGTCATCCATGCCCCGTTGTGCGGGATAGTAATTGTACTTCAGTGCGATCGGATCAATTTTCAGCTTTCCATTTTGTAAAGGATAGGCGGCATAGCGAACGAGAAGAGAGCGTTTATAGGCGGTGCCGTCCATCACCACCTGGTCAGCATCCATCCGGCCCGAAGTACCCATCACTGGAACCTCGAGATCTTCCCGCAGGAAGCCGTTCAGAGTGGGCCATTTCTCAACCGCGATATTGAAGAGCTGAACGCGCGTGTAGATGTAGTAGCTGACGACAATCTGTTCGCCTTTGTAAGCACGATCTTTATCGATTTCCGCGCGCAAAATGACATTGCGGTGATTCACGGCCTTGGCTGCCCCACGCAATCCCACGCCACTGCCGCCGTAGCCCTTGGGTGCGGGAGTGCCCGCGCCGGCTCCCCCAACCTGGATAGTAATATCAGGGGCGGAGTAGGCTTTGTCTTCCACTTTGATCTGAATGCCTGAAATTTTAAGGTCTCCCACCTTGCGTGGCCTGAGCACTTTGGTTACGGAATGATTTTTGCGCATTCCGAAGCGGCCATTCTCATAATAAGATTCCACAAAAACGCTGCTGTACTGGTTGATCTCGTCAAAATCAGGGGCAGTGAACTGTGGATTTGAAACATTGGCGGAGCCTTCCGCGCGAACTTTCAAGCGGAGCGAGACAGATTCATCGGCCGAGACCTGGTTGCGGTCCACTTCGGCCGTGAACTGGATTTCTGGCTCTTTGGCGAAAGCGGCGAACGGACGGGTCGAGCTGGCCACCAGACAGAGCGCTGCACAGAGAGCTGTGGTGATGAGAGCTGATTTACCAATCTTTCTGAACGCCACTGGAAGTACCCTGTTGTTTCTTTAAACGTTTATGAAGTTCTTTTTCCCGGTTCTTTAATTCTGCCATAACACGCTCCGCGTCTTCAGGGGAGAGTTTAGGTGAACGGAATTGCCGCTTTCTGGATTCCTTCGGCTCTTCGAACTGTTTGGGCTCTTTCTGGTCTTTTTCCTTTTTCTGTTCGTTTTCCTTGCTCTTCTGGTCTTCCTTTTCTTTTTCCTTTTTTTGCTTTTCCTGCTGCTCTTTTTTATCCTGCTCGTCTTTTTGCTGCTGCTCTTGTTTCTTTTTCTGTTGCTGCTGCTGGATCAAAAGTTCCAGATTCTTTCTGGCATCCTCTCCGAGTTGGAAATCCTTTGCCTGATGTGCCTTTGAAATCGCACCGAGATACGAACGGATTGCATTCGGAACGTCGCCTTTCTTGGAAAGGGCGCCTCCCAGATTGTAAAGAGCCTGACCGCTGACTTGGGGGTTGGACTGGCTGAGCCTGGCCGCTTGATCAAAGGAGCGGACGGCCGAGTCGACATCCCCCTCCTGAAGGCGGATGACGCCCTGGTTGAACTCCAGTTCCGGACGAGTCGGGTCAATGGCCTGGGCCGCACCAAAATGCTTTTTAGCTTCTTCTATTTTACCGTCGTTGAAAGCCTCGAGGCCTTTTCTGTTTTCAAAATAGGAATCCAGCGGCACCGCGGATTCCGCCGAGGCGGGTTGGGTCGGCAGAAAGCTTCCGAAAATGAAGAGAACCAGCAAGAGCTTGGCGGGCTTGCGACTCGTGGCGACTGCCAGTTCCAGAAATAATAAAATGACCGCGATCGCAAGAGGGAACTGAAAGCGATCTTCGTGAACGAGGTAACGGCGCTCGGTATACTCCGTGCGATTCAGCGCGTTCAGGTCCGTGAGCATCTCTTCGATTTCCTGCTCATCCTGGGTGGCGTTCCAGTATTTCCCGCCTCCGGCTGCGGCCAGAGCTGTCAGTTGATCGGGTTTAAAGGTGCTGATGACCGGTTCGCCCTTGCGATCTTTTTTGTAACCATGAAGATTGCCATCGGCATCGCGCATCGGAATCGGTCCGCCCTTCTGGGTGCCCACTCCGATGATGTACAATTTGATGTCAGATTTGTTGAGCTCGGCGGCCTGTTCCGTTGCTCCGCCCTCCTGATCTTCGCCATCCGTGATAAGGAGAATCACTCTCGATGGGAACGTCTTGCCATCAGGAACGGGAGCGGTGTCCTCGGCTCCGCGTTCGAGGCCTCTTCTGGCCGCTTCGAGTGCTCCGGCAGTATCGGTTCCCTGGCTGGTGATGCTCTGGCTTCCCAGAATCTCCAGAGTACTCGAAATATATTCGAGATCGTTGGTGAGCGGAGAGGCAATGAACGAACTGCCGGCAAAAGCAATCAGGCCAATCCGATCCCCGCGAAGACGCTCGGCCAGACTGCGAACGAGGTGCTTGGCTTTTTTGAGACGGTTGGGCGAGACGTCCTCGACCTCCATGCTGTTGGAAAGATCCAGAACCACCATGATGTCGAGACCGGTGACATGAGCGGTTTCCTCATGCGTGCCCCATTGCGGACGGGCGAGTGCAAAGATCGTAAAAGCAAGCGCGATCAGAAAAAGCCGGCCCTTGGCCAGCCCAGCACCGGCGGTGAAATCCGGAACGATGGTTGACCAGAGTGGAATTTTCGCGAATTGCTCAAACTTCTTCTGCCGCCGCTTTTCGTGAAACACGAGTGCGATATAGAGACCGGGAATCAACAGGAGCAGCCAGAGCCAGGAGGGATTGATGAATTTCATGGCAGGAGCACCCACCAACCCCGGGCGAGCAATTGCTCGAGAACCAGAATGACTGCGCCGAATTTCAGTGGCTTCTGATAGCGTTCTTCGTACCGGATCTTCTCGTGGGCGATCACTTCGGTCTTCTCGAGCTGGTCGATTTCTGAAAACACCGACTCGAGGGCCTTTTCATCCGTCACTCGATAAAATTTGCCGGAAGTCTTCGAAGCGATCTCCTCGAGCAGCTGGGGATTCAAGGCGTTGTCGAACCACTGGTAAGTTGTGATGGTGTTGCCAAAGGGGCCCGGCTGACGTATCGGAAGGCGAACGCGGCCCTCACGGCCAATGGCAATGGTGTAGACGCGAATCGAATAGCCCGCGGCAAGTTCTCCGGCGGTCGCCGGGTCTACCTGCCCGACATTGTTGTCCCCATCCGTCAGCAGAACAATCACTCTGCTTTTGGCTTTGGAATTCCGGAGGTGCGCAACGGCAAGGGAAAGTCCGTCTCCGATTGCGGTTCCGTCTTTTAGAACGCCGATTCGCGCATTTTTGAGAGAGTCTTTGACCAGACCGTAATCGAGGGTCGGCGGTGCGAGCGTGAACGGCTCTCCGCTGAACTCGACCAGTCCAATACGGTCATTCCGGCGCCCGTCAATAAAGCTCTTCATCACGTCTTTGGCTATGTCAAACCGGGAGCGTTCAGCCAGATCTTCAATGTTCATGCTGGCCGAAACATCGAGGACCATCATGATATCGATACCACTGATCGTGCGTTCCTGTTGCCGGAAGCTCGCTTGAGGACGGGCCAGCGAAATGATCATCAGCCCCCAGCCCAGATACTTCAGGGCGAGCAGTATTTTGACAGGGTTGCGTGACGTGGCTTTTTCCGGGACCGGAAGAGAAAACGAAATTTTGGGCGGCTGATTGCGTTTCACCCACCAGCGATGCAGAATCGGGATCAGCAGAAGAAGGAGGAGGAAAGGCCAGTGCGCGAATCGCATCAGGTGTTCTCCTTGCTATTAAGCCGCGGTTCCAGAATCGGAGCCGGCGCCGGAGGTCGGCGGGTGGTCAGTACCAGTTCGCGTGCTTCCCGCAAAAGGTCGATTCCCTCTGAAGGAATCGGAATATGGTCGGTGAATTTCACCAGATCGAGTTTTTCAAATAAAATCTCGAGACGGTCCAGGGCTGCTTCGGACAGCCGCTGTCGCTTTTCGAGTGCCAGGAGAATTTCCCTGGAGGTGGATTCCAGGGCATCAAACCTGTAACGTCGTCCCAGGTAGGCTTTCAGGATTTCAGAAAGGCCGAAATAATGTGCTTTAAAATGCCCGCGGCTCAGCGGGCCGCCAGTCTCGAGCGCTTTGAGCGCAGCCAGGGCTTCTTCGTCTTCGGGCAAAACGGGTTTGATCGGAGCGACCCGAGCAGGGGTCAATTGTTTTTTCCTGAGCTTCCGGAAAGCGAAAATCGCTCCCACGACCAACGCGATCAGAAGTAGAACTCCTGCAAAAGCAACCCATACCGGGAAGTTCAAAAGCAGCGGCGGGCGAAGAGGGGCGGGTTCGGAGGGCTTCTGATCTTCGGGTTTGATCGAGGAGGCGATTTGCAAGCTGAAGGGATTGGTTCGCGCGAACGCCTTGCCTGCCTGATCGCGAAGCGGGAGCGAAGGAAGGATCAGGGTCCCGGGTTTGAGGGGGGCCGCTTCAAAACGGAATTCCTTCTGGTTCTCCTCCTGCTTTGAAAGGGAGGTCAGCAGCCAGCCCTGTTCCTGCAACTCGGGTAAGGGATCCAGAGTGACTTCGCCGGGACTGATGCCGGGGATTTTTAATACAAGGGAATCTCCCACTCGTAACGCTTCGGGCGCACGGAAGATTTCCACATCGTGCGAGGGCAGGGCGAGAAGCTCCGCTTCGGTAAGCGAGGGGGAAGGTGACGGTGACGGACTGGCTATCGAAGAAGGCAAGTTGACGGGGGGGGCTGCCTGGAGACTCCCGCTCATGTCCGCAATCAGCAGCAGAAGTGCGAGCACAGCAAAAGTGCCTCTGAGTTTACCGGCCATGTCGGCGACCACGCGCTCGAAAAAATCTGACGACCGCGTCTCCATAATTCTGTTCGGTTGAAATTTTTAGCACTTCCAGCTTGCCGCCCTTGAGAGCGGTGACCGTGTCGGTCTCGAATTCCGCACGATACTCCTGATGCCATCTTTTGAACGCATAAGACGAAGTGTCAACGAAGCGCTCCGCGCCAGTTTCGGGATCCACAAGCAGCAGGTGCCCGATCTCAGGTATTACCTGTTCGCGATGATCGCCAATCTGGACAGCAACGACGTCATGGCGGCGGGCCAGGCGTTTGAGTGCAATCGAATAATTATCCGCCATGAAGTCGCTGATCACGAAAACGACGCCGGCATGCTTCATGATCCGTCCAGTGCCATCGAGCGCGCTTTTCAAATCGGTTCCCTTGGTTTGCGGCTTATGGCTCAGAATATCACGGATGATACGCATGATGTGTTGCCGGCCCTTTTTAGGGGGCACGATCAGATCAGTTCCTCCGGAAAAAAGCAGCACGCCCACCCGGTCTCCGGTATGGATTGCCGCGTAGGCGAGCATTCCCGCTATTTCAGCGGCGACTTCGGACTTCAGCTTTTTATCGGAGCCGAACTGTCCCGAGCCGGACACGTCAACGACCAGGAAAACCGTGAGCTCTCGTTCTTCTTCATACTTCTTGATGAGAGGGTCGCGCGTTCGGGCACTGACTTTCCAGTCGATGTGCCGGATATCATCACCGGCCATGTATTGCCGGTGTTCGGAAAACTGCACCCCGTGCCCTTTGAAGTGACTGCGGTACTGTCCGGACATGACATCGTCCACCATCTTGCGCGTGGTGATCTCAATCATCCGGACTTTTTTGAGAAGTTCATCAGGAAGCAATTCTTAGGACCTCATTCTTGGCATGTCTCAAGGCACTTCAACGCGTTCGAGAATTTTTTTGATGAGCTGTTCGCTGTCAATTCCATCTGCCTCGGCCTCAAACGAAACCAGAATGCGATGGCGAAGAACATCGTAGGCCACCGCCTTGATGTCTTCGGGGGTGACAAACCCCCGATGATGAATGAAGGCATTCGCCCGGCTGGCGCGTGCCAGCGATAGAGTGGCGCGAGGCGAGGCGCCCACCTGGATTTGCGCCTTCAGTTCGGGGAGGTCGGCTTTTTCCGGAAAGCGAGTCGCGAAAACAATACCGAGGATGTAGTCCTTCAGCTTCTCGTCCATATAGATCTGCGAGCAGATCTGCCGGGCTTCCAGAATCGTGGTGGGGTGGCAGATCTTGGCCGCTCGGGGTGCTTCCACGCCGGACATGCGGTTTAAAATGGATTTTTCCTCAAGTTGCGTTGGATAACCCACTTTGACTTTGAAAAGAAAACGATCCAGCTGCGCTTCAGGCAAAGGATAGGTTCCTTCCTGTTCAATTGGATTCTGGGTCGCAAGCACGATGAAGGGATCTTCCAGTTTATAAGTGGTCTCGCCGATGGTGACCTGGCGTTCGCCCATCGCTTCAAGCAGGGCACTCTGGACCTTTGCCGGAGCGCGATTGATTTCGTCAGCGAGAACCAGATTCGTGAAGATCGGCCCTTTCTTGGGCGTGAAATCCCCGGTCTTCTGATTGAAAATCATGGTTCCGACCAGATCAGAAGGCAGGAGGTCGGGGGTGAATTGAAGGCGTTTGAAATCGCAGTGGATGATATCCGCCAGCGTCTTGATCGTCAGGGTCTTGGCCAGTCCGGGCAAGCCTTCGAGCAGCACGTGACCGTCGCAAAGAAGTGCCATCAAGAGGCGCTCGATCAGGATTTTCTGTCCCACGATGACCTTGGAGGCTTCTGAGACGATGGAGTCGACAAATTGACTGCGCTTTTTGATTTCTTCCGTCAGGGTCTGAACATCGATATTGGCCATAGACCCAAATCATACCGTGCTCGTTGCGGTTGACAATGGGTCAATTGCCCAGAGTTCGCCGAACCATGCGAAGAAAGTCCTGGAGCTCCCCATTTTCGACTGCTCTGCTCGGGATTTTTAATACCTGATAAAACTCGGCAGGATTGCTGGCCGCGAGAACAAAAAGCTGATCTAAGGTTCCCTGCTCAAGCTGGTCGGCCAGATAGAGGCGCAGCCGGCGGGCCGTCGCGGTGGAGTCAGGATCGGAGCTTTTCTCCTGGAAAAAATCAAAAACAGGCGCAAGTGCTTCGGTCAGGTTCAATTTCTGGTAATCGGGGGACGCGAGAATCTGATCCCTGCGAGTCAGGAATTCGTTCCAGCCAGCTCTGGCCTGAGGATCGGAGTCGATCGCTTGCAGAATGGAAATGCCATCAACTGCCACCTGGGGCTGGTTCAAAAAAGATTGAGACCAGAGGGCGAAAAGGTTTTTGTTCTCCAAGTTCTGATCTTCAGCAAAATTCTTCAGAAAATCACGAACGGCTGTGCTGCGAACGAGGCTGTTCATTTTCGCCGTGTTCTGTCCCAGATACTCCTGGTGCTCACTCAAAACCGCCTGAGCTGAATTCATCAAGACATCGGCAATGCCGAGCTGATGGCCGGCAATCAGAGCATAGAATGCGGATTGTTTGATTGTCTGCAGCTGTTCGGGGGTGGAGGAGTCTATGAGTTCGAAAATTTCACTCAGCGCCTCCCAGGTCAGTACGCGTCCGGGCTCCCGGATCAGGAGATCCAGAACAGCCGGCGTTCCGGGAGCATTTGCCGCTTCGGTCAGCGAAATGAAAAACTCGCGCGTCAGTTGAGCAGGGCCATTGGTTGTGGGTGATTGTTCGGGAGCCAGTTCGCGCAGTAACCTGCCCGGTTGGCGGCCGATTCCCATTTTCACCAGATCGATTGCCACCCTGAGATTGTTCTGGGTGAGCGCTTTGGATGAGCGGAACTGCTTGGGCGAGGAATAGTAGAGTTCAAAAAACAGGTTGCGAAGAATGCGCGTTCCATCGGATCTTTTCTCCGGAAGATTTTCGTAAAGGACATCGATCACCTGATTGACGTTGAAAAGCGCCGTGCGAGTCTTCTTAAGATCGACGAAACTCTTGAGGAACCCCCAGTTTTCCATGGAGTCTTTCATCCGATCAATGCCGTCTTCACCCCAGAAGTGCCGGGTCGGATCGTTTTTGGATCTCCAGTTTGCCTGTCGGCAATCGGGTAGCTCGGGATCGCGGGTCAACCAGAGAAAGAACCGGAATGTCTTGTTGATGTGGTCAACAGCCTGACGAAGGGTTTTTGGTTTTTTTCTCGAATTTTTCGGAAACTTCTCCTGGATTTCGCGAGGCCAGACCTCAAAGGGTTCGTCGCCCCAGGCTTCTCCGATTTCGGCGGTGAATTGCAGGCCGTAATTTTTCCTGAATGCGGGGACGACAATGTCCGCATTGATCAGCACCAGTTCAAGCCGGTCCATGCTATTGACCAGGCGTACCCGCGGTTTGCCGTCCGGCTCATAAATATAACTGATGGGCTGATAATCATTCGAGCGGTCCTTGAAAAAATTGAAAAGCGCGTCACGGGAGAAGTGTGAATCGCGACTTGGACTCGCTCCGGGCTGCAGGGAGAAGTAACCCAGGAATTTGAGGAGCGCATCTTTGAGTGTGTGGTCCGGTGCGCTCTGGGCGGGGTCGGCCATTTTCTGGAGGATCGGATCGAGGCGATCTTTTACTGTCTGGATATTCCACGAATCGCGAGTTCTTCCGTTCACAAGCTCCCAATTATTGGAGGCATTTTCGAAATCGTAAATTACTTCTCGCGCGCGGCGAGCCAGACTCTGGGCATCCGTCGGGCCGTCGCATTCGTTTTTTCTGATTTCTGTTTCGAGAGCCTGAAGATCGTAGGCTTCGCTCGCGTCTGCGGGGGGCTGTGCCGGGGAAGTGGAGTTCTGAAGTCTACGGAAGTAGCCCAAAAGTTGCGTGAAATCTTTATGCCTGAGAATGTCGTTGGCCGCAAATGCCTCCAGCCTTTCCAGTTCCGGGCGTGCTTGCGCGATGATCGGGCGAGCCAGCTTCAGAAGAGGCTCTACGGCATTCTCCCCCTTTTCGCCCAGCCAGAAGGGGAGCGCTTCGATCAGTCTGAATATTTTTCCGCCACTCGCGGTGGCTCCGTCATCGAAGGCTTGGATGAAGTTCCGAACCAGCACTGAGTTGTGTGTCCCGGTGAGCCGGGCTCCCGCGATGAGATCGACGAGCTGAGTGAAGTAGGAATTTCCGTGTTCCGTTTTCGCTTCGTTCAGGAACTCGATGGCTTTGACGTATTCGTCGTGCTGATGATCGCTGTTGATGCAGGAAAGTAGATTTCCAAGCTGTGAGCCAAAGCCCGGGTTCTGGGTATCACTCAGCGGAATATTGAAATCCAATTTGCGGCAGCCGCTGCCAATCTCAGTGACCGGGGGGATATCCTCGAAGTCGACCAGATCCGAAGTCGAATAATCATGCCGAATTTCCGGAGTGAAGGGGGGGGGACTGGTTTTTTCGACTGCGGAGGAACCGGTGGCCGCGAATTTGTGGAAAAGGGTGAAAATCGTGCTGAGCAGATCTTTCATGCGCCCGTCTTTGGACATTTCGGAAAAGAGCCGGAGGGTATCACTGAATTCCGGCATTTCGGAAATTTCAAAAAGAGTGCTGAACGCGCTTTCGTTCATCGGCGCTTCCGCCAGAATCGTCTGGATCAGCTCAGTTAGGGGATGAACATTGTTGCTGTGGAAGCCTCGTCGCACGACATGGAGTCCGGGGGCGAGGAAGGGTTCGCGGGAATCAGCGAACTGTCGCATGCTGGAGATGAATTTAAAAAAATGATCAGGGCTGGTTCTCGTTAACAGTGTGGAAAAGATTTCAAATGCACTTTTGCCATCGAGTTCGGGCGCGGGCTCAAGCATGAATTGCAGCAGGTCAGAAACAGAATCGCGAGCTTCGGGCTTGAGTAGAGTTGCCGTGAGCAGGAGGGAATCCCAGACACCCCGGTCCGTGAATTCTGACAGGAGCGGCAGGAGGCGTTTGATTCCAGTGGAATTTTCGGTGCCGGTATCACCCAATAATTGGAGGACGAGGTCCAGGAGTGGACTTCTGTTTCCGTGTTTCACGGCATTCAGGGCCGAAAGCAACTCAACCATGGGATGGATTGCCGAAGTTTCGGCCAGTTCCAGAAGAGCGGAATAGTTCTGCCCGAGCTCGGGTGGATAAGCGCAAAACGAGTTCATCCAGGTGAGGGTGAGGACATTGTCCTTCTGCAGGAAGGTGGCGGGATCGGATTTATGATCGAGCAGCTCGCGGATCATGAACTGTATCGGATCTTCCACGGAGGCGCCTCCGGACAGACACGGTATCGGAGCTCGCGCATAATGGATGAGCGAAGTGAGGCCGTTCATCATCCGTGCGTCGCCGGCGAGCAGGACTTTCAAAACGGAAGTGGTGCGCGGAATCCGGCTGCGTAGTGCCTCAGGTGAGGCGCCCAGAAGCTGGTCTTGTACGGCAAAGAGATCCTGATTCACGAGCGCACCCAGGAGTTCCTGGGCGAGAGCGGGGTGCCCGGGGTCTTTGCTCTGTAGATAGGCCAGGAGCTGGTCGGTGATTTCGCGCAAAGGTTGCGTGGAGACTTGCTGCTTTCCGAATTTCTGGAGCAACTCGGGGAAGGCTTTGGAAGACGCCAGGCTGAGAAGCGCGTCGAGTGCGCGCGCGCTGTTCCGGGGGGTTATTTTCGTCGAAAGTCTTTGGAGAGCTTTGAGAACTATTCGATCCGATGCGAAAGTTTTTTTCTGTTCCGGGCTCTGCTTCGCGTCATTATTTTCGCTTTGGTCCGGTACGAAATACCCGTCTTTGAGCAGAGCGATGGAGCTGGCGATGAATTCTTCGTTTTCGATGAGCTTTCCAAGATGAAGCAGGCTTTCGTCGAGGGAGCCATCTTCGGCCAGCATCGCGTGAGTCTTCTCAAGCTGATAAAGTCTTCCAGGATTTCTGAGGATATTCCGATTCACAACCGCGATGAGGGATTGCAGTTGGGCGTCTGTCAGACGTGCAACCAGTTGGTGGAGAGCCTCAAGGCCCTGATTGGCGTTCAGGCAGCCCAGGAGTTCGCGGAAGGATTTTGGATCGAGTTCCGGTTTCGAAAGATCGACTTGCGCACAGGCGGGGTTGATCTTGCGGTAGGAGGGGGTGTTTTTTACGCCTTGATCGATTCCGCTGCCAAACATTCCGAGCGAGCACGCCTGAGTCGCGAGGCTCAGAAGCATAAAGACGGAAATTTTTAAGTGCAGCAGGTGACGGTACACAGTGCTCCCGGCGATCTTCCAGTAATATTAAGGCCGAACGAAGTTGGTCAAACTGCGAAGGAAATAGCATGGTTGAGTAGTTTAGTCAGTACAATGTTGAAAATAGGGCCGCTTGAAAATATCTTTAATTACAGCAAATTACGATTAAACAGCGGCGCTTTTGCATAATTCCCCGCAACGGAGAACGGGGCATGGCCACTAATCGCTTAACTGATTGCATGGGATTGCGCAACGGTCGTTACAGAGCCGGGGACGGCCGGCAGTGCGGCTATTACACGCTCACGCCGCCTTCTTCTTCATTTTTTTCTGCTCGATCAGTTCAAAGCGCTGCAAGCGCTTCATGGCCGGACCATTCAGGATATCGCCATTCACCGAGAATCTCGATCCATGGCAGGGGCAATCCCAGCTTTGCTCCGCATTGTTGAATTGGACATGGCAGCCGAGGTGTGTACACGTAGCGGAGACGCCGTGAAGGTTACTCTGCTCATCACGGAATACGGCCAAAGTCTGGTTGCCTTTTTTCACCAGCTGGCCTTCGCCTACGTGCAGATCATCCAGTGCATCCAGCTCGGCGGTTTTTTCAATCCGGTCCTTGATCAAGGTTCTGGGATAATCGACGTTCTCGAGGACAAATTCCTTGAGTGAGGCGATCGGTTTGACTCTCAAGGGGTCGTAAAGCGCCGCCCAGGGGTTCTCAATACCGAGGATCAAATCAGAAATCAGCAGGCCCGAAACGGTTCCGAAGGTCATGCCGTTTCCGCTGAAACCTGCTGCGACGAAGACATGCTTTGAATCGGGGTTCCTGCCGATCAGCGGCAAACCGTCTACAGGTTCCAGAATTTGACCGGACCATCTATAGTCGACCGAGTCGATGACGTAATGTTCCCTGACATAATTCTCAAGACGCCGGAATGCGTTTTCGGTATTCGATTCATTCCCGGTCTTGTGGTCTTCTCCACCAATGATCCAGAGCCCGTTTTGAGAGCGTGTGTAATGATAAGGCTCAGCCGTATCCCAGAAAAGTCCCAGATCCGGGACTGCTGCCTTGAGCCTGACCGCCATTGCGTAAGTTCGATAAGCCGCTAGTTGCGTATGGAGCCTCATACGGTTGACGCTGGGAGTGTGGGTCGCGAAAACGACTTTGCCTGCTTCGATCACGCCCCGATCGGTGATGAGGCGGCAAGGTTCTCCCTCTTTCAAATTCAGAGCGCGCGTATTCTGAAAAATTTGGCAGCCTTCCGTTTCCAGTTGCGATGCCAGGCCCAGGAGGTACTTGCGCGGATGGAACTGCGCTTGCGCGGGGATCATGATTCCACCTTCGGTTTTAAAAGGTAAGGGAACCCGGTCGACCCATTTTGCATCCACGCCGGCCTTCTGGGCATGGCGCAGCTCTTTTTCCAGTTCATGTCGCTGGTGGGAGTTCTGGGTATAGAGGTAGCCCGGGACGTGCAGATAATCGCAAATGATCCTGAGGGATCGCTCTTCAATCCAAGTCATCGCGGCCCGGCTTGATTGGGCAACCAGTTGTGCTCCTTCGGAACCGTATTTAGCTTCGATCGCGGTGTAGCGCGTATCCACCATTTCGGTGAGATGCGCGGTTGTGTGGCCGCTTTCACCCGCGGCAAGTTTGAATTGGTCTATGATTGCAACGGACAGACCGGCTTCTCGAAGGCGAATGGCTGTGGTCAGGCCGGTAATACCTGCCCCGACAATGACCACATCCACCGAAAGCTTTTCGCTGAGAGGTCTGTAGTTGGGGGGGCGTGTCGTGCTTATCCAATAGGGAACATTCAATTTCATTTCCGTTATGCGGAGCAATCCGCATTCCAGTAGCTTGTTAACTGTTTTAATGGATCTTCTGCAACGAATCTTAACAAAAGAAACTTGATACCCGGCTGCTGAGCGATAGACTCAAGGTATGCGGCTTATAACCTTTCCGAAACTTTCCGGTGTCGTGTTTTGTCTTTTCATCTCCTGCTCTCAACTTCAAGCGGCTGAACCCAAACAGGCCATCAGCTTTGGACCGGGACGGCTTCAGGTTCTTGGCTCACACACCGACTACAATCGCGGTATCGTCGCCGCAACGGCCCTCGATCTGGGAATTACCGTGAAGTTGACGCCCAATCCGGATCCGAGTGATAAACGCGTGACCATCATCAGTCATATGACTGGCAAAGATGGCAAGCCGATGGTTCTGAAGTACAAATACGAACTAGGGAAGGAAAAAAAGCTCGGAGGGTGGCAGGACTATTTCCAGGGATTGACGGCGGAGCTCGCCGATCCGGAGACCAAGAAGGAACTCGGTATTGATATTTATCCCCCACGCGGTTACCTCGTTGAGCTGACGACGACTGTTCCGGAAGGTGCTGGCGTCTCTTCGAGCGCGGCTGCCGAAGTCGCCTTGACTCGCGCCTTCCGTGAGGCTTTCGGCTTCGAAAAAGAAATTGATGATGTGATGGTCGCTAAAATCGGACAGCGCATTGAAGGTCATTTTGTCGGAGGCAGTGTCGGCCTCATGGATCAGCTGACGTCCAGCCTTTCTAAAAACGGCAGTTTGCTCCTGATGGATTTCGCCGATCCCAAAACTCCGACCTTCAAGATTGTGCCGAATAAGTGCGATTTTGAATGGGTCGTCTTCAATTCGGGAGTGGCCCATAGTTTATCGAGTGATCACGGGGACAATTTTAAAAACCGGGTCAAGGAAACGACCGAGGATTCCATCCGGTTCCTAAATGAAAGGCGTGCAGCCGCGGGCAAGCCTGCATTGCTCAGCCTGAGTGATTTGAAGATCAGTGATCTCGACAGTGCTGATGTCGCCGCTCTGCCCGAGAAGCTCCGTCGGCGGGTCACTCACATTGTGACTGAGAATGCCCGGGTTCAGGAGGGAGTGGCTGCCCTCATGGCGGGGGACAGTCGCCGCTTCGGGAAAATTTTGAACAGATCGCATGTTTCCTCGCAGAAGAATTATGAAATCGTGGTTCCCGAAGTTCAGGAAGCCTGGAAGATTGCGATGCGTGACAAAGACGTTTATGGCGCGGCTCAGATCGGCGGGGGCTTCGGTGGTTCGATTTCCGTCGCGGTCAAAAAGGGCAAGGCCCAGGAATTCTCAACCCGGCTGGAGCAGAAGTATGCGGCCGCAATTGCCAAGATGTACTGGTTGAAGAAAGCAGAGGCTCCCGAAGGAAGAGTCACCGTCGGACGTAAGCCGTCGGCAGCCAAGTGTTTGAAGTCAGTATTGGGGAATTTATGAGCAAATTCAAAAGCGGAAAATGCAGTTCATGCGGTGCAGGTGCTTGCGTCTGCGTGGGCTGTTTGCTCTTTCTGGCCAATCCTTCGAACTCTCAAGGCGCAACCGATCGTCAGGCTTGCATTTCAACTTTACTGAAACAGGTGGTCAGTAATCCTGAACTGAAGAAAACACCGGAATTCCAGGCCGAGGTGAATCGCCTGATGGGCGTCGCCATCAGGCCGGGGCCCCAAGCCGCAGCCGCTCGCAAGAAAGCTCAGAAATTGCTGCAACTCGATGACGTGAATTGGAGCTATTACTATACGCTCTTTGAGCGAAACGCGAATGCGAGTGGCAGTGGCTCCACGGCAACACCCATGCGAATTTTTGAAGCCGGAGATCAAACTGCCGGACAGCTCGTGGTTTATCCCACCTCCATTGCCCCCGAATCGATTCTCAAGCATTTGAGAATGACGCAGTATGCAGATCTTCAGGCCGGCAGGGAGTCTTACGCCGCCTCGGCCAAAGGTGCTGCGCTCTGGACGAAGAAAATGCAGGCCGGAAGTGGATCTTCGCTGACCCGGAACAGCTATATCAGCAAGCAGCTCGGAGTGGCGGAAGCGAAGGTCAAGATCGGGGCCAAAGGAACGGACCTGCTGGTAACCGTGCCGCATCCGGTGACCGGGAAAAAAGTTCAGATACCTCTGGTGGAAGCCCAGCTTTTACAATCCATTCTCGACATGAAGAAGAATATTTTCGGCGATATTATCTTTCATGACATTGTCAGTTCCGAAACCGCCGAATCCATCAGTAAAATCTGGAAGAAGCCTTCGCTTCTCGATCCAAGTAAAACTTATGAACAGCTGGTGAAGGAAACTCCCGGACTGCAGCGTTTCCAGGAAACCATGCAATCGTACATTCCGTCCCTGGATGAGGCTGGAAGGATTACTTTCTCCCATGAGGCGCCCGGCGGACATGCGCTGTTTGCGGTAGATGCATTGCGAGCGGCTTATAAACCTGAGTTGCGTCCCAAAGTCAGAGGCAAAAGCCTGATTGCAGCTATCAGTAATGGTGAGGATATCAGTGGGACTCCGGACCACCTGATGGTGGGTTGGATGGTCAAGGAGAAGATTCCGATCGCGTTGGTCACGACGGAGAAGACCGTAGTCGATGGCAAGGGCGGCGTGATCTCCCTGGTCCAGAATGCTCAAGGAGATGTTTCGCTGGCGGTTCTGGAAACGGCGCAGGCCGAGGCCGCAGGACAAAAGAAGCTTTTTCAGAACCTGAAGGGTTCTGCGAGCACGAATCTCACACTTTTCAACTATGACGTTTTGGTTCCTAAAATTGAAAAGCTGGTTCAGGAAATCGGTGAAGACGAGTTCATGAAGGTGATCTCTCCGGATCTGATCCGCAACCCCAAGGAGAAGAAGAACGTCGCCGGGCAGATCCAGAAATTCATGCAGCTCGAAGGCGCCATGGGCTCCACCATCATGAACCTCGATCGCTACTGGCGGAAGCATTACGGTGAACCGCTCGTGCATCTTATGAACGTTGACGTTCAGCGCAGGACGGAGTTCTTCTCACCGATCAAAGCGGCTTTCGATTACTACATGCAGTTTCACTCGGATCGATTCATGTTCAATCCCTCTACCATGCGACTACAGAATCTCAGGCCGGGGAAGTTGCCCAAAGTCGCCCTCAGCGATGTGGCCACCGGCGACAAGTATTACAAGGACGTCCAGAATGTTCTCGATTCCTTCAAGGGTTCGAGCATCGCGGATCTGTCTTCGATCTCGGTGGACGGAAGGGTTAAGTTCTCCGGAGCAGTGATGAAAGGTGAGGTGGAAATCGTGAGCCACAGCCCGCAGGTTGTCGACTTGTCAAAAGTGATTCCGAAGAATAAAGGCAAACTGGTCCTGGAAAACGTCCGGATTGAAATTGGGTCCGACGGGGTAGCATCAGTCAAGCAACTGCCTAAGCGCTAGACGCGCCCAGTGCTGCAACCAGGAGTTCGGGCAACTGGGTGATCGACCCCGCTCCGAGGCAGAGAACGAGATCTCCATCCCGGAAATCCCGCAGGACTGCGGCTTGCGCACCTGCAAGGTCGCCTGCATACGAAACACGCTGACCCGGTTCTGAAATTATTTCAAGTGCCAGGGCTTCGGAGGTAACTCCTGCAATGGGTGCTTCCCCAGCAGCATAAATATCAACCAGATGGACAACATCGCTTTGCCTGAATGACGTCAGAAAAGCATCGTGACAACTCAGGGTACGCGAGTAGCGATGAGGCTGGAATACGGTGATGATTCTGCCCGGCCAGCAAGATCGCGCCGCATTCAATGTCGCGGCAATTTCCGTCGGGTGGTGGCCATAATCATCGATGATCACACGCTTTCGCCCCAAGTCCTGCCAGCGAACTTCAAAGCGTCGCTTTACCCCG
This sequence comes from Bdellovibrionales bacterium GWA1_52_35, assembly GCA_001769805.1. GTDB lineage: Bacteria > Bdellovibrionota > UBA1018 > UBA1018 > UBA1018 > GWA1-52-35. The sequence continues at coordinate 96,551 of MEPO01000034.1, forward strand.
CTGAACTGGGTCAGGCCCGTTGCCAAGCGGGAGAAGGGTAGCTCCAAGTGCAAGCCAATCACAAGTGCGCCCAAGGCGTTCAGGATATTGTGCCTGCCGGGAAAGTTCAGGCGGACCCGGCCCAGCTTGGTCAGTCTGGAAAGTGAACGGGGCCCTTGGGGGCGTGCCCAGAAGTCAAAGGACTGGGTCATTCCTTCAGACGAAAGAGCGTCTGCAAAATAGTCAGAGTCAGAGTTGAAGCCGTAGGTCGCAACCGGTTTGCTGAATCGCCGCAGACAGCGCCGTACGCCCGCGTCCTCGCCGCAGACTGCGGCAAGCCCTCCGATCGGCAGTTTGCCCACGAATTCCACGAAGGCATCTTCGATCGCCCCAAGATCCCCGTAATAATCCAGATGATCATTATCGATATTAGTGATGATTCCGAAGGTGGCCGGCAAGTGGAGAAAGGAACCATCGCTTTCATCCGCTTCCGCGATTACGTAATTGCCGTGCCCGAGCCTTGCGTTGCCGCCGAGTGAATCCACTTTGCCGCCGACGACGAGAGTCGGATCGAGTCCGGCATCCGTTAAAATCGTGGCCAGCATGGACGTGGTGGAGGTCTTGCCATGGGTGCCGGCGACGGCAATTCCCACTTTTCCGCGCATCAATTCGGCAAGCATTTCGGCCCGCGGGATCACCGGGATGCCGAGTCTCCGGGCTTCCTGGATTTCCGGATTGGAGTCCCTTACGGCCGACGAGATGACCACAATATTGGCTCCGTGCACGTTCTCACTTCGATGTCCGATGGAAATCACAGCCCCCATTCCCGCCAGACGGGTGGTGAGCTCTGATGCGGCGAGGTCGGAACCCGAGATCAGGAATCCCTGATTGAGGAAAAGTTCGGCAATGCCGCTCATTCCAATTCCGCCGATTCCTATGAAATGGAGCCGGCGGTCCGTGGGCTTGAACCCGTTCATGTGGAGCGGCCCTCGGCCTCAGCTCTTGCCTCACAAAGAACCGAAACGATCTGCTGAGCGGCATCCGGCTTGTAAAAGCTGCCGACAGCCTGTTCTTTTTCCAGAATTGCGTGGGGTTCCCTGATCAGTCGTCGGATCAAATCGGCAAGATCCTGTCCTTTTGCTTCCTTCTGGATCATCATCCACGCTGCTCCGGCATTCACGAAAACTTCAGCATTCTTCTGCTGATGATTATCCGAAGCGAAGGGAAAAGGAACCAGCACGGCGGCTCTGCCGACGGCCGCGATTTCAGACAAAGTGGAGGATCCCGCACGGCAGATCAAGAGCGAAGCCTGGGCATAAGCTTCGGGCATGTCAAAAATGAATTTCTCTACCCGGGCCTGCGAAGCAGGAAGATTCAGTTTAGTATATCCTTCAGCAACCCGGGCATAATCCCGTTCTCCGGTCTGGTGAATGATCCGAAAGTTGGGATAAAGATCTTTCAGCAGGGGAATGGTTTCGAGAACCAGCGAATTGATCCCGAGGGCGCCCTGGCTGCCGCCAAACGCAAAGAGCGTGAACGGACTTGCAGTCGCCGGCGGCAGGTGCTTCATGGAGGAGCGGACGGGATTGCCCGTGATCAAAGTACGGCGGCCGGGAAATTGTTTTTCAGTGCCTGGGAACGTGCAGAAAACAGTTGAAACTGATTTGCCCAGAACGCGATTGGTGAATCCAGGCACGGAGTTCTGTTCCAGGATTGCGCTCTTACAGCGCAGAAAACCCAAGCTGCTGAGGAGCCGCGCGGTCATGAGCAGGGGGCCCGATGCATAGCCTCCAACTCCGAGAACTGCGTCCGGGCGCAGTTTCCAAAGAAGGCCAATCGACTTTATAAATGCAAAAGGAAGCTTGAGAATGGTCTTGAGCTTCGTCAGGGCAGTGGTTCCGTTCAAAGCGCCCAGGCGAAGCAGTTCCAAAGGGTATCCTGCGCGCGGAACCAGTTTCTCCTCGATGCCGCCCTGTGCGCCGACAAACGAAACAACAGCATTCGGAAATTTTTTGCGCCATTCATCGGCTACAGCGACACCCGCCAGAATATGGCCACCAGTACCGCCCCCAGCGATGATCAATTTGGGGTCGCTCATCGAGGTTTAGCTCCCTTCTTCAGCGTATGCTTCTTCACAACTCGTCCCGGCCCGCGGCCAATGCTCAGGAGCACGCCTACCGCAGCAAGGTCGACCAGGAGTGCCGAACCGCCATAACTGATGAAAGGCAAAGTTAGCCCCTTTGTCGGAAGCAGTCCGAGGACCACTGCCATATTCACAAAGGCCTGAAGACCGAGCGCCAGAGTAATCCCAGAAGCAAGCAGCATTCCGAACTGGTCGTGGTAGCGTAGCTGACAATCCCAGGCGATTTTGAAACCGCGATGCACCAAATAAACAAATGCGAGAATCACGGCCAAGATTCCCACAAATCCCAATTCTTCGCCGATGACTGCAAAAATGAAATCGTTATGTGCTTCCGGCAGGAAGAAGAGCTTTTCCCGGCCGTTACCCAGACCTACTCCCAGGAAATTGCCGTTATGCAGCCCAACGAAGGACTGAAGGATCTGAAAACCCTTGCCGCCCGGATCGGTCCAGGGATCCAGAAACGTCATGACCCGGTGGCGCCGATATTCGGTTCCAAGCGCGAGCCAGGTGCCTGCAACCAGAGCCAGTCCAAGTGCGCCCAGCAAAAATCTTTTGGGCACGCCTGCGAGGAAAAGCAGCATGAAAATAACCAGGATGATCATGACGGTTGTCCCGAAATCAGGCTGAAGCAGCAAGAGCAGGAATGCCGGCAAGGGCAGCAAAAAATTGGAAAGCACGCCGGCGACGAATTTATGCAGGCGCTCACGTTTTTTGGTGAGCTGATAGGCTACGAAAAAAATCACGGCAAATTTGGCGAATTCACCTGGTTGAAAACTGAATCCTGCGATCCTCAACCAGCGGCGTGCCCCACCGACTTTAACGCCAATTCCCGGAATGGTGATCAAAGCCAGAAGCAAGATCGCAATCCCCAGCATGGGGTAGGCCCATTTGGACCAGCGCCGGTAATCAATCCTGCTGATCGTGCCCAGGGCGCCAAAGCCAATCACAGCGAAGACAAGTTGCTTCTTAATGAAGGCAAAGCCATCACCCGTGCGCTCCTGTGCAAAAATAAAGGACGAGCTGTAGACCATGAGCAAGCCGAAGGCGACCATGGCCAGGACCACGAGCAGTAATCCAAGGTCAATGCCCTGAGCTGGAATAGGCCAGGGACAGGCTTCCACCGCCGCATCGAATAGTTTCGCTTTTCCCGAAATGCGCCGTTTAAAAGCCTCGAAAAGGCGCTTCATTAGAGTTGATTGACGATCTTCTTGAAGTAGTCGCCGCGTTCTTCAAAGTTCCGGAACATGTCGTAGCTCGAGCAGCCCGGTGAAAGCAGGATCACGTCACCGCTGCGGGATTTCTGGAAGGCCAGGAGGATGGCTTCCTCAAAAGTCCCGACAAGATAGGTTTCCGCGTAATCGCCGATGGCCCGATTGATCTTTTCCTTGGCTTCGCCCAGCAGAATCAGGATCTTGCATTTTTTACGAACGAGCTCGACAAGCGGTGTGAATTCCTGGTTTTTATCACGTCCGCCCGCGATCAGAATCACGGGGCTGGCGACGAAGGACTCCAGACTTTTTCGAACACTCATCACGTTGGTGGCCTTGGAGTCATTGAAGAAGTAAACGCCATCCTTCTTTTTCACGAACTCAAGGCGGTGCGCGACACCCTTGAAAGTGTTGATCACGGTTTGAATGGCTTTGGGGCTGACACCCATGGCAAGGGCGGCGCACATGGCGGCCATCAGGTTTTCCTTGTTGTGATCGCCAAACAGTCGGAACTGGGCTAGATCGAAAATTTCTTCTTTGCCCGTCACGCGAGCGACAATTCGGCGCTTGGGGCTGTCGTAATAAACACCGCAGAAGTTTTCGGCAAAAGCGCCGCCGATATTGAGCGGATTGCGGCGGGTGAACCAGATTACCTTGCCCTGGGTCTCTTCGGCGAAACGGGCAACATTGGGATCGTCATAATTGAGCACGACAAAGCTGTTGCGGTCGCAGGCGCGCAGAAGTCTCTTCTTGGAGTGCGTGTACGCCTGCATGTCGGGGTAGCGGTCGAGATGGTCTTCTTCTAGATTCGTGAAAATGGCAGTGGCGGGCGTGAGCTTTTCAGTCAGATCCAGCTGAAAGCTGGAAAGCTCGGCCACGATCGCCTCGGCTTTCAGACCTTCATTGAAATAATCCAGCAAGGGTCTTCCAATATTGCCGCCAACAAAGGCTCCCTTGTCATCGGCTTTGAACATTTCACCCACCAGAGTGGTCGTGGTGGTCTTGCCGTTGGTGCCGGTAATAGCGATCAGCGGTTCTTTCAAGGCAGCGGCAGCCAGCTCGATTTCGCCGGTAATGGGAACGTTCAGCTCGCGAGCTTCTTCCAATGGTTTGATATTGAGCGGCACGCCCGGGCTGACCACGATCAGCTCAGCCGTATGAAACGTCTTGTTATTGTGCTTGCCCAGCTCGTACTCGATCTTCAGATCGGCACAGGCATTGACCGAAGCCTGAAGATCGGTCTTTTGCTTCATGTCAGTCACGGTGACCTTGGCTCCTTGCCGGGCCATGTATTTTGCCACCGACACTCCCGAGAGACCGAAACCGACCACGAGAACTCTTTTACCTTTGTACTTACTCATGCAGCGAGATCCCCTATCTCAATTTCAAAGTCGAAAGCGTGAAGATGGCCAGCAGGATCGAAATGATCCAGAACCGGACAATAACTTTTGGTTCCGCCCAACCCTTCAACTCAAAGTGGTGGTGGATGGGCGCCATTTTGAAAACGCGTTTACCGGTCATTTTAAAAGAGGTGACCTGGGCCATGACCGAAAGTGCCTCCATAACAAAAATTCCGCCACAGATCGCGAGAAGGATTTCGTTCTTGGTAATGACTGCCACCACGGCCAGGGCGGCGCCCAGAGCCAGCGAGCCGACATCACCCATGAAGACCTGGGCCGGGTAGGTATTGAACCACAGGAATCCCAGACATGCGGCGGCAACGGCGCCGCAGAAAATTGCGAGTTCACCGGCACCGGGAATGTGCGGGATCTGGAGGTATTCGGCAATTTTGAGGTGACCGGCGCAGTAGGCAAGCAGCAGGAAAGTGATTGAAGTCGTAATCGTCGGTCCGACCGCGAGGCCGTCCAGACCGTCAGTGAGGTTGACGGCATTTGAAGATCCGACAATCACGAAGGCTGCAAAAGGAACGAAGAAATATCCGAGGTAAAGAGACCAATCCTTGAAGAATGGGAATTTCAGGACTGGAGGGGTGTCCCGGAGCGCAAAGATGATGTATGCCGCCACCAGCGCGATGAGGGTCTGACTGATGAGCTTCTGCCGGCCCGAAAGGCCCTTGGAATTCTTTTTAACAATTTTGCGGTAATCGTCAATGTACCCGATCACGCCGAAGAGCAACGTGGTGATCAGGGCGATCCAGATATTTTTATTCGAAAGATCCGCCCAAAGAAGAGTGGGGATCACAATCGCGATCAGAATCAGTCCGCCGCCCATGGTGGGCGTGCCTTTCTTGACAAGATGAGACTGCGGGCCGTCTGCCCTGATCGATTGCCCCATCTGCTTGCGTTGCAGAAACCGGATGAACGCTGGACCGATCAGCATCGCGAGCATGACACTCGTGATCGTCGCGCCGAAAGTCCTGAAGCTGATATATTTGAAAACGTTAAGGAAGGAATACTCAACGTGCAAAGGATAGAGCAGATGAAAGAGCATGACGGGATGCTACAAATTTTCAAAACCCAATGTCAAGAGAATGGAAGGATTTTCAAGACTTCCGTGGCGATTTCACAATCATCGAGGTGAATCTTGCGGGTACCCCCCGGGGATTGGGGGTCGGCGATGATCTGGTAGTCTTCATGACCTTTTCCGGCGATGACAACCACATCTTCAGCCCGGGCTGCTTTTAAGGCTTTGGTAATGGCTTTTCTGCGATCTGCCTCGATATGCAGGGCACCTCCGTCTTTGATTCCGTGGGCTCCCGAAGCCACTTCCTGGATGATCTGGTCCGGATCCTCAGTTCTGGGGTTATCCGAAGTGATCCAGACCTGATCGGAGATTTCCATCGCAATTCGACCCATGAGGGGCCGTTTTTTTCGGTCTCGGTCGCCCCCGCAACCAAAAACCGTGATCAGCTGACGGGCAGGATTGGTTTCTTGGATGGTCTGCCGCAAGGTTTGCAGCACTTTTTCCAAAGCATCCGGCTTATGGGCATAATCCACGAATACGTGAATCCTCTTCTGCAAATTGTCGGGATTTTCGATTCTCTGCAGCCGTCCCGGAACGAGCGTGAGGTCCCGTACCCCTTTTTGGATCGCTTCGGTTGAAATTCCCAAGCCTTGGGCGAGAGTGACTGCGGTGGCGATATTCGAGGCGTTAAACAGGCCAATAAGCCTGGATTTTACCGGCACACCGGCGATATCTCCACGAATACCGGTCAAATCACTGGTGAACCGTGATTCCGGATCCTGAACACTGAAAGGCAGGATTCGGAATTTCCCATGCCTGTCGGCCTGTCGCTGCGTAAGCTCGTTTACGAGCCGTTTTCCGTAGGGGTCGTCGATGTTGACCGCGCAGGCGGGCCGCTTGCCTTGGCCGGCTGAAAAATCCACGGCGTCATTGAAGAGCATGGCTTTCGAAAGGAAGTAATGCTCCATATTTTCATGAAAATCCTGATGTTCGGGCGAAAGATTCGTGAACGCAACCGCATCAAAGGCCGTGTCTGCGATCCGGTGCTGACAGAGTGAGTGGGAGGAAACTTCCATCACCACCGCCGTGCAGCCCGCGTTCTTCATTTCAGCAAGCAAGCGCTGAAGTTCAACGGAATCGGGCGTCGTGTGGGTGGAGGGCAGGACCGTGTCACCGTAACGGAAGCTCACCGTCCCGATTACGCCTGTCTTGTGCCCGGCCGCCTTGAGAATCGATTCCATCACATAGGTGGTCGTCGTTTTGCCGCTCGTTCCGGTCACGCCCACCACGATCATACTGTGAGAGGGTCGATCATAAAAACGAGCAGCCAGGCTTGCCAACGCCAGACGGGCATTTTCGACCAAGACCATTTCGACCCCAGGAATGGCCGCTTCAGAAACGATGAACTTGGCCCCTCGTGCGATCGCTTCACCGATAAACTCGGTACCCTCCCGGTTGACTCCTGGAATCGCCACGAAAACCGAGCCGGGCTGAACAGCCTTGGAGTTCGAAGTGATTGCTGTGACTTGTTCAGAAAGAAGGTCGGTGAGATTCATATAAATTGATCAAAATCAGTTGGGCGGGACCTGTGCCATGAAGCCGGATTGTCTCATTTTCGGCAAGAGGTTTTTCAAGCTCGACCTGTAAAGTATCGCCTGCTTCGAGAATGCTGGTCTGCTTCTGGTCGGGCGATTCGCAGGTGATGCTGCTGTCGATCGAATAAACAAAATTCCAGCGTCCTGATGGCCGCCACTGATAATCATCTCCGTGAGTCGTGATGACTTCAACGGAACATTCCAAATGACCTTTTCGCAGAAAGAGACTGAAGTCCCTGATGGGCCCTGACAAGAGTTCGCATTCGCTGGGGATGTCCCCGGGAAATTCGTAAAGTTCCAGTGGGCGTAATTCCGCAAAATCCGGTTCTGCATCCTCTTCGAACTGGTGTTTGAGACGGATTCCCTGGCCCTTTAAAATAATCAGCACGCGATCATGGTCGGGAAAGACCGAAAAAGGCGAATTTTGCGCGATTTCAGCGGAACTTAACCGGAACAAAAAATCGGCGCGTTTGAGTTCTGATCCTGGGGGGTAAATCGCGATTTCATCGGTATGACCCAAGCCGTTTTTCCATGTGGCGCGACGGTATTGCTTTTGCTCGAGAACCCTCCAGTCGGTCATTACTGGGGTTCCAAAAGGGTCAGACGGATCGTCTGGCTATCACTGACGCGCTGACCTTCCATGGGAGACTGGGATTGGATGATTCCGGCACCATGCAATTCCAGCTGGAAACGGTGTCCTTGGAGGGCACGGGTCGCCTCGCGGACAGTCAGGCCGATCAGTGATGGCATGGTCCAGATCGGGATTCCCTCGCTGGTCATTCCAGACCACTGGAGATTGCCCGAACTCGGCACATTGGGCAGGGCTTCCAGCGACTTTGCCTGTGAGTTCTTGATCCTATCGATGGTGGATTCCACATTTGCAGTCTGCCTGAGGACTTCACTTTTTTGCCTTTTTGTCTGGCCATCCGATTGGGTCAGGAGGGGAAGTGCGGAGGGAATACTGTAGCGGGTGACCACCGCATTCAGGACTTCGCGGAATAGAGGCGCAGCCGTTTCAGAGGCATAGTAAATTCCGTGGGGTTCCTCGATCGTCGTCAGGATCACGACTTTGGGTTCAACACCGAGAGGAAAGCCGATGAACGAAGCAATGAATTTGGAGCGAGAGTACCGGCCAGATCCAGGATCGACCATCTGGGCCGTTCCGGTCTTGCCGGCAACCCGGTAGCCGGCAAGCGCTGCATTGATTCCGGTTCCCTCGGCTTGCGTCACGCCTTCGAGAGCCTCAAGCACCTGATCGGCAACTTTCTGGGTGAAAATCCGTTTGGGAGGTACGAGTTTGGTTTTATCGGCGGGTATTTTGAAAAGGGTGGGCTGTACCAGCCAGCCCCCATTCAGAAAAGCAGCGTATGCCCGTGCCATTTGCATCCGCGTAGCCAGCAATCCCTGTCCAAAGCCGATATTGGCGAGCGTGAGTGGCTGCCAGGACTTCCGGGCGGGGATACGTCCCGAAATTTCTCCCGGGAACCCAAACTGGGTGCGCGTGCCGAAACCCAGGGCGTGGAGCGTGGAGGCATAGTGATCGGCGCCCAATTTCAAGGCGAGTTTGGCTGCACCGACGTTGCTCGAAACTTTAATCATCTTCCGCAACGAGATCCATTCGAATTTCTCGTGTGCCTCGGCTTCCGAAATTTTCTTGCCCTGAACTGAAAAAGAACCCCGCTCAGCGTAAATTTGATCGGAAAGTTTGAAGCCATGCGAAAGGGCACTCGCGAGCAAGACGGCTTTGAGTGTGGAACCCGGCTCATAGCCATCGGTTGCCAGACGGTTCCGGCGTCGTTCAGCGGGTGCGGACTTCTCATTTGGATTGAATGAGGGTTCATTAGCCATGGCCAGAATTTCGCCGTTCTCGGCATTCATCACGAGCACGCTGCCACTGCGGGCGTTGGCCTTCTGGACACTGTTGCGCAGCTGTTCCTCCACATTGAACTGGAGCGAAGCATCAATCGTGAGCGAAACGTTCTCCCCGTCCTGAACATCTTTCGCGGCGACTGCGTCGATGAAGGTGGGGCGACCCAGGGCGTCTTTGATCGCGGCGACGGAAACCACTCTGCCCCGGAGTGGCTCGTTCATTGCGAGCTCGACGCCTTCAAGTCCCTCCTGGTCGATGTTGACATCTCCCAGAACGTGCGCTGCCAGTTCGCGGTGCGGATAAACGCGTTTACTTTCCTTCACCAGCCAAAGTCCTGCAGGAAGATCCCCTTCGTGATTGATGATCTGCCAGCGTTTCAGGCCTTCGTTTTCCCTATCCGGCATGTGCCGCTTGAGCCAGACGAATTCCTTTTTTTCATTCAGTCGCTGAAGAATTTTGGAGTAAGGAACATCCGTCGCTTTGGCCAGGAGACGTGCAAGGGTCTTTTTGCTGGCGACCTTCATCGGATTTGCGGCGAGACTGTTGATCTCGGCGTTGATGGCCAGCGGTTCCCCGGTTTGGTCGAGAATCGCCCCTCGTCGCGGGCGAATCAGAACTTTGGACTGGAATTGGCGCTTTGCCATTTGCTCGAGCCGCGGATTGGATACCAGCTGGATCCAGCCCGCGCGTCCGAGCAGGGCCGCGGAACCGAGAAGGCAGCCCGCCATTAATATGGAAATCCGCCCTTTTGCTGAGGTAAAGGCATTCTGCGGCTTACTGGCCACGCGTACCTCCTGCTGCAGATCCGGGCAGATGGCCGGGCGAAGGTCCGGCGAGATGGATGATCTGATCCGAGCGGGGTTGCTTGAGATCGAATTTCGATTTTGCCAGCGCCTCGAGCCTGCGAGGCGACCGGAGTGAGGCTAATTTCAATTCCAGCTGTTGCCGGTCTTTTTGCAGCTGCCGCAGAATTTTCTCGGCCTGATTGATGTCGTAAGTAGTGCCGATAATCGAAAGGCGCAGCCAGACGGTGCCCGTTGCCATGATGATCAGAACCGGGATTGCCCAGAAAGGAATCCAGCGCTTCAGCATGAGCCCTCCTTCTCGGCAATGCGGAGCTTGGCGCTGCGGGAGCGGGAATTTCGACGGACTTCCGCCTCGTCGGCTTCCAACGGCTTTTTGGTGAGAACCTTGAAGTTCTCCCCGCGAAAGGCGAGCTTCACCTTTCGATCTTCCAATGAATGAAAACTCAGGACCGCCACTCTCCCCCCTGGCTGTAATTGAAGTATAGCATGCTCCAAAAGGGAATCGAGTTGTTCCAGTTCACCGTTGACCGCAATTCTGAGCGCCTGAAAGGTGCGGGTGGCCGCATGAATGCGTCCGTGTCGCGCGGGAGGGGGAACGCTGCGGACAATCAGGTCCGCGAGCTCGCGAGTGGTTCTGGGTACGCCCGTTTTTCTTCGGACATCCATGATGGCCTTGGCAATTCTATTCGAAAAGCGCTCTTCACCGTATTCAGACAGAATTTTCACGAGTTCCTGCTCGGTCGTGCGTGCGAGAAGGTCCCGGCAGCTGATACCCTGGCTGGGATTGAGGCGCATATCGAGAGGGCCGTCAGACTGGAAGCTCAGCCCGCGTTCCGCATCGTTGAGTTGATCACTGGAGAAACCCAGATCCGCAAGGATCCCCAAAGCGGGCCGTCTGGATTCCTGCAGTATGGAACCGAGTTCGCTGAATTGAGCCTGAACGAGTTCCAGTTGGCCCGTGCTGAGTTCTTTTTCAAAGCGCACCCGGGCCCGGGCGATGGCCTCTGGGTCCTGGTCGATGCCGAGCAGGCGGTGTTTGCTCAAGAGAGGGTCGGAAGCGAAGGCTTCCAGAAAAGCAGCGGCGTGGCCACCGCCTCCCAGAGTGCAATCAATGACATAGTGGGGCGGTGCACTTTCCGGTAATTGACGGAAAGGCGCGATTAAAGCGTCGAGAATCGGTTCGACCATGATCGGAACGTGCACAGTTGATGTCATATAAGTGATGATCTTGGTCAGGATTTTGCCATGGCGGAGCCAATGGTGGCAAGTGGAGTTGATTGAGAGTAGGCTCAATAAATATGGTCGGCTTCAAGCAGTTCCGGGATCAGTGCTGTCTGTCCTATATCCTTTACGATCAAACAGCGGCGGGCCCTCATCGGGGCGTGATTATTGACCCTTGCGTGGCGCTTCTCAGTGATTACCGTGCTTTCGTTGCCGAAGCGGGAATTTCAATCCAGCTGATCATCGACACTCACCTTCATTCCGATCACCATTCCGCTTCCCACGTCCTGAAGCGGGTCTGGGGTGTGCCGATTGCGATGGGTGCCTCCACTCGCAGTGGCAGGGTCGACCGGAAGCTTGTTCGGGGTGAACAGATCCAGATCGGCGAAGTGGCGCTGGAAGTGCTCGAAACACCGGGCCACATGTCCGATTGTATTTCCTTGAAGGGGCTCGGAAAAGAGCAGGAATGGATATTTTCAGGGGATTCACTGTTGATCGGGGGGGCCGAACCTCCCGAACTCGAAGACGCGGATCCGGCTGCCCAATGGGAATCCTTTCGGGAGCATTTCGGAACTCTTCCCGGGCATACCCTGGTTTTCCCGGCTCACGATCCGAACGAGATTTTTTTCTCCCAGATTGAAATTGAAAAGAAAAAGAACCGCCTTTGGGCCAATTCATCCTTGGAAGATTACGTCCAGGTACGGAACGCGCTGAAAATTAAATTGCCTTCACCGGAACTCCGGGAAATTCTCGACTTCAATCTGCTGGCTGAACCCTCCGAACTCCCAGTCCGGGCGCCAGGGCGGCATCGGCCTTACGGTGAACCCAATACCGAGTTCAGCCGCATGGCGACGATCAACATTTCCAAATTCAGGAAGATCCTCAAAAAGCCGGACGAGGGCACTTACTTTCTCGACATTCGCGAACCGGGTGAATTCCTGCAGGAACATATTTCCGGAACCAGAAATCTGCCGCTCTCAGAACTCGGGCCGAGGGTTTTGGAGCTTCGCAGGATGTCTCGAATTTTCATTATCGGGCAGGCGGATTCCCGGAGTACCATGGCCGCGCGAACCTTGAACTACCTGGGAATGCCGGATGTGGTTCTGGTCGAAGGCGGTATTCGCGCGTGGCGAAATGCAGGACATTCAACGAGTGAAGGGAACTGAATCATGGCAACAAAGACGATTTCAACGGTCGTTCAGGAACTCGAACGCCTGGCTCCCGGGGGAACCGCCGAGGACTGGGATAACGTCGGACTCCTGGTCGGGGACCCTGCCTGGAAAACCGCAGGAGCAGTCGTCACGATCGATCTGACCGCGGAAGCGATCCAGCTGGCCAAGAAAAAAAAATTCAAGCTGATCGTCACTCATCATCCGTGCATTTTTCCGAAAAACCGGGGGCTTGCCCGTGTTGTGGGCGGCGAGGGGCGAGGCCTGGGAATGTCCTCGTACGTCTTTGAAGCTTTGCGCGAAGGAGTCGCGGTGATCGCCTGTCATACGAACTTTGATCAATGTGCGCTGGAAGTCGTCGAGTCCGTCTCCACGGGGCTGGGTATTGCTCCCCAAGGGCGTTTGATGGATCACACCCAGGGCTCGCTTCTGAAGCTTGTGGTCTATGTGCCGGAAGGTCATACCGATCAGGTGCGCAAAGCTCTCTGTGCTGCGGGCGCCGGGCAGATTGGAAACTACGATTTTTGCACGTTTGCGATGCCAGGTGAGGGTACGTTCCGGGGAAACGGGCATGCCCAGCCGTATATTGGCGTGCCCGAACGGCTCGAGAGGGTTTCAGAGGTCAGGTTGGAAACCGTTCTACCGCGGTCCCTTCGTCGACCAGTCATTTCGGCCCTGCTCGCCTCTCACCCCTATGAAGAGGTTGCTTACGATTTGTATGCTGTAGAGCAGGCTCCCTTGCAAAAAGGTCTGGTCAGGGGATTGGGCTACGGCTTCTGGGGTGAATTTAATTCGTTGAGACCCTTTTCAGAAGTAGTGAGAAGTGTTAAACGGCTATTCAACGTGAATAGCTACTGGCTGACTGAACCGGCTCCTGCCCGCATCCGCAAAATCGCGTATGTTGCAGGTAAGGGTTCTGCTTTTCTCGACTCTGCCGTTGATCTGGGTTGCGATTTATTTATAACCGGTGAAGCCGGCTATCATCCAGCGGTCGAGAGTGCTAGAAAAGGCATGGCGGTTTTGGAACTGGGACATCGTGAAAGTGAGCGGTTTTTCGTACCGACCATGCAAAGCTGGCTGAAAAATCTGGATTTGCAAATAGTTGGCTTGAACCGGGTTACACAGAAAATTCGTTGATTGATTCGGCTTTTCAGCCCTTTTGGGCATGTAGAAGGAGAAAGAAGTGACGCAAATAGGATCTTTGAGAGAGCAGTTGAGGGCATTGGAGCAGGTTCAGGAACTCGATACGAAAATAGATTCAGTCAAAAAAAACAGAGATGCACTCCCCGCGGCATTAAAGGCGCTGGATGACTCCCGAGCAAAAATAAGCGCCACGATAAATACCAAAAAAAATTCGATTGTCGAAATCGAAAAAATCCAGAAGCAGGCCCGTGCCGCGCTGGATTTGAACAAGGACCGGCTCGCCCGCTCAACGACGCGTCTGGAGTCCGTGCAGAATTCGCAGGAATATTCGGCGGTAAACAAGGAAATTGAACAGCTGAACAAAATGAACCTGACCCTGGCAGATCAGGACAAGAAGGCGACCGCCGAAATCGAGCAGGTCAACAAAGACGTTGCTGATCTTGAAGTACAGCTCGGCAAAATTCAAAGTGATCGGGACACTCAGGCGAGTGTCGTGTCCGGTCAGACATCCCAGTTTGATGATCAGCTGAAAGAGCTCAATCATGAGCGCTCCGCCTTCACCGTGCATATCGAGAAGCGAATTCTCACCCAGTACGACCGCGTTCGCGCCGCCCGCGGCGGAATCGGAATCGTTTCAGCAGTTGCGGGTCGCTGTAAGGGCTGCAACATGGTGCTGCCTCCCCAGCTTTTCAACATGATCCAGAAGTCCAACGAGCTTTTCGCTTGCCCAAGCTGCAACAGGATTCTGTTCTTCCCGACTACCCAGCAGGAGCAAAACAAGGCTTCTGAAGCCAATCCGGCTTAAGAGCCGCAGGAATGAGGGGGCGAAATTTTCTTTTCGTTCTGCTTCTTAATGGACTTTCTGCAAATGCGGAATCCCGTGTTTTGCAGGAACCAGCTTATTGCGGTCCGGAGCGTTTCCTTTCTTCAGAACTTCAGGTGCCGGGGTCCGCTTCAGTCCAGCGCCTGCGTGCTTTCCGGGTTGGGCAAACGACTCTGGCCGGAATGGCAATCGGTTTGTCGCAAGCGCTTGATGTGCAAAAAGTTGCTGAAACGTTTTCTGCCACGCCTGAAGAGAAGTTCTGCACCTGGTATTTGAACAGTGGCAACGAAGAAGCCGAAAAGCTTTTTCATCATATTTACCTCGATAGCCCTCTTCAGATGACCCCGGCCGGGGCTGCAGCGAAATACCGTGAGTTGCTGGAAAGTTTCTTTACCGGCTCGCAATCCGGGGCCAATTTCATCTCCTGCCTGGAAAATCAGAAGTACCTTGCTTTTGGCTGCAATGGACAGAGTCACCGAGGTCCTGCCGTCTTCGGAATGCTGCTGACTTTCAGTGGCTGCAGTCCTGAAAGTGCCGAGCAGATCGTCAACCAGCTTTGGGGCCTGAACGGCGTCGATGTGAAGGTCCGGCTGGCAATTCTGAACGAAGCTTTTGAACTCGGAAACGAGCATCCGGATCTTCGTGCCCGGTTGCAGGATTTTTTTGACTTTTGACTGGGCATGTCACAGTTATCTATGCTATCTCGATAGCAGCGCGGGACGGGCGATCGCTGGCGGACGACTTCAAAATCGTTTGCGGGAGGAAAGTCCGGGCTCCATCAGCAAAGGTACTGGTTAACGGCCAGGCACCCTGAGCAATCAGGAGTGACGGAAAGTGCAACAGAAAACAAACCGCCGCGGTTTCACGACTGCGGTAAGGGCGAAACGGCGAGGTAAGAGCTCACCGCGGTTCTGGTGACAGAACCGGCAAGGCAAACCCTACCTGGAGCAAGGCCAAATAGGGGAGCGATGACAGGATTCACGTCTTGTCACGGTGAGCTTCACCGCTGCTCCCGGGTAAGGCCGCACGAGGTGTCCAGCAATGGGCATCCTAGAGGAATGATCGCCTCCGTGAATTCCAAAAGACTTCGCGAAGACAGAACCCGGCTTACAGTCCTGCGCTAATTTTTTGACGCTATTTCTCGGCCCCCCAGGCTTTTATCTCTATGGCTTGGCCGTTCGGCTGAGCTAAACTTTCAAAACAGCAGTTTTTCCAGTTTTTTATCCAGAGTTCAGGGAGGAACTTTCGATGCAACGACTGAAGACCGGGGTAGTGTTCTTTTCGCTTCTTTCCACCTTGAGCGTCTGGGCCGCGCCGGGGATTCCCGCGGCCCCCGATAAGTATGAACAGGTTCGTATGCACATGCATGGCCTTGTGGCGCAGCAGCCGGAGCGCGCCCGAATCGTCACCATTGGCGAATCGGATTCCGGTCGCGCTGTCGAAGGCATCGCGATTGGCAATGGTCCGGTCAAAAATCTAGTCGTTGCGACCCACCATGGAAATGAATATGGCTCAACCGAGGTTGCCAAGGCTTTTGCCGCTTCCCTGCTCGAAGCACCGATTTCAGGGCAAACCGTGTATGTGGTTCCGGTCCTGAATATCGGTGGCTACAACCAGGGTCGACGGTATGAGTCCTCCATTGACGGACGCTCTCATGATCCGAACCGCGACTACCCCGGTCCCTGTGGCAGTGAAGGACCTTTTGGTTTGAAATCGACAGCGGGTCTGGCCCGCTTTGTGGAACAAGAGGGGATTGTGGGAAGTGCAGCTCTCCATACCTACTCACCGGCAGTGGTTTATCCTTGGGGGTTTTCCACGAACGACCTTTCTACCCCTTACGATGATCTGTATAAGATGCTGGTCCAGGCCGCGACGGTTGAAAGCAAGTACCAGACTGGTAATTCGACCGAAGTCATCTACGCTGCCGATGGTACTTACGAGGATTATGTCTTCTGGAAGCACGGTGTATGGTCCCTTCTTTTTGAACTCGGAAAATCGCATTCACCAAGCCCTGCCGCGGTTCAGGAAATGATCCGGGTGAACGTGCCTGGCCTTCGGCGGATGTTCGAACAGACGCCCCGGGAACGAGCCGAGCGGCATGACTTCACGGGCAAGTGTCTCGCGCGGTTGAAGGCGTTGGATCGCCATGATGAGTAGTCAATTTGCTCTTTGCGGGAACACCCTTAAATGATACAGGGCACCCATGCATTCATGGGGAGTTTCTGATTCGTTGAAGTTGTACAACATTGAAAACTGGGGAGACCAGTACTTCAGTATCAATCCGTCCGGCAATCTCATGGTTCACCCGCGCCGGGGCGAGGGCATGGGCATTGATCTGATGAACGTGATCGAGGAAATTCGATCGCAGAACATGCAGATGCCGGTACTGATCCGCTTTCAGGACGTCATCCGCCATCGCGTGGTTTCATTGAACGAAGCGTTCAAGAAATCCATTGCTGAATTCAGTTACCGTGGCCGTTATCAAGGCGTTTATCCCATCAAAGTGAATCAGATGCGCGAAGTCGTCGAAGAAATCATTGACGCTGGACGCCCTTATGACATGGGTCTGGAGGCCGGCTCCAAAGGTGAGCTTGCGGCAGTCATTGCGATGAACCTAAGCCCTGATGCGCTGATCATCTGCAACGGCTACAAGGATTACGGCTTCATCAAGATGGCTTTGATGGGCGTTAAAATTGGCAAACGGGTGATCATCGTCATCGAAAAACTGACCGAGTTGTACCAAATCATTGCGGTGGCCCGTGAGTTGGGCGTCACTCCTCTGGTCGGAATTCGCACAAAGCTTTCTTCCAAAGGAAGTGGCAAGTGGGAATCGAGCGGCGGTGAATCCGCAAAATTCGGGCTGACCACGCCTGAGCTGCTTCATGCCGTGAACGTCCTGCGTACGGAAGGTTACCAGGATAGTTTCAAGTTGCTCCATTTTCACATTGGTTCTCAGATCACGAACATCAAAACCGTCAAAGACGCGGTTAAAGAAGCGACCCGCGTTTATTCCAAACTCCACAAGATGGGGATGAAGCTTGAGTTCATCGACGTCGGCGGTGGCTTGGGTGTCGACTATGATGGTTCCCGAACGAGCTTTGACAGTTCCATCAACTATTCGATGGCCGAGTACGTAAGCGACGTCGTTTACTCAATCAAGGAAATCTGCGAAGCCGAGGAAGTGCCCGAGCCGAACATCGTCTCCGAAAGCGGACGCGCTCTGGTGGCGCAGCATTCTGTGCTTGTAACTAACGTTTTCGGCAGCATTGAAGTCGGGGCGACCCCCTTCTCGATGGAGGAGACGGCTGACGAAGATGATGTCGTGAAGGAAATGCGATATCTTTCACAGAATCTCACCTCCAAGAACCTGCTCGAGCATTTTCACGACGCACTTCAGCGCAAGGAAGAGGCGTTGAGCATGTTCAAGCTGGGTTTCCTGTCGCTGGAAGACAAGGCTCGGGTAGAGCATCTGTTCTGGCAGATCTGCAAAGTAATTTACAAAAACGCCGCAGGTTCCAAATATGTTCCAGATGAAGTCGCCGAACTGAACAAACACCTGTCGGATCAGTATCTTTGCAATTTCTCGCTCTTTCAGTCCATGCCTGACCATTGGGCAATCCAGCAAATGTTCCCCATTATCCCAATTCACCGTCTCGATGAAGAGCCGATGCGTCAGGCGACTTTAGTGGACATCACCTGTGACTCGGATGGCAAAGTGGCCAAGTTCATTGATTTGCGCGACATCAAAGACACCTTGCAGCTTCATCAGCTTCGCGGGAATGAGCCCTATTTCCTGGGCTTCTTTCTGATCGGCGCCTACCAGGACATAATGGGCGACATGCATAACCTTTTCGGTCGCGTGCATGAAGTTCATGTTTTTCTCGATGAAACGGAACCCGGTGGCTATTACATTGAAGAAGTGATTCGAGGAGAAACCATTGCTGACGTTCTGGCTCCCATTCAGTATCCGGCGACAGATCTCGCCAAGCGAGTGAAAGAGCAGATCGATGCCAAAGCGCGCGAGGGACTGATCAAGCCGAAAGAAGGCGTGGAGTTTGCAAACTTTTATGAGCAAGTCCTTCACGGATATACCTACGGAAATTTTGAGCGCCAGACGCCGTTTCCGCAGTCAGCAGAAACAAAGGGTACAGATACCCTAAACGGGAATAACGGTCATAACGTCAGAATTCTGAGTTAAATTATGCTGGTCTCAAATATTCCGTCTTATTTCAGAACTCGTCGCGAACGGTTGATGAAGGCGAACCCTTCTGCTGTTTTTATTTTCCCGGCGAATGCCCATCCTCTGCGGAACCCCGATGTGACTTATGGGTACCGACAGGAGAGCAATTTTCATTATCTAACGGGTTTTGAAGAGCCGGATTCCATCCTTGTGTTGACTCCTTCGCTTTCTAAACCCGGCACCCATAAGATGGTTCTTTTTGTTCTCAGGCGCGACCTCGATAAAGAGATGTGGAACGGAGAGCGTTACGGGACCGATCGGGCGCGTATGGTATTCGGCGCCGATGAAGCTTATACGCAGGACGAGTTCGACAAGCGGCTACCTGAGCTTCTCGCGGGTGCCGATCAAGTCTTCTATCGCTTGGGAAAAGATGCTGCTTTCGATAAACGAGTACTGAGTGGTTTGGAAATGTTTCGCTCGGCTCAGGGGCGCACGGGGCGCGGCATTCTCGCGATCAAAGATCCCGCTGAAGTTCTCGGTGAAATGCGCCTCTTCAAGTCGGAGGAAGAAGTCGAGTTGCTCCGCAAAGCCTGTGTCGCTACCGCACTCGCGCACAAAATGGCGATGAAGGAAGTCCGGCCCGGGATGAACGAGTACGAAGTTGAAGCTTTGATTGACTATGCCTTCCGGAAGAATGGCTGTCAGCGCATAGGTTACGGGACGATCGTGGCGGGCGGAAAAAATGCGACCTGTCTCCATTACGTCGCCAACAACGAACCACTTAAAGATGGCGACCTCCTCCTGATTGATGCCGGCGGCGAATACAATTACTACACTTCAGATATCACGCGGACTTTCCCCGTCGGGAAGTCCTTCACGGATGCGCAGGCCCAAGCCTATGAGCTGGTGCTCAAATCCCAGAAGGAAGCCATTGCCATGGCCAAGCCCGGTGTGACGATTGCCGGTATCCACCAGCATGTTTGCGATGTGCTGACTGAGGGGTTCATCTCTTTGGGACTGATGACAGGCAAGCGCGAGGACATTTTGAAATCGACCGGCTATACACGGTTTTACCCGCACCGGACGAGTCATTATCTGGGAATGGATGTCCATGACGTCGGCCTTTATCTCGCAAATGGGGAGCCCCGTAAGCTTGAGCCTGGAATGGTTTTCACAATCGAACCGGGTTTCTACGTTCAACCGAGTGATACGGCGGTTCCGGCAGGTTATCAGAATATCGGTATCCGGATTGAAGACGATATTCTGATAACGCCGACAGGATGCGAAAACCTGACGATCTCCTGCCCCAAAGAACGAAATGAGCTGGAAGCTCTCCGGGGCTGAAATTTTTATAAAATGAAATTGGGACCGATCACTCTGGATCATCCGTTTATTCTGGCGCCCATGGCGGGCATGACCAGTTCGCCTTATCGCAGGCTGATGCGGAGGCGTGGCGCTTCGCTCGTTGTTTCCGAACTGGTTTCGGCCAACGGGCTGCATTATGCCGGAGCGAAGAGCCGGGAGCTGCTGAGTTATCACGAAGAGGAGCGCCCCATCGGTCTGCAGATATTTGGAGAGGATACTGGGCGACTCTGCAAGGCCGCCCAGCTGATTGAAAGTCTCGGCGCTGATTTTGTTGATCTCAATATGGGGTGTCCAGTACCCAAAGTGGTCAAAAAAGGAGCGGGTTCAGCCATGTGCCGGGACACGGTCCAGCTTGGAGTCATTCTTTCGGAGTTGGTCAGGTCCGTGAAAATTCCCGTATCCATAAAAATTCGCAGCGGTTGGGACGAAAATTCCAAAAATGCAGTCGAGGTGGCACGCGTTGCCGCCGATTGCGGCATTGCCTTTGTCGCCGTACATGGCCGGACGCGGGCTGCAGGGTACAGCGGGCTTGCGGATTGGGAGTATATAGGAACGGTGAAAGCAAAGTCTTCGATACCGGTGATTGGAAACGGCGATATCACCACCGCAGAAATCGGGGTCGAACGTTTGAGGACCTTTGGAGTGGATGCGGTCATGATCGGCCGGGCGGCGCTGCGGAATCCTTTTCTCTTTGAGCAGTGTTACGCAGCGTGGAGCGGGACGGCCTATATTCCGCCGAAGCAAGAGGATTATCTGAAGCTTGTCGATGAAATGACCGTGCTGTTTCCGGAGTATTACTCGGACCGCGGAGCCATGCTTCATGCCCGGAAATTCCTTGCCTGGTTTTCATCGGGGTTTGCCGGGGCTTCAGAATTCAGGCGGAAGGTCTTTACCCAGACCGATGCGGCAACGCTCTGGTCGGATGCCCGGGTCTTCTTTGCCGAAAATTCAAAGATCGATGACCGCTTCCAGAGTGAGCCGTTCCTGATGGGGGGGCACGGGTAGGGACCGGAGTTAATTGATTCTAAGGCGATGGAAGTAATTGACCCCGTATTTCTTGCGTTGATTGGAATTCAATCGCGCTTGACTACTCTCAAGATGAAGATCCGGGATTTGAAAGACAGAACTAAAGAGCAGGTCGTGGTTGAATGGCGTGAAGCCGAACCAATTTCGGTCGAACTCAGAAGCATATTGATCCGTTTACGTATTCGATAACCGTTGGTTTTGAAATAGCCGCATGTTTGTCGTTTTGCCGGAATGCCGTGGCTCTACTTCTCCAGGAAGTAAATCCCGACCAAATTATTGCGCTTATTACGTCGGAGGCAACTGTATTGATCAGGAAAGCGGCTTACAGAATTTCTGCTTCTCCTCGCGGTTGGGACAAACCCTGAGTCGACTCATGAAGTGGTGTCAATCTAGCCCGACCCGAATACAAATTACAGCTTCGCAACACTTCGCTCGGTCATTCATCTCGGCACAGAATAGTTAAATGCACTGCATGAAGTGGCCGTTCCCAATGGACGTGTTCGCATTTTCAGAAATCTCCAAAATCAAAACCCACGTGCAGTACGCATCCTGCTCTAGGGTGAAGCAACAAAGCTCACCCAGGAAGGGCGGGCACTGAGGGGGAGGTAGCATGTTCAAGAATTACCTGACCTATAACCTGGCTCTGAGTTTTCACCGGACGTGTCTGACACTCGAAGCAGTCCCAATAAAAATCAAAGAACGGCTGATGCAAAGCTCCGAAACGATGATCCATCACTTCGCCCGTGCGGTTCATAGCCGCGACGCAAAGGACGAAGCCAAATACTTGTACGTGACGCTGACCTGTTTGCGTGACTGCAAAGAAACCCTCGAAGAGGCGAAGATCCACCCCGTAGCGCTTTTGCTGCAGTACGAAGTCCTGCATGGCCGACTCCAACAGATTTGTCTGAAGTTGGCCGACAAGGAGCAGGGGCAGCTGCGAATGCTTGGGTGATTTGCGCAGCTTCAAGACATGGGTTAGGCTGGCGCTATGAATTTCTTCCTGATCCTGGGCCTGCTTCTTTCGGTCGAAAACGTGAACGCCCGTGAGTTCACTTATCAGGAAAAGCTGAGCGACCTGGATCAGGTCGTGTCGATTCTGAAATCCGGGTACGGCCCGCTGCTTTACAAAGAGACTGCACAGGGGATCCATATTGATCAGCTGCGAGCGGAATACGCTTCCCGGCTCCTGACCTCCTCGAGTAATGCAGAATTTTATTATCTGCTGGTTCAGTTCGTTGCAGAGTTCCGCGATTCTCACATGGCCGCAACTTTGCCGACGAACATGTTGGCCACCCTGCATTTTACGACGGATTGGGTGGCGGGTGCTGTTGTGATCGACACCGTGGATCGGAGCAAGTTGTCCTATGATCAGTTTCCGTTTGAGCGCGGAGATGAAATTCTGATGATCAATGGAGAGCCCGTTTCAAAATTGCAGAATGAGCTAGTTCGGTATGTGAACGCCGGATCCCCTGAGACAGCCATGCGTAAGGCGGTTTTGGCTCTTCCTGTTCGCAACGGCAAGACCTTTCCGGTACCGTCTGGCAGCATTTCTCTTCTGATTCGTCATCGCAAATCCGGAGTATCTGAAACAGTGCGACTCAATTGGGCTGTGACCGGGGAACCTATCGATGAGCTTCCGGCGCGAGCCCCTTTTTCCATGCCGCCGGTGGATTATGACCTGCTGACCATCGAGGATTCATTTCCAAAAGCAGAAGAGAGCTATCGTTGCGCGGGTTATTCCCGGATTTCAATTCCTGCAGGTGCCACCGTTTTGCGAAAAGAGCCATTTGTTGCCTACTATTACCCCTCGGCCAAGGGTAATGTCGGCTACCTCCGGATTGGTGATTACTTCCCTAAAAATTCTGAAGGCGGCTCTGAATATGAGGAGCGGTTCAGGCAATATGAGCAGGTGGTTTCCGTTTTCCAAAAGGAGACGGTTGGCCTGATTATCGACCAGGACCATAATTGCGGTGGCAGTGTGGATTTCATGCACAAGTTCATGTCGCTTTTCATGGGCAGTAGTTTTAAACCGCTGCAGTTCAGTCTTCTTGCCTCAAAAGAACAGTACGTTCTTTACCGGAACTGGATGTACACGGTTCCCGAAGGTACCGCCAAGCGGCGCAATCTCGAAACGGTATTTGATCTAATCAAAGAGTCCTGGGAAACGGGCGCACCGATGACGCAACTGACAGCAATTGATGGAATGCCAGAAATCGCGTCTAATCCAGTTCATTATACAAAACCCATTATCATCCTGATTGACGAATTCGCCGGGTCAGGTGGTGATGCTTTTCCTGCTCTCATGAAGGGCTATGGCCGGGCAAAGTTGCTGGGTTCCCGAACCATGGGCGCAGGCGGACATGTTCGGGAGTTTCCGCCACTTTACTATTCACAAATTGGCCTTCGGCTCACCAAGTCCCTGTTCTACCGGCCAGATGGAATTCCGGTCGAAAACAACGGTGCGATTCCTGATTTTAATTATGCGATTACCCTGGATGATTTTGTGAGCGGTTATCGGGCTTATAGAAATTTTTACACAGATCGACTGAATGAGTTGTTTTGACAAGCCAGAGTGAAACTCCGGCCAGGGAGAATTCCGTCAGCTGATCAGTGAGTGAGAGGCGGCGTCGAGCGTCTAAGACGCTTGGTTGTTTCTTCTGTGTTGCGGTACCGACGCATGTTTCCCATGCTCACCGTCCGAGGGAATTCTCCCTAGGGCCGGTTCAGATCCTGGTTGCTCTGCAAAGAGCCATTTTTTCCCAGAACCTACTAATGGTTCGTTTGAACGAGGTCAGATCCTGCCCTATTTCCTTGAATTCTTCAAGGTACAACCTGTAAATTGACGCGATACGTTAAAAACAATAATTGCATTGCCCGAACTGTAAAAAAGTCCATGAACACAATGCTTTACCTTGAGTACTCAGGTGGGCTTCATACTTGACTTAAGTGCTCAATAATTATACCACAATGCTCGGTCGGCCCCCATCCGGGGGTTGAAGGAGTTTGATATGAAGTTCAGCATTCCGCTAACGTCTTGGTTCATTTTCGTGCTTTCAGTGGCACCCGGGACTTCTGCGCCCGTCCAGGCAGCCGAACCTTCGGGTCGAAACATCTTATTGTCCGTTGCCTCGGAGCAGGTGGAACATCGAACCGAAGCGTGGACCCAGGATCAATGTACCGTCCTTCACAGCACCATGGCTGGTTTGATGCGCAGTTCGGTGACCACAGCCTGCGTAGGCTCAGGAATTGATTACGCCGCGTTCAGGAAGATCAATGAGGCGAAGGCTTCAAAGGACTTTCACTACCATATCCGGTTGCGGGAACTGGCGAATGGATCGGTCAAGCTGCAGGTTGAAAACTGGAAGACTGATCGTGACGAGACGGATTTTCAGTCTGTCGGTTGGACGATTGATGAAAGTACGCCGGAGCTTCGGCAGCAGCTGGTTTCAAAGATGCTCAACCATGTTGCGGTTTATGATCGAAATGAACGTAAGTTGAAGGAATTGCTCCTGGTCAATGGCCTCATTGAATCCGAAGCGGTCCTGCTCGGTAGCAATGGCGAGTATTATTCCAATTTCCGCAAGGTCAGCTTTGAACAGGCTTATGAGCGATTCAAGAATGAGGGCGTCAAACAGAAAAATTTCCTGAGAACTACGCTCGAAATTTTTGCGACTCTTGGGCTTGGAACCGTGCAGTATTATTTTGTGACAGCTGAGGAAAACGCCATTGATTGGGACTATAACAACTGGAGAGAGTACCGCCAGAAGGTCAGTAGCTTCAAAAGCTGGCGTTTCGATACAAACGAAAGCAAGGTGAACATTGCCCATGCTTTTGCGGGCACCCTGTATGCATGGGCTGCGAGGACCAACGGTTTCAATTCTTTGGAATCCCTGATGTTCGCAATTGCCGGTTCTACGGCTTGGGAATACCTCTGCGAAGCTAGGGAAAAAATCAGCATCAACGATCAAATTGTCACGCCAGTGGGTGGTTTCATAATCGTGGAAGTGCTGTATCAGTTTGGTGAATTTTTCACACGCGGAGGCAACACTCTACCGAATCGCATCCTGTCGACTATTTTCGGAGGGCCTCAGCGGTTCCATGCCTGGATAGATAAGCAGAAGCTGCCCCGGGCCGACCGCCTTGATCAGTATGGATTCAATGCGGATGTCTGGCATCAATTCAATCTGTCGACGGGTTATGTTCAAACAGGTGACAGTTCAGGTGATTCCAGCGGTGGGATTTCTGGTGGCATGGATTTCCAGGTGGTCACCCTTCCGTCCTATGACCAAGAGGGCGCGGGCGCGGTGTTCGTAAAAGATACGGTCATGAGCCAACTGACGGCCAATATCGTGTATGGAAGAACAGGTCTGCAGGATGTATCCGCGCTACTGAAGGCAGTGCTTGCTGCGTATTATCGGCAGGATATCACGCGAGATGAACAGGACCGGCTGAATGGCTACAGCTTTATGATCGGTCCGACGGCGTCGGTGGAGTATCGATCGATGGGTGAAATCGGAGGTATCATCAATGATTGGCACGCCTCAGTTAATGTGATCGGTGCCGGGATTGACGTCATTGCCTACGCCAAGGATGTCAGGGTGCAGATCAAGCTCGATGTGTTTTCTAATTTTACGCTCGTCCGTTCACTCGCGGTCGAGGATTATGCGTCGGTTCATGGCAGAGACGGAATCAAAAGTGTCATGAACGCGCATGAGCAAAACAATTACTATTATGCCTTCGGTCTCACGGCCGGCAGCTCTCTTGCCGTTTCCTACCGTGGTCTGGAGTTGGGCGGTGAGGTCACTTACGGGAGTTACGATTCCATCGAGGGGCTCGATCGCTTTCAGGAGCAGGTGACTCGCGATGTGCACTTGCAGGACAGGTATCTCTCGTTAAAGGCCTGGTTTGCTCATCCTGTTTATCGAAAAAATATTAAAATGGTTTACAGCGTGGAGCGCGTGGAGCGCACAGGGGAAATGGCCGAAATGTCGCGGATTGCGCACGTGAATCGTTACATGGGGCGTCTGGTCTTTCTTTTCTAGAAGAACAGGTGAAGCAGGGATTGGTTTTGCATCGATGTCTGTCTCAGGAGAGCCAAGAGCATTCGCAGCGAGATACTCAGTTTTCTGCTTTGGCATCTCCCTTTGGTGCTGATTTTTACCGGCTGTTATTGGGCCGTTCTGAGGCTGCTGCCATTGCACTCTGCTGGAGCAAATGCAATGGCGGCTCACGCCTGGACAACCCAGCAGAGCGACTGGTCATTTTTGAGTGCAATCGCTGTTCTGCTTGAATATCAGTTTTGGTTTGTAGTGCCTTCCGCCGCTGTTGTCGCCATTGGATTTCTGTTGTTGCTTCGGAAAAATTCTTTGATCGGGAGAGTGTGTGCGCTGACTGTTGTTCTTGGTTCGATTCTCTTCTTTGGAGACCTGTATCCGATCGGCGAACGGCACAGCCTTTACCTTTTTCCTGTTTTGGCTATTCCGGCAGCCACTGCGATCACAGAAATTTTCGAACGGATGCAGCGCAGTTTTAAACTCCAAAACGAGTGGGTAATCGCAGCAGCAGTTATGCTCTTTTTTGCGGCAATCAGCATCGCTACCGTGCAGTTCCAGGAAGCCCGCGAAAGCCATCATTTTCGGGCTGATTTACTTTTTGAACGAGGGGAATGGGCTGCTCTGCGAAACCGGTTGGCAGGATCCGTCAAATCCGGCGATATCGTAATCACCAATCAGCAAACCGCTCATTACCTGAACTGGGAGACTGGCTTCAACCAGGTTCGGTGCCTTGGTGGTTATCTTCGCGCAATTGATATGGATGGAATTACGTTTTATTACGATTTCAGAAATTGGACGAATCCTCGGGCCTCTCTTCAGGCAATTGAAAGTGAAATTAAAAAGCAGGTTTCCTTTCCCTCGACAGCTCAGATCTGGATGCTGCATTTTGGATGGGGTCCTGATCCGGGGATGCTGGATGCGCTGAAGCGCACGGGGGGAGATCCAGACCAGGAAGAGTTCACAAGGATTCTTTTTAGAGGAATGAGATATCCTGGTACCCGCTAGCGTTCGGGTGCTTTAAAGGAGAGTTCCCATCAGACGGCTCAATGGAGTGGGCGCCGAGCGTGCTCGCTTATTTGTTTAACCGGGTGTTGATCACGGCGCATGGTTCGCATTTCTGGCGGTCGATTTTGGAACTCTCCTTTACCGAATGGGGCAGTTGCCCCAGTTGTGCTTCAAACTAAGAGAGTTGTAGCAGTTGTGACGCACTGGGTCAATAGAGTATTTCACTAATTAAGTCATTTATTACGAACACTTAGAGATATTTTAAATTCGAAAGGAACGCCTTTTTTATTGACGCCTAAGGGCTGCCACCTTTGGGGGGTCCGCCCTGTTTGCAGTTGAAACATTGTGTCGCTGCGCTAGAGTCAAAGCACATTCCGGGAGTTGAAATGAATACTGCTCAACAGAAAAAATTATTGGCAACCTTTATTGAAATCATCCGCAAGACATCCGCGGAATTGCCTGCCGACGTAATCGCGGCGGTGAAGAAAGGGCATACAGCGGAAGCACCAGGTTCAAATGCGGATTACGCGCTTCAAATCGTTGAAAAAAATATTGGCCTTGCGAAAGAGAAAAGTCAGCCGCTTTGTCAGGACACGGGGAGCATTCTTTTCTACATTCATTATCCACGAAAACTCGATGGCGAAATCCTGAAGAAGGTCATCACCAGGGCCGTGATCGAATCCACCAAGAAAGGCTACCTTCGCCAAAACAGTGTGGACAGTCTGACAGGTAAGAACAGCGGTACCAATGTCGGCCCCGGATCGCCTTCGCTGCATCTTGAACCCTGGGCTAAAGATTTCTTCGATGTGCGCCTTATGCTCAAGGGAGGCGGCTGTGAGAACGTCGGGATACAGTACAGTCTGCCGGATTCCCGTCTCGGTGCAGGACGTGACATAAATGGTGTGAAAAAATGCATTTTGGATGCCTGCCATCAAGCGCAAGGCAAGGGCTGTGGGCCCGGTATTCTCGGCGTAGCCATTGGTGGGGACCGCGGGAGCGGCTATCTGGGCTCCAAGGAGCAGCTGCTCCGAAAGCTCACGGATAAGAATTCGAATACCACGCTGGCAAAACTGGAGAGCGAATGCCTCACCTCAGCCAATGAGCTCGGCATCGGCCCCATGGGCTTTGGCGGAAAAACAACACTGCTCGGCGTGAAAGTGGGGGCGTTGAATCGTTTACCTGCTTCGTATTTTGTCAGCATTTCCTACATGTGCTGGGCCTTTCGCCGCCAGGGCGCGGTGCTGACGCCCAAGGGCGATATCAAGAAGTGGCTTTACTGACTTAGGAGAGAGTTTATATGTATCAACTGCAAGCTCCGTTTTCTGAAGAAAAAATCCGTGCCCTCAAAGTCGGCGACATGGTGGAAGTGACCGGAATCATCTACACTGGACGTGACGCTGTTCACAAATGGCTGCATGACGGAGGTGAGCCGCCTTTCAGTTTCCGCGATGGAATCATCTATCATTGCGGACCTGTGGTCGTGAAAGAAAAGGACAAGTGGGTCGTCAAGGCTGCGGGGCCGACCACTTCAATTCGTGAGGAGCCTTATCAGGCGGACATCATCCAGAACATGGGGCTGCGTGCGGTGATCGGCAAGGGCGGAATGGGCGAGAAAACTCGGCAAGCCTGCCAGAAATTCGGCTGTGTCTATCTCCATGCTATCGGGGGGGCCGCACAGGTTCTCGCTGAATGCATCAAGGAGGTCGTCGATGTCTACGGCTACGAGCAGTTTGGCAGCCCCGAAGCCATCTGGCAGCTGAATGTGGTCAACTTTCCGGCCGTGGTCACGATTGATTCCCACGGGGAATCTCTTCACAAGGAAGTGGAAGCCGCCTCAAGCGCAAAGCTGGCGGAAGTTCTCGGACGAATCACAAAATAATTTATTTCCTGCCGGCTTTTATTTTCGCCGCGAGATGGATGCGGGCCTCGCGTCGATGTTGCGCTTCGCGGTAACGCCGTTGCTCATCAGGTGTGACGGCTTTTAACGGCGGAACCGGAATGGGTTTTCCCTTTGAATTGATTGCTACAAAGGTGGTGTAAGCCGATGCGGTATGTGCCGTTCGCCCGGTGAGAAGATTTTCGGAATCAACGCGCACACCGATTTCCATTGAGGTGCGTGAAACAAAATTCACCATCGCCCGGATATGCAGTACGTATCCCACTTTAACAGGCGCCAGGAAGTGAACTGCATCGAACGAGGCTGTGACCACAACCTGTCTGGCATGCCGTCCGGCCGCTGTTGCCGCGGCGATATCAATCCAGCTCATGATTTTTCCGCCGAACGCGGTTCCGAGGGTGTTCGCATCTGAGGGCAGAACGAGCTCCGTCATAATGACAATGGAATCCTGAGGACTTTTTGCGCTGGTCTTTCTTTGGGTCATTTCTTTACTGTTCACTTCGAATGTCTCCGAGTCAACCTCGTCATTTTTTTGACATCCTGTTCTCGAAATTAGCTGGGCCTTTGTCGCACTCGCTCTATAATGAGACGGGGACCCTTGCGGGTCCGGTCCATGGAGGGACAGATGCGCGTATTCAAAATTATAGCGACTTTTGTCATGCTTTCGGCTCTCGGCTCGTGCTCGGGTCCGCAGTTTCGCCCCGACCACCAGAATAGAGACCTTGCCGGCGAGTTGAATACGGAAATTCACGATCCGGAATTGAAAGCCGAACTGGAAACCTTCAAACTACTGTCGGAAGAGGCTCTGGTCTGGCGTGCGCTCGCCATTGAATTTTATAAACAGGTCAAAGACGCGCTCGAAGATGACGGCCATATCAATCACGCCGAGCTTCTGCTGCTCCATCAAAATGCTGAAAAGTATCTGTCTTTGCGCGAACGAATCATGAAAATTGCCGAGCGCCGTGAATGGCTGTCCAGCTCGTTGACCAAAGTCACTTATGAACCGGGAGCCGGCACGCACTTTTCGAAAAGAATCGGGCATCCCTGGCGTCGAGCGTTTTTACCGACAGAAGTGCAAACAGTTGTTCTTGATCCGACCGACCCACAAGGTGAGAAGGCCCTCACGGAACTCAAAATCTCCCTTGCCGCCGCCATGCTGCTTTTGGACAATTATGTTTACGGAATTTACCCGTATTTTCAGAATAAGCACATCCGCTATCTTTTGAACCGTGATTATTCCAGTACGCGCGGCAAACTGCAGGAAGTAACGGCAGAATTCGTGAAGGCCAGTAATCGCAGAAAAGTCGCCAAGGCCATTGCGGTGATTCACAAGGATCTTCAATGGCGCGCAGAAAATAACAAGGTACCACAGACCAATGATGACTTTTTTCTTGAGCTCCTGGTTTCCGAGAGTCCGACCTACCGACATGTCGTGAGTACGGGGAAATTTGGAGGTCCCAACTCAATGGATTATATCGAGGGGATCATTCAAGGCGATCTGCGCCTGACCCGGAGGAGTTCGAGCTTCTATTCAAGTAAATTTTTCGGAAATACTTTAGGCCTTGTGCAATTCAGGAAAGGGAAGCTGAAGAAGCTCCCCGAAACCGAGAAGCAGGGAATTGAAGCTGCGATGAAACCACTGGATATCCTGCTTGAAAAGACGCCGTTCCGACTCACAGACCGGTTTATCCCCGGTCATTGGGGGCATGTGGCGATCTGGGTCGGCAATGAAGAGGAGCTCAGGGCGGCGGGTGTCTGGGATCACATGGCCGTAGTCCCTCATCACGAGGCAATTCGTTCAGGACGAAGGATTGTCGAGGCTTTGCGCCCTGGTGTGCAGGTAAATACGCTTGAACATTTCCTGAATATCGATGATCTGCTGGTGCTGAGGCACCCCACGCTCACAGCCGAGCAGCAACGCGAGTATCTGATCCGGACTTTCGAACAGCTCGGTAAGGAATATGACTTCAACTTCGATGTGGAAACGGATCGCAAGATCGTCTGCTCTGAACTGGCTTATGTTGTATTTCACAATATCGAATGGCCCACTCAGCGAGCGCTGGGGCGCTATACCATTAGTCCGGATCACGTAGCGATCAAGGGCTTGCCTGGCGGACCGCTGATACCGATCATGATCTATCATAATGGCGAGCTCTTGCCCGACGATCATCAGGGTAGTCTGCAGGTTATGCTGAAGATGCTGCTCGAGGAGAAGTACAAAGAGCTGAAAGAATATCTGGGGAAACGAGAAGAGGCACCTAAGGACGCGGCCGTATTTTACAAAACCTTGATGGAGCTGAATCACCATGAAAACGAATAAGGACCTGAGAATGGTTTCGTCCATGGGATTGGTGGGTGTTGCGGTAATGGCAATGCTGGTTGCACAGGGCTGTGCCCGGGCACCGATACGCCAGAATGAAACGGTGATCCCGTCTTCCGAACAGCTTCGGCGCAACCCTGCTGCTTCTGCGTTCAAAATCTTCGATGAAGCGGATCTTCAGCTCTTCCAGGACCTCTTTCAGTTCAACACGCATGGCAAGCAGTTGAAGTATGTTGTGCGTTCCAAGCTCTGGACCAGCATGGACAAGCACTACCTCAAAGAGAAGGTCCAGCAAGCACTCCAGCAGGCAATTGCAAAAACGCTGGCGATGGACGGAGCCGCAGGCGGTTTGCTCGGCAAACTGAAGAAGAATTTGACCGAAGAATTCCTGAAGGAGTTTGTCTACACTCTGCAGGTTTTCAAGATTTTTAATGGAACCATCCAATTCGATCTCTATTTTATTCCAGATCAGGACTCGCCCGATGATTACTCCAATGAATATTCAAGTAATCGCCTGGTCCGGCTGCAGGAAACTGGCTCATTGCGCACCCAGCTCAACGAAGAGGAAAGCTGGACAATGACCGGGCAGCTCGGGAAAGCTTCCCAGAAATTGATTGAACTCAATCGCTCTTCGGGCTCCCAGCCACGGCAACTGTATGCGGGTGGAGCGGTTTCCGTTTATCTGAAGTTGCTCGATATGCGCTGGAATCCATTCAAACCGATCCCCAATCCTAAAAAGAACGCTCTCAAAGGTTTTATCCGTTACCGCAGGTATTTCATTCACGACGGCCAGTTGGCCCCGGCCTCCTGCAAAACGGACCGGGTCAGTATTGAGAAAATCGAATGGTCTTCCGGCAAGCAGCAGGTGGATCAACTCCTGACAGTCGATCTCTATAAATCTTTCAATTTGGCCGCCATGGCGCCGACTGCAGAAACGCTTGAAATATTTCCCGGTCGATGGTTGGCTACGAATCAGGGGCGCCGAGGACTTCTTCCGTCCGGGTTTCTCGGTTTTAAAAATCACGAATGGGTAGGGAAGAGCCTGAAAACGGGCTACGTTTACGTATCCGGCAAAGCAAGCGTGATGGGAGCGCCCAGTGTATTCGACCAGCGCCTGAATTCCTTGGTCTACAGTTTCGGAAAAAAACGGTTCGATGCCGGGCTTTCGTCCCTGAGCGGGGATGTGGTACCGGATGCTCCGAATGCGACTCAAGATGTCACCTACGGATTGCTGCAGGATTGTCAGGACTATTTCACGAAAGCGCTCTCTTTGGGACGGGTCACTACTTCAATTCATGCGAATTCGGGAGGCGAGCAATGAAAAAGTCCACTCTTGCCTTTCTGACTTTGACATTTGTTTCAATTGAATTGTCTATCCTGCAGGCCGCAGCCAGCGCTTCGAACGTGAGCATTCAGGACCGGATAAAAACGCAGGTATTCTTTAAAAACGCGTATCCAGCAGTTTTCGGAAAAGCTGAATACGGCAGTGTGCAGAAATTCAGTGCCGCACTGAAGAGTGCACCGGCCGGAGTTCGAAAACAGGCGGATTTGCTGATTGATGAACTCGATGCGGTTCTGCCGTACAAAATTCTGATGCCGCTGGTTTACTGGAAGGTGCTTGACCCCAAGCCGGATCAGCTGGCAAAAGTTCTGGCTTATCACGCGGCGAATCGCCTGCTGATCTTGCGCGACTTTCTGGATAATCCGCTGCAGGGTGCCGACGGCCAGAAAGCAGAAGTATTGGAGTATTTCAGAGATCTTTTGAATGCCCCATCCGCGACCAGTCTGGAATACTTTGAGAAAGCACATCCCGGTCTCACCAGTCTGAGCCGCAAGACTGCCGCTATCGAAGATCCTCGGGAGTTTGCCCGTAGAATTATCAGCACACGTCTTTATGCCGAAAACTTCCTGCTACGCTTCCCTTACCTCAGGGATTTTTCGACCGGTTGGTTCGGATATATTCCTGGCAATAAAGTTGAACTGATCAGTGACAACGACCGGAGCATGGAACGGATCCAGTGGTTGAATGACCGCGCCATCTTTGCGGGAGGCAAACTCGACTGGAATGCCCCTTACATGTTGATGGATGGCCCGGACGCCCATATCATTTTCAAAAATGATCCGATCTTCAAGAAAATCCGGGAGTTGGTGGATTCCGCACATGATTCCATCTTCATCGATATCTTTCTCTGCGGTGGCACGATGGGTGGCGCCTTGGCGCGTTACCTGATCGATCAGGCGCTGTTGAAGGCAGCCGCAAATCCTGATTTCCGCGTTCTGATTCTTCATGACTTCGCGACAAACTATAATATGAAAGACGAGATGATGCCGGTTTTCGAATACATCCGGGACCGCATCAGGAACGAGCCGGCCGTTGGCCGGGTTGTTTCTTTGCTTCAGGCGAATATTCAAAGACATCCTCCAGGAATTCCCTTCGGAATCACGAATTTGATCCCCAAAACGGATGCTGTTTTCAAAGAAGTGGAAAAACGAAATACTTATTTTGAATCCAAAATCGATCACAGCAAGGTGATTGTGGTGGATGCGAATTCAGATCGGCCCCAGGCCTATTTCGGTTCGAAAAACTGGACCGATCATAGCGGTGGCTATTATTACGATAATGCGTTGTATGTGGCGGGTCCTGCCGCCGCCCTGGTGCAGGCGGCTTATTGGGACGATGTGGATGCCGCACTGACTCGTGATGAGCAGGAAAGAAAATGGTTCTTCTTCAAGGAGCAGGGTTTTGGAAACGACGGATATCTGTCCCGCCGCAAGGAATTGCTCGACTGGTTCCAGATTGCCCGGTT
Source organism: Bdellovibrionales bacterium GWA1_52_35 (assembly GCA_001769805.1). GTDB lineage: Bacteria > Bdellovibrionota > UBA1018 > UBA1018 > UBA1018 > GWA1-52-35. Next base: position 130,586 of record MEPO01000034.1, read on the forward strand.
GGAATATCCGATCGCAGGAAATCAGCCGGTGAGACTGGGCGAGGCCAATGTGGACGGTGTCATTAAAGACGTTCGGAACATGCTGATCGAAATGATTCAGGGTGCGGAGCGGCACATCTATATGGAGCAGCTCTTCATTTATGACAAATACATCAATGATGCGCTGATTAAGCGCAAAATTCAGAAGCCGCAGATCGATATCCGGGTCCTTGCCGATCACAATGGCAACTTTGGCTTCGGTGGCTTTCCGAATACGATGTTCGTGCGTGAACTTGTGGCCAACGGAATTCAGGTCCGGGCCCGACGGACCCTGGGGGTGACGGCAACCTTCCCGAATGGTGAAAGCCGGACTTATCATCAGGAGAATCATCGCAAGATCAGCTCGTTTGATGGCAAGACAATGATGGTTGGTTCTTCGAATCTGAATCCAGACACTCTGCAGGGCAGCTTCCGGGAATTGGGTGCACAGATTTTCGATCAGGAGGAAATAGCGAAATTTGAAAACTATTTCGTCGCCGACTGGTCCAGTGAAGAGCAGACGCAGGATTCGGAAATCGACAGTTTCCGATTCACCATCGGGAAAACAAAATTATCTCCGGAGATATCAGCACTGATTAATGACGTGGGTGCGGTGATCGTTCGCTCAAAAGATTTGCTCGAGGGCCGGTATTGAAGTTCAGAATCCTGACAGGACTGGTCCTCTGCAATCTGATCTGGTCAGCACACCCGGTCATGTTCAAAATCATACTGGGACAGTTCAGTGCACCTGAGTCAGCCTTGCTCAGATATGGGAGTGCGCTCATCGCCTTCGTTCTGGTTTGGCTCATTTTCAATCTGCAGAAGCCTTTTGCCCTCGTATTCTCCCGCTCAGGCTTTTGGAGCATGCTGACTCTCGGTGCTCTCACTTTCTGCATCGCTCCGATGCTTCAGATGGTAGGTATTGATAAAAGCCGGGCGACTGACGGTTCTCTGATCACGGCTCTTGAGCCGCTCACTGCGGTTTTGCTGGCTCGAATTTTTCTGAGGGAGCGACTCGGCCTTTCCAACGTTCTGTCAATCGGTTTGGCTCTGGCTGGTTTTGTTCTCTTGTCTGAATTTTCGATCGATGCCCGGGCGGCCGGTAATTTGTTGATACTCGCCTCCTGTGTTCTGGAAGGGGCATATTCCGTTCTAGGACGGAAATTGCTTGAAAAACACGGTTTGGTTCCTCTATTCGGCTCCTCACTCCTGCTCGGGGTTGTGGCGTTGCTCGTAACCGTCACTATTTTGTCGGAGTCGGGGGGGGGGGTTTCAGGATTCGGTCATCGCTTGGCGGGAGTTTCATGGCAAACCATCGCTGCGGTAATTTGGGTGGGGCCTGTCGGAACTTGTGCTGCCTATTTTTTCTGGCTGACTGCACTGAAGCAGGTCCCGGTTGCCAGTGTTGCGGTGACTCTTTTTATTCAGCCGCTTCTGGGAGCCCTGTGGGGGAACTGGTTTATGGGAGATCGGCTCAGCCTGATGCAGACTGCGGGTGCCATCTTGATTCTGCTCTCCCTAACTCTCCCTGTTCTTATATTGAATCTTAGATATGAACGGCAGAAATTGATTTAGCTTTGGGGCGCGTTACGGAAAAAAGAAATCGTCAGAGTCATAAAATTCAGCTTGCCGTACGGGAAGAGACGTTCCTATACTTGACCCATTGGAGGGGGAAATGGACGTCTCCGAAAAAAATGAACTCGAAGGGCAGCGGTTATTGGATACCATTGCCACGTTGACCGGATTACCGACTACGCTTGCACACGAAGAACTGAATACGATCCTCGAAAGCACAGGTCAGAATTCAGGCGAAGTGACTTTGGAGAGTTTGAGAGCAGCCATGCTTGAATATCTTCAGACCCTGAATGATGACATGGAAGCTGGATCCAGCAATTCAACGCAGTAAGTGACTGCAATCGACCCACCGAAGCATTCCGGGCGTCAATGTCGTGACGCTTTTCAGTTGCTTGACTGATATATTTGAGCATTAGCTAAAAAAATTGAAATAGCTCAGAGCAACAATTCTCTAGACCATATATACTGTCTCTCAGGTCGTATTTTCGACAGGAGGCGCTCTTTCCTATGCTTATCAGGTCCGCACTGCCACATGTTCCTGCAGATTTAATCCGCCCGGATCTCGTTGGGTTTGAACCGGGACTTCTTCCTCGCAGCAATTACATTCCCAATCCAATCGTGATTGAGCAAACTGCACGTGGAGAACGGCAGTACGATATTTATTCGCGTATGTTGCTGGATCGAATTATTTTTCTGGGGACCGAGGTCAACGACACGGTTTCGAATTTGCTGGTTGCTCAGATGTTTTTTCTGGAATCTTCCGATCCGGATAAAGACGTTCAAATGTACATTAACTCACCGGGTGGATCCGTCTATGCCGGCCTGGCAATCTACGATGTCATGCAGTTTATTCAGTGTGATGTCTCTACCTCTTGTATCGGGATGGCCGCGAGTATGGGAGCTTTGCTTCTGACCGCAGGTACAAAAGGCAAGCGCTTCAGCATGCCCCACAGCCGGATCATGATCCATCAGCCGCTCGGTGGCGCCAAAGGCCAGGCTTCGGATATCGAAATTCAGGCCAAAGAAATATTATATTTAAAAGAACGGCTGAACGGGATTCTGGCGCATCATTCAGGTAAGCCGATAGAGCAGGTCCGGAAGGATACGGACCGCGATAACTATTTATCAGGTAAAGATGCTGTCGAGTATGGCTTGATCGACAAGGTTATCGAAAAGCGCGGCGGCGGAGCGGTTTAAGTTTTGAAGAGGAGATAGGGAAAGATGGACGGAAGAAAATACGGCGATGGATTTGGCAATCTGTGTTGTTCTTTCTGCGGAAAGAATCAGCGGGAAGTCAAAAAACTTATTGCCGGGCCCACGGTTTACATCTGTGATGAATGCATCGAACTCTGTAATGACATTATCGCCGAAGAGGGGCAGAAGGAAGTTCCTTCCCGGTCCTCCCAGGCGATTCCCAAACCCGGAGAGATCAAGCTCACCCTGGATCAGTACGTCATCGGCCAGGAGCGCGCCAAACGCGTTTTGTCCGTTGCGGTTTATAACCATTACAAGCGTATTCAATATCAGACGGAGCGCAAATCAACCAAGGAAGCCAAAGAAGGCGTGGAGCTCTCAAAGAGTAATATTCTTCTGATTGGTCCGACCGGTTCGGGTAAAACGCTTTTGGCCCAGACTCTCGCCAAACTTCTGAACGTACCTTTTGCGATGGCTGATGCCACTACCCTGACGGAAGCCGGTTACGTTGGTGAGGATGTTGAAAACATCATTCTGAATCTATTGCAGAACTGTGACAACAATGTCGAACGTGCGCAGAAGGGGATTGTATACATCGACGAAGTCGACAAGATCTCGCGCAAAAGCGAGAATCCCTCGATTACTCGCGATGTAAGCGGTGAAGGCGTTCAGCAGGCGCTACTCAAAATTGTGGAAGGTACGATTGCCAATGTTCCACCTAAGGGCGGAAGAAAGCATCCGCAGCAGGAATTCGTTCAGGTGGATACCTCCAATATCCTGTTCATCTGCGGCGGTGCCTTTGTCGGACTGGACAAGATCGTTGCACAAAGGAAGGGCAAGCGCAGTCTGGGTCTGTCAGCCAATATTACTTCCAAGGCGGATGAGAATGTTTCGGCTTTGCTTGCGCAAGCTGAACCCGAGGATTTGATCCGCTTCGGCCTGATTCCGGAATTCATCGGTCGATTGCCAATCGTGGCCACCCTGGAAGAGCTTGACGAAGGAGCTTTGATCGAAATTTTGACCAAGCCCAAAAACGCTTTGACTAAACAATACACAAAACTTTTTGAGTACGATGGCGTGGCTCTCGAATTTGAACAGACCGCGATTGTTGCGGTTGCAAAAGAAGCCATCAAACGCGCCACCGGAGCTCGCGGCCTCCGCGCGATCCTGGAACAGGCGATGCTCGAAGTGATGTATGACTTGCCGGCCAAGACGAACGTCAAGAAGTGCATTGTCACTCAAGGCGTGATCCTGAAAGGTGAGCGTCCCGTGATGGTGCTCACGGACGGTTCCGAGTCTGGCAAAACTGGTGATAACAAAGCCGAAAGCGCCTGATCGTTCTGAATGCCCAGTTCAACGCTCAAAGCAGTTTGCCTTGGGCTGATCCTTTGGGTGGGGAGAGCGAATGCCGCATTGCTGCCGCTTCCTCTCGCGTTTTCCTATGAGCAGGTGTCTTTCCCAAATTCGGCAGTTCCGGTAACGGTACTCGCTGACTTCTCGCGGGTAATGACGACTGAAGGATATGTGGTACTCGATTCGAGCAATACCGGGAATATTCCGGTTTTTGGTGTGGACCAGGTCTACTCCGATCCCTTGAGCCGGCAGGCAGTTTTCCTGAAATTCGACTTAGAACCCACTGACCGTATGCTCGTCGGCGAGCTTCGTTCGGTACCGGGTGATATCCTGGTTTACCATTCGGAGCGACGCCGTGGCTCTCAATATGCACTCGTTTTCTACCGCTTTGAACCAGAGCGGGCCCGACAACTCGTTTCGCTGCTGAGAAATAGCGTGACAGCACGGGCTTATGACATTCCAGGAATAAACAAAGCTCATGCATCGGAGCCGGGCTGCGCAGCTTGTGGAGGGCTCCCGCAGGTTCAGCGGCTTGGGGGAATCAATCACCTGAATGATAATCTGAAAGCCAATCAACTCGGCGGAAATCTCAGTACCTGTGCGGGAGATCTGCTCAAAGGAGCCTGGGCCAGCACGGGAGGTGCGGTTTCTGCTATCGCCAGCGCGACGGTTCAGTTTACCGAAAATCCGGCAGCAAGCTTTAAAAAGCTCGGGCAAATGATGGAGCAGATGTGGAAATTCGCCTCTCATTTCCCCTCAGAAATCAAACGCGTCTGGCAGGGTTTCTCCGGTTTGGATTCCGGCATGCAGGCGCAGGTGGCCTGCGAGTTTCTTGGCAGTCTCGGTACGGATGTGGTTCTGGGGATCGTGACTGCGGGAGTTGCCTCAGTGAAATGGCCTCTCTTGTTAGCAAAACTCGAGAAATTTGCGCAGAAATTGAAGCGGCTGGATAAACTGATGTCTTATCTCAGCAAGTCCGCAGATCAAGCCGTTCAGAAGCTTCGCCAAGGCGTCTTTCGCCGACTGGCCGGTGAAATGGATGAAACTCAGATCAACGCAATCAAATCTTTTTCGGACAGGGATCTGATGGATATCGCAGTGGGAGCAGCTTCATGCGGTATATAAATCTAATAATAATCATAACGATTTTCCATGGTCCTGCTGCTGTCGCGAAAGGTCCCGCACCATCCTCTTGCAGTAAGTGGGCGAAACTCGCGGAGCAGATCGAACCCAGGAGTTTCTTTGAGCAGGCCCGGAAGAAATCCGTTGAAGCCAGGGAAGCTGCAAAAAATGGAATAAAAATACCGGGCGAAGTCATTTACGAACAGCTGGACACCTTTGACCAGGCCCGTAATCTTGCGTTCAACTTTCCGCCAGGAGAAAGCCTCGGGATCAGTTTCAGGGACTATTCCAGGCTTGACCGCTTTCAGGTGACGATGGACAGCTCATCCCTCAAAGGCAAGTACGTCGGCTGGAAGCAGAAGTTGCCGGACGGGTCTGTGGGCGTGGTCCGGTTGGATTGGGAGCCTGGGCGAGGTGCTCATTTCAACCTCGAGTACGAAAAAATCCCCAATAAAGCGAACCCCTCAGTCCGTGAGAATTTCAAGGCGGCCATTCACTTCAAATGTCAAGGCCGCCCATGCACGGAGGCCGAAATTCTGGCTCTCGCCAGACAATTCCAGCCCTGAACGAGGGCAAGAGAGCGTCAATTTCCCGATAGCAGCGGAAGCGATGAGAAATTCCGCGCAATGGTTTACATCGCTGCTTCGAATGTGCTGTAGTTATGTAAGGAGAGGGGGATTCTTCAGGACGCCCCCTGCCACAACAGCCCCGAAAAGCGCAGGGGCAGCCAAGGAGGCGGCGAATGAGCAAGAAGAGCAAAATCGTAGTTCCGTTATTGCCACTGCGGGATGTGATCATTTTTCCTCATATGGTTGTCCCATTGTTTGTGGGACGCGAAAAATCCATCAATGCTCTCGAGGAATGCGTCAACAAGAAGCTCGATTTGTTTCTCGTGGCTCAACGCCAGGCGACTACAGTCACTCCGGGTGAAAAGGATATCTTCGAAGTTGGCACTTTAGGCACGATTCTGCAGATTCTCAGACTTCCCGACAATACTGTAAAAGTTCTGATTGAAGGAAAAAGGCGCGCGCGGATCCTGGGTTACAAGGAAACTGACCGCCTCATTGAAGCGGAGATTGAAGAGATTCCGGATGCTGCCGAAGAGGGCGTGGAAATCGAAGCCATGGTCCGCTCGCTCAAGGGAACTTTCGAAAATTATGTGAAGCTCAACAAGCGCATCCCGCCAGAAATGCTCATGAGCGTGAATACCGTGGAAGAACCTTCGCGTTTGGCGGACCTGATTGTTGCGCATCTCAATTTGAAGCTCGAAGACAAACAGGAAATTCTTGAGCTCAAAGAACCTTCCAAGCGACTGGAAAAATTATTGGAGCTCATGCAGGGAGAAATTGAAATCCTCCAGGTTGAGCGCCGAATTCGCACTCGCGTCAAAAAGCAGATGGAGCGTTCCCAGAAAGAATACTACTTGAACGAGCAGATGCAGGCGATTCAGAAGGAACTCGGAGAAAAAGACGAATTCAAAGTCGAAATCCAGCTCCTTGAAAAGCAGATTCGCACAAAAGCCATGTCCAAGGAGGCCAAAGAAAAGGCTGTTCGTGAGCTGAAAAAACTGAAGATGATGTCGCCCATGTCGGCCGAAGCGACTGTCGTCCGAAATTACATTGACTGGCTCGTCACCCTGCCCTGGGGGGAGTTCTCGGAAGATCGACATGATATCAAACTCGCTGAAGAAGTCTTGAACGAGGATCATTACGGCCTCGAGGAAGCCAAAGAACGTATTCTCGAATACCTGGCAGTCCGCGTGCTGACTGAGCACTCCAAAGGCCAGATTCTCTGTTTTGTCGGACCTCCAGGCGTGGGTAAAACCTCTCTGGGTAAATCAATTGCCCGAGCCTTGAACAAGAAATTTGTCCGCTGTTCACTGGGCGGCGTTCGTGATGAAGCCGAGATCCGCGGGCATCGTCGCACTTACGTCGGCGCACTGCCGGGTAAAATAATCCAGTCATTGAAGAAAGCCGGTTCATCCAATCCCGTATTTCTTCTCGATGAAGTCGATAAAATGAGCATGGATTTCAGGGGAGATCCGTCTTCGGCTTTGCTGGAGGTTCTTGATCCGGAGCAGAACATTGCGTTCGGGGATCACTACATGGAAGTCGATTACGATTGTTCCAAGGTGATGTTTGTTCTGACAGCCAACAGCCTTCATACGATTCCGAAGCCGTTGCTCGATCGGATGGAAGTCATCACAATCTCCGGCTACACGGAACCGGAGAAGTTCAATATCGTGAAAAAATATGTCGTTTCCAAACAGATGGAAGCACACGGTCTCAAGGCCGGCGACGTGGAAATCACAGACGAAGCCATCAGTTCTCTGATTCGAAATTATACGCGTGAGGCCGGGGTGCGTAATCTCGAGCGCTCGGTAGCGACTGTTTGCCGCAAGACCGCTCGCAAGATCGTGGAAGCCAGAAACCAGATGGAAAAATCCGGCAAGAAAAAGGCGGATGCGCCGCAGGTCTTGATCCGGGTGACAGCCGCAGATCTGGAACAGATGCTCGGCCCGCCAAAGTACACGGTGAGCAAGGCCGAGGAGGCGAACGAAATCGGTTTGACGAACGGCTTGGCCTACACCGATGCCGGCGGCGATATGCTTCAGATTGAAGTCAGTGTGGTTCCAGGAAAAGGCGGTGTGAAGATCACCGGCAAACTGGGTGAGGTGATGCAGGAATCCGCCGCTACAGCAATGAGCTATGTCCGTTCTCGGGCTCAGTTGCTCGGGCTCGACAAGGATTTCTATCAGAACATCGATATCCACCTCCATGTTCCCGAAGGCGCCGTGCCCAAGGACGGGCCTTCTGCCGGAATCACGATGGCGACTTCGATCACGAGCGCGCTTTGCAGGATACCGGTCAAAAAAGACATTGCCATGACAGGTGAGATCACTTTGCGGGGCCGTGTCCTGCCGATCGGCGGCTTGAAGGAAAAGCTGTTGGCGGCCAAAATCGGAAATATTAAGACGGTCCTCATTCCCAAGGGAAATGTTCCGGATCTTAAGATCATTCCCAAGGAAATTACTGAAGGAATGACTATTATTCCGGTTGAACATGCGGACGAGGTGCTCCGGGCAGCTTTGGAATTGACCGATCCCGACAAATTTCTGCATAAAGCGGATGAGGCACTTCCGATTCCGCCTCCAGATGCCGTTAAAGAGACGCCTCGGGCGATCAAACATTAGAATTCTGCGTTGCAGCAAAATTGTTTTTTGTTCAATATTATCCGAGGTTATGCCGATCAGCAGGTATGGCTTGGAGTCCAAAGAACGCAATAGGCTTGTGTAAAATCGAACTCGTCTTGATCTTATTGCTCGCCACCCAAACCGGGTGGGCAGAGGATTCTGGATCCTGCCCGGAGCTTAAGAAATTGCTGACTGACGTCATTGCGAGTGGTGATCCGGTCCTGAAGCCCAACATTGGGTCGGGTGCAATTGATGGCGGCAAAGCTGAGCTCACGCCTGCTGCTCAAGCCAAAGCGCTTGCGACTGCGGACAAGGCGGGTGTCGTATTTAAATTGAATGCAGGCCCGACCTGGCGGAACAGGGTCGGCCAGATCACTGCAAGAATTCGCAATGGACTTCGAAATCTTCAGGATCATACATATCCCATTATCGCTTTGGACGACGCAACCCCGGTCCATGCCCATGCCTTGGCCGCGGACGCTTTTCAAAGGCTTACCGACGAACAGAGGGCACTCGTCAATCTTGAGTCAATCAAAGTGGATCTCTTTGAAACTTTGAAGAGTGTCGAGAACTACAAAATTCAAATGGAGCAGTTTATCGACCAAAGTGCGACCACTACGGCACAGGTTGAAGCACTGGAACTCTGGTTGAAGAACAATCCTCATGCGAGAAATTTCACGCTGGAACTTCCCACTTTGCGCATCGAAGACGGAAAGCTGGTCGAGGGTATCGAAAGGACGATATTTCCGGACGACATCAGCGTTCGCATCAAGATCAGGGAACTTAAGCGCGAACTTCGTCATCGCCTCGGGTTTTGGCAACTGAAACCGAACGGGGCCCAGAAACTTGCAGTCGATCAGGCGATTAAAATCAAACGACTCGAGACGTTTCGAAGTGAATTGATCCGGCAGGAGCTTGCAAATAAGGATCCGGCCAAAATGCTGCCGGATGATTTGAGAGATGCGGTAAATCGGATTAATGCTTTATACGATCCTGCAATTCCGGGCAAAATAAAACAGGAATTGCGTCCTCCCGGTTGGGCCGAAGAGCAGTTAAAAATATTGCAGACGCATGCCGAGCTCAAAACTTTCGTTCTGAAGGCTGTCCCGTCGAATCTGGAAAAAGCCGAGCAAAATAAAATCGTTCAGTTCGTGAAACAGTTGAAGCCCGAAGACAAGCAGGCCCTGGGTATTAATAAATTTGCGAATGCTGTGGGGCTGATTTCGCGCTCCACCTGGATTACGAGGGTAGTGACCGCGACTACCTCAGGCGGCGGCCTTCTGGCATCGGCGTACGAACTCAAGTTCAGTGATCGGGCTGCAAAGGAGAAATGCGCCTCTTCGGAGAGTGAAGATGTGTTTGTCACCTGTGTCCGGGAATATCTGGTCAGCAAGTTTGCCGGCCGCTTCGCGCTCGTTGAATTGGATAAACTGGATTTAATCAATGGCGAAGGGCAAATCAGCGACCCCAGGATCGTTAAAGAGATCAAAGACGTGAAACTCAGGCGGGCAAAGTATCTGAAGAATCAGAACAGGACGGCAGAACTCGATGATGCCACCCGCCTCAGCATCCGTGAAAATGGCATAAGCGAAGAAAAGCTTCGGCTTGATCTCGTAGAGTCTAAAGCCGACGAGGACTTTAAAACTAGACTCACGGCTCCGGATTCCTACTTTGCCCAGAAGTTCCCGAGCTATTTTAAAATTGCGAAAAGCCAGCTCGAGCAGGTTGCGAACGTTCCTTTTGGAAGCGAGAAGTACTTTGAAATTATTACTGAAATGAGGCGAAAAGCTCCGACTTTGACGGATGAATTTGAATCGATTGCAGATGAGCGCGATCGTTTTAAGACATTTGGAACTTCTTCGGCGGGCTCTTATGATGAATATTTTCCTTCCCAAAATCAAAGCCCGGGACCGAGAATGACTCGAAGAGGGCAGAACCGTCCGACTGGCGGACGGTCCAGAATCCCGGATCATTTTCCTGGTGATGGTTGGAATGAGGTGCCCCAAAACAGCGACGGAACCATTCCCGTTCCTCAATATATATTCCCGACTAAACCAAACAAGTAATTCATTTTACATTAGGCTTGACGGCCGCATACCTCTCGTCTATTTTCTCAATCCTTCGCGCTCTATTGATTTGAGTCGCAGAGCGTCTGTTCGCCCACCTTGCGCGAACGGATTGCAGCAGGTTTAGTGTTGGATTTTGGCCGTAATTAGTTCGAAGTAACTTGTTTTTGAAAGGAATGCAGTTCATGCCCACAATTAATCAGCTCATTCGGAGGGGCCGCTCTTCCAAAATGTGGAAAACGAAGTCGCCCGCTCTCCAAAGCTGTCCTCAGCGCCGCGGTGTTTGTACCCGCGTTTATACAACCACACCGAAAAAGCCGAACTCTGCTCTTCGCAAAGTCTGCCGCGTTCGTTTGACGAACGGGTACGAAGTGACATCCTATATTCCAGGTGTTGGACATAATCTTCAGGAACACTCGATCGTCTTGATCCGCGGAGGCCGTGTGAAGGATCTCCCTGGTGTTCGTTATCACACTGTTCGCGGGACGCTCGATACTCAAGGCGTCGCCAATCGCAAGCAGAGCCGTTCAAAATACGGAACGAAGCGTGCCTCAGGTGCTGCTGCTCCTGCTGCCAAATAAACTGATTAAGAAGTAGAGGTTTAAAATGGGTCGTAAGAAATTTATTCGTAAACGTGAAATCCTCCCGGATCCTAAGTTCAATGATGTGGTGATCGCCAAGTTCATCAATTCGTTGATGGAGCGTGGCAAACGCTCTTTGGCGGAATCCATCCTGTACGGTTGCGTTGACAACATTCAGGAGCGAACCGGAGAAGATGGTCTTAAAATCTTCAAAAAAGGTCTTGAGAACGTGAAGCCGTTGCTGGAAGTGAAATCCCGCCGTGTCGGTGGTGCGACCTACCAGGTGCCGATCGAAGTCAAGCCAGCGCGCCGTCAATCACTGGCCTCCCGCTGGTTGATCGATTCCGCTCGTGGCCGTCCGGAGCATTCGATGGCAGAACGCCTTGCTGCGGAACTCATCGAAGCTGCCAATGGTCGCGGCGGTGCGATGAAAAAACGTGAAGACGTGCACAAAATGGCCGATGCCAATAAGGCTTTTGCCCATTATCGCTGGTAATCATCAGCGGGATTCAGACTTTCTGAATTCTGTATTCTAGAATTTTGGAGCGCCTGGCAAAAACCAGGCGCTCTTTTTTATTTCCGGACAAACTGGTCCGGTTTTGTTGTATATCGCTCTTATGGCCGACGTCGCACTGAACAAAATTCGCAACATTGGAATCATGGCACATATTGATGCCGGCAAGACTACGACGACCGAGCGTATTCTTTATTACACAGGCAAAACGCATAAAATCGGTGAAGTTCATGAGGGTACAACTGTCATGGACTGGATGCCCCAGGAGCAGGAGCGTGGGATCACGATCACGTCTGCTGCGACGACCTGCTTTTGGCATGACCACCGGATCAATATCATCGATACGCCTGGACACGTGGATTTCACGATTGAAGTGGAGCGTTCACTTCGTGTTCTGGATGGGGCTGTCGCTGTTTTCTGTGCAGTAGGTGGAGTGGAGCCACAGTCCGAAACGGTTTGGCGGCAGGCGGATAAATATCATGTTCCGCGATTGGCTTTCGTAAACAAGATGGATCGGGTTGGCGCGGACTTCTATGATGTCCTTTCTCAGATGAGGTCCAGGCTTGCGGCGAACCCTGTGGCCCTGCAGATCCCCTGGGGAACGGAAGACACCTTTCACGGCATCATAGATCTCATCGAAATGAAAGCCCTCGTCTGGCATTCGGAAGACCTCGGCGCGAGTTTCGAAATCAGCGAGATTCCCGCTGAATGTGAAAAGTCTGCCCAGGAGTACCATGACAGGTTGATTGAGGTCGCAGCCGAGTTTGACGATACCTTGATGGACAAATACATTTCAGGGGAGAATTGTTCTCCTGATGAAATCCGTGCTGCGGTCCGTAAGGGGTGTCTTTCTCTCAAATTGGTGCCTGTGCTCTGTGGTTCCAGTTTCAAAAATAAGGGCGTTCAGCCCATGCTCGATGCCATCATCAGCTTTCTGCCTTCACCTGTTGAAGTGCCCCCGATTGAAGGTAAGGACCCTAAACATGAAGATAAAACCCTGCAGCGCAAAGCTGATATCGAAGAACCTTTTTCTGCACTCGCCTTTAAAGTTCAGAACGATTCCTATGTCGGTCAGTTGACCTATTTCCGGGTTTATTCCGGCAAAATCGAAGCAGGATCTCAAGTTTACAATCCGGCTAAAGGCAAGCGTGAGCGGCTCGGGCGCCTGCTTCAGATGCACGCGAATAAACGCGAAGACGTGAACGAAGTTCAGGCTGGAGATATCGCGGCGACTGTCGGTCTTCGCTTCACAACTACGGGGGATACCTTGTGCAACGAAGGGCATCCGATTCTTCTGGAAAAAATTATTTTTCCCGAGCCCGTTATTTCAATCGCAATCGAGCCGAAGACCAAAGCGGATCAGGAAAAACTCGCAAACGCCCTGGCTCGGCTGGCCATGGAAGACCCCTCCTTCCGTGTGACGATCAATGACGAAACCGGTCAAACTCTGATCAGTGGAATGGGCGAACTTCACCTTGAAATAATCGTGGATCGAATGAAGCGGGAGTTCAAGGTTGAGGGAAATATTGGGCAGCCGCAGGTTTCCTATAAAGAAACGATTTCTGGATCAGCCGAAGCCGAGGGTAAGTTCGTCCGGCAGAATGCTGGCAAAGGACAATACGGTCATTGTGTAATCCGCCTCAATCAGTTGCCTCGGGGTAGCGGGTATAAATTCATTAATGAGCTTCAGGCTGGAGTAATTCCCAAAGAATTTATTCCCGCTATCGACAAGGGAATTTCTGAATCCATGTTGGGTGGTATTGTGGCGGGATATCCGGTCGTTGATCTCCAGGCTACCCTGGTCGGCGGCTCTTTCCATGACACTGATTCTACCGAGATTGCTTACAAAATTGCCGCTTCGATGGCTTTCAAGGAAGCGGCCCAGAAAGCAAATCCGATATTCCTGGAGCCAGTGATGAGTGCGGAAGTGGTATGCCCCGATGAGTACATGGGCAACGTGATCGGGGACCTGAACGGGCGCCGGGGCAAAATCATCAGTATGAGTGTCCGGCATGGAATGCAGGTCATCAAGGCCGAGGTGCCGCTGGCTACAATGTTCGGCTATTCTACCGCTCTGCGCTCTTCATCTCAGGGCCGTGCCTCCTATTCGATGGAACTTTCGCGTTACGAGCCCGTTCCTTCTCATATTGCTGAAGAGATCAAAGTGAAGCTGGGCATCATTTACCGCGCTTGACTGACCGCCTCCGGTAACCCAATTGACGTTTCTTGGTCGCTCGGATATTGAGTAGCCATCTTTCGAAAGGGGATTAATTCGATGAAAAATTTACTAGTGATATTGGCGATTGCGATCGCAGTCAGCGGTTGTAAACAGCGTGTAAAAATTATTAACGGTGAATTGCCTGAAGGCATGGTTTCGCATGCCTCGAAGTTCATGGGCGAATATGCAGGTGATCTGGATGGACGCCCAATGCACCTCACTCTGGCAATGGAGGGTAATAAAGTGGTTCTTTCCAGTTCTGCTGACTGGCTGGATCAGGGCTGTTCTTCCGTAACGGGCGATCTCAAAGAAGTGTACGTTAAGAACAAAAAAAACGAGATGATTCTGTCCAAGGCTGTTTTTTACTTCGATGCCGGTCAGTGCTCTGCCCAGGTTTGGGGGCGCGAGCTGGAACTGAAGCTGAAAGACAAGACTCCTCTTGCTCTTAGTGTATCGATTTTTGCCCGTACCGAAAGTTATTGGAGTTGCTACGGTCCGCGTCCATATCCGTATGTCGAAGTGGCAGATCAAAGCATTGATCCGAGCTACGTTCCTGGTCCAGGGCATCCGGGCTATAATCCTCCCCATTACCCGAATCCTTACGATAATTGCCGAAATTACTTAGATACCTATGTTCTCAGCGGCAGATTCAGCAAAATCCAGTAAACTGTTGTTTAATGTTTTTTTTGAACCGGGACGGCCAAAAGGCTTGTTCCCGGTTTTTTTTGCCCTGAATTCCTGTCAAAAAGCTGACAAATCGGTGCATTACCCGCAGTCCCGAGCGGCTGTCAGATTTCAAAGCAAAGGCCTTGTCTTTGAAACGATTCCCTTATATATACTCGATTTCTTGTTTCTTAATGTTGATGTTTGGGAAAGATTGCTTTTGCGGAGTCACATCCCGCAAAAGGGAACTTCCCGAAGTAAAATAATGCCTGAAAAGGCCTATTTTTGAGGAGATGTGAATATGGCTTTAGAACATAAAATCCGGATCAAGTTGAAGGCTTTTGATCATCGTGTTCTTGATCAATCCGTCTGGGAGATCGTGAATACTGCGAAGAGAACTGGCGCTACCGTGCGTGGCCCGATTCCGCTTCCGACTGTGATTAATAAGTATTGCGTTCTCCGGTCGCCTCATGTAGACAAGAAGTCCCGCGAACAGTTCGAAGTTCGGACTCACAAGCGGCTTTTGGATATCCTCGAGCCAACGCAGCAAACTGTCGATTCTCTCATGAAACTCGACCTCTCTGCCGGCGTGGACGTGGAAATCAAGTCCTAACGGGCGCACTCGTAAGGGTGTTTTGGGAGTAAGTCGATACTGTCTGCTGCATGCTACTTTAAACGGTGCTTCCCAGCAGAAAAGTCGATGGAACTCAGCAAACTACCGCATGAAAGCATCCGGCGGCCTCTGTTTTAGATGTTAAAAACAGGGCGGCTTCCCGGTGATGCTGTGAAGGTGGATTGTCAGACAGCTAAAATGATGGGCGAACTAGCTTCGCCTTGGAGATAACTATGGATAGTAAGCCTGAAGCTCAGGTAGACGCCGGTACACAAAGTGCGTCAAAACCGAGCAGCGAAAGGGTCGCCTACAAAGGCGGCATTTTGGGCGTGAAAGCCGGAATGACCCAGGTCTTCACTGAAGCCGGGGATTCTGTTGCTGTAACCGTCATTGATTTAAGTCCTGCCGTCATCACTCAGGTGAAGACCCATGAGAAGAATGGTTATCAAGCCATTCAGATCGGCATGCTTCCAAAGAAGGCAAAAGCCGCGACCAAGCCCGAACAGGGTCACGCGAAAGCAGTGAGTGCCTCTGGATTTTATCATTACCAGGAATTTCGTCTCGAATCAGACGACAAGCTCGATGGCTTGGTCGTCGGTTCCGTTCTTTCCCCTGAGTTTGTGAAACCGGGCGATCTCGTTGATCTCACGGCCATGAGCAAGGGTAAGGGCATTCAGGGCGGCATGAAACGTTTTCATATGGCAGGTGGTCATAAAACCCACGGCGCATCGGTTTCGCACCGGTCGCTGGGTTCCATCGGTAACCGCGCTGATCCCGGCAAGTGTTTCAAAAACAAGAAGATGCCGGGAAAAATGGGGCATGAGAAAGTTACCGTTCAGAACGTGCGCGTGGTTCGCGTTGATCTGGAGAATCAGGTTCTCCTGGTAAATGGCAGTGTTCCAGGGCCAAAAAGCGGGATCGTTACGATTCGTCCCGCAGTGAAGCACGCGGAGTAAAATATGGCTAAATTAGATGTTATCAATTTAGAAAATAAAAAAATCGGAAGCATTGATCTCCGCGACGACGTTTTTGCCGTGGATGTGAATGTAGCTCTGGTTCATCAGGTTCTCAAAGCTCAGCTGGCGGGGCGCCGTCAGGGTACTGCCAAGACCAAGACCAAATCCGAAGTTCGTGGCGGCGGCCGCAAGCCGTTCAAGCAAAAAGGTACTGGTAATGCCCGCCAGGGTTCTACCCGTTCACCTTTGAATCCGGGTGGTGGTCAGTCTTTTGGTCCGCAACCTCGTTGCTATGACCAGGCTACCCCAAAAGAAATGATGCGCGGCGCTTTACGCTCCGCTCTTTCGGATCGCGTGAAAGCGAAACGCGTGCTCGTGATGGATGAATTTAAACTGGAAAACGTGAAGACCAAAGTTTTCAACGAGATTCTGAAAAAGAAACTGCAGTTGGACAAGGTTCTGATCGTGGACGACGCAAACACCAATCTCGAACTTTCCGGTCGTAACATTCCGAAGGTCAAGGTCCTTAGGACTGAAGGCATCAATGTTTACGATATCGTGAAACATGAGTGGGTTGTGTTTTCGAAACGCGCGGTTCAGGCGATTGAAACTCGTCTGGCGCCGAATAGCTGAGGTGACTTGTGCGTAGTGTTTACGATGTAGTTAAAAGACCCATTATCAGTGAAAAAAGCACGGCGCTCGCGGAAGTAGCGGGACGTTATGCTTTTGAAGTGGCTCTCCAGGCTAATAAGCAGGAGATCCGTGACGCCGTTCAGCACCTTTTCAAGGTGAAAGTAACGGAAGTCCGCACAATGGTAGTGCATGGAAAGATGAAACGTGTTGGCCGGTTCGAAACGAAGCGGTCTAACTGGAAGAAAGCTGTCGTGACTTTGGCCGAAGGCCAGAAGATCGATTTCTTCCAAACGAAGTGAGTTGAATTATGGCGATTAAGACATTCAAACCTACTACCCCGTCCCGGCGCTATATTTCGTCAGCAGACTTCTCGGTTTTAACCCCGACCAAGTTGCAGCCGAAAAAGCCGAAGAGTCTTACGGCTGAACTGCGAAAAAGTGGTGGTCGCAATCAGTTCGGAAAGATGACCGTCAGGCATATTGGCGGCGGTCACAGAAGAAAATACCGCGTGATTGATTTTCTACGCGAAAAACGCGAAATCCCAGCCAAGGTGGCATCGCTCGAGTACGATCCAAACCGTACCGCCTACATCGCTCTTTTGAATTATGCTGATGGCGAAAAGCGTTACATTCTGGCTCCCTTGGGTTTAAACGTTGGTGACGCAGTTCTTGCCAGCGACAAAGCAGATATAAAGCCCGGAAACAACCTCCCTCTTTCGGCAATTCCGGTTGGTACTCTGATTCACAATATTGAGCTAGAGCCCGCAAAGGGCGGAAAACTTGGCCGGACTGCCGGAAGTTACGCTCAGTTGATGGCCAAAGAAGGCGAATACTGCCAAGTGAAAATGCCCAGCGGCGAGATGCGATTGATTCACTCCCGTTGCCGCGCTTCCATTGGTCAGCTTGCCAATACCGATCATGAAAATATCACGATCGGCAAAGCAGGAAGAAGCCGCTGGCTCGGTATCCGTCCCACCAATCGCGGTGTTTCGATGAATCCGATCGACCATCCTCATGGTGGCGGTGAAGGTAAGGCCTCGGGCGGTGGGCATCCACGTACGCCCTGGGGTGTGCCAACCAAAGGCTATAAGACTCGTAATAATAAGCGCACCGATAACTTCATCGTGAAGCGGCGCAAGTAAAGGAGAGTGAAAAGTGGCTCGTTCAATTAAAAAAGGCCCTTTTTGTGACGAATATCTGATCAAGAAAGTTCAGGTAGCCAGACAGACACAGGATCGCAAAGTGATCAAAACTTGGTCGCGCCGTTCAACGGTGCTTCCGGATTTTGTTGGAATCACTTTCGCCGTTCATAATGGCAAAAAATTCATTCCGGTCTATGTGACCGAAAACATGGTCGGACACAAGCTCGGCGAATTCTCTCAGACCCGCATGTTCCACGGTCATACTCCGTCGGACAAAAAAGCGGCAGCTGAGGCTGCACCAGCAGCCGCAGGTAAGCCTGCCGCAGCAGCACCCGCGGCCAAACCTGCAGCGCCGGCGAAATAAGGAGTTAAGCCATGCAAGTCAGTGCAAAACTAAGTTCAATTCGGATTACCCCTCGGAAGATCGGTTTACTTGCGGATGAAGTCCGCGGCAAAGGGATCAACGAAGCATTAACCTATCTGCGTTTTTCGCCAAGAAAGCGTACGGCTGAGGCTCTGTATAAGCTGATCAAGAGCGCCGCCGCCAATGCAGACCAGAAGGGAACGGTTGATGTCGATACGTTGTACGTCAAAACGATTCTGGTGGGCCAAGGGGTGACGATGAAGCGTTTCCGTCCACGCGCGAAGGGATCCGCGTTTAAAATTAACAAGAAAACCAGTCACATTAGCGTGACGCTCGCTGAAAAATAAGGCTGGAGAGGAAGATAATGGGTCAAAAAGTTAATCCGATTGGATTTCGAATTGGGGTTACTCGGACATGGGACAGCCGTTGGTTCAGCAAGCGTGATTACGCCAAGCTCCTGCATGAGGACCTTGCCCTTCGCGAGCACCTGAAAAAGAAGCTCTTCGGCGCAGGCATTGCGCGCATTGAGATCGAGCGCGCTGCGAATAAGGTGAAAATCAATGTTCATACCGCGCGCCCTGGTATCGTGATTGGCAAGAAGGGTGCTGGAGTCGAGCAGATCAAGGCTGATGTTCAGAAGCTTTCTAAAAATGAAGTGTTTCTCAACATCATCGAAGTGAAAAAGCCCGAAGCCAACGCCACCCTCATTTCAGAAAACGTTGCTAGCCAGCTTGAAAAGCGTGTTGCTTTCCGTCGTGCGATGAAGAAGTGCATGACTGCAGCATTCAAGCAGGGCATTAAGGGAATTAAAATCCGCGTTTCGGGCCGTCTCGGGGGCGCCGAAATCGCACGTACCGAATGGTACAGCGAAGACAGCGTGCCTCTGCACACTCTGCGGGCGAACATTGATTACGGTACAGCTGAAGCCCATACGACTTACGGTTTGATTGGTGTCAAATGCTGGGTTTATCACGGTGAGACTGTCACATTAAAGAAGCAGGCGGCTGCTGAAGCCAAAGCACTGCAAAAGGAGTAATGGACCATGCTGGCACCAAAAAGAGTTAAATGGCGTAAGCACCAGAAGGGTAAGATGAGGGGCAAAGCCGATCGCGGTGGGACCCTCTACTTCGGTGAGTTTGGTTTGCAATCAACTGAGTGCGGAAAAATTACCTCCAAGCAGATTGAGGCCTCCCGTGTGGCCATGACCCGTTCCGTTAAGCGCGGCGGGTCAATCTGGGTACGTATTTTTCCAGACAAGGCTCTCACCAAGAAGCCTGCTGAAACACGAATGGGTTCGGGTAAAGGTAACGTCGAAGAATGGTGCGCGGTAATCAAACCGGGTCGGATCATTTTCGAAATGGGTGGCATCACGAAAGTGGAGGCTTTTGAAGCGCTTCGCCTGGCCAACCATAAGTTGCCACTCCGTTGCAAGCCGATCAGCAAAGAAACTGAAGCTCTCGCCAAGAAGGCGGCGGAAGTAAAAAAGGCTGCGGCCAAGGCTTGAGATCAGAGAGGTAATGAAAGTGTCTACAAAGCGATTTACAGAATTGAAGAACTTGTCGAAGGACGAACTGACCACGAAAATTCGTGAGACGGAAGCGGCTCTTTTTGACAATAAAATGAAACGCGTGACCGGACAGTTGGCGGATGCCTCCACGATGTGGAAACTCCGCAAGGATTTAGCGCGGATGAAGATGCTCGCTGGCCAGTCGGCTCAGAAGCAGACGGCCGGAGGTAAATGAAAATGGTAGTTGAAAAGAAAAAAGCTGCGCCTGCGAAGGCAAAGGCTGAAAAAGTGGAAAAGAAACCGGCCGCAGAAAAAATCGAAACTGTAGCGGTGTCTGTATCTGGTGATTCCCGTAATGCCCTCCAGAAACGTAGGATCGTGGAAGGCCTTGTCGTGAGCGATAAGATGCAGAAGACCATTGTTGTGAAAGTGGACCGCCGCGTGCGCGACACCATGTACAAAAAATACGTGGTTCGTTCCCGTCGTTTCAAAGCTCATGACGAGAAAAATGAAGCGAAAATTGGCGATCTCGTGACGATCGTTGAGTCCCGCCCCTTGAGTAAAGAAAAGCGCTGGGTTCTCAATTCGATTCTTCGTCGCGCGGGTCAGGTTGCTGAGATCAACGTCTAGGCAAAGAAAGTTGAAGGAGATTTGTTATGATTCAGATGCGTACTCGTCTTGACGTTGCCGATAATTCGGGAGCCAAGTCTGTCATGTGCATCAAGGTCCTCGGCGGAACCCGGCGTAAATACGCCAGTGTCGGCGATGTGATCGTGATCACCGTGAAAGACGCGATTCCGAATGCAAAAGTAAAAAAGGGTGAAATCCTGAAGGCTGTCATCGTTCGTACAAAGAAAGAGATCAATCGTAATGACGGAACATACATCCGTTTCGATGCGAACTCCGCTGTGCTGATCAATGCTCAGAATGAACCGATTGGAACCCGTATCTTTGGGCCAGTAGCTCGTGAGCTTCGTGCCCGCGCTTTCACGAAAATTATTTCGTTAGCGCCTGAAGTGCTGTGAGGTTGAATTTATGATTACGGCAGGATTAGCAAAATTAAGTATTAAGAAAAATGATCAGGTCCAGGTCACTGCAGGCCGGGATAAGGGCAAAGTGGGTAAGGTTCTGAATGTGAATCTTAAAACCGAGCGAGTCACAGTTGAAAAAATCAATATGGTGAAGCGCCACACGAAACCCACTCAGAAGAACGCCCAGGGCGGGATTCTTGAGAAGGAAACTCCAATTCATTATTCGAACGTTCTGCTTTATTGCACCAAGTGCGCCCGTGGCGTCCGCCACAGCCATAAAACGGTGGAGAAATCAGCTTCGAAGAAGAAGGGCGATGCCAAGAAGCTCGTAAAGATCAGGGTTTGCAAGAAATGCGGAGAGACGCTCGATGTCGCCAAGGCGTAAGCCTGGCGAATCAAGCCTAAGGAGGAATTTGTGGTAGCCGCAAAAGACGATACCGATAGCAAGACGAAAGATTCAGTAGAAGCCGGTGCTGACGATGCTGCAAAGGCAGCAAAAGCAAAAGCAGACGCCAAAAAAGCTACTGCTGATGCTGCACGAGCAAAAGCGAAGAAAGCAAAAGAGGAAGCGGCATCCGCTTCTTTGAAAATCGCTGCGCCCGGTGAGACCAAGGTTTCACCTACTGCCGTGCCTCGTCTGGTGACTCATTATCAGAAGAAGGCCGTGCCGGCCCTGATGAAGGAGTTTCAGTTCAAGAATCCGATGCAATGTCCACGGATCACGAAGATTGTCATCAATTGCGCCGTCAAGGAAGCAGTTGCCAATCCAAAGGTTCTCGACGGTGCATTTGAAGAGCTCATGTCAATCAGCGGTCAAAAGCCGGTGATGACACGGGCAAAGAAAGCCATAGCGGCTTTCAAAGTTCGTGAAGGTAATGCCGTGGGTGTCATGGTTACGCTTCGCCGGGCGCGTATGTACGAATTCCTGGATCGCCTGATGAATGTCGCTCTCCCTCGCGTGCGTGACTTCAAGGGTGTAAATCCCAAGGGATTCGACGGACGTGGAAATTATTCGCTCGGCCTTCGTGAGCAGATCATTTTCCCGGAAATTAATTACGATAAAGTTGAAAAAATTCGCGGTATGACAGTGACCATTACAACCACTGCCAAGACCAATGAGCATGCGCGTTCGTTATTAGCCGAACTGGGCATGCCCTTCCGTAAATAAAGGAGAACGATCTTGTCTACGAAGTCCAAACTCGAAAAGATAGGAAAGAAGCCGAAATTTCAAGTCCGTACTCGGAATCGTTGTCCGTTGTGTGGTCGGCCTCGCGCTTACATGCGTAAGTTTAACATGTGCCGTCTGTGCTTTCGCGGTCTCGCGCTCAAGGGGCAGCTCCCCGGCGTGACGAAATCAAGCTGGTAAGGATTTGAAGAGGTTATTTTTATGAGCATGACAGATCCAGTTGCCGATTTATTAACCCGCATTCGTAATGCGGCAAAAGAAAAGCATGAGAAATTGGAAATTCCGGCTTCTCGTCTTAAGGCCAATATTGTTCGCGTATTGAAAGAGGAAGGTTATATCAAGAACTTCCGTTTGATGCGTGAAGAAGGAAGGCCTGTAATTAAGGTTTACCTGAAGTACACGGATGAAGGGAATAGCGTCATCCAGGGGGTGCGCCGGGTGAGTCGACCTGGTCTCCGCCGGTATTCCGGTTACGAAGAAATGCCACGCCCCCTCGGCGGCGCTGGTATTGCAATCGTATCCACCTCCAAAGGGGTGATTACGGGCCACAGGGCGCGTACCCAAAAGCTGGGTGGCGAAATTCTTTGTGAGGTTTGGTGATCTATGTCGCGTGTAGGAAAAGCCCCGATTAAAATTCTTCAGGGCGTAAAAGTTGATATTAAAAATGGAAACGTCAAAGTCGAAGGGCCTAAGGGCAAGCTCGCTCACATTATCCCTAATGGCGTTACCTGTAAAATCGATAACGGCTCCATTATTCTCACCCGAGATGATAAAGTGAAAAACGCTGCAGCACTTCATGGGCTGACTCGTACTCTGATTCACAACATGGTGCACGGAGTGCACACCGGTTTCAGTAAGGAATTGGATGTGGTCGGGGTTGGATATCGCGCGGCCATGAAGGGCCAGTCACTGTCGCTCACGATTGGGTACTCCCATCCAATCGACTTCAGTCTTCCTGTCGGAGTTACGGGGAAGGTTGAAAATAACACCCACATTGTGGTCAGCGGAGCTGATAAAATGTTGGTGGGTATGGTGGCCGCGAAAATCAGGTCATTCAAAGAACCTGAGCCGTATCAAGGCAAGGGTATTAAATACACAGACGAGCATATCATTCGCAAGCAGGGTAAAGCTGCTGGCGCGAAATAGGAAGTTACAATGGCTACTAAGATCCGTCAAAAGACGTCAAATAAACAGGTGGTTCGGTTCAAGCGCAAGCTTCGGATTCGTTCTCGCGTTGAAGGAAATTCGGAACGTCCAAGACTTTCAGTCTTCCGTTCGAACCAGAACATCTATGTTCAGCTGGTTGATGACGCCAAGGGTCATACTTTGGTTGCCGCTTCTACTCTTGAAGAGGAATTGAAGGGCAAAGTCGCAAGCTCGATCGCAGGAGCAAAGCAATTGGGAAATTTGATTGCGAAGAGAGCGCTCGCGAAAAATATTTCGCAGATCGTTTTTGATCGCAGCGGATACCTTTATCACGGTCGTATCAAAGCTTTGGCGGATGCAGCTCGTGAAGGTGGACTCAAATTTTAAGGAATCGTTCGTTTAAGTACAGGAGAAATTCATGGCAGTAGATAATCGTCGCGGGCAGCAGGAAGATAGTGAATTTGAAGACAAGGTTATTCACATCAACCGTTGCGCAAAGGTGGTAAAAGGCGGCCGTCGTTTCAGTTTTTCGGCTATCGTCGTTGTTGGGGATAAAAAGGGGCAAGTCGGAGTTGGACTTGGTAAGGCCGGAGAAGTTCCTGAGGCGATCAAAAAAGCCGGCAAGCAAGCCAAGAAAAACCTGATGAGGGTTCCTATGGATGGAAAGACGATTCCTCATGAGATCATTGGCCGCTTCGGCGCCAGCCAGGTTTTGATGAAGCCGGCTCCTGAAGGAACTGGAATCATCGCGAGCTCTTCGGTTCGCGCGATCATGGAAGTTGCCGGAATTCAGAATATTCTTACAAAGTCCATTCGCCGCGACAACCCTCATAATGTTGTTCGTGCGACCTTGGCAGGATTGAAAAATCTGCGCAACTTTGCGGATATCGCAAAGGCACGTGGCAAAACTGTCGGCGAAATTCTCTAAGCCGATAGATAATGGAAAGGTGATTTATGTCAGCAGCAACAAAGAGAACGATTACGATTCGCCTTGTGAAGGGATTTGCCAGCTGCAATCCTCTCCAGCGCGCCACGGTCAATGGACTTGGTCTCAAAAGAAGAGAGCAGGTTCGGACTTTGGAAAATACACCCTCGGTACGCGGAATGATTAAGAAAGTTCTGCATCTTGTGGAAGTTGTGTCGGAAACGCGCTAATTAAAAGACCTGTTCGCGCTCCGGGGCGAGTGTGGATTTGAAGGTTTGCCCCATAATTCGAGATACCCAGCAACGCTCTCACGAGATGGATGGGTTGAAGAAGGCCGTAAGGCCCTGACTAGGATGAGTCAGTGAAGTGTTAGGAGAGTATCATGTTGAAGTTAAATACGATCAAGGCACAGCCAGGCGCCACTCACAAACGCAAGCGGTTGGGGCGTGGTTCAGGTTCAGGTCACGGTCCGACGGCCGGTAAGGGTGATAAAGGACAGCTCGCGCGGAGCGGTGGCAGTGTTCGTCCGGGATTTGAAGGCGGTCAGATGCCTTTGTATCGTCGTATTCCGAAGCGCGGTTTCAAGAATTTTGCTCGTCGCTCGAATGCTGTTTTGAATGTTTTTGAGCTCGAGAAGCTGGATCCGAAAGAAATCGCTGTGATTTCTCTAGAGACTCTGACTGAGTTGAATATCGTCAAGGGCCGCCATGATCGTCTTTCGATATTGGGGACCGGAGAGCTCACCAAGGCTTTCGAAGTCAAGGCGCATAAGATTTCAAGTTCTGCACAGGAAAAAATAAATAAAGCCGGCGGAAAATGTGAAGTTCTGCCTATTCCTGGAAAACAGAAAAAAGCAGCAAAAGTTGAAGACAAGACCTAAAAGCTAGGCGGTTGAGTAGTTCACTAAATAGGGAGTGATACTGAAAATGTCAGGCGCTGATGGAATAGTTAAGATCCCGGAACTTCGTAAACGCATTCTTTTCACGCTGATGATGCTGGCAGTTTACCGCATCGGTGTGCATATCCCGACCCCAGGAATTGATGGCGCGGCTTTGGCGACAGTCTTTGCCAATATGAAGGGAACGATTTTCGGATGGTTCAATCTCTTCAGCGGCGGGGCACTTGAAAAATTCAGTATTTTCGCTTTAGGCGTAATGCCCTACATCAGCAGCTCCATTATTATGCAGCTCCTGACTGTTGTGTGGCCTTACCTGCATGACCTTCAAAAGGAAGGTGACCAGGGCCGAAAGAAAATTACTCAATACACGCGCTACGGAACTGTTCTTCTTTGTCTGGTACAGGGCTATGGAATCGCAGCCGGTCTGGAACAATATAATAACCCATCCGTAGTACTTATACCCGGCATGGCTTTCAAAATCATGACGACGATCACCCTGACCGCTGGAACAGTGTTTCTGATGTGGGTGGGAGAGCAGATGTCTGAGCGTGGTATCGGTAATGGTATTTCGCTGCTGATTTACGCTGGTATCGCAGCCGGAATTCCCTCGGGAATCGGCGGTACGGTCAGTCTTTACCGCTCTGGTGAATTGAACCTCTTCAAGATATTGCTGATTTTGGCAGTGATTGTTGGGACGTTCTTTGTAATCATCTTCGTCGAGCGGGGTGCGCGCAGGATTCCTGTTCAATACGCAAAACGTATTGTCGGGCGCAAGGTGTACGGCGGACAGAATACGAATTTGCCGCTGAAAGTGAATACCGCAGGCGTTATTCCGCCTATTTTCGCTTCCTCTTTGATCATGTTTCCTGCAACACTGACTACCTTCTTTCCTTCTCCAACGATGCAGAAGCTCACTGGGATGCTTCAGCCGGGCGGAGTACTGTATAATGTCATGTTCGTGGGTTTAATTATTTTCTTCGCCTTCTTTTATACAGCGGTCACATTCAAGACGGACGACGTTGCTGAAAATCTCAAAAAATATGGCGGCTTTATTCCTGGTATCAGGCCAGGACAGCCAACAGCCCAATACATCGACTATGTCCTTTCGAGAATTACCATGGGCGGAGCAGTATATATCTCTGTGATTTGCGTGCTTCCAAGTTTCCTGACGGGTGCGATGAATGTTCCATTTTACTTTGGGGGCACCAGTGTTCTGATTCTTGTTGGTGTTGCCTTGGACACGGTGGCGCAGATAGAGACGTTCCTTCTGACTCGAAATTATGACGGCTTTATGAAGCACACCCGTCTCAAAGGGCGCGCGGCTTACTCATGATCCTCGTATTTCTTGGCCCACCAGGCTCTGGAAAAGGCACTCAGGCTAAGAAACTCGCAGCCATGCACCAGTGGCCCCAGCTTTCGACAGGTGATATGCTCAGGGCAGCCATAAAGAAGAGAACACCGATTGGTATTGAGGCCGAGCGCTACATGCAGGACGGCAAGCTCGCGCCTGACTCTCTAGTGATCGGTTTGATTCGTGACCGCATCCGCGAACCAGATTCCAAACCTGGGTTCATCTTGGATGGCTTCCCAAGGACAGTTACTCAAGCTGAGGCGCTGGACCAGATGCTGACTGAGTTGAATAGAACAGTAGATTTAGCAATTCTCTTTCAAGTTCCTGATCAGGCCCTAATTCAGCGGCTCTCGGGTCGCCGCACGTGTCTCAATTGCGGAGCGATGTTTCACACTGAAACACTTCGTCCAAAAAATGAAGGCACTTGTGACACCTGTCAATCGCCGCTCGTGCAGAGAGAAGACGATCATGAAGGAGTGATTCAGAAGCGTCTGAAGATCTATCATGAAGCTACCGAACCCCTTGTGGAATACTACAATAAAAACGGCAAGTTAAAGATCATAAATGCATCCCTTGAGACGTCCCAGGTGAATGCACTTGTCGAAAAAACCCTGGCAGCATCGGCCCAGTAACTGAGGAATTGAATTGTGGTTTCTCTGAAATCTGAGCGAGAGCTGAGTATGATGCGCAAAGCGAGTTCTTTCGTAGCGCGTATTCTTGATGAAGTCGTCAGCATGGCTGAGCCGGGTGTTTCGACTTTGGCATTGGACCAGCTTGCTGAAAGACGCTGTAAAGAGCTGGGGGTTATTCCCGCTTTCAAGGGATACCATGGGTTTCCGGGGTGCGTTTGTATTTCTTTGAATGATGAAGTTGTGCACGGAATTCCATCCGCGAAACGGATTCTGAAGGATGGAGATATCGTTGGGTTGGACTTCGGTGTGAGTTTCCAAGGGTGGTACGGGGATTCGGCCCGGACAATCGGGATCGGGAAAATTTCGAAGGAAGCTCGCCAGTTGATGGCTGTGACCCAGGAAGGGCTGAAAAAGGGTATAGAGCAATGCCATGAAGGCAAGCGGGTTTTCGACATCGGCCATGCGATTCAGAATTATGTTGAAGGCTTTGGATACAGCGTGGTAAGGGAGTTCGTTGGTCATGGAATAGGTAGCGCACTGCATGAAGAGCCGCAGGTGCCAAACTTTGGTCCAAAAGGCAAAGGAATGGTACTTAAGGCCGGGATGGTGTTAGCTATTGAGCCCATGATAAATGCTGGCAGTTTTGAAGTGAGGGTCCTCAGCGATGGCTGGACGGCAGTCACGGCAGATCACTCGCTTTCTGCTCATTTTGAGCATACGGTGGCGATTACGCCAAAAGGGCCAGAAATTTTGACGATTTGATTTTACGGAAATGGCGTTGCTTGAGAGAACATTGCGTTCCGGTGGCGATTATTAAGGAGTTGGTGAGGCAGTTATGAAAGTTCGAGCATCAGTAAAGAAAATTTGTGACAAGTGTAAAGTGGTTCGCCGTAAGGGCGTGGTTCGCGTGATTTGTGAAAATCCGCGGCATAAGCAACGGCAGGGATAATTTTTTAAGAGTGATTTAGCTCTGAAAGGAAGGTAGCAAGTGGCTCGTATCGCGGGAGTGGACCTCCCACGCAATAAGCGAATGGAAGTGGCGCTGACGTACATTTTTGGTATTGGTCGGCCAGCAGCGAAGAAAATTTTGTCCGAAGCGCAGATCGACTTGGGTAAAAAGTCCGATACGCTCACGGAAATTGAAGTGGCGAAGATTCGTGAAATCATCGACCGCGAAATGAAAGTGGAAGGCGATCTCCGTCGTGAGACCAGCCTCAACATCAAGCGCTTGGTGGACCTCGGCTGTTACCGGGGAACCCGTCATCGCAAGAGCCTGCCTGTGCACGGTCAACGGACGCATTCAAACGCCCGTACCCGCAAGGGGCCGGCTGTCGCGATCGCCGGTAAGAAATCTGTTAAGGCAATGAAGTAAAGGTAGTGAGTATGTCTGAACAAAAAACCGAAGTAAAAAAAGAAACGGTATCCCCAGTAGTGGCAACACCCGCTGCAGGAGCCGAAGGTGAAGTGAAGCGCGTCAAGAAGGGTAAGAAAAATGTTTCCGCAGGAAACGTTTATATTCTTTCCTCCTTCAACAATACGCTCGTCACGATCACTGATACGATGGGCAACGCAATTTGCTGGGCAAGCGCCGGAGGCAAGGGCTTTCGTGGTTCCCGCAAAAATACACCTTTCGCAGCTCAAGTCGCTGCCGAAGATGCTGCTCGCAAAGCTGTGGAAAACGGCATGCGCAGCGTGCAGGTATTTATCAGCGGTCCAGGTGCAGGTCGTGAATCCGCACTTCGTGCACTGGCAGCGGCCGGGTTGCGCGTTACTTTCATTGAAGACGTTACACCCATTCCTCACAATGGTTGCCGTCCGCCGAAGCGTAGGAGGGTCTAAGTCATGGCTCGTTATTCAGGATCTGTTTGCAGGCTTTGCCGTCGTGAAAACCAGAAGCTCTTTTTGAAGGGCGATCGTTGTACAACCGACAAGTGCGCAGTAGAGCGCCGTGCGTATCCACCCGGTCAACACGGCCAGGGGCGTATCAAGTTTTCGGAATACGGTCTGCAGCTTCGAGAAAAGCAGAAGATCAAAAGAATCTATGGAATGCTCGAGAAGCAGTTCCGGAATCTTTTTGAAAAAGCAGACAGCATGAAGGGGATTACCGGTTCGAATTTATTGTCGATGCTTGAGCGACGCATGGATAATGTGGTTTTCCGAGCGGGTTTTGCTAATTCACGTGCAGAAGCCCGTCACCTGGTACGTCACGGTCACTTTGCTGTGAATAGCCGCAAGGTGAACATTCCTTCGTACATGGTCGCGAAGGGTGATGTGGTTGAAGTTCGTGAAAAGAGCAAAAATCTGGCGAAGATTGCCGGAGCTCTTGAAGCGGTGAAACGTCGTGAGATTCCGCAGTGGATCGAGCTTGATCCTGCTGCGCAGAAAGCCCGCGTTCGTGATCTGCCGACACGCGATGATATAACGGCGCCGATGGAAGAGCGTCTGGTCGTCGAGTTGTATTCTAAATAGTTATTGGTTCGGCCTTATCGTTGGGCCGGTTTATTAATCTGAATTCTCCGCATGGCTTGCGAGTGAAGCGGTTTTTCCAGAAATTTGTTTCTAGCTGGAAAATAAGTTCGTGAGCGAGGAGATTACAGGAGAAAGTCTATGTTGGAAAAAAATTGGCGTGATTTGATCAGACCCAAGGCACTGGATGTTGATAAAGAAAGTCTTTCGACTTCTTACGGCAAATTTGTCGCAAAGCCACTTGAGCGCGGTTTCGGCCTTACATTGGGTAATTCCCTTCGTCGTGTTTTGTTGTCGTCCCTTCAGGGTGCAGCAATTACCGCCGTTAAGTTTGACGGTGTTGTGCATGAATTCACGCCCATTCCGGACGTGAAGGAAGATGTTTCTGAAGTCATCTTGAATTTGAAAGAGATCCGCTTCAATCTTTTCGCTGAACAGGCCACTCTGGTCATCGACAAGACGGGCCCATGCGAAGTGAAGGCTTCCGATATCTTGGCTTCTGAGCAGGTCCAGGTTTTGAACCCCGACCAGCACATTGCCACCTTGGGAAAAGGCGGAGTGTTGCGCGGTGAAATCACTGTTGCCCGCGGTCGTGGCTATCGCGCTGCCGAGAACAACAAGAGCGAAGAAATGCCTGTTGGCTGGATTCCGGTTGATAGTTTCTTCTCGCCGATTCGTCGTGTGAACTACACGGTAACTCAAAGCCGTGTCGGTCAGCGCACCGACTACGACAAACTCACTTTTGAGGTCTGGACTGACGGGTCTGTGGCTCCGGAAGACGCAGTCGCCCTCGGCTCCAAGATTCTGAAGGATCAGCTGTCTGTGTTCCTGAACTTCGAAGAAGAAGCAGAGCCGGTTGCTGAAGCGAAAGAAGAAGGAAGTGCGCAGTTCAACCCGAACCTCTATCGTTCGGTTGAAGAACTGGAGCTTTCTGTGCGTTCAGCCAATTGCCTGCAAAACGCGAATATCAAGTACATTTATGAATTGGTTCAGAAGACCGAAGCCGAAATGCTCAAAACGAAGAACTTCGGACGCAAGTCGCTCAATGAGATCAAAGATATTCTCTCTGAGATGGGTCTGAGCCTGGGCATGAAGCTCGATGGATTTGTAGCGCCGTCGCAGCCGCCGAAACCAGCTGATTCCGATGTCGATGAAAATCGCATCATGAGCGATCGCGCCAAAGTCCAAGAAGAAGAGGACGAAGGCGGAGATCTGGAAGATTAATAGTAGAAGAGTTAAGGAGTAGTTTATGAGACATAGTGTAGACGGTCGTAAATTTGGCCGTAATACTTCGCACCGCATGGCCATGTTTCGCAATATGGCCAATTCGGTGATTGAAAAAGAACAGATCGTTACCACCGTCCAAAAGGCGAAAGAAACTCGCCGGGTTGTGGATCGCCTGATCACGCTGGGTAAGAAAGGTACAGCGGCAGCACGCCGTTTGGCTTTCGATCGTACACGCGATGATGATGTTGTGAAGAAACTCTTCACGACTCTTGCTGAGCGTTACAAAGAGCGTAATGGTGGTTACACCCGCGTTTTGAAGGTCGCTGATCGTCGCTGGGGCGATGCTGCTGAAATGGCAGTGCTCGAACTGGTCGATCATCCGGAATTGGATCGGAAGCGTAAACCGAAGGCGAAGGCCGAAGGTAAAGACGCTGAAGGCAAAGAAGTTCAAGCAGCAGGGGTGAAGGATCCCTTCAACCGTTTCCGCAAGATCTTCAAAGACAAGTCCAAGGTCGGTCCGGCAGCTGGCAAGGCCTCAAAGGCTTCCAAAAGTGGCGCGGCTCGTAAGACCCCGTCAGCAGGTGGCGGCGGGAGCAAAGCAGGCGGCAGCAGCTGATCTGATCCCGTATTCAAGAATTTCAAAGGGCGATAGAAACACCGTTTCTATCGCCCTTTGATTTTTCCTTTGTTGCTTTTGCTCAGTCGCTTAAATCTGCGAAAGCCAGATCACGATGCGGGTTTTTCCTGCTGGAAGCGACTTGCGGGACTTGTTGCGATACCAGGCGAATGTTTCAAGGCTGCCTGCTTTAGTGAGCCCCTCAGGCGCCTTGGCGGAGATTTTCTGCAGCTGGCGTTTGATACTTGAGATAGCTGAAATGGGTACCAAGAGATCGAACTGGATACCGCCTGGAGCTTCGATGCCGCCTAGTCCAGGAGTGTCCCTGGAGATCTTGAGTTCAGAGAGTATCTGAACAATTCGATTGCGGATTTCTTTCGGGGAGTCGGTTTTGAGAATAAAGCGCCATATTTCCGAATTCCCAACACTGATGTCCTGGGCTGAGTCTTGTGGTTCGGCTATCTCTGATTCCCCATCGTACTCTGCGTTTCCGCCGTCGACTTCCTCTTCTATCCCAGCCGAGTCGGAGTTCCCTGTTTTGCCTTTGGTCAAAACCGGGAGATCGCCTGCTGATAACCCGTCTGGCGCGCTTTCACTGAAAGTATCACTGAATTCCGTTACGTTTCTTTCTATCTGTCGTTCGTAAAACATGCGGAGCCTGGGGCCGGCGGAAATACTGAGGAGCACGAGAAATACAATTCCGGTGCCCTCGAGGGTGGTGCGGATATACCACGGAAGAGTTCGCCAGCGTTTTCGGAGTCGTTGGACACGCGTTCGCCGTAAATCCCGGGAATCCATCAAAAGCTCATGGTTTTTCTTTTCCTGCGGGACGGCGATTCTGGGGGAAGTGGCGATTGAAGATAGAATGATCCGGAAATGCTTGAGCTCTTCGCTGCAGGGTTCACATTCAACGAGGTGGGTCTCGATCTGCTTCTTGTCTTCAGGTTTCAAAGTCCCATCCAGAATATCGGAGGTATGATTACGGATTTGAAAGCAGTTCATTTGTTGCTCCAGATCCATTTTTCAAGTGATCGCAAAGCACGATCACGGCGGGATTTCAGGGATTCCTCGGACAAGTTGAAAGTGGAGGCGATTTCAGAAAAAGGTAAGCCATATTTCTCCCTCATCAGCAGGAGCAAGCGGTCTTCAGGTTGGAGTCGCTGAAAAAAAGCGGAAAAATGCTTCAAGCGGCTCGCAGATGAGGCAAGGGCATCCATTTCGATTTGGTTTGAGCAGGAGAGTTGGGTATCGAGTTTTTCGTGAACGCTTAGAATGTGCTGGCAGGCAATCTGAAATACCCAGGAGCGCTCATGGATTTGAAATCGATCGGAGGTTTTGGTTTTTTGGAGAGTTTTTAAAATAGAATCAAAAACCTGCTGTGACTGTTGCAGGTCGTTAAGGGTGGACTGACAAAGGTCAAAAATCAGATCCTGATAAATTTGGAACGGCGAAGGTCCTTTTTGTACACTCAAGATGACTGGGGCTCCTTACTCGGTCTATTTCTCTTCTGGATCGACGTGTTGTACGCTTAGATAAAGCTTCCACCGTTCGGGAGTTTTGGCTAGCCCGAATTGCAGATTTATAGAAGGAAGCCAGTTGGGCTGCTGTGGTTTGCGG
The DNA here is from genome assembly GCA_001769805.1 of Bdellovibrionales bacterium GWA1_52_35. Classification (GTDB taxonomy): domain Bacteria; phylum Bdellovibrionota; class UBA1018; order UBA1018; family UBA1018; genus GWA1-52-35. Next base: position 163,392 of record MEPO01000034.1, read on the forward strand.
ATCAGCTGTATTCCTGCTTGCGCGGGTGTTCGTCCACCTTTGCGCTGATTGCATTGCTTGCAGGCAGTTACGATATTTTGCCAGGACTTTTGCCCGCCCTGCACAACCGGGATGACGTGATCCAATGTCAACTGTGTCTTGCTGAACTTGCCTCCGCAGTACTGGCAGATATGGTGATCGCGTAAAAAAATGTTGGCACGTGAGAAGCGAACCAGCTGTCGTTTCTTTTTCAGGGGGACATAGTGCAAAAGGCGAAGGACGGCAGGGACTTTGATGCTGACGCGCACGGAGCGGACTTCCTGCTCCGACTCCTCAATTACTTCCACTTTTCCTTGAAACAGCAGTTGGATAGCTCTTTGCCAGGTCACTATCAGGAGAGGCTCGAATGAGGCATTCAGCACAAGGGCGTGGCCCATAAACCTATTATAAGGCTTGAGATCATGAACCTGCAACTTTTGCTGAAATGCCACCATTCTAAGCCTGCTGTTTGCTTGAGTTAAATCGCAGCGTTTGGGCTCGTTATGGTCTGCAATGGCTTCAAATTTAAAAAGGATACAGACGGAAAAACTGAGCTATGATAAGGGCTTAGGATGCCTATGCGGATTAATCAAAAAATACAATGTATTATAGCCGGTTTGCTCATATCGCTTTTGCCAGCTTGTGACTCAAAGCCACCCAGCAGCACCCTGCCTACCCGTTCAGCCCCTGCTTTTGAGCTCAAGGATGCCATGGGCAAGGTTTATTCCCTGCAAGACATCAAAGAACCTGTAATCATTGTTCACTTCTGGGCGAGCTGGTGTCCTCCGTGTATTGAGGAAATTCCACGTTGGATTGCTGCAGCCCCGGCTTTGAAGAACGTACCCGTGAAGCTCGTTGCAATCAGCGTGGATGAGTCCTGGGAGAAGGCCCTCAAAGTTTTTCCAGTTTCGAAACTTGCGCCCAATATGCTGCTCCTTCTGGATCCCAAGAGTGAAGTGGCGGGAAAATATGGCACGCACCAATTCCCGGAAAGTTATCTTCTGAACCGCGAACGGAAAATTGTCGACAAATGGATCGGATCTCAGGATTGGACCGGTTCGATGGTACGGTTTGGGATTGCCAAAAGCCTCGCAAATCCTCAGTGAGTTGGACGGATTCCGATCGTGTCCAGGGCTTCCAGCACGAGCTCTGAAACGGATAAGCGTTCTTCCTGTTCTTCAGCGAGTCCGGGGGTGCAACGGGTTGAGGGATGTCTGTCTGCGAAAAGCGTGCAGCAGTCGGCGGCTGGTCGGATCGAGGTTTCATAAGTGCCCCAGCGCTGGGCTTCAGCAATGATTTCTTCCTTATCCTGGCAGGTGAGAGGACGAAGAATAGGGATCTTGGCCACACTGTTGATCGTGGTGAGATTATCCAAAGTCTGACTTGCGACCTGGCCTATGCTTTCGCCGGTAACCAATGCGCTTGCCCCGATTTTTTTGGCTAATTGCTCGGCGATCCGGACCATCATGCGGCGATAAATGATCGTGCGTATTTTGGGGTTTGTGACCAAAGCGATCTTTTCCTGAATTTTGCCGAAGGGCACAACATGGAGGGGCAGCGGTTCTGGCTGATATTGATTCACAAGCCGTACAAGATCTTCCACTTTGGCCAGGGATTCCTCTCCCACAAACGGCGTGCCGTAAAAGTGAATGAAACCCACAGCGCACCCTCTTCGCAGGCTGCGAATCGCAGCTACGGGCGAATCCAGGCCCCCAGACATGAGTGCGAGAACGAGGCCATTGGTTCCCGAGGGGAGCCCGCCGGCCCCTTTGTATTTTTTGACCCAGAGGAACGAGTGGTGAAAGCGGATTTCGACACCGAGGGTGAATTCCGGGTGGTCGAGATTAACTTCAAGTGCGGGGTGGGCATCTTTGATTGCGCCACCGATGAAGTGGTCGAGTTGCATGGATTTTTCGGGCAGTGCTTTGTCGCTCCTTCGTGTCTCGACCCGGAAGCTTTTGGGTAAACCGTTTTTTGCCACATAATCTGCAAATTCTTCCAGTGCCGCTTTGAGCAGCTCCTGCTTATCTGTCTTCACGATCCGGATCGGGCTGATTCCAGTGAGTCCAAAGACACGGGAAAGTGCCGTATTGACCGTGGTACTCCAGGGCTCGTAAACGATGATACGACCGTGTTCCTTGGCAATTCTGAAATAAGGCGACGGCCTTTCGGGACTGCTGAGTGCGCGGGCAAGGAGTTTCCGGGTATTTTGGATCAGGCGTTCCTCAAACCAGCCGCGGTTATCTCCCTTCAGGGCGACCTCATGGTAGCGAAGCATGATGGCGCGGTCTTGAGCAGGATGGGGTTCGGTCATGAGTTCTGCCTTTTTTGAATATTTCCGGAGAGCTGGTCAGATCTCAAAATCGAGTCTTCAATTGCTTGCGCCAGAGTATGGATGTCTTCACGGGAAGTCCTGTCTGAAAAGCTGACCCGGATTGCCGAGGTCTGAAGAGCGGCGGTGGCCCCCAGAGCAACGAGAACGGGTTCCAGTTGGGTTTTGCCGGCGCTGCAAGCAGAACCTGTGGAGACCAGACAGTTCCGCTCCTCGAGCAGTCTTGCGAGCGGACCGGCCTGGATTCCGGGGAAACTGATGTTGACGATATGCGGAACAGCGAGAGCTGGTGAGTTCCAGTGAATACGTGAATTCCTGGTTTTTTGCAGGAGCCCACGGGCGAGCAGTTGTGCCTGGAATTCCTGGCGCAGGGCAATTGTGTGCTGGGTGTAACGCGAGCGTTTTGCCAAAGTCATCTGGGCTGCAGCATGAAACCCTGCAATCAGTCCTGCATTTTGGGTTCCCGAGCGCAAACCGGCCTCCTGCCCACCGCCCCAGATCAAAGGACGCAGGGTCTTGACCAGCTTCCTGTTCAGCAGGATCAATGCGCCCACCCCTTTGGGACCTTCGATTTTGTGCGAGGAAATGGAAACCATATCCACAGCCGAGCCAGAATGTGGCAGCTCCACGCGTCCGAAGGCTTGAATTGCATCCGTGTGAAAATACGACAAAGGAGCCTGGCTTTTTACTTTCTGGGCTAAAGACTCAATTGGGTAGAGGGTTCCCAGGATGTTGTTTACCAGATGAATGCTGACGAGCTGAACATCCGGGCCGAGAAGCGCGTTGAATCGCATTTCATCAATCTGGCCTTCCGGCGTTACGGCGATCGGATTTGGATCAAATCCGAAATCTCTCAAGGAACTCGCCGTCTTGCTCACAGCTGAATGTTCAATTGCCGAATAAAGGATTTTTCCGAGCGGGCGAGGCGATTGCTGCGGGATGGATTCTGAGTTCTTCATGGCCGTACTCAGACGAGTCAGCGCCGGCCCATAAATAGCGAGGTTATCGGCTTCGGTGCCGCTGCCTGTGAATACTATTTGTTCAGGTTCGACCCCGAACGACTCGGCGAAAAACCGGCGGGCCTCGCGAATGACTGTTGCTGCCTTTTGTCCATACGCATGGGCAGAAGAAGGATGACCGAAGAACTCTGCCGAAAAAGGAGCCATTCGAAAAATTGCTTCTTCACAACAAGGAGTTGTGGCTGCGTAGTCAAAGTAAAGCGGGTGGGCCATGGTCTTAACAATTCCGGGTTGGGGTAACCTTGTGACCTGCCTAGAAAAACGACAGGTCTGACCAGAAAATAGATCTACTGTTCAATAATTGTCCAGATTAATCCGATATGAGGTTGGGAGAACATTCATATGATTAATTGGGAAGAGCTGAAACACATCCATGTCATCCGGAAACTGGAAGAGATCCTGGGCCAGTGGTTCCATACGGATATTTTCTATGTGGACGACCGTGGGCAGGTTCGGAACTATGATCCAACCGATCGGCAGCGCGAGTTTCGGAATCCCTTATGCGCCCACCTTCTCCCCAAAGATAAAGGACGCGAGCTGATCATGAAGGCGGTGACCGAAGCGAACGAGCTTGCTTACAAAAGCGACCAGGCGCATCTGACCATGAGCGGTCCGCTTGGTATCGAACAATTTGTAATTTCCCGGATCACAATTGACCAGGACTATCTCGGAAGTGTTTTTGCTTATTCCTATATTGATAATCCGATCACTCCTGAGGATCGTGAAAAAGCCCGTGCCGCCATTGAGCTTCTTGGAATGGATGGAGAAATTTTTGAACAGGCCCTTTCCCGCCTCAAAGCGCTCAATCCAGCTGAGAAAAAATATTTTTACGAACTCGTTGATCTGGTCGCACAGGAGATCGTGGCATTCCATACGGAAATTTCAAAGCGTGAGGAGCGAATCAGTGCTTTGAACAATCAGTTGGGCAGTCGTTACAGTTATGGTTCGATGATTGGCAAATCCAAGCCGATGCAGGACCTCTACAGCATGCTTGATAAAATCAAGAACTCGGAGGCCACGGTTCTCGTTCAGGGTGAGAATGGTACCGGTAAAGAGCTGATCGCCCGTGCGATTCACTACAATTCACCTCGTCAAAACTCTCAATTCGTCACGGTGAACTGTTCCGCGTTCAATGAAAATCTGCTCGATAGTGAATTGTTCGGACACGTGAAGGGATCCTTCACCGGTGCAATCAAGGACAAAAAAGGCTTATTTGAATCCGCAGACAAAGGCACGCTGTTCCTGGACGAAATCGGAGATATGTCGCCCACGATGCAGGTGAAGCTCCTTCGTGTTCTTCAGGAAGGCACGCTCACTCCTGTGGGCGGAACGGAACAGCGCAAGGTGGATGTTCGTCTGATCGCGGCCACCAACAAAGATCTCAAAGAGATGATCGAGCTCGGTACGTTCCGGGAAGATCTTTATTATCGTATTAATGTCATCAATCTCGTGGTGCCGCCGCTTCGGGACCGCAAAGAGGATATTCCGATTCTCGTTGATCATTTCCTTAATCGTGACTGCAAGGAAAAAAATCTTCCGGTTAAGAACTTCGCGAAACGCGCAATGGAAAAGATTTTTGATTATCCGTGGCCCGGCAACATCCGCGAGCTCGAAAACGAAGTGGAGCGCGTCGTGGTGCTCTCGGGCGATGAATTGAGGATTTCCATCGACGTGCTCTCGCAACGGATCCGCGATTTTGGCGAACAGTCAAAGGTCCAGGGTGTTCGGGTTGCAGGAAAGTTGAAGGATGCCTTGGAGGAGCTTGAGCGAACCATGATTCGGGAAGGCTTGCGCCGCACTAACTGGAACAAAAGTCGGCTGGCAAAAGAGCTCGGTATTTCACGGGCGGGCCTGATCATGAAGGTCGAGAAGTATGGACTCGATAAGCGGAAGATCGCGCGAGCCGCTGGCGAAGCGGCTTAATTCCTGAGTTCAACGCCGAAGGGATAGCGCCAGCCGTGGAATTCATTTGAGGTGTCTCGCCCGTCGCTTGAACTGCTGGATCTGGAAAAGCCAAAGTAGACCCGCATGAGCACGGTGAGTTCCCCCGTGGGCTTCGGTGACAGAACTCCATCAGTCGTGATGAATTGCGCGGCAGCAGCCAGGCCCAGCGAAAACTGCGGAGTGACAGGCCAGAGAAATCCGCCTTCGCCCAGGAAGGCTCGCGAACCTGGTGCTCCTGAAAAAGCATCCAGACCGGGCATTGGTCCTACGCGTCGCCAGACGAACGGTGCGAAACCTGCGCCCACAAAGATTCGGCTGAGCTGTAGTCGGGCGATCAGATACGGGGCCTGAATCGCATAGTATTCCATTGAATTCACCGAGCCCGTCACCGTCCGGTGCTGTAGTCCGATTTGGGCTTCAGCAGGAATCGCTCCTCCGCTGAAGCTGTAGCCAAATGAACCATTCAGGGAAAATCCGCGATCCAGGATAGATGGTGTTCCGGTAAAGAACGGTTCGCTGTTGCGAATTTGGGCGAAGCCCCCCTGAAACTCATAATAGAATGCCGAAGCATGGACCGGGTATTCGGAAGCAAGCAGTGCCAGAATAAGGCCCGATAAAAGACCTAAGCCAGGACCTAAGGTGTTCAGAGGGCGTACGAGCCTGTTCATGAGGAGATGGTACCGCGCAGGGGGGGCGAGGTGCAAACTGCGCTTTTAGTAATAATTCTAATCCAGATCAAAACCCCTTTAACACCGCAAGATTAGGGGAGGGCGCGAGTTAGGTTGCGGAAATTGACGCGGTGCGATAAGCCTTTGAGGCGATGAACAATGCAGGAAAAACAAGTATTTGGACGAAATGCTTTAGCATGAGCTTCTTTGAGCTCATGCTTGTGCTGCTTTTCGTAATTCCAGGGCACCTTCAAGCAGCGGAACCTGAACGGGAGCCCGAAAATCTGGAATCCTGCCTGGGACAGGAGACACTCGCTTCCATCCGGTCTCAACTTCGCGAGATGGTCATCCTCAGTGAGCAAAATGCAGTGATGGATAGCGCTTTAAAAAGCAGCATCTATTCTGCCCGGGTCCGAAAATTAAATAGAGATCTGCTGAGCCTCAAGAGCGCCGATACGGCGTTGAAATGTCTGGGACTGAAAGTAAAATGGAAAACGCGCATTGCGCTCGAGGATCGAAGAGCCGTTCGCAACTCGTTGCTCTTGTCCTATCTTCTGCTCGATGAAAGCATGTTGCCGCGAGTGCTTTCAGATCTGGACTTATCGCCTCCTGTTTTCAGGGGGCGCGTCAGTCATGTCACGAAGGTAAAAAATTCCTTCTTTTTCACCAGGGGTGCCGCAGGTGTGTATTGGCCTCCAAGCCGGAAAATCGGCTATATCGATCGTTGGGTTGCGAACGGCTGGGCTCTGGCTTCTTCGATCGATCAAGTTGAATTCGCGTTACCCGAGGAAGAAGCGGGAGGTGAGCTTTATACAATTGGCGGCGATACGCCGTTCACTCATTGTTCGCCTTCGCACGGCGGCGCCTCGCGCGTGATTTTACATGAATATGGTCATTCCATTGATCACGCCTTAGCCGGCTATTTCACATTTTACTCGTCAGGAGCGACTTGGAAGAAAATCAAAGCTCATCGTGAAGTGGAGTCACCGTATGGACAGACTTCCGATGCCGAGGACTTTGCCGAGAGCTTTGCTTCGTATCTGCTGCAACCCTTGTTCAAATGCTACGCTCCCGCAAAATATGAGCTTTTCTCAAGCTTTGTTCTTGTGAGTCAGGACGTTTATGGCTCCCGGTTGCCCTATGAAGGCGTGAACTGCACGGACCCTTTGATTCAGTTCCTCATGGAACTCAGGACGGAATGGGTCGCAAGGGCAGCTGAGCGCTGTAAGAAATAAGATGTAATTACTGTGCCCTGATTTTCTTCACACCGAGCAACCCGGTGATCACGATCATCCGGGTCATCGGGCGCCGGCCGTTTTGATCCTCGGTGTACGCAATCCAAAGGTCGCCAATCCGTTCGAGAACGGCGTAGAAATCACCATAAGTCATGAGCATGGCGTTCTTGAGATAACGAATCCTGATCCTCCCGCCGGTTTCGCGGTCCAGATGCCTGGCAGAAACGTTGATGATCTCGATGCTGAACTCACTGTGGCGCATGAAGACGACGCCCGAGCGAAGCTGTGCAAGTGTCATGGTCTGCGGTTGATCCACGCCATAGGTCTCGAGGTCTTCTCCGGCGCAGGAATAAGCGGCGCCCGTCAAATTGTTGGATGGATCAACAGAGATATCAAATTGGCAGTCAATTCGAGGTGAGGGGCCACTACTCATCGCGAGCAACTGGATACGATCAGCAAAAGCCGGTGCGCTGCTCAATAGAAGCGTTGAGATGGCAATAGCGGAAGAAATGTTTATCCAGATGTTTGATTTCATTGCAATTTCCTAAGGAGCTTGCTTATAGCGCTGCGTGTCAGTTATTGCAATTGATAAAATGGCTTTAGCGATGATTGACGGGAACTTTCTCTACACAGGCCACGTGTTCTGGAGTCCCGATGCTTTTAGCCACTTCGGTGATTTGAACCGGATGATAAGACTGGGTGAAAAATTCCTTTTTCAAATCACGTACTCGCGCCTGTGCTTCGAGGACCGTCTCGGCCGTGAGCTTTCCGCCTTCCAGAGCGTGAATCAGCGATTCGTAAGCATGCCTGGCGCTGGCTTCTGAGCGGTAGATCAGGAGGTCACATCCTGCCTGTATTGCCAGCCTCGGAGCGTCCTCGGCCCCAAAGTTGTCGGTTATCGCTTTCATCTCCATGTCATCACTGACGACCACGCGGGAGTAACGCATTTCTTTGCGTAATAGCTCCCTGAGAGTTTTGGACGAGAGGGTTGCCGGGAATTCCGGGTCCAGATTGGGATTTAAAATATGGGCCGTCATTACCATCGAGCAGTGCGATTTAAACGCTTTTGCAAAGGGCTTCAGTTCCCTGTTTTTCAGTATTTCAAGCGGTGTTTCCATGCGGGGCAAAGCGAGATGGGAGTCAGTGACGGTATCGCCGTGTCCGGGGAAATGTTTCACGCAAGCCTGCACGCCATTCACCAGATGCCCGCGAAGAAAACCGCTGGCCATCTTTGATACGATTTCCTCATTCGACCCAAAAGAGCGATTCCCGATTACGGGGTTCTTGGGATTGCTTGCGATATCGCAGACCGGAACAAAATTCAAATTGACGCCAGCAGCGCGCAGCTCTTTTGCCATGACTTCAGCAATTTCAAAGGCCAGCTTGGGAGAGTTTGTTGCTCCGATGGAAGCAGCATCTGGAATCCTTGAAAAGCCTTTCTTGAACCTCTGTACCCGTCCGCCTTCATGGTCCACCCCGATCCACAACGGAAACTCGCTGGTACGGCATTCCTGAATCTGGTTGGTAAGCTCAGCGAGCTGACTTGGGATATCGTAATTCTGCGCGAAGAGGATCGTACCTCCGATGCGTGCCTGGGAGAGAAAGGCCGCGGTTTCGTCCGAGAGTTCGAAACCATTGAAGCCGATGAGGAAGAGTTCACCTAACGCTGATTTTGCAAGATCAAGAGTGGACATCCCCCTGATAGTAGCGCAACAGGCGCGGTTTTGCCTACGGCTGTTTTTTGGCCCGAAGCTGGTGAAGTGTCAAGCGTTCGGAGATGAGCTGAAGTGCAAGAATCATCAGTACCAGCGGGAGCCCCGTTGCTGCCGCGATATGAGGTGCTTCCACAAGGTAATCTCGGCCTTGCAGCAGTAATGAGCCCCAGGTCTCCTGTCCGAGTGGCGCTCCGATTCCGAGGAATGACAACGTCGCTTCGGCAATCAAGGCATGGGCAAAAAGACTCGGAGCTTTCACAATGCAGAGATTGATCGCGGCAGGGATGACATGATGAAACGCAATTCGTGCGAAACTGGCCCCGAGGCTTCGACTTGCCAGTATAAAATCCTGCGCCAGAATTTCCTGGGAGCGGGCGAACGTCAGGCGGATCAGACCTGGAGCGCTGCCAATCAGAAGAGCAAAAATCAGGGTTCCCCAACCAGGGCCGCGAACTGCGGCCCAGCCGAGGGCAAATAAAAGAGGCGGGAATGCTAGAAATGCGTCAAGGATTCTGGAAAGAACCACATGAAAATGTTTCGGTCCCATCGCAACAGAGCTGCCAATCAATACTGCAAGAAGGCACGAAAGCAGCGTGATAAAAATTCCAAAGGCCGTACTTTTGAATGAAGAAAGAAGCGTAATAAACAGAAGATTGCGTCCGTAACTGTCGTAACCGAAGGGAGCCTTCCATTCGGGTAACTGGAGCATGGCTGAAATATCAAACGAGATTGAGCCACCGAGCAGACCAAGCAGTGCTGAGGCGGATAGCCAAAGGCAGAGCCATGAAATGCTGAGAAGCAGGGCACGATCGCGGACAATATTCATTCTTTCCACGGCGTCACCCTGTTTTGCAGAAAATCACCCCACCAGTTTCCGAGCAGGCAAAGAGCTGCCGAAAAGAACGCTGTCGCCTCGATCACCGGATAATCGCGACGCAAAACTGACGATACGAGAAGGTGTCCCATTCCTCGCCAATCAAAGATGATTTCGGTGACAAAGGCGCCGGCAAGAAGATGCCCTGTCTGGGTTCCCAAATACGCCAGAAGCGAACCACTCACGGGTATAAGCCCATATTTGAAAAGTACGCGCCACTCCGGAAGTCCCCGTGCCCGCGCTCCCCGCGCCGAGCCGTTCAGCAGACTTTCGCGAACCCGGGAACGGATGAGGCGGGCCCAGAGTCCGGAAAAAATTAGGGCAAGGGTGAGTGCTGGGAGAAAGACACTGCCGCTGATTGGAAAAATCGGCAGCCACACGGAAAAGCAAAGCATGAGCAGAGGACCGATCCAGGGTGCGGGCAGTGCCGCACAAAGGGCTCCGTACAAGGTACAGATTCGATCAATTGCACTGCGAGGATGATTCGCGGCGAGCAGCCCCAGCAGCAGACTGATGGGAAATCCCATCAGAAGCGTCAAAGAGCTGAGAATCAGCGTGTTCACAAAACGTTCGGCAACGACCGGGGCAACCGGGCGCTGGCTCAAAATGGATGTTCCCAGATCTCCTCGCAGCGCTGCACGGAGATCACCCATTAAAGCCGGGAGAAAGGGTTCATCCAGGCGCAGGGCTCGGTTCAAAACGTTGCGATCAATTGTGGTCCCGGTCTCCGCAATCAAGGTATTCAGCGGGTCGCCTGGCAAAGCACGGATGATCGCCCGGGTAGCAGCGAAGATCACCAGCAATATCAAAACGGCACTGAGAAGCCGCGCGGCAGTCGAAATCATTTTAAAAATTGAAGAGCTTTCTCTTTGGTCGATTTTTCGGCAACGGTTCCGCCACCCGACATTTCGATCCGGACCGCCACCCCGGTGTCATCGACCCACCAAGTGCTGGGAAGATCCTGGAACACAACGGAAAGTTTCTGGGTCTTGGTTTCGATTGCTGTTTTATCGGGTTTCTCAAGCCGGGCTCTTCCTGAAACAGGCGCAAAATTCAACTCAGGGTTGTCCTCAATAATTGCGTAAAAAGACGGGTTTTTGCCATTCTTGAGTTCCGGAAGCTTCTTGGCAAGCCAGAGCGGAAAAAATTGGGCGAAAATGGTATTCGGTCCGACAGACCGCCTGACGACGGGGAGTTCTTGCGAACCCTTTCGGACTTTGACCTGGAGCATTTTTCCATCCTGGAGGGTACCGTCAATGTTGAGTTCGGTTGTTCGATAGGTTGAATGAAAATTGAAAAACAGGGGCGTCAGCTGGGAATTGTCCTCAGAGAAGGCTCCCAGCTGTTCTTCATTGATGAAGTCTTCTTCTTTCTTCCAGACATGACTCTGAAAGAACAGGCGACCCTGTTTCAGTTCGACTCGTTCGTTGTAGTAGCCAAAACGAATTTTATTGTTGAGGGTCATTGTGTACCAGGTATCCCGGATCAACCGGTCTTTGTTTGGAGGGGAAGCAAGCGAGGGGCTCAAATACGCTGCTCCGAATAAAGCCAAAAAGATCAGGGATTTCATGGTGTAAAGGTTAGTGGAAAGCGGCGACCGCTGCAAGGACAACGTGATCCTGTATTTCATCTAATTCAACCATCAGGACGTAAACATTTCGGCTGGGTATTCCGATAATAAGAGCATGAGAACCAAGCCTTGGCCGATCGTTATTTTGGCGTGTTTGTACTTCCTCGGACCTGTTTTCAACAGTCTAGCGGGAGCTTGGCTGTCCAAGATGGGTTATCTCTCCTATTTGAAGTCGATCTTTGCCCATGGCAGCCTGACCGATCTGTTGACTATCTTTGTTCTTTATCCATTGGCTGGACTGGCAATCCTCGCCATGAAGAACTGGAGCTTTGCTGTTTATCTGACCGCCATGGCCATCGGTACTTACGGCAATTATTCAGACTGGCGCCATTACTCGGACATCTTCACTCTTCCTGTTTTCATCGCGACTACCTTCGTCAATGTGGGGCTGGTCAGTTATTTTCTGCTTCCGGCGGTCAGGAGCGCATATTTCAATAGCCGTTTACGCTGGTGGGAGTCCAAACCCCGTTACCAGATCCAGTGTCCGGCTTTGTTTCAGGGGCAGGCCCGACAGATCCGATGCACGATGCTGAATCTTTCGGAGGGCGGCGCTTTCATCAAAACTCCAAGTAAGGTGCAGCAGGGTTTTGAGACGACACTGTTTTTCAAGTTTCTGAATATTTCGGTCGCGCTGCCGGCGACCGTTGTACATGTTCAGACGCGGGGAGTGAAAGGTCTGGGACTGCAATTCCGCCATACTGATGAGACAGAAGATCAGCTTCGCGAGATCACCGATGCCCTCAGAACTTTTGGAATGAAGGAACGCGCGCAGGAGGTCAAAGGCGATAACCTGAAACTCTGGACCCTTCGACTGCTCCGGACCGGCAAAGGTCTGGTTCCGGAAATATCGGGTAGCCCGGAATCAGGGGAAAAGACCGCCAGACCAAAACTGAGGTTGCTTGGGCAGTATCGAAAACAGAAATCCAGGAAATCCGAAGATAAGGCCGCTTGATGCTGAACGCTGAAAGAGATGATTCATGAGCAGCCTAATGGCAAGTGGCGAATTCGTCCTGTACGCCGCTTACGCTGCGGTCTTTTTTGGTACGGTGATTCTTGCCCGGATGCTTCTGCGAGAGCAGGAGAGCCGGGAAGCGCAGGAAAATCTGGCGGAGCTCGGCGATCGCAAAACCCGCAGTTTCCTGGTCAGGGTGACCCGGCCATTTTTCAATCAGTACCTAGTACCCATGATCCGTGGCAAGCGCTTCTGGGACAGCCGGCGCCTCTGGTACAAGCGGAAACTGGTCGCTGCGGGCTTGCGTGAAGAGTTGAATCCGGATGAGTTCATCGCGTTTAAATTTTTTCTGATCGTGTTTTTCCCGCTGATCGGCGCCTTGCTGAAGGCGGGCGAATTCATTGATGTCGAGTGGTACATGGTTCTGGGGAGTGGAATTGCGGGCTGGTTTTATCCTGATTTCTGGATGAAGGGGCGTCTGCAGAAAAGACAAAAGCAGATACTCCGGGCCATGCCTTTCATCGTGGACCTGCTGGCCCTGTCGATGGAAGCCGGCCTTGATTTCATCGGTGCGATCGGGAAAGTTGTGGAGAAAGCCAAAACGAGTCCGCTCGTGGAAGAATTCGGCCAGCTTTTGAAGGAAATCAAAGTCGGTTCGTCGAGGCAGGAAGCGCTTCGTGAAATGGCGATCAGAATTGATATGCAGGAGGTGAACTCCTTTGTTGCCATTCTGATATCCGCGGATCAGATGGGGGCATCCATCGGCAAAATCCTGAGACAGCAATCCGAGCAGATTCGGAACGAGAGAATGTTGCGGGCGGAAAAAGAAGGCGCCAAGGCTGCAACAAAAATCATGATTCCGATCGTCTTCATCGTACTGCCGGCGGTTTTGTTAATCATCATGGGCCCGTTTATTCTCAGCTTCATGACCGGTGGCGGAGAATAGTCTTCAGCTTGATCAGGCCGCGATCAGTTCGACCGTGCTCGCCTGAGGGCCGTCTTCTCCCTGTTCCTCAGAGAAGCGGACCTGTGAGCCCACTTTCAGGGCGGTAAAATCATCATTGAGAACACTATGGGCATTGAAATACACTTCCTGGCCGTCTGATTTTGCGAGAAATCCGTAGCCGTCTGCCGGCGATTCAGCTACCAGCCGGATCACCTTGCCGTAGGCGGGCCCGGCCTGAGGCGCCGTATGGATCCTGATACGCCGCTGCTGGATATAATCCCGCAATTGTCTTTCGATCGCATTGAAAGCGTCTCGTATCGCGACATAAACATTCGTGTGCGCGGTATTGCCTCCATCCCTCGACCGACTGTAGACGATCGTGCCCCCGGGAACCCGTAATTCAACAGTGACGTAATAGATATTGCCCTTCTGGTGCCGCTTGGTTGCGTTTCCGATTGCAACGTAGCAATCGATGATTCGTCCATAGAGCTGATCGAGCTTTTTCACCCGGTGTCTGACTCGAGCGGCTACAGCTTCTGAAGCAGGGAAGTCCGGAAAAGCAATCTTTACAGGTATGCCCATCTTTAACCTCGTGTATCAAGATGGGCTGCAAAAAGGATGCACTCCCGCGAAGGCCTAAACCTCAACTTCGTACGGTCGTTGCTCAAAATACTCTAATTTTTTCTGCCAGATGCCGATAAGACAGTGATGTATTCCACCCGTTCGCCGTTTTTTATTGCTTCAGCGACCCTATTGACGGTTTTGTCGATCTGTCCCTCTACAGCAGCAGCTGCCGGAGGGGGCTTATACGCGCCAATTATGGAAGCGGGCGTGAACTTCCATGCGGGCAATACCGGCAAAAGCATCACAGGATCCAACGAATATTTCATGACCTTCCGCGCGGAAAGCCGCAAAGGAATCTGGCGGCCGAGCATTGCCGCTGATCTCGGGTATGCGATGGGACAAGCCTCAATTGGGACGGAAACCCCGACTTTTACAATGATGGGTGCAGGATTCCTGGGTGGCGTTCATTTATTTCCCTTCTCCACTGGCCAGTTCCAGCCATTTTTTGGGGGTAGCGGGGTTTTGGCTTGGAATTTTTTGAAGTTAACGGCTCCTCCGACGGGGGTTGAACCACAAACTCAAGGACTTTCGTTGGGTTATGAAATAAGCGCCGGGGTGGACCTTCGTTTTGGACGGGCCGAGGGAAGCGCCCTTCGGATCCACGGTGGTCTTTGGAATGTTTCGAGTTCAGTGGCAGGTGTGTCCGGATTTTTGCTCACAGGCTTCCGCTTGAGCCTGGGTGTGACCTACTAAGATTTCGCGACAAAAATTTCGTCGATTTTACAAATTTCTCGAAGATTTTTGAGGAATCGGTCGAGTTCGGAAAAAATGCATTCCGTCAAGGCCTTGGTGGATTTTTGCTACGCGCCAAGTCTTATACTGGGCCTTAGATACTCCTCAAAAAGACAAAAAACCTAAGCGAGACCGAAAGCTAACGCAGGCCTCAATTGTCCATTCATGGTGTAGTGGGGGAGGGGGTACCACAATCTGTAGTGGTGTTTTTTGACAGACCCAAAAAAAGAGTTCAGGCTGAATCCATAAGCATGTTAAAGAATATGCCCCCGGGAAAACGCCGGAGCAGACCTGAGCAGAGATAGCGAAAAAGTATAATTTTAGGAATTTGGTGATGAGCAGTAGCGGAAGTTCTCGCATTAACGATATGAAAGACAACTTGGAGACTTTGCATGGATAAGCAGTCAATTCACACCCAGGACGAGATGTTGTTGATCAAGCGTGGCAAAAACTTAAAGACGGCTGGTAATGGCAAGCCCCAGAAGTCAAAAGTTGGTGTTAATCGCTATTTCACTGAAAAATTGGCGGAGCAGGGTTTGAAACCCCTCGACGCTGTGCCCTACATGAAGTCTTCATCCAAAATCAAAGATACTGACGGCCGGACTGTCTTTGAGATGAAAGATGTGGAAGTCCCGGCAGCCTGGACTCAGCTCGCGGTGGATATTCTGGTTTCCAAATACTTCCGCAAAGCCGGCGTGCCTGGAACGGGGCATGAAACTTCAGTCCAGCAGGTAATCATCCGTCTGGCCCGGACCCTGGCTCAGGCTGGCGAAAAATACGGCTATTTTGATGCCGCCTCGGCCAGTGTTTTTGAAGACGAATTGTCTTACCTCTTGATTCACCAGATCGGCGCTTTCAATTCGCCAGTCTGGTTCAATCTCGGTCTTTCCGCGCAATATGGAATTGAAGGCAGTGGCGGCAACTTCGCCTGGGATCCGCAGGCCATGCGAGTGGTTGAAACCAAAGACGCCTATTCCCGTCCACAGTGCTCAGCCTGTTTCATCCAGTCGGTCGATGATGACCTGATGGGTCTTTTCCAGCTCATGAAAAATGAAGCCAAACTCTTCAAGTACGGCTCGGGAACTGGTACCAATTTTTCGAGAATTCGCGGTCGTCAGGAGACCCTTTCGGGTGGTGGGCTTTCTTCCGGTCTGATGAGCTTCCTGGAGGTTTTTGATAAAGGCGCCGGCGCAACGAAGTCGGGCGGTACCACTCGCCGCGCTGCAAAGATGGTCTGCCTGGATATGGATCATCCGGAAATTGCTGATTTCATCAGCTGGAAAATGCGCGAGGAGCGCAAAGTTGCGGCTTTGATCGCAGCGGGCTACAGCTCTGATTTCAATGGTGAGGCTTACAAGACCGTAAGTGGGCAGAATGCCAATAATTCTGTACGCATCACGGATTCCTTCATGAACGCCGTGGAGCATGGGGCGAAGTGGGAAACGCGCGCACGCACCAGTGGCGAAGTGGTTGATACCTACGAAGCCCGGACACTTTGGAAGATGATTGCAGAAGCTGCCTGGTCTTGTGCAGATCCAGGTCTGCAGTTCGATACCACTATCAATGACTGGCATACCTGTCTTGATTCAGGTCGCATCAATGCTTCCAACCCATGTTCGGAATTCATGTTCCTGGATGATACGGCATGCAATCTCGCTTCCCTGAATCTCGTCAAGTTCCTGAAAGAGGATGGCAGTTTTGATATCAAAGGTTTCCGTGAGGCAAGCCGTACTTTCAGTATCGCGCAGGAAATTTTGGTTGGGCTGTCCAGCTATCCAACCGAACAGATTGCTGAGAATTCGTATCGGTTCCGTCCGCTCGGATTGGGCTACGCCAACCTCGGCACACTCCTGATGCTCAAGGGAATCCCCTATGATTCGAAGGAAGGGCGCTCCTGGGCCGCGGCAATCACCGCGATCATGTGCGGTCATGCCTATGCAGTCAGTGCGGAAGAAGCCGGAGTCATCGGTCCCTTTGACGGTTTTGCGGTGAATCGCGAATCCATGCTCAAGGTGATCGCCAAGCACCGGGATGCCGCATACAAGCTCGATGCAGACACGCTTCCCCCCGAGCTGGCGCAAGCGGCCCGCGAAGATTGGGATCTTGCCCTGAGCCTGGGTGAGAAAAACGGCTATAGGAACTCGCAGATCACTGTTCTTGCCCCGACCGGCACCATCGGGCTGCTGATGGATTGCGATACGACGGGAGTCGAGCCCGATTTCGCGCTCGTGAAATTCAAGAAGCTCGCGGGCGGCGGCTATTTCAAGATCGTCAATCAGTCAGTGCCAATGGCTCTGAAGAACCGTGGCTACACGGACTCTCAAATTGATGAGATCATCGGTTACCTGCTGGGTACCATGAGCTTGGATGGAGCCACTCACGTGACCCGGGACTTCCTGAAATCCAAGGGATTGACGGAACCCGAGATCGCGAAAATCGAAAAAGGCTTGCCTGGAACTTTCGAATTGACCAGCGCGTTCACACGTTTCGGTCTCGGGGACACGCTTCTGAACCGCATCGGTGTTCCCGCGGCAGAATATGAGAAGCCCACCTTCTCATTCCTGCGCTGGGCCGGGCTGACTGAAGCACAGATCAATGAAGCGAACGAAATCATTTGTGGAACGATGACAGTCGAAGGGGCTCCTCATTTGAAGGAAGAGCATCTCGCGATCTTCGATTGTGCCAATAAATGTGGCATCAAAGGTACGCGCTTCATTGCCCCTATGGGTCATGTTTCAATGATGGCTGCAGTGCAACCCTTCCTCTCAGGTGCTATTTCAAAAACTGTGAATGTTCCGCACGAAACGACCGTCGAAGAAATCCAGGACATTTATCTGCAGGCCTGGAAAGGCGGACTGAAGGCGATTGCGCTTTATCGTGATGGTTGCAAACTCTCGCAGCCTCTGCTGGCCAAATCAGAAAAGAAAGCGGAAGAGCCGGCTAGAACTGAAGTCAAAGCGGCGGCTTCCATAGCACCAGTTACGGCGGCAGTTTCGTCTGAGCCGGTTCGTCGCAAACTGCCATCCAAACGTACGGGTTTCACCCAGGAAGCGAATGTGGCCGGTCACAAGGTCTACATCCGCACGGGTGAGTATCAGGACGGACATCTCGGCGAAGTTTTCATTGACATGCATAAAGAGGGTGCAGCCTATCGTGCAATGATGAACTGCTTCGCAATATCTGTAAGCTTGGGACTGCAGTATGGAGTCCCGCTGAAGGAGTTTGTGGACAAGTTCACGTTCACCCGCTTTGAGCCCTCAGGTATTGTGGAGGGCCATGCCAATGTGAAAATGGCGACCTCGATCGTGGATTACATCTTCCGGGTACTCGGGATGGAGTACCTGGGGCGAACGGATTTTGTACAGGTGAAGCCGTCGGTCGATCTCACAGCCGAAAAAGGCGCGGCGGCAAAGGTTTATCCCAAAAACCCGTCCCAACTTTTTGCGACTGCCGCGACTTCAGTAGCAGCATTGGCGTCTGCCGCTTCGGCAAATGGCAGCGGAACTCTTTCGGGTCATCTTGCCGAGATGATGGGGGATGCTCCTCCGTGCGATGGTTGTGGTCACACGACCGTTCGGAACGGCGCATGCTATAAATGCTTGAATTGTGGCAACAGCATGGGTTGCAGTTGATTTAAATTCTTAAACAGGCCAGCTCAAAGGGAGCCGGGCTTCGAGCAGAAGTCTGGCTTCTCTTTTATGAGCGGTCGGAAGCAGTGGGAGCTCAATGCGCCAGGCATGCAGCCAAAGGCGATCTGCAAGCCTTCCTTTGTAAATCAAGTCCCCATCTATCGGCCAATTCACGCTCGCCAGATGACAACGGATCTGATGCATGACTCCGGTCCTGATTTCAATGAAAAGATCCAGTCGGCGTGCCTGCTCATCAATGACTTTGACCTCTTGGATGAGTGTTTTTGCTGCAAGTGCTTTGCCTCGTATTTGACGAAGGGCCGCGGCGTTGTGAATGCAGATCATCTTTTTTGAACTTTTGGCTGAGTGGCCAAGTGGAAATGATATTTCGCCCGGAGGGAGAGGGTCGGGCGGAGATATTGATCCGTCCTTTTGTTTCGGGGAGCAGATCGCGCGGTACCATTTACGAACCCGATCGGTTTTCCAGTGCTGCTGAAGGAAATCAAAGTATTCGTTTGTTTTTGCGAAGACAAGGAGGCCGCTTGTTCCGGTGTCCAGCCTGTG
Organism: Bdellovibrionales bacterium GWA1_52_35; assembly: GCA_001769805.1. Taxonomy (GTDB): domain Bacteria; phylum Bdellovibrionota; class UBA1018; order UBA1018; family UBA1018; genus GWA1-52-35. The sequence continues at coordinate 182,274 of MEPO01000034.1, forward strand.
CAGAATCCCTGGCTCAAGCCCCCCGCGTCCGATATTGCGCAATCCCGGGAAATGGGCCAAAGCGGAATGGACGGCAGTTCCGGTCTCTTCACTGTTCAAGGGAATCGAGGGCATCCCGGCAGGTTTGTTGAGTACAAGAAGTTTGGAGTCTTCGTAGATAATCATTCTGGGCAGTCGCTCAATAATCCGGAGCCATGCAGGCGGTGTCCGGGTTTCCGGGTTCAAGGTGGGCGCCAAGATTTTTGGAGAGGGGATCACTTGCGGAAAAGCCGGATTTCAGTTTGACGTTGGCTCCACAGCAGCCCTGACTGGGAGAAAATTTCCCGGTTTTGCCCCCGCCCGCGTCATAGGTCACGATGCAACCATACGTACTGTCGCTTACAAGTGCCTGTTCAGTCCAGAGGGCGTCAGCCAGGAGCGGGAATTTGGGCCAATCCACGGTTCCGCTGCTTGAGCCTACGACAGTTCGGTCGCACGTCTGGTCTGCGCAAAGGGGTTCAGTCGTGGTGTCTGTTTTTAGCAGGTCGACAACAAAGGTGTTCGGATGACGGGCAACACCCTGGAGAATGCTATCACCGAAATTGTCCGGGCAACCGCTGGCCAGTTTAGCCGGATAATTGGAAGGTAAGTTCGGTATCGTGGGGGTGCAGGCCGTGCTCGTTGAGTTTTTCACAACATGGGAGGTGAAGGGAGATACTGAGCCCCAGACGGCACTGTTCACTGTGGGTCGAACGTCAATCATAGGCACATTATTGTTCTGGGTGGGGTAAGCCTCCGCACACCAGGCAATATTTCCGGTGTTGGGGTCTTTTGCAAAGTGCAGCGGCGGGTCGCGAAATTCTGGGTCAGGTTTTGGAGCGCAGGCCAGGAACTCGGTATCTTCCACATAGTGAGGTGCCCAAGGCTGGATTGGTCGGATATAAGCATGCGGGTAAACGGGATTCGCAGCATTGACGGTAGCAATCGAAAGCACGGTATGATCTGAGTTGAGAACCGTGAGCGCAGCTGAGCAGGAGTTCCGGGTGTCAGTATTGGGAAATTCTATTCCGTCGATGTTCTTGCCACGCCAACTCGAGTTATTGGTTGCCACGTAACCGGGAAGAATATCTTTGGGATATTCATTCGCCCTTGGGGCGGGAATGCCCGTGACCCCTGAATGATCGAAGAACGAGAATGGGCAGGGTTTCGGACCGCGCATCGTGAAAGGTTTGGTTGTGGTAGAGCTGCTCGGACCTTTTACGGGGCGATCCAGGACATAGACGGTATCAGTCGATTGGGTCTGGTCCATGGGCGCGCCATTAGTATTGAAGACCTGGGGGTAGAGCGAAATATATCTCCTGAGTCGGAAGGTGGGGCGCTCTCTTTGCGCTTTATCAAAGAAGCTCGGACAAGTTCCGTCTTTATTCGGTTTGGCAGCGAAGCCCAGGCATGAATTAATGAGACCGTCTCTTGAACTTGATGAACCAGTGGCAGTTTTAAAACAGCGGGAACCCTGGGAGGTGGGATCTGTTCCGTTGGAAACTTTCGTGAAAGCTTCGACCCCGATCGGAAATGACTCCGTATGATCCAGCGAGAGTGCGAAGGAAGTATCCAGAGGCCAGGCATTCGAAAGGGCTGCGGAGGCGCCTGGGAGGTATTCCTGGACCTTTGGGCAGATATAGCGTGCATTACCCGGATTAATACTTCCGCGCTCACTGTCGCGGACATAAAGATTGTAATAATACGCTTGCGAGGAATTCTGAATGGTATCGATTCCGTAGCAATCATAAGCATTGGCGGTGCCATCCGCTTTGGTCAGGCAGAAGCGGCTGGCCAGTGGGAACTTGATATCCCCGCTGTCGGTAGTGGCTGTTGCGAGGAAACTCGAGATGGACATTCCGCGTTTGAATTGCTCGTAACAAGTGTAGCGCAGAATATTGTCGAAGTAATGGCCCTGCTGATCCTGAAAGGAGCCGCTCACGGCAGAGGTCGATTTAGTCATCGTGATGGTATTTACGGTGAAGACGCTGTTGTTTCCGGCAGCAGGAGCAAGAGTGATGCTTAGAGGAGTTCCATCGAGAATTTCGTTCGTATAAACAGTTTTGTCTGGAGAAGCGCAGGTAACCCCATAGGGCTGGACTGCCGTCACTTTGGTCTGGATATTCCGTTTTACAGGAATGTTTGTTCCTGATGTTGAATTGATTTCCTGCCAGGAAAATTTGCAGACACAAGGTCGGGTGGCAGTGGTGGTGCTGTCAGTGGCACCTGAGCAAACCGTCTGAAGCGTGGTTGTTGAGCGGGTATTGTCAAAAGACAGTTGGGCCGTCCCGGCTTGAGTGCCGGTCCCGGAGACATCAATATTGACGTTGACGAGGTAAAGCGAGGGGCCCGTACTGATCGGGACATCACTGGCTTTGGCAATCGGTAAAGTTTTGGGGAGCTTGGACGTGGTACATCCCGCCGCCGCGATCAGTAAAAGTGAAAGTAAGAAAACTCTGTTCAGTCTCATGGGTCCTCTTGCCTATTCAGGTTGAAGCGCACAAACCGGGAATACGCCGGGCCGGTTTGGATCTTCGGAGTTAGGGTCACTGTTTTCTCCTGCATCATGCAGTTTCAGTCCGTAAATAACCCGTTTGCTTGGAGCGCAATCCCCCGGGGTTGCGGGATTCAGCGGATCGGGTGAGAGGCAGTCTCCGGGCAGAAACCGATATGGAGTGTAAACGTCAGAATCGGCGATGGATGAATTCTGCATGGTGCTGGTCATGACCGTGGGAGGGGTTACGACAAAGAGGTAATCCGTCTGACCCAGATCTGAGATGTTGGGAATGTTTTCGTAAGAAAGATTCGAATCAAAGGGTACGCCCCTCGGTGCGGTGCCCGCATTGTTCAGCTCGCAAAGATTGAGCGGATAGTCGGGAGCCCCAAGGTTACAGGAACCATTGATCTGAGCGGGTTGCCAGATATCGGTCCCAGCACCGAACATTTCGTAATTTGGAAACTGTGCAATTGAATTTTGGCTCGAACAGCCCGGACTGGTCTGGCTGGCGCACGCATCCACCTCTGACAATCCCTGGAACTTGACGCACAGACCGCGGGACCCGGTTGTTGTTGTGGACCAGATCGCCCGGGCAGCAAGTGTGTTGGGGGCCCCGACAGCCTGCAGCCCTTTGCAGTCTCTGATGATGGAAGTATTGTCATCACCGGCGACAGAGTTGCCGGGATTGCACGCAATGTTCTGAACGTTTAATAAAGCAGTGCTGCGAGGGAATTTTGGCACTTCAAAAGCTTTTCTGAAAAGCCAGACTTTCACCCATTTGTATCCGGGAGGAATATTGGTCACGGTGTCGGGACAGGTTTCTCCGTTGGATGTCGAAACGGGACTCGCTCCGTAACCCAGAGGGGGAGTGCCGCCGGCGGGTGAAATGGTTTCGGGTGCGATATAGGCATTCACCGGGATTGAAAAAATTCCGGTCTTCGCTTTTGCAAGATAGAATGTCGAGCGATCGTTTTCACTGCCCTGAGGCGGGAAGATCCGGATACTGCCCAAGGCATCGGGAGCCACGCTATAAACAGACAGATCAATCCCGGAAGCCGAATTGGACGAAGAAGGATTGGGTGGACAGCTCCAGTTCGGAAGCTTCTTGCTTGCAAAAATCGTGTAAGCGCCGCCAAAGTTTGAGGTATAGAAGTTCCTCGGAAACGAAATCCTCGGGTCATCCGACTGGATCGGATCATAGATGCTCGGCTCAAAGAGGTGAGGAATGGTTTCGATTCGACGGCACTGATACCGCTCTGCTTTGACAAAAGTGGAGGCATCCACAGGGTCCAGGCCCGAAATTGCCTGAGTGACTTTGACTTCATTCGAAGTGGCTTCATTAAAGCTGTTCAACATGATTTTTATATTGAAATAGGCAATAGAGGCCGGAATCACAGCGGTATTGCAGCGAAGCATGTCGTCTTCAACGTAGTGAGGGACTACGGGTTCGACACGGCTGTTAAAATTGGAATCGATGAAGCTGAAGATGCAGGAACAATTGGGTGCCTCATTGTCAGTTCCCCTACAGAAACTTCCAATGCTGCCGGAACCATCGCCGATGAGATCCAGGGAGCCGGAGCTGTTGACGCTCGTCATCACCTTGGTCAAAACCATCATTCCGGAATCAAAGGATGTCGGATCGCCGGTTTCTGAGTTGGTCTTGGTGTTGCTCGTGATTCGTCCAAAATTGGTGGTGCATGCAGCGCTTGTCAGAAATAAAAGACACAAGAAGGCACTCACACCGACAGCGGTGACTTTCGTAGATTTCCCCGGAAAAATCTGGTTTTTCCTTAATCCCACCACTTCAAAACCCTCTTACCTTTAAATGTGCAAGCCTCATGCAAAGATCAGAACCCGTTTAAAAACAGCATTCCTGATTCGAAAATCCTCTCTACAGCTGTCTACGTCTTGAGCGGGGTACTTTCGGAAACTGCTGGGTTTCTGCCAAGTACTCGTCTCCACTAGCCTTATCGGTCGAAACAGGGATCTGTATAAGGGGCAGGCACTGATTGATGCTTGGACGGAGTAAGTTGCTGAAATTAAAATGAAATAATCCGAGACCTGTTTCCAGTACTGTGTCAGCGATAACCCAGTCTGAAGACACTGGCATTCATGAGAATGGCTGACCCGGAATACCGCTCAATCCGAATGCGATCTACATGGGGATCCAGCGCCAGTGGAATCACCACCTGTTCGTCAACGGGTTCGCCGATATCCGGAGCAAATACGGAGATACTCTGGGCGATTTCTGGATATTGATCTTGATCGGCAAACAGGAGATGTCTCGGCTGCGTGAAGGTCCTCTGTTCGTCGCCGGTTTTACCGGTGCGAATCAAATGAACTTTGAATATGGCGGCCTCACTTTGCTGCACGTAATTGGACTCCGGAGTCGTGTTGTTCGTACCGAGCGGGAAAAACGAGAGATTCAATAAAAGGTTTTCGTGCGGGCCAAGCAGTGAGCGATCAATATCAATGTAGGCCCCTCCGGCTCGCAGTTTGCTGATGCTGGGGTCAGTCGAGGCACTCGGGCCTTGCCCTCCGCAAGATTGGTCGAGCATGGTGTAGTAACCAGTGCTGTAACCGGTCGGGGGAATGAATATTCCGGCCGCATGACTGATTCCGGTCAGGGGAGGTGCGACGGCAGGATCCGTCGGAAGATTTCCGAAAGTCTTGATCAGCGTCCAGTGATAACACGGAGTACTGGAGTCACCGATATCTACGGTTCTCTTCCCGCTCCAAACTTCGGGAGTAGTGTAGGTGCCGCCGGAATATTGGACGGTCTGCACCAGAGGCGTGCCAGTCATGTCATAGCCACCGACCATGATGAGTCGCCTTGCCAGAGGATCAAAGGCGAGAGTATGACCATACCGCGCACTCGGGTTTGAGCCCTGCGAGCAGGTCGCAATGCGGCGCCACTCGCCATTCGTTTCCGCGGGGACGCCCGTCCAGGTCTTGGTTGGGGGCTGGTATTCGTAGGTGTAGAAGTCCGAAGTGGCTTCGAGCAGATTACTGTAAGTGACCGGTGTCGTATTGCTCTCACTCTCTTTGAAGGTGCGACCGCCGTTCAGAATAATGAGGTCCCGGGTGGAGTCGTAAGTGCCTGCTCCCATATAAGACCCGACCTGAGCGGTGTCGAAGGTTGCTGTCGGCGATTTTTTGAGCCACCGTCCAACATAACCGGAAGTCGGATTAGGAGAATCTGGATTGTTGGTTTCATCGAAGAAATCACAAAGGCCCGTATCAGCGATCACGGGCGAGACGAGAGGGGTGTCTTCCAGTGGGATTTCTCCGGTGCTTCCCGCACAGAATTTATACACCGAGTTCAGTGTATGGAAACGACCATCCTTGAGTCGTCCGCCGAAGAGAAATACTTCCGGAAGCATGAGCGGGGTGACGGTGCTCGTTGCATCATGCGTGGGTCTGGGCATTGTGCGCGTGACCATGATTCCACCGGCAAGAGGGGGCGGAGAAAGCTCAGAAACTCCGGCTTCGGGCGCGTTGGCACTGAATGCCTGCCTTCTTTCAAATTCATTGCTCGAACCCCAGAGGGTCTGCGCGGCAGCGTAGGCTTTCTCCTGTGCAACGCCGCCTGCGGAAGTTTTATAGCCTTTGCCGAGAAGTGTGACGCGATTCCAGGTGCTGGTTTTGAAATCGTACATGAGGGTGTCGCCTAAAGTGGGCGCGACAAAGTACTGACCCGTAGCGGCGGTATTCGGATCGAGAAGACCCATCTCTCCACCGAATAAAACGGCTCTTCTGACCGTAGCGCCCGTCAGAGTGGTGTAATCCAGACCAGTCATGGCTGCCAAAGTCCGGGCTGGAAATTCTGTCATCTTCTGCCATTGACCGGCACCCGCATTCGCCGTCGGATCAAACATCCAGCGATCCGTGAAATACGAAGGCTGGTTGCCAGCGGTCATTCCGCCCTCCATGAAAATCCCGAAAGAGCATGGCATGGTAATACCGCAGGTGCTTTCTCCGTTTGCGCCATATCCTCCGGCAGGCAGGCCAGTCGTGCCGCCTGGGTTGCGATTGTAATAGTTCGCTTCAACCATTCGATGGCCCTGTCTGGCACTCGGGCAAGCCGGTGAGCAGGAAAATTCTGAACTGGAATTGAGCTGGCGCCAGCTGAAAGTGCAGCTTCCGACAGCCGCGGTACAGGCGCCTGAGACGGTCAGTTCCCAGGTGTCTCCACTCAGAAAGGCTGTCGTTGGGCTGTAGCCACCAAAGAGGTAAAATTTCCGCGTCACATGGCTGAAAACAAGTGCTCCGTTTCCGACTGCACGAGGGAGAGTGCCGGTGAGATCCTGTTTGACCCAGGTCGGTACCCCCACATTGTTGTAGAGGTAGTAGATTGTCGCGGCCAAAGCGGGACTCGCTTTGTCTTTCATTCCTCCCCAGGCAACCATAATCACATTGCCGTCGCCATCGAGACCGCGAGCAGCGGCCATTCCTGCTGCTTTAGGCGGCACCTCGCCACCGAAGGGCTTAGCGACAGCGCCCGCCAGACTTCCAAGAACGGGAGTGGAGGTGAGCGAAAGCGAGAGGCCTGGATTAGCAAAGCTGGTGCAAGGCGCGCTGCTGTTGGTCAGATAATCCTTGCAGTCCGCGCCGCCGAAATAAACGATGTCATTCGTGCTCAGGGCAAAACCGGGGAGCAGGGTTGAACCGCCATAGAACGGCACTGTCAGTCCTCCCCCTTCGGCGATATTGGCCCAGTTCACAGGCGCTTGGGCGATCCCTGCCAGATTATCAGGTACACCACCGAAGTTTCCGGAGATATTCTCAACGCCTCCAGTGCGCTTGGAAATCATCAGTGCTCCGCCATCTACCGGTGTACTGTTTGAGGTTGTTGCTATGTCGAATCCACCGGCGGACAGAACGTAACCCGCACCTGTAACGTTATTGCGCAAGCTGGTTGCTGCAAAGTTGCTGGCCAAAACAGCGTCTCCAGCGTTGAATGGCGGCAGAAACTTTGAGGCCGCCATCGAATTATTACTCATGAGTTGGGAATGATAACTGTCCAACCATTGAACCAGGTCATTGTCGGCTCCGGTGCCGACCAGATCCACATAATCGGGTCCGTAAGTGGGATTGAACTTATGCAAAGTGGAAGTGACCCCCGCATTGCCTGCCCCACCCTGAATCATGACCCGATCCGTTACGTCGATAACCCCAGCAGGGTTTCCGTTTGTCGTCATTGCATTTACAGCCATGCCCTGCGCAGCTGAATATCCGAAAAGCGCTTTGCCAAGCGGAGATTTTGGAAGATAGTAGGTGGATTCCTCACTCGTGTCGGGATCTACAAAAATATCCTTCATTGTCAAAAGGGAAGAAGCAATCGCCAGATTGTTGGTGAGCGACCAGAGTTGCGTCCTGAGATCAAGTGACCACGTATCGGCGGTAATCCTTCCCAAAGCACCACTTGCACCAGCATTCAGAACCGAGGACCCGCCCACGATAATAAGGTTCTGTGCGCCGGGTGAATATGCAGCGGCGGCACCAGCCAGCCCTTCCGGCCCGCTGTAACTGTAACCACCGCCGAAATTTCCCCAGGTGGAAATCGCTTCTGTGGCCGAGGTCAAGCCCGGGACCAGAGGATTGGGTGGATCAGTTGCGGCAGAAGCCGGGAGTGTGTCAATGGCCAGAGCCAGGGTGGACCGGGCGCAGGAGTTATATCCGAGTGAAGAATCTGCTTTGAGTAAAGTCCCGCAGCTGACGGAATGAGCCCGGGTAGCGGCTGTATCAGAAACACTGGAGCCCTGAATTCCTCCCACGAGAAACAATGATCCCCCCATGTTACTGGAGACACCGCCGATCGCACCGTAATCGAAAGTTGCGCAGTTGGAAGAAGGCGGGGATCCGGGATTACTCTGGTAGGAGCAGGAAAGGGCAATGTTTTGTGAGCTATTCGTGTTTGCATCAGTCAGGTCCACTGAGATGTTCGCGATGAAATCGGGGTGAATCGTGCGGTTTTCGTCGTAGATATCTTTGGGAAAGCTTTTTGGGGAGTAACTCGAGGAGTTCTCGGTTGTTGCAAAAGGATAAAAATATGTTTTGGCGTCCCCCGCACAGCTGGATTGCCGCTCCGGGGCCGTGAGCGAATAAAAATCAGCATAGTGAAATGAAACCCGAGCGGCTGTCGCCATTCTTGAAATCAGGGCCTGTTCCTGTCCAGGGTTGAGAGTTTCGACTGTGATGGGCACTGTCTTGGGGTCGCCAGCACAAGCCTGCAGAAAAATTATCGCAAGCGCGCTCGGTATTTGCGCGGCAGGAAAACTTTTGCTGAGTGCTGCTCTGAAGTGCTTCAAAACCCTCTCCTAAATTCGGTAAAAAGTGATTGACTGGAAAACTGTCCCCGCACAGAGGGGGGTTGATTCGCCACAGACACCGATGAACGCGTTCCAAGCTCCGTCCAGATCCGCCGGTTTCAATCTCGATTTGGTCCGACTGATCTGAAAGAGATTCAACGTGCCATCGGAAGCCAGGGGCAGGATGACCTGTTTCGATTGAACTTCTCCGCCGGTTTTTAACGTTGTCTCTTCAACATAGCCGGTCATGCGCGGAATCAGGGTCATGAAAGGTTGGGGAACAGTACTGGAACCTGCACTCCTGAGAAAAACCTTCCAGCTGAAGTCCGAGCAGTTATCAGCAGAAAAATTGACCCCGCTCATGCAGGACTTCGGATCGCTTTGGAATTTGTGGAAAGAAGTCGCCGAATATTCAATCACTGCGAGAATATTTTCGTGTGCCGCGAGCTTCGCGGTGTCGCGGCTGAAGTACGCCCGGATATATATCCCATCCGTAGCGCTGCCGTCGCCGTCATTGACAGAAAGAAGGGTGGCAGCAGAGGTGCAGTCCACTTCACTGACGCGGTAATAAGAGCCTGGCGCCGAACAGACCTTGTTGCCACCGCCAAAAATGCAATTGGACAGATTCACTTCCTCTGCCGTGGCGAAACGCGCACATTTGTCGTAGATCGCTGCAGTATTGCCGGTTCCACTAATTCCTACCTCGACGCCGGTCAGCCAGGGGGGAAAGGCGGACAGGACGGTGTTATCCGGACGAAATACGCGCCTGGCAGCGAAGCCCTTGCCTTCTCCGGGAGGCGTTCCGGCACTGGGAAAGGAATCAAAACTCCCATTAGTCGCGTCTATTTTGAAAATTACTTTCGCCGCCTTTTCGCCGCCCGGGTAATTGAAGGTCGGACTTGGTGTTGCGGTGATGGCATTCAGCGTGGATTGCGGTGGGGTAGAACTCAGGCAACCTGCCAAGAGCAGAGATCCCGTACAGCAGAGTCGAAGCAGCCGAAGCGTAAAGATCGGAGTGTAAACAGTTCTCAGTTTCATAGAAAGCCCATTCCCTCCTTGGCCTTATCGGCCAGAGTGAATAAAAATCTGACACCCCTTTGGCTGGAATTCGCATGTCAGATATTTGGCGTTCAGTATTTTTTGGAATCGAGCCAGATATTCTGCAGTTTGGGCAGGCGTGGGTCATTGGGCGCGACATCCTGCGCATAGCGATAAGCGCTAAAAACCATAGGTTTCGCGGTGATCGACCAGTCGCTTTGTTTCATCGCTGCTGCGAGTTTGAGAAGGAGCAGGGCGGTGCCACCGAGATGATAATAGCTGTCGAAAGATCCCGGGTCGACGGTGAGCTTGGAAAGAAGCAGTGCCTGAATTTCAGCGAGGTTCCGAATAGTGGCTTCCGAGGCGTTGCCGGCAAGAATTTTTCCGAGGTCAATCCCCTGGAGTTGCCGGTCAATCCACGCGCGCCCTGGATTCAAATCATTCGAAACGCGTAAACTGCCGATTGCGCGCTGGAGAGTCTGTTCGGCCTGGGCTCCTTCCGCGTCTTTGGTCCCGTGCAGGATGAAAGCCTGGTGTGTGCCATTCGCTGTGATCACCACAAACCGGCTTTGGAATCTGGTGGAATTTTCGGCACGAAGGTAAAATCCCTGCGCCTGCTCGGCTGCTGGAAGCGACGGGTTTTCCACGACAAACCAGCGAAGGGTCCAGAGTTCGGGCTGCAGTTTTTCCATTTCCTGCAGATGTCTTGAAAGAACTTCGTCTCGCAAGCCCATGCAACCCCAGTCCAGCAGCGGAGAAGTCCAGGTGGGGCCGAGACAGCGGCGCAGGCGCACGCGTACGGCGAGTGTGGATTGATCTTTTGGGTCGGTTCGATGCCCGTCGGGAGTCTTGGGTCCTTCAAAGGTCATTCGGATACCGGGGCTGCGCCAATTGGCCGTGATTCCTTCCAGAAAGACCTGCGGAGGGCCTTTTTTATACGGCACCGCATGAAAAACCGGCTGCTCAGCGAAGGTTTTGGGCCAAGCTCCCAGAGAATAATAATAAGGGAGTACCTGCCAGGAGATTCCTCCTTCTGAGCTGCCTGCGGCTGGCATAAACGGTTGGATCTTCCAGAGTTCCGATCCGAGCCAGCGGGGATTGCCGGCATAAGTGCTCTGCAAAATAAAAAGTGCCAAGCCCCAACCGCTGAGCGTCAATAAAATGCCTCTGAGGCATTGCAAAAGTGTGCATTTTTCAGCCTGGAAGAGTTTCCAGTGTCGACCCTCCTGGTCAGTCGGAAGCATGCGTAAAGACCAGGCCCGCTCTCCCAAGGTTCTTCTGGTGAAACGTTTTTGGACAAACCCGGCAGAGACGAAGAGCATGGGAATCCAAAGAAGCCAAGTCCAGTGCGGTACCGGAGAAACGCCTGAAATTCGGAGGGCGCCGAAAAACAGACAGAAGCTGAAGCCGAGATCAGTGATGAACGCGGCTACTTCCAAACCAACTGATGCCGGACGACTGTAGGCTGATGGGCCTCTTACTGAGTTGCTCATTTGACTCCTATCTCATTGAGGTTACACTAAAAGTAAGGATTCATCATCATGATCAAAGTAAGTCGTCTGAACGGGAAGGAATTTGTCCTTAATTGCGACATGATCAAAACCGTCGAAGCCACGCCCGATACGGTGATCACTTTGCTCTCGGGCGAGAAAACTATGGTTCGTGAGAGCGTGGATGACGTGATCCGCGCCACGATGGAATATAAAAGGAAGATATTTTTTGGCCCCCCGGAGCGCCAAGCCAGCCAAAACAGCCAAGGTGGAGAGAGTTAAATGGATATAGCATCAATACTTGGGTTCATCATAGGCATCAGTGCAGTTGTCGGCGGACAGGTTCTCGAAGGTGGGCATGTCTCGCAGATCATGCAGGGCACAGCCGCTTTGATCGTGTTGGGCGGAACGGCCGGCGCCATGTTGGTTTCATTTCCGGTACAGGATATCAAAAAAGCATTCCAGCTTCTTCCCCTGATCTTCACCAAAGTCGATATGGATGTTCGTCCGACGATTGATGAAATCATCCGGATCGCAACTATTGCCCGCAAAGAAGGAGTCCTTGCGGTTGAAGGCCAACGTGAATCCATTGTTAATCCACTTTTCAAAAAGACTATCAAGTACGTCATCGATGGTTTTGAACCCAATACGGTCAAAGAAATCATTGATACCGAAATTTATCTTGTTTTTGAAGAGGAAGAGGCTGCAGGTAAAGTCTGGGAAGGGACCGGTGGTTACTCTCCAACGATCGGAATTATTGGAGCCGTTCTGGGTCTGATTCACGTCATGTCGATGTTGAATGATCCTTCTAAAATCGGTGAAGGTATCGCCGTCGCATTCGTCGCCACCGTATATGGCGTCGGTATCGCGAATCTCTGGCTGATTCCCATGGGAACAAAGATCAAGCGAAAGGCTGCTCAGCGGATGTTGACCAAAGAAGTTGTGAAATTGGGTGTAGTCGGGATTCAGGAAGGTTTGAATCCTCACTTTCTCCAGGAGAAGCTCGAAGTATTCGTGGAAGAGCACCTCAGACGTTCTGATGACGGTGGAAAGAAGGAATGAGAAAGAAACACCCTGAGCACGTCAACCTCGAACGCTGGCTGGTTTCTTACGCCGATTTCATCACGCTGCTTTTCGCGTTTTTCGTGATCATGTACGCCATCTCTCAGGCGGACATGTCCAAATTTCAGAAAGTTGCAGCCAGCATGAAGGCTGCGTTTGCCCCCACGGGACCGAGCGGAATGATTGATCTGTCGGGGAGCGCCGGTGGCGCAACCCTGAAACCCTTCGAGGACATTGACCGGGCTGGGGGACGGGCGCAGAATCTGCCGGCCGGGAAAACCAATACGGCGGCGGATCAGGATCCCGAGCTTCAGGAGATCCGTGAAGCACTGGAGGAATCCATTTCCCTGGATTTCGGTTCGGCGGATACTGCTGAGAAACTGCAGATGCAGTTTGACAGCAGGGGCTTGATCGTTCGGATGGCTGCCAAGGATTTTTTCAATCAGGGTTCCGCGATCGTTCATCAGGACCTTCGGCCAATTCTGGATCGAATCGGGCGAGCACTCAGCAAGAGCACGCGAATATTCCGCATTGAAGGACATACGGACCCATCTGAGGCAAAGACGGGCGGATTTGCGAGTGCCTGGGAACTTTCAGCGGCCCGCGCAGCGTGGGTTGCCAAATATATGATTGAACGTTTTGCGATTGACCCCAAGCGGGTCGGCGTTGCGGGGTATTCTTACTTTAGGCCGCTCAGTTCCGGAAAAGACGAATTTTCCAAGGCCAAGAACCGTCGCATTGAAATCGTCGTCTTAAATAATCAATACCTGGGTAATTAAAGCTTTCAAATCGCATAGTTGACTTGATGCGTTAGTGCGTGTACGGTCCCTCTCATGAACAAAGTTTGCGCCTCTTTTCTGCCCACCACCCGCCAGGAAATGGATGAGAAGGGCTGGAAGGAAATTGATGTCCTTCTGGTCTCGGGTGATGCCTATGTGGATCATCCGAGCTTTGGCGTGGCTTGTCTCGGGCGCGGGCTTGAGGCCTTGGGCCTGAAAGTCGGAATTGCCTCGCAGCCGGATGTCCTTGAGCCCGCAAAAGGTCTCGCAAGCTTGCGGGAGATGGGTCGCCCCAGGCTATTCATCGGGATCTCTTCCGGTACCGTTGATAGCATGATCAATAATTATACTGCGAACCGCAAGACGCGCTCCGATGATATGTACTCTGAAGGCGGACGGGGCGGCAAGCGTCCCGACTACGCGAGCGTAGTGTATTCAAAACTTGCGCGCCAGGCATTCCCCGATACTCCGATCATTGCAGGTGGAGTTGAACCGTCGCTGCGAAGACTTGCGCATTATGATTACTGGCAGAACCGGATCAGGCCTTCCATTTTGCTCGATCTTGAAGTCGATTTTGTCGTCTTTGGTATGGGGGAGCGGCCCAGTCGTATTCTGATGGAGCAGCTGGGCCGCTTGCAGGGGCCGGTGAGCCGTCAGGACCCCGGAACGCAGGCCGCATTCGAAAAGCTCCGCCAGCAGCGGGGATTCGCTTATCTCACGACTCGCGAGCAGGCACGTACTCTTGAACCGCGTCTGACTCTGCCTGGTTTTGAAGAAGTTCGGGATGATAAAAAGAAGTTTGCGAAAGCGGCGTACCTGACAGAATTCGAAGCGAGCCCATTCAACGGCAAGCGTCTCGTGCAATATCACGGATCCAAAGCGGTCGTCGTGAACCCGCCCTCGTTGCCGTTGAGTACGGCTGAACTCGACGCGATTTACGAACTCCCATTTACGAAAAAGCAGCACCCTCGTTACAAAGAGCGCATTCCTGCCGCTGACATGATCCGGTTCTCGGTGACCGGAACGCGAGGTTGCTTCGGCGGCTGTTCTTTCTGTGCGATCACTTTGCACCAGGGACGCGTCGTGCAGTCCCGTTCAAAAGAAAGTATTCTGAAAGAACTGGGTGCCTTACCCAAGCTTGAGGAATTCAAAGGTATCGTCACGGACATTGGTGGACCTACAGCGAATATGTACGGTTTGAAATGCAAAGGGCCCGAAATTCAAAGCAAGTGTCGCAAACTTTCGTGCGTTTACCCCAAGGTCTGCCCACACCTTCAGTCCGACCACGCCCCTCAGATTGAATTGCTGCGCCAGGCGCGCAAAGTGCCGGGGATCCGCAAGGTCTTTATCGCTTCCGGACTCCGCTATGATCTCGCTCTGGCAGATCAGAAGTCCGGCCGGGCATACCTCAGGGAACTTATTGCGCATCACGTGGGGGGGCACCTCAAGGTGGCTCCAGAACATCTGGATTTCGAAGTGCTCAAACTGATGAAGAAACCTGGCCCGGAACTCTTTGAAGAACTTGCTGATATCTTCGAAAAGGAATCGGCCGCTGCGGGCAAGGAGCAGTTTCTGGTTCCTTATTTCATCAGTGGCTTTCCCGGAAGTACCCATGAAAAGATGGAAAAGATTTTCGGCTATATGAAAGCAAGGGGCTGGAAACTCCAGCAGGTGCAGGGTTTTATTCCCACCCCCATGACACTGGCGACCGCGATGTATTGGTCTGCCATGGACCCGGCAACCCGGGAACCGCTTTTCGTCGCGAAGGAATGGAAAGACAAGAAGATCCAGCAGGCGCTCTTGCAGCCACACAAGGTGCATAATCGGGAAGTGCTGCGCCAGTACCGGTTTCATTCGAAGCCATCGGCCAAGCCGCGTTCTGGAAAATAATTTTTGTTGCTCAGTAATGAAACCAGGTCAGCCAGCCGTAGCCGATCGCAAGCGTCACTAGGGTTACTGGAAATCCAACTCTGAAGTAATTCCAAAATGAGATATGAACACCGTCTCGCCGGGCACTTTCTACGACGATCAAATTTGCGACTGAGCCCAGAACTGTCAGATTCCCTGCAAAAGTGCTCGACATAGCCAGCGACAACCAGGCATCTTCGCGCAGGACTTCAGGAATGATCGGCATCAGAGGTTTAAAAAGCAGAACGGCCGGAACGTTGCTGACCAGATTGGAAAGAACGGCGGAGGTCAGACTCAGGAACCCGATTGGATTTGTCGTCAAAAAAGTCCAGCTCTCCGGATTCCACCGGTGAATGACATGGATTTCAAAGGCGTGAACGACCACGAACAGACCCGTAAACATGACGAGCAGGCCCCAGTCGATTTCCTGATAAATCCTTGCTGGTCGAATCTGCCCGAGAACCAGAAACAAAAATGCTGCTGCTCCAAGAGCAACCAAGGCTATCGGGAAGCCTGCGAAAAATAAAACGACAGTGGCCAGGGTCGTGAACAACGCAACGTTGAAAACACGTCCGAGCATCCGTGACCTCAACCCTTCGCTGACAACTGCACGCTGTCGCAGGGCCGGGTGGGTGGAGCGTAGCTGTCCCCGGTACAGGTAAGCAATGATCACGAAGTCAGCGAGCAGGCCTAGGAGAGCCGGCGGAAAGAGCTTGAAGGCAAAGCGGGCATACGCGATTTGTGAAAGGCTGCCGATGATCATGTTCTGCGGATTGCCGATGATCGTACCTGCTGAGCCGATATTGGCTGCAGTGGCCAGCGCCAAAAGGAACGGAAGCGGGTTCAGCTGCAAGCGTCTGCAGAGCTGAATCAGGAGCGGCGTAAATGCGAGACAGATCACATCGTTCACGAGGAACGCCGACATCACTCCCGAAAGGGCGACTGTCAGGGCGAGGGCCGCCACCGGGTCGATAACCGTGTCAAAGAGCCAGGTCCCGAGTCGCTCAAAAAAGCCGGATAGCCGGAGGAAGGCCACCAGGATCATCATTCCGAACAGGAGAAGTAACGTTTCGAAATTGACTGCCGCGATCGATTCGGTCAGACCCAATGCGCCTGAAACGAGCAGGGCGGTTGCGCCAACAAGTGCGATCGTGGCCCGATCGAGTTTCAACCCCGGCCATCTGCCGGTCGCGAGCCCGAAGTACGTCATTCCACACAGCGCAATGCTCAGCCAGAAATTCATCATTTCGAAAGTTCAGCGAAGATCTGTGCAGCCGTCAGACGGTCCGCTCCGAAATCCCAGTCCAGCCAGAGATGCTTTTTTTCTTTCCACCATAGCCACGATGATATTCCACTGAATGTCGCTTCCGGCGGCTTTCCGAAAGCCAGCAGGTAGGTGAAAAGTGCTTCGTAGTCCTTGGCGCGAATCTGCTTTTCCATTTTTCTGTTCACGACGACCTGGTGAATGGCGTTTCTGAATACCTGGAACGCGGCAGTGGACTCATGGTAATTCAGCAGTCCCCAGGGATGCGATCTGTCATACCGTCGGAACAGGGCTTCAATAAACTGTACGGACCCGGAGAAGCCCAGTGAATCGTTGAGATTCATGTAGTCCAGTGAAGAGTTCGGCAAGCGTGCGGCTCCCTCGAGGGCTTCCCGGAAAAGCGCCTGGCTTTTTGAATCCAGCTTTTCATAAAAATCGGCAAGATCAGGCAAACGTCTAAGGAAAAGGCCAAAATTGCCAAAAAACTCACGACGATAGCAATCGATCTGAATGCTGGGGCGGCCAAAAACATCATCTGGACCGAGCCCTCCGCGCTCTTTGCCGCAGGATTCGGAAATTTTGTCATGAATCCGGTTTGAAAAATTGAAATTCGAATACATGAAAGCAAAGAGCTGCGTGGTTTCGTTCAGATCCAGGATTTCATCACCATTGGAAGCATAAGTGAACATGCTTCCTTCCCGGAACCGGGTTTGAATCATCAGATAGTTGTTCCTTTTCGGATCAAACATCTTCTTGGCAAACCCGATCTGCTCGATATCGCGGAAGGAATTGTAGAATTCCTGCAGGGTGACGCCGCGGCGCCCGGAAGCTCTGGCGGAATCCTCGGCATACGACGAGATCACGATATCCGCGAATTCGTGCAGGAGGTGCACCTGTGACAAATCACTGAAGGAATGCCTGCGCAAAGGAACTGCGACCGAGAAATTGATCTCGGATTCATCCGCCTGGAAAAGCGGCGGGACTGTTTGGATCAGTTCGCGGATTTTTTCGACTGCTGCCACTGTTGTGGCCTTGGGATTGTCGAGTTGCAGGTCTCTTGCAGTGAAAAGGAGTTCCTGCGGATAATACCCCAGAGTGCTGTCGCCGTTACCCCTCTGGCGCTTGAGGGTTTCATAAAGCTGTTCGAGAAACCTTTGTCCCTCAGACCAGCGTTCCAGAAGTTCTGATGCACGCAAGAGCGCCGGCTCACCCAGTCCGATCGCGGCCCGACCCGAAGGGCCGAAATCCGGCCCGGCCAGGGCACGCTTAATGAGCGCTCGCATTAGGGCTTTGAGGATTTTCCGGTTTTTAATTGTCGAAGGTAAATCAGGGGAAGGTAAGAAAAGTTCAGAGGGATGGAGCGCGTCTACAAGATCATCGAGGGCATTGAAAGAGATGACCTGCTCAGGGTGTCGCTGTGCGGCCGCAATGAGGAGCTGAAAGGCTTCCTGGGTCAACCCGACAGCGCGCTCCCGGCCGGCTCCCGTCAAAACTGTTTCATAATTGAGCTGCAAGGTGGAGGCGCGGAGCAAAACACTGTACCACTTGGAAGCGGTTGTCAGGAACGTGACCCATTCATTGCCGTAGATCCGGTCTCCGGGCGGCGCGATCAGCAGGGCTTTCACTGCACGGATCAAAGGCATTCTTTCATGAATGCGTGCTGAAATTCCCGAGCCGCCCGGCAGCATGCCTTCGATGGCTTTGCGCAGCTCTTCGAGATGAGAAATGTGATAGGGGTGTCCCGTCTTTTCCAGGGTGCCACCGATCATCTGGGCGGCGCTTTCCAGAGCGGAACCCGCAGCATCAATGACAGAGGCATTCTGTCCAATAGCCCATTCAGGGGTGAGCGGCATGAAAGGCTGCAGCAGGATCATCTGCTCATTGAGTACCTGAAAGAATTGTCGGGTCCGTTTCAGCTCTTCAATAGTGAGACTGTTTGAGGATCCTCCGAGGAGGGTTTTCTTGAGCTCCATTAACTCGTTCATCAGATTGTCGCTAATCCGCTTGTCTTTCAGAAAGTATTTTTCGAGAAACCCCCGAAGTTCAGTGGATTTGTACACGCCGGCGTCGGCCCCACGCGTGCGCTCATAAAAGAGCTGCAGCGACTTATCGAGGCAACGCCAGAAATCGGAAATTTCTCGTGTGGTTGAATTTCCTTCGAAGTAGCGCCCGAGGGCTGAAGCGGTGTTGCTGAGACAGCCTGCTTCTGAAGGGCCCAGTTGAAGCGCGGTTTCGGTTTGCGGTGCCTCCCGGAAATGGAAATTGCACGCGCTGAGGCCGGAAGCGGCGAGGGTTAGAATTGCGAAGCAAAGAGTGTGAAATTTAGAAAACATAACCGACTCCCGCGTAAACCCTGTTATTGACCTGATACCGGCTGATAAAGGATTCTTCGGTGATTCTGTAGTGATTCAGCAGCTCGGTCGCCAGAAAATCAGCGCCAAAATTGACCTGCCACCGTTGCAAGGGGGTGAAGCGGAGCTCGTTCATCCAGAGTGCCCCGTCCTCGATGGCATCGTAGATCACGCGCGAGGAAAGACTCAGGTTTGAACCTGGTTTTCCAAGGATCACCCGAAGCGGTGTATTGACTCCGAAGCGAAAGGCGCTGGCAAACGGATATCGCGTTTCAAAGACGCTGCTGCTTGCGGCATCGCGGCCGACATCCGGGGCGTTGCCGCCCAAACGACGAAGATAGCCCAGATCAAAACGGGTTCGTTGAGCCGGAGACCCCAATTGAAAATAAAAGGAAGAGCCCGTCACCAGCGCCGGACTGGCAGTCTGGGCTGTCCAGTTATAAGGCACGGGCTCCAGAACGGGTTTTTCGTAGATGGTGGAAATGCTCAGGCCACTCTGTTCCAACTGATAGCCTGCTTCGATTGCTGAGAGGTGGTGATAAATGATCCGGGGCCTGATGGTTGCTGGCACCTCGATTGGGGGAGCGACATTGAGATAGGCATCGTGTCCGAGCAAGAGCTGATTCACTGGCTTGTATCCATAGGCAGCAGAAGCCCAGGCTCCCTGTTCCTGCCCGACCCGCAGTCGCACGGCAATGCTCGGATGGAGAATCATCTCTTTGACGGGAGGTATGTCCAAATCGTAGCGAATCCGCGTTTCTTGATCAAAAAGCGCAATCTTTGAACTCGGCGGAATGAACCAGGCCGTTGGCGATTGCAGTTCTCCATTATTCACCGCTACCGGCACGCCGCGTTCTGGAACAAAGATCGGAGATGCGAAGCCGAGCAGCTGGAATCCGGGTGCCCTGATTTTTCCAAAAAAACCTGTAAGCCCGGAAGACTCTGGATGAAAATAATCCCAGCGAAAGCGTGGCTGGAAGAGGCCCAGTTTCCATTGTTCATCCAAGTGACTCCAGTCTTCAAGTTTCCTTCCAGCATGCACCTGTACTTTGGAATTCAGATTCGCAGACGTTCCGAGAAAAAGTTCGGTAACCTCCAGATAGGGCTCGACCTGGGATCCGAGGAGCAAACGAAGATCTCCTGCGGCGCTCCCTTCCAGCACCGGTCCGGAAAGGGAAGTTTTTCCCTTTGCGTGCAGGGATTGAAAGGTGGACTCGCGTTCCGAGCTCGGGGCATAGAGGTAATTCGTTGCGCTATAGTTCAAAGCGGCGTCGGAAGCTGCATATGTTGATTGGGAGGAAAGGATAAGAAGACCGAACACTGACGCGGACGCGAGAGTTCGGACACCGGAGGGCAAAGAGGTGCAGCGGCATGACATTACCTTTGGAATCAAAGAGATCGCCTCCTAGCGCGCCACCATACCACAGGCCTAGGAAACGGCAAAAAGAATTACTATATCAATAAGATCGGGTAATGAAACGCTTTTCCCCGTCCAAACGCGGGCGCGCTTGAATCAGAGCTTTTCGCCCCAGTGGGGTACTCGTTGATCCCGTGCCGACTGAAAATTTGAAACGAAAGACTTGGTGGTCTGGGATTTAAATGCGCCACTCGGGGCATACCAGGGCTGTTCCACTTCGATGGAACTGGAAACCGAGAAGCGAAACTGGGACTCGGGTTGAGCCGTGACTTCCACTCTTTCTGTTACTTTTTTCAAATAGCTTGCAGTGCCGGTGGCCTCAATGTCTTTGGAAGCGGAGGCGTAGACAAAACGATCTTTGCGGTCTGTCGCGAAATGGACGTCAGAGCGAATGGTGACGGGATTTCCATCATTTTCAAGGCGCATCGAGAGGTCGTACCGAATGCTTGGCAAATCAGCATAAGTTTCTGAAATCGGCCCTTCATGAATGGTCGTTCCCTGGCCGACCCTGTCTAAAAGATATTGATCGAGATTTAGAACCCTGCCGCCCGGGGCGCCCACGGTACATTCCGAAGTCAGGGCGGCAGTGAAAATTCCGTTCTTAAGTTCGGGTGTCGAGAGCCATTCAGCGGGTTGGCAGTTCCAGGCGATGGGCGTTGCGGTGGTATTCAATATTCCGAACAAGAGCAAAGAAAGAAAAGACTGCATAAGCTTAACCTCCTGAAAAAATGGCGACTCCGAAGGGATTCGAACCCCTGACCTGATGCTTAGAAGGCACCTGCTCTATCCATCTGAGCTACGGAGTCGCAATTGTAAAAGTTAAAGCATATTTGTCCGAATCAAGCCACGGCAGTCTTGATTGTGGCGCCAGAAAATTGCAAATCAGATTTCAGTATTATATAAGTAATTGAAATTTAAGACTAATCAAAGAACCTGCAGGGCTACTTTCATGAATTTTTTTCTGAGTTCGGGCGACGCACTTTGATAACGCCGGATAACTTCTCGAAGTTGCGAATCGCGGGCAGCGAATGTAATGGCGCAAGCATGGCCCAGACTCAGAGTTTGTGCTTGTTTTCTTGATCCCGGTTCAGAAACGAAACTTTTAAAATCCGATCGAATCGTGAGGTTGGCGGCACGGAGTTCTTCAAGTGGGATCTTCAACGCAGAAGCCAGCAAGGGGAGTTTTTCCCAAGGGAGCGGTGCCCGGCCGTGTTCAATATTTGACACGAACTGTACGGAGCAACGGCAAGCCTTGGCGAGATCGAGAAGACCCAAGCTCTTTTCGAGTCTCTTCGACCGAATTAAATCACCCAAGGGACCAAAAGAACGGTGGTCGTTGGAACGACCTTTTGGACGGCCACGTTTCATAGGGATGAACTAACGTGCAGGCCGGGCTTTGCCAACCGCATTCTGCGGATAACCCCTACCTTGAAAGGATCTTTATATTTCACATGCATATGGCAGTTTTTTACTGTTATAGTTTTCAAAAGGGAATTTTATGAAAAGTCAAAAGTGCAAAGACTACTCTCACGCTCAAGCCACCTAATGAATGCCTTGGATATAAAACTTTGGGGAGTGAGGGGCTCCTTTCCCGCCCCCCTTTCACCGGCGCTTCTGGATAAGCGACTTCACGATACGGTCGCGGGCTTTCTGGAGAAGTACCCCTCGGGTTCAGTTGCCGATATGCATGCCTATTTCAAGGCTCTGCCCCGGCATGCCCATACGGGCTTTGGCGGCAATACGACCTGCGTCGAGGTGGGGAGTGGCTCAAGCAGAATCATCATCGATGGTGGCAGCGGTATCCGCTCCCTGGGTTATGAACTGATGGCTGGTCCCTGTGGAAAGGGTCATGGCGAGGTCCACATTCTTTTCACCCACGTTCACTGGGACCATATTATTGGCCTTCTGTTTTTTACCCCGATCTTCATTCCCGGGAACCGAATTCATGTCTACTCAGTGGATTCGGATCTGAAAGATGTTTTTGAGACACTGTTCAAAAAACCATTCTTCCCTGTGCCTTTGGCGCAGCTGGGCTCAATCATCGAGTACCACCGCCTGGAGCCGCGTAAGCCCGCCGACATCCAGGGAATCCAGGTCACGCCCTACCAGCTGGATCATCCAGATCCCTGCTGGGGTTTCAAATTCGAAAAAAATGGAAAAGTTTATTCCCATTGCGTGGACACTGAATGCACGCGGGTGACACCGGAAGAGCTTGGCGCCGATTTGCCTCTCTATCAGGGTGTGGACCTGATGCTATTTGATGCCCAGTATACGCTGATGGAAACCATCGAACGGGTGAACTGGGGGCATGCGGCGGCATCACTCGGTCTGGACATCGCGATGAGAGAGGGAATTCGGAAAGTGATTTTCATGCATCACGATCCGGCCTCTTCGGACGACAAAATTGCTGCGGCCGAAGCTCAGGCGCGCCGCTATTACAAAAACCAGTTGAACTCTAACCGGCGTGACTCAATTGCCCGGCTAAGCGAGGTGGACTGGTCTTTTGCCTACGAAGGTATGCACCTGAGTCTTTGAATTTGGGAATTCCGCTGGTCAGGCGCCCCCTCTGTGTCCGCGCGAAGCCGCACCGCCTTTTCTTCCGATGTTTGCCATATGTTCCTTGTTTTTGGAAACACTGAGGCCGCCCTTACGGCCGATCTGCGACATGTGTTCGCGATTTCTGGAAACGGCCAGGCCACCTTTGCGCGCAACTTCGCGGCGGGTTCCTTCGTCCATGGCAGCCGTGCCCCGGCGCGATACGGGCCGTTCCTCTTTTTGTCGCTCGGATGGACGCGGCTCTGTACCTTGTTCCTTGAATTCCTTGAATTCGCCCGAGGGTGGGTTGTCCTTCAATGTTTCGTCCTTTTTGTCTGGCATATGAACCTCCGATGCTCCTGAGTCCGCTTCAGTGAATGGTTGATGTGAACTGATGTGCTGTCAGGTTGTGCAAGCGATATTCCCGGCGCGGATTTTGGAGACATAAATACCAATCATGCGAAGTGCAAAAACAGCGCAGCCTGTTCAACCTGTTCAAGAGGTAAAGCAGCTCGCAACAGACGATTCGGAATTGGCTGCCCGGTTTAACCGTGTACTCGAAGCAACTGTCGAGGCGATGGAAAGATCCGGGGTTCGTTATGCCTTCATCGGAGGGATTGCCTCGGGAGGTCTGGGTCGACCCCGCTCAACGCGCGATATTGATTTATTTGTTCGGCCCGAGGACGCCGACGTCACTTTGCGTTCTCTGCGGGAATCGGGCTTCGAAACTGAAAAAACGGATCCAGCCTGGCTTTTCAAGGGGTTTAAAGAGGGAATACTGGTTGATGTGATTTTCAAATCCAAAGGTGAGATCTATCTCGACCAGGAGATGCTTCGCAGAATGACCACCGCTGAATTCCATGGTCGCCGGCTCAAGCTGATTTCACCTGAGGACTTGCTGATTATCAAAGCCGTCGCCCATAGCGAATTGACTCCCGGGCACTGGCATGACGCGATCGCCTTGCTATTTCACGCCCATCTTGACTGGGATTATCTCATTCAACGCGCGCGACGGGCACCGAGAAGAGTTCTGAGTCTCCTTTTATATGCGCAATCAGTGGATATCGCGGTGCCGAATTATGTGATCCGAGATCTCTTCGATAGTCTCTTCGGGGAAATCGCAATGCGCGGGCGAACGAAGAAGATCAAAGAGCATCGTGCGACTCAAGATCTGAGTACCGAGGATCGGCGGGACGCCGAGCTTGAAAGCCGACGACTTTCTGCCCGCACCGAAGCCGTCAGGCACGGACCACCCCTCAGTCCAGCAGAAAACCATTCAACCGTCAGTCTTCGGATGCACGAGCGGGCAACAAAACAGTATGAAGTGGGGCATCTGCGCAGAAAAATCGCCGAAGATCCGCGAACGCATGAAATTGATATCCAGATCGAGCAGGAAGGGGACCGGTTGCTTTTGACGGGGCGGGTCTGTGGTTCCGAGCGCAGCGAGGCGATCGAGAAACTCGCACGCGAGTATTTTCCGAAGGCTGAAATCGAAAATAAAATCAAAGTTGTCAGTATAGAAGAGCCGCCTGATACCGAGGTGCTCACGTGATCCGGATTGCGGCTACGGCGGATATCCATTTCAACAGAAATTCGCTGAACCGGCTCCGGCCGTACCTGCACGGGCTTGAGGAACGGGCTGACGTTTTGCTGGTGGCTGGTGACCTGACGGTAGCGGGTCTGCCTGAAGAGGCCATGGTCGTGGCCAGAGAACTGAGTGGCGCCCGCGTACCGGTTGTCGCGGTACTCGGCAATCATGACTATCATCAGAACAAGCAGCGGGAGATTGAGACTATCCTTCGCGATTCCGGCGTTATCGTTCTGGAAGGCAACAATGTTGTGCTGAAGGTCGGGAAGCATTCGGTGGGAATTGCCGGAATGAAGGGTTTCGGCGGGGGATTTTTCGGAGCCTGTGTTACGGAGTTCGGCGAGCCCGAGTTAAAAGCATTTGCCCGACATAGCCGGATTCAAGCTTCCATTCTCCGGCAATCACTCCTTTCGCTGGATACGGATTTCCGGTTCGCCCTGACTCATTATGCTCCCGTAGAAGGAACCCTGCTCGGCGAGCTCCGGGAGATCTACCCCTTTCTGGGCAGTTACCTATTGGCCGAAGCAATTGATGCTTGCGGGGTGCAGGCCGGGTTTCACGGTCATGCCCACTCTGGCACTGAAAAAGGGCAGACCAAAGGGGGCGTTCCCATCAGGAATGTAGCCCAGATGGTGATCGGGCATGCTTACAATGTATACTCTTTTGAGCTTCCCGTTCCTCACGTGACTGGGAGTGATTTCAGGCCGCTTGAAAGCCCGACACAGAATGCGGCATCTATGCTATGAATGTAGGATGTCCAAGGCCGATGAATACTACAGTCTTGACCCGGAACTGTCCGACCCAAAGCGGATCAAGAAGGAACGCGACAAAGCCGCGCAGCTTAAAAAAACGCAGTGGTGGCTGACGCTTCTGAACCAGGGGCTTTGCCATTATTGCGGCCAGAAGTTCACGTCCCGGGAGCTGACTATGGACCACATCGTTCCTCTCGCGCGTGGTGGGACGAGCACCCGGGGAAACATTGTTCCGGCCTGTCGGGAATGCAATCAAAAGAAGCATCTCCACACCCCTGTGGATCTCCTACTCAAATGACCGATGTCACTGAAAATTATTTTTTTGAGCTGACACCCGAGAGGGTCCTGGAGGCGGTCGAAACTGCAGGGCTCCTCTGTACCGGGCGCTGCATGGCGCTGAATAGTTTTGAAAACCGGGTTTATGACGTGGAGCTGGAAGGTGAACCCCCAACCCGTACAGTCGCGAAATTTTACAGACCGGGGCGTTGGACAGAAGCTCAGATCAGGGAAGAACATGAATTTCTTTTTGATCTTCAGGCAGAAGAGGTTCCGGTGATCGCGCCGGTTTCGTTCCTCGCAAGCGGCCAGGGCAATGACAGCGGCACGGCAGGACTCTCGACCTTGCACCGGACTCCCACGGGAATCTGGTTTTCACTTTTTCCCAAAGTGGGCGGGCGCGCTCCGGAGGAACTCTCGGACGATCAGTTGCTCCGGATCGGCCGACTGCTTGCTCGAATTCACAATGTAGGCGCCCGGAAGGACGCGCCCCATCGCGTGAAAATCGGCCCTGAGAGTTACGGAATTTCCAATCTGGAGTTTTTACTCGGCAACAATTTCCTCCCTTTGGATTTTTCCGGGCGCTATGACAAGGCAGTCCGGGAGATCTGCGGTTTGACGCGCAATTTGATGGAGAATGTCACGTTTCAGAGAATTCATGGGGATTGCCATCTCGGCAATCTGCTCTGGAATCAGAACGGCCCTTTTTTTCTCGACTTTGACGACATGGTCCGCGGACCCGCTGTCCAGGATTTATGGCTGCTCGTTCCAGGACGGGATCCCGAGGCCTTGCGACAACGCAATGTCTTGCTCGAAGGGTATACGGAAATGCGCGTTTTTGATCCTGCAACATTGCGCCTGATTGAACCTTTACGCGCGCTGCGTTTTGTTCATTATGCTGCATGGATTGCGCGTCGTTGGCAGGACCCCGCTTTTCCGCGGGCTTTTCCCCATTTTGGAACGCATCGCTACTGGCAGGATGAAACCGAGGATCTCGAGGAACAGTTGCGGTTGATTTCTTGACTGCATGACCGTGTTTCGCATAATATTTTGGAGTGAATTTGAAGCATTTCGCTATTACGGCCGGGATGGCTGTATTGAGCTTGTGGCTCCCGCAGGAAGTTCGTGCGGCCCGGCAGGCAACACTACCGGAATTCATCCCAGCCAATCCTTATTCTGAGTTCTACGTGGACGAAGCGGCGTCGCAAACCGATGCGATCACGATTGATTTCTGCGCCGAATGGAATCCTGAATTTCCGTGGAACGGACATCGCTGCTGCCGGCAGCCGAAATCCAAGAAGAAGATGCACTGGAGAGAGCGAAGGCGTGGCGGCACGGTTTGCTACGCGGAACGCTTCAAGGCGAACTTCTGCGAGGAAATGACCGCGGACCAGCGGGGTTACTCCGACCAGGTGGCGAGCGGAGAGATTCCTGATATTCTCAGTTTTCTGGATGTGGAGATGACTCGCTCGCGCGGGCAGGCTTACTGCACCGTCAATAACGGCTTTCTGGCTTTCGGGCGGCGGCTGATTCCCACTGACGAAAACCGAATCAAGCTCCGATTTCCTGGCCGTTGCGTGGAATTCGGTACGGATCCGATGATCGGTATGCTGGAATGGTTGGGTCGCAGGGTCAATTCCGGGTATTCAGCTCCGGAAGTGAAAGGCGTTCATCTGCTTGTCGGTGACATTTCATCACCCAAGGGAGGATGCCTGGCAGGACGCAATGGACTCCGGGGACATGCCTCGCATACTTCCGGACAGGATGTTGATCTGGGCTTTATCTCTGCCTACGAGAACAAGGAATCACCGAATTCATACGTGAAGCATTTTGACGGAAAACCGAACTGGTGGTTCATGAAGCAGGTTTTCCGGAATCCCTACGCTTGCGTGAAGGTCGTTTTCCTGGATCGCACTCATATCCGAAAATTGGCTAAAGCAGCGCGAGGTGACGAAGACTGGCAGAAATTCGGGCGGTTTATCAGGCACTCAAAGGGTCACCATAATCACTTTCACATCCGGATCGGCGACGGCCCCGGACCAGCAGGTTGTCAGGTGGATGCGCATCCTGAACTGGAAACTGAAGACAGTGTGCCCATGGAAGTCGAGTTGCCGGATGACGTTGATGCAAACCGGTTACCGGCCGGCAAGATTCTCAAGACGAGTTAGCTCGCGAAGTTCTTTTTCCCCAACCAGCTGATGCCGGCGCACGAGTTCCAGAATTGAAATACCTTCGGCCAGTGCTTCCTGGACCAGTTTTGCCGTGATCTCATAGCCGAGTTTCGGGCTCAATACGGTCGCGATCTGGGGAGTACTCTCGAAATAGCGGAGCATGCGTCCTGTATTGGGCCTCATTCCCTCGATCGCATGCGTCCGGAGGATACCCAGACTGCGCGAGGCGATATGAGTCGCATCGATCAGGGAATGCGCCATGATGGGCATCATGACGTTGAGTTCAAGCTGTCCGGCCTGACACGCGAGCATGGAGGTCTGATCCAGACCGATCACTGAGAAAAATGCCTGATTGCACATTTCAAGGACGGACGGATTGACTTTCCCGGGCATGATGCTGCTGCCAGGCTGCACCGCCGGCAGAAGCAGCTCACCGAGTCCGGTGAGTGGTCCCGAGGCGAGGAGTCTCAGATCATTGCAGATGCGGGTGATTTCGACCGCACACAGGCGCAGCATGGATGAGTAAAGCAGTACTGGCGCCTGAGATTGCATCGAATAAAACAGATTGTCTGAAAGGGAAACGGGTTCTCCGGTCTGCGCCCGCAAAGACCGGATCATCAGGGTTCCGTATCCAGCCGGTACGGTAAGGCCCGTCCCCGCCGCACTGCCGCTGATTCCGAGAACCAGCAGGTTTCTGCGGCCCTCCTGGAGCCAGTCCGCACATTTTTCAATACTCATTGCATAACCGGAGAGCTCCTGGCCGGCACGCATCGGCACCGCGTCCTGAAGATGTGTTCGGGCGGATTTTGGAATTTTGTGCCACCCTCTCGCTTTTCGGGCGAAGGTCTTCCCGAGCTTCTGAAGCTCCTGGAATAAAGGTGCGGACGCCTCCAGAAGTGCCAGACGCATTGCTGCGGGAAAGGTATCGTTGGTGGATTGAGAACGGTTCACATGATCATTCGGGTGAACGGGGGAATTCGAGCCTTTTGGTTTTCCAGCCAGGTGGTTTGCAAAATTCGCAATTACCTCGTTGATGTTCATGTTCTGGCTGGTTCCTGCTCCGGCCTGATAAATATCGACGGGGAAAAGCTCTTTCCATCTGTCTGGAGGGAGGTGCAGGATTTGATCGATCGCGCGGGTGATGGATTTAGTGCGGGACTGATCCAGTACGCCACACCTTCGGTTCGCTTCGGCTGCTGCTTTCTTGATTCTCAGAAAGGCCCGGATCAGCGTTTCATCCGCAGCTCTGCCGGAGACCGAAAAATTGGCAATTGCACGGGCGGTCTGTGCGCCATACCAGGCATGCGCCGGAATTTGAATTGTGCCGAGAGTGTCTTTTTCGATTCTTGATTTTTTCATAAAAATCTCCGCTAAAAACCAGGCCCAATCCAGCATACTTCGAATTCAAGGCGATCAACAAATAAAGTGCATGAATTGATTTCATTGATTCGTGTATTCATCTCAAAATCTATTTGCCTACTTGGCTCCAGATATGCAAAAAAGCGGATCGATGCTGAATTTGACGCAGGGACGTTCAGAATGAAAATACTCGTTGTTGAAGACGATCAGTCTGTACGGGAAACTCTCGGAATGGTTCTCGAGGCCTATGATCATCAACCGGATCTGGTTGATGACGGGGAGCAGGCTCTGGTTTATCTCGAGAGTCATTGGCCCGAGGTCATGCTCCTGGATCTGAGTTTACCTGGTATGTCAGGCGAGGAAGTTTATGCGGAGATCCGGCGCAAATTCGGTCGGGTGCCACCCACCGTCGTCGTTTCTGCAGTTCAACAAGGAGAAGAACGCGTACGCGGTCTTCCGGGCGCACTCTTTCTTCCGAAACCCTATACAATCGATGATCTCGCAAAAATACTCGAAGATGCTGCTAAAGCCCGGCGGGCAGCCTGAGCATTACTGGTAACTGAGCTCTGCGGAAAGCGCTGCGTGATCGGATAGTGCATTCCACGGATCTCCAGTGAGGCATTGTGCAGACCTCAGGTCCATACCGCGAAAGTAAATCCGATCCAGTTGCAATGTGGGGAGCCAGGCCGGAAAGGTGCGTGCATGGTCACCTTCGGCTTTCTGGAAAGCCTCTGAGACGTTGAGTTCGTTTTTCAGGACGTCCGAGGCCCGGGCTCGCCAATCATTGAAATCTCCTGCAATAATCACTGGTTCTATGTGCGGCACATGAGACTCAATTCGCTCACAGAGCTTGAGAATCTGCCGCTTTCTGGCGCTTTCAAAAAGTGCAAAATGGACACAAATGGCATGAACCGGGACTGCGTGTCCGGGAACATCAATGACGGCATGCAGGAGGCCTCGGTGCTCCAGACGAGTCATAGAAACATCGATATTCTCCGAAAGGCGAATGGGATATTTGCTTAATATCGCATTTCCATGATGGCCGGCAGTGTAGACAGCGTTTTTCCCATAAGCGTGATGAGGCCAGATCTCATCCGCGAGGTACTCAAATTGGGGTTCGGTTGGCCACTCTTTGATCGCCTTGCTATGCCCTGAGTGCTTGCCCAGGACCTCCTGCAAAAACACCAGATCTGCATGCACTACGCGGATGGCTTCCCTGATTTTGCCCAGCACGAAGCGCCGATTCCCTGTCGAAAACCCCTTATGGATATTGTATGAAAGAACTCGTAAATATTTCTTTTTCATGGTCGCTCGTATTTGGCCCAGCGGGGGGGGGGCCGCCGAGGCAGTCTTTCAAAGAGCAAGTCCCAGCTGAACGCCAAAAATGACATTAGAAGAAATGCGAATAAAAGAATTCTACCCATTTCAAACGAGATCCCGCCGATCCCAAATATGCCCAGGATCAACCCTCCTACCGCCACAAGAAAAAACAGCACTGCGCTACTTCCCATAATGAATAACCTGCTTTCGTTCCCCCCGTTGATACGCATTGCGGCAGAGGGCTTTCAGACAGCTGGAGCAGCAAAGGATGTGCCCAAGATTGCCTTTATGTTTTCAAGATGTTAGCTTTGCATACAGTCGAGGGATTAGAAATGAGATACATCCGTTCACATACCTGTGGAGAGCTCCGCGATCAGGACATCGGCAGAGAGGTAACGCTCTGTGGTTGGGTTGCAAAACGCCGTGATTTCGGCGGGCTAGTCTTTGTCGATCTCCGCGATCGATATGGTTTAACTCAGGTCGTTTTCGATCCCGCAGAAAAAGATTCCGCTCCTTCTTATAAAAAAGCTGGCGATTTACGCAGTGAGTACGTGGTCTGGTGCAAAGGACGGGTTCGCGCGCGCCCCGAAGGGATGCGCAATTCCAAACTTCCCAGCGGTGGCGTTGAAGTCGTTGCGTTGGATCTTGCAATCCTTTCTGAAGCCAAAACACCGCCATTTGCGATTGATGACGAAGTCGATGCCGCGGAAACCCTGCGTTTGAAATACCGGTACCTCGATCTGCGTCGTCCCACTTTGCAACGGAATCTGATGATCCGGCACAAAATGCTTTCGATTGTCCGCAATCATCTTGATTCCGAACAATTCATCGAGGTCGAAACACCGATTCTTTACAAATCAACACCCGAAGGGGCACGAGATTTTATCGTGCCCAGCCGTCTGAATCCGGGCACTTTTTATGCCCTTCCGCAGTCGCCGCAGACTTTGAAGCAGCTGCTGATGATTGGCGGCATGGATCGTTATTATCAGATCGCCCGCTGTTTCCGGGATGAAGACCTCCGTGCTGATCGGCAACCGGAATTTTCGCAAATCGATATTGAAACGTCTTTTCTCGACGAAGAGGCGTTTTTCCCGATTCTCGAATCCATGATCGCAAAACTTTGGAAAGAAATTCTCGGGCAGGACGTCAAAACGCCTTTCCTGCGGATGCCGCACGCCGAAGCCATGCAGCGGTTTGGAAGCGACAAGCCGGATGTGAGGTTCGGCCTTGAATTGCAGGATCTTTCCGTGATTTTCTCTGACAGCCAATTTCAGGTTTTCAAGGGAGCCCTGGCCGTGAATTCGCGTGGCCTGCGAGGTTCCATCCGGGCGGTCGTTGTTCCGGGTCAGGCTGAGAAGTTTTCGCGCAAGGACCTCGATGGCCTGCAGGCACATGCAGCCAGCTATGGGGCCAAGGGACTCCTGTGGATGAAGATTCAGCCCACGGGTGAATTGCAGTCTCCTGCGGCAAAGTTCTTCAGCGAAACTGAAAAAGCCGCGCTCTTTCAGAAGCTGGCACTCAAGCCGGGCGATCTTGTTCTGGTCGTCGCCGACGCCAAAAATAAAACGGTTTTTGACTCCCTCGGGGCAATTCGACTGGCAGTCGGTGGGCAGCTCGGGATGATCCCCAAGCCGGGAGAAGGCCAGCCGGCTTTCCTGTGGGTGATGAATTTTCCGCTGCTCGAGTTCGATGACAAGGAACAGCGTTATTACGCCTGTCATCATCCGTTCACATCACCTCGACCGGAGTTCTTTGAGGACTTCGTTCGGGGCACAAATCTCGACAGGATTGAAGCCTCTGCTTACGATCTCGTTTTGAACGGGGTGGAAATTGGCGGAGGCAGTCTTCGGATTTACCGGCAGGATGTGCAGCAGGCCATGTTCAAACTTCTCGGACTCACCCCGGAAGAAGCCAAAGCCAAATTTGGGTTCTTTCTGGAAGCGCTTCAATATGGAACACCTCCGCATGGGGGAATTGCGTTCGGTATTGAACGTCTTTCGGCTTTGCTCTGTGGAGTAGGCCCGATCCGGGATGTGATGGCTTTTCCGAAAACGCAAAAAGGTTCGTGTCTGATGTCCGAGTCGCCGTCCGAGGTCAGTCCGGAACAACTGGCGGAGCTTGCTATTTCGGTGACCAAGACGATTTCCCGGGACTGAAACCGGGGAGACTGTGAGGGAAAATGGCTGGGGAACTCCTGAATTTTTCGTTTCGCACGCGCGCCGATGCGCTTCGTAAATTTCGAGAACAGACCTTCGATTTGCTGGTAATCGGCGGGGGAATCACAGGAGCCGCTGTTGCCCGGGACGCGGCCATGCGCGGTCTGAGTGTCGCTGTGGTGGACAAACAGGATTTCGCCGCTGGGACTTCCTCCAGGAGCTCAAAACTCATTCATGGAGGCCTTCGCTATCTTGAAAATCTGGAATTCGGGCTGGTATTCGAGGCGCTCAAGGAACGTTCTCTGCTTTTGAAAACCGTTCCCAACATGGTTCGTCCTCTTCCTTTTTATTTTCCGGTTCACGGCGGAGATCGTCCGGGAAAGTGGATGCTGGGGACTGGAATGTGGCTTTATGATCTGCTCGCGATGTTTCGGGCTCCTGGTTTCCACAAAACCCTTTCGAAGCGGGATTTCCTCCAGGCATTTCCATTCCTGCGGTCGGAGGGGTTGAAGGGTGGTTTTCGTTATTTTGATGCCTCGATGTGGGATGATGTCCTGACAGTTCAGGTTCTTCGCTCGGCTCATGAAGCGGGGGCCGTTGTCGCCAATTATGTTGAGGCCATTGCCCCCCAGTGGAAAGGGGACCGGATTGTAGGTTATCGCCTGCGCGATCTGGAAAGCGATCCTGGCGAGGGCGAAATTGATATCCGGGCCCATCAGATCGCCGTCTGTGTCGGTCCGTGGACGGATCTTCTGGGGCAGACACTTTCACGCAACTGGAAGAAGTGGCTCGCGCCCAGTCGCGGAGTTCATCTTGTATTTGATCTCAAGAGAATTCCCGTGCCGGGAGCCATTGTGATGAACAACCCGGAAGACAAACGCATTTCTTTCGTTATTCCACGGCCCGACTTTGGCAGCGGAGTCGTGATTGTCGGGACTACCGACGGACCTGTTCCGGAAAGACCGGAAGATGTTCAAGTGGAAAATTCGGACGTGAGTTACCTTCTACGACTGCTGAATCGGTATTTTCCCGCGCTCAAGCTTTCGGTGGATGACATTGTGAGTGCTTACGTTGGCGTGCGACCGCTGGTGGGGACCACCGTGACGGGTGCTGGAGGACTGCAGAAAGTCAGTCGCGAGCATTTCATTGGTGAAGGACCTGGCGGTACCGTCATAGTTGCCGGCGGCAAATACACCACCCATCGGACGATGGGAAAAGAGATTGTTGACTATGCTTTGAAGCTTCGGAAAAAGCAGGCCGGTATCGGTGCGGTCGAGCCTGTCGGAAGCGACCTGGTGCAGGCCCATACGGAACGTCCGCTGAACCAGAAAGCAACTTACGAAGCGATGGCGAACTGTACGAAAGAAGCAGCTGCCAAAAAAATTGAAATTCCCAAGGAGCTGATCAGCCGCTACGGAGCGGATGCGATTTCTATTTTGGAAATTGACGCTGCTTCCTCCTCTGTTTACGGTACGGAGGGCTGTCCCGATGGCTTTCCTTATCTGGCTGCCCAACTGAGATACGCGATTCGTTCTGAAATGGCGGTTCATCTGGATGATTTTTATTTGCGCAGATTGCCTCTTTATCTTTCGCGTGCCGATCACTGCCTTCCGTGGGCCGAACAGCTCGCTCAAGTCTGGGCGGAGGAAACAGGCCAGGGGCCGGCGCAAGCACGCGTGGAATTGGAGCGGCTCAAAGCCGAAATCCAGCTTCGATCGGCATGGAAGGCTAGGCTTTAAATGCTCGATCAGTACACCGTAGTCCTGGGGCAAATTTTGCGACCGAACCCTGGGAGCCCGGTAAAGTAGTTGAATTGCTCAGGAAGCGACGCACAATAAAATGAAAATTCGAGGCCATAGGACCTCCGTGAGAAGCT
>MEPO01000035.1 GCA_001769805.1 Bdellovibrionales bacterium GWA1_52_35
GGATGCCCGAAATGGGCAAGTCCGGTTCGGTGAGGGCTGGGGCGACGCGCTGAGCTGCGCGTCCCCTGGCTACTCGGGAGCTGCGTTTGGGTCCATTTCACGCTTTTCTAAAGCGCGCGCATGAAATCCGTCAGATCGCTCTTTTCCTGTGTGCTGAGCTTCGTCCCCAACAATAGATTGAAGAACTCTACGGTATCCTCGAGAGTCATCAGACGATCATCATGTAGATACGGAGGTGATTCCTTGATCCCGCGCAAGGGGAACGTCTTGATGGGGCCGTCCTGGTTGGCAAGTCTGCCGTTGATCTCTTGGGGTTTAAAGAAACGCTCCGTGCGCAAGTTGTGCATCAGGTTGTCCGTGTAATAAGGAGGAGTGTGGCAAACGGAACACTGCCCTTTTCCAAAGAAAACCTTTTCGCCGCGCAATTCGGATTCGGTTGCTTTCGCCGGGTCAAGTCGTCCGAGTATCGTCAGTTTTGGGGCTGGTGGAAAATCCAGAAGTGCTTGAAGTTCTGCCATGAAGTGGACCTGACTTCCGCGCTCGAGAGGGTTGATCCCTTTTTTGGTCGCGATGACAGGATCTCCGTCGAAGTAGGCGGCCCGCTGCTCAAATTCCGTAAAGTCCTCGACGCTCTTGAGCGCACGTTGTGAGCCGAACAATCTTTGAATGTTGACGCCGCGGAGACTTGGTGTCCCGAGCCGGTGTCGGAACTGCTGGGGACGGATATCCCCGACGAGGTGTGTGGCTGCATTCGTATGACCATTCACATGACAGTCAAAGCACATCACTCCACGGTGAGTCTTTTCCGATCGTCGGTCCTCTGTTTGATTGAATTGCTGCTGGGGAAAGGGCGTCAGAAGTAAACGTAGCCCCTCCAGTTGCTTCGGGTTGAGGATACCGTTGAACATTTCATAAAAGTTAAAAAGAGTGACCAGACGACCCTTGGAGACGTCCCCAAGGTCGGGACGTGTTGTAAGAAACATGGCGGGTGGAAACTCTGGAAGCAGGTGATCGGGTAAGTCGAAATCCAAATCAAAGCGAGTTAGATCGCGTCCTTCCTGTTTCTTGATTTCTTTGATGTGAAACGCCGGGAATAGCATGCCGCCTTCACCATGGTTGGGATGCGGCAACGGAAAGAACCCCTTTGGCCACAGCGCTTTGCTTCTGATTTCTTCTGCTGTCATCGAGTTCAGCTGATCCCAGCTCATACCCGAAGGAAGCTTCACCCGAACCCCCCGCTGCACGGGTTTGCCACGAAACATCGTGATGCCCTTTGCCGAACGATCGCTCAAATCGTACCGTTCTTCTAACAGTGCTCTTTGACGTGCCATGATCGGCTTCTTTTCCGCGCGCATCCGTGTCATGGTTTTTTCAAATTCATCCGTAATTGCGACCGGTGCGTAGCTTGTTTCTTTCGCGTGTGCCAGCACAGCCAAGGCCAGGCACGGAGCCGTTAAAGCGAACCGAAGAAGACGCATGGAGACCTCCGAATTCAGCTAACGGCACTGCAGGAGGCGGACCAAGATTCGAAGTTCCTTGACTCAAAGTTCTGAGCGGTTTCACAATTTCCACAGGCTTGCCTGGTATGCGTGCCCCAGGAAGTATCTATTGAAGAGGATTAATCCCTATTATAATCTTATTCTCGAAGGATGGACTTTCAGATGAAAATCATTTCGAAGTACCTGAGGCTCGGCCAGCCGAGCTTTGCTGTGGCGCTTACTTTGATCGCTATGGCAGGCTGTGGCGGTGATGGTGGGGCGGGCGCCCTCACTCAGAATACGATCATTCCGGATGCAGGGAGCGGGACGACCCCGACTCACGAGCTATTACCGGCGTGTGATACGAATCCGGCCAATCGCTATTACTTCACCCACAACCCGATCGTCGATGCCGACCTGGCGAATTTTAAATCGATTTTTCCTCTGGGCGGGACGAACATCAGCGGAGGCCATGTTTTTCCTTCGTCTCATATATATCTAAATTTCCCAAACGATACGACCCCGATGGTTGTACAGATGCCCGGCAACATGACGATCACCAGCATCACCCGTCACTTCCTCGAAATTTACGATTACAACCTCAATGGAACGTTTGACCCCGGGGAAGGTGACTTCACGATTCATTTTGGCCCCTGCAGGGAGTTCCTGTCGTATTTTGGCCACATCAAAGTGATCTCCGACGAGTTGCTCGCGGCAATCGCGGGGTTCACGACCGAAGAATGCTTTGGCGGGGACCCAACGACTTTCTCTCACTGCACAAGACAGCTTTCGATTCCGGTCGCCGCGGGAACGGTCATTGGCGGCTCTGGTAACAGGCCGAACAATTCGGCCTTTGATTTTGGCGTCAGGGATAAGCTTGGCACGCCCGTGACGGAGATCAGCCCGAATCGTTTCCTTACTGACGTGGGGTTCGAGCATAAATACATCCAGTGCCCGCTGAATTATTACAATCCGACGGGCGGTCTTTATGCGACGCTCATGGCAAAGATCGGAAATTACGACTCGGGCACGGACACGTTTACGGCCAAAACAGAAGGCGCCTCCCTGCTTTGCGGAACGAATGGGTCAGACATCGCGGGTACGGCTCAAGGTTATTGGTTTCCGGATACGACAAGCATCCAGAGCGGGACCACCGAAGCCAGCTCGATGGTCTTGATGCCGGACGCGTTTTACTACGATTCCAAACAGGGCTTTAATATCGGCTCGGCGGTCGCCGACGTCGGCGGAATGGCTTACACTTTTACGCATGCATCATCCGGCCGAGTCAACCGCAACTTTGCGCAGGTCACGGACGACGGCAACATCTATTGTTATGAAACCTTCGAGTGGGAGCCGGGGCACGTGTTTCTGATCAAGATCGAAGGCGCTACGCTTAAATTCAAAGCAATTTCCGCGGCCAGCTGCAATGATTACGATCCGGATCCGGCGAACTGGAGCATCACGGGCGCGACTACGTTTTATCGGTAGACGAGCTGGCACGTATCTTCCTAACTATCAGCGCGACTCTGACCAAGAGCAATGACATCGTGGGGCGCAGGCTATTGGACGTACTCCCTATTCATGCCTCAAGGATGTGTCGGAGTCTGTTCTGGAGAACAAAGAAATGAAGCGCACTAAGAGCAGATTGGAAGATGATGCACCTCTGCCGGCGCGAAGAGCAGTGCTTCATCAAGCGACCCAAGTCCTGCTGGGCGCACTTTTCGCCGTCCTTGCGACGGTGCTGCAGAATGTGCTTTGGGAATGGATTGGACCGAGTCGTTTTATATTATATTATCCTGCAATCATTTTCGCGGCGCTTCTGGGTGGACTGACCGCAGGAATTTCAGCAATTGGAATCTCGGCACTTCTCGCCGTCTACTATTTTATTCCTCCCACGGGCACATTCGCTATCGCCTCGCTGAGGGAAAGTCCGCAGCTAGTCGCATTTATCCTGAGTGGGATAAGTATCACTATTTTAAATTCACTTCTCATACGGCGCACACGCGAACTGGAGAAGGCCAAGACCGTCAGCTCTCAGCACGAGCGCCTGCAAACGATCCTGGACACCCTGCCGGT
Source organism: Bdellovibrionales bacterium GWA1_52_35 (assembly GCA_001769805.1). Taxonomy (GTDB): domain Bacteria; phylum Bdellovibrionota; class UBA1018; order UBA1018; family UBA1018; genus GWA1-52-35. Next base: position 3,555 of record MEPO01000035.1, read on the forward strand.
TACTACAGTGATTCTCGATTCCCGGCATCGGGTTATTGAGACCCACGGAAATGCCGATCAGGTATTTATCGACTCGGGTGAACATTCCACGCCGATTTGGGAAAACACGAACGTGCGGTGCCTTTGGACTAATAACGATCAAACCATAGGTGCCCGCGACTGGCCCTCGATGCAAGCCCTTCTGAATAATGTGGTGGTTGCCCCCAGGGAGATCACCATCGTCCGCCCGGGTGAAAGCCCTGTTCATATACTCACTGGAGCAGCTCCCTTCCGTGATTCCGGCGGACATGTCATCGGAGCGGTGGTCGCGATCCAGGAAATATCACTCTTGCGGGAAACGGAAGCTCTACTTGCGTTCGAGCGCCATAAGCTGGATGCGATCTTCCAGCTATCCCCCGCCGCGATGGCGTTATGGCGGGGGCCAGGTATGGTCTTTGAGCTGGCGAATCCGGCGTTCCAGGCGTTATTTGGCGGTCGTGACCTGAAGGGTAAGGAATTTCTCGAAGCACTCCCTGAGTTTGAAGGCCAGCCGTTTACGGACTATTTCCGAAGAGTAATGGAAACGGGTGAGTCCTTTACAGGGCGTGAGGTCCTCGCTAAACACCGGCGGACCAAGGATGGACCGATCGAAGATCGCTACTACGACTTCTGCTATGTCAGGATAAACGATTGGGAAGGAAAACCTTACGGAGTATACGATCACGCGATTGACGTAACAGAGCGGGTTCAAGAGCGGGAACTCCGTGAGAGATTCGTTGCGGCGTTTTCCCATGATCTTCGAACCCCTCTTACAGCAGTAAAGATGAGTACCCAACTTCTGACTCGTCGGTGGGCCGAAGCACCCCCGGAAGCTCAGAAAATCACAAGTCGCATTGCGGAGAATATTGACCGAGCCGATCAGATGATTCGGGATCTGCTGGATGTAAGCCGACTCAAGGCGGGTGAAAATATTCAAATCGAAATCGGATATTGTGATCTAAGGAATATCGCCACAGATGTCTTGGGTGACCTCAGCACCATCCATGGAAATCGTTTTACCCTTCAAGCGGACAAACCGATCAAAGGATTTTGGGACTCAAAAGGGATCCGCAGGATTCTGGAGAATCTTTGCGGCAATGCAATAAAGTACGGTGCGCCAGATCGTGCGATTACAGTTTCCATCGATCAGACCGAAGAAAAGGTCGAGATCCGGGTTCATAACGAAGGTAATCCTATTCCTCCCGAGATTCAGTCGAAAATCTTTGAGCCTTTTCGAAGGGCCAGTTCCGTCGAGACCCGCAAGCCTAGGGGATGGGGGCTTGGGCTGGCGCTTGTGAAAGGCCTCACAGAGGCGAATGGAGGAACGGTGAGGCTGAACAGCTCACCCGATACGGGGACTATTTTTACTGTGATCCTGCCGAATGATGCGCGCAAACAGGTCAGCAGGGCAGCATAAATAAGCCGCTCATGGGCGGCCGGATCAGATTTCTGCGATTACCATTTTAAGTGGAGGCTTGCCATCGAAAGAGGGAAAATCCTCGTCAGGCAAAATCGATTGAACCGATTTGAGCGGCCGGCCTGCTTTTGCGGCACAGCGTTCAAGTGATTCGATCCAGCCGTTAAGTTCAATGCCCGGAACATGATTGGTGGCGAGAATCCGTCCGCCATTTTGCCTGGCAATCAATACGGCGGGCTTGAACAGGCTTGCGTAATCGCCTTCGACATCCACCGCGCCATAAGGACCTTTCGACCAGGCCGGTGGATCAAGAACGACCAGATGGAATTCACGTTTTTCAACTTTTTTGAACTTACGTCTTTGCGAAGACCGCATTCCAACCGGAAGGCCCGCCAGCTGACGCATGATCGGCAGGCAGTCTTCCTCGATCGTGACGAAACGCTTTTCAGGAATATTATTCAACGTGGCATTTCGCCGGCCTACTTCAAGGTTTGACGACGAAAAATCCACATTCCAGACTTCGCTCGCGCCCGCTTCAGCCGCGCTCACGCCGACGCTGCAGGTGTAGGAGAAGAGGTTCAACACACTCAGCCCCTTGCATGCCCCACGGAGGAATCTTCGCCCGGCGCGGAGGTCGAGAAAGAGCCAGGGATCGATTCCGAAATGACGGGCGCGAACGAGGAATTTCGTACCGAACTCGCTGCACTCGACTTCCTTGGAAGTCTCTGGATCGGGCTGGTGCCAGAGGTCAAAGGCTTCGGTCGCCTTCTTTCCTCGGTGATTGTAGGCCAGCGAAAACGGGAACTGCAGTGTTCCACTCAGAACTTGCCGGATCAGTTCAATTTCCTGCGACTTCAGGGGATCTCTGAAGGTCTGCACCAGGACGAGCGAGGCATAACGATCTATGGTCAAGCCCGGAACGCCTTCGGTAATTCCATGAAAAATCCGGACGGCATTCGTGTTTTCACGCTGAAGCCGGGCGAAAAGTGCTTTCCTGCGTTCCAGGGCCTGAATGAAGAGCGGCTTGAAGGAGTCCGTATCCATAATTCAATTTCCTCGTTTGACTTCTTCTCTCAAAATTCCAGGACAAAGTCACCTGAGGGATCAACGGCCGGTCTGTTCCAGCGGAAGAGTGAAATAGAACGTACTTCCTTTGCCTTCTTCGCTTTCAACGCCGATCTTGCCTCCGTGCAGCTCTATGATCTGACGGCAAATATAGAGTCCGAGCCCCAGGCCGGGCCGCCGGACCGTCCTATCTGTGTTCACACGATAAAATCTCGAAAAAAGCGCGGCCTGTTGAGGTTTGGGAATTCCAGGGCCACGATCTGTCACGGCAACCCGGACCGTCTCCTTTTGTAGCTCTACGTTGACTTCAACCGCGCTGTTCGAGTCAGAATACTTCAGGGCATTGTCCAGTAAATTCCCAAGGACTTGATTGATTCGCGTGGGATCTGCTGTTATGAAAATCGGCCCTGTGGGGCCCTGATAACGGACGGGTTTTTTCCCATTTTGTTCCTGAGCGTCCTTCACGCACTCCTGAACGACCGCAATCAGATCGACCCGGGCAGGATGATGGACAAATCCACCGCGCTCCAAACGAGACACATTCAGGAGATCCTCCACTAGTTCGGTCAGGCGCTGTGTTTGTGATGACATTCGATTCAAAAAATTTGCTGGAATGTGTTCATTTTTATCATTGAGTTGTTGGGCTCGCTGAATCAGAAGAGTGAGTGGTGTGAGCGGTGTTCTAAGCTCATGGGCCGCGATATCGATGAACTCGGATTTGATCCGGCTGGCCGATTCAGCTTCTTCCTTGGCTTTCTCAAGCGCTGCCTGAGCTCTGACCTTGTCAGTAATGTCCTGGTGAATCAGTACGACTTGCTGGATCCTCTTTGTTTTGTCCTTTACGGGATAAATGGTTGCGGTAATCCAGCGCTTCGTACCCTTGCCGAGCGAGACATTTGCATTGTATTCGGCTGCTGGGATAACCGCAGTTTCTCCCGCAAATCCCTTTCTTACGAAATCGATCAGGCCGATCTGCTCGAGTTGCCGATCCCTCAGGACGTTGTAGTCGGACAAGTCCTTCAATGAAAGACCCCACAAGTCCTCGAAGGCCTTGTTTACTCGTGTCGTTTTCCCATTCGGATCCAGGAGTTGAATGCTGATCGGGGCTTGTTCAAAAAGGCTTCTGAACTGTTCTTCGCTTGCACGCAGCGCCTCAGCAGTTTTTTTGCGTTCCGTTATGTTTGTCACAAATGCATAATAATAATCTTTGTGATCGCGCTCACTCCGGACCAGGTGAGCAAGTACCTCAATCGGAATCCGGGAACCATCTTTGCGCTGGTATTCCTTTTCATAGCGTACGGGTATTCCAGTTCGATCCAGCTCTTTCAGGAGCTGCCCTTCGTATTCGCGCCATTCTGGAGGGGTGAGCATGCGAACCCAGTCGGCGCGCGCAAGCTCCTGTTGCGAGTATCCCGTCAGATCACAAAAAGCAGTATTGAATATTCCCAGGCGACCATCGGGATATCCGATTGCAAATGGTTGAGATGAATTTTCCAGCAGTGAGGCCAGGACAGCAGGCTCGGGAAAGCGTTGGTCCGTTGGCGGACCAGGCAGAGAGGGGCGCAGCACGCTTGAAAAGTAATCGTTCGATAAACGAGTTGTATATATCCAAACTTTACGAGCCTCACCGGAAAGCGTCCTAATAGCGGCCTTCATTGCAAAATCGGTAGTACCATTGGTGATGTGCTGAGTAACTTGAGACTCGATTTTTTCAGGTTCTTCCAACCGCAGAAGGGCCGGCCAGGGTCCTTTTTTATTTATTAGATTCTCAGGCGCGAATCCATAATGCCGGATGCTTTCTGAAGCAAACTCCAGTGGCAGCCCAGGCGCCATTTTCCAGACGATTGTTGCATCCGCACTGTGTCGGGAAATTTCCTGATACCAGCGAAGCTGGTGGCGTGCGTGATGCAGCTCGTCTTCGAGTTCACTGATTCGCGAATTGGTTCTGGCCGCGCTCGAATGGATCACTTGCGACTATCCCGCAAAATACAAGCCAGCGCGCAGCGATTGAAGTGAACCACTCCTGCTGGAAGGGCAGTTATTGGCTTTCGTAAGTGACGCGAAGCTTTGGGAGGGTATCTATTTAATATCAAGAAGATATTCAATCAACTCGGACTTGGCGGAATTCAGAGTCACCACCGGCCAGAGCGATATAAATATTATCAAAAGCCAGAATATCGTGCCGTTCGGCTACAACTGCGCCCTTCCCGTTTAAAATAATTAAATGATTAAGGTCGCCGCCGTCAGAGTTTTCTGACTCGATAATGAAGGCTCTGAGGAGAGCACCTTTAAATGAAATTCGCATTCCGCCATTCCGATCGGGCTGAAGTTCGTCACAGGTGCTGGTGAGATCACCAAAAACCTTGTCTCCGCTGGAATTCAGGACATAGGGCTCAATGACACAATCGATCGTGAGCTGTCGGATGTCCTTCAATAGGCCGTTATTCTGAACAGATGCGCTGACGGGCGAAGCAGAGGCGCTGCTTGAAACAAGCAGGGCCGACAGGATTAAGATGAGCATTTTAAAGGATTTCATTGAACTCTCCCAAAAAAAATGGGTCAGAATGGCCCGAAAGACCCCTAAATAGAAAAATAAGGGTGTCCCGTCAAGAGCAGAAATATTACTTCAGATTGCGTCGATCTTTTGCTAGCTTGTCGCCCAACCCGGAGGGCTTTGCGCCATGACGACCTTGATCAGAAGTGCCGTATTTGGATTGCTGTTGCTTGTCACTCAGCTTGCGAACGCTGCGTTGCCGCCGTGCATGGATGGCAAAGAGCAGCTCTCGATTGACAATGAGCAGGTTCTCGACTGGAAATCTAATACTGCAAATCAGTTTCTAGGGCGTGCGCGAGTCCAGGGACCGATCACAAAATTGTACCCCGATCGAAATAACCACGCTCACTTCGTCATCAAGCTCGGCCCCAAACCAGGGGACACTCTTGAAGTCGTTTATAATTACAATTTTGGAAAACTGCCCCGTTTGCAGCCAGGCATGCAGGTTGAAGCCTGTGGCGACTATATTACGTCGACCGCTCAATCCGGGAACTATGCACCCTCTCCGGATGGTGCCATCATTCATTGGGTGCACAAGAATCCCAAGGGCAGGGGACATGAGTCGGGGTACGTGGTGATTGATAATGTGCTTTATGGCTGGAAAGTCGGGGAGCGCTTTTTTTCTGAAGGCTTCGGATTTCTTGAAGCGGGATTTTCAATCGAATAGGTTTTAGTACCTCGGCGAATCACTCGCAGGAAATGATTCGCGGGATGCCTCATCCACCTTGTCTTTGGTTTTTTCATCAGTCCTTGAACGGGCTTTTGCTTTCTGATCGAGAAGGTTTTCGAGCAGGTGTTTTTCCGCCTCTATTTCAAACCGGGTGCGCACTCCCAGACGTCGAAAAAGTGAAACAGGCGGACACCAGCCCACGAATGAATGAAGTAGCAGAAAACCCAGCTGTGCGCCGAAAACATAGTGCCATCTGGGATCTCTCGTTTTTCCGAGCAGGAAAGTCGCACTTCCTATTAAACTGAAGCTTGCGATGTTCACGCGATCCAGATCCCACTCGCGATCTAATTCATCCAATCGAAGACGCATGTGCTCTGGGCTCAGCCCGGAGTAATGAAAAACATTGCCCAAAGTCGTTCGATCCAGGCGTTCATTGACCTTGGGTGGCGTATGCTGGCGAACGCGGTCGTTGTGGAACTGGGTTTCATCACCAATCAATATGTGATTTGAGTCCATGCGAACTCAGTAGCAGAATTCAGGCCGTCTCGGATCTTCGGTGGTTTTGACGAAGTACGAGGACGCTGAGGATTCCAACGATAATGCAGATGATCAGTTCGAAAAAATGCAATTCGGAAAATCTGAACGCCGCACGAAACGAGGGGATATATAGAACGGCACCGAGGAGCGCCAGGGAACCCAGCAGCACAAACCCCAGACTCTTGTTCTGCTGATAGCGGCCGCGCACCCGCAGCTTTTCCTGAAAACAGTTTTGAAGTAGTATCAGGCCTAGATTCGCGACGATCAGCACGGTGAAGCTCGCGGCACGTATCTTTTCTTCCGGAAATTCAAAATAGTCCGAAACGAAATACGTGATCACCATGGCGATGAGGATAGTGCCCCCCTGGAAGAGGCTTGAAATAAAAACCATTTTTCCAAAAAGAGATTCGCCGGGCCTGCGAGGGGGGGTGTGCATCACCTGAGGTCCGGCCGGTTCCGCTTCGAAGACGATGGAAGATGCGGGTTCAATGATGAGATGAAGAAATGCGATGTGAATTGGGAGCAATACTAGCGGAAGCTCGAAAAATACCGGTAAGACTGAAATTCCTGCAATTGGAACGTGAATGGCCACTAAATATATTACGGCGGTTTGCAAATTATTGAAGACCCTGCGCCCCATGCGGATCGCTTCGACTATCGATCCAAAGTCATCATCGAGCAGGACAAGTGACGAGGCCTCCCGGGCGACATCGGTCCCGCGCGCACCCATGGCAATACCGATATTTGCATTTTTCAGAGCGGGAACGTCGTTGACGCCGTCCCCGGTCATCGCCACGATTTCACCATTGGCGCGCAATGATTTTACGAGGCGAAGTTTCTGCTCCGGAACCATCCGGGAGAATACGTTGACTTCTTTCGTAATCGCGCTCACCACCGTCTGGCTCATCCTGTTCAGCTCGGCCCCTGAGACAACCCGGTCGGGGCTTTGCAAGCCGATCTTCTTTCCAATGCTGCGCGCGGTAGCCGGGTGATCACCGGTGATCATGATCACTCGAACTCCTGCACTTCTGCATTCTGAAACGGCTTCCGGAACTCCCGGTCGGATCGGATCCATCAGCCCCAGAAATCCAACAAAGGAGAATTCGAAATCATGTTGAGAGTTGGGGAGGGGAAGATCCCGAACCCGGGCTTTTGCCACCCCGATCACCCGAAGCCCCTGTTCAGCCATTCCGGCCGCGGCCTGGAGCGCCCGTTTTTCCGTCAGTGCGTCCAGATGACAAAGGTCCAGAATGGATTCCGGTGCTCCTTTCGCGCCCACGACGTATTCGCTTGACCCGCGGGGCTTCCATGCCTGCGAAATCGAAAGGAGCTCAGACGAAAGAGGATATTCTTTCTCGAGACTCCAGGAATTGTGGAGATGCTCCGTTCCATTCAGAAGTCGGGTGCCCGCTTCCCAGAGGGCGTGATCCATCGGGTCATGGGTGTTTTCCCGGGTGGCAAGCAAGCCGAATTCAAGAACTTCGTGGAAAGATTCGGGGATCCTCAAGTTCTCGGTCGCAAACAGATCCAGGAACTCGTCATCGCAATAAAGCTGATGCAAAGCCATCCGGTTCAAGGTGAGGGTGCCAGTCTTGTCGACGCAAAGAACAGTTGCCGAGCCCAGATCCTCGATGGCTGGCATGTTGCGCGTCAGTACTCTTCTTTGTGAAATGCGCCAGGCGCCCAGCGCCAGAAATATAGTCAAGACAGCAGGAAGTTCGTTGGGTAAAATGGCCATTGCGAGTGTCAGTCCCGCCAGCAACCCATTAATCCAATCCTGCCGGGTAATACCGTAAACAATTACAACCAGAACACAGATCATCGTGGCAATGACGGCAATTATGCGGACGGCTTTCCTGGTTTGTGTTTCCAACCGGGTGGTCTGTTTTTGATGCGAGCTGATCGAGATCCCGATTTTGCCGAATTCAGTGGAAGCGCCTGTCTCCGTCACTTTGATGATTCCCTGGCCCCCCACTACAGTGGTTCCAGTGAAGATCCGGTTTGAACGAAGTGGATCCTTCAATACCGGGCATGATTCTCCCGTCAAAAGAGCTTCATCAATGGCAAGGTATTTTCTGGAGATCAACAGGCCATCGGCGGCGACCCGATCCCCTTCGTTCAGAAACAAAATATCGCTGCGAACCAGCTCTCGCGCATGAATTCGCTTTTGTACTCCATCACGCAGAACCAGGGCTCGCGGGCTCGCGTATTCCCGCAGGGCTTCGAGCGCACGATCAGCTTTGCGCTGTTGTCGCACGGTAATGCCGACAATCATCAAAATGAAACCGAGCAGCAGAAGTGCTTCCTGTTTGTCTCCGATAAAATAATACACTCCGCCACAAGCAACCAGGAGGAAAACCATTGGCTCTCGGAGTACGTCGAGGATCAGGTGCTGGAGACGATAGAAGCGGGGTTTGGGCAGCTCGTTATAGCCCTCCTCCTCGAGCCGCCGCGATGCAGTAGCTGATGAGAGGCCCTCGACTTGCGCGAAAGCGGACTCTGACTCTTTGGAAATTTGCGGCACAGGTTTAAAAAAGCAACGCGTATGCCATGAAATCGACTGCTCGAGTTGTCAGTTGTCGTCCATAATTTCCGAACGATTACGGTGGTTTGATTGACTTGATAGTCTGAACAATAAATATATAAAATGTGACACAGTTCCATGCGAAACAAATCGAAGCTAGGCTGAATAAGTAGACAAAATACAGATACGGAGGTTCCTAATGAAATACATTCAGAGGCTTTCGGTCGGTGTTCGAGGAATTGGTCCTCCAGACAAGCGTTAGCATGGGCGAACCCACCCAGGTACCGATGGGGCTCATGGACTGTCAGACGGCTTCTGGCCAGGAGCTGCGGTGACAGTTGATCAGAGACTGCAAAATTTGATTATTTAATCCGGCGCCGAGCAATCGATTCCGGAACGAAAGTCTGAATATAAAGCTTGGGCTGCTGGCGTCATGCTCGCAGCGCAACAATAAAGGCCCCGCGGACATTGAATTGTCCCGGGGCCATTTATTTTTTCAGATACTCCACTATGCTCTTGCCTGCCAGGAATCCTTCGGAGGCGCAACCCTGGATCAGGAAACCGCCAGTGGGTGCATCCCAGTCGAGCATCTCACCGGCCGTAAAAATGCCCGGAAATTTCAATAGCATCAGTTCTGGCGTGAGTTCCCTGAACTCCAGACCACCCGCTGAGGAGATTGCCTCTTCCAGAGGCCGGGTGTGCTTCAGGACAAGCGGAAATCGTTTGACTCGTCTGATCAGGGCCTCGGAATCCTGCAGCAGCTCCCTGGGGGTCCCGTGGAAGAGCAAAGCGAGAGCGGCGGGGCAGAGTGACAGTTGTTTTTTAATTTTGCGGATCGGAGCAAGATTTTCCTTAATGGAGCGCAGCTTTTTCTGGATTTCCGCGAGCGACAAACCGGGTTTCAGATCGACGTATACTTCACCAAGCTGTCCAACGTGGTAAACGGGAGTGCCCTCAATTCCATAATGGGTGATCATCAGGTCGCCAGATTTTTCGCCCAGGGAGGTTTTCAGTACGATTGTTTTCAAGGGTAGTCCTTCTGCTTCCTGGAGAAAGGATGGTGACCAGTCCACCTCAAATCCCACATTCGATGCGCGGAAATCTTGAAACTGGATCCCTTTGCTTTTTAAAATGGCCGGCCAGCGCAGGGGCTTTTCCTTGCCCGCGTAGCTTCCACCTCCGAGCGCCAGGCAGACGGCGTCGAAGGTCTCTGTTTCGTTTTCAGCGTCTGCGTTTCTGAGCCGGAGCTGAATACTTCCGTGGGGCATACAATCGAAGTCAACAAGCTCGCGGCTGTACTTGAACTGTACTCTCTTTTCTTGCAGTCCCATGATCCAGGCCCGCAGGAGCGGTGACGCCTTGAGGCCCTCGACGAAATAACGGCGGCTTGTGCCCCGGAAGGTTTTGATCCCAAGCGAATGAATGAAGTCCAGCCAGGCACGCGGGGGGAAGAGCAGGAAGAGTTTCCGGAAGTGTTCTGCCGGTCCCCGGTAGTTGCGCCAGAATTCGTCCGGAGTGTCGTCGTGGCTGATATTCAATCCGGAGCTTCCGGCGATCAGAAGTTTGCGTCCAGGTCCGCGCGATTTTTCATAAATGGTTACGGAATGACCTGCGCGCGCAATTACGTCCGCTGCCATTAATCCTGCGGGACCGGTCCCGATGACCGCGACTGATCGAGTGCTGGATTTGCTCTCCGAGGCGTCCATTAGATATTCGATCATTCCTGTATTCTCGCAGTAGCACAAGACCTCTGCGCCTGTTTTGCAAGCGGGTAACCAGCGGAGTTTTGGATAAGTTATTGATTTTGCACTATTTAGTTAAGTCCCTGCCCGAGGAACCGTCAAGTCATGTACAAGAGCCTAGCAGGGCTGACGGGCGGACAACTTGCTAACCCCGCCGGCCCTGAATACAGTATTCTCATGCAATCTATTCAGATCAGAATTAACGGCAAAGAGCATGTCTTCGAACTCAATCGGGACATCACCGAGTCAATGACCCTTTCTTATCTTCTTCGGGAGAAGTTGGGTTATACCGGCTTGAAAATCTCCTGCGACGAAGGCGCTTGTGGCGCCTGCACCATTCTGATGGACGGCAAGGCGGTCCTTTCCTGCATGATGCTTGCGATCGAGGCAAGGGGTCACGAGATTCTGACAATCGAGGGTCTGCCCAAAGACGATGTGGTGATCGAGGCCTTCGCCCGCCAATGTGAACCGGGTTACGGCACGGCTCTTCAGTGTGGAATCTGTACTCCGGGGTTTGTGATGAGTACGAAGGCCCTCTTGAGTGAAAACCCGAACCCGACTCTTCCGGAGGTGAAAGAAGCCCTTTCGGGTCATATTTGTCGGTGCGGCTGCTACTCCGGCGTGGCTCAGGCCGTTTTGAATGCAGCCAAAAAAACAGGGCAGGAGTTTCTCAAGAAAAATTCAAAAGGAGATCGCTCGTGAAAAAGCCCTATGAGCCCAGAAAGCCCCGCAAATACATAGGTGGCTACCGTCCCCGAATTGATGGCTACGAAAAAGCCAGCGGTCAGGTGAAATATGTCGATGACCTTACGCTCAAAAGCCGTTACCCCGACATGCTCTATGCCAAAGTCCTGCGCAGTCCTCATGCTCACGCCCGTATCAAGAGCATGGATATCAGTAAAGCTGAGAAGCATCCGGGAGTGCATACGATTCTGACTTACAAAGATCCGGAATTCGCCTCGCTCAAACCCACCAGCGCCGGCTGGACTGATGGCGTGGATACCGTTTCATATGAACGGATGATGTGGCGTCATTTTAAAGACCGCAGAGTTCTCGGAGAAAAAGCCTGCTGGGCCACGGACGAGGTTGGAGCGGTCCTTGCTGCTGAAACCGAAGAGGCCGCTGAAGAAGCGCTGAAGCTCATTGAGGTTCAATGGGAAGTGCTGCCTTTTGTCTTGGATCCGCTGGAAGCGATGAAACCGGGTGCTCCCGTCATCCATCCTGAAATAACCGCCAATAATGTTCTACCCAAAGATGCAGTCGGCGGCTCGGATGTTTTTGTGAACAAGGGGAACGTGGAGCAGGGTTTCAGTGATAGTGATGTAATAGTCGAGGGTACTTCCGTTCACCACAATGCCACTCAGGCATCGCTGGATAACTGGTGTTGTCTGGTGGATTGGAAGGTCGATCCTAAAGACGAAAAAGTCACGGTCATTTCCAATTCATATGAGACGGACCAGTCTCGAATGCATATCAGTCAAATGCTGGCTCTGCCGCTGCACAAGGTCCGGGTCATCAGCTCGTACGTGGGGGGACAGTTCGGCCGGGGTGATACCGGCGATCAACCCTTCTTTCTCTTCACCGCAATTCTTTCCAAACGCACTGGCCGCCCGGTGAAGTTCAAGCATACCCGGCGCGAAAGCTTTCATGATTCGCGTCAGCCAGCAATTTACTTCGGCAAAATCGGAGCCAGGAAAGACGGCACAATTACGTCGATGTACTTCAAGTCCGTGGGCAACTCCGGAGCTTATGCCGATCACACGATGTTCGCCCTGAAGTTTGCACCCACTGAAATCAGTGAAGTCGCTTTGGCCCATATTCCGAATATCAAAATGGAATCCTACGGTGTTTACACGAATAAGCTCCCGGCCTGCATGATGCGCGGTGTGGGAAATTCCCAGTTCAACCTGATCTTCGGACACGTCGTGGACATGCTTGCGGAAAAACTGGGGATGGACCCCATTGAGCTTGCGCTTAAGAACTTTGGACATGAATGGGGATCGGTTCCCGACAAGAGCCTGACTGCGGTTCTCCGCAAAGGCGCTGAACAGCTGGGGTGGGAACAGAAGCGCCATAAACCGGGCGAAGGACCTGTTTTTGAGGGGTCCAAAAGGCGCGGAGTCGGATTTTCATTCCATCCCGCTTGGCATGCCGAATGGCAGGAAGAAAGACGCGGCCTGATTCAAGTGGGAATCACGGTCAATCCGGATTGCACAGTGATGCTTGAGGCTCCAACGGTCGAAACCGGCACGGGTTCAAATACCTGTAACGTGCTCGGTTGCGCGGAAGCCCTCTCCTTCCTGGGAATCGGCCCCGAACAGATTTCCTGGTCTTCTGTCGTTGACACGGAAACCAGCCTGAAAGATTGCGTGCAGACGGACAGCGCCGTGGCCTATCTCCAGTCAGAAGTCATCGCCCATGCGGCAGATGAAATAAAAAAATCCTTGATTGAGAAAGCTGCCCAAATTCTCAAAATGAATGCTGCTGATCTCGATATCCAGCAGGGACAGGTCGTGAACAGAAAAACCCCGGGTCAGTCCACGCCTTTGAAAGATGTTTTCTTCAAGGGTGATCTGGCTCCGGTCGTTGTGAAAGTGGGCAAGACGCCCAATACCGAGCGTACCGGTGTTCCCTACATTGCGAATTTCGCAGAAGTCGAAGTCGATACCGATACTGGCCACACACAGGTTCTGAAGCTGGTCGTTCTGAATGATTGCGGTACGGTGATGTTCGCCTCCGGTGCGGAGGGTCAGCAGATCGGGGGGCAGGTGATGGGACTGGGAGAGGCCCTTACCGAAGAAATCATTTACGATGAAGCTACCGGTCTTCCCCTCAATTTCAACTGGATTGATTATAAGATTCCGACGATGGCCGACATGCCCGACATTGATCCCATTCTTCTCGAAATCTGGAAAGGGGCCGGTGAATACGGCGCCTGTGGCATCGGAGAAGGTACGGTTACCTGCACTCCTCGCGCCGTTCTTAACGCGATCTATAATGCGATCGGAGTGAGGATCAACGACATTCCAATCAAGCCCGAGAAAGTTCTTCAGGCTCTGGGCAAAACACGGGGTCAGTTATGACACTCAAAAACTTCCGGCATATTTCCGTAAAGTCTCTCGATCAAGTCAGTAAAATGTCAGCCAAGGCGAAGGGGAAAATCAGGTCCAACCTCATTGCTGGAGGAACTGATTTACTGGGCGTCTTGAAAGACAAAATTCATCCTGCAGTACCGGATCTGATCATTGATCTGAAAACGGTTCCTGGTCTGAATTACATCCGTGAAGACAAGAAGGGACTGAAGATCGGAACTCTCACCACCTTGGCAGAGCTTGCAAAAAGCGAGCTGGTGCGGCAGAAGTACTCGTCGCTCGCAGAAGCGGCCCGCTCGGTGGGGTCACCGCAAATCCGAAATATGGCGACTCTCGGCGGGAATATCTGTCAGGAGCCGAGATGCTGGTATTACCGCGCCCCGGATAATCAGTTCCACTGCATGCGGAAGGGCGGTCACAAATGCGCGGCCCTCCTGGGTGATAATCGCTATCATTCTATTTATGGCGGTGTACAAACCGCAAAACCCGCCTGTATTTCGACTTGCCCTGGGCATGTTGAAATCGCTTCCTATATGGAGCAGGTCCGAGCCGGCGACCTTTATGCAGCTTCTCAACTCCTGCTGGAAAATAATCCGCTTCCGGCAATGACCGGGCGGGTTTGTCCCCATACCTGTGAGTCGCGGTGCAACCGCGAGAGTCTGGATGCGCCGGTTTCGATCCGGAATGTCGAGCGTTTCCTGGGCGATTATGTCCTGGAACATGCAACAGGCGCAAAAGGCCTGATGAAAGCCCCCCACAAAAAGCTCAGAGACAAGGTCGCGATCGTGGGCTCCGGGCCTGCGGGACTTTCTGCAGCATTCTATCTTGCACGGGCGGGCTATCAGGTCACCGTATTTGATCGCCTTCCGAAAGCGGGCGGAATGCTGGCCTATTCGATTCCAGCCTATCGACTTCCCAAAGACCTGGTCGAAAAGCAAATTGCCGCGCTCAAGAAAATGGGAATTCAATTTGTTCTAAAAACACCGGTCGGGAAAAAAGAACTGAAAGATCTGAAGAAAAAATTCAAAGCCGTATTTCTTGCCACCGGTGCCTGGGGACAGAGGGGGTTGAAGATTGATAAATCCGAGCTTCTGGTCTCGGGAATGGATTTCCTCACGAATATCCAGCTCGGCAAGGCTCCCGTGCTCGGAGAGCATGTGTTGGTTATTGGCGGCGGCAATGTTGCGATCGATGTCGCAATGTCCGCAAAACGCCTGGGCGCCCGTAACGTCACCCTGGCCTGTTTGGAAGCCCGCGAACAGATGCCGGCGTTTCCGGAAGAAATCCAAGATGCCCTGAAAGAAGGTGTGAACCTTCTGACCTCCTGGGGTCCGCACCAGATTTTGGAATCAGGCGGAAAAGTGTCGGGAATGGAGCTGGTGCGGTGTACCTCTGTTTTGGACCAGAACGGAAGCTTCCATCCGACCTTTGATCCGGCCCAGAAAAAATCCATAGAAGCAAGCCAGATTATTCTGGCGATCGGTCAGACGACTGAGCTGGAATTCGCCGACGCTGCGCTTAAGATCTCACGTGGCCTGATCACGGTGGATGACATGACGATGGCGACAACAAGCAAAGGCGTCTTTGCTGGCGGTGACGTCACGAGCGGGCCTGCGACAGTGATTCATGCGATCGCAGCAGGAAGGAGAGCTGCGGTCTCAATCGACAAGTACCTTAATAAGGGAAAATACATCCAGGCGATAACAGAAATTGCCTCTTCCTCGTCAAAGCGAAAGCTTGTGGAACGCAGTTTCAAGAAGTCTCAAAGAGCTGCTGCGGATTCTTTTGATGCGGAGACCGAAGCGCATCGCTGCCTGAACTGCAGCTGTGTGGCAGTGAATGCCTCTGATCTGGCGCCCGTGCTCATATCTTTGAACGCCCTGATCAAAACAACAGAACGGACCCTGGCTGCTGAAGATTTCTTCGCCGCAGGCGAGGCAACCTGTACGACACTCGCTCCTGGTGAGGTGGTGCGCGAGATCGAGATCCCGGCGCCGTCTTCTCAGTCCACTCAGAAGTACTCGAAATTCAGGATCAGAAATGCAATCGACTTTCCGATTGTGAGCCTGGCGAGCGTTTTGAAGGTTCATAATGGAAAGTTCAAGGACTCAAGAATCGTATTTGGTGCAGTAGCTCCGCTTCCGTACCGTATGAAAGGGGTCGAGAAATTTCTGGACGGCAAGCCGGCAACAGAAGAAACTGCGGCAGTCGCGATGGAGCTTGCGGGCAAGGATGCCCAGCTATTGGGCAGGAATGCTTTTAAACTTCAGATTGTCAGGGCTCTTCTCAAACGGGCTGTTCTTGGTATGACCAAAAATATAAATACACAGAACTCATAAGCTTTTTTAATACGTCCACCCCACACTTACGGTTGACACCGTGCATCATATTGTATATGTGTGCCCCATGAATAAGTGTTCAGCGGTTTTTATGGTTCTGTTTTTCAATTTGCTCGTCTCGTCGGCTTCTGCCGGGATGCTCGAAAATGTCGCGGCGGAAACTGCTGTTACAGGCGCGACCATCGTTTGCGGAGACAGCAAGGGCGGGTTCGCGTTCAACGCGATTGACGGACGTGTCTGGCAACTTGACACGGTGGAATCCCAAGAGGGAATCGAGCTGAAGGTAATTCAATTCGGTAGGATGCGCTGCCCACATTGCTTTGATATCAGTGCCGAGCTGAGCATATTCGACGATGTTCTTGCCTGGCGTCTGGTCATCGCGCCGATTCCGGGTGGCAATCCGACGCGACCATTCCTCAAGGCCATCATGAAATCCGGTAAAGAAGAGAGAAAGTACAACAGGGGATGCCGGTTAGTTCGAAACAGCTAATCGGTAAATAAACAGTATCGTTTTTAGTGTTTCCCGGATTTAGCCGCAGCTTGCGCTTTTTTTCGCCTCTCCCTGCGATTATTTTTAGACGGAGGAGGATTGGAATAAACCCGGGTGACTTTCGCCTGATTTTGCATTGCTGATTGCAGAACGGCGTGGGTGGGGCGTTTCTTTCCGTGCGTTTCCACCTCAAGGCCATCGGGTGTTGGTTTTACAGTTAGTATTTTTTTTATGAGTCCTTCTATGTCGGTCAGATACTCCCGTTCTTCCGGCGCACAAAAAGAAAGTGCAGCGCCCTCGGCCCCGGCGCGCGCTGTCCGCCCAATTCGGTGCACGTAGGATTCGGGGATATTCGGAATGTCGTAATTGAAAACATGCGTTACCTGGTCGATATCGATTCCGCGTGCGGCGATATCAGTTGCCACCAATACCCGACATTTTCCTTCTTTGATGTTGGCCAGAGCTTTTTCGCGCGCTGCTTGCGGTTTGTCCCCATGGATGGTGTCTGCTTTAATCTTGGCCTTGCAAAGTGAATTTGTGACCCGGTTTGCATCCCGTTTAGTACGTGTAAAGACCAGCGCTCGGGAGACTTCGAGTTCTTGCAGCAGGTGAATGAGAAGCGAAGTTTTTTGCTTCTTGTGAACGAAATACACGTTTTGCGTCACCTTTTCTACGGTGGAAGCCACGGGTGTGACTTCAATGCGTACAGGCCGGGTCAGTATCTGCTCCGAAAGTTTGCTGATTTCGGGAGGCATGGTTGCCGAGAAAAATAGTGTTTGCAGGTCTTTTGGAATTTTAGAAATGATGGCGCGCACGTCGTGAATGAAACCCATGTCGAGCATTCGGTCGGCTTCATCGAGTACAAAAATTTCAAGCTTCCGGAAATTCAGGAGCTTCTGCTGCATCAAATCCAAAAGCCGCCCTGGAGTAGCGACGAGAATGTCCACGCCCTGTCGTAACGAGCGCACCTGTGAGTGCTGGGGAACGCCACCAAAAACGACAGCATTCCGGACCGGCAGAGTCTTTCCGTAATCTGAGAAGCTCTGGCCAATTTGAGAGGCAAGTTCGCGGGTGGGGGTCAATACAAGAACCCGGATTTCGCGGTGATGAGAACTCCGACCATCGGTCAGGAGTTGGAGTATGGGGAGCGCAAAAGCTGCGGTTTTGCCCGTTCCAGTCTGAGCACAGGCCAGAATATCCCTGCGCTCCAGGATGGGGGGGATCGCCTGAACCTGAATGGGCGTCGGCGTTAGATATCCCTCAGCTTTGACGGCTTGAAGGAGGGGGTCGATGAGTTTTAATGATTCAAATTTCATAGTTTTGGGTGACTTATCCACGTCAGTTCATTTTTATTGCAGCTCAGATGAAGGATGCGGCTGTGAGGCAATTTCCTGAACTGATCCACAATCGGGTGATCCGGGGCACCGGCAAATTTAACGGAACAGACGAATTTTTGACAATGACCAGATTCCAGCCATATTCGAAGGTATTCCAGAAGCTTATCCGGATAGCAGATCACATCGCTGAATACCCAGTCCATCGGTTGCGGTTTGAACGAAAATGCGTCACCTGCGGTGAATTCAATATTTTTGTATTTTTGGAGCTTCTCGCTCAGAGGTGATCGGTCGATACTGAGCACACTGACTCCAAGTTCCGCCAGGGCCCAGCTCCAGGAGCCGGGTGATGAACCCAGATCAACAACTTTTTCGTCGCCCCTGGGCCAAGCGCCGAGAATAGTCAGTGCTTCCCAGAGTTTGAGGTAGGCACGACTGGGCGCGGTTATTTTGTCTTCAAAGAAAGTGACTTTTCCATCATAGGTCGGGCGACGAATGTCCTGGCTGTAGAGGATGAGGCCTGGTTCTGCCAAGGTGAAAACGGGGGGTGGGTTCTTCTCTCCTCGAGAAGGAAAGCGAAACGGTCGGCTCGGTTTAGCGAGATTCAGGCCTTCAGCAATCAGTGCGCCTCTTCTGGCGAACAGATCGCCGTGGTAGCGCCAGGAATTCGAAATTGCTTTCAGCTTCCGTTGTGCGTCCCCGATCGATTCGACTTCCACCGACTGGACGTTGCGCCAGACACTTTGTGCCCAAGCCGGTTCGACCCGGTCCTCCTGTACCCAGACTGTAAGATTGGTCGCATTGATACGGGTCAGGCCCAGATAGGCCAATTCCCGGAACAGGTCGTTCTTGTATTCTTCGGCAATAATGCAGAGCTGCCCGGGTTTCATGAATATTACCATAGAACGTTCTCGCGTCCGATGCACCAACTGAAGGGACAGTTCCTCGCTTGACAAGGCACTCAGGACGACAGAAAGATAACTCTGCTATGAGCAGCCTTTCAGAAATCGCAATTAAACGTCCAGTTTTCGCTTGGATGCTCATGTCCTTCCTTATCATTTTCGGGTTCATCTGCTTTGGACGCATGGGCATCAGTCAGCTTCCGAACGTCGACTTGCCGATCATCAGTATTAGCGCGATCTATCCTGGCGCGGCGCCCGAAGTGATGGAAGCCGATGTGATCGATCCCATCGAGAACACGATGATGAGTCTCGAGGGCGTCAAGAATGTCACCTCGATGATGCGTATCGGTTTTGCGACGATCACGATCGAGTTCAATCTCAAGCGGGACATTGATCTTGCGCTCCAGGACGTGCAGGCCAAGATGGCCCAGGTCCAGATGGAGCTGCCCCGGGGCATGGATCCGGTCACGATCATGAAAATCAATCCCGACGATTTTCCGATCATGTGGCTTTCTTTTGCGAACGACAAAATGTCGGTGCAGGATCTCATGATCTACGTTCGCGATCACGTCAAAGATCAAATCACGACGGTCCCGGGGGTCGGCAATGTATGGACACCGGGCTACCTCAAGCCGAATCTGCGCATCTGGCTCCAGGAAGAGAAGCTCAATCATTATGAGCTCACCGTCAACGACGTTGTTTCGACAATTCAGTCGGAAAGTCTGGAGCCCCCCGGAGGGCGTATCGACCATGGAGGCAGAGAGTACAGCCTTCGTACAATGGGTGAGGCGGGCTCGGCTGAGAGTGTGGCCGCCATCGAAATCAAGAACCGGGGCGGCCTGCCCAACTACAATCCGATTCCGCTCAGTCAGATAGCCAATGTCGTAGAAGGCACCGAGGATGTTGTTCAGTTTGCCCGGGCCAACGGTAAGCAGGCAATCGGGCTGGGTGTGATCAAGCAGCGTGGCTCAAATGCGGTCGACGTGGCCAACGGGGTGAAAGCCAAGATTGAAAAATTGCGCCCCAATTTGCCAGAAGGCTCAAGCTTCGAGGTGAATTTCGATGCCACCGAGTTCATCAAGGAATCGGTAGGGGAGTTGATTCTGACCCTGATCCTTGCGGCTCTCCTGACTTCCCTTGTCTGCTGGTTATTCCTTGGCTCCTGGTCATCCACACTTAATGTTATTCTGGCCATCCCAACGTCAGTTCTGGGCACGTTCATCGTGCTCTACTACCTGGATTTCACGTTGAATATGTTTACCCTCCTGGGTTTATCGCTTGCGATCGGTATTGTTGTCGATGACGCCATCATGGTGCTCGAGAACATCGTGCGCCACCGCGAGAAGGGCCTCAGTCGTCATGACGCTGCTCTCGTGGGAACGCGTGAGATCATGTTTGCTGCAATGGCCGCGACAGTGTCGCTGGTGGCGATCTTCTTTCCGATCGCACTCATGCAAGGAATCATCGGAAAGTTTCTCTTTCAGTTTGGCGTCACGATGAGTGCCGCCGTACTGCTATCACTGGTTGAGGCGCTCACTTTGACGCCGATGCGTGCCTCCAAGTTCATCGAGCCGCCGCACCGAACGACTCGTATCGGCCGGGGCTTCGAAGCCGTTTACGCTTGGCTGCAGGCGCATTACACACGCATTTTAAGGCGTGTACTCCAGCATCGGTGGAAGATGGTCCTGGGTTCGCTTGTCTTCTTTGTGCTGAGTTTTGCCTCGGTGGGCGCGCTGAACAAGGAATTCCAACCAGCGCAAGACCAGAGCATGGCTTTTGTCATGTTGACGGCTCCGGCCGGATCATCGGTCAGCTTCACAGACGATCGTCTCTCGAAGGTCGAGAAATTTGTCCTGAGTCGACCCGAGGTTTCGGCGACCTTCGCGGCTGTAGGTGGTTTCACTGGGGGCGAGACAAATACGGCCTGGATTTTCATCACGATGAAACCCAAGAAACAGCGTAAACTGAGTCAGCAGGAATTTCTTCAGGTCTTGCGCGAGGAGATGGTCAAGCTGGTTCCTGACTCGCAGCCCGTGGTGCAAGATATGTCGCAGCAGGGTTTCTCGGCTGGAACCGGCTTTCCTATCGAATTCGGAATCATGGGTCCTGACTGGGCCAAACTCTCAGCACTTTCTGAAGAAATCGTAGGCAAGCTCAAGCAGAGTCCGCTACTCATAGACGTGAAATCCGACTACCAGGCCGGCGCGCCGGAGATTCGGCTCATTCCGAATCGGAAGAAGGCTGATGCTCGTGGTGTGAGTGTTGAAGCCATCGGCGCAACGGTATCCGCTGCGATTGCAGGTGTTGTTGCTGGTCGTTATCCCAAGGGCGGGCACAGATATGATGTCCGAGTGCGGCTCGAAGATCGCGCAGTTAGCCCCATTGAGAGGGTCAAGGGTCTTAAAATTCGCAACAATCGTGGTGAACTTGTTCCTCTGCCCGCGGTGGTAGACATTGTGGAAAGGCCGGCAGCGGCGCAGATCACGCGCAAAAACCGCTCTCGAGCGATCACGATTACCGCGAACATGGCGCCGGGCAAAGGCCAGCAGGAAGCTCTGGACGGAGCGCTGAAGATTGCGCGTGCCTCCGTGCCAAAGGGCTACGAGGTCATGTTGAGCGGTGGAGCCGAAGAGTTCGCTGAAGCATTCAAGGGCCTGCTTTTCCTGCTTCTCATGGGGCTTTTGGTTGCTTACATGGTGCTCGCTTCGCAATTTAACAGTTTCGTGGACCCCTTCACGGTTTTTGTCGCGCTCCCGTTCAGCTTTTCGGGAGCTTTTCTTGCTCTACTCTTGGGGGGGCAGTCGCTCAATATTTTCAGTATGATTGGTCTTGTGTTGCTTCTGGGGATTGTGAAAAAGAACTCCATTTTATTGGTCGATTTTACCCACCGCAAGCGCGAGGAGGGCGGCCTTCCTGTGCACGAAGCTCTTCTGGAGGCTTGCCCCATTCGTTTGCGGCCCATTCTCATGACCTCCATGGCTACGATTGCGGGCGCTATTCCTGCGGCATTGTCGCTCGGACCGGGAGCCGAGGCCCGTGCTCCGATGTCCATCGGAGTCATCGGCGGCGTGCTCGTGTCCACGGTGCTCACTCTTTTTGTCGTGCCTTGCGTTTACAGTCTGCTGGCGCGGTTTGGGAAAAAGGGCGGCTAGCCACTAACAGGCGGCTTTTGATCGGCTGGTGACCAGCGTCCCAGTAAAAGAAAACAACATAGAAGACTTGCTCCGCTCAAGAAAAACCAGAGCGGAATTTGTGACTCGACTTCTGGAATCCCGGCTCGCGCAGCGACGATAGAGCCCGTCGCCAATACGAGTGCATACAGGGCGCCTTTTACGTTCATCATGATCGCCAGCACCAAACCCCAGGGGTTTCGCTTCCAGATTAAAGTTGCTCCAAGAAGGACGGCTGGTACCATAATCGATAAATCCAGGGCCGCTGTAATATTTGTCGGGTGATCTGTTGCGATCACGATCTCAGGAATGGTTCCGGTAAAAATGAAATTGAGCGACTGAGCGAGCCAAACGCCTGTCAAGAAAACACCCCAAACTGCCATATAGATGCTAAGCGGTGCTACAGGAACTCTACCCCACGTAGCGGCGCGGAATGTTTCAATACATACGCTCGATAGCTCCAAGATCAATGCGTAACCCGACAGCGTGAACAGCGCCACGTACAATAGAAAAAACGAGTTGAGCGCAGCTCCGAAGAGGTAAAAGGAATAATTGTAAAAAACATATGCCAAGACACCCCACCAGATCGAGTACGCTTTAATTGAGTGGCGGGCAACTAGAAGGAGGGTCGCGATCATTAGGGGCGTAGCTACAAATAGCGTAATTAAGTCGTTTCCATACCATGCCGATTTTACAAAAATGTTATCCCCATAAAGATGGCGAAATAGCAGGCCCGTTGCTGACTGCGCAACCATCAGGAGCGTGATTGCGATGGATAATCTGAACGCGATCCGATGACGAGTGATCCTGTGATCCATAAGTTGCATCCCTTACGTGAGATTACATCATTAGATCAGTTTCATACAGGTGCAAGCCGAATTTAAGCTGATTCTTTGTGTGACATGAAGTAAACTCAAGCCCTGCATTACGGGGCCGCTTCATGACAACTGAACAAGATAGTGTTTTCTCTTTTTTAGCCAAAAACCGGAACTACCGAATGTTCTGGTTTGGACAGATCGTTTCGCAACTCGGCGATCGTATTCATACGCTTGCGGTCATCTGGCTTGTTTATCTTTGGACCAAATCCGGGACCGCGCTTGCGGTTGTTTTGATAGCGTCAACGCTTCCGTCCATCCTGATCTCGCCCTGGGCGGGGTCGATCACTGACCGGATGAACCGGAAATATATCGCCATTGCCAGCGACCTTGCGCGTTCGGCTCTTGTCATTAGCCTTATCGCCCTGAATGCCACAAGCGGATTGAATCTCTGGACGCTCGCGCTCATCACGGCTCTCATCGCCGTCGCTTCTGCATTTTTCAACCCTGCCACCTTCGCCATCATTCCGTCAATTGTAGCTCCTGAGCAGCTTGTGCGCGCCAACGCCATCTCTCAGCTTTCAACTTCGGCAAGTGCCGCTCTAGGATTCATGATCGGAAGCGGACTGATCGCAGGGATCGGTGTTTCGACGGCCTTTGCCTTCAATGCCGTTTCCTTTCTCATTTCCGCCGCTATGATCCGCAAGATCTCTTATTCGCAAACACGACAAGCCCGAAGCTTGCCGTTTTACGAGGAGTTCAAGGCGGGCTTCGGCGTGATCAGGGGAATTCCGCTCGTCACGAAGATCCTTCTTCCGGTCGTTCTGATCAATCTAGTGTTTTCCGCGCTCCCGGTATTGATCCCGTTTTTTGGCGAAGGGACCTTTCAGGCGGGCTCCGCTGGTGTGGGCTTTCTCATGGCAAGCTTTACTGCCGGGATGTTCATGGGTGCGGCTTTCTTAAGCTATTCAAGCTTCAATGCTACGATTGGCCGGGTCATGGTCGTGGGGCTTGGCATTGTGGGCGCGGCTTTCGTCATCATGGGCATATTCGCTTATCTCCCGATATTTCTGGCTACCCTGGCTTTGATTGGGTTTTCGCTTAACTTCGTGAACATCTGCCTTCTGGGGCTGTTTCAGCGCGTGGTGCCGACAGATGTTCGAGGCAAATTCTTCAGCTTTCTTACCGCGATTTCTCTTTCGTCTCAGCCGATTTCCTATGGCCTGACGGGATGGCTTGCCGACACGATCAAACCAGAGCTGATTTTGCTTGTTTGTGGCGTGGCTATCATCATGATCGCACTCTGGCTACTTCGGGTGAAGGAGCTTGGACTTGAAACCATCAGGGGAGTAAACGCATGAAACCAGTCCATGAGTTCATCCGGGATGTTCACCAACGCGTACCTGGATATCAGAAGTTCCTCCGCGAACACGACATCCGCGATCCCTCTGACCATCCGTTTGAGAAAATCCCTCTGCAAACCAAGCAAAACTATCTTCTGAAGCACCCGATCGAGGACCTTTGCTGGAACGGGGCCATCGGCAATTGCCATCTGATCGGTTCCAGTTCAGGCTTCAGCAAAAGCGGTTCGGTCTTCTGGCCCAAGCGCCCGGAAGATGAGAAGAATTACCTGTACTCCATTGAGAAGATGCTGGTCGCGAATTATCAGATCGACCAAAAACGAACGTTGATTGTCTGCTGTATGGCGCTGGGTACGTGGTTCGGAGGAATGGCTATTACCGCGGCGGTTCGCATTCTTGCCTCTGAAGGCAGATTGCCGATCACCGTCTGTACGCCGGGATTGAATCTTTCGGAAGCCGTTGAAATTTTTTCGCGCTTTCATCGCAACTACGATCAGTCGCTTTGGTTCTCCAACCCTTCAAGTATCGGCCTCATTTCGGCGCTGATGAAAAAGAAGGGAATCGAGCCCGCGCCGGGTTCCGTGTATTTTCCGGTGGTAGGCGAGTATTTCAGTGAAGCTTTCCGTGACTCCGTCGCCGCGAAATATGGCCATGACCAGGACGCACCGTTTGTTGTGTGGACGGGCTATGGCTCGGCTGATGCCGGCGATCTTGGGGTCGAGACAGCCGATTTGATCCAGCTCAGGAAGTTTTTCCATCGAAATGAATCGGAGCGCAAGAAGGTCTTTGGCACTGATGATACGCCGATGCTGCTAATGCCGGCATCCAGCAAGCACCTTGAAATCATCGATGGAAGAATCGTGGTATCCGCCGATCACCTGGTTCCCCTGGTGCGCTACGATACGGGCGATGAGGGAGGGTTCATCGAGAAGAAAGATCTTCCGAGCGGCATTGATGCCGAACTTCTCAAACGACTTCCCGAGAAACTGCTATTTGTGCGAGGTCGCGTGAACGATAACGTGATTTTCTATGGTACGAACCTCAACGTTCAGGAGATTAATAACCACTTTCTCGTTCTTCCTAAGGATTACGGGTATGCCGGACTATTCACAGTCAGGCAAAAGGAGCAATCCGGCGTGGTATTTTTTGATTTCGCCGTTTTCGTCGAGAATGCCTCGGATTCAACGCTTGCTTCACGCTACAAAGAGACTCTTCTGGAATTTCTGAAAGCCCAGAGCCTTGAGTTCAAAACCAAATACGCAAACCTCACGCAATCGGTCGGTGAAGAGCTGATCCGGGTTACGCTGCAAGAGTATAAGTCCGGTGAAGGTCGCATTAAACATCGTTTTATCGTAACGGGGGAATAACGTGGAATTCCATAACGAAGAAAGTCAGTTCAAGAAAGCGCTCTTGGTTTATCGCGAGTCGCACAAATCGGCGTTGTACTCAAAAAAATATTCAGGGTTTGCTGCGCCCGCCTCCGTCTCGGATTGGGAAAAGATACCGGTTCTTACTCGATCGGAAATTCACGAACGCTCGTTTCCAAGTTCCATGGACATGATGACTTGTCCGCTCGAAGACGCGATCGTCATTTCCACCGGCGGCTCCAGCGGTGTCGCGCGTTACACGGCTTATACCCATTCGGAGTGGGACGCTTTCGTCACCGCACAGGCCAGGGCGCTTGAGATCCTCGGCATCACCAGAAAGGACCGCGTGGCGAATCTCTTTATCGCGGGTCATTTCTGGCCGTCGTTTCTCGGGCTCCATGATTCGATCAAGAAAATCGGAGCCGTGCATCTACCTATTTCGGCCAATATCCCGCCCGAAGAAATAGTCAAGCTTTGCCAGCAGTTTGAGCCAACTGTCATGATTTCACTTCCCACACTTTTTGTGTTTTTGGCTGATATGGCCAATCGCGATGGCTTCAAGTTCAAAAATCTTCGTATGATCAACTACGCGGGCGAACATCTGAGCGCCGTGGCCGAACAGCATGTTTCAAAAGCGCTCGGCGTTACCCGCATCAAAGCCGGTGCTTACACCAGCTCCGACGCCGGGATCATGGGTTACCAGTGTGATCACACGCCTTCAGGCGTTTACCATGTTCCTACGCATTTCCAGTGGATCGAGCTCATTGACTTTGATCGTGGCTGCCGCGTAAAGCAGGGCGAAAAAGGGGATGTGGTTGTGACTAATCTCAACCGCACCTCAAACCCGATCATCCGATATCGCGTTGGCGACGTGGCCAAGTGGCAGGAGGGCACCTGCCCCTGCGGCGACCGGAACCCCCTGCTGAAACTCGCCGGACGAGCGGGCGCGGATTTCAAGCTCGGTGGCGGGTTTATTTCTATGGACGTCTTTGAAAATGCGATTGCCCGGCACGCACCTGCGCTCAGCTTGAACTTCCAGCTTGAGATTTCGGACATTGGCGGACAGTTTGAAGTGGATCTCAAGATCGAAGCCCCCCGGCTTCCCGAACCTTTGATGATCACAACCCTTCGAAACGAGCTATTTCAGGCCGTGCCTGAGCTCAGGATTTCGGAGGAAAAGAATTATCTTCGACAATTCACGATTACCCCGCTTGAAATAGGAAAGCTTCCGCGAAGCCCGATCACGGGCAAGGTCTCGCATCTGAAGGATAACCGCGTTTTATAAGAGGTGAATATGGAACCCATCACGCAGCGACTGTTTGAACTTCCCAATGCATTCGATTTTTCGGACGCTAATTGCCAGCTATTCACTGATTCCATGCGGGAGATGGCGGAGTACCACATGGAGCGCTCGCAGGTATTTCACGGTATCTGTGAACAGTACGGCTTCAGGCCTGACGCGATCAAGGCCTACGAGGACGTGATTAAAATTCCGCATGTCTTTGTGACCGCGTTCAAGCTTCACAAGTTGATCTCGGTTCCCGAGTCGGAAATATTCAAAACTTTCACTTCCTCTGGCACTCAGGGTCAGACAAGCCAGATCAATCTGGATCGTGTGTCGTTTGACCGGCAGGCCGCGATGCGTGAGAAGCTGGTTCGTTCGATGGGGATCGCCAGCGACCAGAAATCTAACTACATCGTGTTTTCGTACGCTCCTGATGTTTCCGGTCAAAAAGGTGCAGCGCACACGTTCAACACCTATACAACTTTTGCGCCGGCGGCTGAGAAGGTTTACGCACTTGAAGATCGGGGGACGGGTGAGGCCGAGTTCGACGTGAATCGGACGATCGAAACGATTATTCGCTTTGAAAAGTCGGGGCTCCCGCTTCGCGTGGTCGGGTTCCTGGCCTTCAGCTTCGTAACCTTTAAGGAGATGAGTAAGCGAGGCATCAAGCTTCAGTTTCCGAAAGAAAGCATCTTGATTACAGGTGGAGGCTGGAAATCCCATAAGGGCGAGACGGTGACCTTCGAGCAGTACGCGGCATTGGTATCTGAGGTTCTGGGGATTCCAGAGGGACAAATCCGCGATTTTTATGGAATGGTCGAGCACGGAGTGCCTTACCTGAGCTGCAGTCGCCGTCGTTTTCATGTTCCGATCTTTGGAAATGTCGCCGCCATCGACCCCGGGACCCAGAATGTCCTTCCCAGGGGCGAGACGGGGCTACTGAAACTTCAAACGAGTTATATCCGAAGTTCGCCGTCGATTTCGGTTCTAAGTACCGATCTCGGCGCCATCGGCACGGGATGCGAATGCGGGCTTCAAGGCGATTACATCATGCTTCGGGGTCGCGCGGGGGTTTCAAAACATGCCGGGTGCGCGATTTCGGCTTCCCAACTGATTAAAATGTAAGAGGTGCGTTGTGGTTACATGGTACAATTTCGGTGAATTTATTGACTCTCCTGAAATCACTCCTGAGATCGTGCAGAAGATTTATGCCGATGCTGCCTCAAAAACGGCAGCAGTGCGCGAGATCCCGCTGATTCAGATCGCTTCGGTTCTGGACCGAGTCAGACGCAAGCTTCAGGAACCCAATCATCCGGTCCGGCAGGAAATCATGCGAATCATGCCCGAGCTGATTCACTTCTCCAAGGAGATGGTGGAATCGGGACTGGATGCCATTTGTGAAATTCTAACTTATGAGAACCTGATCAAGAGGGTGGCGATCGATCTCGGAGATGAGCGATATCTGGATGAGTTCGTGTACCACGCCCAGTTTCGGGGCTCGGTTCGCGCCATGCCGGAAGGGATCGTGTCGCACGTTTCGGCTGGAAACGTTTTTGTGAGCGCGGTGGATACGCTCGCCCAGGGGATGATCACCAAGAACGTCAACATTCTGAAAATGTCGTCGTTTGATCCTGTGTTTCCGCTCCTGTTTGCGAAGCTGGTTCAGGAATGCGACCCCGAAGGTGCGGTGTATCCGTATTTTGCGCTTATCCCCTTTCGCGGTGGAGACACCGGCGTTGAAAAGATCGTGAAAGAAAAGTCGGACGTCGTCATCGTTTATGGCGGCAAGGAAACGGTTGAGGCCTACCGAGGAGGGCGTGGACTTCATACCAAGGAAATCGAGTATGGCCCGAAATATTCGCTTGTGATCCTGGATCAGGAAGCTTTGGATCGGAGAAACACGGATGAGGTGGCCGAGCAGGTTGCCCGAGACTTCACGATGTGGGAACAGGCCGCCTGCTCCTCGCCCCATTGCGTATTCGTGAGGGGCGAGGCTAACGCACGGAAGTTCGCTCAGAGCCTGAAGATGGCTTTCGAAAAAATGGCGCGCGAGTTTCCGTTCCCGGATATCAACGTCGACGAAAAGACCGAGATCACGCGCACGCGCGAGCTTGCGAGGGTGGAATCGGCACTGGGGCGTTCCGAAGTAATTATCCCGGCTGTGAACGATCAGAGTTGGACGATCATTCTCGACAAGTCCTCGCGCTTCAATGTCTCCTGTCAGCACCGTACCGCCTATGTGGTGGCTGCAAATAACGATGAGGAAATTTTTGAGGCCCTTTCGGGGTACGGCAAGTTCATCCAGTCGATTGGGATGCTTGCCAGTCCCGCGCGGCTTTTTGAACTGTCCAATCGTCTGGTGGCAATTGGCGCCGATCGGGTGACGGATATCGGGCGCATGCACAAAAGAAAACACGGTACTCCCCATGACGGCACTCGCGGTGTGGCGGAGCTGGTGCGTTGGGTATCGCTGGCGCAAAGCGGCAGGTTCGACGATCCGCTGGATTTTGATACCACCGAGCGGCGAAACGCGTTTCTTCTTGCCCGTGTGAACCGTGTTTTGGGAGTTGCACGCGAGAAATCAAGTTTCTACAAAGACCGGATCCCCAGTGAGCCCCTGAAAACGATCGCGGAACTTGAAAAGATCCCGATTCTTTCGTCAAAAGACTTCCGCGCGCATCTTCCGCCTTATGGAAACGGGATTTTGACGGCGCCGCTCGGAGGTTCCATTTCCTTCTCAAGCGGTGGCACAACCGGCGCTCCGAAATTTGTTTATCGCACTCAGGAAGAAACCCGACGCAACGCCCGCGGGATGGCCAAGGGCTTCGCTCTTGGACTTTTTGAAGAAGGAGAGGTCGTGGCGAATCTCTTTTTTGCGGGCAATATGTGGGCATCGTTTATCACGGCTAATATGGCGCTTGAGCAGGTCGGCGTGCATACACTGCCCATTGGCGGTCATATTCCGATGGAAAACATCATCTCCTACCTTCGCTCCTTCAAATCCGCAGGCAAGCTCGACGGGATGATTTCAATTCCTTCGGTATTGCTTGGAATCGCCCAGTACGTTGAGAAGAATAATATCACTGATTTGACGATTCCCAAGATCGGCTACGGAGGAGAGCATCTGGCGCCCGCCGCGAAGGATTACCTCAAGAAGATTCTCAAAGCTGGCTTGATCGGCTCGTGCTCTTACGCAATCAACGATACGGGAGTCGTGGGTTTCCAGTGCAAAGGATGCATCGGGTCCATTCACCATGTGGAAGAAGGTCTCCATCTTCTTGAGATTGTGGACCCTGAAACCGGTGCGCCTGTAAAGATGGGTGAAATAGGCAATATCATCGTCACCAACATCGACCGCACACTGATGCCGGTCATTCGTTACGATGTCGGCGATCGGGGTCGCATGATCGAAGGCCCTTGCTCCTGCGGCCGCCGAACGCCGCGGTTCGAGCTGCTCGGCCGCTCTGACGAGGTCCTTGTGATCGGTGCCGATAACGTCTCAATCGATGCCATCGCCGCGTGTGTTTCCAAGGTCCCGGGGTTAAGCCAGAATTTCACGATTTTTGGAAAGCATAAAAACGGGCTCGACTGCCTGGAGGTCCAGGTCGAAGCACTCGATCCGGTGAACGCGAAGCGGGAAGTCGAATTGGGTGACGCACTTTTGAGCGCGATCCTGAAGGAAAAGCCGGTGATTGCCACCAACGTCGCTTCAGGGCTGGTTGAAAAACCGGCGATTGTCGTTCTTTCACCCGGAGGGCTTCCTAGGAATCCCAAGACCGGAAAAATCCGGCGCGTGGTCGAGGAGCGAAAGTGACGGCCTATATTTCCCCGTGCTGCATCGCAAGAACAACTCTTCCGGCGCATGCTTCGTCGCTGTACCCGGCGCAGGCCTGGGTGGTGGCTTTCGCGCGCAATCTTGGCTTCAACGAGGAGGAACTGAAGAATATCGAACTCGTCACCGAAGAGGCGCTGATGAGCGTGGTAGAAACTGCGTTTGAAGGCGGAGAGGCGGGCTCCGTCGATATCATTCTGGAAGAGCGCAAAGGGCAGTTTATCATCGCGTTCGAGGATCGCGGGCTCCCCATGGATCTTAAGCGGCTTGAGGAAAACGACGGGATACGAACCAGTATCACCCTGATGAAGAAGCTATTGGATCAGTTTGTCTTCATCAATCGTGGCAAAGACGGGAAGCGTCTGGAGCTGATCAAGAATCACCCGCTTGCCGATGTGTCGGAATCCCTGATAGTCGCCGAAGAAACTGTGGACGTTTCCCAAGCACGACCCCGGCTGCGGTTCCTTAAGCCGGATGAAGGACTGCTTCTTGCCCAGCTTGCCTATCGCAGTTACGGTTATTCCTACGTCAGTGATTTTTATCAGCCTGATTGGGTTTCTGGGCATATCCGCTCAGGACTGATGAAGACCGCGGTCGCGGAACTTCCCGACGGTCAGCTTGCCGGTTGTTTAAATCTGATCAAGGATCACGAGAACGCGAAAGTGGTCGAGTGCTGCGGCGCCATGGTGGACCCACGTTTCCGGGGAATGAACCTTTTCAAAGAGCTGAAGGGCTTTTTGGTAGAGGAAGCCACCCGAAGTGGTCTTTATGGCATGGTCAGTGAGGCCGTCACCATTCATCCTTTCACCCAGAAAGGGAACCTCAGCATCGGAGCGCACGAGACGGGGATTCATGTTTCCTATGTTTCGGATAACGTGGCATTCAAAAAAATCCAGAACAAGCTCGAAGGCCAGCGCCAGGCGACTGTATATTATTACATCAAGACAGGAGACGCTCCCAAACGCCGCGTATATCTCCCCGACCTTTACGCCGAACTCAGTCGCAAGGTCTATGATCTCAACGGACTGAGACGCGACGTGGAAGTCGTTTCGGCCGGGGTTGATTTCAGTTCCGAGCAGGAGACTGAGCTTGATGTTCGAATTCGCCATGAATCCTTTAATGACGCCACGATCGTTGTCCGAAGTGCGGGCGCGGATGTGCTGGAGATGGTTCTTCATCACACGCGCGAACTCGTCCAAAAGCGCACGGACGTGATTTATGTGAATTTGAGTCTTTCGGATCCCAAGGCCGCGGCCCTGGCCGCGAAACTTGCTACACACGGATATCTTTGGTGCGGAATTATACCGGAGCTTCAGGATGGGGATGTGCTGAAACTCCAGTACCTCAATAATCTGCCAGTCGATCCCGCGAAGATTCAGCTCGTGTCGGATTTCGCACGGGAAATGCTGTCGTTCATCTTGAGGCAGCACCAGTGAAAGTCTGGGACCCCAAAAGCATTACTTTTAAACTGGCGCTGGCCATTTTCGGTACAGCGCTCTTTGTATTTGGAATTCTCTTTTTTATCAATTACGTCAAGACCCGCGAAATGATTCGCGCCAACGCGCTGGACAACGCCGCGCACGTTGCCGACGCCGCAGCCGCTCGAATCGAGAGTTCCCTGAGGGCCGTTGAAGAGCAGGCGCAGGCCCTCGCTTCGATTGCTCTGATGGAGCCGATTCAGGAGCCCAGAATTCGTCGAATGTTAAAAAGCCTGGTTTCTCAGCCGGGTACGCCGGTTTATGGGATGGGGTTGTCCGCGCCTTCCCAAAAGGTCGCTCCGTATTACTACCGCGCTGCAGGCGGCGTTGCGTTCGCGGATCTGGCTTCACCCGATTACGATTACCGCAAATGGTCCTGGTATCAGGAGCCGAAGGCTCTGGGCACCCCGGTCTGGAGTGAGCCGTACTTTGATCGAGGCGCGGGCCAGGTGATGATGGCCACTTATTCGATCCCTCTCTACTCGACCCTCAGGGGAAAAAGAGAGTTCATCGGCGTGGTGTCGGCGGATATCGCGCTCGATTGGTTGGAAAGGCTGGTCACACCGCTTAATGTTTTTGACAAAGGATACGGGTATCTGATCAGCCGCAAGGGGACGTATGTTACGCACCCGATTAACGAGCGGGTTCTGAAGACCACGATTCTGGAAGTCGCCAAGGCCGAACCCACGCTTGCTTTGGTTGCTGAAAAGATGCTTGCCGGTGAATCAGGGTTTCTGCCGCACCAAAGCACCGTTACCGGAAAAAGAAGCCTGATCTATTTCATGTTGCTCAAGAGCTCGGGTTGGTCACTCGCGCTTGTGATGCCAGAAGATGAGCTCTTGTCGGATCTCAGGCGTCTGAACCGGGTGAGCGCGATTTTGGTACTGTTTGGGATGGTGGCCCTGCTCCTTTTCATTGTTCTTGTTTTGGAGAAGTTCACCCGCCCTCTTCGCGCTCTCTCCGTTGCCGCCGATCGTATTGGCAAAGGCGAGTTCGATATGGCACTTCCAACCGTGCGGTCGCAAGACGAAGTGGGGCATCTGGCTCAGGATTTCGAAAAAATGCGTCAGTCTCTCAAATCCTATGTTCAGGATCTGGGACGCGAAACAGCGGCACGAGAAGGGATTGAGCGAGAGCTGAAAATCGCGCGCTCCATCCAGCGTGATATTCTGCCGTCACTTCCTAAAGAATGGGAGAAGATTCCCGAATTCAAGTTGGCGGCAATGGCCGAGCCCGCGAAAGAGGTAGGAGGGGATTTTTACGATTTCTTCATGCCCGATCCCGATCATCTGTTTTTCCTGATTGCCGACGTTTCAGGAAAAGGCGTCGCGGCAGCGCTTTTCATGGCAATGACCAAGACCTTGCTTCGGCATACTGCGATGACGACGCGCGATCCCGCTGAAGTGCTCAAGCGCGTGAATACCGAGATTGTCCGCGATAATCCGTCCTGTACGTTTGTCACGGTTTTTGCGGCCGTCTTGAATATTCGCGATGGGAATCTGGTCTACGCCAATGCCGGGCATAACCCGCCGATTGTGGTTTCATCGAGGGGCACGCGGTATCTTGAGAGCGCGAAATCCCCCGCATGCGGAGTTTTCGAAGAGGCCACTTATCAGGCGCACACCCTGAGGCTGAATGCCGGCGAGTCGCTACTCCTTTATACCGATGGAGTGACTGAGGCTGAGAACCCCAATCAAAAGATGTTCTCAGAAGAGAAATTGACCGCCTGCCTGTCATATGAGGCGGATCCGGCGCAATCCATTGACCGGGTGCTTGCGGCTGTGCGCGTTTTTGTGAGTGGAACGCCGCCCAGTGATGATCTCACGCTCGTTGCTCTCCGATATCAGGGGGCGGGCGAAGTGCTGAAGCTTCGCAATCGGGTCGAGGAATTGCCCGCGCTTTATCGCACTATTGAGCGCTTCTGTAGCACTCACGGACTGCACGAAGAGTGCTCCGGCGAGATGTCGCTGGTTCTTGAAGAGGTCTTCACCAATGTCTGCAAGTACGCGGGTTCGGACCTCACCGTAGAATTCACGCTCTCGACCAAAGATGGTTTCGTGGAGTGGAAGGTCGTGGATACGGGGATACCTTTTGACCCGGTCGAATACCCTCCGTTGAGCGACTCCGAACTCACGGTCGGAGGGAAAGGGATTCACCTGATTCGCAGGGTGATGGATCGGCTTGAATACGAGCGTGCTGGCGATCGGAACGTTTTGATCGGCCGAAAACGAATGAAATGAGAGAGGGGCCAGTAATGCAATTTACGGAAAAACAAGTGGGCGATGCGATGGTGATTTCACCTCAGGGGAGGCTCGATGCCACTACCAGTCCCGGTTTTGAGCGCGCCGTTCTTGAGAAAGCCGCCTCCGTACAGCCTCATCTCGTGTTTGATCTGTCCGGTATTGAGTACTTAAGCAGTGCAGGTCTCAGGGTGTTTGCACTGGTACAAAAAAAGTGGAGTGCCGCTGGAAAGCGCGTCGTTTTATGTGCACCTCAGCCGCAGGTTCTGAAGGTCTTTGATCTGGCAGGGTTCACGGGGTTCTTTCAGTTTGCCGGGAGCGTGCAGGAAGGATTGGGAGGCGAGTAAATGACGGTTAGGTCCGGCCAACAACAGTGCCGATACGCAATTCCTCGATGTCCAGCGTGCGAATTGTCAGATCTCGGACGATAAGTCTCCGAATCGCAATTCTTCCGATGACTATCGCTCCTATCGCTGCTGCGCCCAGGCTGAATGCTCCGATTGCTCTGGTGCCGCTCGCGAATGCGCCGGTTGCAAGTGCACCGATGGCCACACGTTTGAGCGCTGCTTGGCGGAGGAGTTTCCCAGTAAATTTGGAGAGCTTCATGGGCAGTGGGCGTTGCAAAGCTTGATCCTGTAGCTCGACACCGAGCATGTACAATAATAATTACAAGCGGCGGGCTTTGGCCGAGCCGGCCATCCATCCGACATAAGTGAGATAGAGTCCCATAACCATCATGAGCCCAAAACCCATCTGAACAGCAAGCATACTGGGCAACGCGCGCTCTGCTCCTTGCTGGATGAGCTGTGGTGCGGCCATGAGTACCGCACCGCGGAATGCCAAAAACCAACCGAAGAGTGAGATCATGATCGCGGCGGCACTCGACCAGTATTGATGAAGCGCAATGATGATCAATCCGGCCATCAGTAAAAAACCGCCCGTCATCCAAGGAATGATACCGATTCCAAAGAAACTGGATAGGGTGTCTTGCATGGCCGGTAAGCGCACAATGATGATTGGCATGACGATAGTAATATACGGACCGATAACGCGCGCGAAAGCTCTTGTACGACCCTTGGTATCAGATATTTGCATTGTCTTGTTTCCTTTTTCGTCAGAACAGGCACTGTCGGGCCTGAGCGATTTGATGAGAGTTTTACATTAAAAAGTACAAAGGTAGCATGACATTTCAGGATTAGAAATATTTCAGTCAACAATAAGAAAGCTGATCTGCGATATAGAGGGCTACTGAGCAGCACCGAATCAGCTTAAAACCGTAGTGTTGCACTGGGTGGCTCGTCAATTCTGCAAGTTTTACTTCTGGTACTCCTTGCAAAAAGTTCACGTGTTACACTTTAGGTAACATTCAGTTTTGAAATTTCATTTTTCCAATAGTCCATTTCAGAAGCAATGAACTTTGAAAACTCATCGATTCTTCCCTGTGTGGAAGCCGTCTCGAGGGATGCCATATACCGAGCTCTCTCCGATGTCCTCACCACAGTCCAATTATATCCACCTGAAACTAGCATTAGGTTCATTAAAAACCGCCCAATACGGCCGTTGCCATCCATATAAGGATGAATATATACGAATATGAAATGTCCCAAAACAGCTCGCACTGCCGGATCGGGCTCCGACATCAGTAACTGTTCAAGGGTGTCCATTGAATCGAGTACCGCGTCCTTGGGGGGCGGTACATGACGAGATCCTGAAATGTAAACTGGATGATTGCGGTAACCCGCGAGGTCGGATGCAGCAATTAGTCCGGCCTGAACTAGAGGAATAAATAATTCACGATACCACTTCTGTAAATCATTGGCGAACACTTTGCCCGGATTTTCTCCCTTGGTCGTCGTTATTACGCTTTCAAAAACAGAACGAAAAGCACCCAAATATCCTTTTGCTGCTAAAGCGTTCCTTTGCTCATTATCAGATTTTTCTGTATCAGGGTTCCAGGTGCCTTCCTTAATGTTAAGAATTAAATCCTCTGTTACCTGATACCCCTCAATAGAAAGTGAATGGTATGCATCCTGATTGTAAAGTTTTTCAATAATTCGAAGCGATTTTTGAGAGTCAGGATTCAAGGGTGGCTTCGGAAAATGTTCAATAACGACAGGTCGCATGCTTTCCCACATCGCCCTAATTCGTCCAGAATATGGCGAAGTCAATCGTTCGTAGTTTCCAAGATAGAGTGGGTGTTTATCGAACGGATCTTGTGGAGAAATGCTTAGTCCGGCGGCCGCCAAGTCTTGCATAACCTGATCAGCCCGTTTCTGATCGCCTAAACGCTGGTATGCACCAATAATGCGATTAGAGGCAGCCTGTGATTGGATAGTTAAAAGCACGCGCGATATTTCGGCTGCCGACGGAATTAGCTTCAAACAAATTTCAGCATTCAAGCTGGAATTTTGAAAGTAGGTTGGAGTCGCACGACAAATAGACTCTGGTAGGGGGAAAAGATTTAATCCGTTTTTCTCCACAATTGTTTCAGGAAAATTCTTTTCATCGCAATAAAGCATGAGTGATGTTGAATGCAAAAGCTCAATGGACTGATTTGACGGTTTTTTTGTCAGTACAATAAGCTGCTGAGAAATTATGTTTTGAGCAGCGTAAACATCCAGCGAAGACTCTGCCGACAAGCAGTACCCGTCACCAAAACGATCGGAGAGATATTGCCTTATGAACTCCCAATAGTTGCTGTACCAAAGCGTGGTAGTCCCCGCTCCGGCAGGACTTGTAAGGAGGTACCAACCCCTCATTACCTCGGTCAGGAATGAGGCACTAACAAGACGCTCTCGGACTCCGCGATCCAAATCTGCAGAGCGAACGACGCCACCCTTCGACACCTCTTTTGCTCGCTTAAGTGCATCAGCTAAGAGATGATTCCTTCTGGTTATTAAGTCTTTGCTCATGAATTCCCAATTGTTTCGACCGTTTGGCGATGCCTGCTGTCTTTGGTGTGTCATACTGAATTACTAGAAAATAATGCATTAGATTACTAGAAATTAATGCTACAGTACACTAGAAAATAATGCAAGCATTTGCTAGAATTTAATGTAAAGATTACTTGTGACGGCAAACATACGGGTCAATGTTAATTGTGATCTCAAATCGCGAGAATCTGGTCTTTACCAGGCGAGTAAACTTACTTGATGGCCGGTCGTGTTTTGCCTGCCGCTTCTGGTAATCACCAGTCAATATTGGACGCTTCACGTAGTACTAATTTCTTTAGTAACTGGAACCGATCACATAGACCTTCTTTTTGACCAAGTCTAAGTGGCTAGTAACGAGCCGCGCTGACCTTTGGCTTTGACTCCTCCGTCTGGCTCGATACCGACACCCCACAAAATTGCTCCGCGATGAGACTACCGGGATCACTTGCGGCCAGGGACGGACGTCCTTGAAAGCTGATCTGCGATATAGAGGGGTGCTGAGCGGGCGGTTTGTGGCTGTCGATGGAGCTCAGAAGGAATTAACGGACCGAAATCCACCCAAGTTCTTTCAAGACCTCAGACAGAGTTTGTGCCGCTGGGAAGTAGGAGTGCATTGCGATACCCACGATCAGGAGTGTGGCAGTCGTGAGTGCAAAAGGTTTCCAACTCGATCGCGCGATAGCCTTAGCCCAGTTTCCTTGAATTCGTTTTCGCTTGAAGCGAATGAGTCCAAGAGAAAGCCCCATTTGAAGGGCTGCTTCAGCTAGGACCACGGGGGCGTCAACGATGAGGTAAGCGGCTGACCCGAGTACGGTGACAATAACCGTAATGAAGGCGATGAGACCAATTATGGGAAGCATCTCGAAATCGATAGAGGCGGTTTCAAGGGCCGTGGAGCCCGCGCCTTCAGCACCTGCGGCGCCAGTCTCTGCGGCAGCTCCCAATTCGGTTGTCTCACCTAGACCAATTGATACAACCTGCGACTTGGTGTCCATCGCGTGGACTGTTTGACCCCAATCACCGGATGCGCCGCCCCCTCCGGATCTTCCGCCGGAGCCTTTGAATACCGAACTGACTGCATCGGCGGCCTTTGTCCCAGTAGAGGTCGCATGCCGGGCTCCTGAAAAGTCTGTTGGAATCCAGTCAATGCAATCGAGTTTTCCGCTGGTTTGTGAGTTGGGAAAAATATACGCAAGCCAAAGTCGAACGAAACCAAAAAATGTTATGTACGCGAACGAGCAGCTGAGCAGGTAACGCCAGGCAGGCGTAGTTAACCCCAATTGGAGCAGGACAAGGTCAAGTAGGAATCCGCTCGCAGCAACGGCGAATAAGATCAGTCCCATGTGGAACCGGACAAAAAATCGGCGAGCAAAGGCCTTCTTGAAACTTGTGGGGAGTTTGTGAGCCATGGTTTTCTCCGTTTTTAGCGCAACCCATCATTCGTCTTTGGAGCTTATGTGCCTGTTTTTATAGAGATAGAATTTGTACCTATACGAAACAGATCGGTTGTGTTATCATAACATAACAGTTAGTAATTGTTATCAATGAGTAACGCAACACTAGTGAGAGGACTTATGCCCGGACGGTGCTTCAAATGTTTATTGCCGATAACAGAAGCAGACCCACAAAAATATGGGATACATCTACGCTGTTTTACCGCCTGGTTTGACGCTCAACCAACTGACGAATTTAATAGCTTCGTGCTGAGATCAAACAGCAAAGCGCCGGATAAGGAAACGGTCAACAGCGACACGTCCAGCTTTTTTCATGGCCAATATCGGAAGTACTCTGCGGCATTAGCGGGAAAGAATTACATTTTGAAAGTTAAGCAGGATGGCGCGCCGGAACTTCCGGATGTTGAATTTATGTGTAATCAAATTGCTGAAAAATTGGGAATTCCAGTGGCCCGATATTATTGCATTGAGCTGGGCGATGAGCGCGCGTTTGTGACACAAAACTTTATCGATAAAAGTGAACATGCAAACCTGAGTCACATTCATACTCATCTGCCCGAAGGCAGAAAAGCGGATTGCGAAGCCCTTATCGAGGTGATTTCATCTGTCACCGAGCGATATATTGATATTGAAACATTTGTTCGTACTTGTTTGTTTGATAGTTTAATAGGCAACCATGATCGACATGGCAGAAATCTTGGTTTTATTGTAACCCCGCGTGGATCTCGTCTTTCACCGATATACGACAACCCCTCCGTGCTTGGTATTCACCAGGGTTGGTGGCTGACCACCGACTTTGCTCCGTCGGGACGGGTACCAACGAGCAAAAGCAAAGACCCATCAATGGTAGATTACGTTAAGGAGTTCGTTCGGCTCGGTTACGTCGAACAGGTTGAAGCGTTTGCCGCGATCGCAATAAAAGAAGTCATCCATCCCATTATAGACCGTTCATTCTGCTCAGAGGAAATGAAGACTGCGATGAAGAAGTTGATTGAAAAGCGCATAAAGGAGCTTCAGGATGCACTTGTCCAGAAATCCAGCTAAGTTCGAAATTTACTCCGAAACGCGCTATTCCAAAGTATTTGTAGGAACGCTCACGTACAATCCAGAAACGTCTATCTATACATTTACTTACGATAAACGCTATTTGGATTTGAAGACGGCCATTCCAATTGGCCCGGAGCTGCCGCTGAGGAGGCGTGTTCACCAATCGAAAAAGCATGAAATATTTCCCTCTCTCCTTGATCGAATTCCTTCGCGGGACAACCCAGCTTATGAGGAGTATTGCCGCGCGCAGGGAGTAGATCCGAAGGAAAATAATCCCATAATTCTGTTAACAACAATTGGGAAGCGCGGCCCTTCTACGTTTGTTTTTGAGGCGGTCTATGCCGAGAACGACATTCGCGAAGCGGTTGTTAATTTTCGAAAGGCAGAAGGCCTGAGTGTTCGCGAATTGGCTACCGCTTTTGACATTAACTACCCGACGCTGAATCGACTGG
This sequence comes from Bdellovibrionales bacterium GWA1_52_35, assembly GCA_001769805.1. GTDB lineage: Bacteria > Bdellovibrionota > UBA1018 > UBA1018 > UBA1018 > GWA1-52-35. The sequence continues at coordinate 43,673 of MEPO01000035.1, forward strand.
AAACAGGAAAAAGTCAGGACAAGGCGACAAAGAGACTGCTGGAGTTGTATTTTATCTTTCCTCGGGCGGCGATTTGGGTCATTCGCAAAAACTCACGCAAATTACACCATTCCGTTGTCGAAAGATTGCTCGCGTACTTTGAGGCAAAACAGAACGAGGAGATCGAACAGCCAAACTTGTAAACGCCAAGAGGCAGCTATTGTTCAACGGGCAATAAATTTGAATTCAATGGAGCGCCCCTCCTTGATTTCGCCGTAATTACCTTTTCCGGTAATTTCTTCGCGATCGTTCACAAATTCGAATGGATCACTAATATCCAACGAATAAGATACATCAGTACCTCGTTGGGCTTTTATGGACTCGAGCCTGAGCCGGTGAACTTGGCGCGGAGGGGTCGGAGGGAGGTCGAGCTTTCTCCTGTCTCCAATTGCTGTCTGCCCTTGGTGATGGGCATCCCCTCCTTGAGTGAATCGGTGCTGTTCTTGTCGAGATGCGCATAAAGCGACTCGCCACCGTCAGCGTGGTGGACGATGACATAACGTCCCCAGCCTTGAATCGCCAACCCGGTTCTGGTGTTTGATGTGGGAAGTTCACGTAGATCCCATTTGATCGCGGAAACTGTACCGTCGGCCACCGACACGACTTTTTCACCGTTGGTCTTATAGTCTACCCCGTAATGAACTCCGGTTTCAAAAGGGCCGACTACTTCTAGCGAGCCCGTAAGAGGTGAGCCGATCATTTTGCCGGGGCAGACGCTCAAATGTGTTTCGGCATGAGTGGCACTAGTCAACACCGCGAATGAGAAAAGAATAACGAGGAAAATATCTCGATTCATATGCTGCTATTAACGTGGGCCCGAAGCAAGCACAGCGACGGCCTCGTAGATCCCATCTTTGTTTCTGAGATTGGTGAATGCGGCGGGTTCCAATGTAATTGAAACAGAATCGGGGGTTTTGTTCTGAATCGGAACTGCTTGAAAAGAGTCGTGGGTCTCCTTTTCTCCGTTCGAAAAATACTCAACAAAAGCGTATAGCAACTTGGAGGATTCAAGATCAGCCCTCAGCTCCTCCGGAATATTCAATGTGAGGGTCATTCCTTTCTTTGGAGTGTTTTTTCCTGCTGTGATGCGAGTCTCTGATTTGGCCCGCCTAAAAGCACCGGGCCCGTCCGTAATCACAGTTGCATTGAAGGCTTCGGCTGTTTCTTTGGTCTGCGTGGTTTCCGCTTTTACCTCAGTTGAGACCTCAAATGTTCCATGTTCGACCGTGATGCTGGGCTTTCTATTCGCAGCTGTGCTGCACTGGCAAGCCACATGGTGAAACTGGCTCGACTCATAAAGGTCTATTTCTTAGGTCCGGAAGCCAGTACCACCACGGCCTCGTATGTACCCGTTTTGTTTCTCAGGTTTGTGAAGGCGCTGGGTTCCAATGTGATGAGCACCGAATCCGATGTTTGCTTTTGAATTGGAACGGCCTGGAAGGAATCGTGGGTTTCATGTACTCCATTATAAAAATATTCGACGAAGACATAGAGTTCTTTTGACGCCTTGAGGTCGGTCTTGATCTCCGCGGGTATTGGCAAAGTGAGTGCGATTCCCTTTTTTGGAGGGGTCTTGTCCGCAGCAACTACAGTTTCGGATTTCGCACGGGTGAATCCACCGGGTCCTTCCGTATTGACCGTGACACTGAAGGTCTCAGCTGTTTCTTTGGCTTGGGTGGACTCGATTATGACTTCGGTCGGGGAGTCGAAGGTTCCTGGATCGACCGCCACGGTGGCCGCCTTGTTTGCGTTCGTGCTGCATTGGCACGCGGGCAGTAAAAGGATAGCCAAGGCAGCCATTCTGCATTTCTTCATTTCGCCTCCGTCTTTTTCAGAAGATTGTTTGCCAAAATCCAGGCATTGAGCTCGTCAAACACGCTCGTGATTGCATCGGGGAGTTTCAGCTTCTGTTTCTGAGCTCCCAAGCCGCGTATGGTTTCGACCGGATAAACGAGAAGCGAGATTTCACCTTCGAAGATCGGCTTTCCGCGATATTCAAATGGGTGGAAGTGCTGCTCTGCAGGTGTGACTACGTCGCCCACGCCGATATCCACTTGGATCCGGTCACTCATTTTGCCGAGCTTGACGTTGAGGCTGACCCGATACCCTGTGTAATCCATATGGGGCTCAGTTAATTCCTCGATACCTGTCCAGGCGAACTGAAATCCGTCCTTGATGCTGACTAGGCCACCCTTGAAGATAAATCGATCATGGTGCTCTGATCTGGAGAGCCTCGCTAGGAAGCGTTCCAGCAGGAGCTGCTTCCAGACTTCATTGAACGGGACGCCTCGGTCCTTTGCGATGGCCTTGATTCTTTCCTTGAGCGCGGTTTCATTCATGTGGTCACCGCCAAAAGGTAGGGGGTGATCGGGACCCGTAGCTGCTTTGCGTAACCCCGGAGCTTTTCCAGGTCGAGTTTCTCTTTCCCCTTTCTATTAAAGGCCATTTTGAGTGCTTTGATTGCTGTTTCGCGGCTCAGATATCGAAAGGCGTCGACGATCGTTCTTTCGCTGTCAAAGATGGGAACGCTGATCCCGCTGATGGTGGTTTGTGTTTTACCTATCTCAAGATTTCTCATGCGCACGACTTTGATGGACGGAACCGCACGATGGCGGGTGGTATGCTGAATGGCGATCCAGTGCTGCCTGGGGATCTCTTCCGTCAGACCATAAATCGCTAGCGCGGAGGTGAGGCAAATGACTCCGTCCTTGACTGAGCGTATGGCAATGACGAGATCTTCCCAGCGAATATCTTCAATAGGAGGAGTACCAGCGGCCCGGTAGACTCCGCGGCTCAGTCGTTCCAGGTCTCCGCGACGGCTGTAGTGTGCAAGCGTGGCCGCGGTTACGCCCAGGCGGGCAGCCTGCTTGGTCGTGAAGCTGGGGGCCTTGAGCACAGGCGCCAGTTGCTTAAGTCCGGTCTTAGGCCGCATGTGTTATAACTTAACATTGGCACCCACAGTTTGTATATGGGTGCCAATATAAAGTTATGAATGCAATAATATCAATGGGATGGTGATTCATATCTGCCCTAATCCGCCTTTGTAGCGATGGCCCGCAGTCTGGCCCTAGCTTCCTCTGGCATGTGTGTCGCGATATGGTGAAACACGTCCGGAAGATACAGATCAAAGACAGTGGAAATGTCCACGCCGAAAACATTCAGTGCCTTTTGAATCACGCCGGAAATATCTGGGCTCTGCTTCGATTTCCTCGTCAGGAATGGCAGCAAGTCTTTCGCTAATCCGCTCCAAATCCAGGGCCTGTTTGCCTCCGCGCAGAATTTTCTTTTTCTTAAAAACAAAATAACCCGGCTTTATGCCGGGTCATTTTGTATGAATTTGAAAACCGAGATCTTTCAAAACAGTTGAAAGGGAGGCTATATTTGTTGGCAATACGGGGCGCCGTGGAATCAAAAAATCTAGATCGGCTGTGCCTATTGGTTGCGCATGGGTTTTTGCCATACAGCAATCGTAAACAATCAGCGCAACACCGCCTCCGAGCACGATGCTATCCCGCCAAGGCCCGAGAGCCCTGGCAAGCTGCTCGAGCTGTTCAATGATCGCGTCATTAGATTCCCGGGATCCGGGGGATTCCGGCGTTGCTGGCCGTGATTTCATGAAACGTCCTCGACTTCGGACCACCGACAAAGTTTGGAAAGGACGGGCATTTTTCTAAAAAGCACCTCCGCTTGTTCCCGTCCTCGCAATGGAAAATGATAAAGATCAAGAAATGTCAGAATTGCGTAAGCGGAGCGCCAAGGATCTTTTCCTGCGGCAGCACTCAGCCGGTCCAGGACTCCCGCGTAGTAGGGTTGCAAAAGTAGCACCTCATAGCCGCGGTCTTGTTCGATGAGCCCGAGCTTTTCGCCTGTAGACATCAGTGTGTCCCATTTCGGAAGATAGAACTCATGAGTTCTTAAATTTGTGGCTCCCGCATGAAATACATCGCGAGCTGCAGTATGGAGTGCTGGGACCAGTGCGGCTTTAGCTCCGAGAGTCTTGGATGCCGAATTGAAGCGCGCTTGATCCGCGATCGCAAATTGCCGGGATCTTGATTTCTTCTGTAGCCGGTACGTTTTCAACCATTGGACCAAAAGATCTTTAGGATTGTCTAAGCTGAAGCGTTTGTTCGTTCTAAAACCGTGGGCGCGTATGATTCCTTCATACTCCAGCGCTAATACCACTCGATGTACGGTGCCGGGGCTGAGCTTGAGTTCTCGAGCGAGTTCGTTAACTGCAAATGTGCCAGTGCCATGCTTTTCTGGAAGAGTACTCATCAAATAGAAAAGTACGAGTGCGCCCTTCTTGCTGAAGGGATCGGGAGAAGCCAGTTCTGATGATCGAGTAATTATTCCGAAGTGCGCCACTATTCAATATTATGAACTATCTAAAAAATATTGAATAGCTTAAATATTCGAATAGTTAATGATCAGGAGAGGGCGCGAGGAGATCCCGCGCAACCTCTTGAGATAAAAAACGGATTTTTATCATATCAACAACTTAGGAACCGAGTTTCGATACTGAGAGATAGATACCGAGCAACCCCTTTGTAGCTTGTGATGGTTCGCAAGCGGCTTGCAAAATGAGAAATACCCGGGTGGGGATCGTGTGTGCGGTCTGAGTCAATGTTGTCTTACTTCGGAATTGCGAAATGCTCTCAACGAGGGTGCGAAAACACTGTTCACTATAAAGTGAACAGATAATAATAATGAACATGCTTATGAAGCCGAACCCAAACAACGCTAAAATTATCATCCGAGAGGTTAAAATTGGTGATGAGCGCGGTATTGCTCGCGCCCACGCGGCTGGGTGGAAAGCGGCTTATCGAGGAATATTTCCTGACGAGATACTGGACGGGATGTCAGAGGAAAAGGGGGGCCCGCGTTTTAGAGAAGCCATCGAAAAGCGATTAAGCGACGACAATGCGCCGCCTTTTCTATTGGCAGAAATAGATGGGGGTATCGCTGGATTTGCAAGTTCAGTCACACCGCCACAGCAGGCGGCAGATATTTACGACTGCGAGATTAAGGCAATCTATGTTGATCCACGGTTTCACCGATTAGGCATAGGCAAGAAGCTCGTTTCTGAGACGGCAAAGAGGTTTTTTGATCAAGGTAAACGAGCAATGCTCATTATGACGGCTGATGGTAATCCTTACCGCGCCTTTTATGAGAAGCTAGGTGGAAAACCGGTCGAGGGACTGGGATCGATCACTGTGGGCGGTAAAGAGGTTCCGCTGATTGGTTTTGGGTGGAAAGATATTCGGTCGTTGTTTTAAACTACTAAACTGATCGAGATATGGACAGGGTCGAGATTTAGTTCGTTGCAATACACTCCGAAACTAAACTGACGATCATGGCCGGAATCGCGTGCAAAACAGGACTGCTACTTGCGCTTTGTAATTGATGCAGCCTTAAGCGCCTTAAGGAACTCTTCGTACTTCTGAAGAGCTCCTTCGATTTTCGACCACGGTTTTACGTCTTTCAGGTCCACGGGCTGAGCCAGTGTGACCCAGACAGCCTGATCCAATCCTTGCCGATCATTCCAATGATAAAATGCGGCCAAGCGATCCTTTACGCAATCTGTGGGGGTCAGGAGTTTCAGTGTCCCGCTTTTGAGTTTTATCTGGTTAAATTCTGTAATCAGGGATTCGCCGACGCGAATCGCCGAACCAGGAAACTCGACAAAGAACTTGGACTTAGGATGAATGAATAAACGGCTGCGGTCTTGATTAAAGCCAAGATCTTCCATGACTTTCTTGATTTTAGATCGATCAGCTAACGACACGAAGTCCAGATCAAAGCTCTCGTAGCGATTGTTCGTGTAGATCGAAACAACCGCGCCTCCGGACAGAAAGGCGTCTATGCCGACTTTTCGGAGGGCTTCGGAGACAATCGCCCCGAGTTCCGCAATAGTTGTCTTTTCAGAAATGGTGCTCACGGGAGTGGCTTTCCTTTCCTGCGTGGGCGGGCTCGCGCTCTAAAGTACTTCGTCTGATATTCCTCAGGCAGATGCGACAGTGCCTTCTGCAGAAGTGCATGAAGTTCGTCACGAAAGAGATAGCGAGGGTTCCACTGGTACTCCCGGGTTTTGCCGATCAGTCTACTAGCGAGAACACCCTCGCGTTCAAACCGCTCAAGCTGTCTTTGAATTTGGCTGACTGGAAGTCCAAAAGTATTCGCGATTCCGCGCGGATAGCCGGAACCGTAGCTCTCCATATAAAGAAGAACTTTTTCGGCTGTATCGTTTCCAAAAAGACCTGAAAGGAGCATGTGACCCTCTTATAAGGTCATGTTACCTTAACTGAGGGTCAAATGTCAAAACGGCTGAATTTCGAGGTATTACAGTTGAGCCCGCCGAGAAGGAGGGTCTCGTTGACCTGGTGACCAACCTCATGACATTTCAGGATTAGAAATATTTCAGTCAACAATAAGAAAGCTGATCTGCGATATAGAGGGGTACTGAGCGGGAGGTTTGGAGCTTTTTGTGGTCAAATTCGCGACGAGAATTCGGTTTAAATCCGCTTTTGAATGACTCCGGTTATGGAGGCTTTAGCCTGCCTCAATGAACTAAGTGGCCCAAGAATAGGAGTGGAAGAGTTAGTCAGATACCGAGCACCGGCACAATTTCAGAATCCGAATTTATATCTAACAGCTGCACCCAGAAATGTTCCAGACGCGCTCTGCGTTCCGATGTGCCCACCGGTTATCCACCCTTGGTACAATGAGAGACCAATCGCATTTTCTATAACTACCCCGTATCCAAAAGACCCGAACATGTAATCGAGTGACAGCTTATGAAAAAGTAAGAACGAATTTGAAACATCTGAGGCGAGCTTCGATTCTGGCACTCGTGCTCGGTAGTTATGTCCGCCAAGATCTATGTCGTAAATTAGTTGTGTTCGCCGGGATAAAAATCGGCGATGACTGTAGCCGAACTGACCCCAAAAGCTATTAAGGCTACCTGAAGAATAGGACCCAGAAATTGAATTGAGGATCGGGTCGCCCTGATTGCCCATATTCTCAATGCCGAGTCCAAAGTTCATGCCATGATTCACCCAAGGATAAATATAAAAGCTCAAACCAAATGTAAACTTCCCTGCGGACAGAGTCGAGCCTGGGTCACCAGTTCGCAACAAAGAGGTTCCAAACTCAAAAGAATAGTCCAAAGTGGTGTACTCAGTAAACGAGCTAGTTTGTTGCGGAACGCCCTCGGGGCGACTTGCATTGACAGTAATTGTGCAGAATTCCTTATCTTCGGCGCTGAAAAGAGGAATAACTGCAGAAACACTGTCTTGGTTCTCAAATTCCCATTTGCTGGGGAAAGGAATAGTTCCACCACTGGTAATGCCCGGTTTTAGTTCGAGCGATTGGTTTTGGAATGGGAAGCTCGGCATGCGCTCTCTGCCGTTTGAAAAAACAAAACGGATTCTCCCGGGCCTAACTAAATATGGGAGTTTTGTTCCATTCTTTATTGCGACGTAAAGCAAATTATAACGCGCGTTTCCGAGTAAGCGAACTTCAGTGTCCATGTCGCACTGACGTGTCAGCTGAGAGGTAGTCTGGGTTGCGCTATCCTTCCAATCTTTCAGTTCGAAAGTAAGCCAATTTCGGTAGCTTACCGAACCCACAGCTGCTGCTGTGCCAATTACCGCTGCTGATGTTGCAGCAGCTGAGGATGCATCGCTTGCATTCGCCATGGATGAACAAAATGTCGTTAAAATAATTATTAGATATGTTTTCATTATTCAAAATCCTCAATTTTGAGGAAATAGTTGAATGAAATCACTCCGCCCGATTTTCCGTATGGAATTTTCAGTACTCCGGTTTGATCTCTTGTCGCTAGGTGATTATTATCGTTTGCGTTCAGCTGAATGGAGCAATCAATTCGATATTTCTTGTCGGGCTCGATTGTGATGACCGATTTCTGACCGAGACTGGTAGTACAAAGTGCGCGCGTAACAGAGCCGCCGGCTTCGAAAATTGCTTTGTCGAGCTGTAGATCGTAAGGCGGTCCCTTAGGTGAATTTTGAATCAAAGACACATGGTTGATTTCAACCGAGCCGTTTCCAAGCTTTTTTGGTTGGATCAAAAGAGACTGAGAATCGCTTACGATCAATTCGTCATAATGATTTAGCCCATAATCGGAGCGAACGCTTCCATGGCTACATGCGGTTATTATGAATAGAGCTGGCACTAGGAAGAATCTGACGTTAATGAATCGCGAATAGTTCATTTTGCTTCTTTCTAATTGCTTCGACGGCATGATTTGTAAATATATACGTATTAGAATATCATTGATCAATCCAGCTTCCAGTGCAATCAAAAGACGATGTGACAGCTGGTAAGTAGTAATAGTTCGAGGTAATTGTGAAAAATCCGTGGCTTGATCTTCGTAATGAATCACCATTTGTTCTGGATTGCGATCGCGAGAAGATTCATTTATTCAACCAATCCGTCAAGGCGAGACACAAATTGAGAGTTGATATAATACCCGAACCGTACTTGGGCCACCCCACTGCTCCGATTCTTTTGTTAAATCTTAATCCTGGTTATTCGCCCAAAGACAAATGGATCCATGCTGAAAAATCGTTTGCCGCTGCTTCCATGGCAAGCTTAGCGATTCAAAAACAGGCCTATCCATTTTATCTCCTGAATCCGGCGTTCTCAAAATCACCAGGCCACCAGTGGTGGACAAGGCGTCTTCAGAGTTTAATCGCAGAATACGGCGTTGACTTAGTTGCCAAGAAAGTCTGTTGTGTCGAATTGTTTCCGTATCATTCGATTTCATTTAACAAGAGATGTCTGGGAGTTCCTTCACAGGCGTACGGGAGTCATATTGTCAGATCCGCAATTGAGAGAGGCGCATTAATTGTCCAGATGAGATCTAGGGCCCTATGGGAAGCGGCAGTTCCTGAATTAGGCGGATATACGAAACGCATTTTTCTGAAGAATGTTCAGTCCCCGTACATATCGAGAGGGAACTGTGAACATTACGATGAGCTATGCGCAGTATTGAGTCGATGAAATATTGACGTGGCCAAAGTTCTTAATTTATCAGTCAATAATGTGGAAGCCGAACTGCGATAAAGAGGGGTACTGAGCGAAAGGTATGAGTCCATTCCTCTGAAAGAACGAGAACAGATCTTTGGAGCACGGCGAAGGCCAAGAAGGAAGGGGAAGCCAATCACATGAAGGAGCCTACTTGGGAATCAAGGGTTTATGACCGTGGGAGATCACTCGGGGAAGATGTTAGATGAATGAATCATTGAAAAGATCGGTCTGGGTATTTGAAACAGTTCTGAATTTGACTTGGCTCAACCGGAAGAACTTAGTACTTTTTGGAATTATAGGCGTCCTATTTCCGGGTGGAATCGCCTATCTCTCCGGTCTTTCAGCTCTTGGTCTTCAAAAAGATGGCATATACTACACAGCTTCTTCCTTGGGGGTTGTTCTGTTCTCTTTTCTGACTTGGGCGGCTTGTGGCATTCAATCTTTGTCTGTTTTAGAATCGAAAAAGATGAGCATTACCGGTTGCTTTTTACGGGCTCTTCATAGGGGTCCGGTTTTTCTAGTGCTGTTTGTCGGATTTCTCACCGGGTTCTGGTTGCTATTTCATTTCGCTCGGCCAACTTTTGACTATCTCCAAGAAAAAATAGATTTTGTATACGGCAATATCGCTCTGCTGCTCATAATTGGTACATTTGCTGGAAGTATCTTCTTCGGGGTGTTTTCCTGCCTACGTATGTATGTTGGGTCACTTGATGCTGCACTCGATGTTAGATCATTTTTAAGAACTATTTGGGATAATTTCTCGTATGTGGTCGCGTCTGGAGCTGTGTGGCTCTGCTTTATTACTATCCTGGTGGCACCATTTTTAGTTCAAGAATACTCAGTCACTACGCAGGGACTCTCTAGGACGGGTAATGTTGCTGGGGCTTCTGTTTATTGCATCAAGGCGGCAATCTCGGTGTGTCTCTTCATCTTTTCGGCATCCTTTGATGCTGTCGTGTTTTGGGGTTTGAGAAACCGGACTATAAAATTATTGCATAATTGAATTTTTGGGTGCGCGCCTGCAAGGCAGGGTATGTCTGGCTTTATGAAGACGCCCTCTCTGGGTATTCGCCAGCAAGGGCGGCGCTTTTTACAATTTCCTCAACGCTCGACATCGGAACTGGCCGGAACTCCCAAACATCCACGCCCACATTGATCATTCGGTTTTTAGTTTTCCACTTTTCATGGACGTGACCATGCAGAAGCCAGAGGCCTTCGTTTTTGGGTCTGTATTCCTGAAACTGTTCGTCATAGCCATCAATCACGATGTCACTGCTGTAAGGCATGTGGGTCAGGAGAACCTGTTGGTCGGCGATCTCGAGTGTAGAGTCGAGTTGAAGAGTTTTGAATCCCGCCTGGAAATACGAATCTCGCGCGCCTTCAGCCTTCCTTTTATTCAACGGGTGGCACTTGTCATGGTTACCCATGATAAGGTGCTTTTGTCGTTTAGAATCGGGAGAATTTCGAGCACAGATTGGATTCCAAGGCTAAAATCGCCTAGATAGAAAACCGTATCGCCTGGTTGAACCGTCTCGTTCCAGCGTTGAATCATGACGGCGTTCATTTCTTCGGCGCTCTGGAAGGGACGACCGCAGTACTTGATAATGTTTTTGTGCGAAAAGTGATGGTCCGCGGTGAAATAGATCATATTTCTATCATTATCGGAGTATTAGTTGGCCGATATTCCTCGCTGCAATTTGAAGCATTGATCACAGCCGTGCCAATGTCTGGCTGTAAGTATCTCCCATAGCCGCCGTGAATATGTCCACAGACGTGAAACCTCGGCTTCACGCGCTTGATCGCCGAAAGTAAATCTTCGCATCTCTCCGCTTAGGGTGAGATCTCCAATTTTATGTGGCGGTCCATGGGTAATGAGAATGTCTATTCCATTGGGGATAATGTCCCATTTGCGTTTTAGCTCCTCCCCCCTCTGTAGATTGAACGCCCAATTGCAAAAAGCCGGCTGCCAGGGGATTCCATAGAACCGAATTCCAGCTACCGTGACCTCGCTGTCTTGAAGGTAGATTGCGTTGGTCAGGAACGCCCGCGCAGAAGGATCCCTTTCAAATGGGCGATCGTGATTTCCGGCGATTACGATCTTCGCGGGATGCGGGAGAGTGCCAAGCCATTCATTAAAAGCGATAACTTCCAGGCTCCGCCCCATGCCGCAGAAATCCCCTGCGTGAATCAGAACGTCGCCGTAAGGCACCTCTAATTTGCTGTGCATCCCATGAGTGTCAGCAAGACAGACGATCTTCATTTCGCGATCTTCCTGTAGATTTCGCTAAGTGGATGTATTCGTCGAGCGATACTCTCGGCCTGTTCTTCGCCACGCAGCGGAAAATGATAGAGATCAATAAACGTATAAAGTGGCGGGGGGCACGCGACGGTCTTTGCTCTTGCTGCCGCAGCTCTGAGAGCAGTTTTGTAATAGGGGTTGATCAGCAATACTTGGCAACCCCGCTCCTCGGGATACAAGCTGAGCAGCTTTTCCATGCTGGTGCGTATCTGTGGATCAAGGAGGTATATTTCAACTGTTTCCAGGTTTGTGTTCCTGAAGCCACTTTCACGCGCAGCAGAATGGAGTGCCCAAACAACCTTCTTCGTATAGCGGGATTTTAACAGGCGCTCTTTCAGCTCTTGGTTGCTGAGCGCGGTGGAGTAGGTCCACATTCGACATTTTTTCCGGATGCTGTAACGATTCAACCATTGCTGTAGGAGGTCTGCGGGGTTGTGCATCGCGAATGTTTTCGCCGTGCGCAGGCCATCTGTTTTTAAGATACCTTCATATACGAGTGTATGGAATACGCGCTGAATCAGGCCGATGCTGATCCGAGCCTCACGTAAATCCGCGGCTACTTGCCGAAGCCGAAATGGACCGTTGGTTTCTCTCATCAGCAGCCAGGCAATAATCATGGACGATTTATCTGCGAAAATGTCTGGCTCTACTGTTGTTCCTGAGTGCGGTTTGGTCAGATATGAGCCCTGCATATACCTAAGATATCACTGTTCACTATAAAGTGAACAGTATGGAATAGTGAACAGCACTTCTTCAGGGCGGAAGCAATAATCGCGGAGCGGCTCAGTGTGAGTGGATCTCCGACTCGGGCGATCAAGTTGTCGCAAAAGGAGCTCGACAGCTCGCAAGTTATCATAGTCCCTAATGCTATTGCCGGTTGATCAGAGCCCCCATGTCGTCGCCCCTTGATCGGCCCTGGGATGCTTATTTTGAGTCCTTGCCGTCAGCATTAACTAGTTGAAATCGTTAAAATTTGTCGTCGCCCTGTCGTCGCCCTATCATCATAGATTTGTTTGCGTTATATACAGCGCAATGCCGACCTCTTCTATAGAAGAAATCGAACAGCTGCTAAGAGCTGGGCGCCTCACAGAACTAACTGCCGACCGGGTGGAACTTAAGTCCAGCTGGAGACAGGATTATGGAAAAGATATTTCGGCTTTAGCAAATTGCACTGATAATGAGCCCGGTTGGTTGGTTGTTGGTGTAGACGACAGCGGCACTATTTCTGGTAAGGATTACGGTTGGCTCCAAAAGACCGAACACGAGATTGCCAACCATATCAATCAAATGCTTGCACCGGTTTGGGCAGCAACGGTTTTTACTCGGCAGTACGATAATGGATGTTGCATCTTTATTTTCATAAAAAATCCGGGGGAAGTCACGGATTGGAACGGAAAAGCATATAAGCTGTCCGGGACCTCTAGCCAGCCGATGTCTCCAGAAGAGCGGATTTCGCTCACACTAAAATTGCCGGGAGAGGATTTTTCGAAAACTCCTGATTTATCGCCTACGAATTCATCGTTAGTTATGGAGTTCGCGGAAAAGGTAAAGGAGGCCCATCCCGGAGAATTCCCAGAAGACCTGTCTGCACTTTCATCGACTGATGTTCTTCGAAGGTTAAAGATTTTCCAGACCGCGACCGCCGCTATACTGTTCGGCAGGTACCCGGTTCGTATCGCGTATTTAGACAAAGATGATGAAATTTTGTCCCAAGAAACCAAACGAGGCGCTTATTCTGTTTTATCGGACGCCTTTATTGAAACTATTCAGAACTGGACAAGGACTCAGGCTACGAGTTTAAGGGGTAATACGACAGCCACTTCAACCGAGATACCCTACCCGCTTAAAGCCCTCAGGGAAGTCCTAGCTAACGCCGTAGCACATGCAATGTATCATAGAAGTGAAGGCGATATTCTTATAGAACTACGGCCTAAGCGAATTTCAGTTTCGAACAGCTGTGGCAAAGAGGCCAGGGCCTTTTCAAAGAAATGGTTTGCACGGGAGACTCACGCTAACAATAAGTTGTTGATGCAATCCTTGCGTTCGGCGCAGATTGCAGACGAACTGGGGTCCGGAAAGTCGCGTGTATTTAGACTCATGGTCGAATCTGGAAAACGTGAACCGATCATCGAATTTTCTGAATTTGAATTCGGAGCAAAGTGGTCGATAACTCTTTATAATGAGCTTGAAAATCTCCCGCTGCTCGAGCTCGTAAGCCGATTCCGTGAGACATTTACTGATTCAGAAAAAGCTCGAATTGCAACTGCGCTAGTTTTATGGCGAAACCGCTCCTGGTCAGAAGTCGTTTCAAGGCTTGACGAACATTTTCAAAGGGTTGCTGTCGAGGTAATTCAATCAGCCGAATCTCCGGTGTTCGTAATTGGAGAGGAAATTTTTCCTCGAAGATGGGTTAACGTCGCTTTGACGGGCCAAATGAGCCGAAGATTTACTCAAATTGAAGAAAAGCAGATAAAAACGGCTCTTCAGCGCGCTGCCTTTGAAAATAATCGGCAGGGATACATCACGAGTGAATTGGCGCGTCAGCTAATTGGATTGTCCAATACTCAATCAGAAACGGTACAGCTCTCGAATCTTTTTAAAAAATGGAAAGATGCTGGTGAAATTCAGATGGTCAAAAGGGGCCAGTGGAAATTTCTAAGCGAATCTGAAAAACAGACGAAGGTTATTATGACAATATTAGACCGGTTTACGAAACAGATAATAGAGCAGTAGATTGGCAACAGCGCGAACGCTCGCTGCGAACGGACCCTAGTTCACTATATTCTGAAAAATAGCTTGTCATGGCTTAGAGAGAGAATCTATCTGACAACACGCCGGGCGTGTTCTGTAAAAGACGATTGTCACGATTCTGTGAGAGCAACGGCTCAATATGAGTGCCTGCATGACTGAGTGGGATGGGCCACCGACTTAGGCCGCTCAAATTAGCGGATAGTTTTCATAGATTAGACAGTTCATTCCGCTCCACTTTATTCCACTTTCGTCGGGGCTGATAATTTCTGACTGATTGCGATAGAGAGGGTACTGAGCGGATTCCGGCAATCGCAATTTATTTAGGGCTTTTCCGATTCTTCTTATGGTTGGTATTTGTTGGATCAAATATCGCCTCTCTTAGTTTCTTGTTGATCCATTCTTCTTCTGAAATGCTCGCAGTCTTGGCCCGCTTTCTAATGGCTAGAAGTACATCACCGTCAATCGGGATGGTAACGTATACCTTGCAATCGCGCCGTCGAATCTTTGGCAGATCCACCGTTCCATATTTAATTCCGCTATGCGTATGCTTAGATCTACTGCGCTTTTTCATATTGAGCTCCCTAGGTTCTGAGATTCACGATTTGATTTTGACGCTCTGATGCATATTTCAGGTTATTGAGTCACATTGTCGAATTCCGATCACTCTTAATGTATTCCAATAGATGATTGGCCCGTTCCGCTCGAATTCGAGAAGATAGAATTTGTAGGGCTGCCCCGAATCGATTAGCGGAGCAATTTGGCGAGCATCGTAGCGCGGGAAATAGCCAACCTGCTTCTTGCCCACATAGACGGCACATGCATATCGGTCATGCTTGTTCTTTGGTTCGCGAAAAATACGAAGCTTTAAACCAGTTTTCAATCTCCGCTGAAGAGCTCTAAGATCCGCTTTGGATGTGACCCAATATTGGATTCCCGTAATAGATGCTAACAAAAATGGCGGGGCTGATTTAGATTTGGATTGTTTTCTCATTGGCAATCTCTTGAGCATTAACTCGCCGCTCTATAGGGGCGGTCGATGTTGAACTGTTTTATTCCTTCACGCAGTTTCCAGCGACGACCTTTCCTGCGTCATCTCTGATTGCAAAGCAGCTGTAGCCCGAAAGTGGCGATGCAATTAATTCGGCTGTGGGTGAGGAACCGCCCTGCGACTGGGCGCATCCGGTAAGTGCTAAAAAAAACAACGCTGCCGCAATTTGGGCAACGACGCCGATGCTTGCGGGGGAATGTGTAGTGGCCCCCAATAATAGCGTCTCTGGTCTTAGGCTCTTCAATTCCAGCGTACTTAGTTGGTTAATTTCCTCCCAATGTCTTCCTTTCTTGATTCTGGAAGGTTTCCGATATTTTTGTGAGAAACAGGTAATCACGCGGTTAAGGGAGCTTAGTACAATGTAGTGACTGGTCTCGGAACCTTGAATGCGCCATTGCGTTGAAACGATTCTCCCGGTTGGGAGTGCGACGACAGAAGAGAAAATCTGCCATCGGCTTGGATCAAACCGAGTCAAAATATCTTGCGGAATGCCCCGCTCTTCGGCTCGTTGTAGTGCGTGTCTCGTCAGCTGCAGTGGACGCGATGATCCATATTCCAGAGAGATGCGCTCAAACAAGGAAGGCGGGCCAGAATAAGCATTAAAGCAGACATGTCGGCAGCCGGCGGGCCCTTTCTTCTTTGGCGACTTCCTGCTTGTAAACTCAACCGGCTTTTCCGAAATGGACTTTGTTCGGCGATAGCAAGTGTCTGCGATTTTCCACCAGGAGTTTTCTTTGCCGATTGTGCGTAAAGAACCGTCGATCGATTCGGGCGGGGGCTCGTATACAATGCTAGCCGCATCGTCGAGAAGGAGATGCTTGCCTTCAGAGCTTGTTGAGAGCTCCCAGGTCATCAGTTTGATGTCGAGATCTTTTATTCCGAGATCGACAGCCTTTAGGTTCCATGATTCTAACCCAGAAATCGCATCCAGGTGGTTTAGGGGAATAAGGGTTGCTTCACCACGATTCTGAAGCCGTACAGCAAATCTTTTGCGGAACTCGCTCTCAATCAAGGTAAAGAGTGACTCTGGACCTTTTGCGGCTTCGAAATGAACTACTGTTTCAAGCCAACCCGTGGAGTTTCTAGTAAATGGTTTCATGGTAGAATCTCGAATCGGGATAAGTCTGGGCCGCGACGACGGAAGTACCAGTGGATCGTGTCCTTGCCCCATTCTTCTATAAGTTCATATTCGGCCGCTTTTTCGGATCCGACTTGTCGGAGAAAGGTCGCGGCGTAAATCTCGAGATGTTTTTGGCGAGCAGTGGTGACCCGTTTTTCTTCGTCTGATTCACCGCCGATAGTGGTTGGTTCATTCAAGGCCAATTCTAAACCGCCCGGGAGTCGTAGCTTGGTCATGGTCTATCCTTTACTCCAAATGATTTTTTCGTCGGCATGAATGAATATCGCTCTCGACTACTTCAAAGACCCGTAATGCCTGTTCTTTGTTCCGATTCGAGTTCAGGGATCGAACCCTTGCCGCTAATCTCCTGATTAACTTTAAGTCATCTTCTTTCTCGATCCTTTGCAGTTCGAGTGCTTGTTCGATTTTCGAGATTTGCTGTTCAATATCTGACTTTTTCTTTATGAATTCGGTTTGTAGTTTCGAAACATAGTTTGCTAGCGCTTGTATGTGTTCCTCTTTCACTTCCCCTGATCTCGAGCTGGCAGGCTCAAAACCACGCAACTGCTCCATTGCCCATTCACGCCCCGGAGAGAGCCGATTAGGAAGCTGATAAAATGCCTTTTCAATTTCCGCTAGGAATTGGGTGTCCTTGACAAGGGTGTTAATTGTGAGCGGGGTGCTCTTGCCGCAAATTTGACGTCGGATCGCATACACTTCCTCCGTACAGACGTTAATCGCCTTTGGCCCGTTCAGGCCGTTGGTTAATTCGAAATATACGCGCTGGCCCGCAATAAGCGTTTTATGTCCAGGAACCTGAATAGCGCTGTAGTGGACGAAAATTGGACTCTCTATCGCTGAAGATCTGATGAATCCATGCCCATGCTCATCATTAAACCACTTTACTATGCCTTCAATCATTCGCGGTTTTCCTTTGTATAATCGTTCTGGATGACCGCCGAAAGTCAAATTGGCGCTGCGCGACAGCGTCTGTCTAATATAGCCAACAGTAATAGTCAATAGCCGGTAATAATCTAAATTAATTATGAGGAATAGCCGATAACTAGGTATATGGCGCGCGAGAAATCATTGAAATCCAGGGCGAAAGAAGTTGTATTCCCCGAATACAATCTTGGAGAGCGGATAAAATTTCTAAGAACTGTTCGGGGATTATCACAATTGCATTTAGCCAAATCCGCAAAGGTGAGTCAGCCAACCATCGCCCAGATCGAGTCCGGTAAGAAGGATCCTTCAGTCCAGACGCTACAGCAGATAGCGGCCGCCCTCGATGTGGAAATTGCAGCGCTCTTTGCCACTGATGATGTGTTTGTGTTTGATCTTAAGCGACTCCGCCGAAAATATAATCATGCAGACAAGCTGACACCACATCTCTACATGGCGCTTGGGCGCGTGGTTCAGTACGCCAAGGACATCGGGTATATTAAGTGATGCTGACCTTCCCCTCAGTTCTTGATCCAGTTTGAAGTAGAAAAACTCCGTGTCTGACTAAATAGGAGGGTCTCATTAACCTGATGACTAACCTCATGACATTTCAGGATTAGAAATATTTCAGTCAACAATAAGAAAGCTGATCTGCGATATAGAGGGGTACTGGGCGGGCTGATTGATTAATTCGGGGATCTAATTGCAGTGCAGTTATCGCCCATCAACTCTGGGTTCAGACACCAACGTATCCTCAAGTCGTACTACCAGGCTGCGGGACGCCTGGCTTTAAGCCAAGGCGATATCGAAATGGCATCTCGGGATTTCGCTGATCTTCGGGTATGTCATAAACACAGACAACCCCGGGAAAAAAAAACTCGAGAGAATGTGCAATCATCTCTTCGCTAAAAGTCAGTAAGTTGTGACTGAAAATCTCAAGCCTATTGAGTACTGGTGCATCATTGAAAAACTTGGGTGGGTCAACCAGAAACTTTCCCTGCGGTAACGGACTTATATTGTAACCCCTGACAAATGCCTTACCGGTTTTGGGATGCTCGTCTTCATTCCTAAGATCGATAATTTCCTTAATCCACACTTGGTCTTCTTCAAGCAACCTAAAGACAATATGATCAAGGCCAAACTTCAATTTGGCCTGATCCCTGATTTTGTGAAAATGAGGCCCCTTAAAATCCTTCTCTAAGATGACGCCCATAGCGGCCGCTAACTGCTGAAGGGCCTGCTTGCTGAACATCAGAAAACTCTTGGCATTATCAAGACTCATAATTCCTGGCGTCTCGATGACTCTGCCTTGGTTTTGTGTCTTCACTCCCTCCGTACACAGCCTTTGTTCCGCAGCTCTTATCTCATCCATGAGTGGCTTAGCAGCCTTTTCTGCGGAGACCAGAGACTTCATTATATTGTGGCACTCAGATTTTATGAGTTCTTTGCGCTCATTTGGGATTCGGGCCATCTGAATTATGTCAAATAGTCCCGGCACCAGGCGGGCAACAATGGGGTTAGCACTTCCAACATCCATCGTCTGAGTTAGTTGAAAGGCGGTCATCTGCTCATCTCTTCCAGTTCTCCGCTGCCAGTGGGAGTTCATTAAGCTCTACACGGGCCTCTCGCCACGCGGAATAGTGCCTATCCAAAAGCTCGATAAACCGTTCGCTGTGCTTAGGTTCAAGCAGGTGAATCATCTCGTGGACGATCACATACTCAAGAAGGTCCTTCGGCTTCTTAACCAATTCAGTATTCAGGCGGATATTACCCTCACGATGGTTACAGCCACCCCATTTTGTTTTCATACGTTGAAGAAAATACTCGGAGACCTTTACACCCAGCCTCACCTCCCACTTCGATATGAGCTCGGGCACGACTGTATGGAGGAGTGACTTGTGCCACTCATGCATCACCTCCGCACGCTTAGCAAGATCACTTCCCGGACGAGTAGTGAGTGTGATAGTTCGGTGACTCAATTCTACGGAGGGCTTAGTGTCCGATTCCTGGACAGACAGTAGGTATCTCCGACCCCAGAGGTAATGACTTTCGCGCTCTATAAACTTCCGCTGTGTTTCCCGTGCTTGCGCTTCTAACTTTGCCCGCTGGTCCTGAATCCAGGCTAACTTTGAAATGGCATAGGCCCGGGCCACATCGAGACGGGTCTCGGTGGGGGCGACAAGAGTGATATGACCTTGGGGCGGATGTACGGATAAATGGACGTTTTTCACATCCTTTCGAGTTACCACAATCACCATGTCGCCAATTTTAATAGTCTCAGTCATCAATACCCCGGTTGGTTCTTAATGATTTCAAAGAGCGCCATTGTGGCCTCCCTGTCCCGATCTAAGAGTGGAAACAGTGCGTTCAAAACCTGTGCCTCGCGCGCTTGATCTCCCTTCCATCCCGCGGGGGCACGCTCTCGCACGGCCAAATCTATTCGGAGTGCCAGCGTGGCCTTGTCATCGGCGGACGTAGGACACTGAAAGCTTGTCTTGGCAATCGAGCCCAAGTTATTAAACAGTACCGTTGCCTCGCTTTTCCCGTGAAGCACTGAGGGCACGCCCTGCTCGGGCTGTCTGCTTACGATTCGCCTGACAAGGGCCTCGGCATTCCTAAGGAATTTCTCGTAGGCTTCAGCATCCGCGCGGCTCTGCTGGATTAGATCGTCAAGTAGCTTGGACATCTCGTCGTAAAATCGAGGATCGGTGAGCCGCTCCTGTTTGATCGTCTTTCGGATGTTGTTGATGACACCCTCGGCGACCGCGTTGCGCGTGAGCTTGCCCTTTTCGTTGAGCTTTTTGGCGATGGCATCGTGGATGCCAGTCTTGATGATTAGATCGGTCAGGGACAGGTCGCCCAAGCCACCCAGATCGGCAGCGGGCTCGGCTTGGATATAGGTGTTGATGAGATGGCGCATGTCGGCCTCGTAGGGCTTGATGTCGAGCTCTTCGCCGGAGTGGCGTTTGATGGCCGCTCGAATATCGCTGTAGCTTTCGACCTCCCGTGGGATTGATTCGACCTCGGCATCGGAGTAGCCAGCGTCCACTAAATCTTGCGCGATGTCTGAGAAAGCCCGGATTAACATGGCCGTGGCCTTGTAGAATGCGATTCTCAATGCTTCTGTGTCGTTAAGTGCGTTTGGATCGGCCGCTTCGCCGCAGAAATAGTGAAGATATTGCTCAACCTCTTTGGGAGGCAATACGGGATCGCAGAGATAGCGCATGACTTCTCGGGCCTGGTCAAGCCGCTTCTTACCCTCTTTGAGATGGTCTTTAAGTATGATGTTATTCTCGCCACCACAACCCGCATCGATGTCGAGCTCATCTGAGCTGTAAACGGCGATAGCTTGCTGCACGTTGCCCCAGAGTTTTTTGAAATCGACGATATGCCCGTAATCCTTATCAGCGCCATCGAGCCGGTTGGTGCGGCAGATGGCTTGAAATAGGTTGTGGTCACGCAGCTCGTTGTCGAGGTAGATGTAGGAGCAGCTCGGCGCATCAAAGCCGGTTAGGAGCTTACTGACCACGATGAGCAACTTGAGATTGGCAGGCTCCTGGATGAAGCGGCGCTTGATCTCATCTTCATACACCTTGGTGGTCTGTCCGTTTTCAAGGACGTGTTGGGTGTAGGTGTCGAACTTGAAACGCTCGTCACTATTTGCAGGCTCGCGAGAGATCGCGCTCGGGTTGGGCTCGTATGAGGTCACGATCCCAACAAACCGGCCAAAGGAAGTATTTTGAAAAAGCCGGTAGTAGTGGCAGGCGTCGTAGATCGAGGCAGCTACAAGAATCGCGGTCCCCCGGTCGTTGTTCAGGCGCGGCTTGAGGCTAAAATCCTCGATGATACTCGCGATGATGCGGTCCTTGCGCTCTTTGGCGCTGTACAACTGTTCCATCGTAGCCCAGCGTTTGCGAATGATGGCCTTTTGAAAATTATTAAGTCCCCGCGTCTTTTGATCGAACCAACGGTTAATCGCATCCGGAGATGACATACGCTCGGGTACGTCGCGCGCTTCGTACTTAAGATCAAGAATCACACCGTCGGCCACCCCTTGGTGGAATTTGTAAGTGTGAATATAAGTCCCAAACACGTCGCGAGTAGTCTGCTTGTCTTTCTTCAAAAGCGGTGTACCAGTGAAGCCGATGAAGATGGCATCTTTCATCCACCGCTTCATCTGTTTATTCATGTCACCGCCTTGGGTCCGATGGCACTCATCCACAAAGACGTAAAAACGTCCGCTCACTCGAGGCGGCTCGCCCATTAGGTCGGAAGGGTCAATCTTGTGAAGCAACGCGCACAGTAGACGGGGCGAGGCAGCTCCGAGCTTCTCGACGAGCTCTTTGCGAGAGGTGATGCGAGGCGAATGCGACTCGGGGCCGATCACCCCCGCATTCTTGACAACGCCTTCAATCTGCTTATCCAGTTCGTCACGGTCGGTGATGACCAAGATACGGGCATCAGGTTCATGCTCAAGGAGCCACTTGGCGATCAAGACCATGAGAATGCTCTTGCCGCTGCCTTGGGTATGCCAGATCACTCCACCTTCGTGCTTGGCGACACGCTCCTGCGTGGCCTTTACCGCGAAGTATTGATGCGGGCGTGGCACCTTCTTTTGACCCGCGTCGAAAATAATGAAGTTGCGAATCATGTCGAGAAGTCGCGCCTTGCCACAGAGCTGTGCCAGGGGGCGATCAAGAAGTGCTCCTGGTGCTGGATCTCCCTTGGGCGGGGCCTCGTCCTTCCATTCGACAAAAAACTGCTCAGGCGTGCCCGCAGTGCCGTAGCGCAAACCTTGTGAGTCGCTGCCTGCCAACACAAGCTGGACGGTGCTGAAGAAGCCCTTGTTGAAAATCTCTTCCTGGTTGGTGATGAGCTGGCGCACACCATCAGCCACTTCGACGGAGCTGCGCTTGAGTTCGATCACTCCGATCGCGAGGCCGTTGAGGTAGAGCACGAGATCAGGACGGCGCTGATGACCACCTTTGAGCGTGACCTCCTCGGCAAGTGCGAAGTCGTTCTTGTCAGGATGTTTCCAATCGACGAGATGAACAGTATCATGCGGTCTTCCGGCCGCGATCTGCACGGGCACGCCATAGCGGAGGAGCTGGTAGGTTCGTTGGTTTGCCTGATAAAGCGTGATGCCGGTCGAGTCTGCCGCGATTTCGAGCTTCTGGGTCGCAGCCGAAATGTGGGCGTCGGAGTAGCCGCGCGCTTTAAGGTTGTCGCGAAGAATCTCGCTCTCGATAGAGCGGTTGTTCTCGCGCTTGTGCCAATCGCCGAGATAGCGATAGCCCAGTGTTTTAAGAAGCTCGATAACTCGATTCTGGGTAGTACGTTCGGTACGGGGCTGCTTAGGCATTAGTTTCTCCGGTGGTTACGAGCCGCGTCTTGCCGGTCAGCAGCTCCTGCATCATGGCCTGTTTGATAGCACGGGTCTTGTTGCGGCGAGCCTCGAGTGCGGCGATCTCGGTGTCTATATCGGAAAGGACTATGGCAATGGCTGTTTGCTCAGCTAGGCTCGGGATTTTGATGGAAAGTTTTCCAAGAGCCCCCCTCGAGATGCGTTTATGTGTGGTTCCACCGCATCTGTCACTGACAGCGCGAAACCATTCCGGCATAGAAAAGACGTAGGAAAGATACACGCGATTCGTAGTGTCACGGGGCGGCCGAAAAATGGTGACGTCAACTGATGTTATAATCCTGTCACTCTCGATTTTAGGTAACACGCAGGCCCGTCCCGCTGGATCCGCGAGTCGGCAAATAAGAAGATCACCCGTCATCAAGGGTTTACATCGTAGGGAGTTGAAGGATTTTTCGTAAACGTATTTCTTGACCTCTTTTTCGACGTAGCTGCCTATGCCTATGTTTCCAGTTTGAATGAGCCGCACCCCATCGGACGTTATGTGTTCGGCTTCAATCCAGTCACCATCGTCAAAAAGCTCCTTCTTTCTCGCTGCCAAGTCGAATAACGTAATTTCTTTCCATACATCACTAAACCCAGACAACCGAGTCTGCCCCGTGAGGAGCTGTTTCATGGCGGCCTGCTTGACATCGCGTTTCTTAGAGACTAGCTGATTCAGGCCAGCCAGGAGCGCATCCACGTCGTTCAGGGCGGCTGCGATGACGCGTTGCTCTTTCGAATCAACTGGCAATGTAATCGACTCGGCGTGAAGGTCGTTTCGATTGACGCCGGGAACGCCGCTTTTCCCGCTGAATGAATCAAAATCGAAACGGTGTAGGAGGTGGTAGATGAACTCTGGATCGTTACCGTGAAAGTCGCGAACGTACAGTGTTGTGTTCAGCGGCCAAAAAGGTTCACGAATAAAAAAAATCTCGCCAATCGTTCCGTACCGTCCGGTGACGACCCCTGGGGGCGCTACCATCGACGTGTTGTGATAGTCTGTGACCCCAGCGGAACTAACGATGGGGACGGAGCCTGACTTACGGGATCCATGCGGCAGATCGAAACCACGTTGAAAAGTAACTACGCTCCCGAGCGTCACAGTCTTCCAGTCTAGCATCACTGAGCCCCCATCGCTTTCAGGTGCCCAACTACCCGCGCCGCTAGCGCATCGACCTCCTCGATGAGCTTGGGTAACGGCATCGAATACCGCTCTGCCAGTTCGCGAATGCGACCGGTGAGGCGCTGCGAGACGCGGTCCAACTCGCCCTGCACCTCGGCATCCAGACGAGCCATCCACTTGTCGTCCACGACGAGTGACTTGATATCTGCTTCATTCAGTTTTGTGTAGTGATCGTGCGCGGCAGTGTCGAGCGTTGCTTCCAGCTCCTTGATGGTACGTTTGAGCGCAGACTCCTGCTCGGCCAGCTCCAGCCAGTGATTGAGAACCGCGACCTCATCCTTCGCCTCCCGGTCGTTCTTAATTTCCTTGACCCTCGCGGCGATCTCACCCTTGCCGATCTTTTCGAGCGCGCCGAGAAAGCCCTCCTCGTCACCATGCTCTTCTTCAAGCTCCGCAAGACCAGCGGTCGCTGCCTCCAACTCAGCGGATTTGGCGTCAAGCACAGCCTGCTCTTTGGCAAAGTATCTCGCTACAATCAGGGACTTCGGTACGAGGTCGCAAACCCAGCCCTTGTCCTTGGTCTTGCCGGTCTTCTCGTTTTTTTCGACGATGCGGGTAGGCTTGGCTATCCAACCGTCAGCAGCGATGAGGTAAGCGTCATCCTGCATCGTCGCGGACCAATAGTCCATGAGGTGCTGGAAAATATCGTAACCGTCAATCAACGGCGTGCGACGGAAGGTCGTTAGCAGGTCCTCAGAGATTTCACGAATCAGCTCCTTGGGATGGCCTTCTTTCTTGAAAGAAGTCAGGAGAGGCGTAGTCTTCTTGCGCCAGTCGGCAAAAAGTTGGATTGCGGTCTTTTGGAATGCGGTAAACTCTGTGTGACCGAGGATAGCGGCCTTGACCTCGGTTATCGGGAGCTTGAGACGGGAGTAACCTGGGCGGCCTGACGACTCAAAGAGCGCAGCACGAGCGCCGGGCAAAACATCCCAAAAAGCGCCGAGCGCATCAAGGTCGCGGTTCGGTATGCCCCCGCGCAGATGCCCGTCGATGTCATGGATGTCCTCGGGATCGGAGCTGTCGATATAACGTGGCAAGTTGAGATTGAAGTCGCTCTTCGGGTTGGCAATCTCGGCTTGCGGCACCATCCGTGCGTATCGAGGCACGTCGGTCAGTTTGGTAAACGTGTCGACGATCCGGTGAATATCCTGCTCACGAAGACGGTTTTTATTGCCATCTTTGATAAAACCCTTGGAGGCGTCGATCATGAACACGCCTTTGCGTGCGCTAGCATTCTCCTTGTCGAGCACCAGGATGCACGCTGGGATGCCTGTGCCGTAGAATAAATTGGCGGGCAAACCGATGACGCCCTTGAGGATGCCTGATAGCACGAGCTGCTTTCGGATCACGGCCTCGGCGTTGCCACGAAAGAGCACGCCGTGTGGGAGGATGCACGCGCCCTTGGCGGTGCTCTTCATCGAGCGGATGATGTGCAACAGATAGGCGTAATCGCCCTGTTTGGTCGGAGGCTCGCCCCAGCTAAAACGCTGGTATGGATCAGGCGAGGTCAGGCCCGTGGACCACGCTTTGTCAGAGAACGGCGGATTAGCGACAACGTAATCGTAGGTTCGAAGCTGCTCACCGTCTTTGAACTTGGGCTGCGTGAGAGTATTACCTGAGAGGATTGTAGCGGTTGGGAAATCATGCAGGATCATGTTCATGCGGGCCAAGCCCGCCGTGGTCACGTCCTTCTCTTGGCCTTCGAGCGTGATGCGCTTACCGGCCTGTGCCGCCACCTTGAGGAGCAATGAGCCCGACCCACAAGTCGGGTCATAGGCCGTCGTCGAGGCCTTGGCCTTGTCAGGCGAAATGCCTATGACATGCGCCAGTATGCGGCTAACTTCGGCCGGAGTGTAAAACTGTCCCTTGCTCTTGCCGCTTTCGGTGGCGAAATGCCGCATGAGAAATTCGTAGGCGTCGCCGAGAATGTCGTCGTGCTCGGCACGGTTGTGCGAAAAGTCGAGCTCTGGCTTCTCGAAGATAGCAATGAGGTCGGTAAGACGATCGACCATCTCCTTGCCTTCGCCGAGTTTGTTTGGGTCATTGAAGTCGGGAAAGTCACTGCGGGCCAGGCGGGAGTTTTTATCAACAAGTGGCGCGATGACTTCTTTGTTTATTCGGTCGCCGATGTCTGGCTTGCCCTTCATGGCAATAATGTCCTTGAAGGACGCGCCCTTCGGGATCGTGATGGGCGGGGTGAAGTCTTTGCTTTCTCCGTACTTATCCGTGATGTACTTCACGAATAGCATAAAAAGGACGTAGTCTTTGTATAGGGTGGCATCCATGCCACCACGTAAACGGTTGCAGGATTCCCATAGTGAAGAATAAAGATCAGATTTCTTGAGTGCCATATTTATTTCCTAACTGCCTTTTTCACTGTCGATATGTCTTCGGCTCCGCCCTTTTGTACCCAGCGGTCCACTTCCGTTGCCTTAAACTTCCATAGCTTCCCAACCCGATGTGCCGGGATTTTTTCCCGTTCGAGCCAACGATAAACGGTCACGGCCGCCACCCCGAGATGCTCAGCAATTTGCTCCACAGAAAGCCACTTTTCGGATTCAGTCACCGTGAACCCCTCCTGATTGAATACGTTATTGGTTGAGTATTAAAGATGAATAAAGATAAGACAAGGAGAGAATAGTAGAAAAATGTAGAACCGCAGAAAAACCGTTCCCTTTTGACTCGCTGTCGGTTCACCCTGGTTCGCCGGAGAGCAATGGCTCAGAATGAGTGGGAGTCTGGAGTTTTGAGGACAGGAGGGTCTCACCGAGACAGTGACACATCCTTTTGTTGTATCAAGATTGCAAACAAATCAATCAACAATGTTAGAGCTGATTTGCGATGCTGAGGGATACTGGGCAAGCCAGATTGCACCCACCTACTTCTTGGCTTTGTGAGAAAATATTTCGTGCACCGCTCCAATTGCTTTAGGGTTTGTGACCTTTTTTGTTTCCGCGCCAGATCTAATAAAGAGCTCCTCGTTAAAGTAAGAGACTTGTTTCTGGGGGGGGACCCAGATGCAGAGAATAGTCATCCCACGATAAACGATTGGCACAATGTTCGAGCATACGCTTGTTTTAAGTGGTTCCGAAAGCTTTGAACCAGATAAGTGAGCGACCACCTTTCGGATATATGTATCCAGGTTTTGAGAGGACAATTTAGCCTCTCTGTCAATCCCCACGCAGTACCGCGAACTTAATTGTATCGGTATAATTGAGTCGAGCGTTTGAATTCGGAGCGCGTCATTCTTCTTGTCTGCCACCCCTATGAAAAGACCACCAGTTTCACTTGCCCCCGAGTTGGCGATAGCGCAAACAGTTTCCAGGACTCGGTCTAGAACTTGAGGATCATAAGTTCTCGAGTCAGCTAGACGATACAAACCCTGCTTGCATTCAAAGATTGTCGATTCAACTCTCGAACGTCTAATGGCATTTTCAAATTGAATGGAACTTCCAACACCATGATCCAACACCGGAGGGTCCTTGTCCTCAAAATGTCTCTCGATCAGGCCAACTACCGTGTCGATGTTTTGCTGTCTTGGTTCGCTTCGAATCTGTCCAGCTGCGACGTGCAGCCTTCCCTGCAAGTTCGAAAGTGCCGCCACTATCTTTTTTGTATCCGACGGGCTCTTGCGCCTTCGCACACAGAGCTCGAAGAAAGCCATGAAAACAGCGTAAAACGCGGTCTTGGAAGGGTTCGCACTCCCGGGATCAACAATCCGCCTAAAAGCACCAGATCCAGAGTCGTTTTCTTCGATAACTGACCTTAGAATTGAAATTGTAGACACGATCTCGTGCTTGAGCCTTGTGGGCGTGTATGCAATCAAAGCGTCGTTCAACTTCTTGCCTTCCTCCGATTCGGGATCGTAACAGCCATCTAGGGCTCCTCCAGAAAATGCGAACGGATTTCCATGTAGTACTGAAATTACCAAGTCTGCTATTAGCTGTTCATCTTCGCTGAACCGGAGATTGTTTTTCCTAATGATCCCTTGTTTGCACCAAAAAGTTTCATCTGCCTTAATCGCATACGTTGTAAACTCTCCACCTGAATCAATGCTAATTTCAGGCATTTCTGAAAGATCAAGCGTTTCGGAAGTGGCGTCTCCCCTGATCTCTGCTGAAGTTTCACGACAAACAGTTGCGAACTCTGACACGATTCCGGCTTGCCGCCTCTCTTGATCGCTAAGCTGCCTGCCAAACGAGTTGATTCTTCCAAATACGTCCGTTACCGCGTTCTCATTGATCGCGGGAAACTCTGTAACCGCAAGAGTATACTCCAATAGCTTCGCGCACTCCTGCGGTGAAAGTCTGGGAGCATCGGCAGGTGCTCTTTGAAATGCGTCTTGGTCAGCCAAAGTTTTTGCACGGGCAAGTTGTCCGTCGTCAAAGTATTTGCCCTTCACCGCAAATCCATTTTCAATGAAAGTAAAAACTGCATTTAGTCTTTGAAGTCCGTCGAGAATCTCGAAGCTTTTGGTTCCGTCTTCCTTTAGGCGGTATGCGAGCAGGATCAACGGAACTGGATAGCCAGCCAAGATAGAGTCTATCAACATCTGCTTTTCATGCAGCGACCAGACGAGTTTTCTCTGATACTTTCTATTTACCCTAAAATTTCCATCTCGATACTCGCGATATGCCTCTTGAACCGCCATCCCGCGCGGACTAACGCTCATTATCTTCTCCGATCGTACAAGAACCCACCATTAATTGGTTCATTGAATATCGCACCAATTAGTTATTAGAGAAATGGGTATTTTTGCTCCTTCTAATATGCCCGAAACAAGGATCGCATATTAGTTTTGAACAGAAGCCTAGCTGCAAAAATTGAAATAGTTGTACCTCTGCGCTTGATCTCGCGGGTCCATACGATTTCCAGGGGAGAGTGGGTGAGAATGAGTGAAGTCTCTGGGACCATTTAGAAGACATTGAACTTCCTCCCAGTTCTTGATTCAGTTTGAAGTAGAGAAACTCCGTGTCATAACTGCCTGATGCCTCCCCGAAAACTGGTCCACGGGAACAAAGAAAATTCGGCCTTCTTCCTATCGATCAGTTTTGCATCGTTGAAAGACGTTTCTGAGAGTAGTTCTTTCTTATGTATAATCGGCAAGCGCTAGCGCATGACAAATTGTGAATTGATTTAAAATGAGGGCGCTAAGTCAGAATATGTTTGCGGTCAGGGTTGATGTTTGACTTGGTATTCTATTTGGATTATCTATCAACAACACAGGCAGGAACGCTCGGACCGAAGTAATCCGAATTGAAGGTGATGGTATGTCCTTAGAAAATTTTCAATTTAATATATTCAAGTCTCCAGACCGAGTGATTTCAAATGGGCTCAAAGATGCTTTCCAAAAGGCTGGATTCGAACTTAGCGCCATTCAGCTACATCCGGCCTTGGGCGGCGCTGCAATTCGGGCTCCGATCACAAACTTTGAGTCGAACCAAGAAATTAAACAAATATTCGACTTCAATTCCGAACTATTCAGTCAGTTCAGCGCGACTATAAGTGGACCGGAAAAAAAATTTAGCACAGCGGTTACAGTGTTTCGGAATACTAATGGTGTTGACAGTTGTAGCGTTCAAGCGCACGGAATTGATGAACAATACAGAGCGCACATTAATTCACTCGTAGCTAATTTGAGAGCCAATCTGAAAGCGCTAGATTCGACGAATACTCAAGAGGCTATTTTAGGGAGTGTGCTTTCAGCGCACTACCAAGCAAGAGAATCTGAGCTAAGTAAACTACTGGGTATTTCAGAGACTGTTATTTCTGATCAAGAGAAGTATCGTCAGACACTTGAGAAAACCTATGATGCAAAGAAGAGTGGACTCGAGCGCGATTATGCAGATTTAAAAAAAGCTCTCGATAACAAAGAGGCAGAATTTAATCAGAGGTTAACAGAAATCGATGACCGAGCTGCTCGGCATGCTAGACGTGAATTGAGAGAGTCACTCAAGGAGACCTTTCAACAAAGAGGAAAGAAGTTTGCTTTGTCAGACGGAACGATCGCCCTGCGGTCTCCTGTTAATAATTTGGCCGTTGCGCTAATTGCGGTTTTTGGCGGTTTATTTATTTTAGCCGTTCTGAATTCGTTCGGCATAGTGGGAACGCAATCGCAAGATGCGACTTGGATACATAATGTAAGGCAAGCCGTTCTCGGTTTTGGTTTTGCAGCATCTATTGTGTTTTTTATCCGATGGAACAGCCGTTGGTTTGAAAGGCATGCCCGAGAAGAATTTTTGCTGAAGAGACAAGAAATCGACGTCGATCGTGCAAGTTGGGCGGTTGAGTTGGCATTTGAATGGTTTGACGAAAAGAAATGTGAAATTTCCGAGGCTTTACTTAGAACTATCACAAGAAATCTTTTTGATTACGAGCCACAACCAGCAGCAGTCCTGCATCCATTGGATGAGCTTGCTTCTGCGATCCTTGGAAGCGCCGCAAGTGCTCGCGTCAAGGTGAATGGCACCGAACTTGAGTTCGATCGAAAAAGCAAAAACCATCTCTCTAAACCAATAACTTCAGGATGATG
The DNA here is from genome assembly GCA_001769805.1 of Bdellovibrionales bacterium GWA1_52_35. Classification (GTDB taxonomy): domain Bacteria; phylum Bdellovibrionota; class UBA1018; order UBA1018; family UBA1018; genus GWA1-52-35. The sequence continues at coordinate 74,042 of MEPO01000035.1, forward strand.
GAACTGGGGAATGGCAGGCACAGGGAAACGCTCGCTATTCGCATCAGCACTGCCTATTCACATCACGCTATTTCGAGCAAATTATATGACCGCGCTGATGAATAGGGTAGGAGAATATGGAAACAATCCCGGCCTACAGGGAATTGCAACGCGACCTTTGTGAATTCGACGATGTCTCTATAGTTTTTCGAGCTGCAAGTAAGTGTTTCGAGTTCAGAAGTAAGTCAATTTCCGAGTGGCAAAATTACTTGCCTTGGGAACTGCTGCTCTTAACTAGATGGGCGTATGTTTTTTGCGAAAGCTCTTATCCTCATTCAAAGGTCGCGACTGAGTACGATTTGAACCGCTTAATAAACAAAGTTAAGGTTCTCAGCGAACAGCAGGGGCCGAATCTGATAAAGAGCTCGAATGCTTTGGCAAAGTTCATGCGAACACTTGCATTTCAGCAATTTTGGCATCAAGAAACGGATTTGGCCGGCCATTTGGGACGACAAGTGCACCTGTTTTCGAGGCTGACTGACAGAAACGGACGGACAGTCGAAAGCGTATTTCAAAACAAGACTGGCCTTACCTGCTTGGATTTCTTGACTTTAGCGCTCACAGCGTGGATGAGGTTTTTGCCGAATCACTCTTTGCAATTCATCGATTATTCTTGGTTCCAGCCAATAGATAGCCTGTGTTCGAAGGAAAAAGTTGAAGCGTTTTTTAATCTCCTGTCTGCCTCGAGATTAGAAATCAAGACGTACCTGCGGAGTTTAAAGGAGCAGCCTCTTGAGTATCAGCTCTTAGAGGCGAGTCCGTTAAGACGATATCCGTTTTTAAGAATAGATAACAAACATTTTGTGTATTCACCATTTTTGATTCAGGACCTGGCAAGCTATTTTGTATATGATTTTCTGAAAATTGGAAATCTCGAATCTGGGGTGCTTGGGTCCTTCGGTGATGTATTTGAGAAATACATTCAACTCGGCCTCGATCACTCGAATGCTGTATTCATTCCAGAGGGAGGGCTCCGGCAGCTATTGGGCAGGCAACATAGGGTCGTAGACTACGTCGTTCCCGGTGAAGAGGGTACCTTGTTTATAGAAGCAAAAGGGATTGAGATGAGATTCCTGGCCCGGTTGGACCCTAGTGACGAAGTAATGAGGGATTCACTTGAAGACAGTATAATTAAAGGCGTTGTTCAGGGCATGATCGTGGCAAACAGGGTCATTAAGAATCCGCCCGAACGCCTTAGAAATTTAAGACAACCGTTTTTTCTTCTACTGGTAACCTATAAGGAGCTGTATTTAGGTAGCGGTTCCGAGGCATGGAGTGAATTCTTAGAAGAGGCTGTTTTGCCGCATCTGCGGAACTCGAGTATAACAGAACCGCCCATTAAGCCTGACCACATTTTTTTTATTTCAGTTAAAGATTACGACCGCTTGATTCAGGCTGTTGGCCACGACATAAATCGGGCGTTCGCAATCTTGAAGGCAATTATTATTCTGTCTAAGGAGCCGGTAAGCCGCAAGTTGGTGTTTGGAATGTATTTAGATGAGCTGGACAAAGCGGGCAATCAGCGGCCCCAGTATATTCAGGAGGGAGTAGATTCGGTGTTTACAAAAGTGCAAGCTGCGCTGGAGCAATACGAGAGTAATTCAAAAAAATAGAAACATCTTGGATTTCTCAACTAGATTCCTTCGGAGTCTGGCGTTCTTTGGGTAGAGAAGAAATGGTGGTGCATTTAGCTTCACAACTCCCTCTCCTCCAGCTCCTTCACAAACCCCATGAACACCAGTGGGACAGAGTCCGGTGCGTTCTCGCGCACGGTGAGGGACTGAATCCATCGTTTGAAGAACAGCATCTGCTCGCGGATCCGCTGGGCGGCTGATTGAGAGACCATCTGGCAGGCGTAGCTGAGCTCCTGCTTGGGCGAGCCTTCCTTGGAGATGTAAAGGTCAACGTGCTTTAAAATGTAATCCGTAGCCTTGGAAGCCTGGCGTGCGCCGCTGTCTCGATAGCCGGGGACTTTGTAAGAAATACGGCTGGGACGGATCTCCTTGGAGTTGTACTCAACTAGTTCAAGCTCCTTCATCCGCTCGAGATCTGCTTTGCGCAAATAACTGCTGCTAATTGGAACGGAGTCAAACAAGAGCACTTGCTTGTGCAGCCGCAAAACGTCGGGGTTCTGGGTTAAGAACTCAAGCTGTTCGGCGGAGTAGGTCATGAAAGTTTTGGTTTCATCCCAGAAGTCCTTCGCGCCTTTCTCCAGTGGTGGCATGAGGCTCTGCTCCAGGTACTCGGGGATCTCCTTGCCGCGGCGATCGCCCTTGAGGGTGACCAGGGTATGCATGAAGGCACAGACCAGGTCCTTCTTCTCGGCGCTCTCGATTCGCTCATAGAGAGAAACAAAAAGGGGGACGGAGGGCGGGATCTTGCCGGCTTCGATTTCCCGGAATTGCCGGAGTTTGACCCCGAGGTTCTTCTCGCCGCCCAGGATTTTGAAAAGCTCGGCGGTTGAGGTGAGGTTTTTCTGCTTTTTGAAACGAACAAGAAATTCTGAAAAATTCATGCACTTATCTCCCTTGTGCGTTTTTACTGCACACTGTGCATAAATAATACATTTAGGTGTTGATTATCAAGGGCTTTCTGCCTAGAAGTAAAAAAAAGCCCACACCTCGAAGCCCACTGCGCTAACAGTGGAAGGCATGAGCCCAACGAATGAACGTTGTTGGACTCCTAATACCTCAACTTGCTGACAGGCGTGAGCGAAAACTCATCCACCGCCGCGCAACGGCAAGGAGGCTCTTATGCTTACGATCGACTGGTCACTTCCCTGGTCACCCAGACCGCACACTACCTGACAACGAGACTGACCTGCGGGCTACCCGCATTTTCTAATCTTTTCAGCTTGCTGGCTCCTTGCTTCTTGCCAAGGCACTTACCGACCCCGCCCCCTCAACCATAAGGTTTTGTGGACGGGGTCGGTAAGACGAATCAAGGACCAAACTGAAAGGAAAATGCGGGTAGCCCTGAAATTAAGAGGGGAGGAATAAATGAAACTCATACTACAAAAACGGGACACCGAAATCCTGGGGCTTGCCTACGAGCACCAGTTCATCCTGACGGAGCACATGGAGCGATGCTTTGCGGGCGCTTGCTATCGGGTTGCAAGGAAGCGGATTAAGCGACTCTGCGATGAGGGCTTCTTACGTCAGGATGGAACCATGCTCGGACGGCAGCCCACCTACCGGGTCACGCCTGAGGGCGCGAGGATCGCTCTCCAGAATGGAGCGGCTCCAGTCGGGCAAGTGAAGACACTGAATCTTTCGACTCTGACCCACGACAGCATGGTCCTGGGTGTACGCCAAAGGCTCGAGGCTCTTTGGACCGGCAGGTTTACTTGCGAGCGGGCACTGAAGGAATCCGAGTACCAGGAGGTGCCCGATGGGATCTTTACCTTCAAGTCCTCTCGCGCCGTAGCCGTCGAAGTCGAGTTGTCTGATAAAGGGAGAACCCGGTTCGGTAAGCTCCTGAAGCGATGGGACGCCGTGAACTCCATCAATCTAGTCCTCTATGTCACCCAGCCGACATTCTTTGAAACCTTGAAGCGCTACGTCTCCGAAGGTGGAATCAGTAAGCCAGTCGGAGTTGTCCTTTGGGGTGACCTGGTCAAGGGGGCTCCACCTTTGTGGACTCCGCGCGGAGAGCTTGGACTTTTTGATCAGAGGGAATTCTAATGAGTCCCCTTCGAAGTACTGGCACATCGGACGAACTCAAAATCATATTCGGAATCTTGCTTTGGGTCGTCGGGCCTTTGTTCTTCCAAACGATTCGCAAGCTCCATCCGCTTAAAGCAGTTTGGGAAATGATGAGACTTATCCGAATGCCTGCTCGCCGTAGGCCGGGGGTCAGGATTGGAGAAGCGCAAATCCCTGACGAGGCGAGGCTGAGGCATACCCATATCGTCGGAGCGACTGGGACTGGTAAAACAGTCTTGATCGAGCAGCTCATCTTCTCTGATCTGAGGCGCGGAGCCGGCGCTCTCATTATTGATCCGAAGGGGGAGCGGACCTTCTATGAAGAGGTCAAAAGGTACTGCATCGAAATCGGAAGAGGGGATGACCTCTATTTACTATCGGCCACCTTTCCCGAAGAGAGTGCGATCTGGAATCCTTGCGGCTTGGGGAATGTCTCTGAACTCCAGACCAAGTTCTATAATTCCGCGATCTACAACGAACCCCATTACGCCAAAGCTTGCGAGTACGGCTTGCTTACAGCTTTTGGCGAGTTAACCAAGAAGTACAAAGATGGTTTTACCATCCAAGAGCTACTGGCCGAACTCAAACGCCTCGAAGAGAGTGACCGGAAGAACATCGTTACCGGCCTCTTCTTTGATTTGAACAACCTTGCCCACGGCGAATGGGAACCCATCCTGGCTTGCGGCTCGCGCGCGAAATCGGTGCGTGCGCGCTCGATCAGTATTCTGGATGTGGTGACCCAGAACAAAATCCTCTTTGTGGATCTTCCGACTGAAGGCAAACGTGTTCAGAGTTCCAGGATTGGCCGACTCCTGACCCAGGAGATTCTACTCATCTCCGGAATGCGCAAACGTAATCCCGAGTTGATCGGGAGCTGTCCATTCTCTGTTTACATCGACGAGTTCGATGCTTTTGCCACTGAGAGCTTTGCGACCTTCTTGAATAAGGGCAGGTCTTCTGGGTTCATGATCCACCTGGCGCATCAGACATTGTCTGACCTGAATCTGATCAGTAAGGAATTCTCGGGTCAGATCATGGGCAACTGTAATGTGCGCTTTATCTTCCGCCAAGACGATCCAGATGATGCCGAGAGATGGGCACGCTTCATCGGTACGCACACAGTGGTGAAAGAGACCTACCGCACATCGGGAGGATTACAGACCGGCGAGTCTTCCAATCGTGAAGCGCAGGAATTCCTCATTTCACCGGACGTGATCAAAAGTCTACCGACGGGCACGTGTGTATTTAGCTGTAAGACCGAAGCCACATCCAAATTGATCCAAGTTCCGTATGTCCCAAGGGTGCGCGCAGCGACTCAGTCAATGACCCCGTACCCTGTAGCCGTTCAGCGGGGCTTAGGTGTGCGCGAGCTGAAGTCGCTCAATCGCCCCAATCGCATAGCCGCGGTGGAACTCGACTCGGTGTCAGAACAAAAAGTCCAAGGAGATTGGGGTATTTTCGAAAAGAGACTGACCAGCCACAAGGAGGGAAATGTATGAGCTTGCCAGACATTCCATCAAAAGATAATAACCCGCCTTGTCATCAGTTCTTTGAAAACCAGCTCATAAGCTACAAACAAGCTGCTCAGTACCTCTCGGTCTGCGAGTCGTATCTTCGCCGGCTCAAGACAAGGAATTTGATTCCATTTGTCTTAGTAGGTGATCGTGCGGTTCGCTTTCGCGTCAGCTCTCTCAACCAATGGGTCGAGGAAAGAGAAGTAAAGTGACCGAGAAAAGAAAAAGAAGACTAGAGAAACTCACAGACTGCCCCGGAGTGTTCCGGATTCTGCTTTGGAATGAAAAACTCCAGCAATGGGTCGAGCCCAGCCTGGGGATGCGATTCAGATCCTTCCGAACGATGATGGATGCAAATGGCAAACGCAAGCGGGTGAGTCAGTACTTTGAGACCAAGGCACAGGCAAAAGTTTTTTACCTGCGCTCACAGGTTCAAGGGCAATTTCCCAAGCTGCCGGAGAAATCCAAAACCGAACAGGGAATGCTCTTTGGTGAAGTCGTGAAGATCTGGCAAGACGTCTGGCTGCCCAGCAAGAACGTGTCGACTCAGATTCGTTATCAATCCTACCTGCAACACTTCCGGATGTTCTGGAGTATGCCGGTGGAAAAGATCAGCCCGAGTGACATTGATCTCTGGATTGCAGAAATCCGTAACCCGGAATATCTCGCCAAAGGACACTCCACACGCTGCGACTATAAACATGAGTTCAGCGTTTTGCGTGGGATCTTGAATTTTTATACTTCAAGATACAACCGAAACTACCGGTTGCCCTTTCTGAAAGACCACAAGCCCATGCTGAAGGTGCGGGAGAAAATGAAAATCTCCAAGGACCTGACCGTTGTGGAATTTCAGCTCTTCATGGATTCACTCAAGAAAGTCTGTGTCGAATATGATTGCGAGGTCATTTATTACCTCGCCTTCATGCAATACGCGACTTACTGCCGGGTGCAGGAGTCTGCAGCCCTTCACTTTGAGGACTTCGACTTCGGTAGAAACCGCATCACCATCAATAAAAAAATCCAATGGCTCAGAGTCAGAGGATTGGAACCAAGATTGGTGGACGGAGCCAAAGCGAATGGCGGGAAAGTTATTCCGATGGGAGAACTTGCCGGCCGGGTCTTTAAAGAATGGGTGCTCAAATCAGGTGTGCGAAAGGGCTTACTCTTCTCGATAGATGGCGAAATGCTTTCTTATCGACAGATCGAGTACCGATACACACAAGCGCTTCAACGTGCGAATTTGCCCTTCCGGGCAACTCACTTATTACGTCATGCCTCCCTTACGGAGTTCTATGATCATAGTAAGGATCTGCTTCTGACTGCCAAAATGGCCGGGCAGAGAGATGTAAGGTCCACGATGAAGTACACCAAGGTGAGAGATGAGAACGTGATTCGGACCCAAAAACAGATGGACGAGAAGCTCGTCGGTCTGCGGATCTGAATTACGCTAAAAAGTGCTCTCCACGTGCTCTCAAATGGGCTCTACGTAATTAAAGGGGGCACAGAGGTCCTGCGTTAAGATTGGGTTACCACACTCAACTTGACGAAAGGAGCCCCCATGCCTGGGCT